>CAVSFR010000008.1:0-163281 GCA_963727215.1 uncultured Actinomycetota bacterium
CCCTAACCCCCTGCTTGCAAAGCAGGTGCGCTACCAATTGCGCCATGGCCCCGCGGTCGACGACCGACCCACGATGCTACGTCATCCGGCGGCTGAACGCCTCGCGCCGATGCCAGGTTCCGGGCTGTCGGAGACCTCACATCTCCTCGCCTTCTCGATCAGAAGTCGTACGCTTGACGCCATGTGGTCGCAGCGGGAGGTCATCGATTACGCGCTGCAGCGTCGCTCCACGCTGGAGAAGCTGCGGCGCCCGGGAAAGAAGATCGCGCGCCTCGACGCGTGCGACGCGGATCCGATGCTGCTCCGCGCCGCGAAGTACCACGGCGAGCCGACCGACAACCCCTGCCCGGTCTGCCGGGCGCCGGGGCTCACCACGCTGAGCTACACCTTCGGTGAGCAGCTGGGTCAGTACTCCGGTCGGATCAAGCGCCGCCCCGAGCTCGAGGAGATGGCCCACGAGTTCGGCGAGTTCAAGGTCGTCGTGGTCGAGGTGTGCCAGACCTGTTCCTGGAACCACATGATCTTGTCCTACCTCCTCGGCGACGGCGTCCGTCGTAAGCCGCCGCGCCGCCAACAGACCGTCGAGGACATCTATGGCTGACCCCTCTTGGGGGCCGGTAGCGAAGCGACCAGAGGCGACGAAGCCGCGTCAGCGCGGCCGTGCGGCCAAGCGGGTCTTTGCCGTGCTCGCGATCCTGGTCGCCCTTGGCCTTCTCAGTGCGACGGCGGTCGTCGCGGTGGGCTACACCACCACCAAGCTGCCCAACCCGAACGCCGACTTCGACACCGCCACGACCTTTGTCTACTACGGCGACGGCAAGTCCGAGCTCGGAAGCTTCGCCATCCAGAACCGCCAGCCGCTGGACTTCGACAAGATGCCGCAGACGATCAAAGACGCCGTGGTAGCGGCGGAGAACCGTTCTTTCTGGACGGACAAGGGCATCTCGATCCGTGGCATGGCTCGCGCAGCGTGGACGATCGCTCGGGGTGGCACCCTGCAGGGCGGGTCGACGATCACCCAGCAGTACATCAAGATCAAATACCTCTACTCCGAGCAGACGGCCACCCGTAAGTTCAAGGAGCTCTTCCTCGCCTACAAGATCAACAAGCAGCTGAGCAAGGAGCAGATCCTCGAGGGCTACCTCAACACGATCTACTTCGGCCATGGTGCGTACGGGATCCAGGCGGCCAGCAAGGCGTACTTCGACGAGGACGCCAAGGACCTGAGCGTCAAGCAGGCGGCGGTGCTGGCGAGCGTCATCAACAACCCGACCTACTTCGACCCGTCCGACAAGGAGGGCAAGCAGAACCTCCTCGACCGCTACCGCTACGTCGTGACCTCGATGGGCGAGACCGGGGCGATCACCCCGGCGCAGGCCGCGAAGGACTTAGCGAAGCTGCCGAAGTTCCCGAAGGTGGCCGCCAACGAGCGCTACGGCGGCCCCAAGGGCTTCCTGCTCAAGATGGTCGAGAGGGAGCTCGGGTCCCATGGTTTCAGCTCCGACCAGATCAGCGGCGGCGGGCTCAAGATCACCACGACCTTCGACAAGGACGCCCAGAACGCCGCCGTCAAAGCCGCGCAGGACTACACCGAGCAGGCCGCCAAGGCCTCGGGAAAGAAGGCCAAGAACCTGCACGCCGCGATCGCCTCGGTCGAAGTCGGGACAGGTGAGGTGCTAGCCCTCTACGGTGGCGCCGACTACGTCACGAGCTCCCGCAACTGGGCCACCACGGCACGACCCACCGCCTCGACCTTCAAGGCGTACGCCCTGGCCGCAGGGCTCGAGGACGGCTACAGCCTGCGCTCGACCTTCCGCGGGAACACGTTCACCCCCGAGGGCGACACCAGCCCGATCCGCAACGAGTACTCCTACTCCTACGGGTACGCGGTGGACCTGGTCAAGGCCACGACCGACTCGATCAACACCGCCTTCGTGGACATGACCACGCAGATGAACGACGGCCCGCAGAAGATCCTCGACGTCGCCTCGGCGGCCGGCGCGCCCAAGGGTGCAGGCTGGGACGCGAAGTACGACCGCATCGCCCTCGGTCAGGCTGAGGTGAGCCCGCTGAACCAGGCCAGTGCGTACGCCACCTTCGCCAACGAGGGAACTGCCGTGTCGGACCACGTGGTCAAGGAGGTGCGTGACACCGACGGCAAGGTCCTCTACAAGGCCGAGCCGAAGGAGAAGCGGGCGGTCAACGAGGACATCGCCGCCGATGTCACCTTCGCCCTCTCCAACGTCGTCGAGAACGGCACCGGCCGCTCCGTCCAGACCCTCAACCGGCCCGTTGCCGGCAAGACCGGCACCAACGGTGTTCCGGACTCCGACGGCAAGGACATCGTCAACTCGGCGTGGTTCGTCGGCTACACCAAGCAGATCTCCACGGCCGTCATGTACGTCGCCGGTAATGAGGGCACCGCTAGCCTCGACGACTACCGCCGGCCCGGCGACAGCACCTTCTTCGGCGGCACCTACCCGGCGCTGACCTGGGAGGAGTACATGAAGACCGCGACCGACGGCCAGCCGGTCAAGCAGTTCCCCGAACCCGCCTACGTCAACGCCGACACCACCCCGCGGCCGTCGCCGACGTACCAGTCGCCGGCGCCCAGCCCGTCGTCCTCGGCCAGTGCCCAGCCCACGCCGACCCCGTCCCCCAGCTCGAGCCCGAAGCCGAGCTCGAGCCCGAAGCCGAGCAGCAGCCCCTCGACGGCCAAGCCGAGCGCTACGAGCAGCCCGAAGCCGAGCTCGAGCTCCAGCGGCGGCGGCTGAGCGTGGGGGCGCCGGCTCGCGGGACGGACGCGCCTTCAGTGAGCGATCCGTTCGTCACCGAGCTCAGCCGGCGCATCGGCGGCCCGGTCGGTCGGCACGCGGCCCGCCGGGGCGGCTGGTGGAACCCCACCAGGGTGGCGTTGCTGGTCGGCACCCTGGCGTACCTGGCTGGCCTGGTCTTCCGTCTCCCCTGCCGGATCACGGCGGCCGGGCAGTCCATCGACCAGTACAAGAACATGTGCTACTCCGACATCGGCCTGCTCTACTCGGGCCGCGGACTGCTGCAGGGCAACATCCCCTACCTCGACTCCGGCAACTACCCGGTGCTGGAGTACCCCGTCCTGACCGGCTGGTTCCTCGAGCTGGAGCGCCGGATCACGCTGCTGACCGGTGCCCCGTCAGGCATCGGCCTGTCCGACCAGCAGGCGGTGGACGCCACCCTGCGGTTCGTCGACGTCAACGCCGTCCTGCTGGGGGCGCTGTTCCTGGTTGCCGTCTGGGCGCAGGTCCGAACCGTGCCGGGGCGCCCGTGGGACGGCATGCTGCTGGCGGCCTCGCCCTGCGTGGCGGCGGCCGCGCTCGTCAACTGGGACCTGCTGCCCGTCGCTCTGACCGCCACCGCCCTGCTGGCCTGGTCGCGTCGCCGGCCCGGGCTGAGCGGGCTGCTGCTGGGGCTCGGGATGGCGGCGAAGCTCTACCCTGGCCTGCTGCTGGGTCCGCTGCTGATGTTGTGTCTTCGCGGCCGACGGACGGGCGAGCTCGTCACCACCCTGGCCACGTTCGTGCTCGGCTGGGGGGTGGTCAACCTGCCGGTGCTGATTCTGGCCCCGCAGGCCTGGCTGGACTTCTGGCGCTTCAACGCCGAGCGCAGCGGCGACTTCGGCTCGATCTGGTACGTCCTGCAGCTGGCGGGCCACCCCGTCTCCGACCTCAACCGGGTCAGCGGCGGCCTCTTCGCGCTGTCCTGCGTGGCCATCGGGCTGCTGATCATGCTCGCCCCGCGGCGGCCACGGCTGGGCTCCGTCGCGTTCCTGGTCATCGCCGCGTTCTTGATGACCAACAAGGTCTACTCGCCCCAGTACGTCCTCTGGCTGCTACCGCTGCTGGTGGTCGCGCGGCCGAGATGGCGCGACTGGTGGATCTTCACGATCGGTGAGCTGCTCTACTTCGGCGCGATCTGGTGGCACCTGGGCGGGCTGCTGGCCACCGGGGACGGTTCACCGGACCGGCTCTACTGGCTCTCCGTCCTGCTCCGGCTGGCGACCCAGGGCTGGATCGTGGTGCTGGTAGTCCGCGACGTGCTGCGGCCCGAGCACGACCCTGTACGCCGCGGTGCGTTCGACGACCCAGGCGGCGGCGTGCTGGACGGCGCCCCGGACGCGGCGTGGGCGCGGCGGCTGCGGGTGGCCGTCGGGGGCGGTGCGTCGTGAGCACGGCGGTCGAGGACCGGCCCGTCCAGATCCCTGCTCGAATGCGGCTGGCCCGGCTCGCACCCCCGGAGCGGGTGGCTGGTGCGGGTGGCCGGACGGTCGTCCAGGCCTGGCTGGCCAGCCGCGGGCTGATCGCGCTGGTCGCCCTGGTGCTGGCGGTCGGTGAGGGTCGCCGGGTGACCGCCATGGTGAGCAACTGGGACGTCCAGCACTTCACCCTGCTGGCCGAGGGCGGCTACCGGGCCGAGCCGGAGAACATCTTGATGGCCTTCTTCCCCGGCCTGCCGTCGTTGCTGGCCGCCGGGCTCGCGATCGGCGTCCCCGTCGCGGTGGGCGGGGTGGTGCTGTCGCTCGCCTGCTCGGGCGTCGCGGCCGCGGCGCTGGCCCGTCTGGGCGGACGGTGGGCTGCGGTCAGCTGGCTGTTCGCCCCGACTGCGGTCTTCACCGCGGTGCCGTACACCGAGTCCCTGTTCTGCGCCGCGGCCTTCTGGGCCTGGGAACGCGCTCGCGCCGACCGCTGGGTAGCTGCGGCCCTGCTGGCCACGGCCGCGTGCACCGTGCGGGTGTCCGGCCTGTTCCTGGTCGGCGCGCTCGCCATGATGATCCTGACCGCGGGCGGCCTGAGCCTGGTGGACCGACTTCGTCGAGCAGCCTGGCTGCTGCTGCCGACCGCGGCCATCCTCGCGTTCGCGACCTACCTGCACGCCCTGACCGGCAGCTGGACTGCCTGGTACACCGCCCAGTCGACCGGCTGGGTCCGCGAGCTGACCACGCCGTGGCAGTCGTTCCTCAACACGATCCCCGCCATCGTGCCCGGCGCGTACGCCGACCACCCGTGGTGGGCGGCGGTGTTCCGCGCCGAGGTGGTCTCGATGGCCATCGGCCTGGGCGTCACCAGCTGGTGCCTGAGCCGCCGGTTGTGGGCCGAGGCCAGCTGGGTCGGCGTCCAGGTCGTCGCGTTCTCGCTGTCGTACTGGTTCTTCTCGGTCAACCGGGCGACGCTGCTGTGGTTCCCGCTGTGGATCATGCTGGCGCACTGGGGGACGTGGCGCCCGAACGGGTCAGCACGGCTGGTCGCGCACCGGACTCTGGTGGTGCTGGGCTTCGTCGTGACCGTGGTGCTGATGATCTGGTGGTGCTGGCTGTTCTTCACCGGTCACTGGGCGAGCTAGCTCCCTACCTACACTGTCTCGGTGGAACGGATGTGGATCGACGCTGAGGGCCTGGCCAACCTGCGGGACGTCGGGGGGATCCCGACCACGGATGGCGGCGCCATCGCTCCCGGTCGGCTGCTGCGCTCGGACAACCTGCAGAGCCTGACCGACGTTGACGTCGACGACCTGCTCGCGCGCGGTCTCACCGACGTGGTCGACCTGCGCAGCGACTACGAGGCCGAGATGGAGGGCCCGACGCCGCTGACCGGGCACGCGGAGGTGACGGTCCACCAGCTCTCGCTCTTTCGTGAGTGGCGCGAGGGGGTGGGCGAGGAGAAGGACGGCGCGAAGCCCGACGAGCGGCCCGAGGTGCTGCCCGAGGAGGCGCTGCCGTGGGTCGACCTCGAACCGAGCGTCGAGATCGGCAACGAGGTGGCCTCGCACTACCTGTCGTACCTGGTGGAGCGGCCGGACTCGGTGGTCACGGCTCTACGCGTGATCGCCGGCGCGCCGGGGGCAACCCTCGTGCACTGCGCCGCGGGCAAGGACCGGACCGGCACGATCGTCGCCCTGGCCCTTACCTTGGCCGGGGCGGACCGCGAGGCGGTGGTCGCCGACTACGCCGCCAGCTCCGAGCGGATGCAGGCCATCCTCGACCGGTTGCTCGCCTCGGCTACCTACAACGAGAACCTGCGCAACCGGCCCCTCTCCTCCCACCTCACCCACCCCGAGACCATGGTGGCGCTGCTGGACCACCTCGACGCCGAGTTCGGCGGGGTCGAGGCCCTGCTCACCAGGCTCGGCTGGACCGCCGACGACACCGTCCGGCTGCGGGCCAAGCTGCGGGACTAGCGCTCCCTCCCTCGAGGGGGTCAGGACGCGGGCGCCGCGGTGGGGACGATGTGGTCGACGGTGACGGTGGTGAGCCGGACCTCGACCGGGACCTCGTCGCCCAGGCTGGGCGGGGCAGCGCTCCCGGGCAGGAAGACCTGGCTGGACTGCATGTGGGGCGGCTCCAGGAACCAACGCTTGCGGCCGTCGATCGTGTACGGGCTGAGCGCGCGTCCCGCGGCCTCCAGCCCGCCGGACGTCAACGCGACAGCCCGCTGCCGCATCGTGCTCGCCGAGCTGGGCGCCTCGAGACCCACGCCGTGCGACGTGCCCCCCGCCACCACGACCACGTAGCCGTCGGAGAGGCACGGCCGCTGGCGGTACCCGACCCGCTCCCCGCGGGAGACCCGATGCACGTCGAGGACGGTGGCTGTGGTGTGCCGGCTTGCGGGGTCGCCCAGCCAGAGCCGGGTGCCGCTGCGCAGCCGCAGCGGGACCGGCGGCGCACCTGGGCCGGCCAGGCCGGCGGCCAGCACCGCGGCCTCACCCGGTGGCAGGTGCGAGAACCACAGCGGCGCCGGCAGCACAGCCAGCGCGGCCCGGGCCAGCGACTCGGCTTCGGCGAACCGGCCGTCCTCCCGCAGCGGCAGGTGCAGGGTCCAGCCCTCGATCCGGACCCGGTCGGCCAGCAGGGCGACGCGCCCGAGGTCGGCGGCAGCGATGCCGTGCCGACGCATCGAGGTGAGCAGCTCGACCAGCACCCGCGGGCGGGTCTGCAGGTCGGCCAGCGCCGCCAGGTCCTCGAGCCGGGACACCGTGGTCAGCACCTGCGGGTCTTCGGCCAGGTCGACGGCCAGCGGCAGGTGCGCATCCCACGGGTTGAGGATCACCACGGTCTTGCCGAAGGCGTCGCGGACCTGCTCGACCTCGGTGGGCAGGCCCACCGCGATGGTGTCCACGCCGAGCTCCGCGGACTCCTCAGCCAGCCGGCGGAGGCCGAAGCCGTACCCGTTGCCCTTGACCACGGGCACCAGGCCGGGGGTCGAGCCGGCCTCGGCACGCAGGTGGCGACGCCAGCGCTCGACGTCGAGGTGCAGGGTCAGACCACTCATCCGGTGAGCGTAGCGGGCCCTACCCGCGGCGCTTCAGGTACACGTCGAAGGCCTTGTAGAGCAGCGGGTTGAGGGGCAGATCCCACTCGCCGAGGTACTCCACCGCCTCGCCGCCGGTGCCGACCTTGAACTGGATCAGGCCCAGGTGCGGGTCGTCGGACTCCAGCCCCTCGGTGATGCCCCGCAGGTCGTAGGTGGTGCAGCGCGCCTGCACCGCGTCGGTGATCATCTGCCACTGGATCGCGTTGGAGCCGCGCACCTCGCGCTTGGCCGTCGAGCTGGCGCCGTAGGAGTACCAGGCGTGCTGACCCACCCGGACCCAGGTGGTCGCGGCGACCAGGTCGCCCTCGTGCTCGGCCAGGTAGAGCCGGATCCGGTCCGGGTCCTCGGCGCGCAGGGCCGTCCACATGGTCTCGAAGTACGACAGCGGCCGCGGTGTGAAGTGGTCGCGCTCGGCGGTCTCCGCGTACACCGCGTGGAAGGCGGCCAGGTCGTCCGGGCCGCCCTGGCGTACGGTCACGCCGAGCTTGGCGGCCTTCTTGATGTTGCGTCGCCAGAGCTGGTTCATCCCGGCGAGCAGCTCCTCGGTCGTCCGGCCGGCTATGGGTAGCTGGAAGACGAAGCGCGGCTGACCCGCCGCGAAGCCCTCGTCGTCGCCCGGCGGCCGCCAGCCGAGCTCGCGCATCGTGTCGCGCAGGTGGGTGGTGCGGTGGTTCACCTGGTCGGGCATCGCCTCGCTGAGCCGGGGTACGCGCTCGTCGGCGATGGCGGCCTTGATGGTCTCCGCGCTCCAGCGGCGGACCATCACCGGCGGTCCTAGTCGGACCCCGAACGCCCCGGCGGCCCGGACGTGCTCGGCCAACGGACGCAGCCAGGCGCCGATGTCCTCGGCGTCCCAGTCGATGGTGGGCCCTTCCGGCAGGTACGCGAGGTACTTCTTGACCTTCGGGAGCTGCCGGTAGAGCACCAGTCCGGCGCCGACGAGATGGTCGTTCTCGTCGAACCAGCCGAGGGACTCGCTGCGCCACTCGCTCTTGACCTGGCCCCACGCCGGCGTCTGCAGGAAGCTGACCGACGGTTGGCTGGCGTTGAAGAGGATGTGCCGGTCCGCGGGGATGGTCCGTACGGTGAGGGTCACGGGCGACAAGGCTAACGGTTCGCCTACCCTCGATCACGTAGCTGCCCCCGGTTCGACGACTCCGCGCGGAGGGAACTCCTGATGACCGCAACCCCTCATCCGCTGACCGACGACGAGCTGCGCGAAGGTCTGACGGCCTGCCTCGCCGTGCCGCGCTGGGTGGACGAGGTTGTGGCAGCGGGCCCGTACGAGTCGATGACCGCCCTCCTGGAAGCCGCCGCCGCCGCCGCCGACCCGCTGACTGAGGCCGACGTCGACGCCGCCCTCGCGCACCACCCGAGGATCGGGGAGCGGCCGGCGGGCTCGGACAAGGCGGCCACGTTCTCGCGGGCCGAGCAGGCCTCGAGCGCCTCTCCCGACGAGGAGCTGGCGGCGGCTCTGGCCGAGGGCAACCGGGCGTACGAGGAGCGGTTCGGCCGGGTGTTCCTGATCCGGGCCGCCGGCAGGAGCCGGCCGCAGATCCTGGCCGAGCTGCAACGGCGGCTGCAGCTGGACGACGACACCGAGCTGCCGATCGTGGCCAGCCAGCTACGCGAGATCGCCTTGTTGCGGATCCCGCAGCTCTTCCCCCACCTCGACCACCACTCGGGCTACAACCTCCCCGAGGCTGCCGAGTGAGCCGCAGCCGCGTCACCACCCACGTCCTGGACGCGGTCGCCGGCCGACCCGCCGCGGGCGTCGCCGCCCAGCTGGAGGCTCGGACTCCGGACGGCTGGTCGATGATCGCGATGGGCACCACCGACGACGACGGCCGCATCGCTGATCTCGGCCCGGTGGACCTGGACCCGGGCACCTACCGCATCACCTTCGCGACTGGCGCCTATTTCCGCAGCACAGAGACAAACACGTTCTATCCCGAGGTCGTTCTCGCCTTCACCCTCGACGACCCCGACGCCCATTACCACGTCCCCCTGCTGCTCAGCCCTTACGCCTTCTCCACCTACCGCGGCAGCTGAGAAGACCGATTGACCACCGCGTCACAGCCGGACGGCGCGCCCCCGTGCTGAGGAGGAGACGGTGAACACGCTTTTCGTTCACCGACGACGAAGTAGGGGGGTCAGAGCGCTGGCCGCAGGCTAGCGGAGCGAGTGCAGTTTCACAGAGGACCCGGGATAGGCGCCCGCACAGGGGATGGGCCCGGCCGCGCGGGGAACGCGGAGCGGGCCGGATGCGTACGGCCTATCCCGGGCGTATGGGACCCCCCGGTCACCTCACCGTACTGGACGCGAATTGATCGCGTGGCCAGCAACGAACACTCCGCTGATTGCTGGTTCGGCTAAACCCAACAGCACCGCGAAGAGAATCTGTTCGGCGTCGACGTCATCGTCGCTCGCGCGTGGTGTGTGCTCCAGCCTACGTGCCAGGGGCTCCCAACCGGAAACGTCCACGAGGACGAAATCGGCACTTTTTCCCGCGTCAAAGTTGCCGATCAGCGGGTCGAGGTCGAGGGCCTGCGCCCCAGCTAGTGTTCCGGTGTAGAGCAGCTCGGCGGGGTGCAGGGCGACGCTGTCGTGGCCCGGCTCGGACAGGTGCACCTTGTAGGTGTCATTGAGGACCCGCGGGACGAGCCAGGCGTCGCCGCCGCCGATGTCGCTGCCGACGGCGATGGTCACGCCGGTCGCCGCGGTGCGCCGCCAGGGCATCGTCCCGGAACCCAGGAACTGCTGCGAGGTGGGGCAGTGCGCAATGGAGCTCCGCGTCTCGGCGAGCCGGGCCAGCTCGCGGTCCGAGCAGTGCACGGCGTGGGCGAAGATGCTGCGGCGGCCCAGGAAGCTGGAGCCTCCGACGGCCGAGCCCGGCAGAAAACGCCCGTCGTAGGTGTCGAGGTAGTCCTCCACCTGGTACGTCGCGCGGACCGCGGTGATCTCACCGTCGCCTGGTCGGTCGTTCTCGCTGAGGTGGGAGTGGAAGTAGACACCGCGGCCGCGCACCCCGTCGTAGAGCTCGCCGAGCGCGGCCAGCGTCCGGGGCGTCACCGAGAGGCTGAACCGGGGGACGACCGCGACCTGCAGCTTCGCGGTGGCCGGGTCACCGGTGTCGGCCAGGTGCCACCGTTCGATCTCCTCCGCCACCAGCCGCACGGCCTCGTCCTCGCCCGTGACCAGGGGCGCCGCGGCCGCGGAGCCGACCGTCTGCACACCGCGCCCGCTGACCAACCGCAGGCCCGCGTCCCGGTGGGCCTCGAACAGCGCGTCCTGGGCCTGGGGGAAGGCGGACCCGAAGACCATCGCCGCGGTCGTGCCGGCGGCCACCCGCCGCCGGACGAACTCCGCGGCCACCACGTCGGCGACCTGGGGGTCGGCAAGCTGGGCCTCGGCCGGAAAGATGCACCGCTCGAGCCAGTCCAGCAGCTGGCCTCCGCCGTAGGCGTCGACGGCGAACGTCTGCGGGTAGTGCAGATGGGCGTCGACGAAGCCTGGCAGCACGAAGTCCGCACGCCGGACCGGCAGGTCTGCATACTCCGTCGGCAGGTCCGCGTACGGGCCCAGCCACGCGATGGTCCCTGGCTCGTCGACCACCAGCGCCCCGTCGGGCAGCGAGACCAGCGAGCTGATGGCCGTCGCCAGGGTGGCGTCGCCGGCCACGTGGAACACGTGGCCGCGCAGGACCTGAGCGGTGAGGGCTGGAGCGGAGCGACCACCAGCTCCGGCGGCGAGCAGTGGGGTCACACCAGCCCGGAGTAGGCGTACCAGGCCGGCCCGGCGTCGGGAGCGTCGTCCCGGGTGACGGTGGCCTGGATCAACCCGTACGGGCGGTCGTCGGCGTGGAAGACCTCGTTCGGGTTGTCGAGGCCGAAGGGCGCGAGGTCGTAGACGAAGTGGTGCTTGTTGGGTGCGGAGAAGTGGATCTCGGCCACGAATCCGTAGGCCTCGAGCACGGCGCGGCCCATCTCGTACAGCGTCTGCTGCAGGGCGAAGGAGTGCAGCTCGGCGAAGCGCCGGACCAGGATCTGCTTGATGCTCTCGTAGGTCGCCTCCCAGTCGACGTCTGCGTGCTCGGTGAAGCGCCACTTCGCGGTCAGCGACGTGGCCATCACGCGGTCGTTCGTGGGCTGGAGGACGGTGTAGGGGTCGGTGAGGAAGCCGGCGAACTCCGAGCCGGTCGACTTCAGGATCACCATGTCCTTGAGCCCGCCGGTGACCCAGACCTGCTGGGCGTCGCCGGTGCCCTCGACGGTGACCGAGGCGGTCCGCACCTCAGCCCCCTTGCGGATCCAGGTGTGGTCGTGCTCGACGCCGTCGATGACCGCTCGCTCCCAGGCGAACTCCTCCACCTCGACCCGCGCGCCCTGCACCGGCTCGACGTCGGTGACGAAGTGCCGGGCCAGGGCCAAGCCGTAGTCCTCGATCGACTGCAGCCCCTTCTCCTTGGCGAACGCGTACGCCGTGTGCTTCTGGGTGTCGGTCGGCAGCACGTCCGACTGGTCGCCATGAGTGTGCGCGCGGCTGAAGTCCCCACGCAGCGCGGTGGAGACGTTGACGTCGCGGATCTCGTGCCGCGGCGAGTCGCGGTAGATCCGAACGATCCTGTTCTCCGCCTTGCCGTACTGGTTGGCGCCCAGGACGATGCCCATACCGCTCCCCTCCCGTTGGTCTTCGTTGATCCTAGGGAGCGCGGGTTACGACGATGGGTCGCTCGGTCGACCGTGATGCAGCCGCCAGATCCGGTCGCGTGACATCGGCAGCTCGTAGGGTCGGACGCCGGTGGCGTCGGTGACCGCGTTGGCCAGCGCGGCGGCCACCGGGTTGTACGGGGACTCGCTCATCGACTTGGCCCCGTACGGTCCGAGGTCGTCGCTGGTAGCAGCGAACAGCACCTCGGTGTCGGGCAGGTCCGACAGCTGGGGCAGGTGGTAGTTGCGGAAGACGGCCGTGGTCACGGCGCCCTGGTCCAGGATCAGCTCCTCCCACAGCGCCGTGCCCAGCGCCTGCGCGACCCCGCCCTCGACCTGGCCGCGGCACTGCGCCGGGTTGACCACGTAGCCGGCGTCGGCGGCCTGCACGGACTGCAGGATGCGGATCTCGCCGGTGCCGACGTTCACGGCCACGCGGAACCCGTGGACGTTGAACGCCAGCGAACGGGTGTCGCCGTCGACCGCCCCCTCCCCGCGGAGGCTGGTGCACTCGCCCAGGAGGTCGGCGAAGGTGAGCAGCCGGTCGTCCTGCCGTAGGCCGTCCGGGTCCGGCTCCCAGTCCGAGGTCGCGGTGCCGGTGAGGGCGGCGGCTCGGCCCCGGAGCTGCTCGAGCAGGTCGAGGGCGGCGGCGTGCACGGCACGGCCCGCGACCACGGTCCCGGTGGAGCCGAAGGCGCCCACGTCGTGGCCCGTGGTGTCGGTGTCGGCGTTGTGCAGGGTGATCCGGTCGCCGCTCGTGGCCAGTGCGGAGGCCAGGATCTGCGTGTGCACCGTCGAGGTGCCGTTGCCGAACTCAGCGGTGCCCACCCCGACCGTGTACCGCCCGTCGCGGTCGACGGTGACGTTCGCCTCCGCGCGGTGGCCGCGCGGCGGGACCGTGGCGATCATGGCCATCGCCAGGCCGGAGCCGGTGCTCCACCCCCCGTTCCCCGCCGCTGTCTCCGGGGCCGGGTCGCCACGGCCGCTGGCCAGGGCCTGCTCGGTCAGGTCGAGGCACTGGTCGAGCCCGTACGAGCCGAAGACGAGGTCGTCGCCCTCGACGTGGGTGACGACCAGCGGGTCGCCGGGTCGGATCATGTTGAGCCGGCGGAACTCGACCCGGTCGATGCCGAGCTGCACGGCCAGCTCGTCCATCGCGGACTCGAGCGCGAAGATCACCTGGCCGAGCCCGTAGCCGCGGAAGGCCCCGGACGGCAGGTTGTTGGTGTAGACCGCCGCCGCATCGACCCGCTTGTGCGGCACGTCGTAGATGGCAACGGACTCCGAGACGCTGTGGAACATCACGCCGGCGGAGTGGTTGCCGTACGCGCCGGTGTCGGACAGCACGTCGACGGCGAGGGCGGTCAGCCGCCCGGCCGAGGTTGCGCCGAGCGTGACGTCGACGCGGAACGGGTGCCGGCAGGGCGCGGTCGTGAACTCCTCGCTCCGCGTGTACTCGTACTGAACGGGACGTCCGGTGGCCAGCACGGCCAGCGTGACGAGGTCTTCGGTGAGGATCTCCTGCTTGCCCCCGAACCCCCCGCCGACCCGCGCGGTGAAGACGCGGACGCGGTCGCGGTCGAGGTCGAAGAGCCGGGCGATCTCGTCCCGGACCAGGAACGGGATCTGTGAGCTGGTCCGTAGGGTCAGCCGGCCGTCCTCGGCCAGCCAGCCGATCGTGGCATGGGTCTCGAGGTGGGCGTGGTTGACGCGCTGGTTGCGCCAGGTGCCGCGGACGACCGCGTCGGCCTCGGCCAGACCGGCGGCGAGGTCGCCGTACTCGCCGTGCATCTCGGCGGCCAGATTGCGCCGGGGGCTGGCGATCCGGGTGGCCACCGGGTCGGCGTCGCCGTGCAGCAGCGGAATGCCGGGCTCACGGGCGAGCTCGGGGTCGAAGTTGGCCGGCAGCACCTCATAGTCCACCTCGATCAGCCGGCACGCCTGCTCAGCCACCCCGACGCTCTCCGCGACGACCGCGGCGACGCGCTGGCCACGGAACCGGACGACGGTGTCGAGGACGACCGTGTCGTCGGGGTCGTCCAGCCGGTTGGCGTGCCGGCCGGTGGAGTAGAGGACGGGCGGAGCGTCCGCCGCGGTGAGCACCCGCACCACGCCGGGCAGTGCCTCGGCAGCGGCGGTGTCGATCGAGCGGATCCGGGCGTGCGCGTGCGGGCTGCGCAGCACCGACAGGTGCAACATCCCGGGGACCATGACGTCGAGGGTGTACGGCTCCCGCCCGCTGACCACCCGGCGGCCCGCCGGAGCGCGGACGGAGCGGCCGACGCCGTCACCGGGCTCGCTCGTGGTCAGCGGTCGGTCCTCGATGGCCTCGCGGATCGCGCGGTAGCCGGTGCAGCGGCAGAGGTTGCCCTTGAGCAGCCGGGGCAGGTCGGGCAGGTCGGCCGGCGTCAGCGTCGAGGCCGTGACCACCATGCCGGCGGTGCAGAAGCCGCACTGGAACGCGGCGTGGTCGACGAACCGCTGCTGCACCGGGCTCAGCGCCTCGGGGGTGCCCAGACCGGCCACGGTGGTGACGGTCCGGCCCTCTGCCCGGTGCGCCGGGTAGATGCAGGAGTGGACCGGGGTGCCGTCCACCAGCACCGAGCACGCCCCGCAGTCGCCGGAGTCGCAGCCTTTCTTGACCTCCAGGTGCTTCGTCTCGCGCAGCAGCGTCCGCAGGCACTGGCCGGGCCGGGGCTCCTGCTCGACCGCCGCGTCGTTGACGGTGAACTTCACTCGCCCACCGTCCCCTGAGCCCGTACGTCCCCGCCCGTTCCGGGAGCTTGTCGAAGGGTCGTGCGGATCTCCTTCGCCAGCAGCCGACTCACGGCTCGGCGCCAGTCGGCTGCGCCGTGCGGATCGGTGAACCAGGCGTCGATGGCGGCGACATCGCCGTCCAGCTGCTCGGCTGCCGGCAGTGCGGGGTAGCGCAGCTGGACCGGACGTACGGTCCCCGCAGTCACCGTGAGCACGAAGGAGCCGTCGGCGGCGAGGCGGCCGACCAGCACCGTTCCGGAACGTCCGAGTGCGGAGAGCGCGATCTTGCGCAGCGCCGTCCGGCTGTCCAGCGCCTGGGGTGGGATCTCGATCGAGCGCAGCACGTCGCCCGGACCCAGCACGTTGGTCTTGTTGCCGGTCACGAAGGCCGCGGCCGGCAGGACCTCGTCACGGCCGTCTGCACGCCACACGACGAGGTCGGCGTCCAGCCCGGCCGCGAGGCTGGTCATCGGCCCTGCGGGGAGCGAGGCGCAGATGTTGCCCCCGATCGTGGCCACGTGCCAGACCTTGAACGAGCCGTACAAGGCCTCACAGGCCTGCCGGAAGAGCGGGGCCGCCGGCCGGGCCAGGCGCTCGGAGAGGGAGGCGACCTCGGTCAGGGTGCACGTGGCGGCCAGGCTCAGGCCGCCGTCCGCACGCTCGGTGACGGCCGGCCACCCCAGCGTGGTGATGTCGACCAGGCCGCAGAGGTGGTCCTGCGGTTCGGAGTAGAGCCAGGACCCCCCGGCCAGCACGCCCGTCCGCTCGTCCAGCGCGGCCAGGTCCGCACGCGTACGAGCGGGCCGGACGGCGGTCACGGTGTTCAGGTCCACGCTCAACTCTCCGGTCGGGGTGGTCCCTATTCAAGGCGAGGTGCGTGACGAGTGTGTAACCGCTGCGTGGTCGCGGCCTGGCCGGGTCGCTGCCAGGTGGGCTGCCGTGGCGCGCGGCGGGCGGGACGCGTAGAGGACCCCACCGACGACGGCGACGCCGGCGACGAGCTCGACCAGGTCAGGGAGCTCATCGAAGATGAGCCACGAGCTCAGGACGCCGACGACCGGCACGAGCATCGAGAAGGGGGCGACGACGCTGGAGGGGTGCCGGGCGAGCAGGGTGTTCCAGAGCCCGTAGCCCAGTCCGGTGGCGATCACCACGATGTAGAGCAGCCCCAGCACCGAGGGCAGCGCGTCCAGGGTGAGGCTCGTCCGCAGCGACTCGACGATCCGCTGCGGGCCCTCGAAGACCAGCGACAAGACCAGCATCGGGACCGGCGGGACGATCGACATCCACAGCGTCAGGTGCAGCGGCTTCGGCGCCCGGGCCTGGCGGCTGCAGATGTTGCCGAACGCCCAGCCGAGTGCGGCGCACAACGTCAGCACCACGGGCAGCAGGGCCGCCAGCTGCGCGCGGTGGACGGCGATGATGGTGAGTCCCAGCACGGCGACTGCGATCCCGATGCCCTGCCGGCGACTGAGGCGCTCATGCAGCCAGATCCCACCGAGCAGGACGGTGAACGGGGCCGACGCCTGCAGCACGAGCGAGGCGAGGCCGCCGGGCATGCCGGCGACGAAGGCGAGGTAGAGGAACGCGAACTGCAGCAGGCCGATGCCGAGCCCGACCCCCAGCAGCCAGCGCAGCGGCACCTGCGGCCGCGGGACGAACAGCAGGGCCGGGATGGCGACCAGGGTGAAGCGCAGGGCCACCATCAGCATCGGCGGGAACTGCTCGAGCGCGATCGTGGTGGCGGGGAAGTTCAGGCCCCAGACGACGGCGACCAGGAGAGCGCGGAGCTGGTCACGGGGTGGCACAGGTCCATCCTTGCGGACTTGACCATCAGTCCGTAAACGAAGGAGGCGACATCGCCCCCTTCGTCTACTCCTTGTTCGTCAGGCGCGCGAGGTCGGCGGGCTGACCGTGACCTTGCCCGGGTTCAGGTTCCGGCCGGGGTCGGCGCCGGCGAAGAGCCCCTCCATCAGGTGCACGCCGGCGGCGGAGATGTCCTGCTCCAGCCAGGGCGAGTGCTCCGTGCCGACGCCGTGGTGGTGCGACAGGGTGCCGTCGGTGTCGATGAACGCCTGCTGGATAGCGGACTTGACCATGTCGTAGCGGCCGAGCGGGTCCTGACCGTCGTGGCGGAAGGCGAAGGTGAAGTACAGGCACGCACCCGAGTGGTAGGAGTGCGAGAGGTGGCACATCACCCAGCCCTGCACGCCGATCTGGGCGAACGCCTTCTTGGCCGCCGCGGTGACGTTGTCGTACATCGGCACCAACTTCGACCACGGGGCCGCGGTCTCGGAGACGTCGGCCGCCGCACCCCGGTCCAGCAGGAAGTCGCGGATGTAGGGGGTGTCGAACTTCTTCTGGTCGTAGAGCTCGCCGGGGCCCTTGCCCAGCACGATGCCGCCGTGCGAGGCGATGATCTTCTTGACGATCGACTTCTGCCGCGAGACGTGGTCGGGACCGCCCTCGTAGCCGACGAAGGAGAGGCAGACCGCGCTCAGGTCCCAGCCGCGTCGCTCCAGGACCTTGAACAGACCCTTGCTGACCAGGCCGGACACCGAGAGGCCCTTGCTCTTCTTCCGGGTGGCGAAGGAGAAGCGCGTCTCGCCGGCGTCGGACACCCGGGTGATCGAGGGAGCGGCGTCGCTGGTCGAGATCTCCTGCATCGCGGCCACGCCGGCTTCGAACGAGGGAAACAGGTAGCCGAGGATCAACCGCTCCTCGGGGATCCGGTGCACCTGGACCGTGACCTCGGTGATGACGCCGAGCCGGCCTTCGGAGCCCAGGACCATCTCCCGGACGCTCGGCCCGGTCGACGTGCTCGGCAGCCCGCGCAGCACCAGCACCCGGCCGGGCATCACCATCCGCAGGCCGCGCGTGATGTCGGCGATGTCGCCGTACTTGTCGGACTGCATGCCGGACGAGCGGGTGGCCACCCAGCCGCCGAGCGTGGAGTGGGTGAAGCTGTCGGGGAAGTGGCCCATGGTCCAGCCACGGGCGGTCAGCTGCTCCTCCAGATGCGGGCCGAGCGCCCCGGCCTGGATCCGGGCCAGCCCGGACTCCTCATCGATGTCGATCAGCTTGTTCAGCCGACCCAGGTCGACGGAGATGATGGTCCGGGTCTCGTCCTCGGGCGCCTGCAGACTGCCGGAGATGTTGCTGCCGCCGCCGAAGGGGATGAGCACGGCGTCGGCGGCGATCGCGATGTCCACGACCAGCTGCACCTCGGCCTCGTCGGCCGGGTAGACCACGACGTCGGGCACGCGGGGGATGTCACCGCCACGCAGCCGCATCAGGTCGCGGATGCTCTTGCCGTACGTGTGGACGATCCGGTCCTCGTCCTCGCTGACGGTGTTGTCGATGCCGACCGCCTCGGTCAGCAGCTCGAGCAGCTCGTCGCTGATCTGCGGCGTGGGGATCGGCAGGTCCTCGAGCCGGGTCGGCTTGCCGGACGGGGCGTTGAGGTCGAGGTCGATGATCTCCAGCACGAAGGGACGCAGGCCGGGCTTGTCCTCGTGGTGGAAGCTGACGCCCTCGACGCCCCAGCCGTACCACTTCATGTGCTTCACGGCAGGCATGCAGTGTCTCCTTCTCAAGACCGTTGTGGCCCGCTCTGGCCGCAGCGGTGCGCCGTCCATCTTGCCCTGAGGGGCAAGTGCCTCAGGCCTGGGCGGCGGCGTAGGTGGTGGTGTCGTCGATCAGGCCGCGGACCTCTTTGGCGATCCGCTCGGAGAACTGCGCGACGTTCTCGCCGTCCTCGGGTCGCAGCGGCGCCCCGAAGGTGATGTAGACGGGAGGACGACCGCGGTCGGGCCAGTTCTTGCCGTACGGCATCGCCTGGGCGGCGCCGACGATCGCGACGGGCAGGCAGGGGACGTCGCGGCTGATGCACAGGGCGGCGGCGCCGGGCTTGAAGGTGCCGATGTCACCGGTGCGGGACCGCGTGCCCTCGGGGAAGAGCAGCAGCGGCACGCCGTCGTCGAGCAGGCTGGTCGCGAGGCCCTTGCGGCCCCGCAGGCCGGTCCGGTCGACCGGGAACGCATTGAAGAACAGCGCGGTCAGACCTTTGCGCCACCACACGTCGAAGAAGTAGTCGGCGGCGGCACCCGCGGCGACGTAGCGCGAGAGCTTCGGCGGCAACGACGTGATGATCAACGGTGCATCGAGGTGGGAGGTGTGGTTCGAGACCACGACGTAGGGCCCGTGGACGCCCTCGAGGTTCGGCAGCCCCAGCACGGTGACCTTGGTCTTGCGCCGGATGAAGCTCTTCAGGATCAGCTGTTGCGCCACGAACCGCGCCCCGGCGTGCACGGGCGAGGTGTATCGGCTACGGCTGGGCACCTGGCCACAGTAACCGAACCGTCCTCAGCTCTTCATCTCGTGGCCGGTGCGCCGTTCCCGCGAGTTTTCAGTGGCGGCCGGAGGACAGCAGCACCGAGGCGCGCCGGACCAGGCGTCGAGGAGCCATCCGGGCTGCCCAGATCAGGGCCTGGTAGCGCCGCGACGGGATCGAGATGACCCGACCGGCCGCGACATCGCGGAGGCACTCGGCCACCAGCTCGTCGGCGTCCAGCCACATCGCCTTCGGGATCTTGCTGGTGCCGATGTCCGCCCGCTCGTGGAACTCCGTCCGCACCCAGCCGGGCGCCAGGACCGTCGCGGTCACACCGGTGCCCCGGAGCTCGACGGCCAACGCCTCGGTGTAGACGCTGACGCACGCCTTGAGCGCGGAGTAGGCGCCCATGGTGACGTAGCCGGCGGTACTGCCGACGTTGACGATCGCGCCGTGGCCGCGACCTGTCATCGACTTTCCCGCCGCGGCGCTCAGCACCATCACGGCGCGCACCATCACCTCGTAGCCGTGCTCGACGGCCGACAGGTCCTCGGTGACCAGCCGTGAGCGGAGGCCGAAGCCGGCGTTGTTGACCAGCAGGTCCACCGGTCGGTCCGGATCGGCGACGCGGGCCGCGACGCGTCGGACGTCCTCACGGACGGCCAGGTCGGCCACGAGAACCTCGACGACGACACCGTGCCGGCTCTCGAGGTCGGCGGCGACGGCGGCGAGGCGTTCACCGTTGCGGGCCACGAGGACGAGGTCGTCACCGCGGGCCGCCAGAGCTCGGGCGAACGCTGCCCCGATGCCCGACGTTCCGCCCGTCACCAGTGCCGTCGTCACCAGGTCACCCTAGGCGCCCTCCGACGGCCTCAGGGAACGGGTGCGTCGAGCAGGGCCACGGTCTGGCGGGCGATCTCCAGCTCCTCGTTGGTGGGGACGACGGCGACGGTGACGGGGGAGCCGGCGGGGGAGATGATGCGGGCGCCGCTGCTGGCCGCCTCGTTGCGGGCGGGGTCGACCGAGATCCCCAGGCCCTCCAGACCGGCCACGACCGCGGCCCGCACGGCGGCGTTGTTCTCGCCCACGCCGGCAGTGAAGGTGAGGACGTCGAGCCGGCCGAGCACGGCGAGGTAGGCACCGAGGTAGTGCTTGAGCCGGTGCACGTAGACCCCGAACGCCAGTTCGGCGTCGGCGTCGCCCGCTAGTCGCAGCTCCTGCAGCGCCCGGAAGTCGTTGACCCCGCTCAGCCCCTTCAACCCGGACTGCTTGTTCAGCACGGCGTCGATCTCGTCCACCGACAGCCCGGCCTCACGGTGGAGGTAGGGGTGCAGGCCGGGGTCGACGTCACCCGAGCGCGTGCCCATCACCAGGCCCTGCAGCGGGGTCAGCCCCATCGAGGTGTCGACCGCCCGACCGCCGTCGACGGCCGATGCCGACGCGCCGTTGCCGAGGTGCAGGACGACCTGGCTCAGCTCTTCGAGCGGACGCCCCACCAGCTCGGCGACCGCGCGCGAGACGTAGCGGTGCGAGGTGCCGTGCATGCCGTAGCGCCGGATGCGGTAGCGCTCGGCCAGGTCGCGCGGGATCGCGTAGGTCGAAGCCGCCGGCGGCAGACCGGCGAAGAACGCGGTGTCGAAGACGGCGACGTGCGGGACGTCCAGCTCGGCTCGGGCCGCCTCGATGCCCGCGACCGCACCCGGGTTGTGCAGCGGGGCGAGCGGACTGAGGTCGCGGATCTGCTCCACCACCTCGTCGCTGATCACCACGGGGTCGGAGAAGTCCGGCCCACCGTGCACCACCCGGTGGCCAACGGCCCGCACCCCGGCGCTGGCCAGGTCGACGCCGTTCGCGGCCAGCTCGTCGGTCATCCGCCGGACGGCGTCGGTGTGGGTGGCGACATCGCTGCCGTCCTCGCCGATCCGCTCCACCAGGCCCTTGGCGACCACATCACCGGTCCCGGGCACGACCAGCTGGTACTTGAGGCTGGACGAGCCGGCGTTCAGCACCAGCACGGGCGACCGGGTCATGCTGAGGCTCCCGTCGCACCGGCGCCCTGGTCGCGGACCGCCTGGGCCTGGATGGCGGTGATGGCCACGGTGTTCACGATGTCCTCCACCAGCGCTCCCCGCGAGAGGTCGTTGACCGGTTTCCGCAGCCCCTGCAGCACCGGTCCGATCGCGACCGCGTGCGCGCTGCGCTGCACGGCCTTGTAGGTGTTGTTGCCCGTGTTGAGATCGGGGAAGACGAAGACGGTCGCGCGTCCCGCCACGTCCGAGCCGGGCAGCTTGGTCCTGGCCACGTCGAGGTCGACGGCTGCGTCGTACTGGATCGGTCCCTCCAGCGGCAGGTCCGGCGCCCGCTCGGCGACAAGCGCTGTCGCAGCGCGTACCTTCTCGACCTCGGCGCCCGAGCCGGAGCTGCCGGTGGAGTAGGAGAGCATCGCCACCCGTGGCTCGATCCCGAACTGCCGGGCCGTGTCGGCCGAGGACAGGGCGATGTCGGCCAGCTGCTGCGTCGTCGGCTCGGGGATGACGGCGCAGTCGCCGTAGACCAGCACCCGGTCGGCCAGGCACATCAGGAACACGCTGGAGACAGTGTTGACGCCGGGCCGGGTCTTCACGAACTCCAGCGCGGGTCGGATCGTGTGCGCGGTGGTGTTGACCGCACCGGAGACCATGCCGTCGGCCAGGCCGAGGTGCACCATCAACGTGGCGAAGTAGGAGATGTCGGTGACCCGCTCCCGGGCCTTCTCCAGAGTCATCCCCTTGTGGGCGCGGGCCTCGGCGTACGCGGCAGCGAAGCGCTCGACGAGCTCGGGGTCTGTGGGCGCGATGACCGCCGCCTCGTCGAGGTCCAGGCCGAGGGCCGAGGCGCGGGCCCGGACGCTGGTCTCCTCGCCGAGCAGGGTGAGCTGGGCGACGCCGCGGCGCAGCAGGATCGAGGCGGCTTCGAGGATGCGGTCGTCGGAGCTCTCGGGCAGCACGATGTGCTGGCGGTCGGCGCGCGCCCGCTCCATCAGCTGGTACTCAAACATCAGCGGCGTCCGGACCTCCGACGCAGGCAGGTCGATCGCCGCCAGCAGCGCGGTCTGGTCGACCTGCTCGGCGAACAGCCGGCGCGCGACCTCGATCTTGCGCGTCGAGCTCTTGGTCATCGGGCCGCGGACGCGGGTGAGCAGCTCGGCGGTGCTGAAGGTGCCGAGGTCGGTCAGCGCGATCGGCAGGTCCTGCTCGACGCCGGCGGAGAGCCGGCGGATGCTGTCGGGCAGTGGGTACCCGCCGGTCAGCAGGATGCCGGCGAGGGCCGGGAAGGTGCCGCTCTGGTGGGCGAGCATCAGACCGGGGATCAGGTCCGTCCGGTCGCTCGGGGCGATCACCGCGACGTCGGGGCGCAGCCGGTCGAGCACGTTGGGCAGGCTCATCGCGGCCACGATGATGCCGAGGGCCTCGCGGTCCATCCAGCTGTCGTTGCCGAGGATGAGCTCACCCTGGCCGGCCTCGACCAGCGCCCGGAAGGTGGGCGCGGACAGGATCGGGTTGTCGGCGATGGCGGCGACCACCAGCTCACCGGCTCCGGACTGGGCCGAGCTCGTGGCGGTCGGCGGCGCCAGGGCGGCCTTGATCGCGTCGACGTCGTCGGCCTCGACCCGGTTGGCCACCACGGCGACGACGCGCGCGTGGTTGGCGCGCAGCTCGGCGATGGCACCATCGGCGGCCGCGGAGATCTGCTCCGGAGTCCGCTCGCGGCCGTGTACAACCAGGACGACGGGTGAGCCCAGGTTCGCGGCGATCCTGGCGTTCAGCGAGAGCTCGGTGCCGGTCGAGACGTCGGTGTAGTCCGACCCGAGGACGATCACGACCTCGAACCGCTCGCTCAACCGCCCGAAGCGCTCGACGATCACGTGCAGCGCCTCGTCGGGGTCGTGCCGGGCAGCCTCGTAGGTGACCCCGAGCGCGTCGGCGTAGCTCTGGCTCATGCCTGGCTGGTTGACCAGCAGGTCAACGACGAGATCCAGGTCCTCGGTCGCGTCCAGGCTCCCCGCGGTGGTCAGCGGCCGGAAGACCCCGACCGACCCGACCTCGCGGGTCAGCGCGTCGAGCAGCCCGAGAGCCACGGCCGACTTCCCCGTCAGGCCCTCGGGGGAGGCCACGTAGACACTGCGACTCATGCGGTGACAGTAGCGGGCGTCGATGACAGTGTCGGGTGGCCGGCACGGGAGCCGGGCTCGCGAACCGCAAGGTGTTCGACGCATCCAGCACCGGGTCCGGCGAGGACGTCTATCGTGGGCCGGTGGCGATCACTCCTCCACACATCCCGGGGCTCACAGACTGGCGTCCGCTCGCGCGCGGCGGTTTTGCTGTGGTCTGGGAGGCCCGCCAGGAGACCCTGGACCGGCTCGTGGCGGTGAAGGTGGACCAGCGACGCCTCGACGACGAGCCCGAGCGGCGGCGGTTCCTGCGCGAGGCAGGTGCGGCGGGACGGATGTCGGCGCACCGCGGCATCATCACCGTGCACGACGCGAACATCCTCCCCGACGGCCGGCCGTACCTGGTGATGGATCTGTGCGCCGGGGGTTCCCTGACCCAGTACCTCGCGTCGGAGTCCCGGCTGACGGCTCAACGAATACGTGAGATCGGCCTTCAGATCGCCGACGCGCTCGCGGCCACCCACGCCCGCGGAGTGCTGCACCGCGACGTCAAGCCGGCCAACATCTTGGTGGACCGCTACGACAACGTCGGCCTCGCCGACTTCGGGCTGGCTGCGATCCTCGGGCCAGAGACGCCGCCCGCCGAGGCGTTCGAGGCGCTGACCCCGGCGTACACCGCGCCGGAGATCCTGCGCCGGCAACCGCCCGCGGCCACGGGCGACGTCTACTCCCTCGCGGCGACCATGTACGCATTGCTCTCCGGCCGGCCGCCGCGCTGGCCGGACGAGGGCACGCCGACGTTGGCGGAGGTGCTCGAGCTGCAGCAGCAGCCGGTGCGGCCGCTGACCGATGTCGACCCCGATCTGATGCAGCTGTTGCTCGACGCCTTGGTGCCGGACCCGGCCACCCGCCCCGACGCCGCCGAGTTCGGCCGCCGACTGGCCGCCCTGCCGCTGGCCGACCAGCCTGCCGGGGCGTCCGCGCTGGGTGTCGACGAGGGCGGCGCCGGACGCGGCGTCGTTGACTCGAGGCAGCGCGACCGGATCCTCCTGGGGGCGTTGGCCGCGCTGGTGCTCATCGGCGTGCTGGTCGCTGCGCTGGTCCTCCGTGACCGCGGGGCGTCGGTTGCCGCACCCGTACCGACGACCTCGGCGAGCACCGCCGCGGTGCCGGAGTCGTCGACGTCCGCCCCCACCCCGACCTCACCGCAGGTGCCGCCCGGGTTCGTCGACTGTTCCGACGCCCTGGGGGACACGTCCTACTGCACCACCGTGCAGGAGTGCTTCGGCAGCCTCATCTCGGTGATGGACACCCCGCTGCTCGCCACCCGCGAGGACTGCGCGGCCTCGCACAACTACCAGACGTACGCGGCCGGGCCGCTTGGGTACGAGGTGCGGCTGCAGTCGACCCTCGAGGCTGACCAGGCGGTGAAAGACCTCTGTCAGAAGTCGGTGCTGCGGCGGCTGGGCGGGCCGACCGACGAGCAGCTGATCGCCCTGCCGCCGCAGCCCAGCGACGGCGGCGTCCGGATCTTCCGCTGCATCGTGGGCGGCCCGGACCGGGTTGGTGGCCTGGAACTGAAGCGACCCCGGTAGCTTGTCGCCGCCCAAGAGCGCGGGACGGCGGCGTCTGGCGCGGGATGCCCGGCGTCGTCCAGACCCTGCATGGAGAGCGCCGAGGTAGCTGCCGTCCCAGCGCGTCGACCGGCGAGCCTGCGCGCTCAGCTGGGCCGCCTGGTCGAGGAGTCGTCCGCACCTCACATCCTGCAACTTCTCAGTCTGGCCTCTCATTTTGAGGAAACGATCTCGCGGAGCCAGGCGATGTCGGCCGCCTGGCCCTCCCGGCCTCCCGGGGTCTCCACGACGACGGGCGCCCTGGCGAGCCGGACGACCTCGGCCAACGCCTCGGCGTCCAGCTGGCCGTCTCCCAGGTTGGCGTGCCGGTCGGCGCCGGAGTCGAACGCGTCGCGCGAGTCGTTGGCGTGCACGAGGTCGATCCGGCCGGTGATGGCCCGGACGCGGTCGACCAGACCCACCAGCTCCTCGCCGCCAGCGTGGGCGTGGCAGGTGTCCAGGCAGAAGCCGACCTGGTCGGCACCGGGTGCGGCGCCGATCGCGTCCCAGAGCTGCGCCAGCCGCTCGAGCCGGCGGGCCATCGCATTCTCACCACCGGCGGTGTTCTCTATCAGCAGCGGCACCGGCAGCTCGAGCCGTTCGATGCACTTGCGCCAGTTGTCGAAGCCCGTCCCGGGGTCGTCGGCCTTGAGCACGTGCCCGCCGTGGACCACCAGCCCCACGGCACCCACCTCGGCCGCGGCGTGCAGGTACTGCTGCAGGAACTTGCGGCTGGGGATGCGGATCCGGTTGTTGCTGGTGGCGACGTTGAGCACGTACGGCGCGTGCACGACCAGGGCGACCCCGGCCTGCTCGGCGGCCTCGCGGAGCGCCGCTGCGCCCCCCGGGTAGGCGAACTCGGGCCCGAGCCAGCCCTGCGGGTCGCCGAGGAAGAACTGCGCCAGCGTTGCCGACCGGGCTTGGGCCTCGGCCACCGGGTCTGTCTGCTCGCCGTGTCCACCGATCACCAGGGTCGTCATGGCGCTGACCCTAGTAGCGGGCGCTGACACAGGTCGGGGCACCGACCAGCTGGCCGGTGCCCCGGAGCGAGGTCGGGGTCAGCGGTTCATCAGGGTGCTGAAGACTCCGGTGGAGATGTTGACGACCAGGCCGATCACGAAGAGGGCGACGCCGACGACGATCCCTGCGAGCGCCACGTTGTTCTTCCAGCCGGCGGCCTGGGACTGCCGGTAGGCGATGAAGGAGACGATGGCGCCGATCAGACCGCAGAGGATCGAGAGCACGAGTCCCACGATGCCGAGGGTCTTGCCCGGAAGAGGGGCCGCCGGGTTGACGGGGCCCGGCTGGTACTGGGTCATGTGGTGCTCCTTGTGTGGGTGTCCCGAGGTCAAGTCGGCAGCAGCGTAATCGTCGGCCGGGCCAGGCGCGGGGAGAACGGAGACGATCTGGGTAACATCTCGGCGTGAACCGACCCTCATCCGCGACCTGGACTCCCCGCCCCGGTCAGCAGGCGTGAAGGTCACCCTGCTCGGGCCGCAGCGCCGGGCGGCAGGAGCTCGTACGGCGGTGGCCGAGCTGGTTCCGCAAGGGTCGGTGGCGGCGGTGAACGCCGGCTGGCTCGAGCGGGAGGCGGACACCCACGAGCTCGACGAGGTGCTCGGCGGCCGACTGCTCAACCTGGAGCTGCACCGACGCTGGCAGTCCCTCCGCGAGGATGACCGCGCGTTCGACGAGAGTCAGCACTGGCTCTCGGACTCCCTGAGCGAGCTGCGTACCGCCTACCGGATCCGCCTGCAGCAGGCGCTCGCCGCCGTGGCTGCGGTCCGCCGGCAGGTGCGTGACGACGAGCTGCGCACGGCCGCGTACGAGGACGGGGTGGCCACGATCCGGTCCCTGGACGAGTGGAACCTGCGCTGCGGGCGGCAGCTGCGGGAGCAGGCAGCCGAGCGGGTCGAGGTCGGCCACAGCCAGGCGCTGGGCCACCACCGCGCTGAGGTGTCCGGGCTCCTCGAGGGCAGCGCCGGTCTGGTGGTCACCGGCGGTCACGTCGCGATCTTGCTGCACCTGCTGGAGCTCTTCGGGGTGGCGAACCGGTTGCGCGAGCTGAAGATCAACTCGAGCATGATCAACTTCCCGGTGATCGCGTGGTCCGCCGGCGCGATGGCCCTGAGCGAGCGAGTGGTGCTCTTTCATGATCATCCGCCCTACGGCGACCGTCCGGCCGAGGTCTACGCCGAGGGAGTGGGCGCCTACGCCGGCACGGTGGCCCTGCCGCACGCGCGCCGACGACTGAGGTTGGACGACCATGATCACGTCGGCCTGCTGGCCCGTCGGCTCGCCCCACGCCGGGCCGTGATCCTCAACGACGGCGCCCGCCTCGACCTGGGGAACGCCGGTTCGCTGCCCGCCTCGGCCCCGCGGCTGACCGCCGCTGGCCTGGTGGCGACCGAGGCGGAGCCGGCCCCGGAGGCCTGGCCGGCGGGGGAGGTCGCGTGACCAGCCCGCCCGGAGTGTCGTTGACCCCGGCCCGGGGCAAGGCGAACCGGCGGAAGCTGGCCGTCAACCGGCTGCGGGACCGGCTGCGACGGTTAGCCGCGGACGGCGAGTCAACCGACGCGACGATCGCCCGCTTCTTCAATCGCCACGAGTTCCCGCTCGTCGAGGGCACCCGGTGCACGTTCGCCGTCCGCTGCGAGGCCGATGCCGTCTACGTGCGGCACCGCGTGGTCGGGCTGCCCGCAGACCTCGCGCTGCGCCGGCTCGGCGGCACCGACTTCTGGTACGTCGTGGTGGAGATCCCGGCGGACTCCCGGGTCGAGTACCAGTTCGAGATGCGCCGCGACGGCGAGTGGCACCGCTTCAACGACCCGGCCAACCCTCGGACGGCCGACGGTCCGTTCGGTAGCTCGTCGGTCTGCTACGGCCAGGGCTACGACACCCCGCACTGGGCGATCTTCGACCCCGACGCGCGCCAGGGCGAGCTCGTCGAGATGACGGTGCCCAGCCGGGCGCAGCGCCGGGAGAACCGCGTCACCGTCTACTTGCCGGCCCGGTTCCGACGGACCACCCGCTACCCGCTGCTGGTGGTGCACGACGGCGGGGACTTCCTCGCGTACGCCTCGATGAAGACCGTGCTGGACAACCTGATCCACTCCCTCGACATGGCCGAGACCGTCGTCGCCTTCACCTACCCGGGCGACCGGCTGGTGGAGTACCCGAACTCCAGCGCGCACGCCCGCTGGATCGCCACCGAGCTGGTCGGCCTGCTGGAGGAGCAGCTGCCGCTCGCCCCCGGTCCGGGGGCGCGGTGCCTGATGGGCTCCAGCTTCGGGGCGGTGGCCTCGCTGTCCACCGCGGTCCGCTACCCGGAGGTCTTCGGCTCGCTGCTGCTGCAGTCCGGCTCGTTCGTGTTCACCGACATCGGCGCCGACCACGGGGAGGACCCGGCCTTCGACCCGGTGGTGAAGTTCGTCAACCGCTACCGGGCGCGTCCGGCCCGGGTCGCGGACCGGCTGTTCATCTCCTGCGGCGTCTACGAGGACCTGATCGTGGCGAACCGCTCGATGCTGCAGGTCTTCGCCGACTCCGGCATGGAGGTCAGCTACGTCGAGTCCCGCGACGGCCACAACTGGGTGTCCTGGCGCGACCGGCTGCGCGAGGGGCTCTCCTGGATCTTCCCGGGCGAGCAGATGTTCGTCTACGAATGACGCCCGCTCTTGGCGAGGCATCGCCCCGGAAGGGCCGCTGTTCAGCGACCTCGATACCTGCTGCTTCGTGCTGGCGGTGAACCCGGCCGGGCGCTGGGAGGCCGGCGACCAGCTGCGCTGCCGGCGGGAAACTCGCCGCCGAGTGGCTCGGTCAGCTGCGCACCCTTGCCGCCGTGACGCGCCCTCGGTTAGCGTGACGCCCGAGTCCAACAGAGACCGACGCACCGCCGCGTCGCCAACGGAAACACTCGTCCTCGTCCGAGTCCCCCGTGAAGAGCAGCCATGACCTCACCCTCCAGTTTCACCGTCCCTGTTGTCGACATCTCGGCCTACGTCGGGTCCGGCACCGCGGAGGAACGCGCGGCGACCGCCCGTGCCGTCGACGACGCGTGCCGCCAGGTCGGTTTCATCCAGGTCACCGGCCACGGCGTGCCGGACGACGCGATCGCCGGCCTGGCCTCGGCCATGGACGACTTCTTCGGCCTCGACATCGACGCCAAGCTGGCCGCCCGGGCGCCGGCGGGCGCGAACCGCGGCTACACCGCACCCAACAGCGAGTCCTTGAGCCTGAGCCTCGGCGTCGAGTCCGCGACCCGGATGAACGACTTCTTCGAGGCGTTCAACGTCGGCGCGAGCGCGAGCGACCACCCTGATCTGGACCTCGACCCGGAGACGTACGCGGAGAACCTGTGGCCACGGGTCGACAGCTTCCAGCCGCGGGTGGAGCGCTACTTCGACGAGGCCGGTCGGGTGGCGCGCACGCTGACCCGGGTCTTCGCCGACGCGCTCGGCCTCGAGCCCGACTTCTTCGACCGCTTCACCGACCACTCGATCGACGTGCTGCGGATGAACAACTACGCGCTGCCGCCCGGCACGGTCGACCTCGACGGCGACCTCACCGGGATGGGCGAGCACACCGACTACGGCATCGTGACCGTGCTCTGGGCCGACCAGGTGGCCGGCCTGCAGGTGCTCGGCAGCGACGGGGGCTGGCACGACGTCTCGCCTGCCGACGGCGCGCTGCTGGTCAACCTCGGCGACCTGACCGCCCGCTGGACCAACGAGCGCTGGCTCTCGACCCTGCACCGGGTGAAGCCGCCGATCGTGGACGGCACCATCCGCCGCCGCCGCTCGGCCGCCTTCTTCCACGACGGCAACGCCGACGCGGTGATCACGACCCTGCCCGGCTGCTCCGGCCCCGACGAGCCGGAGCTCTACGCCCCGACCACGGTCGCGGAGCACATCAGCGCCAAGCTCGCCGGTTCGCGGTCGGGGAGGATCAACGCCGCTGCCCCGCGCGAGGCCGCTCGGGTGATCGCGGCCCGTTCCTCCGGCTGACCGCCCCAGGGTGCCCCTGGTCCCCCACTTTGGACCTCGGCCGCGGTCCTCGCGCCCGCTGCCGGGGGGGTGACGACCTCCGTCGAGGTCCAAAGCGGGGGTTGGGGCCTCGGGTCGGAGGACGGTGGCGGCGGGTGGCTGGTCGGCTGTGGCGCTGGGCGGATTCGCCAGCGAGCGGCCGGGACCGGTAGATTTGTCCGTTGTGCTGCCGCCGTCGGTGGCAGCACACACCGGTCCACCCGTGTGGGCCGGTGAGCATCGCCCTCCTGCTACGGGGACGTCCCGTAGCCGCCGAGACCAGAGGAGGTGGAGTTCGCGCATGCGCCCTTACGAGGTCATGGTCATTCTCGACCCTGAGACCGATGAGCGTTCCGTACAACCCACGCTCGAGCAGTACCTGACTGTCATCACCAAGGGTGGTGGCACCGTGGACAGCCTGGACATCTGGGGTCGTCGCCGGCTGGCGTACGAGATCCAGAAGAAGTCCGAGGGCATCTACGCCGTCATCACCATCAAGGCCAACCCGGTCGACGTCAAGGAGATGGACCGACAGTTCTCCATCAACGAGTCGATCATGCGTACCAAGGTCATCCGCACCGACGCTCACTGAGCGAGGGCTCGTCCACAGGACGAGCGCCGTTCGCGGTTCGTCCACAGGCTCGTCCGGCTGATGCCTTTCGTCAGCCCGGACTGGCAGGATCTCGAACTGTCGGACACCTCACTCCACCTACGTCGTTCCTCGAACCCAGGGAGACCCCATGGCAGGCGAAACACCCATCACCCTGGTCGGCAACCTCACCGCCGACCCGGAGCTGCGCTTCACCCCCTCGGGGGCAGCCGTCGCGAACTTCACCGTCGCGTCGACGCCGCGCACCTTCGACCGCCAGAGCAACGAGTGGCGCGACGGGGACGCGATGTTCCTGAACTGCGCCGTCTGGCGGCAGCCGGCCGAGAACGTGGCCGAGTCGCTGCAGAAGGGCATGCGGGTCATCGTCCAGGGGCGCCTGAAGTCACGGAGCTATGAGACCCGCGAGGGTGAGAAGCGCACCGTGTTCGAGGTCGACGTCGATGAGGTCGGGCCGGCGTTGCGCTACGCGACCGCCAAGGTCACCCGCACCACCAGCGGTGGTGGCGGTGGCGGCGGTCGTCCCTCCGGGGGCGGCGGCAGTTATGGCGGCGGCGCCAGCAGCAACAACAGCGGCGGCGGTAACGCTGGCGGCGGTGGCGCCGGGGGAGACGACCCCTGGGCAACCGGCGCGAGCAGCGGCGGCGGCAACCGGTCACAAGGCTCCGATCCCTGGGCGACGCCCCAGAGCGAAGAGCCCCCGTTCTGACCTGAGGTCAGGACACCCACACCCAACCAGGCACATTCCGGCTATCGAGCACAGGTCTCGCGCCGGGCTTTCGAGAGGAGAGCACCACAATGGCCAGCACCCCACCTGCGAAGCGCATCCCGAAGAAGAAGTCGAACCCGCTCCGCGCCGGTCAGCACATCGATTACAAGGACACCGCCACGCTGCGGAAGTTCATCTCCGAGCGTGGAAAGATCCGCGCTCGCCGGGTCACCGGGCTGAGCGTGCAGGAGCAGCGCAAGGTCGCCATCGCCATCAAGAACGCCCGCGAGGTCGCGCTGCTGCCGTACGCCTCGACGGCGCGCTGAGAAAGGGACGTCAGATGAAGCTCATCCTGACTGCCGCCGTGGACAACCTCGGTGTGGCCGGCGACGTGGTCGAGGTGCGTGACGGCTACGGCCGTAACTTCCTCGTGCCGCGCGGCGTGGCCATCCGCTGGACCCGTGGTGGCGAGAAGCAGATCGACGGCATCAAGCGCAGCCGTGACGCCAGGGAGATCCGTGGTCTCGACCACGCCCAGGAGGTCCGGACCAAGCTTGAAGGCCTGCAGATCGAGCTCGGCGTCCGCGCCGGCGAGTCCGGCAAGCTGTTCGGCGCTGTCACCCCCGGTGACGTCGCGACGGCGATCAAGAAGGCCGGCAACGTCTCGGTGGACAAGCGTGCCATCGAGATCATCAAGCCGATCAAGAATGTCGGCACGCACACCGTCGGCGTCAAGCTGCACGAAGCAGTCACCGCGCACGTCCAGCTCGCGGTCGTCGGCCAGTAGTAGTTCCGGCGCGGCCCAGCACCACCGCGACGCCCCGAGACTTCGGTCTTGGGGCGTCGTGCCGTTTCCCGCGTAAAGTCGCTCCGTGATTCTTCCCACCGCCGAAGCGCTCGAACGACGGCGCCGCGGCTACCAGCGGCGGGGCGTGGTGTGCGGTCTCGCTGCCCTGCTGATGGTGCTGAGCGCTCTGCTGCCGCACGTCGGCGTCGCGGACTTCCGCGAGTACGGTCGTTCGCTGATCCCGGCGAGCCGCTTCTTCATCAAAGCCCAGGCCGACGCTCCCGCATTCGCCGGGCTGGATCTGACGGGTGTGTCGGCGGGCCTCAACGTCACCTATGTCGGCCTCGCGGCCCACGAGGTCGGACTGCTGATGGCCCTCTTCTCCGCCTGGTCCCTCGCCGCGGAGACCCTCGGCGTCTGGGTCCGACGGTTCGTGCTGCTGTCGGGATGGTTCCTCGCCCTGAGTGCCGTCATCAGCATCACCGGCTACCAGCTGCTGGCCGCCTCAGGCGTCCCGATGCTGCTCGGCAGCGCCTGGGTGTTCGCCCTGCTCGGCGGCCTGGTGATGATCCTGGGCGGGATGGCGGCCCGGGAGCGGGTCGACCAGACCACCTACCTTGCTGCGCTCGAGTGGAACGGGTGACTCGACCGGCCCTGGCCGCAGCGCTGGACCTCGTCCCGCACCCCGAGGGCGGCTGGTTCCGACGGACCTGGCAGTCGGAGCTGAGCGTCTCGGCCCCGGGCTACGACGGACCGCGGCCCACGGCGACCGCCATCTACTACGTGCTCGGTCCTGGGGAGGAGTCCGCCTGGCACCAGGTGCGCTCCGCCGAGGTGTGGCTGCACCACCGCGGCGTGCCGCTCCGGCTGCTCATCGGCGGGACGGGGGACGAGCCCGGCGACCAGGTGACCCAGGTGCTGCTCGGCCCCGACGTCGCGGCCGGCCAGCAGCCCCAGGCGCTGGTTCCGGCATCGGCCTGGCAGTGCGCGCAACCGGTTGAGGAGGGCGAGGTGCTCCTTAGCTGCGTCGTCTCCCCGGGCTTCGACTTCGCCGACTGGCGCGACCTGCCGGGTTAGTGACCGCGAGCGAGCTCTGAACCCACCCGGATCCACGCGTCGGTACGTGCCCGCAGGCTCAGCGTGACCATCCGGGCCAGCATGAACCCGCCGTACGCGACCCAGAGCCAAACCAGGCCGGTCGACCGCTGCTGGACGAGCAGGGCGAGCGGGACGTAGGCGACGAGGGCGATCAGCCCGGCCAGGGCGAGGTACCGGGTGTCCCCCGCGCCGATCAGCACGCCGTCGAGCACGTAGACGACCCCGGCCACCGGAGTGATCACCGCGACGACCAGGAGCACTCGGCCGACGAGCTGCTGGACGCCGACGTCGGGAGAGAACAGGCCGACGTAGAGCGGCCGGGTCAGCCACACGGTCAGACCGAAGACCAGGCCGGCCAGCACTCCCCACAGCAGCATCCTGCGGGTCAGCGCCCGGCCCGAGGCCACGTCGCCGGCACCGAGAGCGCGACCGATCAGGGCCTGGCCGGCGATCGCGATCGCGTCCAGGGCGAAGGCGAGCAGCACCCAGAGGCTGTTGACCACCTGGTGGGCGGCCAGTGCCACTGTGCCCGCGGTCGTCGCGACGAGGGTGGTCAGGGTCACGGCGGCCTGCAATGTGGCTGTCCGCAGCACCAGCCAGCTACCGGCGCGGGCGGCGCCCAGCACTGCGCGCGGGCGGAAGCGGGGAGCGGCGTGGACCGCGCGCATCCGCCGTATTACGACCGCGGCCACCACGACGGCGGCGCCGGTCTGGGCGATCAGCGTGCCCAGCGCCGAACCGGCGATGCCCAGACCGAGGCCGTAGACCAGGAGCAGGTTCAGCCCGATGTTGGCGAGGTTGGCCGCCACCACGACCCGCAGCGGCGTCCGGGTGTCCTGCAGCCCACGGAGGACGCCGGTCCCCGCGAGCAGCAGCAGGACCGAGGGCAGGCCGAAGGCTGCGATCCGTAGGTACGTGGCGGCCGCGGCCGTCACCGCAGCGTCGGCCCCGTAGGCGGCAGTCACGGCGGGCACCAGGGCCAGCAGCGCGAGGCAGAGGGCGACACCCAAGACGACGGCCAGGACCAGACCATCGAAGCCACCGCTCAGCGCGCTGCTGCGTTCGCCGGCGCCCAGCCGCCGAGCGACGGTGCCGGTTGTGCCGTAGGCCAGGAAGATCGACAGTCCGGTGAGCACGCCGAGCACGTTCGCCGCAACGGCCAGGCCCGCCAGCTGGTCGGTCCCGAGGTGGCCGACGATGGCGGAGTCCGCCAGCAGCAACAACGGCTCCGACACCAGGGTGGCGAGGGTCGGCAGCGCCAACCCGAAGATCTCACGGTCGAACCGGACGCGGCTTGATGCGGACTTGTCCACAGAGTTGTCCCCCACTGTGGAGAACTACACGGCTGTTATTCGACGGCGGCTGGCTCCTGCCGCTAGCGCCACAGGGTGGCGATGCCGAAGGCTGCGGCCATGCCGCCCATGCCGATCAGGATGTTCCAGTTGCCGAGGTCGCTCATGTACGGGATGGTCGTCCCGGCGACGTAGAAGACGATCAGCCAGGCCACCCCGAGCAGCCCGACCGTGATGAAGGTCGGCGGAACCCACCGTCGGCTGGACGGCGCCTTCACCTTCTGCGGCTTGGCAGCGCGCTGGGCTTTCAGCTTCTGCTTGTCCTCAGCCGACTTGCGTGTTCTGGACTCGGGCACGCTCTCTCCTTGCTAGAGGAGTCTGTAGCGTAGTCAATGACCTGGATCGGAGCCATTTCTCGCGGTTCGACCGGTAGCGGAAAGGGGGGACGGTGGCCGCACCGACGCCTCCGTCGAACCCCTCGCCAGCCCGGTTCTCGGCCTGGCGTCGGGTGGTCCGGGTGCTGGGGCGGGCCCGCGCGGCCCAGCGTCGCCGTGACCGCGACCGGAAGCCGCTGCACCGGGTGCTGACAGGACTGGTCTGCCTGATCGCGGGTCTGCTGGTGGTGGTCAGCGCCGTGAACGCGCGAGGTACCGACCTGCGGCCCGGCCGCAACACCGACCTGGTGAGCCTGGTGCAGTCGCAGTCTCGTCGCAACGCCGACCTGACCCGGCAAGTCAGCACGGTGCGCGCGCAGGTGGACCAGCTGTCGGCGGAGCAGAACTCGGGCTCCTCCCTGCAGGTGGAGCTCGACCGCGCCGCCCAGCGGGCCGGGTTCGCCGCCGTACGGGGCCCCGCCGTCACCGTCACCCTCGACGACGCGCCCGAGTCCGTGACCGGCGACGGAATCGACGCGGACCTGCTCGTCGTGCACCAGCAGGACATCCAGGGTGTGGCCAACGTGCTCTGGAGTGCGGGGGCTGAGGCCATGACCATCCAGGGCCAGCGGGTCGTCTCCACCACGGGCATCAAGTGCGTCGGCAACACGGTGGTCCTGCACGGCATCCCGTACGCACCCCCGTACGTGATCAGCGCGATCGGCGACCAGGACCAGCTGCAGGCCGCACTGGCGGAGTCGCGCACCCTCCAGATCTACCGGCAGTACGTCGCGGCCTACGGGCTGGTCTACACCGAGAGGTCGGTGAAACGAGCCGAGTTCGGCGCCCACGAGGGCTCACTCGACCTGCAGTACGCGCGCCAGCTGGGCAGCAGCGACGCCTCACCGACCGCAGGCGGGGACAACACCACCCCGCGGTGAGGGAGAGAATGGCCTGGTGCCTGCAGTCAAGATCCTGGTGATCGACAACTACGACTCGTTCGTCTACAACCTGGTGCAGTACCTCGCCCAGATCGGTGCCGAGGTCGAGGTCTGGCGCAACGACGACCAACGCTTTGCCGACCCGGACTTTGCGCGCGGCTTCGACGGGATCCTGCTCTCGCCCGGTCCCGGTACGCCCGAGGGGGCGGGGGTCTGCATCGACGTCGTCCGGCACCAGGGCGGCGTGGTGCCCATCTTCGGGGTCTGCCTCGGCCTGCAGTCGATCGGCGTGGCCTACGGCGGCGTTGTTGACCGCGCGCCCGAGTTGCTGCACGGCAAGACGTCGCCGATCGACCACGCCGGTGTGGGGGTGCTGGCCGGGCTGCCGTCACCGTTCACCGCGACCCGCTACCACTCGTTGGCCATCGAGCCCGACTCGATGCCCGCGGTGCTCGAGGTCACGGCCACCACCGGCACCGGCGTGATCATGGCCGTCCGGCATCGCGAGCTGGCCGTGGAGGCCGTGCAGTTCCACCCCGAGTCCGTGCTCACCGAGGGCGGATACCAGATGCTGGCCAACTGGCTCGCCGTATGTGGCGACGCCGACGCCCCGGCCCGCGCGGCGGGATTGGCGCCCCTGATGTCGGCCCGCTGACGTCATCCACAGGCCTGAGCGCGCTCGGGCGCTGTCCCCAGCACAGGCGCTTGGCCGCACAACAGCACCAGGGATCCGCATCCTCCTGCTGTGCATCCTCGACAGCTGGTACCCGAGTCGCTCATCCTGCTGGCCACCCACCAGGCCGGCGTCGTCACGAAGGAGCAGGCCATCGGGTGCGGGCTGAGCGAAGCGGCCCTCGTGCGGCTCTGTCGCGACGAGGCCTGGGGCAGGCTCGGTCGCGGTGTCTTTCGCACCAGTCCGGGCGAGCCGGATTGGGCGGCGCTCGCCTGGGCAGGAGTGTTGCTCGGCGGTGACGAGGCGCGACTCGGTCCGGGGGCATCAGCACACGCCTGGGGCCTGGCCGAAGCGCCGGACCCGCTGGACGTCCTGGTGCCGTACGGGGTGTCGCGGATCTCGCGTGGGCACTGGGCGTTCGTCCGCGAACGGCCCGGCGCACGCTCCGCCCGCTCGGTCGGCGCGCCCCCTCGGCTGACCGCCGCTGACACGGTGCTGGATCTCGCGGCCGAGGCCGACGAATCGGCGGCGGTTGACCTCGTGATCAGGGCCACGGCCCAGCGCCTCGTGTCGTCCGCCGGACTGCGCCATGCGCTGGGTGGTCGTGCCCAGCACCGCTACCGCAGCCTGCTCGCCGAGCTGCTCGGCGAGGTGGCCCTCGGCCTCGAGTCCGGCCTGGAGCTGCGGTACCTGCGCGACGTCGAACGCGCTCATGGCCTGCCGGACGGCCAACGCCAGCGATGTCGCGGAGGGCTTCAGCACCGCACCGACGTCGGCTACGACGACTTCGCGCTGCTGGTGGAGCTCGACGGCCGTCTCGGTCATGAAGGGGCGGGGCGCTTCCGCGACTACCGGCGTGACAACGCCTTCGCCCTACGCCAGCTGCTCACACTCCGCTACGGATGGTTCGACGTGGTCGACCGGCCTTGCAACGTGGCATTCCAGGTGGCCTCGGTGATGATCGCGCGGGGCTGGTCGGGACTGCCCCAGCGCTGCGACCGTTGCCGTAACGCTGACCTCGCCGACTTGTGCTGAGAAGTCGTGCGACTACGCACGATTTCTCCACACAAGATCTCAGCGGACGCCGCGGGGCCGGAACTGGACGCTGATCCGGGGGCCGACCGGACGGCTGGTCTTGGGGATGGCGTGCTCCCAGGTGCGCTGGCACGAGCCGCCCATCACGATCAGGTCCCCGTGCCCGAGCTGGTGCTTGATCGTGGCCCCGCCGCCGCGCGGTCGCAGCATCAGGTGCCGGGGCGAGCCGAGCGAGACGATCGCCACCATCGTGTCGGTGGTCTTGCCGCGCCCGAGCGTGTCGCCATGCCAGGCCACGGAGTCGCGACCGTCGCGGTAGAGGCAGAGCCCGGCGGTGGTGAACGGCTCGCCGAGCTCGGGGGCGTAGTGCGCGCTCAGCCGCTCGCGCGCTGTCGTCAGGTCGGGGCTGGGCAGCAGGTCGGTCTCAGCGTAGAAGGAGAGCAGCCGGGGGACGTCGACCACCCGCTCGTACATCTGACGGCGTTCGGCCTGCCAGGGCACGTCGGTGAGCAGGGTGTCGAGCAGGTCGTCTGCGCCGCTCAGCCAGCCGGGCAGCAGATCGACCCATGCGCCGCGGCCGAGGACCTGTCGGGTGACCATGCCGCCGAGCGCTCCCAGCGCGACACCGTCCTGGTCGTCGCCGAGATCGAAGAGCGAGGTCTGCACGACGCTGGACACCCAGCCAGGCTACCACTCAATCGTACGGGTGTTCGATAGGGTGCTCAGCCGCCGGGCGAGGGGCTGCCGGAGCCGCTCGGTGACGGTGACGGTGACGGTGACGGCTCCGGCGACGGCGTCTGCGAGGGAATGTTCGACGGGGCGGGGGCCGGAGCGGGGTCCGGGGCCGGCGCGACGGCCACCGTGATGGTCAGCTCCTTGCTCCGCGACTCGCGGCTACCCGCCTTCGGGTTCTGCTTGAAGACCACTCCTGCCGTCTGGGTCGTCGACTCCTGCTCGACGATCTTGACCTTGGAGAAGCCTGCTGTCGTCGCGTCCGACTGGGCCTGGGCCGGCGTCCTGCCGATGAGGCTCGGCACCTCGGACTCTCCTGTCGCGTAGGTCAGGACGATCTTGTCGTCCAGAGCCACCGTCTCCCCCTCGTCGGGACTGACCGTCAGCACCTCGTCCTCCTTGGCCGCAGCGTCCTCGCTGGTGGCCGCCTCTTTGGAGACGTTGGTGAAGTCGGCCTTCTTCAGGGCCTTGACGGCGTCGTCGACGTCGGCTCCCATCAGACCGTCCGGCACCTTGGCGGTCTTCGGCCCCAGGTTCAGCGTCAGGTTGACCACCATGTTGGCGTCGACCTTGCTGCCCCCCACGGGGTCCTGCGCGGTGATCGTGTTCGCGGTGTCCGCGCTGCCGTTCTCCCGCTTCACCGCGGTCCGCAGCCCGAGCTGGGTCAGCCGCTCGCGCGCCAGCGTCTCCGGGTAGGTGAGCACGTTGGGGACCTCGACCTGCTGGACCGCGGGAGTCGACGGCCCGAGGGCCCGTGAGAAGGCGTAGGCCCCGACCCCCAGCAGCACCAGGATCAAGGCGACGACGCCGACGATCAGCCCGGCCCGTCGGCGCGGCTCCTCCTCCTCCTCGTCCTCGACCACCCGGATCGGTGCGACCGCGGCCGGCACCACCCGCGTGGGTGCCGCGTCGGGCACGGGGGCCGCCCGGGGCACCAGCGCGGTGGTCTGCTGCCCGGACAGCACGCGGCTGATGTCGGCCTTCATCTCCCGCGCCGACTGGTAGCGGTCGGCTGGGTCCTTGGCCAGGGCCTTCAGGGTGACGGCGTCGATGTCGGGGGTGATCACCGGGTCGAGCTGGCTGGGCGGGACCGGCGCCTCGCGCACGTGCTGGTAGGCCACGCTCACCGGTGACTCGCCGATGAACGGCGGCCGGCCGACCAGCAGCTCATAGAGCAAGCAGCCGGCGGAGTAGATGTCGCTGCGGGCGTCCACGGTCTCGCCCCGGGCCTGCTCGGGCGAGAGGTACTGGGCCGTGCCGATCACCGCGGCGGTCTGGGTCATCGTGGCGGAGGTGTCGGCGACCGCGCGGGCAATGCCGAAGTCCATCACCTTGACGCCCCCGGTCGGGGTGAGCATGACGTTGGCCGGCTTGATGTCGCGGTGGATGATGCCGGCCTTGTGGCTGTAGCTCAGCGCCTCCAGCACGCCCTGGGTGAGCTCGAGGGCCCGCTCGGGCAGGATTTTGCGGCCGTCCCGGAGCACGTCGCGCAGGGTCGAGCCCTCCACGAGCTCCATCACGATGTAGGGGATGGAGATGCCCGTGTGCGGGTCCAGCTCCTCGCCAGTGTCGTAGACCGCGACGATCGTCGGATGGTTCAGGCCGGCGGCGGACTGGGCCTCCCGGCGGAACCGGGCCTGGAAGGTCGGGTCCATGGCGAGGTCGGTGCGGAGCTGCTTGACCGCGACCTGACGCCCGAGGCGCCGGTCGAGCGCACCGCGCACCTCGGCCATGCCGCCGCGGCCGAGCAGGTCACCGAGCTCGTAGCGGCCGCCGACGACCGGCTGCTGGCTCATCTCGACCTCCGCTCGGTTCGCGCAACCCGAGCCATTCTGGGCCACGATCGCGTTCCCCGGGCGCCGACCCCGGGGCTCGTCACAGCCGCGCCTCCATCACCGCGCGGGCGATCGGGGCCGCAACGCGACCACCACCGATGTCGGCGCGCGGGATGTCGGCGTCCTCGACCACCACCGCGACGGCGACCTCGGGGTCCTGCGCCGGGGCGAAGGAGGTGAACCAGGCGAAGGGCTTGCGCTTGGGGTCCGACTGCGCCGTCCCCGTCTTGCCGCCCACCTCGACGCCGCTGATCTGGCCGTTGACCCCCGTGCCGGACTGGACGACCTGGACCATCATCTGCTGCAGCTCCTTGGCGTTCTCAGTCGTCATCGCCCGTGACAGCACTGTCGGCTTGTGGGTGGACAGCGGCTTGAGGTCGGGCGCCTGCACCGTGCTGACCAGATACGGGTCCATCACCACGCCGTCGTTGGCGATCCCGGCCGTGATCATGGCCATCTGCAGAGGGCTGGCGGCGACGTCGAACTGGCCGATCGAGCTGAGCGCCAGCTGTGCGGGATCGAGGTCGTCGGGGAACTGGCTGGCTGCGCCGCTGAGGTCGGCCAGGTGGCGCTGGTCGAAGCCGAACGACTGCGCCTGGGCGCGCAGCTTGTCCTGGCCGAGCTCGAGGCCGAGGTTGGCGAAAGCCGTGTTGCAGGACACCTTGAGCGCCTGGACGATCGTGACCGTGGTGCCGCCGCAGCTGCTGGAGTTGGGCAGGTAGGTGTTGGTGCCCGGCAGCTTGAGGCGGTTGGGAGAGGCGACCTTGGAGTCCGGTTTCTTGCCCGCGGCCAGCGCGGCGGCCGCCGTCACCAGCTTGAAGGTCGACCCCGGCGGGTAGATCTCGCGCGCCGCCCGGTTGGCCAGCGGCCGGTCCTGGTCGCTGGCCAGGGAATCGTAGGCCTTGCCGGCTGCCTCGATGTCGTGGCTGGCGATGTCGTTCGGGTCGTACGTCGGGCTGGTGACCATGGCGAGCACGGCCCCGGTCTTGGGGTCGAGCGCGACCACAGCGCCTTTCTGGCTGCCGAGCGCCTTGGCCGCCGCCTCCTGCATGGCCGGCACGATGGTGGTCTGCACGCTCGCGCCCTGCGGCGCACGGTTGGTGGCCAGGTCGATCAGCCGCCGGACGAAGAGCGCGTCCGCGGACCCGGCGAGCTGGCCGTTGTACGCGCTCTCCACGCCCGAGCTGGCGTGGTCGTAGGAGTAGAAGCCGGTGACCGGGGCATACAGGTCGCCGGCCGGGTAGCTGCGCTGGTAGCGGAAGCGGTCCTTGGCGGGTCCGGTGACCGCGATCTCGGTCTTGCCGGCGGCCAGGATCGCACCGCGGTCCTGAGCGAACTCCGCGTCACGCACCCGCCGGTTCTGCGGGTTCGCCGACAGCGACGTCGTCCGGAAGAGCATCGTGTACGTGCCGTTGGCCAGCAGCAGCGCGAACATCAGCATCGCGACGAAGGCGACACGCCGGATCGGTCGGTTCACGAGAACCGTCCCCCTACCGCGACCAGCTCGGTGGTGTCGGCGTCGAAACCGAGCGGGCTGACCGTGACCGCAGGCTTGCGCACGTGGTGGGAGATCACGAGCAGCAGGCCGACGACGATCCAGTTGCAGATCAGCGACGAGCCGCCCTGGGACATGAACGGGGTGGTCAGCCCGGTGAGCGGCAGCAGCCGGGTGACGCCGCCGAGGATCGCGAAGACCTGGAGCGCGAACGCGAAGGACAGGCCGGCCGCCAGCAGCTTGCCGAACGGCTCCCGGCACTGCAGCGCGATCCGCAGCCCTCGCACGACGACCAGCGCGTAGACGCAGATGACCGCCATCAGACCGGTCATCCCCAGCTCCTCACCGATCGCGGCGGCGATGAAGTCGCTGCGCGCCAGCGGCGTCAGGCCGGGACGACCCAGGCCGAGACCGGTGCCCAGCAGCCCGCCCCAGGCGATCCCGAACTGGGCGTTGATCACCTGGTAGTAGAGGTCGTAGTCGGTGAACGGGTGCAGCCAGGCACCCACGCGAACCCGGACGTGGCCGAAGTTCAGGTAGCCGAAGTAGGCGCCGCCCGCGAAGAGCAGAGTGCCGAGGACCGCCCATCCGGCCCGCTCGGTCGAGACGTAGAGCATCATGACGAACAACCCGAAGAACAGGAGCGAGGTTCCCAGGTCGCGCTGCAGCACCAGGATCGCCAGGCTCAGCAGCCACATGGCCAGGATCGGTCCGAGGTCGCGGGCCCGCGGCAGATCGAGCCCCAGCACGCGCCAGCCGGCCAGCGCGAGCACGTCCCGCTTCTCCACCAGGTACGCGGCGAAGGCGACGGCCAGGCAGACCTTGGCCGCCTCGGCCGGCTGGAAGCTGTACGGGCCTACCTGGATCCAGATCTGGGCACCGAACTTCGCGGTCCCCAGGCCAGGGACCAGTGGCAGCAGCAGCAGCACGATGCCGGCCAGCCCCAAGGTGTACGTGTAGCCCTGCAGTGGCCGGTGGTCGCGCAGCAGGACCGCGACGGCGATGAACATCGCAATCCCGAGCGCGGTCCAGATCAGCTGCTGGCGGGCACCGGCCGAGGGCGGTGAGTTGATCAGGTCGATCCGGTGGATCATCGTGAGGCCGAGCCCGTTGAGCAGCACCACGCACGGCAGGATCACCGGGTCCGCGTACGGCAGCCGCCACCGCACGGCGAGGTGGGCGACGAGCGCGAGCAGGGCGCTGCCGCCGGCGAGGTACGGGAACCGCGGGGTGAGGCCACCGGTCACGTTGACGTCGACCAGGGCGTAGCCGCCCAGGCCCAGGGCCAGCGCGAAGGTCATCAGCAGCAGCTCGACGCCCCGACGCTTCCGCGGCAGCACGGTGACCGGCCCGGCAGAGCTCACCTCAACAGCCCGGCTCGGGCGTGGAAGCGGTCGGTGCGGTCGGGCCGGGGCTGGTCTTCACGCTCGGGGTTGCGCTCGCCTTCGGGCTTGGCTGGGTGCTCGGGGTGGGGCTGGGTGCGGGGGTGCTGCGTCCGAGGCAGCGCTTGGCGGCCAAGGTCAGCTCGGCGACCGTCTGCCGCGCGGCGGTCAGGCTGGACACCTCGATGCCTGTTCGCACCTGGTCGGCGTAGTAGGAGGGCAGCCCGGCCAGCGTGACCGACTGGACCTCGTAGAGGCGGGACAGCGGGACGACCACCTTCTCGGGGAGCCCCTGGTAGATCGCGACGTGCTCGCCGGCCGCGCCCACGTAGTACTGGGTCCGCCCCCAGGCGTACGCCGCACCGGCCGCCGACGCGACGACCAGCAGCAGCGCCAGCACCGCGGCCAGGCGTCGCCACGGCCGGCGCTGCGACGGCGGCTGCGGGTTGTAGCGCGCCTCGTCCTCACTGCTACCGGCCGGCGGTGAGCCAGCGATCGCGGTTGCGCCGTCCGGCTCGTCGTCGTCGTCCTCGGCCAGGGGGCCCGATGCCGTCCCCGTCGGGGGCAGCGTGCGTGCGGCGGCCGCGCCGAGTACCACGGCCTCGACGGTGTCCGTGGCTGCGGCGGGCTCACCCTCGACGACGTCGGCCAGGATGATCGTGATGTTGTCGATGCCGCCCTCGGCGTGGGCCGCGGCCACCAGCCTCGGCATCACGGCGGTCAGCGCGGTCTCCTGGAGCGCCGCCGCGATCTCGTCGTCCTCCACCAGACCGCACAGCCCGTCGCTGCAGAAGAGCAGCCGGTCGCCAGCCTGCAGGGGCACCAGCGTCAGGTCCGGCTCGCAGCCCGGTTGGCCGTTGAGGACCTTGAGCAGCAGCGAGCGGTGCGGATGGACGGCCGCCTCGGCGCGGTCGATCCGGCCGTCGTCGACCAGCGACTGCACCCAGCTGTGGTCGTGGGTGAGCTGGTCGAGCCGGCCATCGCGGTACAGGTAGGCCCGGCTGTCGCCGATGTGCGCCAGCCCCAGGTCGGCCCCGTCGAAGAGGGCGCCCGTGACTGTCGTGCCCATCCCGTCCAGCGAGCTGTCCTCGCTGACCAGAGCGGCGAGCCGGTCGTTGGCCTCGGCGACGGCGGCGGCCAGCACCGGCAGCATCTGCTCGGCCGGGGTGTACGTGTCGACCTCGCGAATCGCCTCCACCGCCACCGCCGACGCGAGGTCGCCGGCCGCTGCGCCGCCCATCCCGTCCGCGACGAGCAGCAGGTGCGGGCTGGCGTAGCCGGAGTCCTGGTTGTTCTTGCGCACCAACCCGATCTCGGAGTGGGTGGCGAAGCGCAGCAGCAGCGTCATCGCGTCACGGCTCCAGCTTCAGGATGGTCTTGCCGATCCGGACCGTGTCGGAGGTCGAGATGGTGGTCGGTGCGGTGATCCGCGACCCGTTGACGTAGGTGCCGTTGGTGGAGCCGAGGTCCTCGACGTAGATGCCGCCCTCGGCCGCGACCACCCGCGCGTGCCGGGTGGAGACGTAGTCGTCGTCCAGGATCAGCTGGCAGTCCGCCCCGCGGCCGATCAGCACCAGGCCGGGGGCGAGCTCGGCGGACTCGCCGGTCTGCGCGCCCTGCACGATGCTCAGCACCCGAGGGACGCCGCGGGGACGTCGACCCCGTCGCTGCGGGGGGACGGGGCTCTCCAGCTCGCGCGCCTCGGGCTGGTCAGGAGCGGGCACGGTACGACCGAAGAGGTCGGTCCGGATCACCGAGACCGCCGAGAAGATGAAGAGCCAGAGCAGGGCCAGGAACAGCACCTTGATGACGGTGGGCGCGATCTCGGACACAGGTCAGCGACCGGCAGGCGCGTGCACGAGCATCCGGGTCGAGCCGATCTCGATCCGGGACCCCTCCTGCAGGACCGCCTCAGCCACCTTGTGGCCGTTCACCACGATGCCGTTGGTGGACCCCAGGTCGACGATGTCCACCGAGACCCCTCGCTCGGCCGCCTGCACCCGGATCTGGGCGTGCAGCCGGGAGATGCCCGGGTCGTTGATCCGCAGGTCGGCCTCGGTGCCGCGGCCGATCACCAGGCCGGGCGGCTCGAGCGGGTGCCGGGTGCCGTTGACCTCGAGCACCAGCCGAGACCGCGCCGCCGCTGCCCGGGGCGTGGCCGGCGCTTGCTCCTCGCCACTGGGCTCGTCGTCGCGACGACGGTCGTGGCGGGGCTGGTCGCTGCGCGGTCGGGCGGTGGCGCGCTCCTCGACGCCGGCGACCGCCTCGGAGGCGACCGTGAACCGGCCGGTGGGCAGGCCCTGGTCGAGCTCGAAGTGGATCCGGATCGGGCCGTTGAAGACGTAGCCGGTGTCGGAGGCGTGGGAGCGCAGCTCCGCCGCGAGCTCGCTGGTCAGGGTCTTGCTGTAAGGCGCGAGCTTGTCGTGGTCGTGCGGCGACAGACCGACGACGAACTCGTTGGGCACCAGCCGCTTGTCGCGGGACATGAGCTTGGCCTCTGCGTCGAGCTCGCGCTGCAACCGGGCAGCGATCTCGACCGGCTGCACATCACCCTTGAACGCGCGGGCGAACGCACCGTTCACCGCACCCTCGACCTTCTTCTCGAAGCGTCCGAAGATCCCCATGTCCCTCCTCTCCTGATCAGATCCTGCTAGATCGTAACGGGACCGGCGAGTTGTCCCGGTCGTCGCGGGCAGTGCCGCGCCGCTCGGTCTGCTCCTGCGGGAGCTTCTGGTTCGGGCCGGGCCCCGCTCCCGTGCTAGCCTTCTTCGGCTGGTTCGCCCGGGTTTCCCGACGATCGAGCGCGAGTGGCGGAATGGCAGACGCGCTGGCTTCAGGTGCCAGTGTTCGAAAGGACGTGGGGGTTCAAGTCCCCCCTCGCGCACCACGCAACAGCCCGGACCTCTGGTCCGGGCTGTCGTCGTTCCTGGGTGCCGCCTCAGGCGGGGACGGTGACCGTGCTGCCGCTGACCGTTGCGGTCTTCGCTGGCAGCCCGGTCGGAGCCGGACCAGCGACGACGGAGCCGTCGGTGATGCTGAACTTGCTGCCGTGGCAGTTGCAGTTGATCGTCGTGGTGACTTCGGCGACCGGGCACTTGGCGTGCGTGCAGATCGAGGAGAAGGCCTTGAACTCCCCGGCTGCAGGCTGGGTGACCACGGTCTTGGCGTCGGCGAAGATCTTGCCGCCCCCAACGGGGATGTCGGTGGTCGACGCGCTGACGGGGGCACCGGCGGCAGGGGGTGCGGACGAGCCGCTGTCGCTGCCGCAGGCGGCTAGGCTGCCGAGGGCGGCGGCGCTCAGGCCCGCGCGCACCAGCAGCTGTCGGCGGCTCAGGGCTGCCGCCGCAGGACTCAGGTAGGGGTTCATCGGGTCTCCGGGTTGTGGGGCGGCGTGGGCGTCGGACTCATTCTGCCTGCCGAGCCAAGCCCGGGTGGCCGTCGGAGCTCGGGTCTACGCTCAGCTTGTGAGTGAGCCGAGCGATCTGCCGTACGCGAACCGCCCCCTTCGGGTCGGGGTCCAGCTGCAGCCCCAGCACGCCAGCTACGGCGAGCTGCGCCGCGCGGTCGACGCTGCGGAGGAGTCTGGCGTCGACATCATCTTCACCTGGGACCACTTCTTCCCACTGACCGGCGACGCCGACGGCCCCAACTTCGAGTGTTACGCCATGCTCGCCGCCTGGGCCGAGCAGACCGAGCGGGTCGAGCTGAGCGCCCTCGTCACGTGCAACTCCTACCGCAACCCCGAGCTGCTCGCCGACATGGTGCGCACCATCGACCACATCAGCGGCGGTCGGATCATCCTGGGCATTGGCGCCGGCTGGTTCGAGCGCGACTACACCGCGTACGGCTACGAGTTCGGCACCGCCGGCAGCCGGATCGCCGCCCTGGGCGAGGCGCTGCCGCGGATCCGCAGCCGCTTCGAAGCCCTGAACCCGGCGCCCACCCGACGGATCCCGGTGCTGATCGGGGGCGGCGGCGAGCGCAAGACCCTGCGTCTGGTGGCCGAGCACGCCGACATCTGGCACGGCTTCGGCACCCTGGAGCAGCTGACCCACAAGAACGAGGTGCTGAACTCCTGGTGCGCCGGGGTCGGGCGCGACCCGGCCGAGATCGAGCGCTCCACCGCCGTGCAGCAGGGGCCCGACGAGGTGGCCGAGGACCTGATGGGCCTGGGGGAACGCCTGATCACCCTCGACACCGACGGCACTGCCGGCTTCGACCTGTCGCTGACCCGTGACTGGGTGCAGTACCGCGACGCGTTCAACGCCCGGTGAGCTCGCGGGCGCTCGGCGAGGCGCTCACCTCGGGGGAGGTGGTCGTCCTCGACGGTGGCCTGGCCACCCAGCTCGAGGCGCAGGGTCACGACCTGAGCTCGTCGCTGTGGTCCGCTCGGCTGCTGGCTGAGGACCCGGACGCGGTCGTGGCCGCTCACGCTGCCTTCTTCGCCGCCGGCGCCCAGGTCGCCACGACGGCGTCGTACCAGGCCTCGTTCACCGGCCTCGCGGCCGCAGGCCTCGACCGCGCCGACGCCGAGCGGTTGCTGCGGCTGAGCGTCAGCCTCGCCGAACGCGCTCGGGAGGAGGCCGGGCGGCCCGACACCTACATCGCGGCGTCCGTCGGTCCGTACGGCGCAGCGTTGGCCGACGGCTCGGAGTATCGCGGCGACTACGGGCTGAGCGTCGCCGAGCTCCGCGCCTGGCACCGCCCCCGGCTGGAGGTGCTGGCCGACACCGGGGCCGACGTCCTCGCCTGCGAGACGCTGCCCTGCCTCGCCGAGGTCGAGGCGGTGGTCGCGGAGCTGGAGCGGATCGGCAAGCCCGCCTGGGTCTCGCTCACCTGTGCCGAGGGGCGCACCCGAGCCGGCGAGCCGGTCGAGGACGCCTTCGCGCTGGCCGGCTCAGCCGATGAGGTGCTCGCGGTCGGCGTCAACTGCTCCGGCGCGGCCGAGGCCGGCAGCCTCGTGGGCCCGGCCGCGGCGGCGAGCGGTCTGCCGGTCGTCCTCTACCCGAACCGTGGGGAGGCCTGGGACGCCGAGCGTCGTCGCTGGGCCGGCCCGGGGACCTTCGACGTCGGGGCCGTCCGGGGCTGGGTCGCCGACGGCGCCCGCCTGGTCGGCGGGTGCTGCCGGGTCACCCCGGCCGACGTCGAGGCCCTCGCCGGGGTGCTGGCCGCCGACCGGCTGGCCCGCCGGTGAGCAGGTCGGTGAGCACAGCGCTCGAGCTGGCCGACTGGCGCCGACGCGTGGCCGAGCTCTACGCGGCCGTCCGCGCGGCCGACGACCCGGCCGCCGGCCATGAGCTGTGGCGGGCCGGGCGGGACGACCTGTTCCGCCACCACCCGCAGAGCCCGCTGGCCCCGGACGACCCGTTGCGGCGGAGCGGGCTGCCGTACGGGCCGTTTGACCCGGCGCTGCGCTTCACGCTGCCGCTGTTGGCGCCCACCGAGCCCGGACGAAGGCTCGAGCTGGACAGCGGCGGCGACGGCGACACGTCCCTGGTGCCGGTGGGTCGCGTGCAGCTGCCCCAGCCCGTCGGCGGCAGCCTCGACGTCTGGTGGCTCGAGCAGTACGGCGGTGGGCTCTTCCTGCCGCTGCGCGACGGTTCCTCCGGTCGGACCAGCTACGGCGGCGGCCGCTACCTGCTGGACACCGCCAAGAGCGCCGACCTCGGCGGGACGTCGGACGCCCTCGTCGTGGACCTGAACTTCGCCTACCACCCCTCCTGCCGCTACGACGACCGGTGGCTCTGCCCGCTCGCGCAGCCGGGCAACACGATCGCGAGCGAGGTCGGTGTCGGCGAGCGCATGGCGTGGGACGCGCCGGGGCCTGAGGCAGGGCCCGCGTGACCACACCGTGGGCCGAGGCGGTTCACAGGAAGTCCAGACCTGGGTGTGGTGCGGCTCACAGATCTTCGGAGCACGCTGGAGCCATGGACATCACGCAGCTGCTGCTGAGCGCCGGCCTTGCCGCCGGCCTGCTGCTCGTCGGCTTGATGGCGGTCGTTCCGACCGTCATGGAAACCGGCACCGACCCACGGCCCACGGCCGGCCGGCCCGTCGCACCCCGGGGGCCGCGGTCGACGAACCGGCCCCGGTCGAGAAGGGCCCTCAGATCACCGGCAGCCGCAGCCGGGGGTCCTGCACGAGGTTGATCAGGTCGCCCCGGGTGACGTCCAGCGCCTTGCCGCGCACGGTGTTGCGGGCCACGACGGTGATCACCTGGTCGCCGTCGGGCCGGTACTGGACCTCGATGCCGTCCGAGACCCGGGTGCCTGCACTGAGGGTGAAGCGGTTGCCGTCCATGAAGCGCATGCTGGCGCAGGTCTGGTCGGTCGTACGGCCACAGCGCACCGCCTGGTCGTAGCCGGTGGCGATCTGCAGGTAGACCTCGGTGGCGCCGCCACTCAGCCGGTAGACCTCGAGCCCGAGCGCCCCGTCGCCGCCCTTCCAGAAGCTCGGGGTCTCATAGCGCCGGTCGTAGGAGAAGCTGTAGCCGGTGAAGTAGCGCCCGCGCGGGTCGAGGTGCGAAGCGGCGACGCGCGCCATGCTCGTCCGCCAGTCCCGCATCACGGTGGCCTGGCAGGACGGGTTGTTGATGTCGCAGCGGGCGGTCACCACCCCGGAGTGGCTCGCGGTCGGGACCGGCGCCGGCGTCGGCGGGGCCGAGACGGACGGCAGCCTTCCCGCCTCGGGGGCGGGAGTGCCCGACCGCAGGACGGAGACCGTGCCCAGCACCAGCACCACCATGGCCGCCACCAGGGCAGCGGCGTTGCGTAGCCGCCGGCGTCGTACCAGCTGGCGCGCGTGGGCCAGGTCGGTCAGCGCCGAGCCGGCCGGCCGAGACGCGAGGTGCTGCTCGGCTGTCGCTCGGAGCTCCTCGGTCAGTCGTCCGGGCTGCCGGCGTTCAGGCCGGCCCTCGGCGAGTGCGCCAAGCGCCTGCTGGGCCCACATCTGCACGGTGGCGACGCTCGTCTGCATCACGACCGCCACCTCGGCGGCCGGCAGACCGGCGTACTGACTGAGGACGAGGCTGGCCCGGGGCTCGGGCGGGAGCCGCTGCAGCTCGGTCAACAGCGGCGAGGAGAGCCGTTCGGTGCCGTCGAGCAGCTGGACGCGTTCCCCGGGCGACCACGGCGGCTCGAAGGAGGCCGGCCGGGGACGGACGAGATCCGCCCAGGTCGCGGCCCAGCGCTCGGTGCCGCTCGCAGCGTGGCCACCGCGGCGGGCCACCACGGACTCGGCCAGCCGGTCGGCCCGCGCGGCGTCCCCGACCAGCAGCAGGGAGCAGCTGCGCAGCAGATCGCGCGACTCGTCGGCGAAGGCGAGGAAGTCGCTGTCGGCAGCGCCAGCCGGACCGCGCGTCGGCGGTGGACCTGCGACGTCCGGGCTCACGGCCACCGCACCACCTTTCGCCACCGATCCTAGTCAGCCGGCAACGGTGACCGAAAGGTTCGGAGCGGCGCCCCCGCTCGGACGGGTCACCGGCCTGCCGGGCCGACGCGAGACAATAGTCGGGTGATCTATCGACGCTACGTGGCGATCGGCGACTCGAGCACCGAAGGGCTGGAGGACCCGGACGGTCAGGGCGGCTACCGGGGGTGGGCCGACCGCCTGGCCACCCACATCGCCGACGCCCAGGACGCACCGCTCGAGTACGCGAATCTCGCCGTCCGCGGCCTGAGGATGCATGAGATCCGGACGAGCCAGCTGGCTCCGGCCCTGGAGCTGGGGCCTGACCTGCTGACCGTCTTCGGCGGTGTCAACGACACCATCGCTTTGCGCTGCGACTTCGGCACCATCGCGGCCGACTACGACGCCGTGTTCGGCTCGGCGACCGACCACGGCGCGACGGTGCTCACCTTCACCATGCCGGACCCGGCGGCCATCAACCCGCTGGGTCGCGGGCTGCGGCAGCGGATGTACGCGCTGAACGCGATCATCCGCGGCACCGCCAAGGCGTACGGGGTGCTGGTCGTGGACTTCGAGCGCTACCCGGTGGCCAAGGACCCGCGGCTGTGGTTCGAGGACCGTCTGCATGGCAACGCCCTCGGCCACGAGCTGGTGGCGACCGCGCTGGCCCACCGGCTGGGCGTGGCAGGCATCGACGCGAGCTGGACGGCCCCCCTGCCGGACGCCCTGCCGCGACCACGCCCGCGGCAGCAGCTGACCACCGACCTGGACTGGGCGGTGCACCATCTCGCCCCGTGGCTGGGCCGGAACTTGCGCCGGATCCCACCCGGCCAGGGCATCACCGCGAAGCGACCCGTACCGACGCCGGTTCCCCGGTCGAGCGAGCGCAGCAGCACCGTCTGACCGACGGCGGTCAGGCGAAGAGCGACTGGCCGACGTAGCCGCCCTGGGCCACGCCCGGGGGGACGGCGAACAGCGCCGAGCCGGTGTGCTGCAGGTACTCGCTCATCCCGTCGCCGCGGGCGATCTTGGTCTGGATCGGGATGTAGTGGGTGCGGGGATCGCGCACGTACGCCAGGAAGAACAGCCCCGCGTCCAGCCGGCCCAGGCCGTTGCTGCCGTCGACGAAGTTGTAGCCCCGGCGCAGCATCTGCACGCCGTTGTTGTGGTCGGGGTGCACCAGACGCACGTGGGCATCGGGAGCCACGAGCGGCAGGTCGCCGCGCCCTTTGAGCGCGAAGTCGGGCTGGCTGAACTCCGACCCACCCGACAGCGGCGCGCCCTCGGCCTTGCTACGCCCGATGACGCGTTCCTGCTCGCTCAGCGGCTGCCGGTCCCAGGTCTCGATCGTCATGTTGATGCGTCGGGCGACCAGGTATGAGCCCCCGCTGAGCCAGGCCTCCGCGGACCCTGCGGCGACGTCCGGCACCCAGACGTGGCTGTCGAGCAGGCCCGGCTCCTCCGCCTTGAGGTTCATCGTCCCGTCCTTGAACCCGAACAGGTTGCGGGCCGTAGCCTGGCTGGTCGAGGTGGAGGACGTACGGCCGAAGCCCAGCTGCGACCAGCGGATCGCCGCCCGTCCGAAGGCGATCCGGGCCAGGTTGCGGATGGCGTGCACCGCCACCTGCGGATCGTTCGCGCAGGCCTGGATGCACAGGTCGCCGTCCGAGCGGTCGGGGTCGAGGTTGTCGCCCGGGAAGTGCGGGAGCCGGCGCAGGGCTGCCGGCTGGTGCGCCGCGATGCCGTAGCGGTCCTGGGCGCCCAGCCGGAACAGCGTGGGTCCGAAGCCGAAGGTGATGGTCAGTCCCGAGGGCGGCAGCCCGAGCGCCTCGCCCGTGTCGTCGGGCGGCGCGTCGTACGGTCCAGAGGTGGCGCCGAACGGTCCCGCGTCGAGACCCTGCGTCATCCGGGCGGCGGCGGCCGTCCAGTCCTGCAGCAGGGTGACGAGGTCGGCGCGGTCCTGCGACACCATGTCGAACGTGGCGAAGTGCAGCCGGTCCTGGGCCGGGGTGACGATGCCGGCCTGGTGCGGACCGTAGAAGGCGTAGCGGTCCGGGGCCGGTACAGCGGTTGGGTTCGCCGACCCGTGGCTCGCCAGCCCGAGGCCGCCGGCCAGACCGGCTCCGACCCCGACGGCAGCTGCACCAGCGCCGAGCAGGCCACGCCGCGAGACCGCGCTTCGGCTCGGCGGTGTGGTGGGGGTGGGCTGGGGCCCGATCTCGGGGCCCGGCTCAGCGGTGGGGCTGCTCATCGTACGGCGACGTCAGACGACAGCGGCGGTCAGCTTGGACAGCGGCTCGGCCAGGGCGTTGACCGCGTTGGAGAGAGCCTTCACGTCGGCGAGGCTCAGGTCGTCGTAGGAGAGGAAACCGTCGCCGGACCTGTGCTGGTCGAGCAGCTTCTGCAGCGCCGTGAAACGGGCGTCGATCTGGGTCTCGAGCTGCGGGTTCTTCTTCTGCAGCAGCGGACGCAACCCTTCGAAGCCCACCCGGGCGCCGTCGACGTTGGCCTGGAAGTCGTACAGGTCGGTCCGCGACCAGTACTCCTCCTCGCCCGTCACCTTCGTCTTCGCGACCTCGTCGAGCAGCCCGCGAGAGCCGTTGGCGATCTGGTCGGCGGTGAACGTGACGGTCTTGACCTCGTCGCTGAGCGCGGCGATGTTCTTGACCAGGTCGGCGGCGTAGGCCTTCCGGCCGGCAGCGGTCAGCGGTGTGTAGCTCTTCGCCCGGGAAGGCCACAGGTCTTTCTCCAGCCGGTGCCAGCCCGTCCACTTCTGCCCGGGCTCGAGGTCGGCCTCACGTAGGTCGGTCTTGGGGTCGAGGTCGCCGAAGGACTCCGCGACCGGCTCGATCCGCTCCCAGTGCACCCGCGCCCGGGGGTAGAGCCCGCGGGCGCGGTCGTCGTCACCGGCCAGGTAGGCCGCGACGAACTGGTCGGTCTTGCTCACCAGCTGCTCGGTCTGGTCCCTCACGTAGGCCAGGTAGTTCTTGTTGGCCGTGGCGACCAAGGCGCGGTCGTCGTCGTTGGTGAGCGGGACGCCCGAGTCCGACACCGCGAACGGCGCCCGGATGCCGTCGCCGACCATGCCCGGCTTGCAGGCCGTGAAGTACGCGCCTGGGGCGGCGCTCAGCACCAGGTCTCGGGAGAGGCCGGGCCCGATGTTCTCCACCTCGCCCAGGATGCGGAGGCCGTCGGCGCCGAGCAGGTAGAACTCGTTCACCTTCGTGCCGGCGTTGGTGACCGAGAAGGTCAGGTTGCCCGACGGGGCCGACGCAGCCGACACCTCGCAGCCGGTGTCGGTGGCCTGGACGATCACGGTCCGGGTGTCCCCGGTGTCGTCGGCCGTCCGGGCAGGGGCGTTGTCGGTGCAGGCAGCAAGCATCGGGAGGCAGAGCAGCGCGGAGGTCGAGGCCAGGGCCAAGCTCCGGGTGGGGCGACGACCGGTCACGGTCGGGTCCTTCCGGCAGGGACGGCGACCGGCGCGGCCGGTCGGGGGGCGACGTGGCTCCGGGCGTGCACCCGGTGGAGGAAGACCGCCATCGTCGGCACGAAGTAGCAGACCCAGGCGGTCGCCTCGAGCACCGTGGTGGCGGGGGAGAAGTTGAAGACGCCCTTGAGGATCGTGCCGTACCAGGAGGTGGGCGGGATGGCGCGGGACACGTCGAAGGCGAGCGTGCTCACGCCGGGCAGGACGCCGGCCTCCTGCAGGTCGTGGACGCCGTAGGCCAGCACGCCGGCCGCCACGATGATCAAGAACGCACCAGTCCAGGTGAAGAACTTCGTCAAGTTGATCTTGATCGCGCCCCGGTAGAGCAGGTAGCCGAGCACGACGGCGACGGCGATGCCTGCCCCGGCGCCCAGCAGCGGCAACGCGGTGCCGGCAGTCTGTCGGGTGGCCGCCTCGGTCGCCGCCCAGAGGAAGAGCGCGGTCTCCAGCCCTTCCCGGCCGACGGCCAGCAGGGCGACGACGGCCAACGACCAGCGTCCCGCTTCGGCGGCCCGGTCGACCTGGGACCGCAGCCCGCCGGCCATCCCGCGCGCGGCCCGCGCCATCCAGAAGATCATCCAGGTGACGAAGCCGACCGCGACGACCGACAGCAGGCCGCCGATCAGCTCCTGCGCCTCGAAGGTGAGGCCCTTGGGGCCGAAGGTCAGCAGTGCACCGAACGCCAGCGAGATCGCGACCGCTGCAACCACGCCGATCCAGACCCGGCCCATCAGCTCGCGTCGTTCGGACTTCACGAGGTAGGCCATCAGGATGCTCACGACGAGGGCGGCCTCCAGCCCTTCCCGCAGGCCGATGAGAAAGTTGGCGAGCATGTCCGTCCCTGGTGGTAACCGGCCGGACGAAGAGCCCAGCCACTCCCCGTAGGTGAGCCTCGCCTAACTTAAGCCAGGCAACCCTTCCCCGCAAGCCATGTGAGGTCTCTCACGTGCTGTGCTCACTGCCCTCGCTCCGCCCGGGCGCTGATCGCGCTCCGGCTGTGTTCTCTGCCCTCGCGCGATCCGGCGCCGGTCAGGTCTCAGCACCCGCTTGTAGGGTCGTCGCGTGTTTGCCACCCCACCCGTTCGCCGTCGACGGATCCTGATCAGCGGCGCGTCCGCTGGCTTGGGTGCTGCGATGGCGCGGACGTGGGCGGCGGACGGACGCGACCTCGCGCTCTGCGCCCGACGCCTGGACGAGCTGGAGCGGCTACGCGACGAGCTGCTGACTGCGCACCCGCGGATCACCGTCAGCGTGCACGCGGTCGACGTCGACGACCATGCTGCGGTGGATGCGGCCTTCGACGCAGCTGCGCTTGCGTTGGGGGGGCTCGACCGGGTGGTGGCGAACGCGGGTGTCGCCCAGTCCGGCTCGCTCGGGTTGAGCGACGCGGCCGGCAACCGGGCCACAGCGCGGACGAACTTCCTCGGGGTGCTGCACCAGGCCGAGGCGGCGGTCCGGATCTTCCGGGACGCCGAGGCGGGCCACCTCGCCTTTATCTCCTCGATGTCGGCGCTGCGCGGAATGGCGGGCCCGATGAGCGTCTACGCCGCCACCAAGGCCGGCGTGTCTGCCCTGGCGGAGGGGCTGCGCTCGGACCTGTGGGACACCCCCATCCAGGTCACCGCGGTGCACCCGGGGTACATCTCGACTTCCCTGGCCCGGTCCTTCCCGCAGCCGATCTTCATGGCGTCGCTGCCGACGGCCACTCGGGCGGTGGTCGCGGCGATCGAGGCAGAGAAGCCCCGCGCCTACGTTCCAGCCTGGCCGTGGGTGGCGCTCGCGGTGCCGATGCGGCTGCTGCCGCTGTCGGTCTACCGACGGATCGCGGGTTGAGGCTCTCTCGCTAGCACCAAGAAGCTAGCTACCGAGCGCCCGACGCCGGACCAGCTCGGACTTGGCGTACTTGCCGATCTGGGCAGTGGCGACCCCGTCGACCACCGCACCGATACCGCCGCCGACCAGCGGGATCCGCTTGGTCACCACCAGAGCGAGGTTCTTGCCGCCGATCCGGCCCGCGAGGTCGGAGACGACCTCCTCGGCCACCTGCGCGTCCAGGTGCGGATCGAAGACCGGGGCGGTGGCCACCGCCAGCGGTGAGGTGGGCAGCTTGCCCTCCTTGATGAGCTTCACCACCTGCTCACCGCCGAGCAGGCACATCACCAGGGCTGTTCGGACCCGGTTGTCGTTGAGGTCGTAGCCGCGCAGGTGGGCGATCGCGGCGACCATCCGTACCTGCACGACCGCCACCCCGGTCAGGTTCGCCGGGATCGAGACAGGGAGGGCGGCCACGCCGCCGAGGTTGGTGACGAAGCCCTGGGCCGAGGCCAGCCCCACGTGGATGTCGATCAGCGTCTCGATCGCGGCATCGCTGGAGCCGCCGCTGCGCTGGAGCTGCCGAGCGGCGCTCGCCTTCGCGCCGGGCAGCTTGCCGTACCCGTCGATAGCCAGCTCGAGCACGCGTCGCAGCGCGCCGCCGGCGGCCTGGGGCCTGGCGACAGCCGTCGCCACGGGACCGATTCCCCGGGCGATCAGCTTTCCCACCTCTTGGGCCGATGGCATGGCGCAAGCGTACGTGCCGGGCGGGACTCGACCGCCCGGCCAGGACCCCGGTCTTTCCCCGGGTCCGGTCCCGGCGCAGAATGCCCAGGTGGCTGACTCGGCTCGTCCGGAGCCCCGTGACGGGCCGTTCGGGTCGCCGGAGGGCTGGCGCCGCGACGACCTGATCGCGGTGAGCCGCACCTTCGACGCCGACCTCGTGCGCAGCGCGTACCGCAGTGGGGTGTTCCCGATGCCGGCGCGCGGCGGGCTGATGGGCTGGTGGTCACCGCTGGACCGGGCGGTGCTGCCGCTCGACGGCCTCCGGGTCACCCGCTCGCTGGCCAAGATGGTGCGGCGCTACGAGATCCGGGTGGACTCCGACTTCGACGCCGTGCTCGCCGGCTGTGGGGACCCGCACCGCCCGGACGGTTGGATCGACGACGACATCCGGCGCGTCTACCGGCGGCTGCACCGCGACGGCGTCGTTCACACGGTCGAGTCGTGGACACCCGACGGGCAGCTCGCCGGCGGGCTGTACGGCGTGAGCCTGGGCGGCCTCTTCGCCGGTGAGTCGATGTTCCACCGCGACGACATCGGGCGGGACGCGTCGAAGGTGGCGCTGGTGGCCCTCGTCGAGATCCTGGCCGAGGCCGGGGTCGAGGGCCGTGTCCTGGACGTCCAGTGGGCCACCCCGCACCTGCAGAGCCTCGGGGTGGTGGAGATCTCCCGAGAGCAGTACCTCGCCCGCCTCGCCCGCGCCCTGACCCTCCCGGAGCCGGACTGGGCAGGATCGCGCGCCTCCGTTGAAAGGAGGAGCCGGTGAACACGCTTTTCGTTCACCGGCGACGACGTCGACGGAGGGCCAGAGCGCGATCCGCGCCCGAGCGGAGCGAGGGCAATGGGCACAGCACATAATGACTCATGCCTGAGATGCCGGAGGTGGAGTCACTGGCCCACTTCCTCACCGAGCGCCTGGTCGGCCGTGCGATCGCCAGGATCGAGCTCGCCGCCTTCAGCGCTCTCAAGACCTACGACCCGCCGCTGTCGGCGTTCAACGGTCTCGAGATCTCCGGTGTCAGCCGGCACGGGAAGTACCTGGACATCGACGCCCAGGGCCTGCACCTGGTCTTCCACCTGGCCCGGGCGGGCTGGCTGCGCTGGCGCGAGGCGCTGCCCGAGGCGCCGGCCAGGCCCGGCAAGGGGCCGCTCGCGCTGCGTGTCCGGCTCGACGACGGCTCGGGCTTCGACCTGACCGAGGCCGGGACCCAGCGCAAGCTGGCGGTCCACGTGGTGACGGACCCGCAGAGCATCGCCATGGTGGCTACGCTCGGTCCCGATCCGCTCAGCCCCGACTTCGACATCACCGTGCTGAGGGACCTGCTGGTCCGCGCCGGCCGCGCCCAGCTCAAGGGGGTGCTCAAGGACCAGCGGACGATCGCCGGCATCGGCAACGCCTACTCCGACGAGATCCTGCACGCGGCCCGGCTGAGCCCCTTCAAACCTGCCTCCTCGCTCACCGACGCCGAGCTCGAGACGCTCTTCCGGGCCCTGAAGGACGAGCTCTCGGGAGCGATCGCCCGAGCCGAGGGGCTGGCGGCCAAGGACCTCAAAGGGGAGAAGAAGTCGGGGATGCGGGTGCACGGTCGCAAGGGCCTGCCCTGCCCGGTGTGTGGGGACGACATCGCTGAGGTGTCGTTCGCGGACTCGGCGCTGCAGTACTGCCCGACCTGCCAGACCGCCGGCAAGAAGCTGGCCGACCGACGGCTGTCCAAGTTGCTCAAGTAACCGCACAGAGCCGTCTCGCGAGGGACGGAGGACGACAGGGTCCGGCGGGTCTGACCGGGCGCGAGCGGAACATGCACGGCTATCGTGGACGCCGTGAACTCAGCGGATGTACCGACCGTCAAGTCCGCGGACGTCGGAGGACTGGTCGCCGAGGGCTGGACCTTGCTCGACGTGCGTACCGATGAGGAGTGGGCCAGCGGGCGCATTCCCGGCTCGTTGCACGTGCCGATGGACCAGGTGGTCGAACGGCTGCCCGAGATCGGGAACCGGGTGCTTTGCGTCTGTGCGGTCGGCGGCCGCTCGGCGCGCGTCACCCAGTACCTGCGGGGCCAGGGTCGCGAGGCCCTCAACGTCGAGGGTGGCGTCCACGGCTGGGCCGCCGGCGGCGGACCGATCGAGGCTTAGCCGCCCGCGCCGGTGTGACCTCCGGCCAGCGGTACTGATCGGCGCCGACGGGCTCGGAAGCCTGCGTCCAGCGACCGCGGTCGGACGATCGGGTGACACCTGAGTTAATCCTGAGGGACGACACCCGAAAGGAGGCACCAAGCAGGGTCGGGAGATGACACGCTTGTCAGGTGCCGGCGATCATCGCGCATCGTGGTCTGTCCTCTCGTTTTCCTGAGATGACCAGGGCCGCCTACCGGGCGGCCATCGACTGGGCCGCTGCTCATGGCAGCGAGCTCGGCCTGGAGTGCGACGTGCACTTCGCCGCGGACGACCAGCTGGTCTGCCTGCACGACCTCACCCTCAACCGCACGGCCGCGATCCCGAGCCGGGTGATCGACCTGACGGTGGCCCAGCTGAAGCAGATCGACTTCGGCTCCTGGCTGCAGGTCGACCCGGCCGAGGACCAACGCGAGCTGGTCACCCTCGCCGAGCTGCTCGCCATGGTGCAGGCGGCGCGGGCGGACGGCGTCGCCGTCACCCTGGTGATCGAGACCAAGCACCCCAACCCCCGGGCGCTCGAGGTCGAGGACAGGCTGGCCGAGATGCTGGTGGCGATGGGATGGGACGGCACCGACTCGCCGGTCCGGCTGATCTCGTTCTCGCTGGCGGCGCTGGAGCGGTTGGGCCAGCTGCTGCCGGACCTGCCCCGCAGCCTGCTGGTGGAGCTCGACCTCGAACCGTGGCGGGACGGTCAGCTGCCCGAGGGTGTCCGTGTGGTCGGCCCGGACCTGGAGCTGTTGCGCGCCGACCCCGGTTTCGTCGCCCGGGCTCGCGCTCACGGGAACGAGGTGCACGTCTGGACGGTGAACCACCCCGACGACATCCGCTTCTGCTGCGCCCTGGGCGTCAGCTGCCTGACCACCGACTATCCCGACCTCGTCGTCGAGGTGCTCAACCTCGACACGGTCCTGGCGCCGGCCGGGGTCCTCGCCACCCGTCCTGAGCCGCTCCAAGGCCTCGACAAGGTTGCGTCTCCTCGTCTCAACGAGGCCCAGCAGATGGCCGGCGTCAGTCGCGGCTGATCGGGCAGGACATGCAGCGCGGGCCACCCCGGCCCGAGCCGAGCTCGGAGCCGGCAATGGCCAGCACCTCGATGCCGGCGGCCGCGAGCCGGCTGTTGGTCTCCTCGTTCCGCTCGTAGGCCACGGCAACCTTGGGCTCGATGGCCAGGGTGTTGTTGCCGTCGTCCCACTGCTCCCGCTCGGCGGTGACCGGGTCGAGCCCGGTGTCGATCAGCCGTAGCTGCTCGATCCCCATGGCCCGCGCGGCGGCCTCCAGGAACGGCATCGGCCCCTCGACCTCGAGATCGCCGTCGTTCCCGGCCCGGACGGTCAGGGCGGCGAGCCGGTGCGCCACGTTCGGGTACATCACGACGGCGTCGGTGTCGACCATGGTGCAGATGGTGTCCAGGTGCATGGTGGCCCGGTCCTGGTCGATCGGAACGGCCAGGATCGTGTGCGCGAGCCCCTCCGCGAACGCGGTCCGGGCCAGCCGCTCGGCTCCCGCCGGGGTGGTGCGCTCGCCGACGCCGACCGCGAGCACGCCGTCGGCCAGCGCCATCACGTCCCCGCCCTCGAGGTGCTCCAGGCCCCAGCCGTGGATCCGCTCCACACCGGCGAAGCGAGGGTGGAACGTGTAGATGAGCTCGGTCAGCTGGGTCTCGCGGCGGCGGGCGTGCATGGCGAGCGAGGTGATGGTCACCCGGTCCTGCACCCAGACGCTGGAGTCCCGGGTGAACAGCAGGTTGGGCAGCGGGTTGACCAGGAACTCCTGGTCGGGCAGCAGCGCGGTGACCAGGCTCCCCGACCCGTGCACCTCGTCGTTGCGCAGGCCCGCCATCAACACCCCGGCCAGGTCGGCGGGGTCGAGGTCGGTGGCCATGCCGCGCAGGTACGCACGCAACCGGTCGCCCAGCCCGAGGTCGGACAACGTCAGCCGGATCGCCTGCTCCCGCGCGTCGGCGTCGGTCAGGGTCTCGGTGAGCAGTTCGGAGAGGTAGAGCACCTCCACGTCGCGGCTGCGCAGGACGGCGGCGAAGGCGTCGTGCTCGGCCTGCGCGCGGTCCACCCAGGGCAGGCCGTCGAAGAGCAGCGCGTCGTTGTTCCGTGGCGTCAGGCGCTTGAGCTCGGCCCCCGGGCGGTGCAGCATCACGGTCCGGAGCCGACCGACCTCGGAGCGGACACCGAAGGGCGCGGGAGTGGTCGGCGTCATGGCCGAAACCCTATCGGGCGGCATCACCCGGGACGCCTGGCGAACGGCCGGGCCAGGACAGGGGCACGCTATAACCTGGCCCGGTGAGTCCAGCCCTGACGCGTGTCGCCTGCGTCATTCCGGCCAAGGACGAGGCTCAGCGGATCGCCGCCACGGTGACCGCAGCTCTGGCCCTGCCACACGTGGACATCGTGCTGGTCTGCGACGACGGCAGCTCCGACGCCACGGGTGAGCACGCGGCCGCGGCGGGGGCGATCGTGGTCACCCACCGCCGGAACCGGGGCAAGGCCGCGGCCGTTGAGTCAGCCGTGAACGCGCTCGGGGTGATGGAGCAGCGTGACGGGCGACCGGAGTGCGGCACCCTGCTGCTGCTGGACGCCGACCTCGCCGAGACCGCCGCCGCCTGTGCCCCGTTGGTCGAGCCGGTGGTCGCGGGCCTCGCCGACCTGACCATCGCCGTCCTGCCCGCCCAGCAGACCGAGGCCGGCGACGCCCCGGGCGGTTTCGGCCTGGTGATGGGGACGGCCGCCCGCGGGATCACCGAGCTCACCGGCTGGACTCCCCAGGCCCCGCTGTCGGGCCAACGCTGCCTGACCCGACGGGCGTTCGAGCTGGCCAGCCCGTTGGCCGCGGGATGGGGGGTCGAGGTGGGGATGACGGTGGACGTGCTGCGCGCGGGACTGAGGGTGGAGGAGGTGCCGGTGGAGCTACGCCACCGCGCCACGGGTCGCGACCTCGCCGGTCAGCTGCACCGCGCCAAGCAGCTGCGTGACGTCACCCGGGCGCTCGCCGCTCGGGGCTGGGTCTCCGCCGGGCTCTCCGAGCTGCGGGCCAGCGGCGTCTCCTCGCTCCTGCGCGGACGGCGACGCCCGTGAGCTCGGCCGCCAAGCGCCGACGTCGTACGGGCAACCCGGCCAAGCCGACGGCCGTGGTCTACGGCCCCACGCTGTGGCACCGCGACCATCGCTACGGGCTCGCCGGGATCATCGGCGCCACTGTGCTCACGGTGGTCACCGGCTTCCTCGGGCCGTCCGCGGTCACGCTGACGCTCGGCCAACGGGCGTCGTTGCTGCCGCCGTGGTACTTGCCGTCGAGGCTCATCGCGCCGAACGAGTGGGTCGTCTCGGTGATGATCTGGCTCGCGATCGTGGTAGGCGCGGTCGGGCTGTTCGTGACGATGCGCGCGCTCGCGGACGGGTGGAAGCCGCGTCCGCGGCGGCTGTTCGGGCTGGGGGCGGCGCTGAGCGTGGCGACCGTGCTGGTGCCACCGATGACGTCGGCGGACGTCTTGATGTACGCCGGCTACGGGCGGCTGCAGGCGATCGGGCGCAACCCGTACGAGATCACGCCGGCCGAGGTGTTCCGGGGCCAGTACGACCCGGTGCTGCGCTGGACCGAGCGGCCCTGGTACGACACCCCGAGCGTCTACGGGCCGATCACCACCTGGACGCAGCGTCTCGCCAACACCCTCGGCGGGGAGAACATGCACGACATCGTGTTCTGGCTGCAGGTGTTCGCGGTGATCCCGTTCCTGCTGGCGAGTGCCGGCGTGGTGGCGCTGGCGCACGGCGATGTCGGCCGGCAGCGTCGGGCCGTCCTGCTCACCGTGGCCAACCCGGTACTGATCTGGGCGGTCGTCGCGGGGGCCCACAACGAGGCGCTGTCGGTGATGTTCGCCGTCGGTGGCCTGCTGCTGATGCGGCGCAGCCCGTTCGGGGCCGGCATCGGCATCGGCCTCGCCGGCTGTGTGAAGCTGAGCATCGGCATCTGGGGTCTCGCCATGCTCTGGGCCTACCGGAAGGAGCCGAAGAAGGCGCTGCTGCTCTGCCTCGGCACGGCCATCCCGATGGGTCTGTCGTACGTGCTGTGGCAGCCGACCGCCTTCTTCCAGGTGCTCCGCAACGGCGGTTACGTCTCGGTCGGCTCGTGGGCCAACCCGGTGTTCCGCTTCCTCGACATCTTCACCACCGGGACGCACGCCAAGGTCGTCACCGGCGTGCTGTCCTACGCCGGCCTGTTCGTGATCGGCTGGATGCTGTCGCGGACGGTGCCCTGGACCGCGGCTCCCGGTTTGCCGCGGGGCGTCGACCTGCGGAGCGACCCGCTGACGATCGCCCTGCGGACGTCGCTGGTGCTGAGCGTGGCCTGGCTGATCACCTCGATGTACACGCTCAGCTGGTACGACCTGATCGCCTGGATGCCGCTGGCGGTGCTCGCCGCGAACAAGCTGGACCGGATCATGCTGCTGCGGATCGCCCCGCTCTCGCTGGCCTATGTCCCCGGCCGGGCCGTCGACGTGGGCCCCAGCCTGGACTTCACCGCCAACCGGATGCGGGACACGGTCTCGCCGATCGTGCAGTTCGCGGTGCTGCTCGCCGTCGTCTGGTGGTGGCGCCACCCGGACCGGCCCGAGCTCTTCCCGCGCCGCCGCACGACGACCGCACCCGCACCCACGCCGGTTCCTGCCGTCTCGCGGCAGCCAGCCGGCGCGATCTCGCCGCGCAGTCCCGTCAGGGTCGCGCCAGCTGACCGACCGAGGTCACGTAGGCGTTGATCTCCGCGGCCAGGGCGGCCTTGGTGGTGGCCGAGGCGAACGAACCGGTGACCGCGGCCCGGGCCAGGTCGGTCAGCCCGGCCTCGTCCAGGTCCAGCAGCCGAGCGGCGATCGCGTACTCGCGGTTGAGGTCGGTGCCGAACATCGGCGGGTCATCGGTGTTGATGCTCACGGGGATGCCCGCGGCCACCAGCGCGGGTAGCGGGTGGGACTCGAGGTCGGGCACCACGCCCAGGGCCACGTTCGAGGTGGGGCAGACGTCGAGCATGATCTGGTGCTCGGCCAGGTGCTCGACGAGCCGTGGATCGGCCAGGCTGGTGATGCCGTGCTCGATCCGCTCGGCGCCCAGGTTCAGCACGGCGTCCCACACCGTCTCGGGTCCACTGGTCTCGCCGGCGTGGATGACGCTGTGCAGGCCGGCGGCCCGAGCCCGGTCGAACTGGTCGCGGAACACCGAGCGAGGGAAGCCGACCTCGGACCCGCCGATGCCGAAGCCGACCAGCGCGGGGACGTCCTGGTCGAGCGCGGCGGCAGCGGTGGCCTCCGCCGCAGGCAGTCCGAAGTCGGCCGGGATGTCGAAGATCCAGGCGAGCTCCACGTCGAAGTCGCGGGCGGCGCTGACCCGCGCGTCGTCGAGGGCTTCGAGGAAGGCCGGCAGCGGCAGCTGGTCGCTGAGGGACGTCGCCGGGGTGACGGTCAGCTCGGCGTAGCGGATCTGCTGCCTCGCCATGTCTCGCGCGACCTCGTACGTGAGCAGCCGGACGTCCTCGGCGGTCCGGACCAGGTCGACCACGGCCAGGTAGGTCCGGATGAAGTGCGGGAAGTCCTCGAAGCGGAAGAAGTCCGCCAGCGCCGCTTCGTCGGCGGGCACCGTACCGGGGTGCCGGGCCGCGAGTTGGGCCACGATCCGCGGCGAGGCCGACCCGACGTGGTGGACGTGCAGCTCGGCCTTGGGCAGACCGGCGATGAAGTCCTCGATGTCACCCTCCAAAGCACAAGTCGTGAACGAAGGCGGGGATGTCGCCCCCTTCGTTCACACCTTAACGAGGCCGTCGTCGCTCGCCCGGTACCTATCCTGAGCCCCGTGAGCAATCCAGAGGCCGGCTGGCACGCCGATCCCGCCGGTACAGCGGGCACCTACCGCTGGTGGGACGGTCAGGCCTGGACCCGCTGGCTCACGCACGATCCTGCCGCACCGGCTCCGGCGGAGGGGCCTCCGCCGGTCGAGCCGGTGGCAGGCGCCGCCGTCGAGACCGGTGTTTCGGCGACCACGGAACCGGCGCTCCCGGCCGAGCCGCTCGTCCGGCTGCCGGCCGCAGTGGCCATCGTGGTCGGCGTCCTCGTCTTGGCGGTGGTCGCGGTCGGCGCTGTGGTGGCGGCGAGTGCCCAGCGGCTGCCCAGCGGCCCAGCCGTAGCGCCGCCGCCGCGGACAGCCGGCCAGGCGGTCAGCTATGAGGCGAGCACGCGGGCGATGGCGGTCGGTGACCTGAGGCTCACCCTCCCCGCATCCCCGTACGCCTGCGACAGCAAGCCCGGCGCCTCGCTGCCGACCTTCGAGCTCGCGATCGCCTGCAACGCTCCGGTGCACGAGAGCTACGACAAGCAGGACCACACGTGGACGGCCACCCTGGCGGTCGGTTCGATCCCGACGACGCTGGTCACGGCCGGCGACCTCGAGGCGACGGGTCGGAAGGTCTTCACCATCACCCGGGGGCAGCTCTTCAGCCGGCAGACCACCACGGTGACCAAGGTGGCCGCCCAGCCGACCGACCTCGGCCCGGGAGGCAAGGCGATGGTGGTCTCCGGCGAGGTCCACTACCGGGTGCCGGGCGTGCCGAGCCGGTACGACCGCCTGCTCGTGGTCGTGGTCGCCCTGCCCGACGGCACCCACGGTGCGGTGGCGTCGAGCCGGCCGAACGACAGCGGCAGCCGGGTACAGAAAGCGCTGCAGGCGTCCCTGGACACGATCGCCGTCCGGTAACGACAGGCCGCTAACCTGGCGGGATGCCCGGAGTCCCACCTGCCCACTACGGCTACTTCGGGCCCGCCGGCACCTTCACCCACCAGGCCCTGCTGACCCTGCCCGCGGCGGGCGGGGACCCGATCCCGTACGCGACGGTCGGTCAGGCCTTGCAGGCCGTCCGCGACGGCGAGGTCACCTCCGTCCTGGTGCCGATCGAGAACTCGGTCGAGGGCGGCGTCACCGCCACCTTGGACAACCTCACCTACGGCGACCCGTTGGTGATCACCCGCGAGGTGCTGCTGCCCGTGCAGTTCGGGCTCTACGCCCGACCCGGGGCGCGGCTGTCCGAGATCCGGCAGGTCCTGACCCACCCGCACGCCGCAGCGCAGTGCCGGGCCTGGCTGGCCGACCACCTGCCCGGTGCCACCGTGACCGAGGGCGGTTCGACGGCCGGCGCCGCCGCGGAGGTGGCCGATCCGCAGTCCCGGTTCGACGCCGCCGTCTGCGCTGCCGTCGCCGGCGAGATGTACCGGCTCGTCCCGGTGGCGCAGGGCATCGCCGACAACGCCGAGGCCGTCACCCGCTTCGTGCTGGTCTCGCGTCCCGGCCCGGTGGCGCCGGCGACGGGCGCGGACAAGACGACGATGGTGCTCTTCATGCGCGAGGACCATCCGGGCGCCCTGCTGGAGATCCTCGAGCAGTTCGCGAGTCGCGGGGTCAACCTGTGCCGGATCGAGTCCCGGCCCACCAAGCGGACGCTCGGCGACTACTGCTTCTCCGTCGACGCCGAGGGCCATCTGGACGACGCCCGGGTCGCTGAGGCCCTGATGGGGCTGCACCGGATCTGCGCCGACGTGGTCTTCCTCGGCAGCTACCCGCGAGCCGACGCCGAACGGACCGACGTCCGTCCAGGCACCGCCAACCCCGACTACGCCGCAGCTGCCGGCTGGCTCCGCCGTCTCCGCGGCTGAGGGGACGTCCGGCTCAGCCCCTGGCCACACCCTCGACTCGGTCCGCCTCGGACTGCTCGAGGACGTCGGCCGGCTGCTCGCGGGAGGCGCTCAACGTGCGAGGGACGCGCAGGGTGAGGGCGCCGGGCCTCACCTCGGCGACCATCTCGCCGCACTCGCCTACGGTGTCCCCGTCGAGCTGGTAGGAGTCCCGCTCCTCGACGGTGATGGTGACCTTGCGGCCGGTGAGCCGGTCGAGCTGTTCGTCGCCGCGGCGCTGCCGGGTGAGCACGCTGGTGGTCAGCCGGACCCAGTCGCGGGCCGTGCGAGGCGAAGCGATCATCACGTCGAGCAGGCCGTCGTCGTACTTGGCGTCCGGGATCAACGGGATGTTGGCCTGCAGGTAGCCGACGTTGCCCACCACGATGACGTGCGCACGGCGGCGCAGCGGCGGCTGGTCGTCGACGGTGATGGTGGTGTGCAGCGGGGGGTGCTTGGCGTGCTGGGCGGCTGAGACGAAGTAGGCGGCCGACCCGACGGCCTTCTTCAGCTCAGGGTTCGTGCCCTCCATGATCACGGCGTCGATGCCGACCCCACCCATCACGGCGAAGTGGTCGGGCTCGCCGCCGTCCACCCGGATCTCGATCAGGTCGACGGCCTTGTCCACACCGTCGAGGGCGACCTCGAGAGCGGCGGCCCGATCGAGGGGGATGCCGATGTTGCGCGCCAGCAGGTTGCCCGTGCCGGACGGGATGAGGCCGAACGGCACCCCCGACCCGGCCAGTCCGGAGCAGATCACCCGGATCGTCCCGTCGCCACCGGCGCCGAGGACGAGGTCGACGCCCGCGTCGACGGCCTGCCGGGTCATGGCCCGGCCTGGGTCGTCGACCGTGGTCTCGAGCCAGAGCGGGTTGGCCCAGCCGCGCTGGGCCAGCTCGTAGGTGACCTGACGGCGGAACGTCACCCAGTCGAGGATCTTGGACGGGTTGAAGATCACCGCCGCACGCCGCGGCGTGGTGTCGGGGTCCTCCTCCGCGGTGCTCCGGCTGCGGACCAGCTCGGTCACCAGGTCGTGCGGCACGGGCAGCCGGACGCCGGCGACGATCAGGCCGAGCACCGCCGCCAGCCCGCCCAGCAGCAGCCCGCCCACGATGTCGGTGAGGTAGTGCGCTCCGAGCAGCCAGCGGTCCACTGCCACCAGGAGGATCGCCAGGGCCGACCCGCTCTGCCACAGCAACCGCGCCCGGACGCTCCTGCGGGTGACGGCGAAGGTGGCCCCGACGCCGATGGCCAGCACCGTCACCGCTACCAGGTGCCCTGACGGGTAGCTGTAGCCGTGCGCCGTCACGACCTGGAGGGCCTGGGCCGGACGCTCGCGTCCCAGCAGCAGCTTGAACACCGTCGCGCCGCCCCACCCGAGGACGACCATCAAGACCAGCGCCACCGACAGCTGCCGCAGCCGCCGGCGGGAGGCCCACCACGCGACCGCGAGCAGCGCCAGGTAGTCGACGCCGGGCCAGGTGAGCAGTGCGAAGGCCGACGCGATCTGCGCCTCCACCGAGAGCGGGCGCAGCGGGGTCGGCAGGTACCGCGCGTCCAGGGTCTGGAGCGCGGGCCACTCGAAGGCCAGCGCCGTCCACAGCGCGACCGCCGCGAGCAGCACGGCCGCGATCACCACGGCGGCCGGGCGTGGCGGGCGGCGGGGCATACGATCCATTCTCCCTGCCCCGGGGACTCCGACTGCCCACCCGGGCAGGTGATGCGCTCGCTGTCGGGAGGCCGGTCGATAGGCTGAGCCGGTGATCGACGTCAAGGTGCTCCGCTCCGACCCCGAACGCGTCCGCGCGTCCCAGCGGGCGCGGGGCGAGTCCGAGTCGCTGGTGGACGAGCTGCTGGCGGCCGACGAGACCCGCCGCGGAGCGATCAGCCGGTACGAGGAGCTGCGGGCCGAGCAGAAAGACCTCGGCAAGCAGGTGGCCAAGACGGTTGGCGACGAGCGGGCGGCTCTGCTGGCCCGGACCCGGCAGCTGTCGGACGAGGTCAAGCAGGCTGATGCCGCGTCCAGCACGGCGGCTGGGGCGTTCGACGCCCTCCTCAAGGGCGTAGGCAACCTCGTCTTTCCCGACGTCCCGCCGGGCGGCGAGGACGACTACGTCGTGGTCCAGTCCTACGGCGAGCCACGCGACTTCGCTGCCGAGGGCTTCGAGCCGCGCGACCACCTGGAGCTCGGCCAGCTGCTCAAGGCCATCGACGTGGAGCGTGGCGCCAAGGTGTCCGGCTCACGCTTCTACTACCTGACCGGCCAGGGCGCCGAGCTCGAGCTGGCCCTGATCAACCTGGCGATGGGCCTGGCCATCCGCAACGGCTTCACCCCGATGATCCCGCCGGCGTTGGTCAAGGCGTCGGCGATGGAGGGCACCGGCTTTCTCGGCCAGGCGGCGCAGGACGTGTACCACCTGCCTGACGACGACATGTATCTCGTCGGCACCGCGGAGGTGCCGCTGGCGGCGTACCACTCCGACGAGGTGCTGGATGCGGCGTCCCTGCCGCTCCGCTACGCCGGCTACAGCCCCAGCTACCGTCGCGAAGCGGGGTCCTACGGCAAGGACACCCGCGGCATCTTCCGGGTGCACTGGTTCGACAAGGTCGAGATGTTCGTCTTCTGTGCACCCGAGGACGCCGAGTCCGAGCACCAGCGGCTGCTGGCCTGGGAGCGGGAGTTCATCGACGCGCTCGAGATCCCGTACCAGGTGCTCGAGCTGGCAGGCGGAGACCTCGGTCTGAGCGCGGCCCGCAAGTACGACTGCTACGGCTGGCTGCCGACCCAGCAGCGATACCGAGAGATCACCTCGACCTCGAACTGCACCGAGTTCCAGGCCCGACGGCTGAACATCCGCGCCCGGTTCCCTGGCGGCACCGGTCCGGTCGCCACCCTCAACGGCACCCTCTGCGCGATGACCCGGACGATCATCATGATCCTCGAGAACCACCAGCAGGCGGACGGTTCGGTCCGGCTGCCCGCAGCCCTGCGGCCCTACCTGGGCGGCCGCGAAGCGTTGGTGCCGCGGTGAGCGTGGGGTCTTCTGCCCCGGGTTGGCGGCCCAGCCTGGTGGCCTTGGACATTGACGGCACCGTGGTCGATCGCAACGGTGGACTGCCGCGGGCGGTGCACGACGCGGTCCAGCGCGTGGTCGAGGCAGGCGTCCCCGTGGTGCTGTCCACCGGCCGCAGCTGGCACGGCACGAAAGACCTGGTCGACCAGCTGGGTCTGCCGCCCGGCCCCACCGTCTGCTCGAACGGTGCGGTCATCGTCAGCTACCCGCCGGAGGAGATCGTCAAGGCGATCACCTTCGACCCTCGCGACGTGATCGAACGGGTCGAGTCCTTCGCCCCCGGCACCTTGATCGCTGTGGAGGAGATCGGTCGGGGCTACCGTCTCAACCGGCACTTCCCGGAGGAGGACCTGACCGGAGAGATGATCATCCAGGACGTCGCGCAGCTCGGCGCCCAGCCCGTCACCCGGGTGATCCTGCGGGATCCGACCGGCTCCAGCGAGGACTTCATCAACCTCGCCCACCACCTCGGGCTCAACGGTGTCACCTATTTCGTGGGCTGGAGCGCCTGGCTCGACATCGCCCCCGAGGGCGTGAACAAGGCGACCGCGTTGGCCGATGTCGTTGCCGACCTTGGTATCGCTCGCGAGCACGTGCTGGCCTTCGGCGACGGACGCAACGACATCGAGATGCTGAGCTGGGCTGGTCGCGGGGTGGCCATCGGCGACGCCCCACCTGAGGTCCAGGCGGCAGCTGACGTGGTCACCGACACCTTCGCCGATGGCGGCCCCGTGGCCGAGCTGAGCCGCTGGTTCGGCTGATCCAGCTCAGGCGGCCCGGGCCCGGGACCGACCGGTCGCGGTGACCTCGGCCGCGGCGGCGAGCACCTGCTGCAGCCGGGGTGGCGAGGTGCTGACGACTGCTCCGGACGGGGCGTTGCGCTCACGCCGTAGGTGCCGCTTGATCGTGGAGAGCGAGCAGCCGAGGCGGCCGGCGAGGGTCTCCAGGCTCTCGTCGGGGTGCGCGGCACGGAGCCGCAGCACCTCGGCATGGTCGATCTGACGGCCGCCGCCGACAACGCCGGCCATCGTGTCGAAGTCCTCCGGCCGGACGGTGACGCCGAGCAAGCGACGGATCTCCGAGCGCTGCCGGGCCGTCGTGCCGGCCACGTAACCGGCGACGTCGTACTCCACGACCGCGCGGTACAGGCAGGCGGTGACCACCGGGCAGGAGCGGCAGGCGGCCGCCGCGGCGGCGGCGAGCTCGGCGTGAGCCCTGCGGTCTGAGGCGGACGAGGCGGACGAGGCGGGCTCCTCGAGCAGCGGGTCCTGGAACACCCGGACCAACCGGGTGCAGGCCGGCTGCGGAGCAGGGGTGATGCGGGTCGCGAAGGTCGTCATGCTGGGCTCCCGAGGCGTCGTGGTGAACGGACTCGGATGGGACGGCGGCCGGAACGATCCGGTTCCCTGCCGGGCAGACGTCTGTTGCGGCTGCTACAGGTACATCCCCCCGTTGCCGGGCTGGCCCTCCGGCGGGCCGGGTACGCCGGGGCCGGCGGGCAGGGCGCGACGCATCTGCTCGAGCTGGGCGCGGGCGGCCATCTGCTGGGCGAACAGCGCGGTCTGGATGCCGTGGAACAGTCCTTCCAGCCAACCGACCAGCTGGGCCTGCGCGATCCGCAGCTCGGCGTCGGTCGGGGTGTCGTCGCTGCTGAAGGGCAGCGCGATGCGTTGGAGCTCCTCGACGAGCTCGGGAGCGAGCCCGTCCTTCAGCTCCGCGATCGAGGCCGAGTGGATCGCGGCCAACCGCTGCCGGCTGGCCTCGTCGAGCGGCGCGGCCTTCACCTCCTCGAGCAGCTGACGGATCATGTTGCCGATCCGCATCACCTTGGCGGGCTGCTCGACCATGTCGGTGACGGACTTGACCGGCTGGTCCACCTCGACCTTGTCCGCGGGCGGCCCCTCGACCGCCATCGCGTTCGGGGTGACGACGAAGACCCGTCCGTCCTCGGTCGCCCCCGCCACGGCCTGCGCGCCGCTGTCGTCCGAACCGTCCGTACGCTGCTCGCTGGTCATGGCCTCGATCCTAGGTCGAGCCCCTGACATCGCTCGCGGTCACCGTCCCGCCGGTCGGCCCCGGGGAGACGTAAACGGGTGGAACCGGCCTGGGCGTGACGCCTACAGTGAGTCGGTCATGCATGACTTCCCGCCGGTCGTCCCGGACTTCGAGGACCCGGCGCCGGCGAGGCCCCGGGACTTCTCCGCACCCGACACCCGGTCCCCGTCGCGGTTCCTCGGCTGGCTGCTCTTCCAGCAGCTCCCGATGCTGATGATCCTCACTGTGGTCACGGTGATCCAGTGGCTGCCCGGTGCGGTCGGCCCCTACATCGTGGGCCGCATCATCGACGACGGCATCACCGAGCGCGACCTCGGCGTCGTGGGCCGCTGGTGCCTGGTGCTGCTGGCCCTGGTGCTGGTGGGTGCGGTGGCGGGCGTGCTCAACCACACGATGATCGTGCGCACCTGGCTGGTGGGGATGTACGGCGCGATCAAGCTGCTCACCCGCAAGGTCACGTCAATGGGTCACGTGCTGCCGCAGCGGACGCCGACCGGGGAGGTGCTGAGCGTCGCCACCGGCGACTCCGACCAGTTCGGTGGGCTCGGCGAGGTGCTGTCTAACCTGATCGGCGCCTTCGTCGCGTACCTGGTGATCGCCGGCCTGGTGCTCTCGACCTCGCCTGAGCTCGGCCTGGTCGTGCTCGTCGCGGCGCCGTTGCTGGTGCTCCTCGCGATGCCGCTGCTGCGACCGCTGCAGCGCCGCCAGGAGACCGAGCGGACGCGGTCGTCCGAGCTCACCTCGCTGGCCACCGACATCGTGGCCGGGCTGCGCATCCTCCGCGGCATCGGCGGCGAGGAGACGTTTGCCCGCAACTACACGACCCAGTCCCAGCGCACCCGAAGCGCCGGCTTGGCCGCCGGCCGCTGGCAGGCGGCCGTCGACTCCGCCAGTGTCCTGTTCTCCGGCCTCTTCCTGGTGATGCTCACCTGGCTCGGCTCCCGCGAGGTCGACGCCGGTCGACTCAGCGTGGGTCAGCTGGTCAGCTTCTTCGGCTACGCCGTCTTCATGGTCTGGCCGATCCAGGTGTTCTTCGACTCCGCGCAGAAGTGGGTCCGCGCCCTGGTCTCGGCCCGCAAGGCCATCGCCGTCTTCGAGCAGCGTCCGCCCTGGCCGACGCCGGTCGAGCCGCTGCGGCTGCCCGACCAGGCGCCGTTGCGCGACCACGCGTCCGGCTTCGTGGCCCGGCCGGGCGAGCTGACGGTCATCGTCTCGGCCCTGCCGGACGAGTCGGCCGCGCTCGCCGACCGCCTCGGGCGCTATCTGCCGATCGAGCACGAGCCGGTGCCGTTGGACGTCGAGGGCGTCAAGGGCCGGGCTGCGCGCAGGGCCCGGGCCCGGCAGCGGGCCGAGCGGGCCCGGCTGGTCGATCGTGACCGGCGGCTGGCGGACGGCCGTTGGGGCGTCACCCTGGGTCCGGTCGATCTCGGTGACGTCGCCATCCGCGAGGTGCGGGAGAAGATCGTCGTCAGCGACGCCGCCAGCCAGGTCTTCGCCGGCACCCTGCAGAACCTGGTCGACCCGCACCGGCGGCTGTCGCTGGCCGCCGCCGAGGCCGCCCTGCACACGGCGGCCGCGGAGGACGTCTTCTCGGGGCTGCCGGGCGGCTGGCAGGGTCGGATCGACGAGCGTGGCCGTGGCCTGTCCGGCGGCCAGCGACAGCGGCTCGTGCTGGCCCGCGCCCTGGCTTTGGACCCCGAGGTGCTGGTGCTGGTCGAGCCCACCTCGGCGGTCGACGCGCACACCGAGGCGCTGATCGCGCAGCGGCTGGCCGAGCACCGCCGCGGCCGGACCACCGTGGCCACCAGCGTCTCCCCGCTCCTGCTGCACCACGCCGACCGGGTCGCGTACCTGGCCGAGGGCGAGGTCCGAGCCAGCGGGACCCACGAGGAGCTGCTGGCCAGCAGCGCCGGCTACCGCCATGTGGTGGCACGGAACGAGGCGGACGAGTCCGGCGCACCAGCCGGGTCGCACGCCATCAGCGGGGAGGAGGAGCGATGACCGAGCTGCGTACCGAGCTGCCCGGCTCGGCCGACACCTGGCTCTCCGGCGCCCCCGATCCGGCCGTGCCGTACGCGCTGGAGCCGCCGCGGACCGGTGGCGTCCGGTCCCGGCTGTCCGCCTGGCGGGCCCGGCACCTGCTCCGCGAGCACCGGGCCGACGACTACTACCGGGCGTCGCGGCGGCCCGAGCGGGCGCTGCCGGTGGCTGACCGGAACGAGGTGCTGGCCTTCCTGCGCGGGCTGTTCCTGAGCCGCCGGCTGCTCGTCGTCGCGCTGCTCCTGCTGCACGCCCTGGCTGCGGTGGCCGGCCTGGTCGTGCCGCGGATCCTCGGTCACCTCGTCGACCTCGCGACCGGCTCCGGCACCACGACCGCCCGCCTGGACGGGTTGGCCCTGGCGGTCACCGCCGTGGTCGTGACCCAGGCCTTGCTCACCTTCGCGGCCCTGCTCACCTCGGTGCGGTTCGGCCAGGACCTGCTGGCCGAGGCCCGCGAGTACGTGGTGCGGACAGTGCTGCGGCTGCCGCTCGGCCGGGTCGAGAGCGCCAGCTCGGGCGACCTCGTCACCCGGGTCACCCGCGATGTCGGGACGATGAGCGAGAGCGTGCGCTTCGGTCTGCCGGAGGCCATCATCGCGGCGATGACGACGCTGCTGACCATGGGCGCGATGCTGCTGAACTCCTGGTTGCTGGCGTTGCCGCTGCTGGTGACGATGCCGATGCTCTACGTCTCGGCCCGCCGCTACCTGGCACGGGCGCCCAAGGGCTACATCACCGAGGGCGGTACCTACTCACGGATCAACACCAGCCTGACCGAGACCGTCGAGGGCGCCCGCACGATCGAGGCGCTCGGGCTGCAACGGGTCCGGGTCGAGGTGGGAGACGACGACATCGCCGTCTCCGGGCAGGCCGAGCGCTACACGATGGCGCTGCGCAACCTGCTCTTCGGCGTCCTCGGGGTGGTCTGGGACACCCCGCTGGTGCTGGTGCTGCTCATCGGGGCGTACGGCTACGCGGAGGGGCTGGTCACCCTCGGCCAGATCACCGCGGCCACCCTCTACGTGCAGGCGCTGGTGGAACCGTTGCAACGGCTGATCCGCAACGTCGACCGGCTGCAGGTGGGCATCGCCTCGACCGCGCGGCTGCTCGGCATCGCGACCGTCCCGCAGGACCGCGAGGCCGGCGACGCGAGACCGCTCGGCAACCTGCTGGTGGGTCAGGACCTGCGCTTCGCCTACCGCGAGGGCGTGGACGTGCTGCACGGTGTCGACCTCGACCTGCGGCCCGGGGAGCGGCTCGCCGTCGTCGGCCCGAGTGGTTCGGGCAAGTCGACGCTGGGCCGGCTGCTGGCTGGGATCAACGGGCCGCGGACCGGTTCGGTCACCGTCGGTGGCGTCGAGCTGACCGAGCTTCCCCTCGACGTGATGAGGACGCAGGTCGCCCTGGTGACCCAGGAGCACCACGTCTTCGTCGGGACGGTCCGGGACAACATCCTGCTGGCCCGCGAGGACGCGGGCGACGAGGCGGTGCTGGCGGCTCTGCGCACCGTCGACGCGGAGGAGTGGGTGTCCCGGCTGCCGGCGCGTCTTGACACCCTGCTCGGCTCCGGCCAGCAGAAGCTGACGCCCGCCCAGGCCCAGCAGATCGCGCTGGCCCGGCTGGTCGTGGCCGACCCGCACACCTTGGTGCTCGACGAGGCGACCTCGCTGATCGACCCGCGGACCGCCAGGCACCTCGAGGGCTCGATGGCTGCGCTCCTGGAGGACCGGACGGTCGTGGCCATCGCGCATCGGCTGCACACCGCCCACGACGCCGACCGGATCGCGGTGGTCATCGACGGCCGGATCGCCGAGCTGGGCAGCCACACCGAGCTCGTCGACGCCGACGGGGAGTACGCCAGCCTTTGGCGGGCGTGGACCTCCTGATTGTTGACATGACCCGCTACTAGACATTGCCGAATAGTGGGTCTAGCCTCAGTGCATGAGCACAGCCGAGGCCGTCAGCCGCGACCCGCAGCTGCTCAAGGGCGTCCTGCCCCTGCTCGTCCTCACCCTGCTGGCCGAGGATGAGTCGTACGGCTACGAGCTGGTCGGCCGGCTGCAGGACAGCGGCCTGGCTGGCATCACGACCGGGACGGTCTACCCCGTCCTGACCCGGCTCGAGCGCGAGGGATGGCTCGGCTCGCGCCTGGTCAGCTCCGACGCCGGTCCGGCCCGCAAGTACTACCGACCCACCCCTGCCGGCCTGGCCCACCGGGAGGAGTCCCAGGCCGCCTGGGAATCGCTCTCCGCCGTCGTCAGCCGCACCCTCTCCCGGACGAAGGAGTTCTCATGACACTGTCATCGACCGACCGCTGGCGCCGTTTCTGGTACCTGCAGAGCCTCGAGCTGCGGCTGGAAGGGATTCCGGGCAAGCGCCGTCGCGCCGTCATCCGCGAGCTGACCTCGAGTGTCGATCTGGCGGCCGCCGAGCAGGGCATGCGGTCGGCGCTCGATGATCTCGGTCGGCCCGCAGAGCTCGCCCGGCAGTACCTCGAGCAGGAGCCGGAACGCCGACCCCGCTGGAGCGCCGGCGCCCTGGCCGCGGCTCTGGTCCTGGCCGGGTGGCTCTACTCCACCCTCTTCTACGCCGCCGGGATGCTCGACGCCCTGCAGTCCTCCGGCGTGACCGCGCCAGCCACGGGCAGCTTCTTCGGCACCTCCGTCGTGGCCACGTTCAACGACGGCGAGATCTCGGCCGGCTTCCGTGGCTGGCCCTGGGCCGCAACCCTGGTCGCGCTGGCGACGTTCCTCTTGGTCGGTCGGTGCTGGAATGCCCTGCCCAGCCGGCGCGGACACCTGACGGCGACGACCTGACTGCTCCTGCGGCCCGTACTTGCTGCTGCGGCGTCCATTGGCGCCGCGACGACGAGCAGACGCCGCAGCGTCAGCGGAGGCCGCGGGCGAACGCGCGTCGGAGGCGGTCGCCGAGGATGCGGGGGCGCTGCAGGTCCAGCTGTCCCCAGCGCACGAACTGCCAGTTGAGGTCCCGCATGGCGTCCTCCCGCCACTTCTCGGCCCACAGCACGTCCCGCTCTGATCGCCCGTCGGCCAGTGCGGGGCCGTACTTCACGCGTCCGTCGAACTCGCCGAGCGTGCGCTGCTCCTCCCAGCAGAAGTCAGCACGGCCGACCAGACGCTCGCCGCTGTAGACCTCGTACTGCAGGTGTGAGGGAGCCAGATCGAGGTCGTGCAGGGTGACCCGGCTGAGCGACTCACCAGGGGTCTCGCTACGGGGGTCGAGAAAGGCGACCACCCGGCGAGCCTGCGTGATGCCCGGCCGGCCGGCCGCCAATTCGAGGCAGGCGAGCAGATCCTCGGGTCGGAGCCCGGCACGCAGCGCGGCGTCGCCGATGGCCACCGCCTCCGCGTACGGGAGTGACCGGGCCAGATCGACGACCGTCCGCGCGAGCGTGGTGACGAGCCGACCGTCGACGTACTCCATCTCCTCGGCCGCCAGAGGCGCGGCGTGGACGTGGACGTAGCCTCGGCGCTTCCCGCTGCTGGTCGACCCGCGGGTCACCTGGACTTGGGTCAGCGACCCGAACCGGGGCAGCTGGTGGAGCACTGCTGCTGACTGGTGACTCAGTACCGCGTCCTGGGCCAGCCCGGGCACCGTCGCAGCGATCAGCAAGCGGTGTCGCGCCGCCTCGTCGTTCTGCTGGATCTCGGTGGGATGAACGTACGCGCCACGCCGGACCCGCAGCAGCTCGCCGGCCCTGGTCAGCCGGGCCAGCTCGGTGTGGGAGTAGCCGGCAGCGATCAGATCGGAGGTCAAGGCAGGTGGTCGCACCGGTTCAGCCGACCACCACCGAGGCATGCTTGTCGCGATCGTGCAGGCAATCTGTGGACAACTTCTCACTGTCGCGGCCCCCACACGCTGCCGCGGCCCTTATAGACGCCGCGGCAGCAAGAAGCTGCCGCAGCGTCAGCGGCTGCGGACCTGACGGTGGCCGCCGTCCAGCCGTAGTGTCCAGCCGCGACGATCGAGGTGCTCGAGCAGCGGGATCGCGACTCGCCGGGTGGTGCCCAGAGCCTGCCGCGCCTCGCTGGTGGTGAACGGCTGGCGCAGACCGGCCAGGACGCGCATCGCCTGCGCCGGGCCGGTGGGCAGCAGCACCACGTCGGGCGCGAGCCGGACCAGCCGACCCGTACGCTCGGCCGCAGCGAGCTCGGCGACGCCCAGGCCCCAGCCGTCCAGGTCCGGCTTCTCGGGGGCCAGGAACGGTGCCCTGGTCAGCTGCTCGACCAGTCGGACCAGCCCCGCCTCGGCGGCCCCCAGGTCCGAGCCGGCGCCCGGGCGGGCCAGACGGCCGTCCTCGTACGCCAGCCCGGCTTCCTCGCCCACGGCGACCAGCAGGTCGCGGTCGGGCACACCCACCGCCCGTCGCGCCGCCTCCAGACTCAGCCGCGGGTCGAGCGGGTGCGCCCGGGCCTGCTCGTCCACGGCCGCGAGCAGCGCGTCCCGCCAGGCCTGCCAGCGGGCCGGGTCGACGAGCCAGTCGCCGCTGACCCGCACCCGTTCGGTGGCCGAGGTGACCACTCCGGACGCGGCCAGGTCGGACCGGCGGACCGCACCCCGGCGCTGCACCTGCTGAGCCAGGATCGCGGCCGGGTCAGCCTGGTGTGACGCAGCAAGGGCGGACGCCCGGGAGGCGGCTGCTCCGCGACGACGGAGCTCGGGCGGATCGGCGTCCAGGACCACCGCTCCTGCGGCCACGGCGTGCCGGCCGGGGTCGCGCAGCACGAGCCGGTCGCCCGGCTCCAGGGGCAACGCGTCCGCCAGGGTCAGGCGGGCCGCGGTCGTCCCGGCCAATGGCCGGACCCGGACAGGCACGGCAGCCGTCCCGGCGTGCAGCACCAGCTCGGTGGGCAGGTCGCCGACCACGTCGGGGTCCAGGCTCAACAAGACGTCGACGACCGACGTCAGCGGCCAGGCGCCCGGGGTCAGCAGCGAGTCGCCCCGGCCGACCTGCTCGACCTCGACGCCGCGTAGGTTCACGGCCACCCTGGCGACCGCGCACAGCTCGGTCCGGTCGATCCCCAGGCTCTGCAGACCGCGGACGCGTACGGTCCGCCCGCCCACCGCCAGGGTGTCGCCGACCCGCAGCGTGCCCGCGCCGAGTGTCCCCGTGACCACGGTGCCGGCGCCGCGGATGGTGAACGACCGGTCCACCCAGAGCCGTACCCGACCGTCGGTCCGGGGCTCGGGCAGCGTCTGGACCAGCTCCGACAGCGCGCGACGTAGTTCGTCCAGCCCCGACCCGGTCCGCCCCGAGACCGCGACGGCGGGCACCTGACCGAGGCTGGACTCAGCCAGATGGGCCTGGGCCTCCGCGACAGCTGGGCCCGGGTCCGCCAGGTCGCTGCGGGTGACGACCAGCAGCCCGGACGTGAGCCCGAGCGCGTCGACCGCGCTCAGGTGCTCGGTCGACTGACGGCGCCAGCCCTCGTCGGCGGCGACCACGAACATCACCGCAGGGGCGGGACCGAGGCCGGCGAGCATCGTGCCCAGGAAGCGTTCGTGCCCGGGGACGTCGACGAAGGCCAGGTCCTCCTCGCCGAGCCGGGTCCAGGCGTAGCCCAGGTCGATGGTCATGCCCCGCCGCTTCTCCTCGGCGAAGCGGTCCGGCTCCATCCCGGTCAGCGCCCGGACCAGCGTCGACTTGCCGTGGTCGACGTGCCCGGCGGTGGCGACGACGTGCATGCTCAGCAGCCGGCTGCGACAGCCAGGACCGCGGCCAGTAGCGTCTCGTCGTCCTCGGCCGGTACGCAACGAAGATCGAGCAGGCAGCGACCGCGCTCGACCCGGCCGACCACCGCCGGATCGCCGAGTCGCAGCGGCCCCGCGTACGCCTCGTCCAGCGCCAAGGCCCAGCCAGGCAGGGTGAGACCAGGCGCCCCGCCACCGCCGACGGCTCCCGCGGAGGGCACGACCGTAGCCGGACAGCCGGCGTCGACGAGTCGTTCCGCCAGTCCGGACGCCCGCGCCCGCAGCTCGCCCGGGTCGGCCCGCAGCGCCGCCGCTGTCGGGGTCACGGGCCCGCGCAGGGTCGCCTCGAGCGCGGCCAGGGTCAGCTTGTCCACCCGCAGCGCCCGGGCCAGGGGGTGCCGGCGCAGCCGCTCCACGACCTCAGCCCGGCCGAGCAGCAGTCCGGCCTGGGGGCCGCCGAGCAGCTTGTCGCCGCTGGCCGTGACCACGTCCGCGCCGTCCCGCAGGGCCGTGGCCGCATCGGGCTCGTCGGGCAGCAGCGGGTCGGGCGCCAACAGGCCGCTGCCGATGTCGACGATGACGGGGACACCGAGTCGGGCCAGGTCCGCCACGCTGGTCGCCGCGGTGAAGCCCTCCACCCGGAAGTTCGAGGGGTGCACCTTCAAGATCGCGCCCGTGTCCGGGCCGATCGCGGCGGCGTAGTCGGCGGCGACCGTGCGGTTGGTGGTGCCGACCTCGCGCAGCCGCACGCCGGTGGCCTCGATCAGGTCGGGCAGCCGGAAGCCGTCGCCGATCTCGACCATCTCGCCACGGCTGATGACCAGCTCGCGGCCGGCGGCCAGCGCGGTGGTGGCCAGCACCAGCGCAGCGGCCCCGTTGTTGACCGCGAGCACCGACCCGGCGTCGGGCACGGCCTCGGCCAGAGCCGTCAGCGCGCCCCGACCGCGTCGGGCGCGACGACCGGTCGCGAGGTCGAACTCCACGTCGGCGTAGCTGGCGGAGCGCACCACCGCCTCCACCGCTGCGGGGGAGAGGGCAGCCCGGCCGAGGTTGGTGTGCAGCACCACGCCCGTGGCGTTCAGCACGGGTCGGGCGGTACTGAGCGAGGCAGGCAGCCCGGCGACCGCCGCGTCGGCAACGGCACCGGGATCGAGGTCGCCGCTGCGGACGCGGTCCTGGGCCCGGGTCACCAGTTGCTTGACGACCACGGGGCCGAACCGGTCGACGGCCGCGCGCAGCCGCGGGTCGGCCAGGATCCGGTCGGTGCGCGGCACCAGGCGCCGGGGGTCGACCTCGGGCGTCGTCACGGCGTCGAGCCTATGCGCGCCCTCGGCCGGATCGCGGCCGGCGCTGGGCTGCGGGCCACGTTGGCGGAGGCGGACGGGAATCGAACCCGCCAAACCGAGCTACTCGACTTCACCGGTTTTGAAGACCGGGAGGGCCACCAGGCACCTGTACGCCTCCGCCGCCGAGGTTAGCCGAGGTTTGAGCCGAGGGTCCGGTCGGTATCGTCCCCGACATGAGCGCGACAACGGTGTCCTACCGGCTGACCCAGTACGTCCACGGCGGTGGTTGCGCGTGCAAGATCCCGCCCGGGGACCTCGAGGACATGCTCGGCGGCCTCACCCCCTGGACCTCGCCCGACCTCGTGGTGGGGCTCGAGACGGGGGACGACGCGGCTGTGGTGCGGATCGCGGACGGACAGGCGATCGTCAGCACCACCGACTTCTTCACCGCCGTGGTCGACGACGCCTACGACTTCGGCCGGATTGCCGCAGCCAACGCGCTGTCCGACATCTACGCGATGGGAGCCCGGCCCCTGGTGGCGCTGAACCTGGTCGGCTGGCCGCGCGACGTGCTGCCGATGGAGCTGCTGCGCGAGGTACTGCGCGGCGGGATGGAGGTCGGCCGTGAGGCGGAGGTGCATGTCGCCGGTGGCCAGAGCATCGACGACCCCGAGCCCAAGTACGGCATGGCCGTCACGGGTCTGGCCGACCCCGACCGGCTGCTGCGCAACGACGCCGCGCGGCCTGGACTGCCGATCAGCCTGACCAAGCCGCTCGGGGTGGGTGTGCTGAACAACCGGCACAAGGCCACGGGGGAGGTCTTCGCGGCCGCCATCGACTCGATGACCCGGCTCAACCGGGCGGCGGCCGAGGCGGCGGTGGCGGGGGGGATCAGGGCGGCCACCGACGTCACCGGGTTCGGTCTGCTCGGCCACGCGTACAAGATGGCCCGCGCGTCGGGGGTCACGCTGCGGATCGACGCGGCTGCGGTGCCTTACCTCGACGGAGCCCGGGACGCCCTGGCGGCGGGCTACGTCAGCGGTGGCACCCGGCGGAACCTCGACTGGGTGCGGCCGTACCTGCAGGCCGGGGTGAGCGAGGACGAGCTGCTGCTGCTCGCAGACGCCCAGACCAGCGGCGGCCTGCTGGTGGTCGGTGAGATCCCGGGCGCACCCGTCGTCGGCGAGGTCGTGGCTGCGGGGGAGCACCCCCTGGTCGTGCGCTGACGTGCAGACCTTCCTGCCGTACGCGGACTTCGAGGCCTCGGCCCGGGCGCTGGACCCCAAGCGGCTGGGCAAGCAACGGGTCGAGGTGATCCAGATCGTGCGGGCGCTCACCGTGCCCGGCTACGCCTGGAAGCAGCACCCCGCCGTCTTGATGTGGCAGGGGTATGAGGAGGCGCTGGGTCGCTACGGCCTGGTCATGTGCGACGTCTGGCGGGAGCTGGGCTTCGACGACACCTGCGCCGGCACCATCGCCGCCGACCTGGCTGCGTTCGGGATCAGCGAGATCCGTACCGAAGCCGAGCTGGCTACGGCCGGCGCCCTCCCGCCGTGGGTGGCGGACGAGGAGGTTCGGCAGAGCCACCGGTCGGCGTTGGTGCGCAAGGAACCGGAGTTCTACCGGCGCCACTTTCCCGACGTACGGCCCGACATCGACTACGTCTGGCCGGTGCGGTCGGCCGCTGTGGTCGAGCGCGAGGAGCGGCAGCGCGAGAACGCCCGCCTCCGCCGGCAACGGGCCGAGCAGAAGCTCCTGGACGAGCTGGCGCGGGCCAAGCGGAAGCGCAGCGCTGCGGCCAAGAAGGCCGCCCGGACCCGGGCGGCCAACGCGAAGGCCAGGGCGCGGGCGGAGACCCGGGCCAGCACCGACGGCTGATCGGGCCCTGGGACTGTCACCATCCCCCAGACGGGGACAGTCCCAGGACGTGTGGGTCAGGAGCGAGCGGCTCCGGCCGTCTTGCCGAGCGCGCCCTCGTCAGTGCTCTTGCGGATCCGAGGCATCCGGGTGATCACCGGAAGAACGATCGCCACCAGGGCGATGATCCCGATCGTGGTGTACCCGGTCGAGTAGTCCTTGTCAGCCCCGATCAGCTTGGCCACGACCAGCGGTCCGACGACGCCGCCGAGGCTCCAGCCGATCAGCATCAGGCCGTAGATCCCGCCGGCGTTCTTGACGCCGAAGAAGTCCCCCGCGGTCGCCGGCATCGTGCCGAAGGCGCCGCCGTAGCAGAGGTAGACCACGGCCGCGAGGACGAAGAAGAGCGCGGCGTTGTGGACGTGCGGGATCAGCAGCAGGCAGCCGCCCTCGAGAGCCAGGATGGTGACGAAGGTGGGCATCCGGCCGAGCCGACCGGAGACGGCGGCCCAGAAGATCCGACCGGCGCCGTTGAACAGCCCGAGCAGACCGACGGCTGATGCGGCAGCGACCTTGCTGTAGCCGGCGATGTCGCTGAAGCTGGCGGCGGCCTGCGAGATGAGTGAGATGCCCGCGAGGACAGCCAGGGTCAGGATGGCCGCCAGGGCGTACCACTGCCAGGTCCGCAGGGCTTCACCTTGGGTGTAGTCGCGGCCACTGTCGACGACCTTGCCCGAGGTGGCCGGCTGGTAGCCGGGAACCGAGTAGCCCTCGGGCGGGTTGCGGAAGAAGAGGGCACCGGCCACGGCCAGCACCAGGTAGGCGATGCCCAGCGGCAGGAAGGCCGAGGTGGGCACGTCCGGGTTGCGCTTGATCAGCGCCTGCGCGATCGGCGCCGTCACGACCGCACCGAAGCCGAAGCCGCCGACGGCGAGGCCGGTGATCAGGCCGCGACGGTCCGGGAACCACTTCTGCAGCATGGCGATGGGAACGATGTAGGCCAGCCCGAGGCCGAAGCCCGCGAGCACGCCGTAGCCGATGACCAGCAGCGGCAGGTCGGCCCTGTCCTTGGCGAACGAGGCGACGATCACGCCGATGCCGTAGACGACCGAGCCGATGACGGCGACCGTCCGCGGACCGCGGCGGTCCTGGATCCGGCCGCCGAGGTAGGTGCCGAGGAAGATCATCCCGATCGCCGTCTCGAAGGGCAGCGTGGCTTCGGGTTTGGTCAGCTTGAACGGGCCGGCAGCCTGCAGGGCGGAGCTGAAGACGCTCCAGGCGTAGACCGCGCCGAGGGCGAGCTGCAGCAGCAGGGCAGCGACGACGATCCCCCACCGCCCCCGGGTCGGGTTGCCCCCGGTAGTACTGGTCGAGGTGGAAGCGGCGGTGCTCATCAGGTTCTCCTACTCGGCCGAGGCCTCTGAGTCGCGCGCGGCGGCCTCGGCGGCCCGACGACGGTTCAACCGTTCCCGCTGCGGGACGACGGTGTACTTCGGGTCGTGCGCCGACTCGATACCCGCCTCGAACACCCCGAACCGGGTACAGGCCGAACCTGCCAGCAGCGCTGCCCCGGAAAGGACCGCAGCGACCCGGCTACGGCCGCCGAGCAGCAGCGCGCCCGCGGCCCCGGTGGCCGTCAGGATCTTGCTGGCCCGGATCAGCCGACCGGGCTTGCCCTGGTGGAGCGTCTCGGCCGACAGCCCCATCGAGTGCTCCATCCGGTGCTCGACGGCCAGCTCGGCCAGTGCGCCGGCCACGGCCAGCCGGCGGGCCGGACCCGACTCGTGCAGGGGAGCGAGCAGCAGGCCCAGGCCTCCGGACGCGGCGGCTGCGGATCCGACGAAGACGAACGGCAGCTCGCGGTGGGCGTCGTGCCAGGCTGGGGTGGAGGTGTCGGTGAGCAGCACCGCCGTGTACGAGGCCACTGCCGGAGCCAGGACCGCTGCCGCCAGCCCGGCCGGCCGTGAGGCCCAGTCCAGCAGGGTGCTCAGCACGCCGAAGCGGACAGGCAGCAGCTTGGCCACCTCGGCCGCACCGGCGACCACGGCTCCGGGCCCGTACGCGGTGAGGATCCAGGTGCCCACCGACATCGGTGAGGTCGGCTTGAAGACACGGAGCATGTTGATGAACCGCTCGGGTCGGCCGAGGTCGGCGACCAGGGCGAGCAGGCTGACGCTGATGGCGCCGGTGGCGCTGATCCGCATGCCCCGTCGCAGGATCGGCCGGTTGCTGAGGTCGGCACCGGCCGCGAGCAGGGAGGAACCGCCGGCCACGCCGCCCATGAACAGGTAGAGCGGGATCGCGTTCTCCCAGGGGGCGGCCTTGACGACGGGCCGGCCGTAGTAGGAGGAGAAGGTGACGTCTGGGACCATCGCCTCCTCGGCGCGACCCTTCTTGCGGCGTCCGCCGCGACCCTTCGGCCGACGACTTCCGTCGCCGCGCGGGAAGTCCTGGACGGACTGGTCGCCGCCCGGCGCGCCCGCCGTCCCGCGGCCGCCACCGGCGGTACGCCGGGCCGTGGCCGCCGCGCTGCCCCCACCCTCAGATCCCGGAACAGCGTTCAATGCCTCGACCGGGCTCTTCGGGCCGTCGGCGTTGATGTCGGGGTTGGCGGCCTTGCCGATCTCCTGCTGGCCGCGCTCGTAGTCGCCCTGGCTCATCGCTGGCCCCGCACGCCGAGGGTGGTCATGACCGACGCGCTCCGACGAAGGCGCTCGCCGCCGCGGCCAGCAGGCCTAGCGCCGCGAGCCCGGCGTGCCGCCACATCCGCGGCAGGTCCGCGGTCGTCACGATCGGGTCGGGCGGGAAGCCGTAGACCTCGGGCTCGTCCAGCAGCAGGAAGAACGCGCCCGCGCCGCCGACGCCGTTGGTCGGGTCCTCGGCGTAGAGCTGGGCGTTCATCACCCCGGCGGCCTGCAGGTCAGCCACCCGCTTCTCCGCGCGCTCACGCAGCTCGTCGACGTCGCCGAACTGGATGGACTGGGTCGGGCACGCGTTCGCACAGGCCGGCGTCTGCCCGTGGCTCAGCCGGTCGTAGCAGAGCGTGCACTTCTGTGCGACGCCGCCGTTCTTGACCTCCGGGACGCCCTTGGCGCTCTTCTCCCCGATCCGGCGGTCGATGACGCCGAACGGGCAGCCGGCCACGCAGTAGCCGCAGCCGTTGCAGATGTCGTCCTGGACCACGACAGTGCCGAACTCGGTCCGGAACAGTGCCCCGGTCGGGCAGACGTCGAGGCAGCCGGCGTTGGTGCAGTGCTTGCACACGTTCGAGGCCATCAGCCAACGGAAGTCGGTCCGCTCGCCCGCGTCCGGTGAGGCGCTGGGCAGGTTGAATGCCGGCATGCCGAGGTCGATGAGCGGCTTCTCGTGCACCGAACGGGCCGTCGCGGCCAGGATGTCCTCAGAAACCCCGAAGTCGGGGCCGACGGCGGTCTCGGGCACCCCGATGGTGATCCCGGTGTCCAGGCCGGCCAGAGGTTTCCGCTGCTCGATGAACTCGACGTGGCGCCAGGTGTTCGCGCCCAACGCACCGGTGTTGTCGTAGGAGCTGCCGAGCAGCTCGTAGATGCCGTCCTGCGGCACCCCGTTCCACTCCTTGCAAGCCACCTCGCAGGCCTTGCAGCCGATGCAGATCGAGGTGTCGGTGAAGAACCCCTTGCGTGCTGGCGCATCGTCCCAGCCAGCGCGCGCCGCCGGACCCGCCGCTCCGGCAGAGGTGAAGGCCTGGTCGAGGCCGAGATGGTTGTCCTGCTCGCTCACGGGGTTCCTCCCTCCGGTCCTGCGTCGCTCGGGTGCTTGCCGTCGGCGTCCTCAGGCGGCGTCCGCTGTTGGTTGCCGGTGGCTGTGGTGACGTGCGCGCGATCGCGGTGCGCCGCCACGTAGTCGAGCAGGGCCGCACCCCGCGGCCGCCGCCCCGGCTGGATGTCGCACGAGGCCACCTTGGTCTCCTGGATGTGCACGTTCGCGTCCAGGGTGACCCCGAAGAGGTCGTTGGCCGAGTCACCGGTGATCAGGGCGTCGCTGCCCACCCCCCAGTGGTACGGGAGCCCGATCTGGTGGACGGTGCGGCCGGCGATCCGCAGCGGCGCCATCCGTTCCGTCACCATCACCCGGGCCTCGATGGCCGTCCGGGCACTGATCAGGGTGGCCCAGCCGTTGTTCTCCAGCCCACGTTCTCGGGCCAGCTCGGGCGAGACCTCGCAGAAGAACTCCGGCTGCAGCTCCGAGAGCACCGACTGCCAACGGCTCATCCCGCCGGCCGTGTGGTGCTCGGTCAGCCGGTAGGTCGTGAACACGTACGGGTAGAGCTCGGTACCCGGCTCGTCCCCGGACGGGTTCTGCAGGTTGTCCTCTCGCGGGAACACCTCCCGCGTCGGGTTGGACTGCTGCCTCGACATCGGGTTGCTGACCGGGGACTCCTGTGGCTCGTAGTGCTCCGGCATCGGCCCGTCGAGCAGCCCGGCCGGTGCGTAGAGCCAGCCCTTCCCGTCCGCCTGCATGATGAACGGGTCGTCACCGGCCAGCCCGGCCGGACCCGAGGCGCCTTCCGGCGGTCGGTAGGACGGCGCCTTGCCGACCTCGAAGTCCGGCACGTCGTGCCCGGTCCACTTCTGCTGCTCCTCGTCCCACCAGACCAGCGCCTTGCGCTCGCTCCACGGCTTGCCGTCCGGGTCTGCGGACGCTCGGTTGTAGAGGACGCGACGGTTCATCGGCCACGCCCAGCCCCACTCCGCCGCCACCCAGGACTGCTCGCGGCCAGGCATCCGGCGCGCGGACTGGTTGACCCCGTCGGCGTAGACGCCGGTATAGATCCAGCAGCCGCCGCTGGTCGAGCCGTCGGGCTTCATCTCGTTGAACGTGTTGAGCAGCTGGCCCTTCTTGTCACCGGAGAGGAAGTAGCCGTTGATCTCCTTGAGGACCGACTCGGGGTCGATCTCGCCGTTGGGCAGTCGGGAGTAGTCCCAGGTGAGGTCGAGGATGGGCCGGTCGCGGTGGTCGGTGGAGCCGGCGAGCCGCTCACGGATCTTCTCGCCCAGCAGGTAGAAGAACTCGAGCTCGCTCTGGCAGTCCCCGGGCGGGCTGACCGCCTGGTGGTGCCACTGCAGCATCCGCTGGGTCTGGGTGAAGGTGCCACCCTTCTCCACGTGTGCCGCCGCAGGGAAGAAGAACACCTCGGTGTCGATTTCCTCGGTCTTGAGCTCGCCTGTCTCGATCTCGGGCCCGTCCTTCCAGAACGTCGCCGACTCGATCATGTTGAGGTCGCGGACCACGAGCCACTTCAGGTGGGCCAGGCCCATCCGCTGCATCTTGCCGTGGGCCGAGCCCACGGCCGGGTTCTGGCCGAGCAGGAAGTAGCCGTCGATCTCGTCCCGCAACATCGACATCACCGTCGCGTACGTCCCGTGGTCGCCGGTGAGCCGGGGTAGGTAGTGGAAGGCGAAGTCGTTCTCCGCCGTCGCCGCCTCGCCCCAGTAGGCCTTGAGCAGGCTGACCGTGTAGCTCTTCGCGTTGGTCCAGAAGCCCTTCTGGTTGGGGCTGGCGATCTCGGCCACGTACTCGTCGAGCGAGTCGTGCGGGCCGACCTTCGGCATCGGCAGGTAGCCGGGCAGCAGGTTGAACAGGGTCGGGATGTCGGTCGAGCCCTGGATGCTGGCGTGGCCACGCAACGCCATGATGCCGCCGCCCGGACGGCCCATGTTGCCCAGCAGCAGCTGGATGATCGCCGAGGTGCGGATCATCTGCACCCCGACGGTGTGGTGGGTCCAGCCGACCGAGTAGACCCAGCAGGTCGTGCGCTCGCGGCCGCTGTTGGCGGTCACGGCCTGGCAGACCTCGAGCAGCTGCTCGGGTGAGACGCCACACGTCTCCTGCACCATCTCGGGGGTGTACCGGGCGTAGTGCCGCTTGAGTACCTGGAAGACCGAGCGCGGGTGCTGCAGGGTCTCATCCCGCTTGACCTGGGAGTGGTCGAGTGCGGCACCGTGGCCGCCCAGCTCGTGTCCGGCGCCCCGGCTGGACTCGCTCTCCTCATTCTCGTCGCCGTGGTCGGAGCCGCCGCCCCCGCTCTCGGAGGGGTCAGACGCTGGACCGCCGCCGGCCGAGTGCTCGCCCATGCCGTCGTACGCCCAGCTGGACGTGTCGTACGTGCCGGTCTCGGGGTCGTAGCCGGAGAAGACGCCGTCCAGCTCGTCGACGTCGGTGAAGTCCTCGCTGACCAGCACCGACGCGTTGGTGTAGCGACGGACGTACTCGTCGAAGTACAGCTCGTTGCTGAGGATGTAGTTGATCACCGCACCCAGGAAGACGATGTCGCTGCCGGCCCGGATCGGGACGTGCGTGTCCGCCACGGCCGAGGTCCGGGTGAACCGCGGGTCGATGTGGATGACCTTGGCGCCGCGCGCCTTGGCCTCCATCACCCACTGGAACCCGACCGGGTGGCACTCAGCCATGTTCGAGCCCTGGATGACGATGCAGTCAGAGTTCTGGATGTCCTGCAGGAAGCCGGTGGCACCGCCGCGGCCGAACGAGGCTCCCAGACTGGGAACCGTGGCACTGTGTCAAATACGGGCCTGGTTCTCGATCTGGATGGCGCCGAGTGCGGTGAAGAGCTTCTTGATCAGGTAGTTCTCTTCGTTGTCCAGCGTTGCGCCGCCCAGAGCCGCGAAGCCCATCGTGCGGCGGACCGGACGACCTTCGGAGTCGGTGTCCTGCCAGTGCCTTCGACGCGACGCGACCATCCGGTCGGCGATCATGTCGGTCGCCTCCTCGACGCCGATCTTCTCCCACACGGTGCTGCGCGGACGGCGGTAGAGCATCGTCGTCTGGCGTCCGGCGGAGTTCACGAGCTGCTCGCTGGCTGAGCCTTTGGGGCAGAGCCGGCCGCGGGAGACGGGGGAGTCCGGGTCGCCCTCGATCTGGACGACGTGCTCGTCCTTCACGAAGACCCTCTGGCCGCAGCCGACGGCGCAGTACGGACAGACGCTCTGCACCACCCGGTCCGCGGTCGCGGTCCGGGGCGTGATCGCGCGCGTGTGCGCGGACTGCACGGCTGCGCCGCGTCCGAGCGGGTCGTTCCCAGTCAGCTGCCGGATCACCGGCCAGCTGAGGAACGTCGTCTTGAGATCCATGTCACGCCTCCCGCGTGCAACATAGCCCGAAGGTCCGAAGGTCAAACGCGGGGTGGGCTCTCCCACGGGGACCGAGGGCCACGAACCGGCCCGAGGCACCCCTCGTGGGGTCCGGGCACCTCCTGCTGGGGCTGCCGCAGCCTTGCCGGGGGTGCCTCGTCAGCTGGCAGGTACGGTCGGCTACGTCGGCAGCAATCTGGGTAATGGGCTCGACGGCCCGGCTGGACTGGCAGGCTTGGCCGCTGCCGCTCGAACGGGAGGCGCACGAGAGGAGCGGACATGTTGATCTTCGGGTTCAGCACCAAGCAGATCCTGCTGGCCACGCTGGTCTACATCTGCGAGGTCTGCGGCAACAACGCGGCACACCACCTGGTGCGGCGCGCGCGCCGCTTCACGCTGTTCTTCATCCCGATCCTGCCGCTCGGGTCGAGCTACCTCGACACCTGCACCGCTTGTGGCCGCGGCATCACGGTGCCGGCCGACCGCGCCGAGGCAGCTGCCGCACAGGGTTCGCCCGAGCTGCGCTGAGCTTCGACGAGCTCAGGGAAGATGGGGTTTCAGGCGACGGTCAGCACCACCTTGCCGAGGTTGTCCCCGGACTCCAGGTGGGCGTGGGCCGAAGCCGCCTCGACGAGGGGGAACAGGGTCTGCGGCGTGAGCGCGATCGTGCCGTCGCCGATCAGCGGCCAGACGTGCGCCACGACGTGCCGGCAGATCTTTGCCTTCTCCGCCGGCGGGCGCGAGCGCAGCGTGGTCGCGCGGACCACTGCGCGCTTCGCCAACAGAGCACCGAGGTCGAGGGTGCCCTTGGTGCCGCCCTGCAGGCCGATCACGACCAGCCGGCCCTCGACGGCGAGCAGCCCGACGTGGTCGCCGAGATACTTGGCGCCCATGTTGTCCAGCACGACGTCGACACCGTCCGGCGCGATCTCGCGCACCTGGGCGACCCAGTCGTCCCGGTACGACAGGGCGTGGTCCGCGCCGATCGTGCGGCAGTAGGCGAGCTTGTCGGCGCTGCCGGCAGTGGCCACCACGGTCGCGCCGAGCTGGTGTGCGTACTGGACGGCGAAGGAGCCGATGCCGCCCGAACCGCCGTGGACCAGGAACACCTCACCAGCGCTCAGCCCGGCGAGCTCCAGGTTCGAGACGACCGTCGCGGCGACCTCGATCACGCCGGCCGCCTCGATCAGGCTCAGCCCCGGCGGCGGCGGCACCACCTGGCCGGCGGGCACGGCGACCTGCTCGGCGTACCCACCGCCGGCGAGCAAGGCCACGCACTCCTGGCCGACCTGCCAGCCCTCGACTCCGTCTCCGAGCGCCGCCACGTGCCCGGAGACCTCGAGCCCGATGACGTCGCTGGCGCCTGGAGGGGGCGGGTAGTGCCCCTGACGTTGCATCAGGTCCGCCCGGTTGACCCCAGCCGCTGTCACGGCGACGAGGATCTCGCCCGGCCCGACCTGCGGAGCCGCTACCTCCGCCACCTCGAACCCCTCCGGCCCGCCCGGGTGCCGCACCACCATCGCCCGCATGCCGTCGAGCCTGTCACCGTCGCCAGTCGGCTACGCTTCCGGGGTTCCGGCGGCCTGCGCCGCCGGGCCCGGCGAGGTCGCATAGTGGACTAGTGCAGGCGCCTTGAAAGCGCCCGAGCGGGAGACCGTTCCGTGGGTTCGAATCCCACCCTCGCCGCAGCAGCCGCGGCCGCGGTTTTCCTCGGCACACCGGCATCGGGGCTAGCCCTGACGCGACGCGGTCAACGCGATACCCGGGTGGCCGCGACGGCCAGCAGACAGCAGACCGCCAGGGTGACGAGCGCGACGGGGAACGAGTGGGCCGCGGCGAGTGCGCCGGTCAGGACGGAGCCTGCTGCGGTGCCCGCGTCGAAGCCGATGTTCCAGCCGGCGCTCGCCGCGGGCACCTGTCCGGGTTCGACGGCGGCGAACGCCACGACCAGGGTCAGGTTCTGCACCGCGCCGTAGCTCAGTCCGAGGACAGCCGCGGCCGCGACCAGCAGAGCGCCCTGGTGGCGGGCCACCGCCCAGGCGCAGACCGCCAGGGCCGCGGCGGCGCAAACCAGGCCGGGGGCGAGGAAGCGGCCGGCTCCGAACCTGTCGGCGAGGGCGCCGATGAGCCAGCGGGACAGGGCCGCCGCCGTACCCATGGCGAGCAGCACCAGGGCTGCCGTGCCGGGGCCGGTCAGCTGAGGGGAGAACGTGAGCAACGCACCGCCGGCCATGGTGACGCTGAACAGCACGAGAGTCGGCGGCAGGACGCCGCGCAGCGCCCGCAGGTCGACCCGCGACCGGTCGGCGGTCCTGGCATCGTCGCGCTCGCCTCCTACGGCCCGCAGCACCCTCGCCAGCCGGAAAGCCGCCGGCACGCCGAGCAGCGGGAGCGCAGCCACCCAGAAGACAGGCACGAAGCCCCAGCGCTCGGCGACCGGCACGGACCCGGGCAGCAGCAACAGGTTTGGGACTGCGACCGCCAGGCCGTACACCCCGATCGCAGCTCCGCGTCGGTCGGCCGGGACCAGTCGAGCCACCGCGGCGGACCCGATGACGGTCAGGACCCCGAATCCTGCGCCGCGTACGGCGGACAGGCCGAGGGACCAGCCGAGCGCCGAGGACAGGAGGTACGCGGGGGCGGGCAGACCGAGGAGCAGGAGGCCCGCGACCAGCACCCGTCCGGTCCCCCAGCGCGCCAAGGCCCGCGGGACCGTGAGCTGGGTGAGCACCGTCGCGGCCAGGAGCACCCCGTTGACCACACCGGCGCCGACGGTGGTCGCGCCGCCCCGGAGCACCCACAGGGGCGCAACAGCCAGCAGCGCCGCGTACCCGCCGAAACCGAAGGCCGAGACGACCGCCAGGGCGAGCATGCCGGGCGCCCACCACACGCTCGTCCGCCGCGGCACCCGGTCAGGGTAGTGCTCCTCCGACGGCAACCCGGTGCGCCGTGCCCAGCTGGTGGCCGGCCCGTTCTGAGCTCCTGGGTCGCACCGCTGATAGGCGGGCGAGGGATCGGTAGGGTTGGACGATGAGCGAGTCGAGCCCGGCCCTCCCCCCGCAGCGGTACACGCTCAACGCGCGCCCACCTCTTCGCCCGCTGGCCATCGGCGCCGTCACTGCGGTGGTCGGAGCGGCGCTGCTGGTGTTCTGGCAGGCGCTGACGCTACCGGTGGCGGTCGCGGTGCTCGGGGGTCTGCTGCTGGTGCTGGGGCTCGCCCTCGCGCTGGCAGCGTTGCTGCTGACGGCGCGGCTGCGGACAGCGGTCACGCTCTTTCCGCACGCGATCAGCGTCGTGCGCGGGGGGAAGGAGCGCTCCGTTCCGTGGCGCGAGATCACCGAGGTCAGCCTGACCCACCCGCGGCTGACCCTGATGACCGATGACCGTACGGGCGGTGTGGTGGTGGTCAACCCACGGCACGTGAGTGACCCGGTCTTCTCCGACCTGGTCGACCAGGTGCGGCGGCGGCTCGACGCCGACCGCGGCTACACCGACGAGCCGTTGTCCCACGACTGACCGGGTCCTGACCCTCAGCCGCGGTACGGCGTGGCGGTGGCCGCCACCTGAGGGTCGTAGGCGCACGAGTCGGCCACGTCCTCGCTCTCGGTGTTCTTCGTCTTCGAGCCGGAGCTGTTCTTCTTCGCCGGTCCGCTGGTCGACTTCACGGTCTTGGTCTCCCCGATCGCGGCCTTGACCCGTTCACGCATCCGGTCGAAGTCGGGGTCGTAGCTCACGAAGCCGTCCTCACCGTTGCGGAAGACGATGCTGCGGACGTTGCCGTCCTTCACCCGCAGCCCGAGGTCGACCAGCAGCGGCAGCACCTCCTGCGGTACGTCGGTCTTCACGATCTGCTTGCCCGCCTTGGCGATGTCCTCGTAGCGCGACAGCAGGGTGGTGGGGCTGGCTTGCTTGATGATGGCGTTGATCACGCACCGCTGCCGGTCCATCCGGACGAAGTCGTTGCTGCCGTAGCGCCCACGGGCGTACCAGAGCGCGCTGCGACCGTCGAGCTTCTGGTCGGGGCCGGGGTGCAGGAACTCCTTCGGCGGGATGCCCAGGTCGGTGTTGCCGCCGATGGGAATGTAGGAGTTGATGTTGACCCGGATGCCGCCGAGGGCGTCGACGAGGGTGCTGAAGCCCTTCAGGTCGATCAGGGCGTAGTAGTCGACGTTGAGACCGAGGGCGGTCCCGACCGACAGCTTGAGGACGTCGGCGCCGAGGTTGTCGGTCGGTCCGAGCACGTCCTTCGGGACGGTGGCCGGGACGTTCTGGTACATCGCGTTGAGGGCAAACTCCTGGTCGCTGCCGTTGCCGTTGCTGAAGCCGTTCGGGTAGTAGCGCCGCAGCGGCGAGCCCTTGGGGAACGGCATGTTGGCCGTGTTGCGGCCCAGGCTGAACAAGGTCGTGTCACCGGTCTTGGTGTCGATACTGGCCAGGATGACCGTGTCGGTCCGGGTGCCCGTCCGGCCCTTGCCCGAGTCGCCGCCGAGCAGCAGGATGTTCAGCCGCGGCTTGTCGGCCCACGGGTCTTGCGCCGCGGTCTGGCCCTTGTCGGCCTGCGGAGCGTTGAGGGTCGGTCGGGTCGCGCTCTGGCTGTTCTTCTCGCTCCTGAACAGGCCCTGCACCGTGCTCGCGGTGTCGTAGCTGTACCGGGCGGCCACGGCGGCCGGAGCCGCAACCGCGAACGCGAGGACGCCAACCAGCAGGCCGCCGGCGATCCGCTGGCCACGGTTCGGTCGGCCTCGCAAGCTGAGGTGGCTGGCGACGACGACGCCCACCCAGACCAGGCCGACCACGATCAGGACCACGGTGAGCCGCATCAGCACGGCCGGCTGCACGAACTGACCGAGGAAGCCCTGCAGGTCCAGCAACGCCCAGAGACCGAGACCGACCACGGCGGCGGCGAAGACACCGAGGATGACCCCGCCGGCAACGCGGCGGCGGGCGGCGATCAGGCCCAGACCCGGCAGGATCGTCCCGGCGACGGTCAGCAACGCCGTGCTGCGGAAGCTCCGGGTGACCGGCAGGGCGGTGGCCGTCGTCGGGGAGTCGGCGGGTAGCTCCCAGCCCCAGCCGTCCGGTCCGCCCTCACCAGACGACGGTTCGCCGGGCGGCTGGTCGGACATGGGACTCCCCGCGAGTTGGTGGCGACGCGTCGGTCGACCTGGGTTCGAAGTGGCCCCAGTCTACGTCGCCGGCCAGGCCAGGGGCGCGTTCGCGTAAGGGCTGCGAGCACGACGCCGCCGGGCTTTTTGCTCGTGGTCGTGCCCCTCGGTAGTCTTGCTCAGCGCTCGTACGCGGGCGTTCAGGTTGGGAGGCGTCGCCTAGTCCGGTCTATGGCGCCCGCCTGCTAAGCGGGTTTGGGTCTTAAAGCCCATCGCGAGTTCAAATCTCGCCGCCTCCGCCAGCCACTCGACACCGTCTCGGTTCTGCTGAACCGGGACGGTGTTGTGGTTTCAGGACCCAGCTCTCAGTGGAGCTGGGGGACGATCAGGTACAGCCCGTACAGCACGAGCAGGCCGGCGAGTCCGAGCAGGCCGTAGCCCAGAGGTCTGCTCACCTGGGTGCTGCGACCGTCGTCGTTCGCCGGGGTGAGGACGCGGATGCCCGCCGAGAGCAAGGCCACGAAGACGACCGAGCTCACGATCGAGACCACGGCGACGATGCCCAGGGCAGCCCAGTCGATGTGCATCAGACGCCGGTCCCGGTGCGTGCCCGCTCGGGCGGGACTGCGGAGCTGCCTGTCCGGGCGCTGGCGAACACCAGGACCTCTGCACTGTCGGTGACGTTGGCGGCCGAGATCCGGCTGCGCCGCGACAGGGCGAAGATGACGGCGCACGCGGTGGCGAGCAGGACGAGCAGGATGATGACGCCGGCGATGCCGACACCGGCCAGCAGGGCGGCGAGCCCGCCGACCAGGCCGGCCGCCGGCAGCGTGAGCAGCCACGCGACGACCATCCGGCGAGCCACACCCCAGCGGACCTCCGCGCCCTCGCGGCCGACGCCGGAGCCCAGAATGCTGCCGGTGCTCACATGCGTGGTGGAGAGGCCGAAGCCGAGGTGCGACGAGGCCAGGATCGTGGCCGCTGTGGCCGCGCCGGACGCTGCCCCCTGAGGGGTCTCGATCTCGACGATCCCCTTGCCCATCGTGCGCATGATGCGCCAGCCACCGGAGTACGTGCCGAGCCCGATGGCCAAGCCGGCCGCAAGCACCACCCACCATTGCGGTCCGGTGCCGACGCCCTGCAGCCCCGCGGCGATGAGGACCAGGGTGATGACGCCCATGGTCTTCTGACCGTCGGAGGTGCCGTGGGCCAGCGCGACCAGCGACGCGGTGAACGCCTGCCCGTACTTGAAGCCGCCATCGGTCGCGGCGCGCTCGGAGCGGCGGGTGATGCGGTACGCGAGGCGGGTCGCGGCCGCGGCGGCCAGTCCTGCGACCAGCGGAGCGACCAGGGCCGGCAGCAGCACCTTCGACACGATCACCCAGCCGTGCACGGTGCTCAAGCCGGCGCCCACCACGACAGCGCCGATCAGTCCGCCGAAGAGGGCGTGGGAGGAGCTGGACGGCAGGCCGAGCAGCCACGTCAGCAGGTTCCAGACGATCGCGCCGACCAGCCCGGCGAGGATGATCGGCGCGGTGACCAGGCGCTCGTCGAAGAAGCCGCCGGAGATGGTTTTGGCCACCTCCGTGGACAGACACGCCCCCACGAGGTTCAAGACGGCAGCGAGCACGACAGCGGTCCGCGGTCTCAGAGCCCCGGTGGCGATGGGCCCCGCCATGGCGTTGGCGCTGTCGTGGAAGCCGTTGGTGAAGTCAAAGACCAGGGCGACGACGACGACGGCGATCACGACGAACAGGACTGCCACGTCGCTCCTCGATAAACCAGGGACGAGCCACCCCGAGCGGCCCGCGTTGACGCTGACCAAGCCGTCGGTTGAACTCTAGGAGAACGTTAGACGATGTCAAACGTTCCGTCAGCCGAATGCGCGTGACCGGGGCCTTGGGTGGGAGCGGTGGGAAACCAGTGCCGGGTCGGACGTCTGGACCGGATCGCGGTTCGCCTGTCGTGAGGCCGGCCGCTATAGTTGTGCACCGTTGTCCCCGTTCGCGCGGACGGCTGGCACCTGTAGCTCAACGGATAGAGCATCTGACTACGGATCAGAAGGTTGGGAGTTCGAGTCTCTCCAGGTGCGCCGACAGTTCTCACTCCCTGCCAGCACGGCGAAGCCGATGACGAACGCCCGTCGCCGGGTCCTGAGCATCGGTGGGCGTCGGGATCGGTTGCGAGACCGCGCAAAGGTATAGCGTCGCGAGGTGGCGAGCGCACGGGACAGGTACAAGCGGATTCAGCTGCACCGCGGCACCCTCGCCGGCGTCCTCGGTGTGGTTGCCGTCATCGCGGGCGTCCTCCTGACGCTGGCCGAGGTCGGCGGCAACGTCCTGCCGACGGTGCTGGCCATCGTCGGCGTCGGGTCCTTGCTGGCCGGCGTGGCCACGGGCGTGGGCGTCTTGATGGACAACTTCCGGTACAGCCGAGATCAGTCCCGCGACGACTGATCACCCCGTCCAGCTACATCCGCCCACGGTCACACAGCTGGCCGGCTGGCTCGCGGGCGGTCAACCGGCGTCAGGCTGTGCGTGCTCCCCGACAACGAGGTCTTGGCCCTTGATCCCGCTGGACAGCAGGCGGACCGTGACCCGTTGGAAGGCTTCGGCGAGGAACTGGTCGAGCTGCACCGACTCGCCCAGGTGGAAGGCCGTCACCGCCACACCGTCCGTCTCCGCGTTCGCCTGCGGGCCTTCGGACCGACGGGTCGCGTAGACCACCAACGGATCCGCTGAGGCACCCATCGAGAAGTCGACCGCCACGATCATCCAGTGGTCGCGGTCGAGACCGGCAATCTCGTAGAGACTCCGGCGGTTGAGGATCGCATCAGCGTCGTCCGCCGCCGCCGTTCCCTCGTAGTCGTTCCAACGCACCTGTGCCGATCCCAGCCGGCTCTTGTCCCCGAGCATGCCCGCAATATGGCACAGCCACATGAACGCTGAGAGGCCTTCCGTGCCGACCGGCCGACCGGCCGCGGAGGACCCGGCACAGGCGGGTGGCGGTCCGCTGCAGGTCGGCCGGCGGCGGATGGGCAAGGGTCCCAGCGACGATGCTTGTGATGCTCAGACGAACCGAGGTTTGACGATCGGCTGGGCGGACCCTCGAGCCCTCTCGCGCCACGTGACGGACGTACCTTCTGGGACATCGCCGTTTTGTTGACTGCCGCCGCTGCCGAGGCGGCTGCCGAGCTCAGCGACCGCGGAGCTCGCCGACCATGGCGCACTGGAACGAGTCGCGGGCGAACAGCCCGACCCGGTTCATGTAGCGGATGACGATCCCCCAAGCGGTGAACAGAGAGGTCTCGGTGTAGGGGACGTCCTGGGCGCGGCAGTGCTCGCGGACCAGCCGGCGGGCCTTGGCCAGGTGCGGCCGCGGCATGCTCGGGAACAGGTGGTGCTCGATCTGGTAGTTGAGGCCGCCCATCAGCACCGTGGCCCACCAGCCGCCCGAGATGTTGCGCGAGGTGCGGACCTGCTTGTCGAGGAAGTCGAGCTTGGCGTCCCGGGGGACGATCGGCATCCCGATGTGGTTGGGGGCGAAGGCGGCACCCATGTACAGCCCGAACACCGCCAGCTGGACGCCGATGAAAGCGAACGCCATCCCCAGCGGCAGCAGCCAGAAGACCAGGGTCAGGTAGACCGCAAAGCGTGCACCCAGCAGGCCCAGCTCGGTCCAGCGGCCCTCGACCTTGCCGCGGCGGAAGAGGCCGCGGAACGAGTGGATGTGCAGGTTCAGGCCCTCGAGCAGCAGCAGCGGGAAGAAGAACCAGCCCTGGCGCCGGGTGAACCAGGCCATCACTCCGGTGCGGCTGGCGGCGTCCTCCTCGACGAAGGAGACCGTGTCGATCTCGATGTCGGGGTCCTTGCCGAGCTTGTTCGGGTTGGCGTGGTGCCGGCTGTGCTTGCTCATCCACCACGAGTAGCTGATGCCGACGAAGAACGTGGCCAGCACCCGGCCCACCCGGTCGTTGGCCGGTCCGGATGCGAGCACCTGGCGGTGCGAGGCCTCGTGACCGAGGAAGGCGAACTGAGTGAAGATCACGCCGAGGGCGGCGGCCACGAGCAGCTGCAACCACGAGCTGTCCAGCAGGATCAGCCCGGTCGCCGCTCCGCCCAACGCCAGCAGCAGGCCGCTGAAGACCAGCGCGTAGAACCACCGCGTCCGACCCTGCAGGCCGAGCTCACGGGAGGCCTGGGCGAGCGCCGTGTACGTGTGGGTGATCCGGTGGCCGGCGCCCTGTCCGGGAACGGGGCTGCCTGCGGGCGCTGTCAAAGACGACACTGGTCCGTGCTCTCCACCGGTCCTCGACGAGAAGCCAGGTTGGAAGCTCTGGAACAGGTTGACCCAGTGTAGGCAGACTCGACCAAGGACGGGCACCTCCTCAGAGGTGGCCAGCTCCGTCGGACCGGCGGCGATCAGGGGGCTTTCCTGAGGTGGGTCGGCTACGTTCTCCAGGTGCCGATGCCGACGTGGGCGACCTTCCCCAACCCCGTGAACGACCTGGCTGCCCGGGTGGTCGCCGGTGGCGTCGCCCTGCTGACCGTGGTCATCATCCTCACCGACGCCCAGAGCCTGATCCTGCTGCTGGTGCTGGGGTTCGCGGCCCGGGCGCTGGCCGGTCCGCGCTTCAGCCTGCTCGGCCGGTTGGCCACCGAGGTCGTGGCTCCCCGGCTCGGCGTGCCTCGTTTCGTGCCGGGACCGCCCAAACGTTTCGCGCAGGTCATCGGGCTGGTCCTCACCACCGCCGCTGCGGTGTTCGGCCTTGGTCTGGCGCGGCCGGTGCTCGCCAGCGCACTGCTGGTCGTGCTGCTGCTGTTTGCTCTGCTCGAGTCCGTACTGGGATTCTGCGCCGGTTGCTGGCTCTTCGCCCAGCTCATGCGGACCGGTCTGATCAGCCCCGAGACCTGCGCGGAGTGTGCGTCGGTCTCGTTGCGCTACGGCCGCTCGACCAGCTGAGACTCGCCTCCTCGCCGTAGGGCTCACCAGCGCGCTGGCGAGTCATTCCCTACCCGCCACGTAGGCTTGGTCAGCTCACCCCCGAGGCATACGCCCGTCTGTGCTCGACGGCGCTGTCGGTGTCCCGCACCCAGCGGTCGACGGTCTGCGGGTCGGCCGCCTGCTGCACGACCTCGGGGTCCCGCTAAGAACCGCGCTCGACCAGCGATAGCACGTCAGGGCGCCGGAGCCTCGAGGACAAAGAACAGGAAGGCCGGGGTGGTGGTCAGGCGGTGGAACTCGTCGGGATCGATCTCGCGGGCCGCCGGATCGGGCTGAGGCTCTTGGATCGAGGAGATCTGGAAGCCCGCCGCGGTGAAGGCCTCGACCATCCCGTGGAGGGGCTTGCGCCAGAACCTCATCGGAACCGGGTGACCGCCGAGCGTCCACTCGAAGGTGTAGCTGGTCGTCGCGTAGTAGGCGGGGCGGGGCTCGAGGATCGTGTACGCGACGATCGGGTGGTCCACCGACGCGATGAGCCGGCCGCCCGGTGTGAGCACTCGACGGAGCTCCGCGAGCGGAGGCCCCCAGTCCTGCAGGTAGTGCAGCACCAGCGAGGCGGTCACGAGGTCGAAAGCACCGTCGCCGAAGGGAAGCGGGTCCTTCAGGTCGGCGAGCTGGAGCTCCACGCCGTCGCCGAGTCGGCGTCTGGCGATGGCGAGCATGCCGGAGCTGACATCGAGTCCGGTCACGGCAGCACCGCGGTCACGAAGGAGTGCGGACAGCGGTCCAGCGCCACACCCGGCGTCGAGGACGCGGCGGCCTGCGACGTCCCGGGCCAGCGCCAACATCGCGGGCCGCTCGTAGTAGGCGTTCGCCAGGCTGGTCTCGTTCTCGGCCGCGTAGGCCTCGGCGAAGGCGTCGTAGTCGTTCGGTCGCCGAGAGGCCGCTGGCCGTCCGCTCTCGTCTCCGACAGCGCTCATCGGCGTGATCCAAGCCCACGAGGACCCAACGCGCCAGGAGACCTCGGCGGTGCTGCGAGGGTCACGACACGGTGACGGGCAGCACCCCGGCGGCCCGGCGGCTTGGACGCACCCAGACCCGCGAGCCGGCGACGAGGTCCAGCGCGTCGACCTGGCCCGGCGTCAGCTGGACCCAGAACGAGGAGTCGCCGCTGCGCAGGTCGGCCCGCACCTCGAAGCCGATCCGCTGCAGTCGCAACACCTCGGCCGTGACGGTGTCGGGGCGCTCGTGGTCGAAGACGTCGATGTCGTGCGGACGCACCAGCAGCCCGTCGAGCCGCGTGACGGGCCCGAGGAACTCCATCACGAACTCGTTGGCCGGGGCGTCGTAGAGGTCGTTCGGGCTTCCCACCTGCTCGACCCGGCCGGCGTTGATCACCACCAGCTCGTCGGCGACCTCGAGCGCCTCCTCCTGGTCGTGGGTGACGAAGATCGTGGTCACATGCACCTCGTCGTGCAGCCGACGCAGCCAGTCACGCAGCTCCTTGCGGACCTTGGCGTCCAGCGCGCCGAAAGGCTCGTCGAGCAGCAGCACCTTGGGTTCCGCGGCCAGCGCGCGCGCCAGAGCCATCCGCTGCCGCTGCCCGCCGGAGAGCTGCGCCGGCAGCCGGTCGGCGAACTGGTCGAGGTGGACGAGCTCGAGCAGCTCGTGCACCCGCGCCCTGATCTGGGCCTTGGGACGGTGCCGCACCTCGAGCCCGAAGGCGACGTTGCGGAAGACGCTGAGGTGCTTGAACGCGGCGTAGTGCTGGAAGACGAAGCCCACGCCACGGCGTTGCGGTGGCAGGCTCGTCGCGTCCTCGCCATCGATCCGGACGGTGCCCGAGTCGGCCGTGTCCAGACCGGCAATGACCCGGAGCAGGGTCGACTTACCGCCGCCGCTCGGCCCGAGCAGGGCGGTGAGCCGACCGCTACGGACGTCGATGCTGACGTCGTCCAGCGCGACGAAGTCGCCGAAGCGCTTGGAGATGTGCGACGCCTCGATACCCATGGCGCTCCTGTCGGGTTCGTTCGTGAATCGGTGGGTGGAGAATTCAGCGGGAGTCGGGGTCGTCGCGCGGCCGGAGCAGAGCGACGACCACGATGCAGAGGACGGCGATCGCTACCATCACGAAGCTGATGGCGTACGCACCGTCCTCGTCCAGGTCGGCGTAGCGCTGCGCGGCCAGCAGCGGCATGGTCTGGGTGGAGCCGAGGACGTTGCCGGCCACGACGCGGACGGCGCCGAACTCCCCGAGCGCCCGTGCCAGGCTGAGGACCACGCCGTACGCCAGGGCCCAGCGGACGCTCGGCAGGGTCAGCCGCCAGAGGCGCTGCCAGGCGCTCGCTCCGAGGGCCCGGCCGGCCTGCTCCTGCTCGAGCCCGATCTCCTCGAGCACGGGCACCAGCTCGCGGACCACCAGCGGCAGCGACACGAAGCAGGTAGCCAGCACGATGCCGGGTACGGAGTAGATGACCTGGATGCCGAGCGCCGTCAGCGGGCCCCCGAACCAGCCGTAGCGCCCGTAGACCAGGATCAGTGCCAGTCCGGCGATCACCGGCGAGACTGAGACGGGCAGGTCGATCAGGGCGTTCAGGACCGTCCGGCCGGCGAAGCGGTAGCGGGTGATCAGCAGGGCGACGGTGAGACCGAAGACGGTGTTCACGATCACGGCGATCACGGCGACCCGCAGCGACAGCGAGACGGCCGAAACCGCCTCTGGTGAGGTGATCGACTCGACGAACTCGCCGAAGCCGTCCGCGAAGGTCCGGCCCACCATCACCACCAGCGGCAGGACAACCAGCACCCCGACGTAGGTGACGGCGAGCAGCCGGAGCGTCCACTTGGTGCCCGTGGCCGTGGCGGTGCTCGTCCCCGCCTCAGCCACGACGGGCCGTCCGCCGCTGGATGAGGCTGAGCGCGACGATCACCACGAGAGCCACCACCAGCAGTACGGTCGCGACCGCCGAGGCGCCGGCCAGGTTGTCGTTCTCGATCTGGCCGAGCATCCGGGCGCTGGCCACCTCGGTCCGCCGCGGCAGGCTGCCCGAGATGAGGACCACGGACCCGTACTCACCAAGACCCCGGGCGAAGGAGAGAGCGGCGCCGGCCGCCATCGCGGGGGCGATGTTCGGCAGGATCAGCCGGCGGAAGATCGTGAACCGGCTGGCCCCGAGCGAGGCGCCGGCCTCCTCGACGTCTCGTTCGAGCTCCTCGAGCACCGGCTGGACGGCCCGGACCACGAACGGCAGGGTGACGAAGAGCAGGGCGACGAAGATCGACCAGCGTGTCTGCGCCAGCACGATGCCGAAGGGGCTGCGGTTGCCGTAGAGGGCGATCAGGACCAGGCCGGCGACGATCGTGGGCAGGGCGAACGGCACGTCGATGACCAGGCTGAGCAGCCGGCGGCCCCAGAAGCGGTCCCGGACGAGCACCCACGCGACGAGCGTCCCCATCAGGGTGTTCACGACCGTCGCGGCGGCGGCCGTGGCGACGGTCAGCCGGATCGCCGCAGCGACGGCGGGGCTGGTCACGGTGTCGACGAAGCCGCTGAGCCCTTCACTGGTGGCGGTGACCAGCACCGCGACGAGGGGCAGCAGCACCAGCACGCTCATCCAGAGCATCACCAGACCCAGGGCCAGCCCGGAGCCCGGACCCAGCCGCAGCACCCCCTGGGGAGCGCTGACCCGTACCCGTACGGCCGGGGCCGGGACGGGCGTCAAGGTGGGGGCGCTCACGCGAACAGGCCCATCAGGACAGGCCCGTCGAACCGGAGGTCACGAGATGCCGCTCGCGTCCTGGATCTGGGTCACGATGCCGGTCTTCTCGTCGAAGAACTTCGTCGACACCGTCGACCAGCCGCCGAGGTCGGCGATCGTCACCAGCTTCTTCACTGCCGGGAAGGGCGCGGCCGGGTCGTTCGCACCCTCGACCTGACCCGGGTCGACACCGGTGCCCAGAGGCCGGAAGCCGTGGCTGGCGAAGACCTTCTGGCCCTCGGCGGACTCCACGTAGCCGAGGAACTTGCCCGCCGTGGCCGGAGCCTTGGTGGTGACCGCACCCGGGTTCTCGATCTTGAGGGTGGTGTCGGGCACCACGTAGTCGACCTCGGCGCCGCTCTGCCGGGCCGCGATGGCCTCGTTCTCGTAGGAGATCAGCACGTCCCCGGTACCGCTGGCGAACGCGGAGGTGGCCTCACGCCCGCTGGCCGGCAGGCTGACGACGTTGGCGTAGTACTGGGACAGGAAGCTCCTGGCCTCGGTCTCGCTGCCGCCGTTGGCGGTGATCTGCGACCACGCCGCCAGGACGTTCCACCGGGCCGAGCCGGAGGACCCGGGGTTCGGGGTGACGATCTTGACGCCCGGCTTGGTGAGGTCTGCCCAGCCGTTGATGCCCAGCGGGTTGCCCTTGCGCACGACGATGACGACCACCGAGGTGCTGACGATGCCTTTCGTGGGACCGGAGTCCCAGTCCTTGGCGACCAGGCCCCGCTCGACCAGCTTGGTCATGTCGGAGGCGAGCGAGAAGCCGACGTAGTCCGCGGGCAGGCCGGAGATCACCGCACGAGCCTGGTCTCCGCTGGCGCCGTAGGAGGACCTGAACTGTACGTCCTTCCCGTCCGGGGTGTCGGCGAAGTCCTTCTGCAGATCGTCATAGGCGGGCTTGGGCACGGAGAACGCCACCAGAGACAACGCGGTGTCCGAGCCGGCTCCCGCTCCGCCGCAGGCCGTCAGCAGCAGGCTCAGCGCAACAGCGGCTGCTGCCGCGGGTCGCGCCCACAGGCGTCCGGATCGACCAGTCATCCCATACTCCCTAATTCCTACCCGACCACTCGGGAAACTGAGAGAAATCTTCTGCGGTCCAGTTCGACGGGTCCAATCTGTCCCAATATTTGGACATGCGTCTCATTGGGTGGACAGGATCCCCTCGATCCGATCCATCGGAGAGGCGGGGTGCTTTTCTCGGCTCCAACCCGTAGATTTGTCTGCCAGTAGTCGACGTGGTGGCGTCGACTCGCGGTCAAAAAGTCGGCCGTCCTCCCTCAGCAGCTCTGGAGTGACGATGACCAACGCCGTAGCCGACGCCAGCATTGAGCGCCTCCTCGCCCCGATCCGGCTGGAGCTCTCCGAGGGGCATCAGGCAGCCGTCCTGCGCCAGGCCATCCAGTTCATCGAGGAGAACGCGCACCGGGCGATCGGCATCAGCGACATCGCGGCCGCGTGCCACCGCGGCCCCCGCGCCCTACAGCTGGCGTTCCGGCGCGGCGGCAACACCACCCCCTGGGCCTACGTACGGGCGGTCCGGCTGAGCCGCGCCCGCTGGGACCTGCTGCGCGGCGACACCCGCTCGGACACCGTGTCCTCCGTCGCGCACCGCTGGGGCTTCACCAACCGCAGCCGTTTCTCCGCGGAGTACCGGGCGGCCTACGGGGAGTCACCGGGCAGCACGCTGCGTCGTCCCTCGACGGAGCCCTCGGCCGCCTGAGCGCACCGCGGGGAGAAGCGGCTGGCGCTGCCGCAGAGCGGCAACCCTCAAGCCTGACTTCGGACCCCTTCCCATCGGGGGCGGCGTTACCTAGGCTGCGGCTCTCGACGTCTTCCAGGGGGCCGGCGCGGCTCGAGATCGCGCCGCGGGGCGAACGTGCTCAACCACTTCCCTGAAGGACCCCCCATGTCGCTCTTCTCCCACTTCTCCCACGCCTCCCGGCGGATCGCCGCCGCTGCTGCGGTCGCGGCCGTCGCTGGACTGACCGCCCTTCAGCACAGCCCGGCGGTGGCGGCGCCTGCCGGTCCCGCCGCACCGGCCAGCCCGATCGTCACGGCCCACCGGTCGGGGCTGCCCGTGCCGACGCGAGCCGCTCGGGCCGCCGGGGTGCAACCGGGCAATGCCTCGATGGGATGGCGGTCAGCCCTGACCCAGCAGTCACCACTGAGCGCTACGGGTCGCACAAGCTCCGCGAAGCGGTTCGTCCCGGCCGGGATCAAGGGGATCGACGTCTCCAGCCACCAGGGCACGGTGAGGTGGAAGGCCCACGCGACAGCCGGCAAGAGGTTCGCCTACGTCAAGGCGACCGAGGGGACCAGCTACCGGAACCCGTACTTTCGTTCGCAGTATGACGGGGCCTACACGGCGGGCATGATCCGCGGGGCCTACCACTTCGCCAGCCCGTCCGGTAGCAGCGGCAAGACGCAGGCGGCGTACTTCTACTACCACGGTGGCTCCTGGACCGCTGACGGGCGCACGCTGCCCGGAGTGCTCGACATCGAGTACAACCCGTACGGCGCGACCTGCTACGGCTTGAGCAAGACGAAGATGGTGGCCTGGATCAACAGCTTCGTTGTCGAGTACAAGCGCCTCACCAAGCGGGACGCGGTCATCTACACCACGACCGACTGGTGGACGCGCTGCACGGGCAACACCAAGAGGTTCAGCCTGACCAACCCCTTGTGGCTGGCTCGCTACGGCACCAAGACCCCCGGCACGCTGCCCGGCAGCTGGCAGTGGGCGACCTTCTGGCAGTACACCTCGAGCCCGCTCGACCAGAACCGTTTCAGCTCGAGCTACAGGCGACTCGTCGTGCTCGCCACCGATGCTGGCTGAGCCCGCGACTGGGTCAGCTGACGTCCTCGTCGTTCTCGTCGGCTCCGCCGGCGAGCTCCCCCGGGTCGACGGTGCCCTCAGGGTCGTCCTCGATCGAGAGGCTGCCGTACTGCTCGCCGTCGGGGAGCGCCTCCGAGCCGGGGGTCTCGCCCTCGGGAAGGTCGTCGCCGGCGGGTGGTGACGAAATCGACATGGTGGCTCCTCTGCGAGACGGTCGAGCGGAGCCTCCAGCGTAGGACGTAGGTGAGTGTCACGGGCTCGGACGTGTGTCGGCGTCGCGCCGAAGCACCTGCGATGCTGGGGCGGTGACCGGCCAGACCCCCACGCCCCAGCAGCCCCCATGGTGAGCAGCTGGGTCGAGCACGTGATCTGGTGGCACGTCTACCCGCTCGGCTTCGTGGGTGCCGGGCCGGAGCTGGCTACGGCCTCGCCGCCGCCGCATCAGCTCGCCCGGCTGCACGGCTGGCTCGACCACCTCGTGGCGCTCGGCTGCAACGGGCTGGCGCTCGGTCCGATCTTCGCGTCCCGGACGCACGGCTACGACACGACCGACTACTTCCGGATCGACCCGCGGCTGGGCGACGAGGGTGACCTGGACGCGCTGGTGGCGGCCTGCCGCGAGCGCGGGATCCGGGTGCTGCTCGACGGCGTGTTCAACCACGCCGGCCGCGACTTCCCGCCCGTCTCCGACGCGCTGGCCGGCGGCGCCGACTCGGCTGCAGGTCGCTGGATCCACTGGAGCGACGGCTGGCCGGTCTACTTCGAGGGCCACGACCAGCTGGTCGCGCTCGACCACAGCTCGCTCGAGGTGCAGGATCTCGTGACCGAGGTGATGCTGCACTGGCTCGAGCGCGGCGTGGACGGCTGGCGGCTGGACGCGGCCTACGCGGTCCCCCCGGAGTTCTGGGCGGCGGTGCTCCCCCGGGTACGTGAGCGCTTCCCCGACGCCTGGTTCGTGGGCGAGATGATCCACGGCGACTACCGCGACTACGTCGCCCGGTCCGGGCTGGACTCCGTCACCCAGTACGAGCTGTGGAAGGCGATCTGGTCCTCCGTGACGACGCGGAACTTCTGGGAGCTCGACTGGACGCTCGGCCGGCACCGCGACCTGGTGGCCGCGCTCGACCCGCTGACCTTCCTCGGCAACCATGACGTCACCCGGGTCGCGAGCCAGATCGGCGACGCCCGCCACGTCCCGCACGCGGTCGCCCTGCTGCTGTTCCTGCCGGGCGTGCCGAGCATCTACTACGGCGACGAGTACGGGCTGCGCGCGGTCAAGGAAGAGCGGGTCGGGGGCGACGACGCGATCCGGCCGGAGATGCCGGATGTGCCTTCGCAACTGGCCGGCACCGACGACGCCACCTGGTCGGTCTACCAGCGGATGATCGGCCTGCGTCGACGCAACCCGTGGTTGAACCGTGCCGAGATCAGCACAGCCGAGGTGGCCAACGAGCACCTGCTCGTCCGCTCGGCCGGCCCTGAGGGCCAGAGCCTGACGCTGGCCCTCAACCTCGCCGACGACGCGTTCGGGCTGCCGCAGTCCGGACCGGTGCTGGAGGCTGGCGTGCCGCTGGACGGGCAGGCGCTGGTGCCACACTCCTGGGCGGTGCTGGAGGTCTGAGCCGAACGACGCGTCCGGACTTCGACAGATTGACCCGGGCTACGCGTCTTCGACAAGCTCAGGGCGCGGCAGTGTCGTTTCCCTGAGCCTGTCGAAGGGCGGGACGGACGCGGGCCAGCAGCGGGCGGTCGGGCGTCAGCCAGGGCACGTCGAACAGGTCGACGGCGGTGAGCCAGCGCAGCTCGTCGTGCGCGTCGCTCAGCTGCACCTCACCGCCTGTGATTTCGCACCACCAGGCGCGCAGCTCCAGCCCGGGCGTCAGCGGCCAGGTCCGGCCGACATCGGGCACGACCTCGTCGCCGCAGCGGACGCTCACCCCCAGCTCCTCGGCGAGCTCGCGGTGCAGGGCGTCCAACGGCTCCTCGCCGGGCTCGACCTTGCCGCCGGGCAGCTCCCACTGACCCGCGAGAGCGGGCGGTCGCGTCCGGCGGGCGGCCAGCACGCGGGTGGGGACGTCCAGCCGGTCCACGACCACCGCTCCGACCACCAGCTGCACGTCCGGCACGTTAGCCCGAGGCCGAACGGAACAGAAAGCCCGCTGCCCGTGTTGCCCCGGGCAGCGCTGGGGAAACCCCGTTGCCGCTGTCAGTGGTCCCTTCTAGCGTCAGGTCCGATGAGTTCGCCGCCCTCGGGTGGTCTGCAGCACGAGGACTCTGACGGCAGTGGTGCCGCACGACGAGCTCGACCCGCACAGACGACAAGACAAGGACGGTGGCCGATGACCGCCACGGACAGGACCACGGCACCGGTGACCGCGTCGGCCGAGCGTTCCGGCGGGAGCGACCGGGTGGTGATCATCACGCTGCTGGTCGCGACGTTCGTCGTGATCCTCAACGAGACGATCATGGGCGTCGCCCTACCGCACCTGATGACCGACCTCGGCGTTGCCGCCTCGACGGTGCAGTGGCTCTCGACGGCCTTCCTGCTGACCATGGGCGTGGTGATCCCCACGACAGGCTTCCTGCTGCAGCGGCTGCCCACGCGGACGGTCTTCGTCCTGGCCATGACCCTGTTCTCGACCGGCACGCTGCTGGCGGCCCTGGCGAACGGCTTCTTCATGCTGCTCGTGGCCCGCGTCGTCCAGGCCTGCGGCACGGCGATCATGCTGCCCCTGCTGATGACCACGATCCTGACCCTGGTGCCGATCGAGCGCCGCGGCGTGGTGATGGGCAACGTGAGCATCGCCATCTCGGTGGCCCCGGCCATCGGCCCGACGGTCTCCGGGATCATCCTGCAGTACCTCTCGTGGCGCTTCATGTTCGTGATCGTGCTGCCGATCGCCCTGGTCACCCTGCTGCTGGGCTCCCGTCGGCTGGGCAAGGTCAGCGAGCCCGGTCACCAGCGGCTCGACCTCATCTCCGTGCTGCTGTCCGTGCCCGCTTTCGGCGGCCTGGTCTATGGCCTCAGCCGCCTCGGCGAGAGCTCGACCGGTGGGCTGGGGACGGCGCTGGCCTTCCTCGCCGTTGGTGCGCTCGGACTGCTGGCCTTCGGCTGGCGTCAGGTGCGGCTCGCCCGGGGGAGCGACCCGCTGCTCGACCTGCGCGCCTTCCGCTTCCCGATGTTCAGCGTCAGCCTGGCCATGCTGTGCATCGCCATGGTCGCCCTGTTCGGCGTGGTGATCCTGCTGCCGATCTACCTGCAGACCGTACGCGGGCTCGACTCGCTGCAGACCGGTCTGCTGCTGCTGCCGGGCGGACTGCTGATGGGTCTGCTCGGACCGGTCGTCGGCCGGCTCTTCGACCGGTGGGGGCCGAAGGGACTGTCCACCTTCGGCGCCGTGCTGCTGGTCCTGACGCTCTGGCGATTCAGCACGGTCGATCCCGGCACGCCCGTCTGGCTGCTCGTCAGCTACCACCTGGTGCTGTCGCTCGGCCTGGCCTGTCTCTTCACTCCGGCCTTCACGACGGCGCTCAACCCGCTGCCGCCATCGCTCTACTCCCACGGCAGCGCGATCCTGGCCACGCTGCAGCAGGTGGCCGGGGCTGCCGGCACGGCGCTGCTGGTCGGCCTCTACGCCGGCCGGGCCACCTCGCTGGCCCGCAGTGGCACCCCGGCCCTGCTGGCCTCCACGGACGGACTGCAGCGCGCCTTCGCCGTGGCGGCCGTGGTCGGCCTCGGCGCCGTGGTCTGCGCCCTGTTCCTCACCTCGACCAAGCCGGCAGCAGCTCCTGTCCCCGTGCCGGAGCCCGAGCTGCGCTGAGGAAGCCCTAGGTGCCGCCGGTGGAGCCGCGCACGACCAGCCGGTGGGGGACGACGTACGTCTGTCCCGGCGAACGGTCGCCCTCGATCCGGCGAACCAGTGCGGCCAACGTCAGCTCGGCCAGCATCGGCAGATCGACGGCGATCGTGGTCAGGCTGGGCGTGACGTACTGACCGTCGACGATGTCGTCCCAGCCGAGCACGGCGACGTCCTCGGGTACCCGCTTGCCCAACCGCTGCAGGGCGCGGATCGCCCCAATGGCCATCAGGTCGCTCGCGCAGACCAGGGCGTCGAGGTCGGGCACCCGGGCCAGCACGTCCTCGGCCGCCCGCTCGCCGGACTCCCGGTCGAAGTGGCCGCCCGGTCCGACCCCACCGGACGGCTCGGCCAGGCCCTGCTCGCCCAGCGCGCGCCGGTAGCCCTCGAGCCGGACCGCACCGAGCGCACCGCTGCGGCCGGGCTCGGCGCCGAGATAGCCGACCTGTCGTCGCCCGAGGAGGGCGAGGTGCCGGACGGCGTCGGCAGCCGAGGCGAGGTTGTCGATCGCCACGTAGTCGGCCGTGCTGCCGGGAAGGAACTGGCCGAGCAGCACCATGGCGACGTCCCGGCTGCGGGCGGCCAGCTGGTCGGGTCGCAGGGCGAACGGGCTGATGATGACGCCGTCGATCCCGTGCCCCGGGTAGCCCGAGGCCGCCTGGTGCTCCTGCTCGGGGTGGCCGCCCGTCTCGTCGACCAGCAGCCGGTAGCCAGCTCGGGTTGCCGTGGCGATCAGCGCGTGGGCCAGCGCCGACAGGTACGGCTCGTCGATCCGGGGGACCACCAGCGTGACCAGGTGGCTGCGTCCGCTCTGCAGCTGGCGCCCGGCACGGGAGGGGCGGTAGTCGAGGTCGGCGATCGCGGCCAGCACCCGATCGCGGGTTTCCTGCTTCACGTACGGCCGCTCGTGCACGACGTTCGTGACGGTCTTGAGGGAGACTCCGGCGAGCGCGGCCACGTCCTTGATCCCGGCCGGACGGGCGCTTCCGACCGTGGTCATCGAGGCGACAGCTGCGAGGTCATGTTCCGTTTCTACCGGAAACCTTGACAAGGCGACAGCGGTCGGTCATGGTTTTCTCACGTTAGAACTTCTCACGTAAGAATCTCGTGCTGACCCCACTCACGGACAAGGAAGTCACGTGGACGCTCGCAAACCACTGGTGCTGCTCGTCGCCTCGGCACTCACGCTCAGCCTGTCGGCCTGCTTCGGTGGCTCCCCGGCTGCGGAGCAGTCCACGGCGCCTCAGGTCTCCAGCGGCCCGGTCCAGATCCGCTACCTCATCGGCCAGCCCGAGAGCCCCAAGGACCTCGACAACATCAAGGCCGACCTGAAGAAGTTCGAGGCGACCAGCAACGGGGTCACCGTCAAGCTCGACGTGGTGCCCAGCGAGAACGTCAAGACGATCCTGCAGACCCAGCTGCGCTCGGGCAACGGACCCGACGTCTTCGGCTACGACACCGGTCCCGGCTTCGCCGGGGCCCTCGCCAAGGCCGGGCTGGTGCATGACCTCACCGACGCGTACGCGAAGTACAACTGGCCTGTCTATGACTTCGCCAAGCAGCGGGTCACCTTCGGCGGCAAGCTGGTGGGCATCCCCAGCCAGCTGGAGGAGGTCGGCCTGTTCTACAACAAGGACATCTTCGCCAAGCTGGGCCTGGCCGAGCCGCAGAGCGTCGGCGACCTGATGTCGGCAGCGACCAAGCTCAAGGGCGCCGGCTACATCCCGCTGGGGGTGAGCGACAAGGAGGGCTGGCAGGGCGGCCACCTCCTGAGCATGGCGTTGTCCAGCGAGGTCGGCAGCGCCGGCATGGACAAGCTGATCGCCGGTGAGACCCCCTGGGACGACCCGAGCGTGGTCAAGGCCCTCCAGATCTGGGCCGACATGAGCAGCCAGAAGCTGCTCACGCCCTCGCCGACCGCGGTCACCTACGACAACGCGAACGCACTCTTCTACTCGGGCAAGGCCGCCATCGCGCCGACCGGCAGCTGGCTGGCCCAAGACATCGAGCGCAACTCCAAGTTCAAGGTGGGCTTCATCCCCTTCCCGGCCTCGGCCAGCAAGGGCATCTTCAGCGGCGGACTCGGCTCGGGCACCTTCATCTCCGCCAACAGCAAGAAGATCGAGGCCTCCGAGCAGTTCCTCAACTACGGCATGAGCGCTGAGCACGGTCGTTGGGCGGTGGAGACGCTGCAGGACATCCCCGCCTTCCCGATCGACACCGCCGGCATCAAGGCCTCGCCGCTGTTCACCCAGATCCTCGACGACACCGGCAAGATCGCCAACGGCACCGGGGACTTCGGCTACAACATCGACGTGCTGACCAACGACACCTTCAACAACGCTATGGGCAAGGGCATCCAGGGCATCCTGAGCGGCCAGTCCACGCCGGAGAAGGTGGCCGAGCAGCTGCAGAAGAACTTCAAGAAGCCGACGGCCTGACGTGGCCGCGGTCGTCAGCAACGCACCGCGGGTGACGAGGCGGGCGCAGCAGCGGCTGGGAGTCCTCCTCGTGGTGCCGGTGACGGTGATGATGGTGGTGTTCTTCCTGCTTCCGTTGGGCAACTCACTCGTCTACTCCGTCGTGGACTTCGACGGGCTGAGCACCAATCCGCCCTTCGTCGGACTGGCCAACTTTCGTGAGATGTTCACCGACGACCTCGTCTGGCACGCACTGCAGAACAACGCCGTCTGGATCGTGATCGGGACGGCCGCCCCGCTGGTCCTCGGGCTCGGGATCGCGCTGCTGCTGTGGGGCATCGGGCGGGGCAGCCTGATCTACCGGCTCTGCTTCTTCCTGCCGTTCGTGCTGCCGGGCGTGGCCGTCGGGATCGTCTGGGGCTGGATCTACGACCCGGTCCAGGGGTTGTTGAACAAGGCTCTCGGGGCGGTAGGCCTGTCCTCGCTGGAGCGCGGCTGGCTGGGTGACCCGAGGACCGCGCTCTACGCGATCCTGGTGACGGCCATCTGGGGCGGCACCGGCTTCGCGACCGTCATCTTCATCTCGGCGCTCCGCAACGTCGACGCCGAGCTGGTCGACGCCAGCCGGATCGACGGCGCCGTCGGCCTGGCGCGGCTCTGGCACATCATCCTGCCGCAGATCATGCCGGTCTTCTTGATGGTCCTGACCCTGACTCTGGTCGGCGGTTTCAGCGTCTTCGACATCATCTTCATCATGACCGGGGGTGGACCGGCCGGAGCGACGGACGTGATCGGCACCTACGCCTACACCAACGCCTTCCAGCTCAGCCGGATCGGCTACGGAACGACCCTGGCTCTGCTGATCACCGTCTTGTCTGTGCCGTGTGCCGTCGCGCTGAACCGGCTGCAGCGACGGGTCTCGCTGCAGGGGACGGGGGCCTGATGGCGACCACCACCGAGCCGCTGCCCGTCCTGCCGGTCGAGCCACCGAACCCCGACCGGCCAGCCAGGACCAGCCGACCGTTCGGGCGCCGCGGGGTCACGCTGGCGGTGCGACACCTGCTGCTCATCCTGCTGTCCGCGACCACGATCATCCCGGTGCTGCTGGTGGTTTCGACCTCGCTCAAGACCGAGAGTGATGTCAAGGTCAACCCGTTCGGGCTGTTCAGCTCGTTCTCGTGGGGCAGCGTTCGCGCCGCCTGGTTCGACGGACACTTCAGCGACTACCTGCTGAACAGCTTCCTGCTCTCGGTACCGAGCACGCTGCTGATCCTGGTGATCTCCACCATGGCCGGCTACACGTTCGCGCGGCTGCCGTTCCCTGGCCGATCGATCCTGTTCTACCTAGTGGTGATGGGTCTGCTGGTGCCGTTCTTCACCTACATGATCCCGCTGTACTTCCAGCTCCGCTCGATGGGCCTGCTGGACACCCTGCCGGGGGTGATCCTGGTGCTGACCTCTACCGGGATCTCGTTCGGCACCTTCTTCATGCGGGCCTTCTTCTCCGACCTGCCCGAGGAGCTCGAGCAGGCTGCTCGGATCGACGGCTGCTCGGAGTGGCGCATCTTCACCCGCGTGATGCTGCCGCTGGTCACCTCCGGCATCGGTGCGCTGGCGGTCTTCACGTTCCTCAGCACCTGGAACAACTTCCTGGTGCCGCTGCTCTACCTCCCGGGCGGGAACTTCCGGCCGCTGACCGCAGGCCTCTACAACTTCATGGGCGGCCGGTCGATCGACATCGGGCCGCTCGCCGCCGGCACCTTGATCACCATCGTGCCGGTGATCATCCTCTTCATCGTGCTGCAGAAGCAGGTGACCGTCGGTTTCATGTCCGGCGCCGTCAAGGGTTGAACGCCCGCACCACCGACCTCTCATCAAGATCCACGTCCAGGAAGCGAGCTCCCTCCATGCCGTCAGTGATCAGGTTCACCTCCCCGGGCCACTCGGAGGTGGTCGAGGAACCACTGGCTCCGCTGGCGCCGGACGAGGTGCGTCTCCGCACGCTCTACTCGGGCATCTCGGCCGGGACGGAGCTGACCGCCTACCGCGGGAGCAACCCGTACCTGACCAAGAAGTGGGAGGACGACTCCCGGCTGTTCGTCGACGGGTCGACCAGCTTCGCCTACCCGGTCGACGGCTGGGGGTACGAGGAGGTCGGTGAGGTCGCCGAGCTCGGGTGCCGAGGCGACGGGGGTCGAGATCGGGGACCGGATCTGGGGCACCTGGGGCCACCGCGCGTTCACCGTGCAGAAAGGCGGCGCGCGCTGCGGCCCGCGTGCTGGACCCGGCGGCGGACCCGCGGATCGGGATCTTCTCCCAGATCGGCGCGATCGGGCTGAACGTCGTCCTCGACGCCGACATCCACATCGGTGAGACGGTCGCCGTGTTCGGGCTCGGCGTCCCGGGGCAGATCGCCGCCCAGCTGGCCCGGCTGAACGGGGGCCGGGTGATCGCGGTGGACGGGATCGCCGGCCGGCGCGAGCTGGCGGCCGAGCTCGGCGCCGACGTGGTGCTGGACGCGGACGAGGGCCAGGTGGCCGAACGGATCCGTGACCTGACCGACGGTCGCGGCGCCGACGTCTGCCTGGAGGTGACCGGGAACTACCGGGCCCTGCACGAGGCCATCCGGTCCGTCGCCTACAGCTCGCGGGTCTGCGCGGCCGGCTTCATGCAGGGCGACGGGGTCGGGCTGCGGCTGGGGGAGGAGTTCCACCACAACCGGGTGCAGGTGGTCTGCTCGCAGATCTCGGGGGTGGCTCCGGCGCTGCAGCACCGGTGGAACGGCGATCGGCTTGCCCGGACCGCCATCGACCTGGCCGTCTCGGGGCGGCTGCGGTTGACCGAGCTGATCTCCCACACCATGCCGATGGCCGAGGCGCCCGCCGCCTTCGAGCTGCTCGACCGGCGACCGCAGGACGCGCTGCAGGTGGTGCTGAGCTTCGATGACGCCGAGCCGACAGCTACGGACCGGGCGGCATGAGCATCCGACTGGCGGCGCAGGAGTCGACCCTGCCCGGGGCGACGTTGATGGAGAAGTTCCAGTTCACCCTGGACTGCGGCTTCGACGGCATCGAGCTCTCCGGTCAGGGCGCCGGGATCTTCGGTGCTCGGGCAGCCGAGCTGCGGGAGGCGCGGGCCGCGGGGGTGCAGATGTGCTCGGCGGTGATGCACACGCCGACGTTCCTGGGTTCGTTCGCGCCCGAGGGCCGGCAGACGGCCATCGACGACCTGAAGGTGCTGCTCAGCACCATCGCCGAGGCCGGCGGCCTGGGGATCGTGAGCCCCAACGCGTTCGGCGCCTTCTCCACGAAGCTGCCCCCGTTCAGGCCGCCGCGGAGCCAGGAGGAGTCCCGGCGACTGCTCGTCGAGGCCTTGGTCGAGCTCGGTGAGCACGCTGTCGCGGCCGGGACCCAGCTGTTCCTCGAGCCGCTCAACCGCTACGAGGACTACCTGGTCAACACTCTGGCGGACGCGGTCTCGATCGTCGATGAGGTCGCTTCCCCGGGGGTCGCGGTGATCGCGGACACGTACCACATGTCGATCGAGGAGGCGGACTGCGCGGCCTCGATCGTGGCGGCCGGTGACCACATCCGGCACGTCCAGCTCGGTGACAGCAACCGGCTCGAGCCGGGCGCCGGGCACTACGACTGGCCGGCCACGCTCGCGGCGCTGCGGCAGATCGGTTTCGACGGCTGGCTGGCCATGGAGTGCGGGTTGAGCGGTCCGACCGGGGAGGTGCTGCCGAAGGTCGCGACACTGCTCCGCAGCTGAACGGTCGTGCGGCAGCAGACCTCCGGCCGGACCCGGGCCGGTGTACCTTCTGCTCATGGGCGAGGCGAGCTGACGGCGTGCCCCCGCCCCCTGGTCTCGCCCCGAGCCGGCTGCCGGCGCTGCTGAACGGCGCGTCGGTGGCGGTTGAGCCCTCACGATGGTGGTGCCGCGGCGCTGTGGTCTCCGGCGCCGGGGCGATCGGGATGTTCGCCGCGACGGCGGTCGCCTCCAGCGACATCTGGAGCGTTGGCGGCACGACCCTCGTGGCCGTTGCAGCAGGTCTGACGTATCGGGGGCGGCGGCAACGTCGTCGCTTTCCTCACCTCGGACGCGCATCCGGGCCGTGGCGGGCGGCAGGCGCTTCGCTGCACGAGCTGGAGATCCTGGACGAGGCCCACCGGATCCGTGCTCTCACCCCGCCGGTCGGCTACCGGGACCGCCGGACCGTGATCAACCCGCTGGCCGACGCGTTCGCCATCTTCACCTCACCGGCCTGGAGCGACCCGTGGCTCGCGGACAACAGGCTCACCATCGACCCCGTGGCCGAGGCCGCCGAGATCATCGACCACGTCCACCGCGTCACCACCCTGCTGAGCGAGGTACGGACCGCGGCTGCCCGGGTGCCACCGGGTACGGCCGCCCGACGGACCTACGCCGACTATGAGCGCGCCCTGCTCGGAGCGCTCGACGACGGCCTGCGCCGGGCGAGAGCGCTGAGCGCGTACCGCAGCGAGGTGGCCCGCCTCGCCCAGCTGCTCGCGAGCTCGCGGGCCCTGCCGCAGGCCGAGATGTTCGCCGGCCGGGTGCTCGACGTGGTGTCGGAGTCGGCCCGCCACGAGCTCGGCGCCCGCCACCTGGAGCAGAGTCGCGTGCACCTGCGCGAGCTCGAGTCGGGGCTGCGGGAGATCACCGACCTGCTCGCCACTCCCCCCGAGCTGCCTGTCGGGCCGCTCGGTCCGAGGTAGGTCGTGGGCCTCGACGTCCTCGCGGGCTGGCCGTACCCCGTCGCGGTCGGAGCACTGTTCGCGATCGTGCTGCTGCGAGCCGGCGGCACCTATGCCCTCGGCCGCGGCGTGCTGGCCGGGGCCGGTCGGACCCGGCTCGCCCGGTTGGTCCGGACTCCCGCGTTCGCGCGGGCGGAGCGGCTGGTCGAGCGCTGGGGCGCGCCGGTCGTCGCGGCCTGCTTCTTGACGGTCGGCATCCAGACGGTGGTCCACCTGGCGGCCGGCGTCACCCGGATGCCGCTCCGCCGCTACCTCCCGGCCCTGGCTGTGGGCGGGCTCATCTGGGCTCTGCTCTACGCCACCGTCGCCTCGGTCGGCTTCGCGGGCCTGCGTGCGCTCTACACACTGTCACCGGTCACTGCCATGGTGGTGGTCGTGGCGTTGGTGCTCGCTCTGGTGGCCTACGTCATCTGGCAGGTCCGGCGACGAGCGGAGGATGGACATGACGGCAGTGAGCTGGCAGCTGGTGATCGACGCGCGTGACCCGCACGTCCTGGCTGACTTCTGGGCGGCGGCGCTGCGGGCTGAGGTGGAGGACAACGAGGAGCTGATCGAGGGGATCCTGGCGGCGGGGTACGCCCAGCCGTCGGACACCCTGCGGCACCAGGGCCGGCTCAGCTGGCGCGACCTGACCGCGGTGCGGGGGGCCGGTCCCCGGATCCTTGTGCAGCGGGTGCCCGAGGACAAGGCCGGCAAGAACCGGCTGCACCTGGACCTCAACGTGGGCAAGGAGAGGCTGCGCGAGGAGGTCGACAGGCTGGTCGCCCTCGGTGCGACCGAGGGACGCGAGTGGCGGCTCCAAGGCGGTCACTGGATCGCGATGACCGACCCGGAAGGCAATGAGTTCGACGTCCAGTGACACCGTGGACCTTGCGGTGACGCCGTGGTGATTTCCAGCTGCGGCGACCGCCCGCCTACGGTGTCCGGGTGATCCCGTCCGACGTTTCGCCGTTTCGCCCCGATCTCTGGCATCGGGTTCCCGGCTTCGAGCTGACCGACGTCACCTACCACCGCGCGGTCGACGCACCCGTCGTCCGGGTCGCCTTCGACCGGCCCGAGGTGCGCAACGCCTTCCGGCCGCACACCGTCGACGAGCTCTACCGGGTCCTCGACCACGCCCGGATGTCCGCTGACGTCGGGGCGGTGCTGCTGACGGGCAACGGTCCCTCGCCCAAGGACGGCGGCTGGGCCTTCTGCAGCGGCGGCGACCAGCGGATCCGCGGCCGCTCGGGCTACACCTACGTCGAGGACGAGGCGCCGGAGGAGGTCGAGCCTGCCGGGGGAACCGTGCCCGCCGATGCTCAGCTGGGCCGGCTGCACATCCTGGAGGTGCAGCGACTGATCCGCTTCATGCCCAAGGTGGTGATCGCCCTGGTCAACGGCTGGGCGGCCGGTGGCGGCCACAGCCTGCACGTCGTCTGCGACCTCACCCTGGCCAGCTCCGAGCACGGCCGCTTCAAGCAGACCGATGCCGACGTCGGCTCCTTCGACGCCGGCTTCGGCTCGGCCTACCTCGCGCGTCAGGTCGGCCAGAAGTTCGCCCGCGAGATCTTCTTCCTGGGCGCCGAGTACGACGCCGCCGACGCCATGCGGATGGGCATGGTGAACCGTGTCGTCCCGCACGCCGGGCTGGAGGACGCCGGTCTGGCCTGGGCTCGCGCGGTGTGCGGCAAGAGCCCGACGGCGATCCGGATGCTGAAGTTCGCCCTGAACGCCGTCGACGACGGGCTGGTCGGTCAGCAGGTGTTCGCCGGCGAGACCACCCGGCTGGCGTACATGACCGACGAGGCCGCCGAGGGCCGCGACGCGTTCCTGGAGAAGCGTGCGCCGGACTGGTCGCCCTTCCCGTACTACTACTGAGCCCCCTGCGGCTGTGCCCGGGCTCTTAGGAGCGGGACGGGCCAGGTTGGGAGCGATGGGCCCGGAGCGCAGCCTGGACGCGCCGCTCGAGCGACAGCTTGGTGAAGATCACCGAGACCTGGCGGGTGATGGTGTCCTCGGCCAGGTCCAGCTCGTCAGCGATCTCGTTGTTGGTCCGACCAGCAACGGCCAGGCGGAGGACCCTTCGCTCACGCTCGGACAGCCGGCTGCCCTGGACCTCGGCCCGCGGCCTCGCGTCGGGTCGAGACCGGTCGATGCCGCTCAGCCGTTCCAGCAGCTGCTCGGTCGCGTCCGAGTCCAGCAGCGACTCCCCGGCGGCCGCGCGACGGATGCTCTCGGTGATGGTCGGGCCCTGGATCTGCTTGATCAGGTAGCCGGCTGCTCCGGTCAGCACGGCCGCGAGGTGGGCCTCCTCCTCGTCGTGGGAGGTCAGCATCAGGCAGGCGATCTGGGGGAAGCGGGAGCGGATCTCGCGCCCCACGTCGATGCCGTTCCCGTCCGGGAGCCCGATGTCGAGCAGCGCCAGGTCGGGCTGCAGCTCGGGCAGCCGGCGCAGCGCCTCCGCTGCCGTACTGGCCTCACCCACCAAGGTCAGGTCCGTCGTGGAGTTGAGCAGACCCGCGAGGCCGAGGTGGACGAAGGAGTGGTCGTCGACCACGAAGACCCGGACGTTCGCCCGCGCGGCAGGGTCGTAGGTGTTGTCCACGTCTGCTCACCTCGGGAAGTCGTCGTCAGCCAGTGCCGGTCATCCCCCCGAGTCTTGCGCTCATGATGCCACAGGGATGCTGCGATCACACCGACAGTTGATGCATCGACGAGGGTCAGTTCGCGACCCCGTACAAGCGGTCACCGGCGTCGCCGAGGCCTGGAACGATGTAGCCGACCTCGTTCAGCTTGTCGTCGAGCCCGGCCAGCACGACGGTGCAGGGAGCTTCGAGGCCGTCGAGCAGGTCGGTCAGCCGTGCGATGCCCTCGGGTGCGGCGATGAGGCAGATGCAGGTGATCTGGTCAGCTCCGCGGCTGACGAGGAACTGGACTGCGGCCGCGAGCGTGCCTCCGGTGGCCAGCATCGGGTCAAGCACGTAGCACTGGCGCCCGGAGAGGTCGTCCGGGAGCCGCTCGGCGTACGTGGCCGCCTCGAGCGTCTCCTCGTTGCGCACCATCCCCAGGAACCCGACCTCGGCGGTCGGGATCAGACGGGTCATCCCTTCCAGCATCCCGAGCCCTGCGCGCAGGATCGGCACCACCAGCGGACGCGGCTGGGACAGCCGGACGCCGACCGCAGCCGCCAGCGGGGTCGTCACCTCGCACTCGGTGACCCGGACGTCGCGGGTCGCCTCGTACGCCAGCAGCGTCACGAGCTCCTCGGTCAGCCGACGGAAGGTCGGGGAGTCGGTCGCCTGGTCGCGCAGCACGGTCAGCTTGTGGGCGACGAGCGGATGTTCGACGATGCGGAGGTCCACGGGAGGAACGTTAGCGAGCCCTGGCTCGGGTGCCTATCGGTGTCGTGCCGGCGAACGAACTCTGGCACGATGGGGCGGCGGCCGACGGTCGGTGGTTCGGGTTGCGGTCAGGGTGGAGGAGGCGGGGTGTCGGACTTCGACGACGACGAGTACGAGTCCTTCGACGCGGACGGGGCGGCCCAACCGGCCGTACCGTCGGGCGGGCCCCTGCTCGGCACGGATCGCGACGATGACACCGACGACGAAGACGACGACGATGAGGACGACCTCGAGGACGCGGCCGACGACGAGATCGACTTCGTCATCGCCGCCTACCGTGAGGACGGCCAGCCGTTCGTCCAGTCCCTGGCCTCGGACCTGGCCAACGACCTCGAGGAGCTGATCGTCCAGCTCCGCCGGTTGCCCGGCGACGCCGGCGCCCTGGGCTTCGTCAGCCTGGTCGAGGAGGTCTTCGTGATCGTGCGGGTTCGCGGCCAGCACGTGCAGGTCCTGCTCAACGACGGCGCCGCTGCCGGTGACTGGCCCATCGCCCGCGACGTGGCCGACCTGCTCGGCGAAGACATCCCCGACCCCGAGGACGAGTCGGAGCCGATGGGCGACCTGGGCATCCTCGCCGACCTCGGGGTGAGCGAGCTCGACCTGGGCACCCTGGTCGACGACCTGGACCGCGGCAGCGACCAGGTGCTGATCGAGGTCGCGGGTCGGATCAACCTCAACCCGCAGTTCCAGCGGGTGGCCGAGCTCGCTTTCCGGTCCTGAAGCCTGCCGGGCGCCAGGGTGGGGGTGCGGTGAGCGCCTGGGCCGAGCCGATGCGACTGGCGCTGGCGCAGGCACGCGAGGCCGAGGGCCACGGTGACGTGCCCGTCGGCGCCGTGCTGCTGGGTCCGGACGACGCCGTGCTCGCCGCCGCCGGGAACGAGCGTGAGCTCACCGGCGACCCGACGGCTCACGCCGAGATGCTGGTGCTGCGCCAGGGTGCCGAGCTGCGGGGGGAGTGGCGACTGACCGGCTGCACCCTCGTCGTGACGCTCGAGCCCTGCACGATGTGCGCCGGGGCACTGGTGCTGGCTCGCGTCGACCGGCTGGTCTTCGGGGCCTACGACCCCAAGGCCGGTGCGGTGGCCTCCCTCTTCGACGTGGTTCGAGACCGTCGCCTGAACCACGCCGTCGACGTCCGCGGCGGGATCATGGCGCAGGAGTGCGGTGCGGTGCTGCGCGACTTCTTCGCCGCCCGCTGAGCGTCCGCAGGTACCCGCGGCCGATTCGGCGGATGGCTGGTCTCCCCGGTACTCTCTTCGGCGGTGGCGTGTCTGAGCGGCCTAAAGAGCGCGCCTCGAAAGCGCGTGAGGGTAAAACCTCCGAGAGTTCAAATCTCTCCGCCACCGCCAGCTTGATTAGGCAGGACGCTGGCGCAGCCCTCAGGGCGGCGCCTGCGTTCTTGTCCCTGGTCTCGGTCGGAGCGTCACTCGCCCACTACGGGGTCAGCGCAGCCAGCACCTCAGGTGCTAGGAAGCGCTTCGGGTAGCTCGAGCCGTACTCCACGAGCACGCCGAGCTCTTGCAACTTCTGTAGAGCATTACTAGCTGTCTGGTAGCCCTTGCCCGAAGCATCTGCGGCGTCACGGACAGTCAGGATGGGCTTCGCGATGAGGGAAGCGGCTACATCAACAGCCACACCTCTTACGTTGGCATCACGCAACCTCTGGGTGTACGACTCACTGAGATCGAGTAGTCGATCGACGACGACGATCGTGTCGCGTGCTGACTCTTCGACTCCCCGGGCGAAGAACTCAACCCAGCTCGACCAGTCTCCTGACGCGCTGAGTTCAGCCAGCCCGTCCTGGTAGGCCCTTCGGCGCGCTTCAAACCAGGGTGAGACGGTGAGTAGTGGCTCTCTGATGACGCCCTCCTGCAGCAACCCGAGGACGATGAGCAGCCGTCCGAGCCTGCCGTTGCCATCGTTGAAGGGGTGCAGGGTCTCGAACTGGTAGTGGGTGATCGCCGCGCTGACGACAGGGTCTCGCTGATCGGCCCCCGTGCGATTGGTCCAGTCCAGTAGATCCCGCAGCGCGGCCTCCAACTCCAAGCCAGGGGGGCTAGGCACGAAGCGGGCGTCGGTGATCTTCGCGCTTCGGCCACCGATCGCCACCTGGATCGACCGCACGCGGCCGGAGTCGTGAGTGTCGGCGCCAGTGCCGCGGACAAGATGCTTGTGGAGCTCCGTCAGGAGCGTCAAGGACAAGCAATGCCCGTCGGAGAGGGCGTTGTAGGCGAGCTCGGCGGCAGACACGTAATTGAGCACCTCGGCCAGCTCCGCGCCGTGGCCCCCGCGTTCGTCGGCGCCCAGGACCTCGGCGAGTGGTGCGAACGTGCCCTCAAGGGCGGAGGTGCTCTGTGCCTCCCTGCGAAGCGTTGGGCGGCGAAGGATGGAGGGTTCCGGGACTTGCTGCCCGGCCTGGTCCAGTGCACCCAGAGCTCGGTGCGCAGCGGTCACAGCGCGCCAGGCCGTATTGGTCAGCGGAGGCTCGTCGCCAAGGGGGGCAGGGATGAAGGCGACGTGATCGTAGGGTTCGCCTGTCCGGCCGTCAGTTCCTCTGATGGGGACCAACGCGCCGATCGGGCTGTCGGCGAAGCGGATGCGATCCATGCTGAGACTCGGTCCTACTTGAAGTTACGGTCTTGAGATTCAAGTATGGCCCGAGTTAAGTAGAACGTTGGATCCATAGGTGCAAGTTTGCTAGCAAGTGTCGCTAGCCTCGGCCGGGTCCCACTCCTGCCGCGACTGCTCCGTAGTCGTGAGTGGAACCCCGGGCTAGTCGACCGGCAGGACAAGAACGGCCAGCTCTTCGACCTCTCCTTCGCCAACCCCGATTTCCAGGACATGATGCTCGAGTACCTCGGCCGGGCGTACGACGAGTTCCGGCGACAGATGGCGGTCTAGCTTCCGTGCGCCAAGGGGGCGGCCGAGGTCGCTTCTAGTCTCGGACTCAGTCTCGTCCGGGCTGGTTCAGCAACGTCCGGACTCGTACGCCTCGACCCGGAGCATGCCTAGACGGATGCCTCTGAACCAGGCCGTGAGTGGTCAGCAGATCTCGAAAGCGCGTGAGGGTTAAACCTCCGAGAGTTTAAAATCTCCGCCACCGCCACCGCCAGCTTGACGAGACGGGACCCCGATCACATTTGGGGTCCCGTTCGCGTCGGCGCGCGGTCGTCCGTGGCGCGATGGCCGGCCGGCATGCGACAGTACGGGTGGCGGGGGCCCTGCTGCCGCTCGGCAGCCGCCTGGAAGGACCGGTGCTCTGTCCACGTTCTCGGCCGTCACCGGCTGGACCTTTCCAGCGCTCGCAGCCGCCCTCGGCATCGCCGCTGCCCTGTGGCTTCGCCGCCGAGGCTTCCGACGGCCGGATGACCCGCCCCGACGCCAGCCGAGCCCGTGGATCGTGCCGTTGCTGGCCGTGCTCGGGACGGTGCTCGCCGTCCCGTTCTGGTCCGGCCAGCCTGCGGTGCTGTCGGCGACCTACGTCGGAGCGCTGGTCTGGGCCTGCACGCTCGCCGTCATCGACCTCGAGGTGAGTCGGCTGCCGGACTTCCTCGTCCTGCCGGCCTACCCCGGGACGGCGGTGTTGCTCGGGCTGAGCGCCGTGATCACGGGGGACGGCCCGGCACTGTTGCGGGCGCTGGCCTGCTCGGGGGCCGCAGTGCTGGCCTACCTCGCGATCGCCGTGGTGGGTGCCCAGGTGGACGGCCTGGGTCTGGGTGACGTGAAGCTGGCCGGCGTGCTGGCGGCCCTGCTCGGCTGGTTCGGCTGGTACCCCGCACTGCTGGGCCTCACCGTCGGCTTTGTCGTGGGCGGTGTCGTGTCCCTCGTGCTGCTGCTCCTGCGGCGGGTCGGGCGTCGCTCCGGCGTTCCGTTCGGGCCCTCCATGGTGCTGGGCGCCTACCTCTGCGGCGTCGTGGCACCGGTCATCTGAGACCGGTCCGAGCGGAAGCCATCTCGACGTTTCCTCCCAGCAACATCGCTCAGGGACAATGAGCGCATGATCGACCTCGACCTCATCCTCCTGGTGAGCGCGGTGGTCGTGATCGTGGCGATCGTGGCGGCCCGGATCGGCTCCCGCGTGGGACTGCCGTCGCTGCTGCTGTTCCTGGGTCTCGGCATGGTGCTCGGCGAGTCCGGCTTCGGGATCGAGTTCGGTGACGCCGACCTGGCTCGCGCCCTCGGCTTCGGCGCGCTGGTGGTGATCCTGGCCGAGGGCGGGCTCACGACGAAGTGGGCGGACATCCGCTCCTCAACCGTGCTCGCGACGGTGCTGGCCACCGTCGGGATCGGGATCAGCGTCGCTCTGATGACGCTCTTCGGCTACTACGTGCTGCACCTGGACCTGTGGATCGCCGTCCTGCTGGGGGCGGTGACGTCCCCCACGGACGCGGCCGCGGTCTTCTCGGTGCTACGGCACGTCCCCGTCCCCCAACGGATGCGCGGGGTGCTCGAGGCCGAGTCCGGCCTCAACGACGCGCCGACGGTGCTGCTGGTGGGGCTCGCCAGCGCCGTCGCGCTCGGCCATACCGCGCCTGGTGGCGTGCCCGGGATCGTCGGCCTGATCCTGCTCGAGCTGGTGGTGGGTCTGGCCATCGGCGTGGCCCTGGGCTGGCTGGGGGTCCAGCTGCTGCGCCGGGTCGCGCTCCCGTCGTCCGGCCTCTACCCGCTCGCCGCACTCGTCTGGGCGATCTTCGCCTACGGCGTGGGTGCCGTCGCACACATGAGCGGCTTCGCCGCGGTCTACGCCTGTGCCCTGATGCTGGGCAACGCCCAGCTGCCGCACCGCAGCGCCACCCGCTCGTTCGTGGAGGGGATCGGCTGGATCGCCCAGATCGGGCTCTTCGTGATGCTCGGTCTGCTGGCTTTCCCCGGCCGCGTGACGCTGCGGGCGGCGGTGGTGGGCGTGCTGGCGGGGCTGTTCCTCACCTTCGTCGCGCGCCCGCTGTCGGTCTACGCCTCGGCCGTCTGGTTCCGGGTGCCGCTGCGGCAGCAGGCGTTCCTCTCCTGGGCGGGGCTGCGAGGCGCCGTGCCGATCGTGCTGGCGACGATCCCGCTTTCGGAGGACGTGCCGGGATCGGCCTTCCTGTTCGACGTCGTGCTGGTCTTCGTGGTCGTCTTCACCTGCCTGCAGGGGCCGACGCTGCCCCTCGTGGCCCGCCGGCTCGGGCTGCTGGACGAGCAGGCACCCTCCGACGTCGAGATGGAGGTGGCGCCGCTGGACCGGATCTCCGCAGACCTGCTCCAGGTCCGCATCCCGGCGGGTTCGCTGCTGGCCGGGGTGGAGATCGGCGAGCTGCGGTTGCCCGTCCACACCGTCGTGACCCTGATCATCCGGAACGCCGTCCCCTTCAACCCGGCGCCGCGGGAGCGGATCCGGGTGGCCGACGAGCTGCTGGTGGTCACACCGTCAGCCTCCCGGGAGCTGACCGAGGAGCGGCTGCGGGCCGTCGGGCGGGGCGGTCGGCTGGCCGGCTGGCGTGAGGGCCGTCGCCGCTGAGCTGCGGCGGGGTTGCTGCTCGGGCGGTCAGCCGCCGGCGAGCACCGACGGCGAGGCGCTCGGCTGGGCCGGTAGGCAGACGCTGGGCGCCTTGACCGTGTAGGTCGTCTTGGCGCCCTTGCGGAAGCCGCCGTAGTCGTTGCCGACGAGGACCTCGACGGAGCGGTCCGGGCGCTTGTCGGGACGGACCACCGCACCCTTGAAGAAGCCCTTGACCAGCAGTACCTCGGGGTTCTTCGCCCCGGCGCCGACGATCACCGTCCTCTGGATCTTCTCGCCCGTGTTGCCGGTCTGAGCCACCTTGAAGCCCCGGTCGCGCAGGGAACGGCCGACGTCGCCGGCAAGACCGCGCTTGTCACCGCCGTTGTAGACGCTCACCGTCACCTGGCTGGTCTTGAGCTGGCCCTTCGCGACGGGCTGGTCGACGCAGGGCGTCGGCGGAGCGGCCGGAACCGTGCGGATGACGTTCGTCCACCCCCACCACGCGCCGTAGCCCAGGATGGCCAGCAGGACCAGCAGCGTGAACGGCGTCCGGACAGCGCGCAAGATGCGACCGACCAACGCTCCTCCTCGTGCGGCGACCTGGCTGGGGGTGGAGCCCCCGCGGCCGGGCTCGACGTCCTGGCTCTGCGCGAGACTACCGGGCGGGCGAGCTACTTGAGGTCAAGCACCCTCGCGTGCATCGTCTGGCGCTGCTGCAGAGCCGCTCGGAGGGCACGGTGCAGTCCGTCCTCGAGGTAGAGGTCCCCGCGCCAGGACACGACGTGGGCGAAGAGGTCGCCGTAGAAGGTCGAGTCCTCCTCCAGCAGCGCCTCGAGGTCGAGGGTGCGCTTGGTGGTGACGAGTGAGTCCAGGCGGACCTGGTGTGGCGCGATGGCGGCCCACTGCTTCTGCACGTACCCGTGGTCGGGGTACGGGCGGACGTCACCCACGCGCTTGAAAATCACGGAGCCACTGTAGTCAGCATCGCGCGGTTGCCGCAGTTGCGCGTCGTTACGATTCGAGCATGACCGAGCCCGCCACGACCGCGCCGCCTGCGACCCCGCCCCTGCCCGAGCTGTCGGGGGAGGTCCGGCGGATCGCCGACGGCTACACCTTCGACGAGGCGGCGATCGAGCTCGGCGTCGTGATCGCGGACGACGCGCCGGTCCCGTCAGCCGTGGTGCGGATCCCGCTGTCGATGCTCAACCGGCACGGCCTGGTCGCCGGCGCCACTGGCACGGGCAAGACCAAGACGCTGCAGCTGATGGCCGAGCAGATCTCGGCCGCGGGCGTCCCCGTCTTCGCCGCCGACATCAAGGGCGACCTCTCCGGCCTCGCCTCGCCGGGTCAGCCGAGCGACAAGCTGAGCGCGCGGACGCGGAAGATCGGCCAGAACTGGCAGCCGACGGCGTGCCCGACCGAGTTCTATGCGCTCGGAGGGCAGGGTCTCGGGGTCCCGCTCCGGGCCACCATGAGCTCGTTCGGACCGGTGCTGCTCTCGAAGGTGCTGGGCCTGAACGCGGTGCAGGAGTCCTCGCTGGGCCTGGTGTTCCACTACGCCGACACCGCAGGGCTGCCCCTGCTGGACCTCGCGGACCTGCGCGCCGTCCTCACCCACCTGACCAGCGACGAGGGCAAGGGCGAGCTGAAGGACATCGGCGGCCTGAGTGCGGCCACGGTCGGGGTGATCCTGCGCAACCTGGTCACCTTCGCCAGCCAGGGGGCGGAGGACTTCTTCGGCGAGCCGGAGTTCGACACCGCCGACCTGCTGCGCACGACCGCCGACGGCCGAGGCGTGGTGTCGTTGCTCGAGCTGCCCAACCTCCAGGACCGGCCGGCGGTTTTCTCCACCTTCTTGATGTGGCTGCTCGCGGACCTGTTCCACGACCTGCCCGAGGTCGGCGACGTGGACAAACCCAAGCTGGTCTTCTTCTTCGACGAGGCGCACCTGCTCTTCCACGACGCGTCCAAGGCGTTCCTGGACGCCATCGCCCAGACCGTCCGGCTGATCCGGTCCAAGGGGGTCGGCATCTTCTTCGTCACCCAGACGCCGAAGGACGTCCCCGACGACGTCCTCGCCCAGCTCGGCTCCCGGGTGCAGCATCAGCTGCGGGCGCACACGCCGAACGACGCCAAGGCGCTGAAGCAGACCGTGGCCACCTTTCCGAAGTCGGACTACGATCTCGCCGAGGTGCTGCAGCAGCTCGGGATCGGCGAGGCGATCGTCACGGTGATGGACCCCGACGGCGCACCGACGCCGGTGGCCTGGACGCGGATGCGGGCGCCGCAGTCGCTGATGGCGCCGACACCGGAGGAGGTGCTGCGGCCGGGCATCGCCAGCTCGGCGCTGATGGGCCGCTACGGTCAGCCCCTGGACCGCGACTCGGCGCAGGAGATGCTGGCCCGCAAGCTGGCGGCTGGTGCCGCGACGGCCGAGGCCGAGCAGCAGGCGAAGGAGGCAGCCGCCCGCGACGCGGAGGAGGCGGAGCGTCGGGCTCGGGAGGAGCGTTCGACCCCGCGCAGCGAACCCCGCAGCTCGCGGGCCCCGGCGCGCCGGGCGCAGAAGAGTGTGGTGGAGGAGGTCGTCAGCTCGTCGGTGTTCAAGCAGTTCGCCCGCAGCGCTGGCCGCGAGATCGTCCGGGGACTGTTCGGCGCTGCACGCCGGCGGTGAACCGCCGGCGTGCCACTGCCGGGTGAGGTCAGCCCTGGAGCGACTTGGCCTCGTCGATCCAGCCGCTGACCTGCTTCTCGGAGAGACCGACCACGCTGCCGTGGCGCTCGGCGATCATCTTGGTCAGCGACGCCGGGTTGCGGTGGCTGAGCTCCTTGATCGAGTCGACCCCGATCGTTTCCAGCATCGCGGTGTGCTTGGGGCCGATCCCCTTGAGCTTGTAGAGGTCATTGTCCTGGGCTGCCGTCACGGCGACTCCTTCGTTGGCGCGAATCTTGCTCGGTCCTCGCAATGTAGGGCCGGGCTGGGACCCTGTCCACGAGTACGGCAGATTGCCTCGACCGCGCTCCCGGCACCGCTCAGGCGGTCGCGCGGACGAGGGCGAGCAGGCGGCGAACGAGTGCCGGCTGAGTCGTCGGCTCGCTCGGGTTGGTGACGCCCCGAACGGCTTCCAGCTGTGCGTAGCGCTCGGCTGCGTGGCGGCTGGTGGTCAGGGACCGGAAGGTGGAGTGGAGGTTCAGCTCGGCGAGCAGTACCTGGGAGTACGCGTGCATGGTGCGTCCTTGCGGTGAGCAGGCGGGTGCCGTCGAATGGGGCCGGACGGCGGGCATGGGCGAACCGACCCACCGGAGCGGCGGGCGGTCAGGTAGAGCGGGGTGGGGACACGCGGGTCCCCGGTGAGCGACTCTCAGGCAGTGGCGCCGGGGCGGGAGCCTGCTCCGCGGAAGTCAGCGATGATCATGATCGAGAATTTGATCATGCTCGGGTCGGTGAAGATCATCTTCAACACGGGCGGCACCCCCTCTCGTTCCTCGTCAGCCTTCAGGACCGTCGTCGGTCCTGTATGAGCAAGACTAGGAACCACGATCATGCTCGGCAACCGGTTATTCGGGGCTGGGGCTGCTGGGCCGGCTGACCCGGTCGAGGAAGCCGCGGAGCAGGGCTTCGCGGACGGCCGGCGGCGCGGCGTCCAGCAGCGCGTTCACCGGAGCCATCCGCTCGGGCAGCACGGGGCCGTCACTGCCGGCCAGACCGGCCAGCCGCAGCAGGCCGTCGAAGCCCGCGTCGTCCAGGCTCGCCGGGTCGATCGAGCCGAGCGCGGCCGCCAGCTGCGGGTCGACCACGACCGGTCCGGCTGCCACCGCCGCCGACACCGACTCCCGTAGGGCAGTGAGGAACTCGGGGAGCCGCGGCACGGTCGCGGCGCTGAGCGAGAGGTGCAGGGTGGCCGGGAACGGCCCGAAGCGCAGCTGGGGCTGGGCGTACCAGCCGCGGGCCAGCAGCTCGTCGGCGACGGCGAAGACGTCGACGTCGTCGTCCGCCGCCAGGGCGACCAGGCTGGAGTCGGGCGGGATCAGTACCCGGAGGTGCTCGATCTCGCCGATACCGGCCACCAGCGCGCCCACGCCGTCGCGGACCTGACGGGCCAGCTCGGCGTACCCGGCGTCGCCGATGAAGCGGGTCACCGCCCAGGCCGCGGCAAGCGGACCCCCGGACTTCGTGGACTGCATCGTGGAGTTCAGCATCGTGTATCCGGGCCAGGCGGCGCTGGCGAAGAACTGCGGCCGACGGAGCTCCGCGCTGCGGTGCAGCAGCACCGAGACGCCCTTCGGGGTGTAGGCGTACTTGTGCAGATCGACCGAGATGCTGGTCACGCCCGGGTTGTCGAACGCGAAGGCGGGTCGGGCCGGGTCGTCGCGGCGCAGGTAGGGCAGCAGCCAGCCCCCGATGCACGCGTCCACGTGGCAGCGGACCCCACGCTCCGCGGCGGCCGCGGCGATCTCCGCCACCGGATCGACGACGCCGTGGGCGTAGGAGGGTGCGGAGGCGACGACCAGCACGGTGTCGTCGGTGATCGCCTCGGCCATGGCCGGTGCTACGGCCCGTCCGCTGTGGGGGTCCACGTCCACGAACACCGGGCGGACGCCGAAGTAGTGCCCAGCTTTGTGGAACGAGGCATGGGCGGAGGTGGGTAGCGCCATGGTGGGGTGGGAGACCTCGGGGCGGGCGTCGCGTGCGGTCTGCACGGCGAGCAGCAGCGACTCGGTACCGCCCGACGTGACGGTGCCGACCGTGCCGGGGGGACCGTCGAGCAGGCCGGAGGCCATCGCGACGAGGTCGGACTCCATCCGCAGCAGCGAGGGAAACGCGGTCGGGTCGAGCCCGTTCGTCCCCCCGTAGGAGGCCAGCGCCTCTCGGCCGAGCGCGTCGGCCTCGGGCAGTCCGGAGTCGTAGACGTAGGCCAGCGTCCGGCCCCCGGAGGTCGGCAGGTCCAGCTGGCGGAGCTCCTCCAGGGCGGCGCGGATCTCGTCGGCGGTCATGGCACCTCCAGGGGGGTGGTCGTTCGGGTTGACGGAGCGTCAGCTCCGTAGCGGCGCAGGGCCAGCAGGCTGAGCAGGATCAGAGCCGCGGGCACCACGGAGAAGCCGACGGTGATCGCGGTCGCCGCACTCGCCGGCTGATCGGCCGCCGCGACGCCACCGCGCGAGGAGACGTAGCCGCCGGCGCCGAGGAGCAGGGCGAGCACGGCAGGGCCCAACGCGAGTCCGAGGGTCTCCCCGGCCGTCCAGACCCCGGTCAGGACGCCCACCCGGTTCTCGCCCGTCCGCGTCGCGTCGTCGGCAGCGGTGTCGGGCAGCATGGCCAGCGGGAAGAGCTGGCAGCCCGCGTAGCCGGCGCCGGCCAGCGCGGTCAGCGCGAAGACCACCGTGACGCTGACCTGGCCCGCAGCCAGCAGTCCGAGGGCCGCGCCGGCCAGTAGCAGCGAGGAAGCGCGGTAGCCCGCCTTCTTGCCGGCGCGGGCCGCCATCCGCTGCCACAGAGGGGTGACCAGCAGGGCTGGTCCGACGAAGCAGGCGAACAGGACCGCCGAGGCGCCAGGCCGGTCGAGCACCTCCCGGGCCAGGTAGTCGACAGCGGCCAGCATGCAGCCGATGGCCAGGGCCTGGAGGACGAAGGTGGTGAGCAGGACGCGGAAGTCACGGATGCCCAGCGCGAGCCGTAGCTGCGTGACCAGCCCGCCGGGTGGGGCGGGGACGATCCGCACAGTGGCCCCGGCGGTGCCCCGCCAGGCGCCGAGCGCGCCCACGACGATCAGCACCGCGACCGCTGCCGCCATGGCCCGGTAGCCGGCGACGCCGCCGACGGCGTCTCGGATCACGGGTGCCGTCGCACCACTGGCGAGGATGGCGACGGCGAGGACCGCGACCCGCCAGGTGAGCAGGGTGGTGCGTTCGCCCGGGTCGTCGGTCAGCTCAGCAGGCAGGGCGACGTAGGGGACCTGAAAGACCGAGTACGCCACGGCGCAGACTGCGAAGGCCACCACCACCCACCCGACGGCCAAGCCGGTGGGGCGCTGGGGACCGGAGAACAGCAGGACAAAGCCGACGGCGAGGCCCAGTCCGCCCACCAGCAGGAACGGGCGCCGCCCCCGCCGGGCGGCGTAGCGGTCGCTGACCCGTCCGGTCAGCGGGTTGAGGACGACGTCGAGAGCCTTGGGCAGGAAGACCACCAGGCCCGCCGCGGCGGCGGCGACGCCGAGGGCGTCGGTGAGGTATGGCAGCAGGAGCAGTCCCGGCACGGTGCCGAACGAGCCGGTCGCAGCGCCGCCCAGCGCGTACCCGACCCGCAGTCGTCGAGGGAGACCGCCCACGTGCACCATTGTGTCTCTCGCCGACCGCCCTCGACGGCCGTTGGGGGTGCGATCGCAGTCGTTCGCGGCAGACCAGCAGCGAGTGGGAGGGGTGACCGCGATGGCGGCGTCACCGCTGATCGTGCCCCCGGGGCTCGTGGCGTCCCAGCTTCGCTACTTCGGCGAGACCGGTCGGCAGTGGGTCGCTGCGCTTCCTGGCCTGGCCGACGAGCGGTTGGAGGCCTGGAGTCTGCGAGCGGACGGCACGCCGAGCTGCGGGGCGGTGGCGCTGGTGCTCCCGGTAGTGCGCTCCGACGGCACGCCGGCGGCGCTCAAGCTGCAGCCGATCGACGACGAGACCACCGGCGAGCCCGATGCGCTACGCCGCTGGTCGGGTCTTGGGGCGGTGGCCCTGCTCGAGCACGACCCGCCGTCGGGCTCGATGCTGCTGGAACGGCTCGACGCCGGGCGTTCGCTGGCCACGGTGCCGGACGACCTGGCTGCTGTGTCCGTGATCGCCCACCTGCTGCGGTCGTTCCACACCGTCCGCGCGCCCGCCGGACTACGACGGCTCGACGACCTGATGGCCACCATGCTCGACCAGCTCCCGGCGGTGGTTCCCCGGCTCGGCGACCCCGTCGAGCGGTTGCTGGTCACCCGGTGCGCCGACCGCGTTCGCGAGCTGCTGGCCGAGCCGGTGGCGATGAGGCTGCTGCACTGGGACCTGCACTACGACAACGTGCTCGCCCGCCTCGACGGTGGACGCGAGCCGACCTGGCGGGCGATCGACCCGAAGCCGCTGTCCGGGGACCCCGGCTTCGACCTGCTCCCGTCCCTCTGGAACCGATGGGAGGAGGTGGTCGCCACCGGCGACGTGACCCGGGCCGTGCTGCGACGCTTCGACCTGCTGGTGGACGTGCTCGCGCTCGACCCCGCCCGGGCTCGGGTCTGGACGCTGGCCCGAGTGCTGCAGAACGCGCGCTGGGAGCTGGCCGAGGACGGCGCTTCTCGGCTGGTGCCGTCGCACCGTGCCATCGCCGAGACGATGCTTGCCTAGCGCGGCCCTCCCCGATCTCCGGGCGATCCTGGGGAACTCCTGCGTCGAGGCTGTCCGGGCACTGAGGTTGGTCCGCGAAAGTTGTTGGTGTCGGGGGACAACGGACACGGAGGCACCATCGGGGGATGCGGCGCCGGGTCCGAGCAAGAGCTGCCGCCTGGCCTTGGTCGACTTGGGGGAGTCGCTGGGCCAGGCGGCCTGCTTGTTCTCGAGGGTTGCTCGACCTGGGGCCACGGCCGACCGGCAGCGGCCTGAAAGCCTGCCCTGTTCTCGAGGCTTGGCTTGAGATCTTGGACCCCGGGCCATGCGGTGGCTGCCGGTTTTCAGTTGCCGCGAGTAGGACTGTCGCACTTCTGTCGCTCGCGGCTCGACGCTCTCCTACTATGGTTCAGTGGCTGACCGGCCCTGAGTCGGAAGGCTGCCGGTGCGAGCCGGCATGACCAGCTCGGGGTCAGACGAGGAGATGGCGCCCGTGCTGCTGTCGACGTTGGGGCGCATGCCCATCCGGACCTACTTCACCGTGTTGCTGATCCTCAGCGGTGTCCCGCTGCTGGTGGTGACCCACCGGGTGGCTCGAGCCGGCCTGGGCTGGGAAGCGGCGGTCATCCTCGCCGCGGCCTTGATGGGCTTCATCCTGACGGTGGCGTCGCGCTTGCAGCGCTCGCGGGTGGAGCGGGTCCTGGCGTCGCGGCAGCGCCAGACCGAGGCGATCCTGGACGCGTCTGCTGACGCGTACGTGGCCATGAATGCCCGCGGTGAGATCACCGCGTGGAGCGGTCAGGCCACGGCGACGTTCGGCTGGAGCGCCGACGAGGCCTTGGGCAGGACGGTGAGCAGCCTGATCATTCCCCCCGATCTCCGGCACGGGCACGACCACGGCCTGGATCGCTACCTGCGGACCGGCCACGGACCGGTCCTCGGCAGCCGCGTCGAGGTAGAGGCGAGGCACCGCGACGGGCACCGGTTCCCCGTCGAGCTCGCGGTCTGGATGGCCGAGGGAGAGTCGGGTCCCGTCTTCATCTCCTTCATCCATGACATCACCGACCGGCGGACGAGGGAGGCCGAGTACGCGGCGGCGAGGGACCAGGCAATGGAGGCCTCCCGCCTGAAGTCAGAGTTCGTGGCCAACATGAGCCATGAGATCCGGACGCCGATGAACGGGGTGATCGGCATGGCTGACCTGATGAGCGCCACCCGGCTGAGTACCGAGCAGCGCGAGTACCTCGACACCATCCGGCTGTCGGCCGATGCGTTGATGCACGTGATCGACGACATCCTCGACTTCTCCAGGATCGAGGCGGGCAAGCTCCTGCTCGAGGACCAGGACTTCGAGCTCCGCACCGTGCTCGACCAGGTCGGAGCTCTGCTGGCCGGCACCGCGCAGACGAAGGGCGTCGAGCTGGTCGTGGACGTGGACCCGTCGATCCCGGCTGTCGTCCGCGGCGATGCCGGCCGGCTCCGGCAGGTACTGCTGAACGTGGCGGGGAACGCGGTGAAGTTCACCGACGCCGGTGAGGTGGTGATCCGCGCCACGATGAAGGAAGGCGAGGAGGGTCTGGTCCACTTCCTCGTCAGCGACACCGGGCCGGGAATCCTGCTCGAGCACCAGGCGACGCTCTTCGACAGCTTCTCCCAGGCTGACGCCTCCAGCACCCGTCGGCATGGCGGGACCGGACTCGGCCTGGCGATCTCGCGGCGTCTGGTCGAGCTGATGGGTGGCCAGATCGGCCTACGCAGCGAGCCCGGTCACGGCAGCGAGTTCTGGTTCACCGTCCGCTTCGAGGTCGAACTGAACGCGCAGCCCCCGGTACGTGCGCCCTTGAAAGCCCTGCAGGGCCTGTCGGTGCTGGTCGTTGACGACAACGCCACCAACCGGAACCTCCTGTCTCGCACCCTCACCGGGTGGGGAATGTCCGTCACCAGCGCGGAGAGCGCCGAGGAGGCGCTTCAGGCCGTCGCGGCCGCTCACGCCTCCGGGCACGGGATCGATGTCGCGCTCCTGGACGACCAGATGCCCGGCGGTGACGGCGCCTCGGTGGCCCGCACGCTGGCCGACGACGAGCGCTACCGCACGGTGCACCGTATCCTGCTCACCTCCACGAGCCAGCTGCGCGGGCTGGCTGAGGACCTGGTCGAGGGTCGCCTGACGAAACCCGTTCGCGAGTCGATGCTGGTGGACTGCATCGCAGGCGTGATGGGACGACTTGAGAGCGCGGACGCCATTAGGACGGCCACTGCCTCACCGATCCGACCTGCCGCCGGCACCAAAGGACGCATTCTGCTGGCCGAGGACAACGCCGTGAACCAGTTCGTCGGTCAGCAGATGCTCACCTCGCTCGGCTACCGGGTCGACGTCGTCGCCGACGGCTCCGCGGCGGTCGAGGCGCTGGTCAAGGGCGGTTACGACGCGGTGCTGATGGACTGTCAGATGCCGGTGATGGACGGCTACGAGGCGACGGCGGCGATCCGCGACGCCGAGGGGACCGAGCGGCGGACGCCCATCATCGCGTTGACGGCAAGTGCCATGGACACCGACATCACCCGTTCGCTGGACGCCGGGATGGACGACCACCTGGCCAAGCCGGTGCGCGCGCACGACCTGGAGAGGGTCCTCAGCCTGTGGTCGGGACGCGAGACCGACCCCGCCCCCGCGGGCGACACGCTCGGCTGAGCGGCTCAGCGCCTGCCTCCCGGAGCGATGCCGGTGCGGGAAGTACTGGCTTGGTCAGGCCTGGGCGGCGTCCCAGAGGATGCGGTCGAGCTCGGCGCGGCTGACGCCGGTGGTGGCCGGTCGAGTGTGGAATGCCTCGAGCACCGCGGTGACGATGGCGGCCAGCTTCTTGTTGTAGACCTGCGAGTAGCCCCGCAGCAGGCTGAAAGCAGCGTCAGCAGTGAGCCCGTGGACCAGCATCAGGGCTCCCTTGACCTGCTCGATGGGCGCCCGGGAACTCAGCAACGACTGCAGTGCCGCTTCGGTCTCGGGGTCACTGCTGCTGACCTCGACCAGGAAGCCCTGCATGACGTCGGTGCGGGTGTCGTCCGGGTTGCGCTGGCCGAACCCGATCGCGACGACGGTCTTGCGGATGCCGCCGGCGTCGATGATGCGGTGGCAGCAGCTGAAGGGCCCGCCCTTCTGGCGGCACTGGGCGAACACCAGGTCGATCTGAGCGCGGTCGCGCGGGTCCTTGTGCTCGAGGAACCTTTCCAGCGTCGGTTCGACCGCAGAGGGAGGATAGCCGTAGAGGCGGTAAAGATCCTCCGACCACCACCACACGTCGGTGACGGTGTTCCAGGTGAACTGGCCGATCACAGATCCGCTTGAGCTCTCCCCGGAGCTGAGCGCTGTCGACTCGATCTCCTGAGTTGCCATCACCCTCCCAACACGTGTTCTGCTGCAGCTGCTTGACCTGCTGCGGCCACCAATGTCCTGCCTCGTCTCGAGCAGTCCGGACAAGCGTAGATAAGTGTCGCGCCCATCGGAACCTCCGTCCGAGATCTTTGGACAGCAGTGAGGCCGGCGGTCTGGTGTCAGCTGGTAGTCGGGCGGCCCCCGGGTGCGCCCGGGGGCCGCCCGCTGCTGCCGCTTGGCATTCCGCCGCCGGTCGGTTCGGTGGTGGTGTCGATGCCAACGGTCAAGGTGACCGCGTAGCCGTCCTCCACGCTGCCCGTGACGCTGCCGAGCTGGCTCGCTCCGTCGTCCTCGCCGAAGACGTTGTCGTCGGCGATGCTCACCTGAGCCAGGTTGGTGACCGAGTCGGCGTACCCGTCGGTGGCGTACACCGTGTCGCAGGCCGCCTTCGGCAGGGCCACCTGGGAGGTGGCGATCGCTTGGGTGCTGTCGGTGATGCTGGCTTGGTTCGGGTAGACCTCGAAGTGGATGTGCGGCCAGCGACCGCTGTAGCAGGCGGGAAAGATGCTGGTGAAGCTGACCTTGCCGTCGGCGTCAGCAACTTGGACGCCACGGAGGTAGTTCTCCTCGGTGATCCCGTCGGAGTACAGGGAGTAGCCGCCATCCCGGTTGCAGTGCCACACGTAGACCGCCGCACCAGCGAACGCCGCTCCGTCCTTGGCGAGGTCCTGGATGATGAGCGCAATGGTCAGGGCCACGCCCTCGGCGGTGCCACTGGCCTCACCGAAGCTGGACCGGATGTCGCTGCGCACGATCCCGCTCTGCTCCAGCACGTCAGGACCGTTGGACCCGTCACCCGGGTAAGGACCAGCCGTCTCGTCGGGGATCTCACCGCTCGAGGTCGAGGCCGACGAAGCGGAGGGTGAGCTCGAGCTGGAGGCATTCACGCCGCAGGCTGCCAGCGTCACCGCGGTTGCGCCCAGACCCAGACCGCGGAGGAGGCTCCGCCGGCTCAGCACGGTCACCACGTCGAAGCGAAGACCCTGGTCGCTCACGTCCTCGTCGGGCCGGTCGAAGGGTCGACCCTGATAGGTCAGCTGTGGGGATAGGTCAGTCGGCACGGGAGGCTCCTCGGTTGGACACCATGGACGGGATCGGTGTGCGTCGACCGTAGAAATGCCGGCTGTGCAGGTCCGGATCACGGTCTGTGTGCCCGCTGTGAGGTTCCGGTATTCGACAGTCCCTGCGGTGGCGGGAGTCAGAGCCTTCTTCGGTCCGGGACGTTGAGGCCGGTCAGTGGGAGAGTCCGCGACGGGTCGAGGCGAGCAAGACGCCGCCGACGAGGACGGCGGTTCCACCGGCCAAGAAGACGGTCTGGACGTCTGTGTGGTCGAGGAGGAGCCCGCCGAGAGCCGCTCCCAGGGCGATCGCGAGCTGGAAGGTGGCGACGAACACTCCGCCGGCGGCTTCGACCCGGTTCGGCTCGGCCCTGGAGACCCACGTCTGCGACACCGTGGGGATGGCGCCGAAGCCGACGCCCCACAGGGCGACGCCGACGAAGACGAGGGGTACAGAGGCAGTGGCCAAGGAGAACCCGATGATGGCCACGGCGGTGGTCACGGGAACTGTCACCATCGCGACGCCGAGGTGGCGGTCGGCGATCAGCCCGGACAGCACGTTGCCGAGGAGACCCCCGACGCCGTAGACCGCCAGCAGGATGGCAATAGTCGCGGGCGTGAGTCCGCGCACACCCTCGGCAGCCGTACGGATGAAGGTGTAGCTGGCGAAGTGACCAGCGACGAGAACCGCCAGGCCGATGAGCCCCACGAGCACCACCCGCGAGCGGAGGACGTCGATCAGGGTCCGGACACCGCCACCGGCGGAGGCCGGCACCGGGGGCATCACGATGACGAACAAGACGATGGCGACCCCGGTCGCGGCGGCAACCCCCCAGAACACCTCGCGCCAGCCGGCGAAGGAGCTGATCAGCGCCCCGAGGGGGACGGCGGCCACGGTGGCGCCCGCGACGCCCAGGTTGACCACCGACATGGCGCGCCCGAGCTCTCCGACGGGAACGAGGTGGGCGGCAACAGCGAGCGCCATCGACCAGGTGCCCGCGATGGCGATGCCGAGGACCAGGCGGGCCACGACGACGAGGGAGTAGCTCGGCGCGACGGCGGTCAGCACGTTGGCCAGCAGAGCCAGGACGAGGAGGCCGATCAGGAGGCGACGACGGTCGAGACGGGGGAACAGCAGCCCTACCCCGGGAGCCGCGACCATCCCGACGAGCGCGGTGGCGGTGACGACCTGACCGGCGACGCCGTCGGTGATGCCGAAGTCACGCGCCATCAGGGGAAGCAGGCTGGCCGGAAGGAACTCACTGGTGACCAGGGTGAAGACCGCGACCATCAAAGCGATCACGCCGGGCCACCCTGACCGGGCCGCAGTCGGTGCGGGGGTCGTGGTGACGGACGCCGCGGTGGTGCTCGTCATGTCTAGCTCCTTGGTGGCGGTGCCCCAGGACCGCGAGCGCGGGACTGGTCCAAAACGACGGGACGTGATGCCCGGCGGACGGTGGCGGGCGTAGCGAGGAGCTGGACGGTGGTCAACGCCCTGCTCGAGCAGCATCAGAGGTCGCAACGTCCTCGTGGGGGAATTGCTTCCTCGACCGGCCAGCAACCTGTCCTGGGCGAGTCGGTCGCGTGCTAGGCGCCAGGCAACGCCTTGAAGGCGGACAGCGCGAGGTCGTGGTCACCGCCCTCTTCGAGTCCGGAGATCGACAGCACCCCGACCAGGGCGCCGTTGACCCGGATGGGCACGGCGCCCTCTCCGGGGGCGTACTCGCTTCGGGAGAGGCCGAAAGCGTCCAAGAAGTCCGGGATCTGCGCGCCGTAGTGCTCGTACACCGCCAGTGATGAGCGGTCGAAGCGCCAGACGACCCGTGCCTTCTTCTCGATCCAGGCGTCGTTGTCAGCGCTGGTGCCGGGGAGGGCGGCGTGGAACACCCGCTGGTGTCCGAGCCAGATACCGATGGTGACCGGCAGGTTCTCGGCGCGGCAGTGGGTGACCAGGGCGCTGCCCAGCTGCCAGGCTGTGTCGTGGTCGAACCGGTCGAGGTTCGGGGGTTCAGTCGTCATGGAATGCCGCCTTCGCGTCGAGGGTGGGGGGACGGTGAGGACGGGGTTGACGACCGTGGCGGAGGTGCCGGCCGCGATCTCGGGGTCCAGGTGGTCATGGTCCTTGCGCCGTCTCCGGTGGGTGCGGGAGTACGAGGGTACGGCGGGCGAACCGGTCGACGTCGACCAGGCGGCGCGTTCGTCGTTGCCCTTGGAGATGGTCCTGGCGCAAGATCATGCGGCACGAGGTCGGGCTGTCACGGGGACGTCTGGGCAAGCTGCGGTGAGCTGAGCGGTGGTTGCGGTCATTGCCTGTCTGGTCCACCTTGTCACGTTGACGCCGAAGGCGAGGAGCCACAGGCTGAGGGCTCCTTCGGCCAGGGGTGCGGGCAGCTGCACCCACGGAGTCAGCTCAGCGGCAGAGCTGGGTGCCAGGATGTCGGTGAAGCTGTAGCTGAGGTAGGCGAGCCCGTCAACGGCCAGCAGGACGCCGATCAGCCGAGGGACGAACCTCGATCGGAGCAGCAGGTAGGACATCAGGAGGATGTCGAGGCCGAAGAACACGGTGTAGATGGTGTAGTCGAGGCGCGCGAACGAGCCGGCCAGTTGAGCCAGCCCCTGCAGCTGCGCCGGCGGGAGGGCGCCGGTGTCGGCTCCGTCGCCCAGGAGGACCAGGGGGGCGAACTGGCCGAGGATGCCGGCGGCCTCGATGGCGGTCGCGACCAGGATGAAGAAGGCCTCCAGCAAGGCCAGCCGGCGGTTCACGCTCTTGAACAGCTCGTAGAAGATCAGGGCCAGCGGGACGTTGGTCACGGTCACCAGGACGTGGGCGGCGAGGCCCGACCGGTAGAGCAGCTCGTGTGCCGAGAGGTTGGCGGCGGTGGTTGCCGGGTCGCCGGCGAACACCGTCGTCTGGACGTAGCCGATGGCGAAGGCGCCGGCGACGACGTTGACCAGGTACAGGGCGCCGGCGATCCTGGCCAGCCGGGATGGTGATGCGCCGCCGACGATCCCCTCGGCGGGGGCGACGCCCGTCGCCTCGGCAGGGTGGGTCATGAGATCTGGCCCCTGCCCGTACGGGCGGTAGCGGAGCGCCACGGGTCGCCCGGCTTCCGCACGTACTGGTTGAGGACATAGCGCCAGGGGACGACAGCCACCACGATCAGGACCACCAGGCAGGCGTAGAACACCTGCAGCGTCGCGGCGTCGAGCTGATCGGCTCTCCAGAGCGGGAGCGCCACGGTGGCGGTCCAGATGAGCTTCCACCCGACCTCGAACAGCAGGACGGGGAGCATCTGCAGGGGGTACCGGATCCCCAGGAACCAGAGGAGCGACAGCGCCACCAGCATGGACGTCACCACGCCCTCGAAGAGGGGCCAGGGCTGGGGGTGGTTGATCAGCAGCGGCCACTTCGTCAGGGCAATGCCGACGGCGATCACGAGGTAGCCGAGTCTGAGGAAGTAGAGGCGGCGCAGGGACACGGGACGTGCCTTGGTGGTGCTGTTGTCGTTGCCCTGGCTCTGCCGGGGAGCGGTAGTTGTGGTCATGGGTCCAGGCTGGCTGCGCGGGGCCTATTCCCGCATCGGCCGGCCGGTCACGGTCGGCGGCCATCGGGCGGGTCCGGACCGCCGGCAGATACCGCCTTTCGTCGGGATTGCGTCGACCTTCGTTACTGTCCCAACCCCCGCGACGGCCCCTACGGTGGAGCCATGATCCCGTCGCCCCGGTCGTGGGTCGAGCACGTTCGACCCGCGTTGCCGCCGGCTCTCGACGGCCCGGCAGCCCTCGACTCGACGAGTCGATGGTCTGGGCGGGGCCGAGCCGTTGACGTGGGCGTCTGCCTCCTGGCGGCTGCGCTGGGGGCACTGTTCCTGAGCCCGGCCCTGCACGGCGACGTCGTGCCGCTGCCGATCAGCGAGGTGGTTGTTGACGTGGCGTGCGGGACGCTCGCCTGCCTGTCGCTGTGGTGGCGGCGGCGCCTGGCACTCGGCGTCGCGCTGGCCTGCGTCCTGCTGGGGACGTTCTCGATCTCCGCGACCCCGGCCGGGCTGCTCGCCCTGTTCTCGCTCGCGGTGCACCGCCCGGTCCGGCCGGCGCTGCTCACCGCGGTGCTGTTCATCATCTCGGCCCTGCTGTTCGCGGTGTACAGCCCCAGCACCGACCCGGAGTCGGTGTTCGTGCGGGTCGCACCGCTGGTGCTGGGCGTCACGGCCTGGGGGATGTTCATCCGGGCGCGGCGGCAGCTTCTCCTCAGCCTGCGGGAGCGAGCCCAGCGCGCCGAGGCCGACCAGCAGCTCCACGAGGAGCAGGCACGGACGGCCGAGCGCACCCGGATCGCACGGGAGATGCACGACGTGCTCGCTCACCGGCTCTCCCTGCTGGCGCTGCACGCAGGAGGGCTGGAGGTGCGACCGGACCTGCCGCCGGCCAAGGTGCGCGAGACCGCCGAGCTGCTCCGCTCCACCGCCCGCCAGGCCCTCGAAGAGCTCCGCAGCGTCATCGGCGTGCTGCGCGACGGGTCCGGTCAGGAGCTGGCGCCACCCGGACCACAGCCGACGCTGTTCGACATCCGCCGCCTCGTCGAGGAGACCCGCCGGGCCGGTGGACCGGTCGACCTCGAGCTGCAGGTGGAGCGCGCAGACGACCTACCGGCGGGGCTGGGTCGCGATGCCTACCGGGTCGTGCAGGAGTCCTTGACCAACATCGCCAAGCACGCCAGCCGCGCGGAGGCGAAGGTGCGGGTGACGGGCGCGCCGGGGGAGGGTCTGCACGTCAGCGTCTGCAACTCTGCGTCCGTTCTGGCGCAGGCTGGTCCCCCGCTGCCGGGGTCGGGCGCCGGTCTGCTCGGGCTGCAGGAACGGGTGGCTCTGGCCGGGGGGACCCTCATGCACGGCCCCGACGGGTCAGGCGGCTTCGTGGTGGAAGCGGACCTTCCGTGGTGAGCCTCAAGGTGCTGCTGGTCGACGACGACGCTCTGGTCCGCGCCGGGCTCCGGATCATCCTGTCCTCCGCCGATGACCTCGAGGTCGTCGGCGAAGCCGACGACGGCGCCCGCGCCGTGGCCGCCGTGCGGGAGCACCGGCCCGACGTCGTCTTGATGGACATCCGGATGGCGGAGATGGACGGCATCACCGCGACCGCCGCGCTACGCCGTCTCGACCCGGCGCCGCAGGTGATCGTGCTGACCACCTTCCACGCGGACGAGCAGGTGATGAGCGCCCTCCGCGCCGGCGCGAGCGGTTACCTCCTCAAGGACACCCCGCCCGCCCAGATCATCACCGCCGTCCGGGTCGTCGCCTCGGGCGACGCCATCATCTCCCCGTCGGTCACCCGCACCCTGCTCACCCACTTCGGCAACGGCCAGGCCTCCGACCGACGCCGGGCTGCCGCCCAGCGGCTCGCCGCGCTCACCGACCGGGAACGGGAGGTGGCGGCCGCCGTCGGGACCGGCGCGTCCAACGCCGTCATCGCCAGCTCGCTGTACATGAGCGAGGCCACGGTCAAGGCTCACGTGTCGCGCCTGTTCACCAAGCTCGACGCCACCAACCGGGTACAGATCGCCATCGTCGTCCACGACGCCGACTCGTCCTGACGCCGGTCCGCGCTGTGGGCCAGCTCGCCCGCGACTACCCGCGCCTGATCGAGCTCTCGACCGAGCAGATCCTCCAGCCGGACGACGACTTCGACGCCGAGTTCGAGTTCGGTCTGGTCCTCGACGGCCCCACCCGGGCCCTCGGCAGATCTTCGGCGGGCCAGGGACGTGGAACGGGCCGGAGCTGTGGTCCCGGTCGACGCTCGCCAGCGAAGCCGGAGCGGGGTCTCCGACTCCGGCGACATTCGCCGGCACCGACCGGTCAGCCGGTGCCGCCTCAGCGCACATCGGGGGTTCCCTGCTCGGCCGCTGGGGAAGCAGCGTCTCATCGCACCGTTCTCACCCGCAGGATCGCGAAGGCCCCCAGGATGGCGCAGCCGCCGGCCACGGCGTAGAGCAGTCCGTAGCCCCCGCCAGTGGCCAAGACCACGGCCGCGATCGCGGGTGCGACGGAGGCAGGTAACGCCGCTGCGATGTTGAGGACGCCGAGGTTCTTGGCGGAGTCGCCGGTGCCCGGGAGCACGTCGACGACGAGTGCGAGGTCGACGGCCATGTAGAGGCCGAAGCCGAGCCCGCCGATGGCCATGCCCACCAGGTAGCCGTTCAGGTCCGTGGCGATCGCGATCACGAACATCGCCGAGCCGTACACGACCGACGCCGCGAAGACGAAGATCTTCCGCCTGCCTGTCCGGTCGGAAAGCCGGCCCCCGACCAGCGACGCGGCGACGACCACGACCGACTGGACGAGCGTGCCGAGGAAGACCTGCCCGGGCACCTCCTGTGCGGCAGTGCCGAGCTTCTGCACCAGGTAGTAGGCCTGGTAGGTCAACAGGAGCACATAGGCGAGGACGAACAGGAACCGGCTGGCGAAGGCCCAGGCGAAGTCCGGACTCTTCCTCGGCGACAGGTAGAACGTCGTGACGAACTGCCGCAGCGACCAGGCCGGCCTGCTCGACCGGGCGAGGTGCCGATCGTGGAGCGTGGCCGTGAACAGCAGGATGAGAAGTCCGCCGATGGCGCAGGGGATCATGAACATCGCGAGCTGGTGGCCGGTGAACAGCTGGACCAGGAACGTCCCGCTCACGGACGCGGTCGGCAGACAGACTCCCAGCACGCCAGCGACCGAGCCCCGCTGGTCGACCGGGACCTGGTCGGCCAGCACGGCCACCAGTGCCGCCTGGAGGGCGTTGAAGGACAGCTGGGCAAAGCACCAGCCGACGAGGACGACCGGGACGCTGGGCGCGAGGGCGACGACCAGGATGCCGAGCGACCCGCCGGCGAGCCCGGCGAGCATCCACGGCCTCCGCATGCCCAGCGGCGAGACCGTTCGGTCGCTCATCCGGCCGAAGAACGGGTTCGCCACCAGGGCCACCAGGGCACCCACGCCCGCGACCAGGGCGAGGCTGTTGGGAGCCCGGTCGATCCCGACCAGCGAGGCGACCTTCAACGCCAGGGTGACCAGGAGGGGCGCCAGGAACAGCAGGATGGTGCCCATGTAGGCGGCCGCGTACAACACGATGAAGCCCCACCCCACCCGGACGGCAGCAGTACGGGGCGGTAGCAGGGCCGAGTCGGCGGATTGAGCCCCTTCGCCGGAGAGGTCGCGCACCGAGCCTCCTGACGCGTCCCCGGTACCCGTCGAGACCTCGAGCCGGACTGCGTCCCACCAGCATGGCCCCTGACCCCGTCGTCTGCCATCCGTCGAGGGGAAAGGTTGGGATCGTGCCGTTGTCTACGCGGGCCCGACCGCTGGCTGGTCGCCGTGCTGCGTCGGTCACGAGCTGGGGCTGGGGACCTGATCCGCCGCGTCGGGGAGGTGGGCTCGAGCGGCGAAGCGGCCCGCCTTTCGGGCCGACCCCAGAGCGGCCACGGCCACCGTGCTCACCAGGATCAGGGCGAACAGGGAGGCCTCGGGGCCGAAGGTTCCGCCGGTCAGCCACGCCTCGGCCCCCGGGCGGGCGGTGCTGAGGAGGATCGAGCCGCCGAAGTTGCCGCCGGAGACGGCCGCCCCGAACAGGTAGCCCTGCGCGAGGTTCCAGGCGAGATGTACACCGATCGGGACCCAGAGCCGGCCGGTCAGTGCATACAGGGCGCAGAACATCAGTCCGGCCGCCGCGACGGTGGCACCGGCGAGGGCGGTGGCTCCGAGGTTGGCCAGGTGCGGGGCCGCGAAGGCCACCGCGGTGATGGCGAAGGCTGGCACCGGCCCGAATGCCCGCCAGAGCAGCCGGAAGAGCAGCGCGCGCGTCCAGAGCTCTTCGGTGACGGCCGCCTGCAGGGCTAGTCCGAGTCCGGTCCACGCCGGTACGGCGCCGACCACGGTGATGTCGTAGAGACCGGTCGCGGCCAGGAAGCCCATCAGGAGTGCCATCATCACCAGCCCCAGGACCGCCCCCGCTGCGAGCCCGGGCAGGGCCGGTCGAAGGGCGAGCTCGGCCGGCCAGCGAGCCTCACCGAGGCGGACGGCGAGGGTGTAGCAGGCCAGGGCGGCGGCGCAGGCGAGGAGAGTCCCGACCAGTCCCAGTGCCGGGTTTCCGGGCGGGAGCCGGTCGACGGCCTCCTGCAGGGGGAGGCCGAACGCGGCCGCGGTCAGGAAGAACATCAGCGCCAGCCAGGCCAAGGCGCGGAGCCAGCGCCAGCGACCGCGGTGCAGGACGCGGCGTTCACCCAGCTGGACCGGGACGCCCCAGCGGTCGGTATGGGTCGATGAGGGGGTCCGGACCGGGGGGTGCGAAGGACGGAACCTGTCGCCAGCGGCGGTGGACATCATGGCGTTCCTCGTGTCGGCCGTGCTGCCCGGTGGGTGGTGCCGGTCACGTCGACGACGTCGACGGAGATCAAAGTGACGTTGAGGTCCCGGATCTTGGTGAGCAGCCCGTGGAGCTGGGCCTGGTCGGCGACGGGACCGGCCAAGGTGGTGGTCCCGTCGTCCTCGTGGGTCAGGGTGAGGACCCCGAACCAGGCCGACCAGTGCTGGTCCAGGTGCCCGTCCACCCGCAGCCGGTAGGCCGCCGGTGCTGGTCGCTCCGGCGCGTGGGTCATCTCGGTCCGACCTTGGCGGGTCGGCGGATGACGTACTCGGCGACGGCCAGGTTGATGGCCCACGCGGCGCCCAGGCTGAGGTCGAGGGTGAGTGCGCTGGTGCCGAAGAGGGCGGGTCCGATGCCTTTGGTGAACACCTGGGTGCCAGCGCCGAGGGCGAGGGCGTAGGCGCGGGTCATCCACGCCTGGTGGCGGGCGATGTCGCGGCGGCGGATGGCGGTGAGGCCGAGGATGATGCTGGCGGCCATGCCGGAGGCGAACGCGAGCCGAAACAGGTACGCCAGCACGCCGGTGCCTGGCTGGCGTGGGTAGAACAGGGTCATCCACAGCGCCGAGAGCACGACCGCCAGCCCGAGCACGACCAGGACGCGTCCGGCCGTCCGGTGCCAGCCGGGCCGACGTCGCCGCAGGCCCGCGGAGAACTGGAACGCGCCCAGGACGGCGTAGCTGACGGCGCTGACGATATGCACGACCAGCGGTAGTGGTGAGGCTGTGAAGCGAGGGTCCGCCGTCATCAGCTGCGGGCCGCCGGACAGCTCGACGAGGCGCAAGGAGCCGAAGACGGCGGGAAGCAGGACGAGTGCGATCAGAGCGAACGGCACCCAGCCCGACGGCCGGCCGGCCGGGGCCGGCCGGTGGAACCGGGCCGGTCGGCGGGACCGGGTTGCGGCCTGGGTGGTCACCGGACTCCGGCCGGGTCGAGGACTGAGCTGACCGGACTTTCCACGGGTGACGTCTCGTGTGCTGCGCTGGTCCCGCCACAGGGAGTAGCCGAGGCCGATCAGGGCGACGGCAACGGGGATGGCGAACAACCTCTGGACGAGCTCGGGCAGCTGGAAGGTGGCGATCGTCGCGAGGGCGCCGACCACCATGAGCGCGGCGGCCCAGCGGGCCAGGACCTTGGCGCGGAAGAGTGCGATGCCGAGAAGAACGCCGCCGGCGATGTAGGTGATGGCGATGTTGTTGAGGTCATGGAAGCGGCTGACGTCGCCGACCGGGTGGCCGCTATGGGCCACGGCGAGGGCGTCGCTGACGTAGCTGGGCTGGCGGGCCGCAAGGTCAGGCACGACGAACACCGCGATGACCTGGGTGCTCAGGATGGTGAGGTAGCCGACGCCGAGCAACAGGTAGCCGATCAGGCCGAGCACGCCGGTCTGCCGGACCTGCCGCAGGTAGATGCCGGTGATGCCGACCAGCGAGAACACGGCCATGAGGATCTTGGCGGTCTCGCGGACGGTGTACTCCGTGGTGGTGGTGAACGGGACGGTCAGCAGCGGGTGGCCGATCTGGACGGCGCCGAACAGCACGCCGCCGGCGACGGCGGCGAGCGCCGCTGCCCTGGTGAGGGTGGTGGTGGTGATGGTCACGTCTGGCTCCCTGGTGTCGGGTCCGCGCGGCGGGCGCTGCGGGGATGACTCGAACCTAGGGACGGGTGGGGTGATCGAGCGTCATCCAGTGATGTGACTGACTGGGTGATATCCGGGGCCGGAGATCCGAGCAGACCGTGTTCATGGCCGCGCAGCACCGCCGCACGACGGGTGGTGACGTCGAGCTTGCTGAAGATGTGTCTGGTGTGGGTGCGGACCGTGTTGTGCGAGACGAACAGCCTCCGGGCAATCTGCGGGCCGGTCAGCTCGCTGTCGAGCAACCTCAGCACCTCGAGCTCCCGGCCGCTCAGGGACTCGGCGGCTGTCGGTACGACCCTCGGACCCGACCTCGACGCCGGGGCCACGGTCGAGGCGTCACTCGCGAGCACGAGTCGCACCCCGTCGCCGGCGTCGGACGCCCGTCGGACTTCACGCAACAGGCCCAGCAGAGGAGCACCCTCGTCCAAGAAGAGCTGGCGGTAGCCGTCCGGTTCAGGCGCCTGTCGCAGAGCTACGGTCAGGGTCTCCAGCGCCAGTGGGCGGCGTCCCAGCGCGTCGTGGACCAGTGCCTGCAGCAGGCGGATCTCCAGCAGACTCCCGGCGCGCTCCCCGGTGTCGGCGGCCGCGGCCAACCGGTCCAAGAGGTCGGTTGCCTGGTCGAGGGCCTTCGTGTCCCGGTGCGCCCGGTGCCGGGCGAGCAGCAGGCGGACGAGCGTGAGGTGGTCGAACTCGTGGAGAAAACGGGCCTCGTCCCCAGGGGACACGGCGCGCTCGCGGGCCCAGTCTGCGACCTCGGACAGCCTGCCCTGCGCGATCCAGACTCGCGCCCTGATGCTCGGGACGGGTCGCACGTCGGGGAAGAAGCCCGGACGGTAGAGCTGCTCGGCCGAGTTCAGGTGCTCGGCCGCTCCCTCGGGGTCGCCGTCGGCCCGGGCGAGAAGTCCTCTCGCGACGAACCAGCGGTAGCGGCTTTCGGTCATCGGCGCCCGGTCCGCGAGGGCGGCGGCCCTCTCGAGGTGGTGCCGGGCGCTGTCCAGCTGTCCGACCTGGACATCCATCTCCGCCAGCGCCACGTGCAGCTCGGCGGCCGCCCGCGCCACCCGCGGGCCGTGCGCCTCGGCCGAGGCCAGCGCCTCCGCGCAGAGCCGGCGCGCCCTGCTGGGACGGCCGGCCGCCAGCCACAGGTCACCGAGCACGACGGTGCCGCTCAGCTCGTCGACGAGGTTCCCGGCCGCGTGCAGGCTGGCCACTGCCTGGCTGAACGTCTCCAGCGCAGTGGAGACCTCCCCCTCAGCCCAGGCGGCGAAGCCGAGGAACCCGGCCGCGCCTCCGCGCGCGAGATGGTCGTCCGGCCCGGCCAGGTCCAGCGCGCGCCGGGCGTGTTCGGCGGTGCTGGTCGCGTCCCCTCGGGCCTGGGCCAGCGCCGCCCGGTACATGGCGATGGTGGACGGCAACGTCCGCAGGTCGTCCGCCGCGGCCGACCGCAGTCCTGCGCCCTCAGGCCGGTCGGTCAGCGCGCGCTCCGCGTCCTCCAGCCAGGGCTCGACCCCGCCGAGGTCGCCGGCGGCCATCAGCATGGAGCCGTAGAAGAGGCTGAGCACCGGGCTGCGTCGGACGGTGTCCTCCGGAAGCGCGTGCAGCCAGCCGTGCATCACCGCCTCCTGCCGATGCCGCCGGACCATGGGCACCGCGAGCTCCATCAGGTGTGCGGCCCGGTCGAGGTCCTGTCCGGCGAGGGCGTGAACCACCGCCTCCTCGGTCAGGTCGTGGGCCTCGTACCACTGGCTGGCCCGTTGGTGCAGCAGCGGGACCTGGTCGGGCTGCTCGGCGAGCAGGCGGGCGCGGAGCACGTCGGCGAACAGGTGGTGGTAGCGGTACCAGTCGCGTCGGTCGTCCAAGGCGATGAGGAAGAGGTTGGCGCGATCGAGGGCCTCGAGGGTGCGGCTTCCGCTGTCGAGCTCGGTGACGGCGTCACACAGGGGTCCGCTGAGCCGATCCAGCACCGCGGACTGCAGCAGGAAGGTGCGGACCGTGTCCGTTTGTTGGGCCAGCACCTCCTCCATGAGGTAGTCGACGATGTACCGGTCGTTGCCGGCGAACCGGGCGATGAAGCTGCTGACGTCGTCGCGTCCCCGGATCGAGAGGGCAGCGAGCTGCAGGGCGGCGATCCATCCTTCGGTGCGTTCCTCCAGCACCTCGACGTCGTGTGCGGTGAGGTGCAGGCCACTGACGTCGGTGAGGTAGGCAGTGGTCTCAGCGAGGGTGAAGCGCAGGTCGGCAGCCCGGATCTCCACGAGCTGGCCGCGCACCCGCCACCGGGGCAGCGGTAGATCGGGGTCGACGCGGGTGCTGACCACGACGTGGACCTGCGGTGGAAGGTGGTCGAGCAGGATGGCCAGTCCCTGGTCCACCTCGGAGTTGTCGACCAGGTGGTAGTCGTCGAGGACCAGCCACACCTGCGCCGGTGCAGCGGCCAGCTCGTTCACCAGTGTGGTCAGCACCAGCTCGGTGGGCAGCGGCGTGGTGTCGATCAGCTCCGACAGCTCAGGACCGACGTGGGGAAGTGCCGTCCGCAGCGCGGCTACCACATAGGTCCAGAACGACGCCGCGTCGTGGTCGGAGGGGTCGAGCGAGACCCACGCCACGCAACGTGTCGTCGGGCAGCAGCTCGAGCCACGCGCCGAGCAGCGTCGTCTTGCCGAAGCCCGCCGGAGCTGACAGCAGGGTGAGCCGGGTGTTCCTGCCATCCTGCAGCAGCGCGAGCAGTCGCGGGCGTAGCACCACACCCGGCCGCAGGTGGGGCACGTGCAGCTTGGTCGCCATCAGTGGACGGGCCACGGGTCCTCGTTCCGCGGTGACACGCCCGGGTCTGCGTCGGTGGCGGCCGTCATTTCTGGCGATCTGGTTTCGTGGTCGACCGTGCCTTGGTGTGCACCCGTTCGCCCTGGGGCCCGAACATGCTGAGAATCTCCGCGGAGTGCTCGCCGGTGCTGCCGAACCAGTGCGGCACCCGGGTGTCGAACTCGGCAGCCTCCCCGGCGCCAAGGACGAGGTCGTGGTCACCGAGGACGAGCCGCATCCGGCCGGCGAGCACGTAGAGCCATTCGTGCCCCTCATGGGACTTCGGCTGCGGCCGGCTGTTGCTCGCCGGGACGATGATCTTCCACGCCTGCAGGCCGCCGGGCGTACGGGTGAGGGGTAGGACAGTACGGCCGTTGACCTTGCTGGCCTTGAGCCGGATGCGAGGGTCGCCCACCTCGGGTGCGCCGACGAGGTCGTCCAGGGGAACCCGGTACGCCTGCGCCAGCGGGAGCAGCAGCTCCAGGCTCGCGCGCCGTTGACCGGTCTCCAGACGCGACAGGGTGCTCTTCGAGATCCCCGTGGCCTCTGACAGCGCCGTCAAGGTGATCGCGCGCTGCGCCCGCAGCTGCTTCAAGCGGGGGCCTACCTGCTCGAGCGCGGCCGCGATCGCTGTCGTCGTGTCGTTCACAGCCCCATTCAAGCCCGTCCTTCCCGGAAACAGCAACGATCGTTGTCGTACCGGGAACCGCCGGTCCACAGTGGCGGACATGAACTCATACGACGTCGTCATCATCGGTGGTGGAGCCGCCGGTCTCTCCGCGGCCCTGGTCCTGGCACGGGCCCGCCGCGCGGTCCTGGTCGTGGACGCCGGTACGCCACGGAACGCGCCGGCCGCCCACATGCAGGGGTTCCTGTCACGCGACGGCATGCCGCCCGCAGACCTGGTGACCGCCGGCCGTGCGGAGGTGCGCGGCTACGGCGGCACCATCACCACCGATGCAGCGACAGCTGTGGTTCGGTGCGGCCGGGGCGGGTTCCAGGTGCTCCTCGACGACGGCGAGCGGGTGGCAGCCCGACGACTGCTCGTGGCGACCGGTCTACGCGACGAGCTCCCCGACATCGCGGGCCTGAGGGATCGATGGGCCCGCGACGTGCTGCACTGCCCGTACTGCCACGGCTGGGAGGTGCGCGACCAACCCCTCGGCGTGCTCTGGAACGGCCCGGAGACCGTCCGCTACGCCCAGATCGTCCGGCAGTGGACCCACGACCTCGTCCTGTTCGCGCCCGCCGGCACCCTCACCTCCGAGCAACGGAACCAGCTCGTGGCCCGCGCCATCGGCGTCACGGAAGGACCGATCGCCCGCATCCTGGTGGAGGACGACCACCTGGCCGGCGTGCAGCTGGAGGACGGTCAGGTCGTTCCCCGCACGGCCGTCTTCATCCCCCCGCGGTTCGTCCCGAACAACGACCTGTTGACCGGGGTCGGATGTGACGTCGACGAACGAGGCTGGGTGGTCACCGGCGCGAACGGTGCCACCAGCGTTCCGGGAGTCTGGGTCGCCGGCAACGTCACGAACCCGCGCGCCCAGGTCATCACCGCCGCCGGCGAAGGGTCCGCTGCAGCCATCGCCATCAACGCCGACCTGGTCGACGACGACGTCAGCGCTGCCGTCCGTGACTACCAGCGGCACGGCTTCCTTCCCTGACCTGACGCAACCGAGGTCAGAAACGCCCACAACCCCTAGGAGAAACCATGTCCAACCCCAACCCGAGCACCCGCCCCCACGTGGGCCCGCCGACCAAGCACCAGCTGGCCCTCATGATCTGGCTGTCCGTCTTCCCCACCCTCACCGTCCTCAACCTGGCCCTGGGTGACTGGCTCAGCACCCTGTCGCCCGTTCTCCGCACGTTCGTCTTGGCCACCGTCGCCGTCCCGGTCGTCATCTACGGGCTCATGCCCCAGCTGCACAAGGTCCGAGCGCGCCTGGTCATCTGGTCCACCGCACGGTAGAGGGAGCGGGACCTCCGCTCGGGCTGCGCGTGCGGCGCGGCCACCACCAAGCCGCCACGCGCAACCCTCCCCCTCCCGCCGCTGTCGAGACGGCGACTGCCCGGCAGTCTTCGCGTTGCACGTGCGGTGCTGCCCCCGACGTGAGCCGATCGCCAGCACCGGATCGCCGTCGGTCCTACCCCGTCAGGAGCCGGAGGAAGCGGCGGTGTAGGCGAAGGTCACCCGTGACTTCGGGGTGGAAGGCGGTGGCGAGGATGGGGCCCTGCTGGACGGCGACCGCCTTGGGTTGGGTCGTCCCGGGTGGGGTGAGGGTGGCCAGGACCTGAACGTCTTTTCCGGTTCGCTCCACCCAGGGTGCGCGGATGAAGACGGCGTGGACAGGTCCGCCGTCGACTCCGCGGAGCTCCAGGTCGGTCTCGAAGGACTCGATCTGCCGCCCGAACGCGTTCCGCCGCACGACGATGTCGAGGCCGCCGAAGCCGTGCTGGCCCGCTGGCTGGTCGAGGACGTGGTCGGCCAGGAGGATCAGGCCGGCGCAGGAGCCGTAGGCCGGCAGCCCGTCGGCGATGGCGGCGACCAGCGGCTCGCGGACCTCGAAGGCGCGGCTGAGCTTGTCGATCGTGGTCGACTCCCCGCCGGGTAGGACGATGCCCCCGAGGCCGTCCAGGTCCTGGGGTCGCCGCACCAGGCGGGTGAGGGCGCCACAGGCCTGCAGCGCGGTGACGTGCTCGCGCACGTCGCCTTGCAGCGCCAGCACTCCGACGAGCGGCGCCGTCACCAGCCGCGCTCGGCGAGCCGGTGTGGTTCGGCGATCTGTTCGACGTTGATGCCCACCATGGCCTCACCCAGACCCCGGGAGACCTTGGCGATGACGTCGGGGTCGTCGAAGAAGGTGGTGGACTTCACGATCGCCGCGGCGCGCTCCGCGGGGTTGCCCGACTTGAAGATGCCCGATCCGACGAACACGCCTTCCGCGCCCAGCTGCATCATCATGGCGGCGTCGGCGGGGGTCGCGATCCCGCCGGCGGTGAACAGCACCACGGGCAGCTTCCCGAGCTCAGCCACCTCTCTCACCAGGTCGTAGGGAGCCTGCAGCTCCTTCGCAGCCACGAACAGCTCGTCCGGAGACAGCGAGGTGAGCCGCCGGATCTGCCCACGGATGGCACGCATGTGGGTGGTGGCGTTGGAGACGTCACCGGTGCCCGCCTCGCCCTTGGAGCGGATCATGGCCGCGCCCTCGCTGATCCGCCGCAGTGCCTCGCCGAGGTTGGTGGCGCCGCAGACAAACGGCACGGTGAACTGCCACTTGTCGATGTGGTGGGCGTAGTCGGCCGGGGTCAGCACTTCTGACTCATCGACGTAGTCGACGCCCAGCGACTGCAGCACCTGCGCCTCGACGAAGTGTCCGATCCGCGCTTTCGCCATCACCGGGATCGACACCGCCGCCACGATGCCGTCGATCATGTCGGGGTCGCTCATCCTCGCGACGCCGCCTTGGGCGCGGATGTCGGCGGGAACCCGCTCGAGAGCCATTACCGCGACGGCGCCGGCATCCTCGGCGATGCGGGCCTGGTCGGGAGTGACGACGTCCATGATGACGCCACCCTTCAGCATCTCGGCCATGCCTCGCTTCACCCGGCTAGTGCCCGGGGTCGTAGGGGAGGTGGTGGTCATATCTGTCCGCTCTTGGAGTAGGTGGTGGGGTGGGCGGTGTGGCTTCTGGTCGACGCCTGGTCACGGGTCAGCTGCTCTCTGGCGTCGGCGTTCCGAGCCGAGCCGGCGTGCGCTGACCGTGACCCTTGAGCGCGAGGGCTTCGAGCGCGTCGACGCTCCGTCGTCACCACGACGGGCGTGGGGACGCCTTTGCGTCTCAGTGTCTGGTAGCGACTCTAGCCGCCGCCGAACAGGGCCGGCGGCAACAGTGTCAAGGCCTGCCTTCTCCCGCGGCCGATCGATAGGGTTTACAGGTGGGGCGTCCGTCCGCCCCCGGGCAAAGGTGAATCACTCCGGCATGGCTTCGCTCCTGCTCTCGCGGTGGAAGGTGGCCGGCCGGAGTTTCGACCCCACGACCGTGAGCGGGCTGCAGCGTGGCGGGGGATCGCCACCCGTCAGTTCGTGATCGACCAGCCGAAGCGTCCCGCCCCTGCGGAGGCGACCCACGAGCGGGCCGGCACCGTCCCGCCTTCGTCGGGCAGGGTGGCGTCGGAGAGCACGTAGACGTAGCCTCGGCCGACGTACGGGCTGGCGATGGTCAAGATGTTCTCCGCCCGCCCGGACACAGTCCCGAGGGACCGGCCGAACCGGTGCCCGGTGCCCACCGAGGCAGCGGTGCCGCGGGCGTCCTCGGTGATGCTCCTCGAGAAGGTCAGCGGTCGGGCTGGCGTGACCCGGACCGGCTGCACGGCGCCCGCGTCGAGCACCGACCCCACGTCCTCTGTCGGGATGCCCACGAGCAGGGTGGTCTCGGCGAAGCCGAACGCCACGGACTGGCCGAAGTGGTCCCCGGCTTCGGGCCTACCGGGAACTCCGGTCGTCGCCTGGGTCAGGGTGGTGCGGGGGGCGAAGCGCTCGGCCGTGTTGAGGAACAAGGTCACAGAGCCAGCGTCGGCAGTCCTGCCGACGTCCTCACCGGGAGATCCGACGGCCAGCGTCGACAGCTCACTGGCGGTGTACCGGCTCAGCGCCAGGCTTGCGCCGAAGTGGTCACCCTCTTCGGCGGTGCCGGGAACGCCGGCGGTGCTTTGGCTGAGCAGGTTCGCGGTCCTGAACTTCTCCGACACAACGGTCACCGAGCCGGCACCCTTCCGCCCCGACACGGTGTCCCCGGGGGCGCCGATCATCAGGCCCCCGGCGAGGTCCTTGCCCGAGGTCTCGGGCAGGTCGACCGGTCCTGCGGCCAGCGAGCTCCCGAAGCGGTCGCCCGTCTGGGGCGTGCCTGGCAGCAGCACAGCACTCAGCGGTCCGCGCCTTCCCTGCCGCAGCTCGGCCACCAGGCTGTAGGTGCCGTCGACCTCGCGAATGTTGACGGCACCCGCGTCGACCGCCGACCCGGCATCTTCACCGGGAGCGCCGACGACCAGTCGCGGCCGTTCCCCAGAGCCCGCCAGCATGACCTGCACGGCGTAGCCGAACGCGTCGCCCGCCTCCACGTCCCCGCCAAGATCACCCTGGTCCAGCGTGAGCACGTCGAGGTCAGGAGTCCCCTCCGCGGGAGCCGGCTTGCGGATCACCGAGACGGTACCGGCGTTGGCGGCGCCCCGGACGTCCTCACCGGGGGAGCCGACCACCAGGTCGCTGCAGCTTGACCCGGCGTGGGCTGGGGCGAGGGTCACGTCCCAGCCGAAGTGGTCGCCGGCTTGCGGGGTGCCGCCGAAGCTGGCCTGGGTGATGACCTCTCGAGTCTCCTCGCCGATCATCCCGTAGGGGTCGCCGTACAGCACGGTCACGGCACCGGCCTCGGCGCGGCCGTCCACCGTCGCAAAAGGATCTCCGACGGCGGCGTCGTCGTAGCCGTCGCCGTTGAAGTCGATGGCGCTCGGGGTGGCGGCGCAGGGGTCGGGAACTGCGGCCGATGCGGGTGGGGTCAGGACGAGGCAGCCGGTGACAGCCAGTCCAGCGATCGTTGGGACCAGGATCGCGGGTCGACGTTGGTTCATGGGAACTCTCCTTTGAGTCCGTAGGTGCCCCGTCTACGCCCCGCGCCATCCTGCGGTTGCACGGCGCGGGAGTCTGGTGCGCGATCGTGACGTCCGGCCGGCAGCGGCACAACGCGTGACCGGATCCGGGAAACCCGGTCCCGCCGCGCGTACGCCTCGCGGCCGAGAGGCAGTGGCGAGCGGGAGGGCACGCGGTCGATGGGCAATCCACCAGGACACCAGGAAGGCCCCGAGTCAGCCGCCGGCCGGTGCCTTGCCTGGCGCGGCTCCTCTAGTCACCCTTATGACGATGTCCACGACCTCCTTCGCTGAGGTCAAGGCTCGCGAGCAGGTACGCCTGCTCGGCGAGCCCGGCAAGCGGCGTGGTGGCGAGAATGTCCACGGGTCCCCTTTCGAGAGAGATTGCGGGAGCCTTCGGCACGCTCAGGGCGCGCGGCCGATCAGAGGAACTTGACGCCCTGGGCCAGGGGCAGCTGGCCGGAGTAGTTGATCGTGTTGGTGGCTTGGCGCATGTAGGTTTTCCACGAGTCCGCACCAGACTCGCGACCGCCACCGGTCTCCTTCTCACCGCCAAAGGCGCCGCCGATCTCGGCGCCGGAGGTGCCGATGTTGACGTTGACGATTCCGCAGTCCGAGCCACTGGCCGAGGTGAACTTCTCCGCCTCGAACTGGTCATTGGTGAAGATTGCCGACGACAGGCCCTGGGGTACGCCGTTGTTGAGGGCAATGGCCTCCTCAAGAGTGTCGTAGGTCAGCACGTAGACGATCGGCGCAAAGGTCTCCGCCTGCACGACCCCCGACTGGGCCGGCATCGACACCACGGCGGGCTGCACGTAGAACGCGTCCGGCTGCTCTTCGGCCAGCACCCGCTCGCCGCCGTACAGCACCTGCCCGCCTTGGTCGACCGCGGCGGCCAACGCGGCCTGCTGAGCCTCGAAGCTGCGCCGGTCGATCAGCGGACCGATCAGCGTTCCGTCGACGGTCGGGGCGCCGATGCTGAGGGTCTTGTACGCCTCGACGATCCGCGGTACCAGCGTGTCGACGATCGAGCTGTGCACGATCAGCCGACGCAGGGTCGTGCAGCGCTGACCGGCGGTGCCGGCGGCGGCGAAGACGATGCCGCGCAGAGCGAGGTCGAGGTCGGCCTTCGGCGTGACGATGCAGCCGTTGTTGCCGCCGAGCTCGAGCAGTGCCCGCCCGAACCGGGCGGCGATCAGCGGGGCGATCTCCCGGCCCATCCGCACCGAGCCGGTCGCAGAGATCAAGGCCACCCGGGAGTCCTCGACCAGCGCCTGACCGACCGCTCGGTCGCCGAGCAGCACGTGATGCAGGCCGTCGGGTGCTCCGACCTCCCGGACCGCACGGGAGAGCAGGGCGTCAGTCGCCAGTGCCGTCAGGGGGGTCGCCTCCGCCGGCTTCCAGAGCACGGTGTTGCCGGCGATCAGCGCAAGTGCGGTGTTCCAGGCGTACACCGCCACCGGGAAGTTGAAGGCGGAGATCACGCCCACCACGCCGAGGGGGTGCCAGGTCTCGGCCAGCCGGTGGCCTGGCCGCTCCGACGGCATGGTCTTACCGAACAGCTGGCGGGACTGACCGACCGCGAGATCGCAGATGTCGATCATCTCCTGCACCTCGCCCAACGCCTCCGAGGTGATCTTGCCGACCTCGGCGGTGACCAGTGCGGCCAGATCGGCCTTGTGCTCGGTCAACAGCTCGCCCCAGCGCTTGACCAGCTGACCGCGGACCGGGGCAGGCACTTCTCGCCAGGTCAAGAAGGCCTGAGCGGCCTGCCCGACTGCGGCATCCACGTCGGCACTGGTCTGGATTTGCACCGAGAACACGCGCTCGCCGGTGATCGGGGTCCGGACCTCGGTGTCACCCGCGATCGCGTCGATGTCGACGCCGGTTGCCTTCAACGCCCGCAGGACCTCGTCGGCAATCTGGGTGGTGGTGGGGAACGTGGTGCTCATGGTGATGTCCTTGCCTGGTTCGGATCGTCCGAACGATGCGGTGCTCGTCGGATCAGGTGGTGGTGATGGTGCGCAGGCCGAGAGCCTGCGCGGCCTCGGCCAAGGAGGCTGCCTGCTGTGCCTCGTACAGCGTGGTCGGATCGGTGATCGGTCGCCCGATCACCGCCGACAGAGTGTCGATGTCGTAGAACGTACCGGCGAGCTCGTCGTCACGGATGCCTTCGTCGGTCAGGTTGGACTGGAAGATGCCGGCCGCTGAACGGGGCAGGAAGTCCTCGTAGACGATCGGGTCCAGTGCCAGGATGCCGGCCTCGACGAGCTCACGGAGGGAGGCGGTCTCGTAGCCGTCGACCACTCCGGTCACTCGGTAGGTGAAGAACGCGAGACCCTGAAGGGCGAGCTCGCGTTCGGTACGCGGCAGCCTTTCAACCCAGACCTGCCGAGCGAGCTCGACCCGGGTCGCGCTGCCCGGCTCGGCGGCGGCCAGTCTGAGGTCCACCTCGGCCACCATCTGGTCGTACAGATCGCGGCCGGCCACGGTCAGGGCGACGCCACGCTGCTCGACCTCGCCGAAGCGGACTCGCAGCGATCCGGAGCGGACGGTGCCGTCGCGGTGCCGGAACTGGCGCTCCTCGGCGAGGGCTTTGAACGACGTCTGTCGCAACAACACGTCCGGGCCGCCCCAGTCCGGCGGGCCTTGGATCTCGCTGATCATGGCGATGCCGCGCGCCTCCATCCGACGGTAGAGGTCGTCGATGTCCAGGACGCGGGGGGTGAGGTGGTTGATGTGGGTCGATGGGACTCCGCCGATGTCGGCGGCGACCGCGGAGATCTTCTCCAGGGTGAAGTACCAGTCGTGGTCGACGGGCTCGGTGAACAGCTCGAACGCCGCAGTCGCCAGGTCAAGGAAAACCTGCGCGTCCTCGGCAACCAGACCGCCGTGCTCGGCAGATCGGTCGGCCAGTTCCAGCAGCTGCGAGCCGAACAGCGTGCGCTCACCGATGAACCACTCCAGCCGCTGCTGGGTCGGCTCGTCGAAGAACCGACGGTCGCTGGTCACCAGCATCGACGTGAAGACCCGGAACGGGTTCCGGGCCAGCTCGTCAGCGTCGACCGGGCGGAACGCGGTCGAGACGACAGGCACCGAGCTCTTCGACGCGTCCCGCAGGTCGTAGAAACCGACCGGATGCATCCGGAAACCGGCGAACACCCGTGCCGCCTGCGCCAGCTCGAGCGGCGAACCGACCCGGATCGCGCCGTGCCGCTCCGCGGTCACCCGGTCGATGCTGCCTAACCGCTCAGCGTCGGAGCCTACGGCGGCGATGACGTCCTCATTCACCTCGCGGGAGACGTCGACGAGGGTGTTGTACGCGGGGACCTCGGTGCCGTACAACGTCGCCAGCCGCAGCGCGAACTGGGCGCGGAGCTCGGCGGACGTGACCGTCTCGGCGAGCGATCCGGGCGCGTTCCGCTCGGTCGTGCTGGTCATCAGGGTGTGCCTTTCGTGACAGAGATGAGCAGGGAACACCTGCGGGGAGCTCAGATGATGTGAATCTCGCGCAGCAGCTGGTCCGTGGTGAAGCGGTCGGCGCTGAACGGTGTCGGATCGATGAAGGGTTCGCGGTCCAGGTAGAGGTCGCGGACGATCTCCCCGACCGCCGGCCCCTGCAGGAAGCCGTGACCGGAGAAGCCCGTCGCGTAGAAGACACCCGAGACGTCGGCCTTGCCGATCATCGCGTTGTGATCGGGGCTGTTCTCGTACAGGCCGGCCCAGCCACCGACCAACGGCTGGCCGACCAGCGTCGGCGCAACGACCGCTGCTGCCTCGTCGAAGGCCCGGGTCCAGCCGTAGTTGAACTCCCGGCACAAGCCCGGATCCTCGTCCCGGTTGGAGATCCCGAGCAGCAAGCCGTTGCGATAGTTGTGGAAGTAGAGGGTGGTGGACAGGTCGAGGGTGAACGGCACCGTTGGATGCGGTCTCTCCAGCTGCGGCGTGAAGCCGATCTGGCGGCGTACCGCCTCCATCGGCAGGTGGACCCCGACGCCGGCCCCGAGGGTGGTTGACCAGACCCCAGCCGTGATCACCACGGTGTTGGCTCGCACCGATCCCCGCTGGGTCGTCACCCGGTGCACACCGTCGGCGTCGGTGCTGAGGTCGAACACCTCGGTGTGTTCGGCGACTCGTGCCCCCCGCCGGAGCGCCGCCGCCGCGTACCCGGCCACCACGAGAGCAGGTTCGGCGTAACCGTCGCGGGGGGAGAATGAGGCACCGAGCAGACAGCCCGGGTCCAGAAACGGGTTGAGCTCGTACGCCTCGGCGGCGCTGATCATCCGGCTGTCGCAGCCGAGCGCGTTCTGCACCCGGACGCTGCCTTCCACGGCGGCCAGCTCAGCCTCGTCCCGGCACAGGAACAGGTAGCCCACCTGGTGCAGTCCGATGTCGGCGCCGAGCTCGGAGCCGAATCGCTCGAAGGCCCGCAGGCTGCGCAGTCCCAGCTGAACGTTGCCGGCGTCGGAGAAGGTGGCGCGCACCCCGCCGAGCGGCTTGGCCGACGATCCTGATCCGAGGCTGTCGCGTTCGATCAACAACACGTCGCGGACGCCGGCCTCGGCCAGGTGGTAGGCGATGCTCGTCCCCATGATGCCGCCGCCGATGATCACCACCTCCGCGGTCGCCGGGAGCGGCTCGGTCGGGCTGACCAGCGGGACGACATGGTCCAGGTCGTACGCCGCGTCAGCGGACTGCCCGTTTCGGCTCATGGTGTTGCTCCCTCCAATTTCTCGATGCGTGCGTCGATCAGGCCACGGCCATGGCGGGAGCAGCCGCCGGCGGGGTGGACCGGTAGCCGCGGGCAGTCATGGCGGCGAGCACCCGCGACTGGGCGAGCGTCACGGCCGCCTGCCGTGGAGTGGTCCCGCCGCGACGGCTGTCGTCCAGCACCCGCAAGGTGTTACCCCGCAGCTTCTCGGAGATCATCGCGAACACGGCCCCGGGGTCGACGGCGAAGGGTGAGTACCGGGCGTCGGTGGAATGCGCGGCGGCGACGATCCCGCCGGCGTTGGCGATGAAATCCGGCAGCACCACCACACCACGTTCTTACAGGATCTGCTGCGCGGCCGTGCTCGTCGGGAGGTTGGCTCCCTCGACGATCAGCCGGGCCGTCGTGCGGATGGCGGTGGCCGTATCGATCGTGTCCTCCCGGGCGGCAGCGCTCAGCTCGGCGACCTCGAGACCATCGGGGTCGTGAACCGAACCGGTGGCGGTCGAGACCGCGACCACGACGGCACCGAGCTCGGTCAGCCGCGCCGCGGCGGCACGCCCGACCGCACCGAAACCCTGGATGGCGACCCGGGCGCCGACCAGATCGAGGTTGATGGTCGAAGCGGCCGCATCGACGGCCTCGGCCACGCCGAAGCCGGTCACCCCAAGCTCCACATGTTCATCCCCCCGACCGCCCGGGCGGCCGCCGATCGACACACATCCAAGCCCGAGGTCGGACGGCTAGCGGAGCTGACTGAGTGCCAGGCGCCATACCCCCGGGCCGTTGCTCGGCTAGTCGGGACCGCCCGGCTGGGTTCCACCGTCGTAGTCGAACCAGTCATCGGCGCCCCAGGCGCGGAGGTCGGGGAACACGTCGTGCCATGTTCCGCCGTCATCCTCGGCATGTCGCACGGCTCGGACAGCCCAGTCGATGTCCCGCTCGAGAGCGGTCCGCCATGGGACGGGTGCGGCGTAGCCGACCTCGTCGTGCGCCCGCGCCATGGAGAGGACGAAGGGCTTGGGCACGCTCCACGGTGATGGCTGCACGTTGCCGACTGGTGGTCCGGGGACGGTAGCGACCTCGGCTTCGTGGTCCATGAGCTCGAAGACGGTGCGGCCGATCTCGGCGTCGGTGGGGCACTCCTCGTCGACTGCGTTCAGGACGCGGTGGCCCGGCGCCTCGGCACACGCGAGGGCGAGAGCCGCGATGTTCGCGGTGGAGGCTGGGTGGAAGCGGCCTTCGCCGTTCCACGGAAGCGTCACACCCCGCCGCCCGTCCAGAGCCCGCTTGATGTAGAACCATTCCCGAAGCGCTCTGCTCCCGGGGCCGTGGACGGCCCCGGCCCGCAGCAGGCTCGCTGGCAGGTGTCCTTCGAGCAGCACCCGTTCCATCGCGGCCTTCAGGGGGGCGTAGGTGCTTTCGGTGTTGTCCACCGTCGGCCAGTCCTCGGTGATGGGCACGGGATACTCCGGGTACGAGTCGGCGTCGGTGACCACGTCGAGATAGGTGCCGTTCGCACCTTCGTAGACGGCTGCGGTGGAGATCACGACCAGAGCGCCGACGTCGAGATTCAGAAGCTGATGAGCGTGGGCGGGAGTGAAGGCGACGGTGTCGATGACGAGGTCGTGACCACGAGCGGCGCTGACCAGAGCGGGAGTGTCTTCCCGATCGAGAACCAGGACCTCGCCCTCCTGTCCTTCTACCGGTGGTCGGAGGCCGCGGCCGGCCGACACCACCTCCCAGCCGGCCGCGCGGAGAGCTGTGCCGACGGCGACACCGATCTGTCCGGTCCCGCCCAAGACGAGGGCTGTGCTGGCCATGGTGCCCTTCCGGGTCATGAAAACCTCTGGTTGACGGACTCGCACGCCGTTCGGTGGCACGCTGACCATTGACGAGGTCAGCGAGAACTCGCGGAGATGAACTGATGGTGGCATCTCAACGCTGCCGGCACCACCCTTAGCCAACGGCCAACGGCCAACGGCCAACGGCATCAGGGGGCAGCGAGATCAGGGCTGGTGACGGCGTCAACGGCCCTTCCGTCTCCGGGACCGGAAGTGATGTTCGCGGGTGTTCGTCACCGTTTACCGCCGTCCAGTCATGGAGCGGCGACGCGTTGGTTGGCGGCGGCCGATCAGACCAGAACTGAGACCGCTCCTGACGGGCCAATCTGCAGTCGAACAGCGCGCTCAAGCGTTTCCGCTGGTCAACCTGGCGGAGGATACGAGATTCGAACTCGTGAGGGCGTGAACCCAACCCGCTTTCCAAGACTGC
>CAVSFR010000009.1:0-805528 GCA_963727215.1 uncultured Actinomycetota bacterium
CTTCGACCTCCTGCAGGCGTGGCGGCTTGCTCCGAAGCAGATGATCTCCTCGCGGAGACACCCGGCTCGGACCGCTTCGACCGTTGGGACCTCCGGGTCGGCCGCCGAATGGTCTTGATCTTCGGTGTCCTGCACCCCGTGAAGGCTTGGATTACGTTACGCGGGGGTGACGACGAGGTCAAGTCGGCTCGACCGCGAGCCAGGCTGGGGCTGCCGCCTGGTCGTCAGCGGCGAGCCCTGAGGCTCACTGCGCCGACAGTTCGCTTGCCACGACGGGCGATGATGAAGCGCCCGTGGAGAAGGTCCGACTCCTTGAGGACCGCCTCCGTGTCGGTGACCTTGGTGTTGTTCAGGTAGGCCCCACCCTCGGTGATGGCGCGGCGCGCTGCCCCCTTGGAGGCCACGACCCCGCTGCGTTCCAGGACCTCGACGACCGTGGGCCACCCGTCCGTGGCCTCGATCTCGACTGTGCCGATCTCGGCGGCCACACCGGCCAGCACGGAGGGCGACAGCTCGCGCAGCTCGGAGCGTCCGAAGAGGGCCGCGGCTGCAGCCACGGCAGCGTCACGCTCCTGGGGTGAGTGGACGAGCGCGGTGACGTCATCAGCGAGAGCCTTCTGGGCAACCCGACGGTGAGGTTCTTCGCGCGTCAGGCGCTCGAGGTCGTCGATCTCGTCGCGGCTGCGCGTGCTGAAGACCTTCAGGTAGTCGATGACCTTGGCGTCCTCGGCGTTCAGGAAGAACTGGTGGAAGGCGTAGGGCGACGTCATCTCCGGGTCCAGCCAGATGGACCCGCCCTCGGTCTTGCCGAACTTGGTGCCGTCCGCCTTGGTCAGCAGCGGCGTAGCCAAGGCGTGCACCCGGGCTCCCTCCACCCGTCTGACGAGCTCGACCCCGGCGGTGATGTTCCCCCACTGGTCGCTACCCCCGAACTGGAGGGTGCAGCCGTGGCTGCGGAACAGCTCGAGGTAGTCCATGGACTGCAGCAAGACGTAGGAGAACTCGGTGTAGGAGATCCCGTCCTCCAGTCGGTTCCGGACGACGTCACGGGCCAGCATCCGGTTGACCGGGAAGTGTTTGCCGACGTCGCGAAGGAACTCCAGGACCGACATCGGTCCCGTCCAGTCGAGGTTGTTGACCACGCGCGCGGCGTTCGGTCCGTCGAAGTCCAGGTATTTCTCCACCTGGGCCCGGATCCTGCGCACCCAGCCGGTCACGGTCTCCGCGGAGTTCAGCGTCCGCTCGCCGGAGTCCTTGGGGTCACCGATCATTCCGGTCGAACCACCGACCAGCAGCAGCGGGCGGTGGCCGGCCGCCTGCAGCTGCCGCGCGACCATCAGCTGCACCAGGTTGCCGAAGTGGATGCTGGGCGCCGTCGGGTCGAAGCCCACGTAGAAGGTGACAGGGCCGGCACCCAGATGCTCGGCCAAGGCCTGCTCATCAGTCGAGTTGGCCAGCAGGCCCCGCCATCTCAGCTCATCCAGCACCGCGCTCGTCACGGGGAGCCACGATAGGTGACCCGAGATCGTCTGTGATCGGGATGTCGGCGCGTGAGCTCGGCCACTCGTCGTCCCACGGCGTGGCATCGCCTCGCCTGAGCACCTGCTGGGTCAGCACTGAGTTGTCGACGCGCAGCAGGAAAAGCTCACGGGTGTCCTCCTGACGGCCCGCGATGACGCCGTCCAGCCGATGGTCGAAGTTGAACCCGCTGAACTGTCGCGCCTTGCTGGAGCTCGCCTCCGCTCCTGGACGGAGGAAGTGGTCCATCAGGTACGTCAACCATGAGGCGCCGGCATAGAACTTCTCGTAGCCATTCCAGGACAGGCAGCAGCCCCGCCGACAGGGCACCCACTGGCACCACAGGCTCGGTTGGCCGGCGGCGATCCTGTTGTACCGGTCGACCGCTGCATCGGAGCTGCCGCTGTGCGGGTCCGCGGGCGTGACCGCGTAGGGACCGCCGCGGCGCCAGGAACGCCGGCTGGCGGCGAAGGCGTTGAGGTAGTTCCGCTCAGCCGGGTTGAGCGGTGGCTCGATCTCGATGTGGCCGATGTAGGTGGTGCTTACACCCATGGTTGCCGTCCTCTCCTCGTAGTGTCGAGGAGAGGATCAGGACAGGGTCGGCCGTCGTGTGCCGCTGACGGTCTGCTGTGGACAACCTCGCTGCACGCAACGGGCTGTGGACAATCGAGATCAGCGCGCCAACCGGCGAGCCAGCTGCTGTGTAGCGGTGGCGACCTCGGCCAGCTGCTCTCGGACCCGGACCGCCGCCGTCCCCCCGCGCCCGTCGCGAGAGGCGATCGAGCCGGCCACCGTGAGCACCTCGAGCACGCCGGGTTCGAGCTCAGGTGCGATCTCGGTCAGCATGGCCGGAGTCAGGTCCGACAGCTCGATCCCCGCCTGCTCGCAGTACCGAACCGTCGCCCCCGCGATGTGGTGCGCGGACGCGAACGGGACGTGCTGACGCACCAGCCAATCCGCGACGTCGGTGGCCAGCGAGAAACCGCGAGGCGCCAGGCTCTCGAGCCGTTCGGGGTGGAACGTGAGCGTCCCGACCATGCCGGCCACAGCCGGCAGCAGGACCAGCAGCTGGTCGACCGAGTCGAACAACGGCTCCTTGTCCTCCTGGAGGTCGCGGTTGTACGCCAGCGGCAGGCCCTTCAGGGTGGCCAGCAGGCCCGCCAGGTTGCCGATCAGTCGCCCCGACTTGCCGCGCGTCAGCTCAGCGACGTCGGGGTTCTTCTTCTGCGGCATGATGCTCGAGCCGGTCGACCAGGCGTCGTCGAGGGTGGCGAAGCCGAACTCGTAGGTGCACCAGAGGATGACGTCCTCACTGAGCCGGGACAGGTCGACGCCGACCTGAGCCAGCACGTAGAGGGCCTCGGCGACCAGGTCGCGCGCCGCGGTGCCGTCCAGGGAGTTGGCCACGCTGCCGGTGAAGCCGAGGTCGGCCGCGACCGCCTCCGGGTCCAGGCCCAGCGAGGTGCCGGCGAGGGCACCCGAGCCGTAGGGACTCCAGGCCAGTCGGCGGTCGAGGTCGGCCAGCCGGTCACCGTCGCGCAGCAGCGGCCACGCGTGGGCCAGCAGGTGGTGGGACAGCAGGATGGGTTGGGCGTGCTGCAGGTGGGTGCGACCAGGCATGGCCACCCCGAGGTGACGCTCGGCCTGCTCGCGCAGCGCTGTCACCACCTCGACCAGACCAGCCGTCAGCTCGCGCACGACGTCCCGCAGGTACATCCGGACCAGCGTCGCGATCTGGTCGTTGCGCGAACGGCCCGCCCGCAGCCGGCCGCCGAGCTCTGGGCCCACCCGCTCGACCAGACCGCGTTCCAGTGCGCCGTGGACGTCCTCATCCGTGGAGGCCGGCCCAAAGGCGCCGGAAGCCACGTCTGCCCCGAGCTGGTCCAACCCGGCCAGCATCGCGGTGAGCTCGTCCTCGCTCAGCAGGCCGGCCCGGTGCAGCGCCTGAGCGTGGGCTCGGGAACCTGCCAGGTCGTACGGGGCCAGCCGCCAGTCGAACTGGGTGGAGACGCTGAGCGCGAACATGGCCGCCGCGGGGCCGCCGGCGAACCGGCCACCCCACAGCCGTCCCTGGTGCCCCTCAGACACCGGCGCGCGAGGTGGTGATGCCGTCGCGCCGGGCGGCGAGCTTGCTCGACATGCCGTAGATCTCGATGAACCCGCGGGCCTGCGACTGGTCGAAGGAGTCGCCCTCGTCGTAGGTGGCGAGGTTGAAGTCGTACAGGCTGGTGCCGCTGCGCCGACCGGTGACCGTCGCCCGGCCCCCGTGCAAGACCATCCGGATCTCGCCGCTGACCGCGCTCTGCGCCTCGGCGATGAAGGTGTCCAGCGCCCGCTTGAGCGGGGAGAACCACTGGCCGTCATAGACGAGCTCGCCCCAGCGCTGGTCGACGCCGCGCTTGTAGCGCGCCAGCTCGCGCTCGATCGTGACGTTCTCGAGCTCCATGTGCGCCGCGATCAGCGCGATCGCCCCCGGTGCCTCGTAGACCTCACGGCTCTTGATGCCGACCAGCCGGTCCTCGACCATGTCCAGCCGGCCGACGCCCTGGGCTCCGGCGCGGGTGTTGAGCTGCTCGATGGCCTCGAGCATCGACACCCCCTCCCCGTCGATCGCCACGGGAACCCCGGCCTCGAACGTGATGATGACCTCGTCGGCCTCCCGCGGGACGGTCGGATCGGCGGTGTAGTCGTAGACGTCCTCGATAGGTGAGTTCCAGATGTCCTCGAGGAAGCCGGTCTCCACCGCGCGGCCCCAGACGTTCTGGTCGATCGAGTAGGGGCTTTTCTTGCTCTGGTTGATCGGCAGCCCCTTCTCCTCGGCGTACGCGATCGCCTTCTCCCGCGTCCACGCGTAGTCCCGGACCGGCGCGATGACCTTGAGCTCGGGGGCGAGGTTGGCGATGCCGACCTCGAACCGGACCTGGTCGTTGCCCTTGCCGGTACAGCCGTGGCTGACCACGGTCGCGCCGTGCTCGCGCGCTGCCTCGGCCAGGTGACGGACGATGAGCGGCCGGGAGAGGGCGCTGACCAGCGGGTAGCGGTCCATGTAGAGCGCGTTCGCCTGCAGCGCCGGCAGGCAGAAGTCCTCGGCGAACTCGTCCTTGGCGTCGACGACAATCGCCTCGACCGCGCCGCAGTCGAGCGCCCGCTGGCGGATGGCACCCATGTCCTCGCCGCCCTGGCCGACATCCACGGCGACGGCCACCACCTCCTGCCCGGTCTCCTCGGCCAGCCAGCCGATGCACACGCTGGTGTCGAGTCCGCCCGAGTAGGCCAGGACGATGCGATCGCTCACGAGAGGTTTCCTTTGCTAGTGGTGGTGCGGTCTGGGTGCCGGTCGCCGCGGCTCATGGTGAGCAGGGCGTCAGCGACGTCGCTGCCGCCGGAGGGGCTGCGGGTGATCAGCAAGATGGTGTCGTCGCCGGCGATGGTGCCGAGGATCGACTCCCAGCCGACGCGGTCGATGGCGGAGGCGAAGTACTGGGCGGCGCCGGGCGGGGTGCGCAGGACGACGAGGTTGGCCGAGGCTTCGGCGGAGACCAGCACCTCACCGCAAAGCCGGGCGAGCCGGGCCTCGAAGGTGGCGAACTCGCCGAGCTGGGGGCTGCGGTCGCCTCCGTCGCCCGGCACGGCGTAGACGAGGTGGCCGCCGGCGCCCCGGACCCGGAGCGCCCCGACCTCGACCAGGTCGCGCGACAGGGTTCCCTGGGTGACCTGCACGCCCTCGGCGGCCAGCAGCTCGGCGAGCTCGGTCTGGGAGCGGACCTGGTGCGTGCCGAGCAGGGAGATGATCCGGGCGTGTCTACCCGTCCGGGTGAGCGGGGTGGCGCCGGGTGCGGTCATGGTCACGCCCCGAACCCCGACGTCACGGCGCCCGGAGCCGTGGCCTGGGCCCAGCGGTCGAGCAGGATGAGCACAGCCTTCTGCACGTGCCGGCGGTTCTCGGCCTCGTCCCAGACGACCGCCTGCGGTCCGTCCAGCACCTCCGCGTCGATCTCCTTGCCGCGGTAAGCCGGTAGGCAGTGCAGCACGAGCGCGTCCGGAGCCGCCTCAGCGAGCAGGGTCGAGGTCAGACCGTACGGTCCGAATACGCGGACCCGCTCGGCGATCTCGTCCTCCTGGCCCATGGACACCCAGGTGTCAGTGGCCACGACGTCGGCACCGCGGACAGCCTCGGCTGGGTTGTCGGTGACGAGCACGCTGCCGCCGGTCTGCTCGGCGATGCTCGCCGCCCGCGCCAGCACCTCCGGGGCGGGTGGGAAGGCGTCGGGCGTGCCGATCCGGACGTGCAGGCCGGCCAGGGCACCGCCGACCAGGTAGGAGGCGGCCATGTTGTTGGCGCCGTCCCCGACGTAGGCGAGCGTGAGCCCCGCCAACCTGCCGGCCTTGTGCTCGGAGATGGTGAGCAGGTCGGCCAGGATCTGGCAGGGGTGGAAGTCGTCGGTGAGGGCGTTGACCACGGGCACGCCGGCGTACGCAGCCATGGTCTCCAGGTCGGCCTGGGCGAAGGTGCGCCAGACGATCGCGGCAGCCTGCCGGCCGAGGACCCGGGCGGTATCCTCGACCGTCTCGCGGACGCCGATGCCCGCGAGTCGGGCGTCCACGATCATCGGATATCCGCCGAGCTCGGCGATGCCGGCCGCGAAGGATGTCTGGGTACGCAGGGTCGGTTTGTCGAACAGGACGGCGACGCTGCGGGGACCGCGGTAGGGCTGATGCTCGAACGGGTCGGCCTTGAGCGTCGCGGCAAGGGCGAGGACCTCGGCCTGCTCCGCCGCACTGAGGTCGTCGTCGGCCAGGAAATGCCGGAGCGTCATGACGCACCGCTCGCGGCGTCGAGCAGCGCGGGCAGGGCGTCGACGAAGGTGTCCAGCTGCGCCGCGGTGACCACCAGGGGTGGCGCGAGCCGGAGGACGTCCGGCCGCGGAGCGTTGATGATGAAGCCCGCGTCGAGCGCGGCGTCACTGACGGCAGCCGCGACCGGCTGGGTGAGGACGATGCCCCGCAGCAGGCCACGGCCCCGGACCCCGGCGACGAGCGGGTGGTTCAGCCCGGTGACGGCGGACGCCAGGTGCTCCCCCATCGCCGTCACGTGCTCGAGCAGCCCGTCGCGCTCGATCACCGCGATCACCGCCAGCCCCGCGATGGCCGCCACCGGGTTGCCGCCGAAGGTGCTGCCGTGGCTGCCCGCGCCGAGCAAGTTCGCCGCCCGACCCTGGGCCACGCACGCGCCGATCGGGAAGCCGTTGCCGAGACCCTTGGCCAGAGTGACCACGTCGGCGCGGACCCCCTCCTCGACGTGGGCCAGCCAGCGCCCGTCCGGCCCATCCCGGTCTGCACCTCGTCGATCCAGAGCAGCGAGCCGTGCTCGTCGCAGAGCGCCCGCGCCCGGGCCAGGTAGCCGGGGGGCGGGACGATGATCCCGTTCTCACCCTGGACCGGCTCGAGCACGACGGCGGCGACCGTGTCGTCCATCTCCGCGGCCAGTGCGTCCGCGTCGCCGTAGGGCACGAAGACCACGTCACCGGGCAGCGGCTCGAACGGCGCACGGTACTTGGGGTTGTGGGTGATGGCCAGCGCGCCAAGAGACCTGCCGTGGAAGGCGCCCTCGGTGGAGATGATCTTGGTCCGACCGGTCATCCGGGTGATCTTGAACGCGGCCTCGTTGGCTTCGGTGCCGGAGTTGGCGAAGAAGACCTTGGCGTCGTCGGGGTTGTCCGGGCTGACCATTGCTGCGAGCCGGCTGGCCAAGGCGACCTGGGCCGGGGTGGCGAAGAAGTTCGAGACGTGACCGAGGGTGGCGATCTGACCGGTCACCGCGGACAGCACCGTGGGGTGGGCGTGGCCGAGCGCGTTCACCGCGATCCCCGCGAGCAGGTCGAGGTAGCGACGACCCTCCGCGTCCCAGACGTAGCAGCCCTCACCGCGGACGAAGACCCGCTTGGGGAGGCCGAAGGTGGCCATGACGGAGTGGGCGTAGCCGTCAAGAACAGCGCCAGTGGTGGTCAGCGGGCCGGCCAGCTCGCCGGGGGCCACACTCAGGTCGGTGCTCATGTTTGCTCCCGGAGGCTGGTTGCTGTGGTCAGGGCACCGAACTCGCCGTTCGTCAGCTCGTGGGGTGGGATGCCCTGCTCGCGGGAGAACACGCGGCTGCCCAACCGGATGAGGCCGTCCTGGGTGACCATGGTGCCGATGCCGGCGTTGGTGAAGATCTCCAGCAGTAGGGCGTGCGGAACCCGTCCGTCGGTGACGGTGGCGCGGGTGAGACCGCCCTCGACCGCGCGGAGGCAGGCCTCCATCTTGGGCAGCATCCCCGACTCGAGCGTGGGCAGGATCGCGGCGCAGCTCGGAAGCCGACAGCTCCTTAATCACCTCGGTGCTGCTGGGCCAGTCCCGGTAGAGACCCTCGACGTCGGTGAGCACGACCAGCCGGTCGGCCTGCAGCGCGACCGCCAGGGCTGCCGCCGTGGTGTCGGCGTTGACGTTGTGCACCACGCCGTTGACGTCGGGCGCGATCCCTGCCACCACAGGGACGCTGCCCGAGTCGATCAAGCCCTGGACGGCCTCGGTGCGGACGTGGACGACGTCGCCCACCAGACCAAGATCAACTTCCTGGCCGTCGATGACCGTGCCCTCGCCGCTCGGCGGTGAACAGGCCGCCGTCCTCGCCAGAAAGTCCCACAGCCAGGGTGCTCTGGCTGTTGATCAAGCCCACCAGGTCACGTCCGACCTGGCCGACCATGACCATCCGGACCACCTCCATCGCCTCCGGCGTGGTCACCCGCAGGCCCCCACGAAACTCCGAGGCGATGCCCAGCCGGCTGAGCATGGACGAGATCTGCGGCCCTCCGCCGTGGACGACGACGGGGTGCACGCCGCACCGCTTCATGAACACGATGTCCTGGGCGAACGCGCGCTTCAGGTTCTCGTCGACCATGGCGTTGCCGCCGTACTTGATCACCACGGTCTTGCCTGCGTAGGTCTCCAGCCAGGGCAGCGCCTCGGTGAGGATTGACGCCTTCTCGACCAGGCTCATGGCATCGGGGGTCATGTCGCGTACTCCGCGTTCTCCCGGACGTAGTCATACGTCAGGTCGTTGGTCCAGACCGTGGCGGACCTGGGCCCGGCACGGAGGTCGACCAGCACCTGGACGGATCGGCCGGCTGAGTTCCACCAGGTCACGGGACTCGCCGATCTGGCCGTCACGGCAGACCTTGACCCCGTTGAATGAGACGTCGAGCCGGTCGGGCTCGAAGGCCGCCGAGGTGGTGCCGATCGCGGCGAGCACCCGTCCCCAGTTGGGGTCGCCACCGAAGATCGCGCACTTGAAGAGGTTGCTGCGGGCAATGGCCCGACCGACCTCGACAGCGTCGTCCTCGGTGGCCGCGTGGGCGACGGTGATCGCGATCTCGTGCGCCGCTCCCTCGGCGTCGCCGAGCAGCTGGAGGGCCAGATCGGAGCAGAGCTCGTCCAGAGCAGCCTGGAAGTCGGCCTGCGTGGGGTCGGACCCCGGAAGCGCCGCTGCTGAGCAGGAGAACGGTGTCGTTGGTCGACATGCATCCGTCGCTGTCCACCCGGTCGAAGCTGCGACGACACGCCCGGGCCAGCTGGTCCTGGACCAGGTCAGGGTCGACGACAGCGTCGGTCGTGAGCACGACAAGCATCGTGGCCAGGCCGGGGGCGAGCATGCCGGCGCCTTTCGCCATACCGCCAACGGACCAGCCCTCGTCGGCGTAGCTGGCCTGCTTGGCCCGGGTGTCGGTGGTCATGATGGCCATGGCCGCCGCCTCGCCGCCGTCGGGGCCGAGCTGCTCGGCTGCGTTGGTGATCCCGGCCGTCAGCAGGTCCATCGGCAGCCGGACGCCGATCAGGCCGGTCGAGCAGACGGCCACGTCGACCGCACCCACCTCCGGGGCCTCGGCTTGGTCGGTCAACACCGCCGCCACGTGCTCCGCAGTCCGGTGCGTGTCGAGAAAGCCATCAGGTCCGGTGCAGGCGTTCGCCCCACCGGAGTTGAGCACGACGGCCCGAACCCGGCCGTCGGCCAGCACCTGCTGCGACCACAGCACCGGCGCCGCCTTGACGCGGTTACCGGTGAAGACCGCAGCCGCGGTGAAGTCGGGTCCGGTGTTGACCACTAGGGCAAGGTCAGGACGCCCACTGGCCTTGAGGCCGGCGGTGACGCCGGCGGCGAGGAAGCCCGCGGCTCGGGTGACGCTCATGAGAGGGCCTCCGCGGTGATGTGATGGCCGGCGGACTCCCACGCCTGGACCGCCTGGTCGGCCTGGGGCGTCGGCACGAGGATCCAGTCGGTGTCGAAGGTCGACTCCGCGAGGACCGAGATCTCGGCGTCGGCCAGCGGCGCGAGAAGACCAGCAAGTACACCGATCAGGGAGTGGTCGAGCGGTCCGTCAATGCTGAATGCGGTGAACGGGCCGACGCCGGTGACTGTTCCGGGTAACGCCTCCCAAGCGCACACCACGCTCAGCTCGTCCGAGGTTCGGGTAGCGCTCCAGAACGGGGCGTCATAGCCGTCGTCGAGAGCCCAGCGCGGGACAGACGCATGTGCAGGCAGCTGCGCGAGCCCCAGCGCCACGTCGTGGCGGGTCAGCTCCCAAGGAGGTCCCGGTCACGGTGCCATCCCCACGGTGCTCAGCCCAGTCGTCTCGGGAAGACCAAGGGCGAGGTTCATGCACTGAACCGCGCCACCGGCGGTGCCCTTGGTGAGGTTGTCCAACGCCGCCACGGCCACGATCCGACCGGCAGCCGCGTCGACGGTGACCTGGACGTGCACCGCGTTCGGAGCCGAGCACCGACTGCGTCTGCGGCCACTGGCCCTCGGGCAGCAGGTGCACGAACGGCTCATCAGCGTAGTCCTCGACGTAGGCGGCCCGAACCCCTTCGGCGCTGGCTCCAGGAGCAAGTGGTGCGGTGCAGGTGGCGAGGATGCCGCGCGACATCGGCACGAGGACCGGGGTAGAAGGAAACCGTCGGCGACGAGGCGCCGCAAGCGGCGAAGTTCTGCAGCATCTCCGGGACGTGCCGATGACCGCCGCCAACGCCGTAGGCGCTGGCCGAGCCCATCAGCTCAGCGCCGAGCAGGTGTGGCTTCAGCGACTTGCCCGCTCCCGACGGGCCGCTGGCGGCGACCACCACGATGTCGTGGCCGTCGGTGAACCCATGGTGCAAGGCCGGCATCAGCGCCAGAGTGGCGGTGGTCGGGTAGCAACCCGGGACGGCGATCCGTCGGGCGCCCTGCAACTTGTCCCGCTGGCCCTGTAGCTCGGGTAGGCCGTAGGGCCAGCTACCGGCGTGCGGGGAGCCGTAGAACTGTCGCCACGCGCCTGCGTCGGTCAACCGGAAGTCGGCTCCGCAGTCCACCACGAGGGTCTCTGTCGGCAGCGCAGCCGCCACCGCTGCGGATGCGCCGTGGGGTAGGGCCAAGAAGACCACGTCGTGGTCGGCCAGGTTCTCCGGGCTCGTGGCGAGAATTGTCCGCTCCGCGAGCGGCACCAGATGCGGCTGGCTGTCGCACAACCGCTGACCCGCGCTCGATCCTGCCGTCAGCGCACCGACCTCGGCGTCGGGATGACCTAGCAACAAGCGCAGCAGCTCGCCCCCGGCGTACCCCGTGGCTCCTGCTACCGCTACCCGAATCACCCGCATGACTATGCCATAAGCAACATGCCCATGTCATATTACTCAGTGCGCTGGACGGCTCCGCAGTCAGCGGCCGCGCGGGCCACGGCGGCGTCCCGCGCTGCGGCGGTCTCGGCGTCGGTCAACGTCCGGTCGGGGGCCCGGAAGCGCAGGGTGAAGGCCAGGGAGATCTTGCCTTCGCCGATCTGCGGACCGGTGTAGGTGTCGAATAGCGACACCGACTCGAGCAGGTCTCCCGCCCCGGCGCGCAGCGCGGCCTCGACCTCGGCCGCTGGGACGTCCCGACTCACGATCAGGGCTACGTCCTCCTTCGCCACCGGCCAGGAGGAGAGCGGAGCGACCTGGCCAACCGCAGGCGCCGCGGCGATCAGAACGTCGAGGTCGAGCTCGACCGCGCAGGTCCTCACCGGTAGGCCGTAAGCCTCGATGACGCTCGGGTGCAGCTCACCGGCGTAGCCGATCACCGCGTCCGAGCCGGGCAGCAGCATCGCGGCGCAGCGTCCGGGGTGCCAAGGTGCCTGCTCGGCCGAGCGCCGAGCGAGCGGGAGACCGACGGTCGAGGCGACCAGCTCAGCGAGAGCCACCGCGTGCAACCAGGCGGCCCGCTCCCCCGGTCCGGACCAGCCGGCCCGCTTCCAAGCGCCGGTCAGGACCGCAGCCAGGTGACGCGGCTGGTCACCGAGAGCCTCGTCCATCGCCGCCAACACCTCGGCACTGGGCCGAGACGCGACCGGCGGTCGGGGTGCGGTGAGCCGGGGCTCGGGTGCGAAGAAGACCAAGCCGGTCTCGAACAGCGCCAGGTCGTCCTGGCCGCGGCTGGTGTTGCGGGTGACCGCCCCGAACAGCCCCGGGAGCAGCGACGTCCGCAGGTACGGCGTCGTCTCGGCGAGCGGGTTCAGCAGCCGGGAGAGCCGGCGTCGGCGGTCGTCGGCCGGCACCCCCATCCGGTCGAGATCAGCGCCTGCGACGAACGGGAAGTTCAGCACCTCGACATAGCCGGAGCCCGCAACGGCCGCAGTCACCGCACGACGGACGCGCTGCTCTCGAGTGAGCCCGCGGCCAACGGGTGCGCGGGGTACGACGGCAGGGATGTTGTCGTAGCCGATCAGCCGACCGACCTCCTCGACGTAGTCGTAGGAGTCGGTCAGATCGGGGCGCCAGGTGGGCGCGGTCGCCGTCACCGTCGAGCCGTCGAGCGCGACCTCGGCTCCGACGCGCCCGAGCAGCTCGACGACCTGAGTAGCGCTCACGTCCACGCCCAGGACGCGGGTGGGGAGGTCAGCGTCGAAAGTGGTGACGGGCATCGCCGGCACAGCGCCGGCTACCGTCTCGTCGGGCGCCAGCGTGCCGCCAGCAAGCTCGACGAGCAGGGCCGCCGCCCGGTGCGCCGCGGCGTACGCGGCCCCCGGATCGACTCCGCGCTCGTAGCGTCGAGACGCCTCCGAGGCGAGCTTGTGCCGGCGCGAGGTGCGGGCGAGGGTGAGCGCGTCGAAGGACGCGGCCTCGATGACCACGGTCGTGGTCCGGGCCGACAGCTCACTGGTCGCCCCACCCATCACGCCGGCGAGACCGATCGGGCCGGTGTCGTCGGCAATGACCAGGTCGGCGGGGTCGAGGTCGCGGACCACGTCGTCGAGGGTGGTGAGCTTCTCCCCCGGCGCGGCCTGACGCGCGACGATGGTGCCAGCCAGCTGGTCGGCGTCGTAGGCGTGCAGCGGCTGGCCGGTCTCGAGCATCACGTAGTTGGTGATGTCGACGGCCAGCGAGATCGGCCGCATCCCAGCGAGCTGGACCCGACGGGCGAGCCAGCGCGGGCTCGGTCGGCTCGGGTCGATGCCGGTGACCGTGAGGGCGACGAAGAGCGGGCAGGCGGCCGACTCGAGACGTACGGGCCAGCCGGCGTCCACCGAGGCCGGTACGGGCCGGTCCACCGGGTCGGTGAAGGCGACCCCGCTGGCCTGCGCGGCCTCGCGGGCCAGCCCGCGGATCGACATGGCGTAGCCGCGATCGGGCGTCACGTCGATCTCGAGGACGGTCTCGCGCAGGTGCAGCACCGACGCCGCATCGCGTGCCGAGGAACCAGACGCCGGCTCGTCGAGGACAATGATCCCGTCGTGATCATCGCCCAGGCCCAGCTCGCGCGCCGAGCAGATCATGCCGTCGGAGACGTGGCCGTAGGTCTTGCGGGCGGCGATGGCGGAAGTCGCCGGGAAGCACGGCCCCAGGCAGCGCCACCACGACCAGGTCACCGGCGCCGAAGTTGTGCGCTCCACAGACGATTCCCCGTGACGCCGGCTGCTCACCGTCGGCCGCGTCGTTGTGGTCGCCCACGTCGACGCGGCACCAGTTGATGGTCTTGCCGTTCGAGTGCTGCTCCGGCTCGGCCGAGAGCACGCGACCGACGACGACCGGTCCGCTCACGTCCGCGCCGGCCTGCTCGACGCCCTCGACCTCCAAGCCGGCACGCACGAAGGCTTCGGCCAGATCACGGCCGTCGACGTCGGACGGCAGGGCGGCGTACTCACGCAGCCACGACAGCGGAGCCCTCATCGCGCCGCTCCGAGCAGGGAGCGGCTGAAGCGAACGTCGCCCTCGACCATGTCGCGCATGTCCGCGGCGTCGTTGCGGACCTGCAAGGTGCGCTCGACACCCATGCCGAAGGCGAAGCCGGAGTAGACGTCCGGGTCGACCCCACAGGCGGCCAGCACCCGCGGGTTGACGATCCCGCAGCCGCCCCACTCGATCCAGCCTTCGCTCTTGCAGGTACGGCAGGGCCGGTCCGGGTTGCCGACGGAGTCGCCGTGGCAGACGAAGCATTCCAGGTCCACCTCGGCCGAGGGCTCGGTGAACGGGAAGTAGTGCGGGCGCATCCGGGTCCGGACGTCGCCGAACATCGACTGGGCGAAGTGGTCCAGGGTTCCGCGGAGGTGACCGAGCGTGATGCCACGGTCGACGACGAGACCCTCGATCTGGTGGAAGACGGGGACGTGGGTCGCGTCGTACTCGTCCGCGCGGTAGGTCTTGCCGGGGCAGATCACGTAGACAGGCAGCTCACGGGTGAGCAGGCTGCGCGCTTGAACCGGCGAGGTATGGGTCCGCATCACCAGGCCGCCGCCCTCGGGCTCCACGAACAGGGTGTCCTGCAGCGTGCGGGCCGGGTGGTCGGGGATGAAGTTGAGGGCGTCGAAGTTCAGCCACTCCGCCTCGAGCTCGGGCCCCTCGGCGACCTCCCAGCCCATGCCGACGAAGACGTCCTCGACGAGGGCCATCAGGCCGGTGATCGGGTGGACGGCTCCGGGCGCGTGCTCTGCTACCGGCAGCGTCACGTCGACGCGCTCCTCGACGAGGGTCCGGGCCAGCTCCGCGGTGGAGATCTCGGCTTCGCGAGCCTTGAGCGCCGCGTTGATCTGACCGCGGGCCTTGCCGATCCTGGCTCCGGCGTCCTTGCGCGCCTGCGGCGGCAGCGCGCCGATCTCGCGGTTGGCCAGCGCGATCGGGGACCGGTCAGCGGCGTGCGCGGACCGGGCCTGCTTGAGCTCGGCGACCGAGGTGGCGGCGGCAAAAGCGGCGAGCGCCTCGGCCACCATGGCCTCGACGTGCTCGGCGTGCAGCGGCGCGACCTGGACGGGGTCGTAGCTCGTGTTCGGCCCGGACATGGGCTCCCCTCGGGTTGGCAACCGGGACAGTCTAGGAAGCCTTGGCCGTCGCCGAGCGAACCGGTTTGCCGCCTGGGACGCCCGGGCTTGGGGTTTGGGGGCCAGCGCAACCTCTTCGAGGCCTTCGACAGGCTCAGGGCGCGGAAGGTGTCGGCCCTTCGACAGGCTCAGGGCGCGGAGAGTTCTGGCTCGACAGGCTCGGGCTCGAAGGTTCAGGCCCGGGACTGCTCAGGCGCGCGGCGTGTTGGGCGGTAGCGGTGGCGTAGAGGAAAACCGCGGCGGCGGTGGAGAGGTTGAGGCTCTCGGCTCGGCCGTACATCGGCAGCGCGACGAGCCGGTCGAGCAGCGCCACGTGCTCAGGCGGCAGCCCCCAGGCCTCGTTGCCCATCACCCAGAGCACAGGCCGGCTCAGCTCGCCGGAGGCGACGGCGTCGTCGACGGTGCCGTGACCGCCGCCGTCGGCCCCGAACACCTGCAGCCCAGCCGCACGTGCGGTGTCGATCGCCTCGCCCAGGTCGACCTCCACCGCGACCGGCAGGTGGAACAGGCTCCCCGTGCTGGCCCGGACCGTTTTGGCGTTGTAGAGGTCGACGGAGTCCCGGCTGACCAGGACGGCGTCAGCACCGAAGGCGTCGGCACAGCGGACGACGGTGCCGAGGTTGCCGGGGTCCCGCACCTGGTCACAGAGCACCACCAGCCGTGGCTCCCCGGCCAGCGCCTCGTCCAGGGTCACGTCGACGGTGCGACATACAGCGAGAACGCCTTGGGGGCTGACGGTGTCGGCGAGGGTCGCCAGCAGCGCCGGCGGCAGCGTCCAGACCGGCACGTCGGCTCGGATCGCCACGTTCAGCAGGTCCTGGTGACGCTCAACCACGTCGGCGCCGACCAGCAGGTCGAGCACGATTCCCGGTCGCGCCAGCGCCTCTGCGACGGCTTGGCGGCCCTCGGCCAGGAACTCTGCCGCAGCGGTCCGCTCCTTGCGTCGGAGCAGACGACGAGCCGACCGCACGAGCCCCTGCGAGGCAGGAGACGGTGCGATCGGCTCGTCGAAGGTGAGCTCGAGGCCGCTCTGGTAGGCCTCGCTCGACTGGTCGCTCAGGCCGCGGTCTCGGCGGTCTCGGCTGGGGCGTGGCTCCGGGCGATCTCGACCAGCGAGGCGAAGGCAGCCGGGTCGGTGACGGCGAGATCGGCGAGGATCTTGCGGTCCACCTCGACACCAGCGCCCTTCAGACCGGAGATGAAGCGGTTGTAGGTCATGCCTTCCGCGCGGGCAGCGGCGTTGATCCGCTGGATCCACAGCTTGCGGAAGTCGCCCTTGCGGGCGCGGCGGTCACGGTAGGCGTAGACGAGGGAGTGGGTGACCTGCTCCTTCGCCTTGCGGTACAGGCGCGAGCGCTGGCCGCGGTAGCCCGAGGCCTGCTCGAGAACTTGGCGGCGCTTCTTCTGCGCGTTCACGGAACGCTTGACGCGGGCCATGGGGTTGCTCCTTGCTGAGGTGGTTCGTCGAAACGGGTGAGAGAAGGACTAGCGGCCGTACTTGCCGAGCATCTTCTTGGCCTTGGCGGCATCGCCCGGAGCCAGGACGGCGTCGCCGTCGAGCCGACGCGTACGCGTGCTGGCCTTGTGCTCGTTCAGGTGCATCTTGCCCGCCTTGCGGTGCATGAGCTTGCCCGTCCCCGTGAACCGGAACCGCTTCTTGGCCCCGGAATGCGTCTTCATCTTCGGCATCTGCCGCTCCTGTCCGCGCCCGCACCTGAGGTGCGGACGTCTCTCACGTCCCCTGCGGCGACTTGCTCCACAAGGGTCAATCAGTCGGCGCTCACCCGCAGAGGAGCAGGCGCCGATCGAGGTCGACCTCTGACTCAGAGGTCCACGTCGGGGTCGAGGTTGTCGGCCGGTCCACGACGGCGGGGCGTCGTCGGCTCGGCGGCGTGTTGCGCCCGGAGGTCCGCCAGCTGGCGGTGCTCCTCGTCGGCGCCTGCCTGTCGCTCCGCCATCCGCCGGTCACGCTCGACGGCTGCCTCGGCGCGGGCCTCGGTCTTCTTCTTGTGCGGTCCGAGGACCATCAGCATGTTCCGACCGTCCTGCTTGGGCGAGGACTCGACGAAACCGAATTCGTCGACGTCGGCCGCCAGCTTCTTGAGCAGGTTGTAGCCGAGCTCGGGCCGCGACTGCTCGCGACCGCGGAACATGATGGTGATCTTGACCTTGTCCCCGGCCTTGAGGAAGCGCACGACGTGACCCTTCTTGGTGTCGTAGTCGTGCGTGTCGATCTTCGGCCGGAGCTTCATCTCCTTGATCACCGTGTTCGTCTGGTTACGGCGGCTCTCGCGCGCCTTCTGCGCGTTCTCGTACTTGAACTTGCCGTAGTCCATGAGCTTGGCGACCGGCGGACGCGCCATCGGCGCAACCTCGACCAGGTCCAGCTCTGACTCACGCGCCAGCCGCAGCGCGTCCTCGATACGAACGATCCCCACCTGCTCCCCAGCGGGTCCGACGAGTCGGACCTCGGAGACGCGGATGCGGTCGTTGATTCGCGGTTCGGTGCTGATATGTCCTCCATAGGTGTGCGGTGACTGAACGACCCGGTGCACACCCGGAGCTGCGAGGAGGAGAACCCGAGAAACACGAAGGGCCTCCGCCGACGGCGAAGACCCCAAACCACAGGACGACGCGCCGCGCTCCGGAAAGCGCGCGTCGTCCATATGGACCAACCCGACGACCTTGTACCGCCTCTCGGCGAGCCGTCGTACGGGTGGGAGATCGGGTCTCCGCTTGCAGATCCGGCCGAAGCCGAATCGGTCGGCGCCCACGTTATCACCCGACCGTGGCGCAGGACCATTCCTGCGCCAGGGCTCCGACGCCGACTCAACGCGGCAGCTGGGCTGCTTAGTCCGTCACTGGGCGCCGGACGCGGGACCGCCAGGCTCCGTCACGGGCACGGCCCAGCCGAACTGGTCGGGCTCGGTCTCCACCAGTCGGTGTCCAGCGGCGAGAGCCTCGAGCACCTCTCCGTCAATGACCAGCGGGTGCGGCCCGGCGAAATCCACGAGCAGGGCGCTGACGTCCTCGGCCTGCGCGGTCTGGGCCGCGCGGTCGAGCGTGACCGGGACCGGACGGGCGTCAGCCTGCCAGGCGTGCAGCGAGTCGAGGCCGGTGAAGGCCAGCAGCGCACGACGGCCGTCGGCGGACTGCAGCATCACCACCGACATCTCCGCCTCCTTGTCGCTCGTCAGCCCCGTCGCGCCCGAGCCGACCCGGGTGGCGGTCGCGACCACCGGCACCAGCAGCCGGTCCTCGCAGAGTGCGGCGACGGCGCGCAGGTAGCTCGAGGTGTCCGGCGCACGTGACCGCTGCCGCAAGCGCGCGTCGGGTGCCGGGCTGGGCCAGTCCGTCGTCACCGGGGAAGGGTGAGGGGGCCAGCAGTCGTCCGTGATCCACCGAGCCACCGTACGTGGTCCGACCCCGCGTCTCCGGGCCCGGCCGGGGTCGGGTGGGGCTCGTCCCCGATCCCGAACACCTACTCGCGTGGCAGGCTGGGGCGATGCCTGCTGCTGACGCTGTCCTGCTTCCCCTGTGCCTGGGACTGTCCCTGCTGGGGCTGATCGCCGCGATCCTCGCCGGTCGGCGCGGCCGCAAGGGACGGGCCGTGCAGGGCGTCGCGCTGGCCCTGGCCCCGGTCGCGCTCTACTTCAGCGGGTTGCTGCGGTTGGCCTGGAACGGCGTGGTGGCGGTTGTCGACTGGGCCTCCCACGTGATCCTGTCGCCCCTCGTCTGGTTGGGCCTGTCCCTGCTGGCCGTATGCGTCGTCCTCTGGGTCGTCGGCGGTGTCGTCGCCCGACGGACGCCCAAGCGGAGCCGGAAGGCCGAGACCACGGCCCCGACCGCGGGCCGTCCCGGAAGCGCCTCCGTCGTGACCACCGGCCCCACCACGAGCACCAGCACCAGCAAGAAGGCCGCTCGTCAGCCCGCTCCTCCGGTCGACGACGACATGGCCGAGATCGAGGCGCTGCTCAAGTCCCGCGGGATCCAGTGACGCGGGGGCGTCAGGCCGAGCGGTAGTAGCGCTGCCGGCGGCGCAGCTCCTCGACGCCGATCTGCGCGGCCGCCCCGTCGCCGTACTGCAGGGCCATCAGCTGCCGCTTCTCCGCGTCGAGATCGGCCGTAAAGGGTCGGCCGTCCGCCGGGGTCAGCAGCAGCATGGCCCACGGGTCGCCGCGACGCAGGATGATCTTGTGCACGCGGTCCCAGGGCACGGTGTGGCTGCGGAGGCCGTTGCGGAAGCGAAGTCCGGTCTCGTCGGCCCGGACCACGCTGGAGGCCAGCGAGACCATCACCAGCACGAGCACGGCGAGCAGCGCGAGTAACGTGAGCAACTGGGACGGGGTGAACAGCACACGGACCTCGGCCGGGAGGGCCAGCCAGCCGTAAGCCGTAGCCGCGGTCAGGCCGCCCGCCATCACGACGGCGACGACGCGGAGCCGACGGGGTCGGATCACCAGTGGACCGGGAGCGACGGCGTCCGGAGCGGGACGCATCTCAGATCCGGCAGGCGGAGATGTCGGTGACCAGGATCGCGCGGGCGCCCAGTTCCCAGAGGTCGTCCATGATCTGCTGGGCCTCGGTGCGGCGCACCATCGCGCGGACCGCGTGCCAGCCCTGCTTGGCCAGCGGGGAGACGGTCGGGGACTCGAAGCCCGGCGTGATTGCACAGGCCTGCTCGACCTCGGTGCTGGCCACGTCGTAGTCCATCATCACGTAGTTGCGAGCGACCAGGACGCCGTTGAGTCGTCGCTCCAGCTGACCCAGGCCAGCGGGATCGGCCGCGTCGGTCCGCCGGATCAGGATGGCCTCGGACTGCAGGATCGGCTCGCCGAACAGCTCCAGACCCGCCTGCCGCAGCGTCGTCCCGGTCTCCACCACGTCGGCGATCACGTCAGCCACGCCCAGCCGGATGGCGGTCTCGACCGCCCCGTCGAGCTTGATCAAGCGAGCGCTCACCCCGTGCTCGGCGAGGTAGGCCTCGACCAGACCCGGGTAGGACGTGGCGAGCCGGAGGCCCTCCAGCTTGTCGACCGACAGGTCCCGGCCGACCTGCGCGGCGAACCGGAACCGGCTGCGACCGAAGCCGAGCGGCAGCAGCTCGGTGGCCGACGCGCGCGAGTCGAGCAGCATGTCGCGACCGGTGATGCCGACGTCGAGGGTGCCCTCCCCCACGTAGACGGCGATGTCGCGCGGCCGCAGGTAGAAGAACTCGACGCCGTTCGCCTCGTCGAAGAGGACGAGCTCCTTGGGGTCTGAGCGCTGGGCGTACCCGGCTTCGCGCAGCATCGCCGCGGCCGACTCCGAGAGTGAGCCCTTGTTGGGGACGGCGACCTTGATGGGCGGGCGGGCGGGACTCACGGCGGACATCTTAGGTGCGAGTCGGCGACTTACAGGTGTGCGTAGACCTCGTCCAGGCTCAGGTCGAGGGCGATCATCATCACCTGCAGGTGGTACAGGAGCTGGCTGATCTCCTCGGCGGCCTCGTCCTTGGACTGGTACTCAGCCGCCATCCACACCTCGGCGGCCTCTTCCACGACCTTCTTGCCGATCGCGTGCACGCCGGCATCGATGCGGGCCACGGTGCCCGAACCCGGCTCGCGGGCGGCTGCCTTGGCGGTCAGCTCGGCAAACAGGGTCTCGAAGGTCTTGGCCGTCACCGGGCGAGCCTAGTGGCCCGCCCGGTGTCAGGTCAGCCGACGGTCTCGATCACCGGGTCGGCCGCCGCAACGGTCTCCGGCTGACGACCGCTGCGCTCGAGCCGCCACCACGACACCAGGCCCCACACGCAGAACCCGCCGTAGACGATGTACATCACCGCTGACGGGTAGTAGCCGGCGGCGAAGAGCAGCGGGACGCCGACCAGGTCCACCAGGATCCAGATCAGCCAGAACTCGACCCAACCCCGGGCCATGCCGTAGGTGGCCAGGATCGAGCCGGTGAGGATCCAGGCGTCGCTGGCCGGACCGTAGGAGTCCAGCTGCGCGAGCGCGAAATAGAAGATCACCCAGAGCACGACCGCCGCGACGACCAGCTGGATGCGTCCCTTGGCACCGGCCCAGCGGGGTACGACCCCGACCCCGCCCGAGGCACCGTTGCGCTTGAACTGCTGCCAGCGAACCCAGCCGTAGACGCTGACGATGAGGAAGAAGACCTGGCGGCCGGCTTGTCCCCACAGGTCCAGGTCCTGGGGGGTGTTGAACACCCCGCCCAGGAAGACCGTGAACAGCAACACGTTGCCCACGATGCCGATCGGCCAGGCCGAGACCCTGCGTCTCATCCCCAGCAGGGCGCTTGCCAGCCCGAAGGCGTTTCCGATGATCTCACGCAGCAGAACGCCTGGACCGATGTCCAGCTTGGCGTTCAGCAACCGCGTGAGCAGGTCTGAGAAATCCATCTGTCCTCCACTCATCCGGTCGCACGGCTACCCGGGGTGAAAGAGACGCTCACGCGCTCGAAGCTTGGGCGCTCCGAGCGTCGTCGAACTGCTCCCGTGTTCCTCCCATCCGGACTCTCACCGTCGGTCGTGGAGTTTCACCACATCAACCGCTGGCTGGCTGCGAGCGGGTCGCGGACTTTCACCGCCGGCTCGGACTTTCACCGACCCCGGAACACGTGCGAGTTGAAAACTCGTCACCGTGATTCTGGCACGAGGTGCGAAGCCGGCACGCTCCGTCCTTGCCACCGAGATGTTCCGTACGTCACGATCGGCCGATGATGGACCATGAGTCCGGCGCCACCTGAACCGACTTGTCAGAACTGAGTTGTCCCATGGGACAACTCAGTTCTGACAGGTCGGGTTGGGGGCGCGGAGAGTAGGGGCTAGAGCTTGACGCCGAGGAGGGCGTCGACAGGCCTGGGCGACCAGGGCGGGTGCGGCGGGGTCGTCGCCGTCCATGGCCATGGAGGCGCTGGCCCAGGCGTCGACGGCGGCGAGGGCGGTCGGGGCATCGAGGTCGGTGGCCAGCGCCGACCGGAGGTGGGCCAGCACGTCGTCGGCCTTGACGCCCGCGGACAGGCGGACGGCCTCGCGCCAGCGGCTGAGCCGGGCCTCGGCGGTGCTGAGCACCCCGGGCGTCCACTCCCAGTCGTCGCGGTAGTGCTGGCTGAGCAGGGCGAGCCGGATGGCCATCGGGTCGACGCCCGAGCGGCGGAGCACAGAGACGAAGACGAGGTTGCCGCGCGACTTCGACATCTTCTCCCCGTCGAGGCCGACCATGCCGCTGTGCAGGTAGGCCCGCGCGAACGGCTTGCCGGTGGCGAGCCGGGCGGTGGAAGCGGACATCTCGTGGTGCGGGAAGACCAGGTCGCTGCCGCCGGCCTGGACGTCGAAGTCGGGGCCGAGGTGCTGCATGGCGATCGCCGCGCACTCGACGTGCCAGCCGGGGCGGCCGTCGCCGTACGCCGACGGCCAGGACGGGTCGCCCTCGCGGTGCCGCAGCCACAGCAGGGAGTCGAGCGGGTCGTGCTTGGCGAGCCGCTCGGGGTCGCCGCCCCGCTCGGCGAAGACGGGCAACGCCTGCTCGGGCGTGAGGTGGGACAGCGAGCCGAACTCGGGGTCGGCCGTCCGGTCCAGGTAGAGGTCTCCCGGATGGTCGTCCTCGACGGCGTAGACCACGCCGCGGGTCCGCAGGTCCTCCACGAAGTCGAGGATCAGCGGCATCGCCTCGACCGCGCCGATGAAGTGGCGCGGCGGCAGCACGTTGAGGGCGGACATGTCCTCCCGGAAGAGCTCGATCTGCTCAGCCGCCAGCTGGGCCCAGTCGACGCCGGTGGCGGCGGCACGCTCGATCAGCGGGTCGTCCACATCGGTGACGTTCTGGACGTAGTCGACCTCGAGGCCGGCGTCGCGCCAGACGCGGTTCAGCAGGTCGAAGGCGACGTAGGTGTTGGCGTGGCCGATGTGGGTGGCGTCGTACGGGGTGATGCCGCAGACGTACATCCGGGCCGTACCCGAGGTCGGTCCGACCTCGGTCAGCTGGCCTGCGGCGGAGTCGAATGCGCGCACCCGATCCGGACCACCTGGGGCCTCGAGCCGGGGAAGAGGTCCTGAGGTCCACGCCTGCATGCCCGTCACCCTATCCGGCGGGACCGGCCCGACCTCCTCCACGGGCGGCGCTCAGAACGGGGGCCAGGGGATGGAGGGCCACTGGCCGCGCGGCCGCGGAAGCTTGCGCCGGTTGAGCAGCAGGTCGGCCCGCCGCACGAACGCCTCGATCTCGTCCTCGCCGAGCAGCAGCGCCAGCTGCTCCGGCGCCTCCTCGCGCGCCTTGGCCACCGACTCGAGGTCGGCCGGCCGCAGCTCGGTGCCGGCCCAGCCCCAGAGCAACGTCCGCAGCTTGTAGTCGGTGTGGAAGCTGATGCCGTGGTCGACGCCGAAGACAGCACCCTGGCTGGCCAGGATGTGGCCGCCCTTGCGGTCCGCGTTGTTGACCAGCACGTCGAACACCGCGAGCGTGTGCAGCCGCGGGTCGTCGGCGTGGATCACCGAGACCGGGCGGTCGTCGGCCCCCAGCCCCTCGACGCAGGAGAACCAGCCCTCCTTCGGGACGGCGCGGCTGGGCACGATGTCGACCAGCTCGGCGACCGCCTCCTCCTCGCTCTCGATCCACGCCTGCAGCGACCCCGGACCGAGCGGGCCGTTGGCGTAGACCGTGACCGGCACGCAGTCGAAGCCGCCGATCCTGGACACCTCGTACGCGGCGACCTCGCGCAGTCCAAGGGTGCGGTGGGGGAAGTCCCAGAGCGGTCGCTCACCCTCGACAGGCTTGTAGACCCACGAGGTGGTACCGCTCGGCGTGGTCAGCTCGGCGAGGAAGGTCGCGTTGGACGCCTGCAGCAGCCGACCGGTGATTGCGAGCTCGGTCTCGGCCAGGACCTCGTCGTCGAGCGTCACCGCCAGCGCGGGATGGGTCATCGGCGGTTGCTGCGGCGTGAGGTGGTCAGGACGTACCTGATCAGAACAGGGGCCGGCGGTAGCCGTTGGACCGCGGACAGATGTGACCGTCCGGGTCGAGCGGCTGCAGGCAGAAGGGGCACGGCGGCCGCCCCGCGGAGACCAGCGCGTGGGCGCGGGCCACGAAGTCGCGAGCGTAGGCGGCGGTGATCTTGACCACGAAGACCTCGTCGGCCTCGGGTTCGTCGCTCTCGGCCTCAGCCGCGGGCGACACCGCATCTTCGGTGTCGTCCTCGACGTCCACGTTGGAAAAGAGCTCGATGACGATCTTGTCGATGCTCGGGTCCCAGGCGATGGTCATGGTGCCGACCCGGAACTCCTCGGTGATGGGGGCGTCCAGCGGGTCGGTGTCGGACGCGAGCCGGGTCGAGGGAGGGACGTCGGGGGGCACGGAGCTGCGGCGGACGACCTCGTCGAGGACACGGTCGAGGTGCTCGGCCAGCACGGAGACCTGCTGCTTCTCGCACGCCACGCTGGTGATCCGGTTACCTTCGCGCGCCTGCAGGAAGAAGGCGCGTTCGCCGGGCTGCCCGACGGTGCCGGCGACGAACCGGTCCGGTGCGTCGTAACGGTGCACGAGGATAGCCATGTCCATCAGCCTAAACGCCGCGCTCAATCGGTTCGTGCTGCGGCCGCGGACGGGTCGCCCGGTGCGTCGCCGCCCGCGCCGAGGCCGCCGCCGACCGGGGCGTCGTCGACAGGCTTGCGGCGACCGCGCGGCTTCTTGGGCGGCGGCTGCAGCAGCTGGCCCAGGTCGGCGTTGGTCGAGTTCACCGTGACCACGTACGGCCGGCTCTCGGTGTAGCGGACGATCGAGACCGAGGCGGGGTCCACCAGGATCCGTTGAAAGGCGTCCAGGTGCATGCCCAGGGCGTCGGCTAGGATCGCCTTGATCACGTCGCCGTGCGAGACCGCCGCCCACACCGCGTGCGGTCCGTGCTCGGCGGCCATCCGGCCGTCCCAGGAACGGATGGCGTTGACGGCCCGGGCCGACATCTCCGTCATCGACTCCCCGCCGGGAAACCGCACCGCCGACGGCTGGGTCTGCACGGTGGCCCACAGCTTGTCCTTCGCCAGGTCGCGCAGCGCCTTGCCGGTCCACTCCCCGTAGCCGCACTCGACCAGGCCCTGCTCGGTCACGACCGGGCAGCCGTCGGAGCGACCCTGCACCACAGCCTGGGAGGTCTGTCGGCAGCGACGCAACGGCGAGCTCACCACCGCGCGCAGCGGCACCCCGGCGAGACGAGTCCCGACGTCGACCACCTGCCGCTCACCGACCGTGTCCAGCTCGACGCCGGACGAACGGCCGGCGAGGATGCCCGCCGTGTTGGCCGACGTACGGCCGTGGCGGATCAGGAGGACGGTAGTCACAGGAGAACCCGGGTCATGAGGCGAGGCTAGTCGGGGCTAGGTGGTCGTCGCGCCGTAGCGGCCGCGGAACGAGCTGAGCACCCCCGCGTCGGGAAGGTCGCCCAGCACAACGTGCTCGACGACACCGCGGACGAGCAGCGCCCACCCCGCGTGCTCCGGCTCCCCCTCGAGCACGCGGACGCCGAGCCAGCCGGCCCCGTCGTCCAGTGCAGGACCCCAGGCGGTGTCGGACCACGAGCCCACGGTGAAGGTCCCGCCCGGCGCCGGGGCCAGCCCGGCGAAGACCTCGGCCAGCGCGCGGTGCGGCCAGCCCAGCAGGCTGACCGCGAAGTGGCCGCTCGCGGCCACCGCGTCGGCGAAGTCGGACTCCTCGTCCACCAGGCCCACCACCTCGGCCGGGTCGCCGTCCGCGAGCAGGAAGGAGGAGACCGTCCAGCCCACCGGCCGCGGCTCGGCGTGGGTGGTCCAGATGCTCACCGGAGCAGGCATCCGACCGCGCCAGCGACGGAGCGGGTCGCGGTCGCCGTCGGCCGTCGCGAACGGGTGCTCGGGGTGGATCGTCACGTCCCCTCTCTACACCAGGGGGCGCAACCTCTTCGAGGCCTTCGACAGGCTCAGGGCGCGGGCCGGGGCACGGAGAGGCCCTCGACAGGCTCAGGGCGCAGGCGGCACGCTCAGGCCACGCTCAGTCCGAGGGCCGTAGAGTGCTCCGGTGCTCACGCCGGGCGCCCTTCAGGACGAGCAAGGTTGCGAGGAGCAGGTATGGGTTGGTTCGAGGCACTGGTGCTGGGCATCGTGCAGGGGCTGACGGAGTTCCTGCCCGTATCCTCCAGCGCGCACCAGTCCATCGTCGGGCAGTTCTTCGGCGGCCAGGACCCGGGCGCGGCGTTCACCGCGATCAACCAGCTGGGCACCGAGGCCGCGGTGATCGTGTACTTCCGCCACGACATCGTCGGGATCATCCGCAACTGGTTCGGCTCGCTGGTCGGCCGGGTGCCGCGGGACGACCCGCAGGCCCGGATGGGCTGGCTGGTGATCATCGGCTCGATCCCGATCGTGCTGCTGGGCCTGCTCTTCCAGAACGCCATCGACTCGGCCCTGCGCAACCTCTGGATCACCGTCGCGATGCTCGCCGGCTTCGGTGTGATCATCGGCATCGCGGACCGGCTGGCCCGCAACGCGCGGCCGCTGGAGTCGCTGACCTGGGGGCACGGGATCCTCTTCGGCCTGGCCCAGTCGCTGGCGCTGGTCCCGGGCGTCTCCCGCTCAGGCGCCACCATCAGCGCGGGGCTGGCGCTGGGCTACACCCGCGAGGCCGCCGCCCGCTACTCGTTCCTGCTGGCCATCCCGGCCGTCGTGGGCTCCGGGGTGTTCAAGCTGGCTGACGTCTCGAGCGACCCGGTGCCGCCGGCCTGGGGCCCGATCCTGCTGGCCACCGTGGTGGCCTTCGTGATCGGTTACGCGGTCATCGCCTGGCTGCTGCGCTACATCAGCACCCACAACTTCATGCCGTTCGTGGTCTACCGGATCGCCCTCGCGGCCGTGGTGGTCGTGCTGCTGCTGACCGGCGTGCTGCAGCCGCTGCCCCAGGGCTGAGGGCCCTCAGAGCCCGGCCTGCTCGTAGGCCTCGGCCAACGTGGTCAGCGCGGCGATCTTCTGCTCGACCGAGGTGCCGTAGGGAACGACCGAGCAGGTGGTGACACCCGAGGCGGCCAGCACCTGCAGCCGCTCGGCGATCCGGTCGCGGTCACCGAGCAGCGACGTGTCGTCCACGAACGCGGCCGGCACGGCTGCGGCCGCCTCGCGCTGGCGACGGTCCAGGTAGGCGTCCTGCACGGCCGCGGCCGCCTCGCCGTAGCCCATCCGGACCGCCAACGCGTTGTAGAAGTTCTGGGTGCGGCTGCCCATGCCGCCGAGGTAGAGGGCGGCGTACGGTCGCACCGGGTCGGCACAGGCGACGGGGTCCGGACCAACCACCAGGGGGAAAGTCGGCACCACGTCGAAGCCGTCAAGCGTCTTGCCCGCGCGTTCCCGCCCGGCGCGCACCGCCGTCAGCTGCTCGGCGGCGAAGTCGGCGGCGTAGAAGACCGCGAGCCAGCCGTCGGTCAGCTCGCCGGCCAGCTCGAGGTTCTTCGGGCCCACGGCGGCGAGGTAGGTGGGGACGTGGTCGCGCACCGGCGCGATCATGAGCTTGAGCGGGAGGCCCGGTCCGTCGGGCAGTGGCAGCCGGTAGTGCGCACCCTCGTAGGCCACCGTCCGCCGGGCCAGCGCCAGCTCGACGACGGCCAGGTACTCCCGGGTGCGGGCCAGCGGTTGCGCGAAGCGGACGCCGTGCCAGCCCTCGGACACCTGCGGTCCCGAGACCCCGAGGCCGAGCCGGAAGCGGCCGCCCGACAGCAGGTCCAGGCTCGCCGCGGTCATCGCCGTCATGGCGGGGCTCCGGGCCGGGATCTGCATCACCGCCGAGCCGATGCCGATCATGGACGTCTGACCCGCCAGCCAGGCCAGGACCGTCGGGCTGTCCGAGCCGTACGCCTCTGCGGCCCAGACGACGTCGAAACCGAGGGACTCGGCGTGCTGCGTGAGCTGGAGCTGGCCCTGGGGGTCCTCAGCGCCGACGAGGTAGCCAAGGTTCAGACCGAGACGCATACCAGCCACCGTATCCGGGACGATCGATCGGGACGCAACCTCTTCGAGGCCTTCGACAGGCTCAGGGCGCGTTCGCCGTAGGGTCGGGCCATGGAGACGCGAGCGGTCGGCGCCAGCGGGCTACGGGTCTCGCGGCTCGGCCTGGGCACCATGACGTGGGCCCGGGACACCTCTGCCGAGCAGGCGCGGTCGCTGCTGGAGATGTTCGTCGAGGCCGGCGGGACGTTCGTGGACACCGCCGCCGCGTACGGAGCGGGCGACGCCGAGCGGTTGCTGGGCAGCCTGGTCGCGGAGCTGGGCGTCCGCGACGAGATGGTGATCGCCACCAAGGCCGGCTTCGCGGTCCGCCACGGGGAGCGGATCGTGGACACCTCGCGGCGCGCGCTGCTGCGCGACCTCGAGGGCTCGCTGACCCGGCTGGGCACCGACCACGTCGACCTGTGGCAGCTGCACGCCTGGGGTGAGGCGCCGCTGGCGGAGTCCCTCGCCGCCGTCGACCACGCCATCTCGGCCGGGATGGTGCGTTACGCCGGCATCTCCAACTTCGTCGGCTGGCAGACCGCGCAGGCGGCCACCTGGCAGGCCGCGTACCCGACGCGGACGCCGCTGAGCAGCGTCCAGGTGGAGTACTCGCTGCTCGCCCGCCGCGCCGAGGTGGAGGTGCTGCCCGCCGCCGCCGCGTTCGGCTTGGGCGTGTTCCCGTGGTCGCCCCTCGGCCGGGGCGTGCTCACCGGCCAGTACCGCGCGGGTACGCCGCGCGGCTCCCGGGCCGCCACCGACCACTTCGCCTGGTTCGTCGAGCCGTACCTGGAGCCGCGCAGCCGCGGCGTGGTGGAGGCCGTCGTCCGGGCCGCCGAAGGGCTGGATCTGCTGCCCCTGCAGGTGGCGCTGCTCTGGGTCCGCGACGCCCCCGGTGTCACCGCTCCCCTGCTGGGCGCTCGGACCGCCGGTCAGCTCGCGCCCGCGCTCGCCGTCGAGGACCAGGAGCTGCCGCACGAGATCGCCTCCGCCCTGGACGACGTGTCAGGCGGCCCGAACGCGAGCCGCGAGCCGCACCGGGTGCGATCCTGACGCGCAGTCGCGTAAAGATCGCACCAGCTGGGCCGGCTGCGGCGACGGAGAGTGGCTCAGACGGTCGCCGGGACGCGGATGATCCTGCGGCGGATCCAGACGTCGCGGGTGCCGTCGCGGTAGCGGCGCAGCCGCGTGAGCTCCCAACCGCCGTACTCGGCCTGGTCGGTGAGCAGCTGGCGGACGGCACCTCGGGACAGGTGGCGGCCCAGCCGGACCCGCTCGATCTCGTACTCCACAGCGCGCTTGCTCATCGCGGACCAGCCTAGTAGGGCGGTCAGGCCTGGTCGAGGAAGCGGTCCAGGACGCGGGCGCCGAACTCCAGCGACGAGGTCGGAACCCGCTCGTCCACGCCGTGGAACATGCCGACGAAGTCGAGCTCGGCTGGCAGCCGGAGCGGCGCGAACCCGAACGAGCGGATGCCGAGCCGGTCCCAGGCCTTGGCGTCGGTGCCGCCGCTCATCAGGAACGGCACGGCCTTCGCGCCCGGGTCCTCGGCGGTCAGGCAGCTCTGCATCGCCTCGACCAGTGCGCCGGAGAACTCGGTCTCGACCGACGGCTGGCTGGTGACCACCTCGTAGCGCACCCGGTCCCCGATCAGCTCGGTGATCGTGGCGTAGAAGTCCTCCTCACCGCCCGGCACGAACCGACCGTCGATGCCGGCCGTCGCGCGACCCGGGATCACGTTGTGCTTGTAGCCCGCCTCGAGCATGGTCGGGTTGGCGGTGTTCGACATCGTCGCGCCGACCATCCGGGCGATGCTGCCGAGCCGGGCCAGGGTCTGCTCGACCGTGGTGGGGTCGAGCTCGATCTCGAACGCCTCGGACACCGCCTCCAGGAACGCCTGCTGGGCGTCGGTGATCCGGTGCGGCCACTCGTACTGACCGACCCGGGCGACGGCGGCGCTCAGCGCGGTGACTGCGTTGTCGTCGTTGCGGAACGAGCCGTGGCCGGCACGGCCGTCCGCGATCAGGTTGAGCCAGGCCAGGCCCTTCTCGGCGGTCTGGACCAGGTACAGGCGGAGGTCGTCGCGGATGGTGAGGGAGAAGCCGCCGACCTCGCCAATCGCGAGCTCGCAGTCCGACAGCGCCTCGGGGTGGTGGTCGACGAGCCAGTGCCCGCCCAGGCCGCTGCCCGCCTCCTCGTCGGCGGTGAAGACCAGGCGCAGCGGTCGGCGGGGGGCCGCCCCGGCGCGCGCCCGGGCGCGGACGACGCTGAGCACCATGGCGTCGAAGTCCTTCATGTCCACCGCACCGCGACCCCAGACGCAGTCGTGGAGCACCTCACCCGCGAACGGCGGCACCGACCAGTCGTCGGCGTTGGCCGGCACCACGTCGAGATGGCCGTGCACGAGCAGTGGCGACAGCGAGGTGTCGACACCCTCCGGCGCCCAGTCGGCGATGACGCTGGTCCGACCAGGCTCGGACTCGTACAGCCGGGCCTCGATCCCCACCTCGTCCAGCAGCGCCGCGACGTGCTCGGCCGCCGGCCGCTCCCCCGGACCGGGCTGGGCCCCGTAGTTGGAGGTGTCGATCCGGATCAGGTCACGGCAGATCTCGACGACCTCGGCCGCTGCGACATACGTCTCACTCACCCGGCCATCCTGTCTCACCCTCGGTCGGCGCCCGAGGTGGTGGCCGAGAATGGGGCGTGCTCACCACCACATCCAGGCGCCGGGCGTGGTTCGTGTGGGGCGTGGGGGTCGTGGCCTACACCGTGGCGGTGCTGCAGCGGACATCTCTCGGCGTGGCAGCCGGACCGGCCCAGGACCGGTTCGGCATCGGGGCCTCGGTGCTCTCGACCTTCGTGGTGGTGCAGCTGGTGGTGTACGCGACCATGCAGATCCCGGTGGGCGTCCTGATCGACCGCTTCGGCTCCCGGACGCTGCTGATGACCGGGGCGCTGCTGATGGCGGCGGGGCAGGCCACCATGGCGCTGGCCACCCATCCGGCGACGGCGGTGCTCGCCCGGGTCGTGGTGGGCGCCGGTGACGCGATGACGTTCGTCCCCGTGCTGCGGATCATCCCGGCCTGGTTCCCGGCCCGACGGGTCCCGCTGCTCACCCAGCTGACCATGCAGCTCGGCCAGTTCGGCCAGGTCGCCAGCACGATCCCGCTGGTGGCGGCGCTGGCCGGTCCGGGCTGGACGCCGGCCTACCTCGGGGCGGGCGCCGTCAGCCTGCTCACCGCGGTGCTGGTGCTGCTGGCCCTGCGGGACCGCCCGGCCGGGGCCCCGGAGCCGGGCCTGCCACCCGGCTGGCGGCAGGCGGTGGGCGACCTGCGCAGCGCGTTCGGGCACCCGGGGACCCGGCTCGGGCTCTGGGCGCACATGAGTACGCAGTTCTCCGGGATGGTGTTCGTCCTGCTGTGGGGCTACCCGTTCATGACCGCCGGCCTCGGCTACCGACCAGCGGTCGCCGGCGCGCTGATGACGGTGATGGTGCTGGCCGGTCCGGTGATCGGTCCCGTGCTCGGTCAGCTGACTGCGGCCTACCCGATGCGCAGGTCCAACCTGGTCTACGCCGTCCTGGTCGTCACCGTGGCGATGTGGACGGTGGTGCTGCTGTGGCCCGGCGCGGTGCCGCTGCCGCTGCTGCTGCTCCTGCTGGTGGTGCTCGCCGCGTACGCTCCGGCCTCGGCCGTCGGGTTCGACTTCGCCCGCTCGTTCAACCCTGCCACCCGGCTGGGCGCGGCGTCGGGGATCGTCAACATGGGCGGCTTCACCGCGTCGCTCGTCACGATCTTCGCGATCGGGGTGATCCTGGACTGGCGGGCGCCGAGCGGGGTCTACGACCTCGGCGACTTCAAGGTTGCCTTCTGCTTCCAGTACCTGATCTGGGCCTTCGGCTTCGCGTCGCTCTGGCGCGCCCGACGCCTCACCCGCGCGGGGCTGGCGGCCGAGGGCACCCAGATCGATCCGCTGCCGCGCGCTATCGCCCGGCACTGGCGTGACCGCGGTGGCCGGTGACCGCCCGACCCCGACGATTCGTGGCCGGGAGCGCCCGTTGCTATAGTTCACTGCTGCTGCGCAAGACAGGTCCGGGTGGCGGAATAGGTAGACGCGCTAGCTTGAGGTGCTAGTTCCCTTTACGGGGAATGGGGGTTCAAGTCCCCCCTCGGACACAGATGGGCCGCCGGTGGTCGTCCACCGGCGGCCCTCACGTTTCCGGCTGCTGTCAGGACGAGGTCGTCGTCACACCCTCGCGGCTGCTGCCGGCTCGAGCCCGGCCCCGTGGTCATCGACCATCGTCGCCTCGTCGAAGGGCCGCTCGCCGGCCAGCACGGCGTCGAGCTGCTCGCGGTCGAGCGTCTTGGTCCAGGAGCCGACCAGCACGGTGGCGACGGCGTTGCCGGCGAAGTTGGTCACCGCGCGGGCTTCGGACATGAAACGGTCGATGCCCACGATGATGCCGACGCCGTCAACCAGCTCGGGACGGTGCGAGGCCAGACCGCCGGCCAGGGTGGCCAGGCCGGCCCCGGTGACCCCGGCTGCGCCCTTGGAGGCGATCATCATGAAGACCAGCAGCGAGATCTGCTCCTTGATCGACAGCGGGTCCCCCATGGCCTGGGCGACGAACAGCGAGGCCATGGTGAGGTAGATGGCCGTCCCGTCCAGGTTGAACGAGTAGCCGGTCGGCACGACGACACCGACGGTTGGCTGGGCCACGCCGAGGTGCTCCATCTTCGCGATCAGGCGCGGGAGCGCGGACTCCGAGGACGAGGTGGAGACGATCAGCAGGAACTCCCGGCCGAGGTAGGCCAGCAGCTTGAAGATGTTGATCCCGGTGACGAGCTTGAGCAGCAGCCCGAGGACGCCGAAGACGAAGACGGCGCAGGTCAGGTAGAAGCCGATCATCAGCACGGCCAGGCTCTTGAGCGCATCGAGCCCTGTCTCGCCCACCACGGCAGCGATCGCGCCGAAGGCCCCGACGGGAGCAGCCCACATGATCATCGACAGCACGCGGAACACCACCCGCTGCAGGTGGCCGATGCCGACCAGCACCGGCTTGCCAGCCGGGCCCATCGCCTGCAGAGCAAAGCCGACGAGCAGCGCGACCAGCAGCGTCTGCAGCACCTGGCCGCTGGTCAGCGACGACACCAGTGTCGTCGGTATCACCTCGAGCAGGAACTCCGAGGTGGAGGAACCGCCGCCACTGGCCTGGGCTGCGCCCTTCTTGGCCAGGTCGGCGGTCAGGCGCAGCCCCGACCCCGGGTGGAGCAGGTTGCCGACCACCAGCCCGATCGCCAGGGCGAACAGCGACATGACGATGAAGTAGATGAGGGCGAGGCTGCCCACCTTGCCGACCTGGGCGGCACTGCGTAGGGACCCGATCCCGAGCACGATCGTGCAGAAGATGACGGGGGCGATCATCATCCGGATCAGGGACACGAAGCCGGTGCCGATGGGCTTGAGCTCCTTGGCGAAGCCGGGTGCTACCAGCCCGAGGATGATGCCGAGGATGACCGCTGCGATCACCGCCAGGTAGAGGTAGTGGGTCCGGTCCTTGCGCTTCGGGGCCGGCGCTGCGTCGGCAGCAACATACTGAGCCATGGGATCTCCTCGACGAGACGGCAGTTGGTCGAAGTATGGCCCTCCCGGTGCCCCGCATCCCGCTTCGCCGGCGGGCCGCTGTCGCGGGTGTCGCGCCTGCCGGGCGACTGGTCTGGTTCTTAACGCCGCCGCAATGTGTCTGCTCACCATGCGGACACCTGACTGTGAGCGGCCTCACGCGCGGGTGCCAGCAGCCGCTGAGGGACCTCCACCTTGTTCGCGGCTGTGCGCCAGGTCATAGCGCTCGTCGTTAATACCAGTGCCCTGTTTGGACTAGCGTCATGCCACTGCTAGTACTGGTCTAGTACAGAATGCGAAACGAGAGGGGTCGGCGTGACCGAACTCGCCGAACCCGCCCCCGTACCGGTCTTCTTCCTCTCCGACAGCACCGGCATCAGCGCCGAGACCATGGGCAACGCGCTGCTCATCCAGTTCCCTGGGCTGCGGTTCGAGCGGACCCTCATCCCGTTCATCACCACGGTGGCCGAGGCCCGCCGGGTGGTGGCGCAGCTGGACGAGGCGATGGCCGGTCCGGTCACCCCGCTCGCCTTCACCACCACGGCGGTGGAGGAAGTCAGGCTCGAGCTGCACAAGACTGCCTGCCCCTTGATCGACTTCTTCGACCTGCACATGAACCGGGTCGAGGAAATCCTGCAGACACCCGGCCAGCGGGTCGCCGCCCGGCTGCACGGCGTCGGTGACATCAAGCGCTACAACACCCGGATGGCGGCGGTCGAGTACGCCATCGAGCACGACGACGGGCAGAGCGTGCGGGCCCTCGACAAGGCCGACGTCATCCTGGTCGCGCCGTCGCGGTGCGGGAAGACCCCCACCACCATGTACCTGGCCCTGCAGCACGGGGTGTTCGTCGCCAACTACCCGCTGATCGACCAGGACCTCGACACCGACGACCTGCCCGACACGCTCCTCGGGCTGGCTGACCGCTGCTTCGGCATCCTCAGCCTCCCGGCCCGGCTGGCCCAGGTCCGTCAGGAGCGCCGGCCGAACTCCCGTTACGCCTCACTCGAGCAGTGCAGCTGGGAGCTGCGCCGCGCCGAGTCGATCTTCACCGCTCACCGGATCCCGGTGATCAACTCCGCCGCGAAGTCGGTGGAGGAGATGTCCACCGTCATCCTGCAGAACTTCGCCACCCAGCAGAAGAAAAGGACGCATGCATGATCACCACCCCCGAGACGACCGTGCCCACGACCAACACCGGCACGACCAACATCCGCCGCTTTGCCGACATCGGGCTCGCCGACCTCGAGCAGGTGGGCGGCAAGAACTCCTCGCTGGGCGAGATGGTGAGCAACCTGGCCGACGCGGGCGTGCGCGTGCCGGACGGCTTCGCCACTACCGCGGACGCGTTCCGCACCTTCGTCGCCCAGAGCGGTCTGGCCGAGGAGATCTCAGCCCGGCTCGCCGACCTGGACACCGACGACGTGGTCCGCCTGGCCGAGGTGGGCCGAGCCATCCGGGCCGAGGTGCTCGAACGTCCCTTCCCCCCTGACTTCGAGGCGGACATCCGGTCCGCCTACGACGAGCTGGTCGCAGGGGCGCCCGACGCCTCGTTCGCCGTCCGCTCGAGCGCCACCGCGGAGGACCTGCCCGACGCGTCGTTCGCCGGCCAGCAGGAGACCTTCCTGAACATCCGCGGGATCGATGCGGTGCTGACCGCGGTCAAGGAGGTCTTCGCTTCTCTCTACAACGACCGCGCCATCGCCTACCGCGTCCACCACCACTTCGACCACGACGCCGTGGCCCTGTCGGCGGGCGTCCAGCGGATGGTGCGCTCGGACCTCGGCAGCTCCGGCGTCATGTTCACCATGGACACCGAGTCGGGCTTCTCCGACGCCGTCTTCATCACCTCCTCCTACGGGCTGGGCGAGGCTGTCGTCCAGGGCGCAGTCAACCCCGACGAGTTCTACGTCTACAAGCCCGGTCTGCGCGCGCGCCGGCCGGCCATCCTCAAGCGCGGCCTGGGCGAGAAGGCGACCAAGATGGTCTACACCGACGACCGGGCCGTGGGGCGGACCACCGCGTTCGTCGACGTCGCGGTCGAGGAGCGGGGCCGGTTCAGCCTGACCGACGCTCAGGTGAGCGAGCTGGCCGACCACGCGCTGGCCATCGAGGCCCACTACGGCCGGCCGATGGACATCGAGTGGGGGCTGGACGGCACCGACGGGAAGCTCTACGTGCTGCAGGCCCGCCCCGAGACGGTCAAGTCCCGGCAGGCTCCCGGCACCCAGGAGCGTTTCCGCCTCGAGGGGGAGGGCACCACGCTGGTCGAGGGCCGGGCGATCGGGCAGAAGATCGGCGCCGGCAAGGTGCACGTGCTGAGCGCCATCGAGGACATGCACACCTTCGTCCCGGGCGACGTCCTGGTGGCCGACATGACCGACCCCGACTGGGAGCCGATCATGAAGCGGGCCAGCGCGATCGTCACCAACCGCGGCGGCCGGACCTGCCACGCGGCGATCATCGCGCGCGAGCTCGGCATCCCGGCCGTGGTCGGCACCGGGAGCGCGACCCGCGACCTGGCGAACGGCCGCGAGGTCACCGTCTCCTGCGCCGAGGGCGACACCGGCTTCGTCTACGACGGCCTGCTGGACTTCACCGTCGAGAGCTCGGCTGCGGCGCACCTGCCCGAGCTCGCGGTCAAGATCATGATGAACGTCGGCACGCCCGACCAGGCCTTCTCCTTCGCCGCGCTGCCGAACGAGGGCGTCGGACTCGCCCGGCTCGAGTTCATCATCAACCGCCAGATCGGCATCCACCCCAAGGCGCTGCTGGACTTCGACTCCCTGGAGGAGCCGCTCAAGTCCCAGGTCGCCGAGCGGACTCAGGCGTACGCCAGCCCGCGCGAGTACTTCGTCTCCCGGGTGGCCGAGGGGGTGTCGATGCTGGCGGCGGCCTTCGCGCCCAAGCCCGTGATCGTACGGATGTCGGACTTCAAGTCCAACGAGTACGCGCACCTGCTGGGCGGCGAGCTGTACGAGCCGCACGAGGAGAACCCGATGATCGGCTACCGGGGCGCGGCGCGCTACCTGTCGGCCGACTTCGCGGAGTGCTTCGCGATGGAGTGCGAGGCCCTGCGGCACGTCCGGGACGAGATGGGCCTGACGAACGTCAAGATCATGATCCCCTTCGTCCGCACCGTGGCCGAGATCAAGGGCGTGATCGAGCTGATGGGGACGCACGGTCTCGAGCGGGGCGAGAACGACCTGCAGGTGATCATGATGTGCGAGCTGCCCTCGAACGCGGTGATCGCCGACGCGTTCCTCGACCACGTCGACGGCTACTCGATCGGCTCGAACGACATGACCCAGCTCACGCTGGGCCTGGACCGGGACTCCTCGCTGGTGGCCGACACCTTCGACGAACGCGACCCGGCGGTGAAGTTCATGCTGAGCGCCGCGATCAGGGCCTGCCGGGCCCGCGGCAAGTACGTGGGCATCTGCGGTCAGGGGCCGAGCGACCACCCCGACCTGGCCGACTGGCTCGTCCGGGAGGGCATCGAGTCGATGTCGCTGAACCCCGACACCGTCGTCAGCACCTGGCTACGGCTGGGCCGGACGCACGGGGCGCGCCTGCCCTGAGCCGCGTCCTCCCGCTTCACGACCGGCTCCGGTGGGTACGCCCCCGTGGTGAGACCCAGATCGCGCACGTTCTTGGGCGCCCGAGGCGACGTTGCTCCCGTCGCGGTGGCACCGAGGGCGTACCGGAGTAGTCGGAGGTAGTGATGCGGACGACTGGACCAGTTCGCCAGACCGGTACCAACCCCTGATGGCCACCCTGACCCGCAGGGAGCGCACCAGCTCGACCGGCAGCCGGCCCGACCCGACGCTCAGGTCGCGGAAGTACAACCGCCGTGAGTCGCTCGCCGGCTACCTGTTCATCTCGCCCTGGCTGGTCGGCTTCGCCGTCTTCACCCTCGGCGCGATGGTCTACAGCCTGTACATCTCGTTCAGCTACTACAACCTGGCGAAGAACACGGTGCGGCCGGCCGGCTTCGACAACTACCGCGCGATGTTCGAGGATCCCAAGGTGGCGCTGTCGCTGAAGAACACGCTGTTCTTCGCCGTGATGGCCGTGCCGCTGGAGATCATGTTCGCCCTTTTGCTGGCGGCGCTGCTGAACAAGCTCGGTCGCTCCGCCGGCTTCTTCCGGACGCTCTACTACCTGCCGAAGATGACGCCCTCGGTAGCGACGGCCGCCGTCTTCTTCCTGCTGCTGAACGGCAACACCGGCGCCATCAACAAGGGGCTGGGTCTGCTCGGCATCGAGGGCCCGCAATGGCTGATCGACCCAGCCTGGGTGAAGCCGTCGATCGTGCTGATGACCCTGTGGGGGGTCAGCGGGACGATGGTGATCTTCTTGGCCGCGCTGAAGAACGTGCCGCGTGAGCTGTACGAGGTGGCCTCCCTGGACGGCGCGGGACCGGTCCGGTCGTTCTTCACCATCACCGTGCCGATGATCTCCAGCGCCATCTTCTTCAACGTCATCGTGCTCACCATCGCCGCGCTGCAGGTCTTCGACCAGGCGTTCCTGCTGTTCTGGCGCGACCAGAGCAACGCCTCGCCGGAGTCGTCGCTGTTCTACGGCGTCTACCTGTTCCAGCAGGCGTTCCGTCAGTTCGACTTCGGCTTTGCCGCCGCCATGGCCTGGTTGCTCTTCGTGATCATCCTGCTCATCACTGCGGTCCAGGTGCGCTTCGGCAACCGGTTCGTCTACTACGAGGGAGACCGCTGATGAGCGCCACCCAGTCGTCGACCACCGGCGCCCTGCCGCCCGCCGCCCAGGCTGCCGGCATCGCGGTCGCCGACGGCGCCACCCGCACCGTCCGCCGGCGGCCGAACCGCTGGTACCGGCCGCAGAGCATCATCGGCCGCGTCATCTTGTGGGTGCTGCTGCTGATGTTCTCGCTGCTCTTCCTGTACCCCTTCGTCTGGCTGCTCGCGGCGAGCCTCAAGCCCAAGGGCGAGGTCTTCGACAACAAGCTCATCCCGGAGACCTTCAAGCCGAGCAACTACGCCGAGGTCTGGGACCAGCTACCGCTGCTGCACTGGATGGGCAACAGCATCCTGATCGCCCTGCTGGCGGCGACTTTCGTGGCTTTCTCGAGCTCGCTGGTCGCCTTCGGTTTCGCGTACTTCAAGTTCCCCGGTCGCACGTTCTTGTTCGGGCTCGTGCTGGCGACCATGATGCTGCCTGGCGCGGTGACCCTGATCCCGCAGTACCTGATCTGGAAGAATCTCGGCTTCCTCGGCACCAACGTGCCCCTGTGGGGCGCCAACCTCTTCGGCTCGGCGTTCTACATCTTCCTGCAGCGCCAGTTCTTCCTCGGTCTGCCGCGCGAGCTGTTCGAGGCCGCCCGGGTGGACGGCGCCAGCTATTTCGGGCTGTTCCGTCGGATCGCGATGCCGCTGGCCATCCCCTCGTTCATCATCGTGTTCCTTTTCGAGTTCCAGGCGAGCTGGAACAACCTGCAGGCGGGCCTGATCTACCTGAACGCCGGCACCGTCGAGCAGTTCACCGTTCCGCTGGGCATCGCCTACTCGATGACCAAGTACGCGCCGGGCAACGGCGGTCAGGGTGACTACCAGTACGTGATGGTCGCGGCGTTGCTGGTGACCCTGCCGATGCTGGTGCTGTTCGCCTTCGGTCAGCGCTACTTCATCGAGGGCGTCGCCACGCAGGGGCGCAAGGGCTAAAACGCCACGCAGGGGCGCAAGGGCTAAAACGCCACGCAGGGGCGCAAGGGCTAAGTCGCCACGCAGGGGTCCAGACAGGCCACGAGCGACCCCGGTGCAAGACCGGGGTCGCTCGGGACCGCTGAGCTGGCGGTGGTCCTATCGGGTCTGGTTGTACGACCTCATGGCTGCGGTCTGCCCGTCTTTGAGCGCCGCCTCAGGTGTCTTCGTGCCGAGCATCGCGGAGGTCACGGCGTTCAGCAGCTCGGTCTGGATCTGCTGGCCGGCCGGCGAGGCCCCGTAGGACTTGCCGGCCTTGACGACGTCGTAGTAGGTCGAGATGGTCTGGTCGAAGCCGGCGTTGCCGCTGGCCTTGACGTACTGGCTGCGGATCGCCTCGTCGGCTGCCGGCGAACCGGTGAACAGCCCGGTGTTGATGGCGCCGGGTGTCTTGGCGATGGTCTTCGCGCGCGCGGCGCCGGCGGCCAACCACGCGTCCTGGGAGGTGAGGTTGGTTGCCCACGCGCAGGCCGCGTCGGGGTTCTTCGCCTTTTCCGGGATGACGAAGGACGTGCCGCCCGCCACCGTGAACGGCTGTCCGTCGGGGCCCTTGAACGGAACCGCCCCGATGTCGACCTTCTTGACGTACGGGGTGAGCACGTTCACGTACCACTGAGCGTCCACCTGGGCGCCGACCTGGTCCTTCACGAACTGGTTGTTGTTCCCGAAAGTGTCGAAGGAGTCGGTGAAGCTCTTGACCTTGGCGTAGCCGCCCTGGGCGTCGTTGAGCTGCTTGAGGAAGGCGAGGCCCTTGGTGTTGGCAGGATTGTCCAGCGTCGGAGCGCCGTCGGCGTCGATCAGCTGCCCGCCCATCCCCATGATCCAGAGCTCGGCCGCTCCGGTCGAGACGGGGTCGAGGCCGAGGGTGCTGGGGTTGTTGCCGTTGGCCTTGTACATCTTCTGGGCCGTCGCCACCAGCGCGTCCGGCTTGGAGGTGTCGAAGTCGGCCTCGGTGACCCCGGCCTTGGCCATCACCCGCTTGTTCAGCATGATCGCCGGCGGCTGGTAGAACTGCGGGACCGCCCACACGTGGCCCTGGTAGGTGACGTCGTCGACGACCGAGGGGTAGTACTGGGTCTTGGGGTCGATCTGGTAGGTGCTGAAGCAGCTGTCCAGCGGCTTGATCAGACCCTGGGCCGCGTAGGTGGCGACGTACCGGCGGTCCATCTGAACGACGTCGGGCACATTGCCACTGGCCGCCCGGGTGGTGAACTTCTGGGCGTCGAAGGCGGTCGCGTCGATCTTGATGGTGACGCCGGACAGCTTGCTCTTGGCGTAGTCGAGCCGGGAGGTGCCGACCTCGTCGGCGTTCTCGAAGCCCCACGCACTGAGGGCTCCGGCAGCATTGGCCGTGAAGGCGGGCGGGGCGCTCGAGGAGTCCGAGCTCGCGTCTCCCCCGCCGCCACCGCAGGCGCTCATCACCGTCACGCTGGAGGCGAGCGCCACCACGAGCAGCGTCTTCTGAGTCTTCTTCACCGCTATCCCTTTCGCAGTACCTGTGACGGCGTCGTCGCCGGCACGTCGATCGATCCACTGGGGGCAAATTCTCCTCAGGGGAAACACTGTCCACATTCCCCAACCAGCATCAGATGAACCAGGCTCGCCTCGGGCTGACACGACGCGGACGCCGGACGAGGCCCGCCCCCGTGGTGCGCGAGGGGGTGGCAGACTCCGGCGGTGACGTCTGTGACCGCTCTCCGCTTCGGGCTGCTGGCTCTCGCGGGCGCCGGTTCGGGCGTCGTCGGCTACGTGTCCGGCCTGGCCTCGCTGGTGTCGTTCCCGGCGTTGCTCGCCTGCGGACTCCCGCCGCTGGCCGCGAACGTGACGAACTCGGTCGCGCTCACCGGGGTCACGGTCGGCAGTGTGACGTCGGCCCGCCGGGAGCTGACCGGGATGCGGCGTCGGGTGCTCACCTTCGGCGCGCTCGGGCTCGTCGGCGGTACCGCGGGTGCGCTGCTGCTGATCCGGCTGCCGCCCGGGGTGTTCGCCGCGGTGGTGCCCTGGCTGGTGGCGTTCGGCTCCGTGGTGCTGCTGCTGCGGCCCTGGCTGCGCCGGCTGCACGCCGGCCGGCTGCACGAGCGCCACCCAGCGGTGCTGGCCGTGGTGGGCGCGGTCACCGTCTACTGCGGCTACTTCGGTGCCGGAGCCGGGGTGCTGCTGCTCGCCACCTTCGGCGCGGTGCTGCCGGACCGGCTGGCCCGGCTGGCCGCGCTGCGCAGCGCCGTCGTGGGGATCGCGAACACCACCGCCGCCGTCATCTTCGTCCTGACCGGGCCGGTCGACTGGTCCGCGGCCGTCCCGTTGGGCCTCGGCGCGGTGGTCGGCTCGGCCTTCGGCCCACCGCTGGTCCGCCGGCTGCCGGAGACCCCGCTGCGGATCGGGGTGGCCGTTGCCGGGCTGGTCCTGGCGGTCAAGCTCTACCTGGACAGCGCCGGCTGATCTCGGCCCACCCGCCCGGGCTCACCGGAAGTCCCGGGACGGGTGCCGGCTGGGCAGCACCCCGCGAGCGGCGGCAACCACGGTGCTCAACGGCTCGAGCCGGTCCGCGACCAGATTGGTGACGCCCTCGTTGTGCTCGACCCGGCCGCGGATGAGCATGGCGTTGGCGTTGCGGCCGACACGGCGGAACCGGCGCCACATCGGCTCGGCACAGACGATGTTGAGCATCCCCGTCTCGTCCTCGAGGTTGAGGAAGGTGATGCCCCCCGCCGTACCGGGCCGCTGCCGGTGGGTGACCAGCCCGGCCACCCGGATCCGTCGGGTGTCGTAGGCCGGGCCGATGTCGGAGATGGGCACGACACCTTGGTCGTCCAGCACCTCACGCAGGTGGCCCACCGGGTGGTCGGACGGGGAGATGGTGGTCGACCAGAGGTCGGCGAGAGTGAGCTCGACCGGACTCATTCCCGGCAGGGTGGGCGGCGCGGCGTCCACGGCCGAGCCGGGGAGGGTGTCGGTGCTGTCGGCGTAGCCGGCGTTCCACAGCGCCTGCCGCCGGGACAGCCCGAAGCTCTCGAACGCGCCGGCGGTGGCCAGCGCCTCGGTCTGCGGCACGGTCAGCCCGGCCCGGCGGACCACGTCGTTCTGGCTGGTGAACGGGGTCTTGGCCCGTTCGGCGACGAGACGCTCCGCCACCTCCCGGCCCAGCCCCTGGACGGCGGTCAGGCCCAGCCGCAGAGCGAAGCTCCCGTCGCGGCGGTGCTCGGCGGTCCGGTCAGGGGCGGAACGGTCGAACCGGCCGACCGGGTCCTGCTCACGGTCCAGGCAACGGTCCCGACCGGTAGGGCCGGCACTGGCCCCGTCCAGCAGCTCCAGGTCGGCGTCGACCCCCGAGGCCACGACGTCGGGCCGGCGGACCTCCACCCCGTGCCGGCGGGCGTCTCCCACCAGCGACTGCGGGGAGTAGAAGCCCATCGGCTGGGCCCGCAGCAGACCGGCCAGGAACGCGCCCGGGTAGTGCAGCTTGAGCCAGGACGAGGCGTAGACCAGCAGGGCGAAGCTGATCGCGTGGCTCTCGGCGAAGCCGAAGTTGGCGAAGGCCTGGATCTTGCCGTAGATCTCGTCCGCCATCGCCCCGTGGATGCCGTTCTCGGCCATCCCCGCGTACAGCTTGCTGCGCAACCGCTCGATCTTCTCCACCCCACGCTTGGAGCCCATCGCCCGGCGGAGCAGGTCGGCGTCGTCACCGCTGCACTCCCCGACGGCCATGGCGATCTGCATCAGCTGTTCCTGGAACAGGGGCACGCCGAGGGTCCGCTCCAGCACCGGCTCGAGCTTGGGATGGAGGTAGCTGACCTCCTCCTTTCCGGTGGCGCGGCGGATGTAAGGGTGCACCGCCCCACCCTGGATCGGCCCGGGACGGATCAGGGCGATCTCGATCACGAGGTCGTAGAAGCGGCGGGGCTGCAGCCGGGGCAGCGTGCCGATCTGGGCGCGGCTCTCCACCTGGAAGACCCCGATCGAGTCGGCCCGGCAGAGCATGTCGAACACGCCCGCCTCCTCCTTGGGCATGCTGTCCAGCGTCCAGAGCTCGCCGACCCGCTCCGCGGCCACGTCGAAGCTGTGCTGGATGGCCGAGAGGATCCCGAGGCCCAGGAAGTCGAACTTGACCAGGCCCATCCACGCGCAGCTGTCCTTGTCCCACTGCAGCACCGTGCGGTCGGTCATCCGGCCGGGCTCGATCGGGCACACCTCCCCCACCGGCCGGTCGGTCAGCACCATCCCGCCGGAGTGGATGCCGAGATGCCGCGGCGCCTTGAGCAGGGCGTCGGCCAGGTCGACCACCGGTCCGGGGATGGTGTGGTCCTCGCCCAGCGGCAACGAGCCGAAGGAGTCGATCTGCTTGGACCAGGCGTCCTGCTGGCCCGTGGAGTAGCCGAGCGCCTTGGCCATGTCGCGGACTGCGGACTTGGGCCGGTAGCTGATCACGTTGGCCACCTGGGCGGCGTTACGCCGGCCGTAGCGCCGGTAGACCTCCTGGATCACCTCCTCGCGCCGGTCGGAGTCGAAGTCGACGTCGATGTCGGGCTCCTCGTCCCGGGTCGAGGACAGGAACCGCTCGAACGGCAGGTCGTAGGTGATCGGGTCCACCGCGGTGATCCCCAGGACGTAGCAGACCACCGAGTTGGCCGCCGAGCCCCGACCCTGGCAGAGGATGCCGCGCTCACGGGCGAAGCTGACGGCGTCGGCCACGATCAGGAAGTAGCCGGGGAAGTCCTTCTCCTCGATCACCGCCAGCTCGCGCCGCAGCCGTTCCTCGGCCATCGTCTGGTTGACCCGGCCGTGCACGGGATAGCGCTCGGCGGCCCCGCGGTGGGAGAGCTCGCGCAGCCAGCTGATCGGGGTGTGACCTTCGGGCACGTGCTGCTTCGGCAGCCGCGGCTTGGCCAGCCGCAGGCCGAAGGCGAGCTCGTCGGCCAGGGCGACGCTGGCCGCCACCGTGCCCGGGTAGCGGGCGAAGCGGCGCTGCATCTCCTCCCCCGAGCGCAAGTACGCCCCGGGCGGCGGCAGCCAGCCGTCCATCTCAGCCAGGCTGCGCCGGGCCCGGACCGCGGCCATCGCCGAGCCCAGCCGGTACTCAGCGGGAGTGGAGAAGTGGACGTTGCCGGTGGCCACGGCGCGCAGCCCGTGGTCATGGGCCAGCTCCGCGAGGACGTCGTTGGCGTCGGAGTCGGTCGGCAGACCGCCGTCGGTCAGCTCCACCACCACCTGGCCGTGACCGAACAGCGCGGTCAGCCGGTCCAGCTCCTGGGCGGCCACCTCGCGTCCGCCGGTCGCCAGGGCGGAACGCACCGCACCCTTGCGACAGCCGGTGAGCACCACCCACTCACCGCCCGCCGCCGCGCCCAGCTCCTCGAGGTCGTAGCGGGGCCGGCCCTTCTCGGCGCCGCGGAGCTGTCCCTCGGTGATGGCTCCGGCCAGCCGGTGGTAGCCGGAGACACCCGCGGCGAGCACCAGCAGGTGCCGGCCCTCGGGGTCGGCGACCCCGTTCTGCGGGGTGGTCAGCCCCAGCGACAGCTCGGCCCCGTAGACGGTGCGCAGGTCGTACGCGGTCGCCGCCTCCGCGAACCGCGCTGCTCCGTACAGTCCGTCGTGGTCGGTCAGGGCGAGGGTGTCCAGGCCCAGCCGGACTGCCTGCTCGACAAGGGTCTCGGGGTCGGAGGTGCCGTCGAGGAAGCTGAAGTTGCTGTGGCAGTGCAGCTCCGCGTACGGCACCACCGGCCCGGCCGGCCGCTCCACCTTGGGCGCCTGCGTCTCATACGCCACCCGCTTGCGGGTGTAGCCCGGCGCCGAGTCGTCGGTGGGGTTGTCCGGCGAGGTCGCCTTCGCGAACGGCCGCTCGGTCGTGGGACGGTCGGAGAGCCGGCGCTCGAGCTCTGACCAACGCATCGGCGGGTTGTCCCAGTTCACCGGACTGCTCGCCCTTCGACAGGCTCAGGGAGCGAGAGGACAGGCTCAGGGAGGGGAGGTGGGCCTCAGTCATAGCGCGCCTCGCACCACCAGCGCCCGTCCTCCTCGACCAGCAGCCAGGCGCTGCCGTCGACGCCGACGAGCTGGAACCTGGCCACCCGTCGAGCCTGGGTCGGGTCCCACCAGAGCTCGTCGATCGGCCATGGTCCTGCCCAGGCCTGCACCCGGGTGGGTGGGGCCATCCGCTCGACGCTGAACTGCACCGGGTCGCCGGTGACCAGACCCCGGGCGGTCACCGCGACCGGACGGCCGTCGGAGCCCGTGACCAGCGCCGGCTGCGGCTCGGCGAACACCCGGGCCGGCGCGGGCGGTGGGATGGAGCCGGGCCAGGGCAGGGCCGTCGGCCGGGCGGTGGCCGGCCGCTCGCCCCACGGCGTCAGCGCCTGACGCCGGCGCGGGCTACGGCCGCCCTGGACGGTCGGGGCCAGCACCTCCTCCGGCCCGAGCATCCCCTGCAGCCGCGCCACCCCGCGCTGCACACGCTCGTCCGGCGCGCTGCCCCACAGCCCTTCGCCGTGGTCACCCACCGACTCGACCGTCTCGGGGACGATCCGCACCTCGCACACCGGGTCGGGCGCGGGATCGCCCTGCAGCTGCCAGTACAGCCGGTCGACCAGGTCGGCCGCAGTGAACCAGCGCGAGTGCAGCCAGACCCGCGAGCCGGTCCAGCCGCCCTCCGTGGTGACCACGATCCGCACCTCGGTGCAGACCAGCCCGTGCCGGGCCAGCTCGGTGACCGTGCGCTCGGCGGTCTGCCGGGTGGAGAAGGCGATCGGCTCGAGGGTCTCCAGCGGTGGCTCGAAGGCGACCCGCTGCGCCAGCTCCAGCGGCGCCTGCCTCGAGACCGCGGCCCGGTCGTCCCGGCCGCGAGCCTGCCGGTGCAGCCAGGCGCCGGCGGTGCCGAACCGGGTCAGCACGTCGCGCGGCGGCAGGGCGGCGAAGTCGCCGAGCGTCCGCAGGCCCAGCCGACGCAGCAGGCTGACCAGGTCGGCGTCGGCGAGGACGGCCACCGGCAACGGACGCAAGAACTCCGCGGACTCCCCGACCGGCACCACCACGCAGTCCTGGGTCGGTGCCCGGCGTGCCGCCTGCTCGGCGGCGAACAGCCCGTCGGCGATCCCCATCCGGCAGTCCCAGACCCCCACCGAGACGAGGTGCTCCGCCACCGCGGCGGCCGCTGCGAGCTCACCGCCGTAGAAGCGGCTGGGTACGCCCAGCGCGCACAGCCCCGGCTGCAGCGGAGCGACCCCGGCACTGACCTGCTCGACGCTGCTCAGCACCGCCTCGAAGCTCGCGGTCTCCACCTCGGGGACGCGGTCGACCACGACCAGCTCGGGGCAGCGGGCCGAGGCATCGCGTCGGCGCATGCCCCGCTTCACACCCTCGGTCCGGGCTGCGGCGGAGCAGGCGAAGACCTCACCACGCTCGACCACCGCGACGGGTGAGTCCAGGGACAGCTCGTGCGCCAGCGCGGCCGCGACCACCGGCCAGTCGGGGCACCAGACCACCATCACCCGGCGGCCCGGCGGGTCGGTCGGATCCGGGCCTCCAGCCGCAGCCGGGGCGGCCACGGGCAACGGCTCGATCCCGGTCAGCCCGGTGTCAGTCAGAACGCTCACCTCAGACCGCCCGCAGCAGCTGGACGGGCGCCTCGGCGGCGAGACTCACCTGTGCGTCCGTCCCGGGCAGCCACAGCGTCGTCCGGCGGACCGGCGCGCCGCCCCGGCGGACGCTCACCTCCACCTGGCGGCCCCGCAGGTGGCCATGGCCCTGGCCGAGCCCGGCCCAGCTCGAGCCGGTGACGCTGAGCGTGGCGTCGCAGCGCGGCCAGCTGCCCCAGCAGACCAGGGCGGCGTCCTTCTGCCGCAGCCGGGACCGCAGCCGTTCGGCCTGGGACTCAGTCACCGGGCTGGACGGGCGGACCAGGACGACCGAGACCACGTCGGCAAGCCCGGCGGTCACGCTGAGCCAGTGCTCCCCCGGTGCCGGCACCGCGATCGTCCGCTCCAGCGCCAGGCCGAAGCCGGCGGCCGCCTCCCAGCCGAGCTCGGGGACCCCGACCACAGCGCTCCACTCCCCTGCCAGCGAGGGACCGGCCAGCAGCGCCATGGCCAGGCTCGGGCTGTCCACCGCGTACGCCCCGCCGGTCCGCAGCCGCAGGACCTCACCGAGAGCGGGGAGACTGTCGAGCGTGCGGGTGACGGCAGCACCCTGCATCCGCTGCACGCGCTGCTGCAGCTCGGACACCCGATCGGCGACGGAGAGGACGGTCACCCGTTCATAATCGAACGTGCGTTCTAGAACGTCAACTGGGGTCGACCAGAAGTTGAGACTACCGGCGCCCTTCGACAGTCTCAGGGACCGGGATCGGACAGGCTGGGCCGGGACGCGGTTCGACAGGCGCAAGGGAACGGGCCCGTCGAAAGCCCATCGTTTGACGAGACCGGCCATAATCCTGGTGACAGCATCGTCTGCTTTGTGGATCATCGTCTCGGCCCCGACAGGGGCCTGGACGCGAGCCCGGAACGACTGAGGAGGTGCGGCCATGTCCGGAGTCGTCGTCCTGAACACCGACAACACCGCCCTGCACACCGTGTCGATCCAGCACGCCATCAAGATGCTCGTCCGTGAGGTGGCCATCGTCGAGGAGGCCCGGGACGGCCACTCGATCGGCCCGTACCCCTGGCCGGTGGTGCTGCGCCTGCTGCGCTACGTCAAGACCTCGTTCCTGTACGCGCGCAACCCCGCCTGGTCCAAGCGTGGGGTGCTGCGCCGCGACCAGCACCGCTGCGCCTACTGCTCGGGCCACGCCGACACCGTCGACCACCTGCTGCCCCAGTCCCGCGGCGGCCAGAACAGCTGGCTCAACACCGTCGCCGCCTGCACCCGCTGCAACAACCACAAGGCCAACCGCACTCCGGCCGAGGCCCAGATGCCGCTGGCCTGGCGGCCGAGCGTCCCGTCCTGGCGGGAGGCCTACCATCGGCGCAGCTGAGGAGCCGAGGACCGAGCCGGTCGACCCCCCAGGGGAGCCGGCCGAGCTGACGGCCGAGACCGACGGCGAGACCGAGAAGGAGTGGTGGGAGGACCCCCGGATGCCCTGGAAGGGCAAGCCGGGGCGCAGCGACATCGGTTGCTGGATCGGCTTCACGGTGACCGGGCTCTACAACCTAGTGCTGCTACCGCTACGGCCGGTGCTGCTGGGCGCCAACCCGTACCTGCTGGCCGGGCTCGGCGGCTCGCGAGTCTCGGCGGTGACCATCGGCGCGCTCGCCGCGACCGGGGTGGGCTTCTGGCCGCTGGGGCTGCTGCTGGGCACGATCGGGGCGGTGAAGTTCGACTGGCTCTTCTGGTGGGCCGGCAAGCTGTGGGGCCGCGGGCTGATCGAGCTGGTGGCCGGCCGCTCGCCCCGGGCCGCCCGGAACGCCGACCGGGCGGAGCGGCTGGCTCGCCGCTTCGGCTCCCTGGCCATCGTGGCGGGTTACATCATCCCGTTGCCCAGCGCCGTGGTCTACGCCACCGTCGCCGCCGCGGGGATGACGCTGCGCCGCTTCCTGCTGGTGGACATCGCGACCGCGGCCATCACCCGGGGCATCTTCATCTACCTCGGCTACCGGATCGGCGAGCCGGCGGTGCGCGTCCTGGCCGAGGTCGCGCGCTACTCCTGGTACCTGTCGATCGTGCTGCTGGTCGGGGTCATCCTGGGCGCCGTCCGGCAGTCTCGCCGCAAGAAGGCCGCGACCTGAGACCCGTTGGGCATCGCGCAACCTCTTCGAGGCCTTCGACACGCTCAGGACGCGTCAGGGACGCCTCGGACCGCCGGCCTGACGAACGTGAGGAACACCAGGCTGGCGCAGGCGCTCGCGCTGACCGCTACGACCCCGAGCGGCACTGCTGAGTCCTCACCCGCGATCCCGACCAGGGGTGCCACCAGGGCGCCGAAGGCGAACTGGGTCAGCCCCAGCACCGACGACGCTGCGCCCGCCTGGTCCGGGTAGTCGGCCATGGCCAGAGCCGTTGCGGTGGGAAAGACCAGGCCGAGAGCGCTCACCATCACGAACAGGGAGCCGATGACGAACGCCAGTCCCAGCCCCAGCAGCACCACCGCCACCAGGGCCGCGGCACCGACCAGGTTGAGCGCCAGACCCAGACCGAGCAGCCGGGCCGCCGGCCAGCTGCTGCTCAGCCGGGACGCCACACCGCTCAGCACCATGATGCCCACGGCGTTCGCACCGAAGACGAAGGAGAAGCCCTGCGCCGACAGACCGTAGATCCGCTGCAGCACGAACGTCGCCCCGGCGATGTAGGCGAACATCGACGCGGCAGCCAGCCCGGCCGAGAGCGCCGCACCGACGAAGAAGCGGTCCCGTACCAGCACGCTGAAACCGCGCAGGGACGCGCCGAGACCACCGCTGCTGCGACGCTGCGGGGGCAGCGTCTCCCCCTGCAGCAGCCCCGACACCAGCAGCACGACACCGAAGCCGGCCAGCACGACGAAGATGCCGCGCCAGCTCATCACCCGGCTGAGCTGGCCGCCGAGGACGGGCGCCACCACCGGAGCCAGCCCCGAGACCAGGGTCAACCGGGAGAAGAACAGCACCAGGTGCCGGCCGTCGTAGAGGTCGCGGGCCACCGCCCGCGCAATCACCAGCCCGGCCGCCCCGGCCAGTCCCTGCACCAGCCGCAACGCCACCAGGACCTCGATCGACGGCGCGACGGAGCAGGCCGCCGAAGCCAGCAGGTAGACGACCAGGCCGACGAGCAGCGGCCGGCGTCGCCCGTACCGGTCTGACAACGGGCCGGCGACCAGCTGACCCACGGCCAGGCCCACCAGGCACGCGGTGATGGTGAGCTGCGCCGCGGAGGCGCTGCTGCGCAGGTCGTCGGCGAGCTCGGGCAGCGCCGGCAGGTACAGGTCGAGGGAGAGCGGCCCGAAGGTGGAGAGCAGACCGAGCGTGACCACCGGGCGGATCCCGGGCGCGGCGGGATCGCGGGACATGGGCCTCACTGTTCCAGGCCGGACCGGCCGCGTGGTCGGCAGTCCCGCCGTGAGACGCCTTCACCCGGCGACTCGCCCACCGGTCAGGCCCGGGCGGCAGCCAGGTGCTCGGCCAGGAACTGCACGGTCTCGGCCCAGGCCGCGGCAGAGGCCTCGGCGTGGTGGAACATCGGGCTCGGGTTGTCGAAGGCGTGGTTCGCGCCCTCGTAGGTCTCGAAGCGGGCGCCGTTCGCGGTCACCGCGGCCCGGATCTCCTGCTGGAGCTCGGCGGAGATGTAGGCGTCGGCCGTGCCGAAGTGGTGCAGGCTGGGCGCCGTCACCTGGTCGGCCAGGCCCAGCAGGCCGGGCAGGGCCGAGCCGTAGTAGCTGACCAGGACGTCCACCGGCGTCACCGCGGCCACGTTGAACGCGAGCCCGCCGCCAAAGCAGAAGCCGAGGAGGCCCACGCCACCCTCGACCTCGATCATCCCGCGCAGGTGCTCGACCGCTGTGCTCACATCCCTGACGGCGAGCTCCCAGTCGACCTGCTGCACCAGGCCCATGGCCTGGCCGAGGACGTCCCCAGCGGGGTCGATCGTGGAGTTCGGCAGCCGCCAGTAGACCTCAGGAGCGAGCACGACGTAGCCCAGCGCCGCCAGGTCGGCCGCGCGGTCACGGATGTAGTCGCCGACGCCGAAGATCTCCTGCACGAGGACGATGCCCGGCCCGGAGCCGCTGGGCGGGGTGCACAGGTACGCCGGCATCGGGCCGTCGGCGGTCTGCACCTCGACCGTGCGGCCAGGCGCTCCGCTCTCGGAAAATGCGCTACCGGAAGCGGTCAGGTCTGCGGCTGCGGGGGTCACGGGTCTCACGGTAGCCGTCGCGCGGCAGACCTGGGTCGTGCCCGACTCATTTCGTGGCGCGTCGGATGTAGCTTGACGTCAAGAGACTCACGAGGAGCGCGCCGTGACCACCTGGGATCCCGGGACCTACCTGCAGTTCGCCGACCAGCGCGGCCGCCCGTTCGCCGACCTGCTGGCCCGGGTCGGAGCCGAGTCCCCGCGGACCGCGGTCGACCTAGGGTGCGGGCCCGGCCAGCTGACGGCCGCTCTGGCGACCCGCTGGCCCGAGGCCTCGGTCACCGGGATCGACTCCTCGGCCGCCATGGTGGAACGCGCCCAGCAGCACAGCGGCCCGCGGCTGTCCTTCGCCGTCGGCGACCTACGCGACTGGCAGCCGGAAGAGCCTGTGGACGTGCTGGTCAGCAACGCCACCCTGCACTGGGTGCCTGGGCACCGCGCGCTGCTGCCGCGGCTGCTGGCCGCCGTCGCCCCGAGCGGCTGGTTCGCCTTCCAGGTACCGGGCAACTTCGACGAGCCGAGCCACCGGCTGCTGCATGAGCTGGCCGCCGACCCACGGTTCGCCGACGCGACCGCCGACGTCGAGTGGCCGTCGGCGGCCGAACCGGGTGACTACCTGGCCGACCTGACGAGCCTCGGCTGCGAGGCCGACGTGTGGGAGACCACCTACCTGCACCTGCTCAGCGGGCCCGACGCGGTGTTTCGTTGGATCTCCGGCACCGGCGCTCGGCCGGCGCTCCAGTCCCTCGACGACACCCGTCGGGCAGAGTTCGAGGCCGAGTACAAGTCCTTGCTCACCGAGGCATACCCACCCGGTCCGGCGGGGACGGTGCTGCCCTTCCGGCGGATCTTCGCCGTGGCCCAGCGCTCGGCCGCTCAGGACCCGGGACAGCAGGAGTCCCGGTGACCGCCGACTGGTACGCCGCTCCCACGCTCTCGGGGAAGCGGCTGCTGCTCACCCCGCTGCGGCTGAGTGACGCGGCCGACTTCGTCCGAGCGCTCGGCGGGCCGGCCGAGGCGGCCGAGGTCACAGCCCACCTCACCTATCCCACCCCCGACCTGCCGGCCGGTCGACGGTTGGTCGCGGCGGCTCTCACCGACCCCGACCGCATCCCGTTCGCCCAGCGGCTGGTCGCGACCGGGGAGCTGGTGGGCACGACGTCGTTCTACGAGATCGCGCCGCAGCACCGCAGCCTGGCCATCGGGCACACCTGGCTGGCGAAGCCGCACTGGCGCACCGGGCTCAACACCGAGGCGAAGGTCCTGATGATGACCCATGCCTTCGAGGTGCTGACCGCTGAGCGGGTGGTCTGGCACACCGACATCCGCAACCTGCGTTCGCGAGCGGCGATCGAACGCCTGGGAGCCACGCGCGAGGGCGTGCTCCGGCACCACCGGCGACGGCCTGACGGAAGTCTGCGCGACACCGTCCAGTACGCCATGGTCAGCGCGGAGTGGCCTGCGGCGAAGGCGCGGCTGCTCAGCACTGGTCCGCGGGAGTAGGTTGCGGGCACCATGAGCGACGCTGACAACAACCGGCCCGGCCTTCACGTGAGCTTCTCCGAGGAGCGGTCCCGCTACGAGGGCCACCAGGACGGCCGACTGACCACGGTGGTCGACGTCGTCCGCCGAGGCGACGTCCTGCTCGTCACCCATACCGGTACCGAGCCCGAGTTCCGGGGCCAGGGCCTCGCCGGGAGAACCACCGAGCAGGTCCTGGCTGACGTCCGCTCACGCGGTCTGAAGGTCGAACCGCTCTGCCCGTTCACCGCCCACTACCTCGACACCCACCCCGAGGTCGCCGACCTGCGCGCCTGAGGACGTCGTCCCACCCGCGCCGAGACCGAACCGGCGCGAGGCTCAGCCGCGGGAGCCCAGCAGGGCCGACTCGTCACTCACCCAGAGCCCGACCAGGCCCCGGAAGTGGGCGAGGAAGCGTTCGTGCTCGGCCGCCGGGTAGGTCGCCTGCACCGTCTGCACGAGCACCCGGTCGAAGTCGGGCGAGGAGACCCAGTCCAGCACCAGGTTGTCGATGTCCGGCAGCGCCTCGGCACAGAAGGTCCGATAGCGCTCGGTGTCGAAGTGGGTGTCGGCGAGCTGCTGATAGCGCGCCAGCTTGGCCGGGTAGTCAAGCTCGGGGTCGTCGGCAGCCGCGAACCAGGGCGCGGTGTCCACGTGCAGCCTCGCCTTGCGGCCCGTGGCCGCGCAGAAGGCGGTCCACTTCACCAGCGACTTCATCGCCCAGGGAAAGTAGTAGTGCAGCGAGGTGACGGCGACGTCCGGGCAGGCGTTGGCGTAGTCGATCGGCAGCACGGTGTCGCCCTGGATGAGCATCTCGCAGGAGTTGAACTCCCAGCGGAAGAGCGCGTTGACCGTCTGGGCGATCGTGATCGCCTCCTGACCGACGCTCGGGGAGAGGAAGTCGTGGTCGACGGCGTAGCGGTCGTGCATCGGCTCGTCGGGACGGAAGTGCATTACCTGCGTCTCCGGCCCGATGGTCAGCGCGCGGGCGAACACGTCGTACGGCTCGACGGACTTCTGCAGGTGCATCAGCATCTCGCCCGAGTCGTCGTAGACCGACCTCAGGTCCGTCTCGTTCTTGACCCGGGAGACCCCGCGCCACCCTCCGCCGTCGAACGGCTTCATGAACAGCGGGTAGCCCATCTCAGCGGCAATGGACTCCAGGTCGAAGGCATCGTTGTACTTGCTCGAGGTGTAGCTCCAGCGGACGTTGTCGACGGGATGCTTGTAGGGCACCAGGACGGTGTCGGGGACATTCATGCCCAGCCGGATCAGAGCGCAGTACGCACTGTGCTTCTCCATCGACTGGAACGTGAATGGTGAGTTGAGCAGGTAGACGTCGTCCATCAGGGCGACCTTTTTCAGCCACTCGCGCGGGTGGTAGTACCAGTACGCGAGCCGGTCGATGACGATCTCGTGCCGGGCCCGGTCGCGGAGGTTGAACGGGGCGATGTGGACGCGCTCGGTGTCCAGGACGTGCTCGCTGCCGGAGTGGCGGAAGGCCCCCAGCCGCGACGTCAGCGCCTCGAAGGCCTGCGGCCAGTCCTCCTCGGCCCCGAGCAGCAGACCGACCAGGTGGTGCGACGTCATCTCGTTCCCCGTTCCTCGCGCGTACGTTTCTCGTGCGTTGTGGAGTCCGTGGAGAGCACGGTCAGCAGAACCGGGGCAGGTGGTGCGCCAGCTGACGCTGCCACCAGACCCAGTCGTGGCTGACGTCGTGTCCCCACAGGTCCAGCTGGCACCGGATGCCCTTGTCCTGCAGCAGGCCTGCGGTCTTGATGGTGGAAGGCAGGGCGCCGGTGGGGGAAGTCTCCCACGCGCCCTGCCCGACCACGAGCAGGACCGACAGCCGGTGGCGCAGCCAGTCGAGGTGGTCTCCGTGCAGGTTCGGCACGTAGTCGGTCGGGTTGGCGAAGTAGGTCGCCTCTCCTCGCTCCCCCCAGGAGCGCCACGTCGTGACGTCGTAGTTTCCGGACAGCCCGATGGCCAGCGGAACCAGATCGGCGCGCTGCAGCGCGAGCTGGACCGCGTGGTACGCGCCGAGGCTGCAGCCGGTGGCGATCAGCTCGGCGCCGGGTGAGGTGTCAGCGTGGATCCAGGGGACCAGGATGTCGGTGAGCCAGCGGGTGTAGACGCCGTGCCGGATCGCGCGCTCCTCGATCGGCAGGCTGCGGTCGGACCAGGTGTCGCCATCGACTGAGTCGACGCAGTAGAGCTTGACCCGGCCGTCGCGCACGAGCGACCCGACCGCGTCCACCATGCCGTTCGCCTCGAAGTCCCAGGCCCGGCCCGCTTCGCTGGGGAAGACGACCACGGGCCGGCCGTAGTGGCCGTAGCGGATCACCGTCATGCCGCGATCGACGCCGCTGCCCAGCGGCAGCTCGAACTGGTAGCGCTCCATGCCGTTCCTCCTCGTGCTGCTCGGTCGCTGGCTAGGTGCTCAGCCGCCGGAGCCCAACCCCGGCGGCAGCCGGAGACCTTCCCGCCCGAGCTCGACCTCGGCCAGGGCGTTGATCACCGTACGGTCGCCGCTCCGCCAAGCGGCCACCGGGTCGGGACTGATCCGCGCCAGCACCGGCAAGGGCTGCGAGGACAGGGCACGCAGGGCGAAGAGGTCGAGATCGGCGTTCGAGTCCAGGTAGACCTGCGCGGCGCGGGAACGCCGGTAGAACCGGATCCGCCGCGGCAGCCAGAAGGCGAGGACGACGGTCACGGGGATCAGGAAGACCAGCCAGCCGAGCAGGGCGGCCAGCCGCTCGATGCTGGCGACCTGACGGTTCGCCGTGTCGACCAGCTCACCGAGCGACCCGGAGGCTGCGTCGAACGGCTGACGCAGCTGCTCGCCCAGACCTGGCACCCGAGACGCCGATTGGGCCGCGTCGGCGAGGTTGCCCGACAGCTTCTGGGCGGTGCTGGCGGTATCCCGCACGGGAGCGGCGAGCCGGGAGACCGTCGCGTCGACCACGACACCGAGAATCGCCCAGACCACGGCCCAGACCACGACTCCGAGGTCGCCGAGCAGCTGGCTCACCAGCCGGGCGGGGCGGGACGCGTAGAAGCCCATGACCGGTGACCCTACAAGCCGTCCCCGGGCTGGGTGTTGCTCGCGGTTGCTGCGGCATGGCTGATGGCACGATGGCCCGGTGGTGGAGCAACGGGTCAGGTCGGTCGCGCGGCGGCACCGGGCGCAGGCAATCGTCGCAGCGGCGGCCGGGCTGGTGCTGCTGCTCGCCGGCTGCACCCCGAGCACGCCCCAGCCAGACCCCGACACCGACGGCGCTTCGGCCGCTGCAACCGCCCTGGCCGTTGCACTGGCCGACAAGAACCTGAAGCCCGTGGCCTTCGTCGGCGCCCCGGGGAGCGAGGTCGACGGCGAGTTCCAGCCGCTGGTCAAGGGGATGGGGCCGCTGCGGCCGGCCGTGAGTGTTCGCAGTGTCGACCCGAGCGGCGACAAGGCCACCGCCACTCTCGCCTGGACGTGGACCTTTCCCGGCGTCGCCCAGCCGTGGGCTTATGAGACCAAGGCCGAGCTGGACCGTACGGCCGGCGCCTGGCAGCCCCGGTGGCTGCCGTCGGTCGTCGAGCCGTCGCTGGACGGGAGGTACCGCCTGTCCCAGCGCCGGCTCTACCCCGAGCGAGGCCAGGTACTCGGCGAGGACGGCGACCCCATCGTCAGCCTGCGCGGCGTGGTCCGGGTGGGGCTGGACAAGACCCAGGTGTCGCCGGCCAAGACGCCGGCATCCGCCCGCCGGCTGGCCGACCTGGTGGGGGTCGACGCCAAGGCCTACGCGGCGAGGGTGGCGGCAGCGGGACCGGAGGCGTTCGTGGAGGCCGTCACCTTCCGCAGCACCGACAAGGCCCGGCCGGCGGCGGCGAAGCTGGCCCGCATCCCCGGCGCTCTCGGGATCGAGGACCAGCAGATGCTGGCCCCCAGCCGCACCTTCGCCCGGCCCATCCTGGGCATCGTCGGCGAGGCCACCTCCGATGAGGTGAAGGCCTCCAAGGGGGCGGTCGTGGCCGGCGACGAGGTGGGTCTGTCCGGGCTCCAGAAGCGGTACGACGAGCAGCTGCGTGGCACGCCAGGCGTCCAGGTGCTCCGGGCCGACCTGGATGCGGCGAGCGGTGGCACCTCGACCTCCCCATCCCCCACCCCTACGGATCCCGCCGGTTCGTCGGCCAGTCCAGCGCCGACGGTGCTGTACCGCGTCGACCCGGTCGCCGGCCTCCCGCTGAGGCTGACGTTCAACCTGGGCCTGCAGCGGCTGGCCGAGCGTGTCCTCGCCGACACGAAGCCGGCCAGCGCTCTCATCGCGATCCGCCCCTCCACCGGTGCAGTCGTGGCGGCCGCGAGCGGCCCGGGGTCGCACGACCAGTCGGTGGCAACCGTCGGTCAGTACGCGCCGGGCTCCACCTTCAAGGTCGTGTCCGCGCTGGCCCTGCTGCGGGCCGGGCTGAAGCCGTCCTCGCCCGTGACCTGCCCGGCCACCGTGGTGGTCGACGGCCGTCGGTACGAGAACTACGACGACTACCCCGCCAGCCGCCGCGGCAAGATCGACCTGCAGACCGCCCTCGCGAACTCGTGCAACACCGCCTTCATTGGCCAGCGGACCAAGCTCGGCCCGGGTGACCTCGCCGCGGCCGCCGCCTCGCTCGGCCTGGGCACCGACTACGACGTCGGCTTTCCCTCCTACTTCGGGCAGGTGCCCGAGCCCACCAGCGCCACCGGCCGGGCCGAGGCCATGATCGGCCAGGGCCGCGACGAGGCGTCCCCGCTCGCCATGGCGGCGGTGGCCGCCTCCGTCTCGGCCGGCAGGACGGTCGTGCCCCATCTGGTCGCCGACCAGGAAGCGAAGGCGAAGGCAAGGCCCCTGACGTCGGCAGAGGCGGACCAGCTGCGGCAGATGATGCGTGCGGTCGTCACCGACGGCAGCGCCGGCCGCGTCCTGGGCGGCCTCGGAGGTCCTGCCCCGATCGCCAAGACCGGTACCGCCGAGTACGGCACGGGCACGCCGCCCAAGACCCACGCCTGGATGATCGCCGCCCAGGGCGACCTGGCCGTCGCCGTCTTCGTCGCCGACGGCAGCTCCGGCTCGGTCACCGCCGGGCCCCTGCTGGCGGACTTCCTGCGCGGCACGCGCTGACCGGGCTGGCCCGGCGCGCTCACTCGACAGTGCCCACCCCGGCTGGTCACTAGAACCCACCTTTGTGAATCAGCGAGGGTGAGGTTTCGTCAGCCCACCGCGGATGACGAAGGTGGCCGCGATGACAGCGAAGTCCGCAAAGACGGCCCCGGTCATGTAGCCCATGAGCGTGTGGTTGTTGGTCATGACCCCGATCGCTCCGACGACCACCCCAGCCACAGCGAGCCCGACGGCCAGCCCGAAGACGCTCCAGTAGACCTTGGCTCGGCGACTCATGGCGCTCATTGTGACAGCAGCCGCAGACGGTCGAAGTCCTGGGTGATCAAGAGGGCGTTGTACTTCGAGTTAGCTTGACATAGCTGTATATACAAGGCCCCCAGGCCGTACACGAAAGCGGCTGGCTCCAGGACGATCGCGGCGGGCGGGAAGATAAAGCCCAGCAGCGTCATAGCCAGCGCCTCCGAGGCGATGACGAACTGCAGCGCGTTGGAGTGGCAGGAGTTGAGAAAGAGCCACAGCTTGGTGAACCCGGGATAGGGCACTTCCTGGCTCTGGTCGAGGATGTAGCCGCTCCAGCCGGTGCAGTGGTGGTTCTGACCAAACGAGGTGACCGTACCCCTCTGCTTCTTGTGGTTGTCGAACTTGACCTTGTTGTACGACCGGCTCGGCACATATTGCTTGACCTTGGCCAACTCCCGCTTGGAGAGGTGGTCAAGCGGCTTGCCGAGCCAGATAATCGTCGCAGCCGCCTGCCGCCGCCATGTGCTGTGCTTCCTGTCGTACTTGTTCAGCTTCCGGTAGTCATAGCGACCTTTCTTGCTCTTGGCCCTCCGCACCATGTTGACAACGATCTCGGCCTTCCTCACCCGCTTGGCCGAGAGGTCGCTCGCGCGACCCCCAGCTACGACGTGACGGCCCTTCTCGGTCGGATGACTCCCGCTGGTGGCACTGGTGCTGGCCGGCGCTGCGACGGCAGGCTGGGCTGCTCCGAAGGTGGTGAGCGTCAGAGCGAAAATGGCTCCAGCGGCGGTAAGTCTGGACGTCAGTCGGGACATTCGAGATCTCCTCGTAGGTAAAATGCCATAGCTGCCACTTCGGAAAAGGCCGAAGACTTCATGTCTCGACGTCGTCGACCCGCTCTCGCGCCTGCAGCTCAGGTGGTAGGGGTGTGAAGCGGACTCGTAATCGATCCCAGCTCTTTTTGCTCCGGCACTCGCCGACAGCGCACGCGTCATCGCGCCACCGGCTTGAACGCCTGGACCGGCACCGCCTGCCAACCTCGCTCACCGGCCTCGACCAGGCCTCGGTCGGCGAGCTGGTTCAACGCGGCCAGGCAGACCGGCATGCTGACACCGGCAACGAGGGCGATGTCGCCAGCACCCGCACGGCGGCGAGCCGGCACGGCCTCGAACACCGCCAGCTGGTCCTCACTCATCGCGTCCGTCACCCGACCGGGGCCGCTCTTGGGGAAGAGGGTGTGCTGGCCCATCCCGGAGACGAGCTCCAGCACCTCCGCCGCTGACGTGACCAAGACGGCCTGCCCGCTGCGAATCATGACGTGCGGCGTCGCCGAAGCCCTCGAGTGCACCGACCCTGGCACCGCCATCAACGGGCGCTGGCACTCCAGCGCCCACCCGGCAGTGTTGCGGGCGCCGGACCGTAGCGCCGCCTCGACCACGACCGTCCCCCGGGCCATCGCGGCGATCAGCCGGTTGCGAGCGAGGAAGCGGATGCGGGTGGGGTGAGAGCCCGGAGGCAGCTCGGAGACGAGCAGGTGGTCGTGGGCGACCGCCTCGAAAAGCTTGGCGTTACCGGGCGGGTAGGCCACATCCACGCCGTTGGCCACCACGCCGATCGTCGGTCCACCGGCAGCGAGCGCTCCGCGGTGCGCCGCCGCGTCGATGCCGAACGCCATCCCCGAGATCACCGTCACGCCGGACTCGGCCAGCTCTGCGCCCAGGTCCGCCGCCAGCCCGGTGCCGTAGGCGGTCGAGGCCCGAGACCCCACCACCGCCACCGACCGCGCCGCCATCATCGCCAGGTGACCGGGTCCGCGCACCCAGAGACCGATCGGCACCCCGCCCCGACGCTGGATCGGACTGGTCCGCTCGAGGTCGTCGAGTCCCTCAGGCCACTCCTCGTCACCGGGCGCGATGAACCTCACGGCGGCCAGCGCCGCTAGCCGCTCGACCACACCCAGGTCGCTGGCGGCCGCACGCCGGGCCAGCGGCTCGCCCAACGCGCCCTCTCCGACCTTCGCCCAGGCACCCTCGGGGCCCAACCGTCGCACCAGCTCCGCCGCCTCCGGGTCACCCCCGTCGACCGTGCAGGACAGTGACATGCGGGCCGCCCGCTCCGACCAGATCCCGCTCAACCCCGCCTCAACCTGCTTCGCCATCATCCGGCCTCCACCACTCGGTCCAGCTGCTCCCCACGACGCATCGCCAGCGCTACGGCCACCTCGTCCGGCCCCGGCCGCAACCGGCCCGCCAGGTCGCAGAGCGTCCACGCGACCCTCAGCACCTTGTCGACGCCTCGCGGGCTGAGCGTGCCGCGGTCCACGGCGGTGTCGACCACCTGCAGGCCGTCGGGCAGCGGCAGCTTTCGACGGAGATACGGTCCGGGCACCTCGCCGTTGGTTTGCCACTCCGTACCGCGCAGCCGGTGCTCCTGACGGGCCCGGGCCTCCGCGACCCGCTCGGCCACCGTCGCGGATGACTCGGTCCGCTGCAGCGCAGCCTTCAGATACGCCTTGCGCATCGGCAGGAAGACACAGCTGATGTCGATCCGGTCCCGGATCGGCCCCGAGATCCGCTCGCCGTAGCGGCGGACCGCCAACGGCGGGCAGGAGCAGTGCGCCCCGGGCGTCGCCGCCTGCCCGCAGGGGCAGGGGTTCGAGGCCATGATCAGCTGGAACCGGGCCGGGTAGCGGGCCTGCACCTCGCTACGCCCGAGGGTGATGCTGCCCGACTCGAGCGGCGTCCGCAGCGCGTCGAGCACCCGGGCCGGGAACTCGGGAGCCTCGTCGAGGAACAGCACGCCGCGATGGGCGCACGAGATCGCCCCCGGCTTCGCCATCCGGGCTCCGCCGCCGACGATGCTGGCCACCGACGCCGAGTGGTGCGGGTCGCTGTACGGCGGCCGGCTCAGCAGTCCGTCTGCGAGCTGGAAGCCCGCGAGGGAGTGCACCGCTGACACCTCGAGAGCCTCGGCCAGAGTCAGGTCCGGCAGCAACCCAGGCACGCGTTCGGCGAGCATCGTCTTGCCGACGCCCGGCGGGCCGGAGAAGGTCAGGTGGTGCCGACCGGCAGCAGCCACCTCGACCGCCCACTTGGCCTCCACCTGCCCGACCACGTCGGCCAGGTCCAGCTGACGGGTCGCTGGTGCGCGCGGGGTCTCGTCGGCCACCTCGAGCGGCTCGACGTCGGGTACAGGATCGCCGCGCAGCAACGCCACGAGCTGTCCCAGCGACGCCACGCCGATCACGTCCAGGCCTTCGACCAGCTGCGCCTCACCCGCCTGGTCCACCGGCACGATCACGCGGGTGAAGCCGGCAGACGCGGCGGCAAGCACCGCGGGGAGGATCCCGCGTACGCGACGCACCCGCCCGTCCAGCCCCAGCTCGCCCAGCAGGACCGTGCGCCGGAGCTCGAACGACGGGATCACCTCCCCAGCGGCAAGTACCGCGGCGACGATGGCGAGGTCGTAGTGGCTGCCGGCCTTGGGCAGCGTGGCCGGGCTGAGGTTGATGGTCAGCAGGGACGCCGGCCAGGTGTGCCCGGTGTTGCCGACCGCGGCTTTGCACCGGTCCCGAGCCTGGGTCAGCGCGGTGTCGGCCAACCCGATCAGCACCGTTCGCGGCAGTCCAGCCCCAATGTCGGCCTCGACCTCGACGATGCGACCCTCCAAGCCGATCAGCGCCACCGACCAGCTGCACGCCTGCGCCATCAGCCGACCGCCCTGACGTGGGTGAGCCGCGGGGGCTGGCCGCGCTCCAGCAGGACGCCGATGGCGTCGAGCCGGATGGCGGAGGCCGGCATCCGGTGCACGGCCAGCCACTCGGCAGCGAGCCCCCGCAGGCGGCGCAACTTGGACCAGGTGATGGCCTCCAACGGATCTCCGAAGCCGAGGCCCGAGCGGCACTTGACCTCGCAGAACACCACGGTCGTCCCGCGCTCGCCCTCCTCCGTGGCCACGATGTCGATCTCACCCGCCCGGCACCGCCAGTTCCGGGCGAGCACCACCATCCCCTGGCGTTCCAGCTCCGCCACCGCCAGGTCTTCCCCGCGGACTCCCAATGCCTGCCGACCATTCGTCGCCATCTCCCACCTCCACCGGAGATCCTCAGGACGCGGGGCGGGGATATGCGGATGAACACCTCAGCTGTGGACAGCGAATCGACGCAGCTCAGCCTGTGGACAACTTCTGGCCGGCGGGGTCGCACGCAGGGCGGCAGGCGTAAGCCTGCTGCTGACAAGGAGCCTCAACGAACGCTGGTCCGGCCACCCGTCAGGGCAACCGGACCAGGGTCCACGGTGTGTCTCAGCGGGGGTGAGGCTTCTTGAGGCCGCCGCGAATCACGAAGACCACGATGATGACCGCGAACTCCACGTAAAGCAGCACCACCATGGCGTGCATGAGGGAACGGTCGCCGCGGTAAACGCCCAGACCGCCCACGACGGCCATCAGCACGAACAGCGCTGACGCCAGACCCACGGCCGCCCAGTAGACCTTCGCTCGACGACTCATGACTGGGACACTAGCGCGAGGCGGGCGACGTCCTTCGTGAGCAGAATCGCGTTCAACCCGGAGTTGCTCTGAGCTAGCTCGATGTAGCCCACACCGACGATGCCCTCCAAGAAGGCGATCGTCTCCACTACCGGTACCGACGGCGGAAAGAACGCGCCGAAGACGGCAGAGGCTCCCGCTTCCAGGCCCAACGCGTACTTGTTCATCGTTTTGGTAGTCATAGCGATCTCTGCTTGGTCTTGCCCTTCCGACCATGACCACCACCCGAGCAGCCTTGTTCCGAAGGCGCTTCGACGCTTGGCCGTCCCCATCGGTCGTGATGACCGTCCCCACCGGTCGTGATGACCGTCCGCCCCGGCGGTGGCGGTGGCGTTGGTGGTGACGCCAGCGTTGTCGAGGCAACAGGCGCCGACGCGAGGACACAGGTGGTCGTGAGCGCGACGGGAACTGCTTCGGTGTCGTGCTTCTGCCTGCACCGGAGATCCTCAGGACGGCGAGGACGGTCGTGCGGCTCAGTCCGCCAGCTGTGGACGGCTTGGCGACGCAGATCTGGCTGTGGACAACGGTCCGGTCAGCCGAGCAGATCCAGGGTGGCCGTGTCGCGTCGGCCGTTGAAGTAACGCTCCAGCACCTCGGCGAACAGCGGATCGTCCGGCGCGGCGGCTTCGAAGAGCGTCATCGAGGAGCAGAGCTTCAGCGCGTCGATGCCCCCAAGGACGTCGTCGGCCGACTGCTCGGCGTCCAGTCCGAGCAGCGCCTGGGCACACTCCCGCAACCGTCCGCCGAGGACGGGGTGCGCCAGGTAGGAGCGGGCCGCGGCGACGGAGCCAAGGGCGAAGTGCTGAGCCGTGCTGCTGCGGCCGAGGCCGGCGATCTGGGGAAAGACGAACCACATCCAGTGACGGCGTTTGCGGCCGGCACGAAGCTCGGCCAGCGCGGTGGCGTAGACGCCGCCCTCGTCCTGAGCGCGCACGAACCGTTCGAGGTCGACCGCCTCCATCTCCACCCCTTTCGACGAACTTCCCCCCGGGCGTGCGAGCAAGTCTGCCGAGGAGATGCGAGATCACGCCCTCGGGGTAGAGCCGTAGCCGTTCACCTTGATGACGATCCATAGATTGGCTAACCGTGACCGACCAGCACGCTGACCCGACGGCCGACCCCACGCGCTGGCGCGCGCTTGTCGTCTGCCTCGTCGCCGGAGCCATGACCCTGCTCGACGTGAGCATCGTCAACGTCGCCCTGCCCACGTTGCGAAGCGGGCTGAACGCCGACGACTCCGACGTGCAGTGGATCATCGCGGGCTACGCGCTCGCCTTCGGCGTCGCCCTGGTACCGGCAGGACGCCTCGGCGACGCCCGTAGTCGGCGAACCATCTTCATAGTGGGCGTGGCGGTGTTCACCCTCTCGAGCGCCGCCGCGGGGGCCTCTCCCACCCCGGCGTTCCTGTCGGTGGCCCGTGTCCTGCAGGGGCTCGCCGCCGGCCTGATCTCGCCGCAGACGTCCGGCTTCATCCAGAACCTGTTCCGCGGGCCGGAGCGCGCTCGCGCCTTCGGCCTGTTCGGCGCGTCGATCGGCATCTCCACCGCGGTCGGACCCCTGCTCGGTGGCCTGCTGGTGCTCTTGGGCGGACCTGACTTCGGCTGGCGGTTGGTCTTCTACGTCAACGTGCCGATCGGGATCGTCCTGCTGCTCGTGGCCCGACGGGTCCTCCCGGCGGCCTCGGGTGGCCGACGACAGTCCCTGGACCCCTTCGGTGTGCTGCTCTTCGCCGCCGCGATCCTGCTGGTGCTGTTCCCCCTCGTCGAGGGCGAGCAGGACGCCCCGCTCAGCGACCGCCCCTGGTGGCTGCTCGGACCGGCGGCAGCCCTGCTGGTCGGCTTCTACCTGTGGGAACGCCGCTGGCGCGCACGGGGCCACGAGACGCTGATCGAGCTGACGCTGCTCAAGGTGCGGTCCTATGTCTTCGGCGTCATCCTCGGCACCTTCTACTTCGCCGGCTTCACCTCGATCTTCTTGATCCTCACGCTCTACCTGCAGACCGGGCTGCACTACAGCGCCCTCGAGGCCGGCGCCACGGGGACCTCGTTCGCCCTCGGCTCCGCCGTCGCGGCCTTCGCCGGCGGCCGGCTGGTCGGCCGGTTCGGACGCCTGCTCGTGGTCGTCGGCCTGCTGCTTGTCGGCGCCGGGCTGCTGACGATCGACCTCTTGGTGCCGCACCTGGACGGTCATGTCGGGCTCAAGCTCGCCCCGGCGCTGCTCGTGGCCGGACTGGGCGGCGGCATGGTCATCACCCCCAACGTCACGCTCACTCTGGCCGAGGTGAACCCCGCCCAGGCCGGATCAGGCGGCGGCATGCTGCAGACCGCCCAGCGGGTGGGCTCCGCGATCGGCGTGGCCATCGTGCTCGCGCAGTTCTTCGAGCACATCGCCGCGAGCAAGGGCCAGGACTACGCCGGCGCGCTCTCGGCCGGCCTGCGGACCACGGTGGTCTTCGTGGGCGTCGCCTTGCTGTTCGGCCTCGCGGACCTGGTTCGTCGCCGGACCGCTGAGCAGCACCCGGAGCTGCGGCACGCTCTGCCTGAGCCGGAGCCGCGGCACGCCGCCACCTGAGTGCGGTCGGTCGACGCGGGATAAGGGAGTACAACCTTTTCGAGGCCTTCGACAGTGCTCGGGGCGCGTACCGCCGGCCCTTGGACAGGGCGCGGAGGGTCAGGTGCCGGTGACGCTCTTGGGAACCTGGAGGTCGCTGTGGGCGATCTCCTCGATGGAGACGTCGCGGAAAGTCAGCACCTTGGCACTCTTCACGAAGCGGGCCGGACGGTACATGTCCCAGACCCAGGCGTCGCCCATCGAGACCTCGTAGTAGACGTCGCCACCCTCGGTCCGCACCTTGAGGTCGACAGCGTTGCAGAGGTAGAAGCGCCGTTCGGTCTCGACGGCGTAGGTGAAGATGCCGACGACGTCCTTGTACTCGCGGTAGAGCTGGAGCTCCAGCTCGCTCTCGTACTGCTCGAGATCCTCGGCGCTCACGAGGCCACTCGTGCGACGGACTCGGCACCGGGTCGGGGGTCCTGGCTGGTCATCGGCTCGACTCTAGTGGTTCGCGCGACGTTGTCGAACCGCATCCGGTGCGTGGCCGACGGTCCGAACCGGTCGAGCCGTTCCTGGTGCAGCGGCGTGCAGTAGCCCTTGTGGACAGCGAACGCGTACTCGGGATGGACCGCGTCCAGCTCGCACATGATCCGGTCCCGGGTCACCTTGGCCAGGATCGACGCCGCCGACACGCACGCGGCCACGCGGTCGCCCTTCCAGACGGCGAGGCCGGGCACGCCCAGCCCGTCGACAGGGAAGCCGTCGGTCAACACGTAGGTGGCGGGGACGTGGAGCCGCAGCAGGGCCCGGCGCAGCGCCATGATGTTGGCCACGTGCATGCCGAGCCGGTCGCACTCCCCGGGCTCCACGCAGACCACGGCCCAGGCCACCGCCTTGTCGGTGATCTCGGCGTACAGCCGCTCGCGCTGGCGTGCCGTCAGCAGCTTGGAGTCGGCCAGGCCCTTGATCTGCCGGGACCGGGCGTCGGAGAGGATGGCGGCCCCGGCCACCAGCGGCCCGGCACAGGCGCCCCGACCCGCTTCGTCGGCCCCGGCCACCGGCCCCAGCCCGACGCGGTGCAGCGCCCGCTCGTAGCCGTACAGGCCGCTGTCCCGCCGTACCTTGACCACCGGTACATCCGTCCCGGACGACCCGGTGCCCCCCGCTCCGCCCATCAGCAGCTGACTCCGGCGGGCTCGATGGTCGGCTTGTCCGGGGCCGGGTCCTTGGGCGGCGGCACGCCGGCGAACGTCGCCGGCTCGCGCAGCCGCTTCGCCCGGTCGAACGGCGCCGCGATGGCAAAGGCCGGGCCCACCACCAGCTTCTCGGGCACGAAGGCGACGTAGCCGCGTGGCTGGGTGGTGGAGGAGTCGGCGAGGTGGCAGCGGGAGTCGGCACTGAGGTCGCGGTGGTCGCCCATCACGAAGATCCGGTCCTTCGGCACGACGACGGTGAAGCGCACGTCCGAGGGCGCGACCTGGGTGCCGTCCGGACTGAGGTAGAGGTAGGCCGTCTCGTCCAGGGCGTAGCCGTTGACCGTGATCCGGTCCTGGCTGTCACAGCAGACCACCTTGTCGCCGGGCATGCCGATCACCCGCTTGATCAGGTGGCCGGACGTGCTCGCGGTCGGGATGCCGACGAACTCGAGCAGCTTGTCGACCGGACCGGCCTCGGTGGTCGGCTCGTCGAGCCAGTTGCCCGGGTCCTGGAAGACCACCACGTCGCCTCGGTGGAAGTCGGTGATCTTCTGCACGACGACGCGGTCGCCGACCAGCAGGGTGTTCTGCATGGACTCCGACGGGATGATGAACATCTGGCCGACGAAAGCCCGCAACAGCGACGACACGACGATCGCGCCGACGATGACGAAGAGCAGCTCTTTGCCGAAGGAGGCCGCTCGCTTGCTTGCGCCCGGGGGCGCAGGCTGCGGAGCGTCGGCCGCCGGAGTGTCGCTGCGGGCGTTCTGGTCAGTCGTCAACAGTCAGCCTCGGGTCCGGCGTCGATCGTGGGCACAGCAGGAGCCGCCGTCGGGGCGGGAACTGAGTCAAAGGTAGCCGGGATCGGGAGCTTGTGGGCCCGACCGACCGGCCAGAGCACGGCTACCGCCCGTCCCACCACAAGGTCCGCTGAGACGAACGCGTTGCCACCCTCGGGTACACCCCGCGAGGCGGCGTCCTTGAGGTGACAGCGCGAGTCTCGGCTGTACGCGCGGTTGTCGCCCAGCACGAAGATGCTCGCGCTCGGCACCACCACGTCGAATGGGATGAGCGATGGGGCTACCTGTTCACCGCCGGCCGTGGTGTCGAGGTAGGACGTCTCGTCCAGGGCCTCGCCGTTGACGGTAATCCGGCCCGCGGTGTCGCAGCACACCACCTCGTCCCCAGGAACGCCCACCACCCGCTTGATGAGGTGGTCGGAGCTGGTATCGGGCAGCACGCCGACGAACTGCAACGCCCGGCCAAGTCGTCCTCGCTCGGGAACCGCGGGACCGCTGGACCAACCGCCGGGATCGCGGAAGACCACCACGGCTCCGCGCTGGATCCGGGTGAGCTTCTCCACCACCACCCGGTCGTTGACCTCGAGCGTCTGCTCCATCGACGTCGACGGGATCAAGAACATCTGACCCACCAGCGCCCGTAGCAGCGAGGAGACGATGACCGCCCCGATGACCACTCCGGAAAGCTCGCCCAAGAAGGCCAGCACGTGGCCCCCGAAGCTCAGCGAGCGCGGCTCGACGCCTTCGTCGGGCTCCGAGACGGACTCATCGCTCACGAGACCTCCCGGATCGTCAACCGCTCAGAGACGCTCAGATGGCGTCGCGCTTCTCCTTGATCTTGGCAGCCTTGCCGCGCAGACCGCGGAGGTAGTAGAGCTTGGCGCGCCGTACGTCGCCACGACGGTCGACGTCAACGTGGTCGATGATCGGGCTGTGGACGGGGAACGTGCGCTCGACGCCGACACCGAAGCTGACCTTGCGGACGGTGAACGCTTCGCGGACGCCGTCACCGGCCCGCGAGATCACCACACCAGCGAAGACCTGCAGTCGGGACCGGTTGCCCTCGGTGACCTTGACGTGCACCTTGACCGAGTCACCCGGCCGGAAGTCGGGGACGTCGGTCCGCAGGGACGCCGCGTCGAGCGCGTCGATGAGCTTGCTCATGTCTGTTCCTCGCCAGTGCCACAGGTCACGTGAGATTGGTCCAATGAAGGTCCTGGGCGACGGTCGATCCCCCTGTGGCAGGAGCCGTGCATCCACCAGGACAACAGCGAGCCAGTTTGCCACAAGAGCGGCTCCAGCCGGTAATCATGCGAGCAGGCACCGGCACGGGTAGCGTGACCGGATGGCTGAGCTCGGCGTGCTGACGACAGAGTTCACCGGCAGTCTCGACGCGGTGCTGGACGCGGTCGTCGAGCACGGCTTCGGCACCGTCCAGCTGCAGCTCGCCTCGGTCGTCCCCGAGGTCCCGGTCACCGACGCGCTGCTGCGTGGTCTCGACGTGCTCGGCGACCGACTGACCACCGAGCTGGCGGACCAGGTCCGAACAGCCCTTACCGACCGCGGCCTCCGGATCGCAGCGGTGGACGGCACCTACAACATGGCTCATGCCGTCCCCGAGCACCGCCAACGCAACCTGCGGCACCTGCTGCGGCTGATCGAGCTGGCCCCGGCGTTCGGCACCGACGTGGTCACCCTCTGCACGGGCACCCGGGCCGACATCATGTGGGAGCAGCACCCGGCGAACAGGAGCCCGGCCGCCTGGGACGACCTGGTCGACCAGCTGCGGGTGGCCTGCGCGGCCGCCGAGGACACGGGAGTCCGGCTGGCGTTCGAGCCCGAGCACAACAACGTGGTCGACAGTGCCGCGAGAGCCCGCGCCCTGATCGACCAGCTCGGCAGCCCTGCGCTGGGAGTGGTGATGGACCCGGCCAACCTGTTCCACCGCGGCGACCTGGCCCGGCAGGCCAACCACCTCGCTGAGGCGTTCGCCCTGCTCGGGCCCGACATCGTGATCGCCCACGCCAAGGACCTCGACCACGATGGCGACGCCGGCGGCCGGGCCGTTGGGTGTGGCCTGCTCGACTACCGGCGCGTCCTGGCCGCGCTGGCGGACGCGGGTTTCGACGGCGCCATCGTGCTGCACCAGCTGTCGGAGCTGACAGCCGGAGCCGACCGGATCGGCGAGGCGACGGCCTTTCTCCGCCACCACGCTCCCGCTGGCTACCTGCCCTGAACGCTCAGCCGACCTCGTCCCGCCAGCTGTGCTGAGGGACGTAGCCCAGCAGCTCCCGCGCCTTGTCGATGGCCAGCAGCGTGTCGTGCTCGCCCACCTCGCGGGTCATCGGCACCTCGGGGAACTGGTCGGCCATCAGCTCGGCGTTGGTGGCCTCCATCAAGGTGTCCGCGGCGGCGATGACGAAGCTGTGCGCACCGGTCAGCTCGGCCAGCACGCCCCGCTCGCAGGCCAGCGCCACGTCGCGGGCGTCCACGTAGCCCCACAGGTTCCAACGCCGCAGCGCGAAGTCGGACTGGTAGCCGGGTACCGCGGCGTAGTCATCGGCGACGTGCACGTTGGAGAGCCGTAACGCGATGTAGGTGCCGCCGGTCCACTCGGCGAAGTGGACGGCCATCGTCTCCCCCACCACCTTGGAGAGGGCGTAGGTGCTGTCCGGCAGCGGGTAGTGGTCCTCGTCGATCGGCGCGTACCGGGGCGGGGTGTCGAAGGGCAGCCCGAAGGTGGTCTCACTGGACGCCCAGACCACCCGGTCGATCCCCAGCAGCTGCGCAGCCGCGAAGACGTTGTAGTTCATCGCGGTGTTGTCGACGAAGGTAGTGCTGGCCGGAAACAGACCGGGCGCCGGGATGGCGGCCAGGTGCACGACGGCGTCCACGTCGCGGAGCGCGTCGACGGTCTGGCCGTAGTCGCGCAGGTCGGCGCGGAAGAGACCCACCCCGAGCTCGGCGGCCAGCGGGCCGTAGCCACCGGCCAGGCCTTGACCATCGATCGGTCGGACGTCGTAGCCGTGGTCGACGAACCAGCGGGCCACCACGCGACCGGTCTTGCCGGCCGCCCCGGTGACGGCTACTCGCAACGGACGGGAGGTCGTGGCAGGGTCGCTCATGCGTCCACCCTAGTCAGGCCGAAACAGCAACAACTGCGGAGAGGTGCACCCGCGACGACTCGATCGCGGGTGCACCTCCCAGCAGTTGCCGGGTGAGTCAGAAGCCGTCAGCTGTTGGGGTGGGTGATGGCCCCGTAGAGATCCCGGTTGAGCCGGGAGATCGTCTCGAAGGGGATCTCCTTCGGGCAGACGGCCGTGCACTCACCGATATTGGTGCAGCCGCCGAACCCCTCTTCGTCGTGCTGGGCGACCATGCCCAGGACTCGCGAGTGCCGCTCCGGCTGGCCCTGGGGCAGCATCCCGAGATGGGTCACCTTGGCCGCGGTGAAGAGCATCGCCGAGCCGTTCGGGCAGGCCGCGACGCAGGCGCCGCAGCCGATGCAGGTGGCCGCGTCGAACGCGTGGTCGGCGTTGGCCTTCGGGACGGGCGAGGCGTGGGCGTCGGGCGCCGAGCCGGTCGGGACCGAGATGTAGCCGCCGGCCGCGATGATCCGGTCGAAGGCGCCGCGGTTGACCACGAGGTCCTTGATGACCGGGAAGGCGTCCGCCCGCCACGGCTCGACGTCGATCACGTCGCCGTCGGAGAAGGAGCGCATGTGCAGCTGACACGTGGTCGTCTGCTGCGGGCCATGGGCCACGCCGTTGATGACCACGCCGCACTGGCCGCAGATGCCCTCACGGCAGTCGTGGTCGAAGGCGATGGGATCGTCGCCCTTCAGCGTCAGCCGCTCGTTCAGCACGTCCATCATCTCGAGGAACGACATGTGCTCGGACACGTCCGGCACCTGGTAGCTGACCATCTGGCCCTGGGCCTCGGCGTTCGGCTGCCGCCAGACGCGGACGGTGATGTTCATCAGCCGCGTCCCGTCCGTACCCGAGGCCTGGACCTCGGAGGCCGCGTTCTTCTCTCCCGCAGTGAGGGTCACTTGTAACTCCGTTGCTTCATCTCGACGTTCTCGTACACCAGCTGCTCCTTGTGCAGGACAGGCTTGCCACCGTCGCCGCCGAACTCCCACGCGCTCACGTAGGCGTACTCGTCGTCGTGCCGGAGGGCCTCGCCGTCCTCGGTCTGGGACTCCGCGCGGAAGTGCCCACCACAGGATTCGCGTCTGACCAACGCATCGATGCACATCAGCTCGCCGAGCTCGATGAAGTCGGCGACCCGACCCGCACGCTCGAGGGCCTGGTTGACCTCCTCGCCGGTGCCCAGCACCAGCACGTCGGACCAGAACTCGGTCCGCAGCTCGCGGATCCGGGTGATGGCCTTGCGCAGACCCTCCTCGCTGCGTTCCATGCCGCAGTAGTCCCACATGATGTGGCCGAGCTCCTTGTGGAAGGAGTCGACCGTGCGGGTGCCACGGATCGAGAGCAGCTTCTCGACCCGGCTGCTGACGGCCTGGACGGCTTCGACCGCGGCCGGGTGGCTGTCGTCCACCTTCGTGAACGGGCCGGCGGCGAGGTAGTCGTTGATGGTGTTCGGCAGCACGAAGTAGCCGTCGGCGAGCCCCTGCATCAGCGCGCTGGCCCCGAGCCGGTTGGCGCCGTGGTCGGAGAAGTTGGCCTCTCCCGCCACGAAGAGGCCGGGGATCGTGGACTGCAGGTCGTAGTCGACCCAGAGCCCACCCATCGTGTAGTGCACGGCCGGGTAGATCCGCATCGGCGTCTCGTACGGGTTCTCGCCGGTGATCTGGGCGTACATGTCGAAGAGGTTGCCGTACTTGTCCTCGACGGCCTTGCGACCCAGGCGGGAGATCGCGTCGGCGAAGTCGAGGTAGACCCCGAGGCCGCCCGGACCAACGCCGCGGCCCTCGTCGCAGACGTTCTTGGCGGCGCGCGAGGCGATGTCGCGGGGCACCAGGTTGCCGAACGAGGGATAGATCCGCTCCAGGTAGTAGTCGCGCTCGCCCTCAGCGATCTCGCGAGGGTCGCGCTTGTCCTCGCCGCTCTTCGGCACCCAGATGCGGCCGTCGTTGCGCAGCGACTCACTCATCAGCGTCAGCTTGGACTGGTAGTCCCCCGACACCGGGATGCAGGTGGGGTGGATCTGGGTGAAGCAGGGGTTGGCGAACAGTGCACCCTTGCGGTGCGCCCGCCAGGTGGCCGTGACGTTGCAGCCCATCGCGTTCGTAGAGAGGAAGAACACGTTGCTGTAGCCGCCCGTGGCGAGAACGACGGCGTCGGCGAAGTGGGTCTCGATCTGGCCGGTGACCATGTCGCGGACCACGACGCCCCGCGCCTTGCCCTCGATGACGATCACCTCGAGCATCTCGTGCCGGGTGTGCATCTCGACAGTCTTGGCCGCGATCTGACGCTCCAGGGCCTGGTAGGCCCCGAGCAGCAGCTGCTGGCCGGTCTGGCCGCGGGCGTAGAAGGTCCGGGAGACCTGGACGCCGCCGAAGGAGCGGTTGTCGAGCAGGCCACCGTACTCCCGGGCGAACGGGACGCCCTGGGCGACGCACTGGTCGATGATCTGGACGCTGGCCTCGGCCAGCCGGTAGACGTTGGACTCCCGGCTGCGGAAGTCCCCACCCTTGACGGTGTCGTAGAAGAGCCGGTAGACCGAGTCGCCGTCGTTGCGGTAGTTCTTCGCCGCGTTGATGCCGCCCTGCGCCGCGATCGAGTGCGCCCGTCGCGGGGAGTCCTGGTAGCAGAAGGTCGTGACCTTGTAGCCGGCCTCACCGAGCGTGGCCGCAGCCGACGCGCCCGCGAGGCCGGTGCCGACGATGATCACGCTGAGCTTGCGCCGGTTGGCGGGGTTGACCAGCTTGGCGCTGAACTTGCGCTCCTCCCAGCGCCGCTCGATCGGGACGTCGGGCGCCTTGGTGTCGCGGATGTCCTCGCCGTCGGCGTAGAAGGAGTCCGCGTCCAGGGAGACGAGGTCCCGGTCGCCGGCGGCCGCGTGGTGGTGGTGGGTCCGCTCCCGGACCGCCTCCCCCACCCGGTGGGCGGCCGCGGCGATGCTCTCGGCCATCCCGTGGGTCGTGCTGCGCTCGTCACTCATGTCAGCTCACCAATCCCAGCAAGATGCTGTACGGGGGAAGGAGGAAGCCGACGGTGATGACGCCGGCCACGGCGTAGGCCAGGAGGTTCAGCCGGCGCCGGGCGACGGCGGAGGTGTTGGCTCCCAGCGTGGTCAGGGCGCTCCACATGCCGTGCCGCAGGTGGAAGCCCACTGCGACCATGGCCACGGTGTAGGCCACCACGACCCACCAGACACCGAAGCCGTTGACGACGCGCTGATAGGGACTGTCAGCGGCGCCACCGGGGTGGATGGTGCCCCAGGTGAAGTTCAGCAGATGGAAGACGATGAAGAGCAGGATCACGATGCCGCCCCAGCGCAACGTGAACGAGGCGTAGGTACGCTGCACGCCCGTCCGGCCCTTGGTGGACTGGTAGCGCTTGGTGTTGCCGCCACCGCGCGCTTTCTTGGCCCGCGCCCACAGCTTGAACGCCGAGTAGGCGTGGCCGGCGACCGCCGCGAGCAGCACGACCCGGATGATCCAGAGCAGGCCGGTGTGCGGCAGGATCGGCTCGCCGATGGTGCGGAGGTGGTGTGCGTAGTCGTCGAAGGACTGCTGGCCTGCGAAGATCTTGAGGTTGCCGTACATGTGGGCGAGCAGGTAGCCCACCATGACGAGCCCGCTCACCGCCATCAGCGCCTTGAGCGCCACCGTCGTCCTGACCGCCCGTTGGGTCGGGGTCAGTGTTGTCGTCGCCACGGTTGCAACCCTAGGACTGACGCCTCACAGATAGCGAATAAGGCCACCATCCCCACTGGTGTTTTTCGCCACGTCGGCGCCCGCATCCGACTCCGCTGCGACCGGGTGGTGGAGAGCCGCCAGCTCGTCCGGTTCGAGCGGTCGGGCGAGCGCGGCAGGAAGACGTTCTCCCCGAGCACCAGCCGCTCGCCGACGCCCGGGGTCAGCAGCTGTGGAGAGAGCCGGCCGGGACGACGCTGGGCTCAGCGGCTCGGCAGGTCCTTCTCGAAGACCACGACCGTCGTCGACGGGTGCTCGCGCCGACCGACCTCGCGGTAACCGCGGCGCCGGTAGAAGGCGATGTTGCCGGAGCTGTGCTCGCCGGTGACCAGCCGCAGCAGGCGGGTGGTCGGCGGGGCCAGAGCTTCGATCCGACGCATCAGCTCGCTGCCGATGCCCTCTCCGTGCCGGTCGGGCGCCACCATCAACCGGCCGACGTACCAGCCGTCGTCCTCGACCGAGCCACGGACCGAGCCCACCAGGCGTGCCCCGGAGCGGGCCACCAGAACGGTCTCCCCGACCAGCGAGGCCGTCAGCTCGGCCAGGGTCTCGGCCAGCGGCGGGATGTCGAAGGTGGAGTGCCGTCGCCCCTCGACCAGGTACGCCGCCAGCTGCAACGTCCAGAGCTCGCCGGCGTCGCTCGGCCCAGCCTGTCCAATGACCAGCGGGCGCGCCTCAGCGGGCAGCAGGTCGGGACGCCGCTCCAGGGTCCGGGCGACAGCCTGGTCGCGGCGCCAGCCGGCGATCTGGCCGTGATGGCCCGAGAACAGCACCTCGGGCACGTCGAGCCCACGCCAGCTCGGCGGCTTGGTGTAGACGGGGTACTCGAGCAAGCCGTCGTTGCCGACCGCGTGCGACTCCTCGGTCAACGACGCGGGGTTGCCGATCACGCCCGGCACCAGCCTGACCAGCGCCTCGACCACCACCAGCGCGGCCGCCTCGCCACCGTTGAGCACGTAGTCGCCGACGCTGACCTCGAGCACCCGCATCCGCGTGCGGGCGTGCTCGACGACGCGCGCGTCGATGCCCTCGTAGCGTCCGCAGGCGATGACGAGGTGCTGCTCGGCGGACAGCCGCTGGGCCAGCGGCTGGCCGAACCGATCCCCCGACGGGCTCATCACCAGCAGCAGCGGTCCGTCCGTGCCGTCGTCCCGCTCTCCCTCGGGGACGAGCGCGTCCAGGGCCTCGCCCCAGGGGTCCGGCTTCATCACCATGCCGGCACCGCCGCCATAGGGGGTGTCGTCGACGGTGCGGTGCCGGTCGTGCGTCCAGTCACGGAGGTCGTGGACGGCCAGCTCGACCAGCCCCGTCCGCGCCGCCTTGCCGACCAGCGACAGCTGCAGCGGGTCCAGGTAGTCGGGGAAGATCGAGACGATGTCGATGCGCATCAGCGGGCCTCAGTCCGCGCTCGGGCCGGCGTCGTCCCCGTCCTCGTCGGGCTCGTCGAGGTCCACGAGCAGCCCGGGCACGTCGGCCAGGTGCAGCTGCCCGGCGGCCAGGTCGACCCGGGGCACGACGGCGCTCACGAAGGGCACCAGCCGTACGCCCGCGGCGGTCTTGATCTCGAGCGTGTCCTGCATCGGCAGGTGGAGCACCGACAGCACGGGGCCCACGAGCGTCCCGTCGGCGGCAACGGCCTGCAGCCCGACGAGCTGCCGGTCGTAGAACTCCTCCTCCTCGGGGGGGAGCTGCGCGGGGTCGACGTCGACCACCAGCACGGTGCCGCGCGCGGCCTCGGCGGCCGTACGGTCGGCCAGCTCGTCGAAGTGCACGAGCAGCCGGCTGGAGTGCTCCCGCGACATGGCCACGGTGAAGCGCCGGCCGGTGCCCTCGGCCCGCAGCACCGCGCCGGCCGCGAACCGCAGCTCGGGCTCGTCGGTGCGGACGTCGATGGCGACGTCACCCCGGATGCCGTGCGCGCGGCCGATGGCGCCGACGACGACCTCGATGCTCTTCGCCATACCGTCCTGTCGTGTGAGATCCGTACGAGAAATGAACAACGCCCCGACCCCGCTTACGGGGTCGGGGCGTCGTCGGTGCGAGCTGTGAGGTCAGCCGCGGCGGGGTCCGCCGGTACCGCGGCGGGGACCCTTGTCCACGTCGACGAAGTCGACCCGGACCTGGTCCCGCCCGGCCAGCGCGCCGACAACCGTCCGAAGAGCAGTCGCGGTGCGGCCGGAGCGGCCGATCACCTTGCCGATGTCCTCCGGGTTGACCCGGACCTCGAGCATCCGGCCGCGCCGCAGGTCCTTGTCCGCGACGACGACGTCGTCGGGGTGGGCGACGATGCCACGGACCAGGTGCTCGAGCGCGTCGGCCAGCACGTCAGGCCCCGGTGCTCGAAGTGGTCGGGGTCTCGGTGGTCCCAGCGTCGCTCACGCCGGCCTCGGCCGCGTCCGTGGCCTCGGCCGGGGTGCCCTCGACGGTGCTGCGGCTGTTGCCACCGCGCCGGGAGATAGCTGCGCTGGACGGCTCGCTGCCGGCCTCGGCGAGCGCGGCGTTGAAGATGTCGGTCTTGTTCTTCTTCTCCGCCTGCGGCAGCACGCCGGACGGCGAGGTGTCGCCGGAGTAGCTCTGCCAGTCACCGGTCCGCTTGAACAGGGCCACGACGGCCTCGGTCGGCTGGGCGCCCACCGAGAGCCAGTACTGGGCGCGCTCGGAGTTGACCTCGATCACCGACGGGTCGTTCTTCGGGTGGTACTTGCCGATCTCCTCGATGGCGCGACCGTCCCGCTTGGTGCGGGAGTCGGCGACCACGATGCGGTAGTGCGGCGACCGGATCTTGCCCAGGCGCTTCAGACGAATCTTGACAGCCACGTGTGTGGTTTCTCCTGTGTGAGCTGCGGCCGGGAGTGCCCGACCACGAGATGGGTGAGACGCGAACGCCACGGCGGGGAAAGCACCGGCGAGGAGTCTCAGGTGAACCTGAGCCGTACGGACGATGAGAGGGCGCCCACGACACAGATGCGGCCAACATTCTGCCAGAGGGATGCCTGTGACGCTAACCGGCGTCGCCGCGTCGGCGTCGTGGAGCCTCGACCTAGAGTGCGTCCATGGAAACCGTGGCCACCGACATCCGAGTCGACGACCGGCTCGCGGTCGTGGTGCGACCGACCACCGGCTCCGCCTGGCCCGGTGTGGTGATGATCCACGAGGCCTGGGGGCTCGACGACGAGCTGCGCCGCCAGGCGGACCGGCTGGCGGCCGCCGGCTTTGTGGTGATGGCCCCGGACCTGTTCGGCGAGGGCTCCCGGCTGGGCTGCATGCGCTCGGTCTTCCGGGCGATGAAGGCCCGCAGCGGCAAGCCGTTCGAGCTGATCGCGCGCTGCCGAGACGAGCTGCGCCACGACAACCAGGTCAACGGCAAGGTGGGCGTGCTGGGCTTCTGCATGGGCGGTGGCTTCGCGCTGCTGCTGGCCTCCGACGGCTTCGACGCCAGCTCGGTGAACTACGGCATGGTCCCGGCCGACGTCGACAACGTCCTGGCGGGCGCCTGCCCGGTGGTGGCCAGCTACGGCGGCAAGGACGCCGGGCTGGTCAAGCAGATCCCCCGGCTCCGGGCGGCGCTGGTCAACAACGATGTCCCCCACGACCTCGAGGTCTATCCCGAGGCCGGCCACAGCTTCCTCAACCAGACCAACAACGCGCCCGTACTGATCCGGCCCCTGACGCGGCTGGGCCACCTCGGGCCGGAGCCTGTGGCCGCCGCCCACGCCTGGCGCCGGATCGAGGCGTTCTTCAACGAGCACCTGGCGGCCGAGCCGCCGACCGGCGCCTAGGAGGCACTGCAGGCTACGGGATGCGGTCGGCCTCAAAGGAGGCCGCGCGCAGCCGACGCCGGAGGCCGAGGGTGGTGAACAGCACAGCGATGTGCCGGGAGATCGCCGCCTCGGATACCCCGAGGTGCGCAGCGATCTCGATGTTGGTGCGGCCGCGGAGCACCAGCCCGAGGATCTTCCGCTGGCGTACGTTCAGCTGGGTGAGCTCGATCGCGGAGGTCAGGCGGAGGGGTGGGGTGGCCGGCGCCGAGACGCTGGACTCTTCCAGGGACGCCAGCAGCTCCCGGACGACGGTCGGGTCGAGACGGGACTGGTGTCGAGCGGTGCGCCGGAGGACCTCGAGCATCTCATCGGCCGAGGCGCGCTTGGTGACGAACCCGCTTGCCCCGCCCAGCAGCGCCGCGAACAAGGCGTCATCGTCGCTGTCGGAGGTGATCATCAGGCACCGGAGTCCGGGCACCGTCGAGAGGAGCTGACGGCAGACCTCGATGCCGTTGCCCACCGGCAGGTTGACGTCGAGCACAGCCACGTCCGGACGGATGGCGGGGACCTGCTTCAGGGCGTCCATGGCCGTCATGGCCGCCCCGACCAGCGTCAGATCGGGATGGCTGGCCAGCAGACCCTGGAAGCCGCGATGGATCACCTCGTGGTCGTCCATCAGAAAGACCCGCACGGCAGAGTCGGTGTTCCCGGTGGTCATGCGACCTTCCCTGGCAGCGGCGGGGGACGGCACGGGCCCAGCAGAGGTGCCGTCGTCAATTGCATCGCGAAGTGCTGCCGGGCACAAGGACGAAACGCGCACGAGCAGCACCTGCGTTCGGCGATCAGCTGGTGATGTCCTTGCGCAGGAAGTGCCAGACGGCCACGCCGATCCCGAGGATGGAGTAGCCGAGCGACCACAGCGCGCCCGTGGCCATCGCCGACCAGTCGATGGTGGGGGCGAGAGCGTCAGCCCAGGCGTACGCGTAGTGGCCGGGCAGCCCGTTGCGCACGCTTCCGAGAGCGGTGATGCTGTCCAGGATCGCGCACAGGATCATCAGCAGCACGGCCCCGCCGACCGCGGCCAGCGGGGCGTCGGTGAAAACGCCGAGCGCAAACGCGAAGGCGGCGACGACCGTGAGCTCGACGGCCAGGTAGGCCACGATGATCGCGAAGCGCAGCAGCAGACCGGGCCACGTCAGCTGGTCACCGGTGGGCCCGACGTAGGCGCCCCACCCGTACGCGAACCCGCCCACCACCAGGGTCCAGGCCGGCAGCAGGACCAGCGCGGTGACGCTGGACAGGGCCGCGACGGTCAGCTTCTGACGCAGCAGCCGCTCCCGGGGGACGGGCGCGGCCAACAGGTAGCGGAGGCTGGACCAGCTCGCCTCGGCCGGGACCGCGTCGCCGGCGAACAGCGCCACCACCACCACCAGCAGGAAGCCGGTGGAGGCGAACAGCGTGAAGACGGTCAGGTTCGCCCCGCTCTCCTGGGCCAGGTCGACGAAGCCGCGGGCTCCGTCGCCCGAGTCGTCGGAGCCGAGAGCGAACGCGGCCACCAGGATCAGCGGCAGGGCCAGGATCACGGCTCCGACGCCTTGGGTGCGCCGCCGTCGGAGCTGGCGTCGGATCTCCGCGCGCAGGGGCAGCGGACGGGTTCGGGGCGTCGGCTTGCGGGGCGCGGTGCGCGTCTCAGTCACCCTCGTCCTCCCGCGGTGCAGCACGCGGGGCGCCCACCAGGCTCATGAAGACCTCCTCGAGCTGGCGCCGGCCGTCGACGCTCTCCACGCCGACGCCCGCAGCGACCAGGGCGGCGACGATCTGAGCGCGCGGCGCCTCGCCGAGCACCCGCAGCAGACCGTCCTCGAGCGCGACGACCAGCCCGAGCCCGGTGAGCGCCTCGCGAGCCACCGCGACGTCGGCGTCCGGCGACAGGCCTACCAGGGTGACGTCGTCGGTGGCCGTCAGCTCGGCGACCGAGCCGGTCAGCACGACGCGGCCGCGGTTCATCACCACGACGTGGGAACAGCTCTGCTCGACCTCGGACAGCAGGTGGCTGGAGATCAGGACGGTACGGCCGCCCGCGGCGTAGTCGGCGAGCACCTTCCGCATGGCCAGGATCTGCGGCGGGTCGAGGCCGTTGGTCGGTTCGTCGAGCAGCAGCAGCTGCGGCCGGCCGAGCATCGCCTGGGCGATGCCGAGCCGCTGCCGCATGCCCTGGCTGTAGCCGCGGACCCGCCGGTCCAGGCCGCCGCCGAGGTCGGCGATCGCCAGCGCCTCGTCCAGGTACGCGTCCTCGAGGGGCCGTCCGGTCGCCTGCCAGTAGGCCGCCAGGTTGTCGCGTCCGGTGAGGTGCGGCAGGAACCCCGGTCCCTCGATCAGGGCGCCGACCGAAGCCAGCACGTCCGAGCCGCCGTGCACCTGTTCGCCCTCCACGTAGACGACACCTGCGTCCGGTCGGATCAGCCCGACGAGCATCCGCATCGTGGTGGTCTTGCCCGCCCCGTTCGGCCCGAGCAGCCCGACGACCTGGCCGGCGCCCGCGGAGAAGGAGACGCCGTCGACGGCACGGAAGCCGTCGCCGTAGGTCTTGACCAGGCCCTCGACCGCCAGCGGCGTCCCGGCCAGGTCGGGACGTGGGTGCCGGGCACGCCGCCGCAGCCAGCCGACGACCAGGGCTGCGACTGCCGCCACGGCGAGTACGCCGACCACGATGACCAGGGCCAGCGGAACCCGCAGCCGTCCACCACCGGAGGCCTCCGCGGTGAGCTGAGGCAGGGCGAGGCTGGTGCCCGGGACGAGCGCGACCTGGTAGACCGACGCCGTGGCCGGAACGGCGTAGGCCTGGTCGGTGCTGGAGACCACCACCTGCAACCGGTGGCCGACCGGCACCTGGTGCGCGACGGTGGGCAGGGCGACCTGCACCCGGCGTGGCTCCCCCGGCGTGAGGCCCGTGAGCCGGACCGGGGCGACGGCCGCTCCGGGCAGGACGGCCGAGCTGGGCTGGGCGGCACTGCCCGGTGGCAGCGGGTCGGCCGAGGTGTCGCCCGACGGCTTCGCGTCCGGACCGAGATCCCAGAGCGAGACGAACAGCGTGGCCGAGCTCCGGCTGCTGGTCACCTCGAGCTCGACGCGGCCGCTGCCCACCAGTGGCCGCGGCTCGGTCAGCGCCGCACTGGTGAAGGTGGCCGACCGGCCGGGGAGCACCCCCAGCCCGTACCCGGCGACCCCGGCCACGGCGGCCAGCGCACCCCCCGTCCCGGGCAGGCTGGTCAGCGCTGCGGGAGTGCCACCGGGCGGGGAGACCACGCTCTGCGCGTCTCCGCTCAGAGCCACGCTCGCCGACGCCGCGGCTGGGACACCACGACCCGGATAGGCCGGTGCGACCAACGTCGTGGGCTCGTCGTTGCCGGCCTCGCCCACCAGCGAGGTCTGTGGCACCACCACCGAGAAGCTGCTGTCCGCCGGTGTCGGGTCGCCCTTCAGGTAGCGGCCGAACCAAGCCTCGATCGTGGACAGCTGGTCGGCCACCGAGACCGATGCGTCGTGGCCGCCCGCGACCCACGTCATCCGGGCCGGCGTGCTGGCGGGCAGCCCGCGCAGGGTGGCGTCGGCCTGGTCGAGCGGGAAGAGCGTGTCCTGCTCACCCTGGATCAGCAGGGTCGGCGCCTTGACCAGCGACAGCCGACCCGCAGGTCCGGACGCCTCCAGCAGCCGGAGCAGCTGCGCGTCGGCCCGGCCGCTCTCGGCCGAGCGCAGGTAAGCCGCGCAGAGCGTCGGGTCGAAGCGGCCACAGAGGGGGTTGGCCTGCTCAGGGCCCGCGCCGCCGGCGGAGGCCCCGCCGCTGGGGTCCTCGCCGCTGGAGCCGCTGAGGAAGAACAGCGACGCCCAGCGCTGCTTGAACACCCCGGGGCCGGACGGTGTGACGTCAGCCAGCGAGGCGGGGGCACCGGTGACGGCGTCCTGCGGGAACAGGGACTGGACCAGGCTGTTCCAGGTGAAGGCGGGGACGATCGCGTCGATCCGGGGGTCGAGCGACGCGGCGACCAACGAGACCGCGCCGCCGTACGAGGCCCCCGCGAACCCGATCACCGGATCTCCGGCCGAGACCCGGACCTCCGGCCGGGTGGCGGCGAAGTCGACGATGCGGACCGCATCAGCGCCCTCGTACGCGGGGGCGTCCAGGTGGATCCGGCCGCCCGAGGCGCCGAAGCCCCGGGCGGTGTAGGTGATCACGGTGTAGCCGGCGCGCGCCAGGTCACGCCCGACGGGCAGGCTGTCAGCCAAGCTGCCGCCGAAGCCGTGGGCGAGCACGATCGCCGGCTGGGGCGTCCCGGGTGCGGTGGTGAGCAGGGTGACGTCGAGGTCGACCGGCCGGCCGTCTGCCTCGGGGGTGCCGGGCACGGTGTAGGCGGTCTCGACCACGGCGACCGCGGCCGAGGCCGGCAGCGGGAGCAGCCAGCTGCCGACGCCCGCGAGCGCCAGTGCCAGCCAGAACGCAGCCCGACGGGTGCCCTTCGACGGGATCAGGGAACGAGCCCGGCCCCCAGCGGTACGCGGATCAGGCAACGAGGTTTCCGCGCAGCACGACGTGCCGGGGGTGGCGCAGGACGGCCAGGTCGGTGCGGGGATCGGCGTCGAAGACGACCAGGTCCGCGGGCGCTCCCTCGGACAGGTCGGCCGGCCGGCCCAGCCACTCCCGCGCGCGCCACGAGCCGGCGCCCAGCGCGTACTCGGCGGAGCTGAACTCGGCCAGCGCCGCCATCTCGGCGCCCACCAGACCGTGCGGCAGGTAGCCCCCGGCGTCCGTGCCGGCGTAGATCGGCACACCCGCCTCGTACGCCCGGGCGAACACATCCACCCGACCGGCGTACAGGGCCCGGAGGTGCGCGGCGTAGGTGGGGAACTTCTCCTCCGCGCTCGCGGCAATCGAGTCGAAGTTCTCCAGCTGGACCATCGTGGGCACCAGCGCCACCTGATGCTCGGCCATCGCCTCGATCACGGGGTCGGTCAGCCCGGTGCCGTGCTCGATGCCGTCGATCCCGGCCGCCACCAGCTCGGCGGCGGCCTGCTCGCCGAACACGTGGGCCGTGACCCGGACTCCCAGCTCGTGCGCCCGGCTGATCGCCGCCGCGGCCACGTCGGTCGGCCAGAGCGGGGTCAGGTCCCCGACGCTGCGGTCGATCCAGTCCCCCACGATCTTGACCCAGCCGTCGCCGCGCGCCGCCTGACGCTCGACGGCGGCGACCAGGTCGTCGGGCTCGACCTCGTCGGCATAGTTGCGGAGGTAGCGTTTCGGCCGGGCGATGTGCCGACCGGCGCGGATCAGCCGTGGAAGGTCGTCCCGGTCGTCGATCCAGCGCGTGTCGGCCGGCGACCCGGCGTCCCGCAGCAGCAGTGCTCCGGCAGCGCGGTCGGCCAAGGCGTGCTGCTCGGCCACCTCGTCGGGGACGGCGCCGGACATCTCGAGCCCGACGTGGCAGTGGGCGTCGACCAGGCCAGGCATCACCCAGACGCCGGTGGCCAGCGTCTCGGCGTCACGGACGGGTTCGGTGCGGACCACGCCGTCGGCCACCCAGAGGTCACGCTGCTCTCCCGTGGGCAGCACGCAGCCCTGCAGGTGCAGCCGAGGCGTCTGCGCCACCTAGCAGCCCGGCATCAGCGGCCGCCGAGCCGACCGCGAAGCTCCGGCGGCAGCTGGAAGTCCGCCATCGCTTTCTGCAGCGCCGCCTCATCGAGCTGGTCCCCGCCGAACGCCGCGGCGGGATCGACTGCTGCGGGGGCCTCGATCGCAGGAGCGTTGCGCTTGGCTGGGTTGCCGGAGACGCCACGCGCGTTCTTCTTCTTGGCCGATCTGGCCGGCTGCTTCTTGGCGCCGCCGCCCATCCCGGGCAGGCCGGGCATCCCCGGCATCGCGCCGTTGGCCATCGAGCTCATCATCTTGCGGGCCTCGAAGAACCGGTTGACCAGCCCGTTGACCTCGCTGACCTCCACGCCGGAGCCCTTGGCGATCCGGGCCCGGCGGGAGCCGTCGATGATCTTCGGGTTGTCCCGCTCGGCCGGGGTCATCGAGTGGATGATCGCCTCGATCCGGTCGACGTCGCGCTCGTCGATGTTGTTGATCTGGTCCTTGATCTCACCCATCCCGGGCAGCATCCCGAAGATCTTGGACAGCGGGCCCATCTTGCGGACCATCTGCATCTGCTGGAGGAAGTCCGCGAGGCCGAACTCGCCGCCGCCCTTGGAGGTCAGCTTGGCCGCGGCCTTCGCCGACTGCTCGGCGTCGAAGGTCTTCTCGGCCTGCTCGATCAGGGTGAGCATGTCGCCCATCCCGAGGATGCGGCTGGCCATCCGGTCGGGGTGGAAGACGTCGAAGTCCTTGAGCTGCTCGCCGTTGGAGGCGAACATGATCGGGCTGCCGGTCACCCGCGCGATCGAGAGCGCCGCACCACCACGGGCGTCACCGTCGAGCTTGGTCAGCACGACGCCGTCGAAGCCGACGCCCTCGGCGAACGCGTTGGCGGTGTTGACCGCGTCCTGGCCGATCATCGCGTCGACGACGAAGAGGATCTCGTCCGGGTTGACCGCGTCCCGGATGTCGGCGGCCTGCTGCATCAGGTCGGCGTCCACCCCGAGGCGGCCCGCGGTGTCGACGATGACCACGTCGAAGAGCCGGCGCTCGGCCTCGGCGATCGAGGCCTTGGCCACCGCGACGGGGTCGCCCGTGCCGTTGCCGGGCTCCGGCGCGTACACCTGGACGCCGGCGCGCTGGCCGACCACCTGCAGCTGGTTGACCGCGTTCGGGCGCTGCAGGTCGCAGGCGACGAGCAGCGGCGAGTGGCCCTCGCTCTTCAACCAGAGCGCGAGCTTGCCGGCCAGGGTCGTCTTGCCGGCGCCTTGCAGGCCGGCGAGCATGATCACCGTCGGCGGCCGCTTGGCGTAGCGGATGACCCGGGTCTCGCCGCCCAGGATGGCTACGAGCTCGTCGTTGACGATCTTGATGATCTGCTGGGTCGGGTTGAGCGCGCCGGAGAGCTGTTCGTCACGGGCCCGCTGCTTGACCGCGGCCACGAAGTCCTTGACCACGGCCAGGTTGACGTCGGCCTCGAGCAGCGCGACGCGGATCTCGCGTGCGCTTGCGTCGATATCGGCGTCGGAGAGCCGGCCCTTGCCACGCAACGACTTGAACGTCGCGGCCAACCGGTCTTGCAGGGTGTCGAACACGTGGTTCCTCACGTCGGGGCGGTGCTGCTCGGCCCAGCCTACTCAAGGCAGACCCGGCCGGCCGCCCGGCGACGGCCGCTCGGAGCGAGGCCGTCAGTACTGAAGGGTTCCCCGGCCGGAACGGGTCGAGGTGACCCTGGCCGGCAAGAAGCACCGGGTCGTCGACTTCGAGCGCGGCACCGTGCAGAAGGTCCTCGGCACCTCGATCACGGTGGTCAGCAAGGACGGCTTCACCCAGACCTACACGGTCGGGGCCAGGACCATCGGCGACGTCAAGACCAACGATCGCTGACCGCGGACCCAAGTGAGCCGACGCGGCTGAGGGACTCGACCAGCCGCTGCATCGGGGCGCACGCTCTAGCCTGAGGCGGTGCCTCACGTCGAGCGTCGTACCGCCGTTGTCACCGGAGCATCCCGAGGCCTGGGCGCCGCCATCGCCCGGCGACTGGGGGCCGACGGTTGGGCGGTCGCGGTCAACTACCGCTCCGACGGCGCCGCGGCCGACCGGGTGGTGGCCGACATCCGGGCCGCAGGCGGGACGGCCGAGTCCTTCCACGGCGACGCCACCGACGAGGCCGGGGTCGCCACCCTGGTCTTCGCAGCCGGCGAACGCCTCGGGCCGGTCGCGGTCGTCGTGGCCAACGCCACCGGACCGCAGCCGGAGGCCCGGCTCGAGGACGTGACGTGGCGGGCGTACCTGGACCAGCTCGAGTTCTTCGTCCTCAGCCCGACCCTGCTCGTCCAGGCGGCACTGCCCTCGATGCGCCGGCTTGGCGGCGGCCGCGTGATCCTGATCGGCTCCGACCTCGCTGACCGCGCCGCGCCCGGCTGGTCGGCCTACGTCGCGGCCAAGAACGCGCAGGTCGGACTGACGAAGGTGTGGGCCAAGGAGCTCGGCCCGGACCAGATCACGGTCAACCTGGTCCAGCCGGGCTGGATCCCCGTCGAGCGGCACGAGGGCCTCGACAGCTCCGCCTACGAGGCCGAGGTCCCGCTACGGCGGATGGGCGAGCCCGACGACGTGGCCAACCTGGTGGTGTACCTGGCCTCGGACGCCGGCGCCTTCGTGACCGGCCAGAAGATCACCGTCAACGGCGGCCACGTGCTCTGAGCGGGCGACCCCCACGGGCGCCTCGAGAACGCCCGCCTACGGTGGAGGAATGCCTGAGAACACCACCACGCCCACCAAGAAGATCGCCTTCCTCGTCGCAGCGGAGGGCATCGAACGGCCCGAGCTCGTCGAGCCCTGGACCGCCGTCACCGACGCCGGCCACGAGGCCGTGCTGCTCAGCCCCGAGCCCGGAGAGGTCCAGCTCTTCAACCACCTCGACGCCGCCGACACCCGGCCCGTCGACCAGACCGTGAGCGCGGCCTCAGTCGGGGACTTCGATGCCCTCGTGCTGCCCGGTGGCGTGGCCAACCCCGACGCCCTGCGGACCGACCCGACCGCTGTCGCGTTCATCAAGGAGTTCGTCGAGTCCGGCCTGCCCGTCGCTGCCATCTGCCACGCCCCCTGGACGCTGATCGAAGCCGATGTCGTCCGGGGCCGCACCGTCACCTCGTGGCCCAGCCTGCAGACCGACCTGCGCAATGCCGGCGCCACCTGGGTGGACGAGCGGGTCGTCGTCGACGGCAACCTGATCACCAGCCGCAACCCCGACGACATCCCGGCCTTCAACAACGCCCTGCTCGAGGCTGTCAACCACGGCCTCAGCAGCGCGAAGAACATCAGCGAGGTCTGAGTCGGGCGAACTGCTGAAAAGAGGGAGCTGACCTCCCCCGGATCGGCTCGTCCTCTCCTCAGTTAGTTCGGCCACACCGGGGAAGAGGGCTGCCTGCTCCGCGGTTGGGCCGGATATGACCAACATTCCGAGCAAGATCGTCTACACCGCCAGCGCCACCACCACAGGTGGCCGGCAGGGCCACGCCGTCAGCAGCGACGGCGTCCTCGACCTCGACCTGACTGCTCCGAAGGAGATGGGTGGCTCCGGCACCGGGACCAACCCCGAACAGCTCTTCGCCGCGGGCTACTCCGCCTGCTTCAACGGCGCACTGATGATGGTGGCCAAGGCCGCCAAGGTCGACGCCTCCGCCGCCCAGGTCACGGTGAACGTGGGCTTCGGCCCCGAGGGCGACAGCTACGCGATCACCGGTGACATCGAGGTGGCCATCCCGGGCCTCGAGCTCGCCCAGGTGCAGGAGCTCGCCGACGGCGCCCACCAGGTCTGCCCGTACTCCAAGGCCACCCGCGGCAACGTGCCGGTCACGGTCGTCGCCGTCGCCGCGGCTGCCTGACCCTCAGCCCTCGAGGAGGGCGTCCACGAACACCTCCGCGTCGAACGGCGCCAGGTCGTCGACGCCCTCCCCCAGGCCGACGAGCTTGACTGGCACCCCCAGCTCGCGCTGGACCTGCACCACGATGCCGCCCTTGGCCGAGCCGTCGAGCTTGGTGAGGACGATGCCGGTGATGTTCACGACGTCACGGAAGATGCGGGCCTGGGTCAGGCCGTTCTGACCCGTGGTCGCGTCGAGGACGAGCAGCACTTCCCCGACCGGTGCCTGCCGTTCGATCACCCGCTTCACTTTGCCCAGCTCATCCATCAGGCCGGTCTTGGTGTGCAGCCGGCCGGCGGTGTCGATGAGCACGACGTCGGCCTCCTGCTCGATGCCCGCCTTGACGGCCTCGAACGCCACGCTGGCCGGGTCTGCTCCCTCGGCGCCACGGACGGTCGGCACGCCGACCCGGTCGCCCCAGGTGGCCAGCTGGTCGGCCGCCGCCGCACGGAACGTGTCCGCCGCACCCAGCACGACATCCTTGTCCTCGGAGACGAGCACCCGCGCGAGCTTGCCCACGGTGGTCGTCTTGCCCGTCCCGTTGACGCCGACGACCATGACCACGGCCGGCACGTCGCTCCGGTCGGCGTGGATCGTCCGGTCCAGGGTGGGGTCGACCAGCCGGATCAGCTCGGTACGCAGGATCTCCCGAGCCCGCACCGGGTCGGCCACCCCGTCCACGCGCAGCTTGCTGCGCAGCGCCGCCACCAGCTCGGTGGTCGGCCCGACGCCCAGGTCGGACGTGATCAGGACGTCTTCGAAGTCCTCCCAGGTGTCCTCGTCGATCCGGTCCCGGCTGATCAGCATCAGCAGACCGCGGCTCAGGGCGCTGTTGGACCCCGAGAGCCGACGCCGCAGGCGGGCCAGTCGGCTCTCGCGGCTGTCGGGTGAGTCCAGCGGCAGCAGCTCGGGCTCGACGACCTCGACGTCGGGCGACAGCTCCGGCCCGATGCCGGCACCGGGCCGGTCGAGGAGGTCGACGTCGCCGTCAGCGTCACCGGGCGCACCCGGCTGACCGCGGAGCTGGCGCGTCTGCTCGCCCCGCTGCAGAGCGGCACGACGACGGGTCGCGATCACGCCGACGGCCACGAAGGCCGCCAGGATGATCGCGCCGACAATTATCCACAGGGTTACCGGATCCACCGGCACATCCTAGGGGCGGGAGACCACCGGACCGGTCGTGCGGTTCCCGCCCGTCGACAAGCTCAGGGGTCAGAGCCGACAGGCTCAGGGACCGGACCTGCCAGCCTCAGGGGTGGCTGCGGGTCAGCGAACGGGGTGGCTGGCCGTCACCGTTCAGGTGCTGCGCCGCCCGAGCGAAGCGGTCCGCGAGCCTGGGGGCTCGTTGGCGCCAGCGGCCCTCGATACCCATCAGGACCAGGCCGGCGACGCCGGCGACCAGAGCCAGGGTGAGGACCATGGCGACGATGATTGCAGTCATGAGACGTGCCTCTCGACAGTCGAGCGGAGCCCGGGGGAAGGACCGTGACGCTGGCCTCATGCTGGCACCGCAGGCGCAGGGTGGCGCGTAAGCCGCGGTGCGCGTCGCTCTCGATCGGGTAACGGTGTAGCGGTCTGAACCCCTGAGCCCTCAGGCGACGGAGGTCGTCTCGCGCAGCCGTTGGGAGATGACGGCGGAGACGCCGTCGCCGCGCATCGTGACGCCGTAGAGGGCGTCGGCGATCTCCATCGTCCGCTTCTGGTGGGTGATCACCAGCAGCTGGCTGCTCTCGCGCAGCTCCTCATAGATCTCGAGCAGCCGGCCGAGGTTGGTGTCGTCGAGCGCCGCCTCCACCTCGTCCAGGATGTAGAACGGGCTGGGCCGGGCCAGGAAGAGCGACACCAGGAAGGCCACCGCGACCAGCGAGCGCTCGCCCCCGGACAGCAGGGACAGCCGCTTCACCTTCTTGCCGGGCGGTCGGGCCTCCACGTCGACGCCGGTGGTCAGCCAGCTGCCAGGCTCGGTGAGGACGAGCCGACCCTCACCGCCGGGGAACAGCCGGGCGAAGACGCGGGCGAACGCCACCTCCACGTCGGCGTACGCCTCGGCGAACACCTGCTCCACACGGGCGTCCACGTCGGTGATGATGTCGAGCAGGTCCCGGCGGGTCTGCCGCAGGTCCTCCAGCTGCTCGGCCAGGAACTGGTGCCGCTCGGCCAGCGCGTCGAACTCCTCCAGCGCCAGCGGGTTGACCCGACCGAGGAGAGCGAGCGCCTTCTCCGCCTTGCGCAGCCGCGCCTGCTGCTGGTCACGCACGTACGGCAGCGGCTCGGGCACCTCGTCGTCGGGGCCGAGCGGCGTGCCGTCCTCGCGGGCCAGCACCGGCACTCCCGTGTCGGGACCGTAGTCGGTGACCAACGCCGACGCCTCGAGGCCGAGCTCGGCCATCGCCCGCTCGGCCAGCGTGTCGACCCGCATCCGCTGCTCGGCGCGCGCCAGCTCGTCACGGTGCACGGCGTCCACCAGGTGCTCGAACTCCCCGCCGAGGCGCCGGACCTCCGCCCGTACGTCGCGCAGGGCGGCGTCAGCCTCGGTGCGAGCGGCCTCCGCGGCGGTCCGCTCGACCCCGGCCCGGGCCAGGGAGCGCTCCAGCTGGGCGGCCAGGTACGCCCCGGCGGTCTGCACGGTGGCGGCGTCGCGTGCCTCGCGCTGCATCCGCTCCCGCCGGGCCGCCGCCTTGGCGCGGGCCTGACGCTCGTTCGCCGCCGCCCGCCGCAGCGCGTCGGCCCGGCCGGCCAGCGACCGGGACCGCTCCTCCTGGGTCCGCAGGGCCAACCGAGCGTCCATCTCGGCCCCTCGGGCGGCGCGCGCCGCCTCCGCCAGCCGGTCCCGTCCGGCCGGGTCGGGCTCGGGCTCGCCCTCGCTCTGCTCGGCCAGTGCGAGCCGCTGCTCGAGCTCGGCGAGCCCGGCCAGGTCCCGGTCGCGCGCGGCCTCGGCCTGGACGATCGCCTGCCGTAGCCGGGACGCCTCCCCGGTCGCCGAGGTGGCGGTGCTGCTCAGCTGACCGAGCTCCTCGGCGATCGCCGCCATCGCCGCGTCCGACTCGTGCAGCTTGGCCAGGGCGTGCTCGACGCCCTGCTCGGCGGTCCGGTGGCGCTCCTCCAGCTCGACCGCCGCGAAGCGCAGCCGCTCGCACCGGTGACCGGCCTGGGCGAGCCGGTGCTCGGCGTCCTCGACCGCCGCCTGCAGCTCGAGCAGGCTGGGCTGGGCCGACGAGCCGCCGGACGCGTACGCGAGGGCGAGCAGGTCGCCGTCGCTGGTCACGGCCACCACCTCGGGGTGGGCGTCCAGGAGCGACCGGGCCGCGTCCAGGTCGGCGACCACCGCGACGCGGGCCAGCGCGCTCCGGACCGCCGCGGTCAGCTCGGCCGGAGCGGTCACCACGTCGACGGCGTACCGAGCACCCTCGGGCAGCTCGGACCAGGCCGGCTCGTGCTGGAGGGGAGACCCCGCCAGCAGCAGGTCGGCGCGGCCCAGGTCGTCGCGCTTGAGGTGACCGAAGGCTCTCACCGCAGCGTCCAGGCCGGTGACCGCGACGGCGTCGGCCGCCCGGCCCAACGCGGCGGCGACGGCCACCTCGTAGGAGGGCTCGACGGTGACGAGCGCGGCGAGCGGACCGAGGACCCCCTCGACCGCGCGAGCACCGTCCATCCCTGCGGCGGCAGCCAGCAGCGCCGCGGCCGCGTCCTTGCGCACCAGGCCCACCTGCAGGGCTTCGACCCGAGCGGCCAGGGCGGCCCGCTCGGAGCTGGCGGTGGCCTCATCGCGGCGCAGCTCGGCCAGCTCGGACGCGACGGCCTCCAACAACTCGCTGGCCGCCTCGTGGTCGGCGTCCAGACCCAGCTCGCCGTCGTCCAGCCCGGCCACCCGGCTCTCCAGCGAGGTGAACGCCCGCAGGGCCTGGTCGGCACGCTCGGTGGCGGCGGCGGACGCCGTGGTCAACCGGCCGATCTCGGCCCCGGCCGCGTCGGAGCGGCTGCGCAGCGTGTTCACCTGACCGGTCAGCCGGGCGAGGCCCTCGCGACGGTCCGCGGCCGCCCGCAGCAGACCCGTCAGCCTGGCCTCCTCCGCGCGGTGGGCGTCCTCCACCTCGGCACGGGCGCGCGATGCCTCGGCGAGGGCCGCCGCCCGGGCGGCCACCTCCGCGACCAGCTCGCGCTCCTGGGCGGCAACGGACTCCGCCTCCCGCTCCAGGTCCTCGGGGTCGCGTCCGGTGCGGACCTCGCCTGGGTCAGCGGCGGCGTTGCGGACGCGCTCCCGAGCGATGGAGACGGTGCTGGCCACCCGCTCACGCAGCGCGGCCAACGCGTACCAGGTCTCCTGGGCGGCGGTGAGAGCCGGCGACGCCTGGCGGACGGCCTCCTCGCCGGCCAGCTCCCGGTCCCGGGCGGTCTCCAACGCCTGCTCGAGCTCGAGGCGTCGCTGCTTGAGGACCCGCTCGTCGGCCAGCTCGGACTCCAGGGCCAGCGTCGCCTGGACCAGGTCGTCGGCCAGCAGCCGCGCCTTTGCATCGCGTAGGTCCGCCTGGATCACGGCGGCCCGACGGGCGACGTCGGCCTGGCGCCCCAGCGGCTTGAGCTGGCGACGGATCTCGGTGATCAGGTCCGACAGGCGGTTCAGGTTGGTCTCACACGTCTCGAGCTTGCGCAGCGCCTTCTCCTTGCGCTTGCGGTGCTTGAGGACCCCCGCCGCCTCCTCGATGTAGCCCCGACGGCCCTCGGGGGTGGCCTGCAGGATGCCGTCGAGCTGACCCTGGCCCACGATGACGTGCATCTCGCGGCCGATCCCGGAGTCGCTGAGCAGGTCCTGCACGTCCAGCAGCCGCGCCGGGGAGGAGTTGATCGAGTACTCCGAGCCGCCGTTGCGGAACATCGTCCGGCTGATCGTGACCTCGGCGTAGTCGATCGGCAGCGCGCCGTCGGCGTTGTCGATGGTGAGCGAGACCTCAGCCCGGCCCAGCGGACTCCGCGCGGCCGTGCCGGCGAAGATGACGTCCTCCATCTTGCCGCCGCGCAGGGACTTGGCGCCCTGCTCCCCCATCACCCAGCTGAGGGCGTCGACGACGTTGGACTTGCCCGACCCGTTGGGGCCGACGACGCAGGTGATGCCCGGCTCGAAGTTCAGCGTGGTCGCTGAGGCGAACGACTTGAAGCCCCGCACGGTCAGGCTCTTGAGGTACACCGTCGGCCTCTCGGCTGGGGGATCGGGCTCGGACCTGCCGGGGAAGGCGCAGTCACTGTAACCAACCTCGAGAGACAAGCCCGGCAACGCGAGCGGCGTGCCCCGTCGACAGGCTGAGAGAGCGGGAGCCGTCAGCCGGCGGCGCGCTGTGCCGGCTCGACCGGCACCTCGTCGTCCGCCGGGGGCAGCGCCGGGCGGCTGCGTACCGAGGAGAAGGTCCAGATCTTGTTCAGCACGAACGACAGGGGCGTCACCAGGGCGATCTGGATCAGCTGGGCCCAGTAGAAGCGGGTGCGGAAGCCGCTGGAGTCGTCGAAGACGGTGGTCGACAGCGAGAAGATCGACCCGGGATGCATCAGCAGGGTCAGGATCGCCAGCCCCACCACCTGGCCGAGCACGCCGACGGCCAGGAACGGTCCGTACTCACGCAGCCAGCCCGAGTGCTTGGCGCTGCGGAAGGTGTAGCGGCGGTTCAGCTGGAAGTTCCAGAGGTTCGCCACCAGGAAGGCGATGGTGGAGAAGACGTGGTACCAGCGGACGTTGAAGTCGGTGAGAGGCAGACCCAGCGCGATGCCGTTCTCGTTGGCGGGGCCCAGCTTGTTGACGATGACCGCGGTCAGCAGGTTGACCAGCACGCCGGATCCGCCCACCAGACCGAACCGGAGCAGCAGGATCCAGTTGTGGCCGTGCCGGACGAACAAGAACTCCCTCAGGCGCTTCACGATACCGCCGAGAATACCCGGACGGCGCCGAGACGCCCCTCGACCCACGGCTCGCTCACGGCCACGACTCAGCCTGCGTACGCCGCGCCGGACGGGGTGCGCTGGCAGCGCGGGCAGCGGAACGCCGACCTGTTCATGAAGGGTTCGCGCCGGACGGCGGTCCCGCAGCGCGGACAGGGCCGGCCCTCCTGGCCGTAGACCGCCAACGAGCGGTCGAAGTAGCCGCTGGAGCCGTTGACGTTCACGTAGAGGGCGTCGAAGGAGGTGCCGCCGGCCTCGAGCGCGGTCTGCATCACGGCGCGGGCGGCGGTCAGGACCTCGACGGCGCGGACCTTCGGCAGCGTCGCGGTGGCGCGGGCGTAGTGCAGCCGGGCCCGCCACAGCGCCTCGTCGGCGTAGATGTTGCCGATGCCCGAGACGAGCTGCTGGTCGAGCAGGGCGCGCTTGATCCCGGTGCGCTTGCGACGAAGCCTCGCGACGGCGTCTGCGAGGTCGAACTCCGGGTCGAAAGGGTCCCGGCCGATGTGTGCGACCTCGATCGGCAGCTCGGCACCGCCGGGTGAGATGGAAAGGCCGCCGAACATCCGCTGGTCGACGAACCGCAGCTGGGGGTCGCCGTCGGCGAAGGTGATCAGCACCCGGGTGTTGGGGGCCAGCCCTGACCCGCGCGCGTCGAGCCGGAACTGCCCGCTCATACCGAGGTGGGCCAAGAGCGCGTCGCCGTCGGTGAAGGGCAGCCAGAGGTACTTGCCGCGACGGCGGGGTTCGGCGAACGTGCGTCCGACGAGCTCGGCGGCAAAGGCGTCGGGGCCGAGGAGATGTCGTCTCACCGGGCGGGGGTGCAGGACCTCGACGGCGACGAGCCGACGGCCAGTGATGCCGGCGGCGAGGCCGCGACGCACCACCTCGACCTCGGGCAGCTCAGGCACGTCGGGTCGGGTCGCGGTGGAGGGTCAGCTCGGAGCTCCGGCGGCGCTGCCGGCCGGCGGTGCGTCCTTGATCGCGGCGAAGGCGATGGCGGCCGCGTTCTGCTCCGCCTCCTTCTTGTTGCGGCCCGCACCCGGGCCGTAGTGCTGACCCTCGAGGACCACCGTCGCCTGGAAGGTCTTGGCGTGGTCGGGGCCGGACTCACCGACCTCGTAGACCGGGACGCCGAGACCGGCGAGCGAGGCGCGCTCCTGCAGGCTCGTCTTCCAGTCCAGGCCGGCACCACGGGTGGCGACGTCCACCATCAGCTCGTCGAAGAGGTGGTGCACGAGGACCCGGGCCGCGTCGATTCCGTGCTCGGTGAAGGTCACCCCGATGACCGCCTCCATCGTGTCGGCGAGGATCGAGGACTTGTCCCGACCGCCCGTCGCCTCCTCCCCCCGGCCCAGCTTGACCAGGGACCCGAGTTCGAGGCCGCGGGCGACGTCGGCGAGGGCGCGCGAGTTGACCACGGCGGCGCGCAGCTTGGCCAGCTGACCCTCCGACAGATCGGGATAGGTGCTGAACAGGTGCTCGGTCACCACCAGGCCCAGCACCGAGTCGCCGAGGAACTCCAGCCGCTCGTTGGTGGGAAGCCCACCCCGCTCGTACGCGTACGAGCGGTGGGTGAGGGCGCGCGACATCAGCTCAGGACCGACACTCATCCCGAGCTGGTCGAGCAGCTCGACCACCGAAGGGTGGTCGGAGCCGGACTGGGCCCGGATCAGGACGCGAGGACCTGGCGGCGAGCCGCGCGCGGGCCGTACTGGCCGCAGGACGGGCAAGCGACGTGCGGCAGGTGCTTCTCGCGGCACGCCGGGTTGGCGCAGGTCACCAGCGTCGGCACCGTGGCCTTCCACTGCGAGCGGCGGTGCCGCGTGTTGCTGCGTGACAACCGCCTCTTGGGTACGGCCACGGTGATCTCCTGACTTCTCCGCCCGTAGGCGGTTCGAACTAGCTAGCCCTGGAACTGGCTGTGGACATCGTAGGACCCGTCTGCTTCGCCATCGAGGCGACGCAGCTTCTCCCACCGGGGGTCGAGCGCCGCCTCGTGGTCGTGGTCGGGGCTGTCGTTGAGGTTGGCGCCACACTCGACGCACAATCCCTGGCAGTCCTCCCGGCACAGCGGCTGGAACGGCAGGTCGAGCACCACACCGTCGCGGAGCAGGGGCTCGAGGTCGATCAGATCGCCCTCCAGCCTGCTGGCCTCGTCGTCCTCGGCTTCGCTTCCGGGGTAGACGAACAATTCCTGGATGTCGATCTCCATCGAGTCGGAGACCTCACTCAGGCACCGCACGCACTCCCCACGAATCTCGACCGTGGCGATACCGGTGACCAGCACTCCCTCGACCACCGACTCGAGCCGCACATCCAGCTCGACCGGTGATCCGGGTGGTACCCCGATCACGGCGATGCCGAGACCCGCTGGAGCCTGAGCGGTCGCCCGAACCACCTTCATCGCGCCCGCGCGACGACCCAGATCGTGGGTGTCCAGAACCAGGCCAGAACGGCGGTCCAACGGGCGATGCGGGGAGCTCATCGCGATCCTTCCAAGCCGAGCGGTCCTGACAGCGTCATGACCGACGTCCAACATTACCGTCCGAGGCGACCGCCAACCAAACTGGTCCGAGACGGGACCGTCAAGCCGCCGGGGCGCTCGTCGAGGTCACGCGGTTGGGATCGAGGTTGCTGCGCTCAGCCAGCCGGCCGCGCGCCGTCCGCACCTGGCTGGACGTCTTGTGCAGCACCGACTCGAACGAGGCCATCCGGGAGTCGATGAACAGGTCGGTCTCCTTGCGCAGCGCGGACGCCTCCTGCTCGGCGTCGGCGAGGATCTGGGCGGCCATGGTCTCGGCGGTCTTGACGATCTCGCTCTCCCGCGCCAGCCGGGCGGCCTCGTCCTTCGCCTGTGCCACCAGCCGCTGACGCTCGGCCTCGCCCTCGGCGATCTTGGCCGACGAGCGGTCGATCACCCGCTGGGCGTCGCCCAGCTCGTCCGGGAGGTGCTCGATGACCGCGTCGATGGCCGTGAGGACATCGCCGCGGTTGATCACGCAGGAGGCCGACATCGGCATGGCCCGGGCGCTCAGGACGAGCTCGCGCAGCTGCGCCAGCTTCTCCTCCGCCGTCGGCTGGGCAGCCGGGTTGGTCCGGTTGGACGTGGTGGCCCGGTTGGACCTGATGGTCCGGTCAGACATGGCCCTCCCTCACAGCACTGCGGACGCACCCACGTGGCCCGTCCGATGGAACCCACAATCACCCGCCATGCTAATCCCCCTCGGGTCGGCGGCGGTCCTTGCTCAGCCCGCTCGCTGGGCCGCTCGCTCAGCCGCCCGCCGCCCGACCTGCTCGGCGACGGCGGCAGTGAGGAAGGGGCTCACGTCACCACCGAGCCCTGCGACCTCGCGGACCAGCGAGGAGGACACGTAGGACCACTGCGGCGAGCTGGGTACGAAGACGGTGTCCAGGCCGGTGAGCCGGCGGTTCATCTGCGCCATCGGCAGCTCGTACTCGGCGTCCGCGGCCGAACGGATGCCCTTGGCGACCACGCCGATGCCCTCGGCCCGGCAGAAGTCCACCAGCAGCCCGCCGAAGAGCGTGACGGTCACGCCGGGCCAGGCGGTGCAGGCCTCGCGCAGCAACGACACCCGCTCGTCGGCGGTGAACCAGCCACGCTTGGCGCCGTTGGCGCCGACCGCGACCACCACCTCGTCAAACATCGCCGCCGACCGGCCGATCACGTCGAGGTGGCCGAGGGTGACGGGATCGTAGGATCCGGGGCACACCGCACGGGTCATGGCTGTCTCCTTCGAGTCCGTCGGAGCGGGGGGCTCACCGCGGCTCGTCCCCGAGGCTAGTGGCCGGCTGCTCGAACGTGGGGTCGGACGTGGGATCGGACGCGGGAAAGGTGCCGAAGTGCAGCGCCGTCTCCCCGTACGTCTTGGTCCAGCTCTCCCCGACCGACGTCGGCCACCTCGGTGACGGGTCCCGCTTGCTGCGCTCGACCACGACCAGCGCGTCCGCAGCCAACCACCCGTGCCGGTCCAGGTCGGCCAGCACGGCGTCGACCGAGGGGCCCGAGAGCTCGTACGGGGGGTCGAGGAAGACGACGTCGAAGGGTCGTGCGCTCGGTGCGCCGACCAGCGCCTCGACCTTGGCCGTGCTCACCATGACGTGCAGCCCGAGCTCGCCGGCGTTGCGGCCGACCAGCTGGGAGGTACGCCGGTCCGACTCCACCAGCAGCACCGGGTCGGCCCCGCGGCTGGCCGCCTCCAGCCCGACGGCGCCGGAACCCGCGTAGAGATCGGCCATGGCCAGGCCGGCCAGGCCGGCGTCGGCTGGACCGTCGGCCGTGCCCGCCCAGGCGGCGAGAGCGGAGAACAGGGCCTCGCGCACCCGGTCGGTGGTGGGTCGGGTCCGGGAGCCGGGGGGCATGGTGAGCCGGCGACCGCCACGGGAGCCCGAGATGATCCGGCTCATGTGCGCTCCAACCAGTCCCCGGCCGCCTGCAGCTCCATGTAGGTGACCATGTCGGACAGACCTGGATCGGTGAGCTCAGGGTCCTCGGCCACGCAGCGTTCGGCCAGGTCGCGAGCGATGCTGATCACCTCGGCGTCGGCCAGCACCCGCAGCAGCCGCAGGCTCGACCGGTGCCCGGACTGGCTCGCGCCCAGCACGTCACCCTCGCGCCGCTGCTCGAGGTCGACGTCGGCCAGGGCGAACCCGTCGCGGGTGGCCGCGACCGCCGCCAGCCGTCGGCCGGCCAGGCTGTCAGCAGGCACGCTGCTGAGCAGCAGGCAGATGCCCGGGTGGCCGCCCCGGCCGATCCGGCCGCGCAGCTGGTGCAGCTGCGAGATACCGAAGCGGTCGGCGTCGCAGACCACCATCACCGAGGCGTTGGGCACGTCCACCCCGACCTCGATCACCGTGGTCGCCACCAGCACGTCGGTCTCACCGGCCGCGAACCGACGCATCACGGCGTCCTTGTCCTCGGCCGGCAGCTGCCCGTGCAGCATCTCGACCCTGAGCGCGGCCAAGGGGCCGGCGGTGAGCTCGGCGTACAGGTCCTCCACCGCCGCAGCCGGGGGCAGCTCCTCGGCCCCCTCGTCCGCCAGCACCTCGAGGTCGTCGGCCCTGGCCGGAGCCGTCGAGGAGATCCGGGCGCAGACGACGTACGCCTGCCGACCCGCCGCCACCTCCTCGGTGACCCGCTGCCAGCCGCGCTGGACCCAGCCGGGCTGGCGTCGCGTGTCGACGACCACGGTGCTCACGTCGGCCCGCCCGGCCGGCACCTCGCGGAGCGTGGAGACCTCGAGGTCGCCGAAGACCGTCATCGCCACCGAACGCGGGATCGGCGTCGCCGTCATCACCAGGACGTGGGGGCGCGCGGCCGCCTTCGCGCTGAGGGCAGCCCGCTGCTCGACCCCGAAACGGTGCTGCTCGTCGACCACCACGAGCCCGAGGTCGGCGAACTGGACGCCGGCGCCGAGCAGGGCGTGAGTGCCGACCACGATGCCCGCCTCCCCGGACGCGGCCTGCAGCGTGGCCGCCCGGCGGGCCGCTGCGTTCTGTGAGCCGGTGATCAGCGTGACCGCGGTGGCGTGGTCGGCGGCGCCGAGCATCCCGCCACCGGCCAGGTCGCCCAGCATCCGGGTGATGGTCTGGTGGTGCTGGGCGGCCAGCACCTCGGTCGGCGCCAGCAGCGCGGCCTGTCCGCCGGCGTCCACGACGGCCAGCATCGCCCGCAGCGCCACCAGGGTCTTGCCCGAGCCCACCTCGCCCTGCAGCAGCCGCTGCATCGGCCTCATCTGCGCGAGCTCACCCATGATCTCCTCGCCCACCTCGACCTGACCGGCGGTGAGGGTGAACGGCAGCCGGGCGTCGAAGGCGTCGACCAGGGCCCCGGCCCGTCGCGGTCGAGGTACGGCGCCGTGCGCCGCCGCGTCGGCTCGGCGTCTGGCCATCGTCAGCTGCAGGGCGAACGCCTCGTCGAAGCGCAACCGGTCCCGGCCGGCCTCGATCCCTGCGCGGTCCGACGGCTGGTGCAGCGCCCGGAAGGCCGCCAGCAGGTCGAGGACCTCGGCCTCGTCGCGGAGCCAGCCGGGCAGCGGGTCGGGCAGGCCGTCGAGGTGGTCCAGCACCAGACCGGCGCAGGCCGCGATGGTCCAGGTGCGCAGCTTGCCCCCCATCGGGTACAGCCCGACCAACGGCGAGTGCGCGGCCGTGATCATGTCAGCGTTGCGCTGGGCACCGCCGACCACCCGGCCCTCGTCGTCGACGATCACGAAGTCAGGGTGCGCCAGCTGCAGCTTGGTGTTGAACTCCTTCACCTTGCCGGCGAAGATCCCGCGGGCGCCGGGCTGCAGGTCGTTCTGCCAGTAGGTGATGAGCCTCGGAGCACCGAAGAAGGTGAGGGTGAGCGAGCCTCGGCCGTCCGTGACGACCGCCTCCAGCCGCGGCTTCTTGGTGGTGCGGTACGAGGCCGAGGGCATGTTGTACGCCCGGGAGTCCACCACCCTCGCGACGACGGCGACCTCCTGCTCGGGCTCGAGTGCGGACAGGTCGCTGAGCTCGGCGGCGGAAAAGTAGCGGCGGGGCAGGTGGTGCATCAGGTCGTCGACGGTGCGGAGCTTGAGGGCCTCGAGCTGCTTGGCCGTCCGACCCCCCAGGAGGGAGTCCAGCCGGGTGGCGAGCCGACGGTAGGTGTCCGTACGCCACGCCCCGGCCGTCGGCCCGACCGCGCTCACTCCACCCCCACCAGCAGGAGGTAGCGCGCCTGGCCGCCGTCGATGACCTGGACCTCCAGACCGGCGACCTGCTCGCGACCCCGGCTGGTCAGCTCGTCGGCCAGGGCCAGCGGGGCATCGGCACCGAGGACGAGGGTCAACAGCTCCCCGCCGCCGGCGAGCAGCCGCTCGACCACCCGCCACGCCACCTCGACGAGCCGGTCGCCGACCTCCACGAAGTCGCCCTCCACCACGCCCAGCACCTCACCGGGGACGCTCCGCCCCACCAGCGTCCGAAGGTCGCTCTCGGCTACCGTGACCGCTCCGTGTCGGGCGTGCCCGGCGGCTGCGCTCATCGCCGTCACGGCGGTGTCGAAGTCGGCCTCGGGGTCGTGCACCGCCAGCGCGGCGAGCCCCTGGACCTGCGCGACGGTGGGGATGACGGCCATCCGACGGTGCGGTCGGCTCGGCCTCGGGTCGGCGCGCCGTCGGGCGACCAGGTGGTGCGCGGCCTCGAGGGTCTCCATGTCGTTCGGCAGGACCACGACGTCACCCGGCGCCCGGCCGAGGGCGGCGACGAGCGCGTCGAGCACCGGTTGGTCGGCGTCGGCCAGGACGGCGATCGCTCCGGCCGCCGCGGCGGCGCGGGCGAGGCCGGGACCGGCGACGACGGCGACGACCGTGCGGCCCACCACCGCCGTCGGCTCGAGCACTGCGATCCGCACCTGCGAGAGCCGGCCGAGGCCGAGCGCCGCCTCGACGGCAGCTCCGGGGTCGCTGAGGTGGACGTGCACCTGGGCCAACCCCGCGCCGCTCTCCCCCACGACGACCACGCTATGACCGAGGTCGGACAGTTTTCCCCGGAGCGCGACCAGCGCCTCGGGCGAGGCGTCGTGCAGGGCGTACATCACCTCATACTCCGTCGTCTCGACCGCCCGGCCCGGGCCGACCGCCCCGCCGGCCAGCAGCGGCACGGCCGGCTCGCCGCCGAGCACCTCGACGAGGGCGTCGACCAGCAGCGCGAACGCCTGGCCGCCCGCGTCCACGACACCGGCTTCAGCCAGCACGTCCAGCTGGTCCGGCGTCCGCTGCAGGGCCAGGCGCGCCTCGACCTGCGCCGCTCGCGCCACCGCCAGACCGTCCTCCGGGCTGGCGCGCGCTGCGACGGCGGCCGCCCGGGCTGCGTCGGCGGCCACGGTCAGGATGGTGCCGGCCACGGGCTGGGCGACGGCACGGTGGGCCGCCTCGGCGACCGTCCGCAGCAGCAGGGCGATCCGGTGACCGGCGCCCGCACCGGCGAGGCCCGCCGTGGGGTGCTGCAGGCTGCGGCAGACGCTGGAGAACATCTCCGCGACGATGGCGCCCGAGTTGCCGTGGGCGGAGAGGATCGCCGCCTGCACGACCGCGTCCATGCTGGCCCGGTTCACGTCCGGCACGGCCCGGGCGATCCCCGCGAGGGTCAGCTGCAGGTTGGAACCGGTGTCCGCGTCGGAGATGGGAAAGACGTTGAGCGCGTTGAGGGCGTCGGTGGAGGCCCCGATGACCTCGCTGGCCCGACGCAGCCAGGCGTCGAAGACCTCCCAGACGCCCGACCCCTCGCTGAGCGAGCGCGAGGGCGCAGGATGGGAGGACTCGGGCACCCGAACACCCTAGTGGCGACGGTAGCCGCGCTCGATTGGCCCGGTCCGCTCGTGGTCGGGTACTCTGGTCCGGTTGCCCGCGAGCGGGCGACCCTCAGACAAGACGTTGCCTCTGTGCTCGAAACAGGGGCGGCACTCAGCAGATGATCTCAACGGGAGCAACTCCAGTGGCAGCGGTATGCGACGTGTGCGGCAAGGGACCGGGCTTCGGCCACAACGTTCCCTGGTCCAAGAAGAAGACCAACCGACGCTGGAACCCCAACATCCAGCGTGTCCGGGCCATCGTGTCCGGCGCCCCCAAGCGGCTCAACGCCTGCACCTCCTGCATCAAGGCCGGCAAAGTCACTCGCTGACCCGGCCCGACCTAACCCGCTCTCCCTCCGGGAGGGCGGGTTTTCGTCGTCCCCGGCCGCACCCGGGACGGCCACTTTGCACCCGCACCGCCCACCTCGCTCCCGCGCGCGGGGGTGTGACGTCCCCCGTCAGGGTGTGAAGTGACCGTCAGCCCGGGGGTGGGGGTGGGCGGCGGGGCCGCGCCCGAACGGGGTCCCCGCGTAGGCGGGAGGTGCGGCGCCGGTCAGGCGCCGATGACGACCGGGATGATCATCGGACGGCGGCGGTGGGTGTCGTTGACCCACTTGCCCAGGCGACGGCGGACGACCTGCTGCAGCCGGTAGGCGTCGTCGACGCCCTCGGCCAGGGCCTCCTCGATGGCGGCGGCGATCAGGGGGCGGACCTCGTCGAACACCGAGTCGCCCTCGACGAACCCACGGGCGTGGATGTCGGGCCCGCTGACGATCTTGCCGGAGTGCGTGTTCACCACGGTCACGACCGAGATGAAGCCTTCCTCGCCCAGGATCTTCCGGTCGGTGAGGGCCGCCTCCGACACGTCGCCCACCGTGGAGCCGTCCACGAAGATATAGCTGGCGTCCACCTTGCCGACGATGCGCGCCCGACCGTCCTGCAGGTCGACGACGGCACCGTCCTCGGCGATGATGGTGCGCTCACGCGGCACGCCCGTGGCCACGGCCAGATCGGCGTTGGCGATCAGGTGCCGGCTCTCGCCGTGCACCGGCATCACGTTCCGAGGCCGGACCACGTTGTAGCAGAAGAGCAGCTCACCGGCGCTGGCGTGACCGGAGACGTGCACCATGGCGTTGCCCTTGTGCACCACCTTGGCGCCGAGCTTGGTCAGGCCGTTGATCACCCGGTAGATGGCGTTCTCGTTGCCCGGGATCATCGAGCTCGCCAGCACCACGGTGTCGCCGGGCTTCAGCGAGATCACCTGGTGCTCGCGGTTGGCCATCCGTGACAAGGCCGACAGCGGCTCGCCCTGGGAGCCGGTCGAGATGATGACCACGTCCTGCGGCTTGTACTTGTCGATGTCGCGCAGCTCGATCAGGGTGTTGGCGGGCACCTTGAGGTAGCCGAGGTCGCGGGCCACGCCCATGTTCCGCACCATGGAGCGGCCGACGTAGACCACCTTGCGACGGTGCTCGACCGCCGCGTCCAGGACCTGCTGCACCCGGTGCACGTGCGAGGCGAAGCAGGCCACGATGACGCGCTGCCGACTGCGGCTGAACACCCGCTCCAGCGCCGGGGCGATGTCGCGCTCCGGGGTCGTGAAGCCGGGCACCTCGGCGTTGGTGGAGTCGACCAGGAAGAGGTCGACGCCCTCCTCGCCCAGCCGGGCGAGCGAGCGGACGTCGGTGATGCGGCCGTCGAGCGGCAGCTGGTCCATCTTGAAGTCGCCGGTGTGCAGCAGGGTGCCCGCAGGGGTGCGGACCATGACGGCCAGCGCGTCCGGGATGGAGTGGTTGACGGCGATGAACTCGAGGTCGAAGTGGCCCATCGTGATCCGCTCGAGGTCGGCGACCTCGTGCTTGACCACGTTGCGGATGCGGTGCTCGCGGAACTTCTCGCTGACCAGCGCCAGGGTGAGCTTCGACCCGATCAGCGGGATGTCGGTGCGCTGGCGCAGCAGGTAGGGCACCGCCCCGATGTGGTCCTCGTGACCGTGGGTCAGGACGAGCCCGACCACGTCGTCCAGCCGGTCCGCGATCACCTCGAACCCGGGCAGGATCAGATCGACACCCGGGTGCGCCTCCTCAGGGAACAGCACCCCGCAGTCGATCAGCAACAGCTGTCCGCGGTACTCCAGCGCCGCCATGTTGCGGCCGATGTCACCGAGCCCGCCGAGTGGTATGACCCGGAGGGCGTTGTCGGCAAGAGTTGGGGGGGTCTTCAAGCTACTGGCGGCCACGAGGAGCCACGTTACAGGGAGGCTCGGTGACGGATCCCTGTCGAGCACGGCGCGTCCGGCCTGCGGACTGCTCGGGACAGCAGGAAGTCCCGCGGTTACCTGCTCGGGGGTTCAGGAAGCCGCGGGACTCGACTACTACATCGTCCCAACGGAACTGCTCGTTACGGGTAGCCGGAGTGATCCACGTCACAAGACAGCAGCACTCCTAGAATTACGCCGTGACCTCGACCCCTGGCCCCCTCGCCGACTCCGTCCGGATCGCCTGGCCAGCCGAAGCCACCGCCGTCGCGGAGCTCCAGCGACGCGTCTGGAGCAGCGAGCTGTCGGCTGAGGTGGCCGAGGCGCTGCTGGCCGAGGTCTCGACCGCCGACATGACGCTGGCCTGGGAGAGCGCCATCAGCCGGCCCCCGCAGGCGCGCTACCGGGTGCTCGTCTGCGTGGCGGACGCCCGGGTGGTCGGCTTCGCGACCACGCTGCCAGGCCAGGATCCCGATACCGACCCGTCCACGGACGGCGAGGTCGGCGAGTTCGCCGTCGACCCGCCCGCCCGCCACCGCGGCCACGGCTCGCGGCTGCTGAACGCCTGCGCCGACACCCTCCGGGCCGACGGCTTCCGGCGGGCCCGCTGGTGGGTCGGTGAGCCGGACGCGGCCCTGCGGGGGTTTCTCGGGGTCGCCGGGTGGGTGCCGGACGGCAGTACCCGGGAGATCGGCTCCGAGGACGAGACCGTACGGCTCACCCAGGTCCGGCTGCACACCGACTTGTCTGATGCTGAGGATGCGCCGAGCCCCTGAGTTCTGACAGGCCGAGCAGTCAGCGGTTGAACTTCACGTTGTCGCCCTGCAGATCGGCGTGCAGGCCGTCTTCTTCGGCGCTCACCGAGCTCAGCGGCAGCCCGAACGGCAAGCCCTCGATCGGGATCGGCTTGACGAGGGTCCGCAGCAGCGTCGCAGCGACGGCGCCAGGCACGTCGACGCTGCCCAGGGTGAGCTTGGGGTCGGCCAGCGAGATCGTCTGAGCCTCGATGTCGAGCCGTGGGGTCCCGGTGACCTGGACCCTGACCTCGGCCCCGAGGAACGACGTCGTCTGCTCGAACCGCAGTCGACCGTCCCCGGCGTACGTCAGGGGCACGCTCGAGACTCCTGCGAGATCGGCGTAGACCAGCAGCGCGGTGCCCTCCACCCGCCGGGCGGTCATGGTCTGGAACCAGTCGGAGGTCGTCACGTCGGAGAGCACGATGTCGGCGTGCTGGACCGGTACCGTGCTACCGCTTCCCCCCGTGGGGGTGGTGGCCACGCCGTCGGCGACCACGTGCACCGTCCGCAGGTGCCGGGCGACGACCTGGCTCAGGAAGGGCCGGCCCTCGATCTCCACCGACGGCGGTGCCGGCGTCCCCAGCTGTCGCTGGAGCTGGCTCGCGGTCTCGCGCTCGGTCCGGGTGAGGGCGTAGCCGTCTCCCAGGTAGAGGCCGACGGCCACGAGCGCACCGAGCAGCAGGAGGACGACGAGGAAGACGCCCCCGGCGTTACGGCGCCTCGTCGCCATCAACCCAGTCCGAGCACGGTCTCGATGCCCACCGTGAGGCCCGGTCGACCCGGCACCGCGCGGACGGCGGCCAACACCCCCGGCATGAACGAGACCCGGTCCAGCGAGTCGTGCCGCAGCGTCAGGGTCTCGCCCTCGGCCCCCAGCAGGACCTCCTGGTGCGCGACGAGGCCACGCAGCCGAACGCTGTGCACCCGGATCCCCTCGACGTCGGCCCCGCGAGCCCCGGCCAGCTCGTGCCGGGTGGCGTCGGGTGGAGCCGGCAAGGCGGCCGCGTCCCGGGCGGCGGCGATGCGTTGGGCGGTGACGGCAGCGGTCCCCGAGGGTGCGTCGGCCTTACCGGGGTGGTGCAGCTCGATGATCTCCACGCTCTCGTAGAACGCGGCGGCCTGCTCGGCGAAACGCATCATCAGCACCGCCCCGATGCTGAAGTTCGCGGCGACGAGCACACCCACCTCGGGGCGTCCCGCCAGCAGCGAGCGCAGCCGGTCGAGCCGGGCCGCGTCGAAGCCGGTGGTACCCACCACGGCGGACACCCCGTGTTCGATGCACCAGGCGAGGTTGTCCATCACGGCGTCGGGGTGGGTGAAGTCGACCACGACGTCGGCCGACGCCGCAGCGTCCCGGTCGTCGCCCGCATCGACCGCGGCCACCAGCTCGAGGTCACCGGCCGACTCGACGGCCCGGCACACCTCGGCCCCCATCTGGCCACGGGCGCCGAGGACGGCCACCCGGGTCGGCCCTGTCGGCTGCGTGTTGCTCACGCGCCCCAGTCTCGCAGCACCTTCGCCGGCACCCGCGGTCCGACCAGCCCCAGCACGGCCGGCTGGCTGAAGAGCCGGAACGCCTCGGCCTGCACGTCCTCGGTCGTCACCGCGTCGAAGTGGCGCAGCACCTCGGCCAGCGTGCGGTCGTCGCCCAGGAGGGTGTTGCCGCCCAGCCGGCTCATCCGGCTCGACGGGCTCTCGTAGGAGATCACCGTCTGCCCGCGCATCTGACCTTGCGCCCGGGCCAGCTCGGTGTCGGTGATGCCGTGCTCGGCGACATCGCCGAGGATGCCCTGGACGAGAGCGGTGATCTCCGCGAGCCTGCCCGGCGCGCACTGCCAGTCCACGCTCCAGAGCCCGTCGTCGGAGTAGGACGTGTCGCCCGCGTCGATGCCGTACGTCAGCCCGCGCCGCTCGCGCACCTCCACGAACAGCCGGGACGACATGCCACCCCCGACGACCAGGGAGAGCAGCCCCATCGGGTAGCGCCGGTCGTCGAAGACGCCGACCCCCGGGTAGGCGAGGACGGCGCTGGTCTGCTCCACCCGACGGTGCTCGTGCACCAGTCCCGCGGCCGGAGTGGCGCGACTCCCCCGTCGGGTTTGCCCTGCGCGTGGTGCGGGCCGGGCGTCCAGGGCGGCGAGCTGATCCACCAGCTGGTCGTGGTCGACGTGGCCTGCTGCCGCGACCACGAGTGATGCGGGTGCGTAGTGCCGTCGCCAGTGCCGGACGATCTGGTCCCGGCTGAGCGCGGTGATCGAGCCGGGTGAGCCGATCACGGACTGACCCAGTCCGGAGCCGGCGAAGACGCGGTCGCTGACCAGCTCGGACACGACCTCACCGGGGTCGTCGGCGTGCATGGCGATCTCGTCCAGGATGACGGCCCGTTCGGCGTCGATGTCGGCTGCCGTGACCAGCGAGGAGCTGATCATGTCGCTGAGCACGTCGACGGCCAGCGTCGCGTCGTCGCGGAGCACCCGGGCGTAGAAGCAGGTGTACTCCTTGGTGGTGTAGGCGTTCAGCTCACCGCCGACTGCCTCCACCGACGCCGAGATCTCCTCTGCGCTCCGCCGCCTGGTGCCCTTGAACAGCACGTGCTCGAGGAAGTGCGACGCCCCGTGCAGCGCGCGGTTCTCGTGCCGGGAGCCGACGCCGGCGAAGACGCCGACCGAGAACGTCCGGCTGGCGGCCATGTGCTCGGTGACGACCTGGAGCCCGTTGGGCATGGTGGTACGCCGAACGGCGCCACCCCCGAGGGAGTGACGCCGTGCGGTGCGGCTGTGGGAGCCGGGAGTCTCGGAGCCGGTCAAGGCTAGACGGAGACCTCTTCTTCGACCACCGGGATGAGCGAGAGCTTGCCCCGGTCGTCGATCTCGTTGATCTCGACCTGGATCTTCTGGCCGACGCTGACGACGTCCTCGACACTCTCCACGCGGGCACCGCCGGCGAGCGGCCGCAGCTTGGAGATGTGCAGCAGCCCGTCCTTGCCGGGGAGCAGCGAGATGAACGCACCGAAGGCGGTGATCTTGACGACCGTTCCCAGGTAGCGCTCGCCCTTCTCCGGCATCGTGGGGTTGGCGATGCCGTTGATCATGGCCCGCGCGGCCTCGGCCTTGTCGCCGGAGTCAGCTCCGACGTAGATCGTGCCGTCGTCCTCGATCGAGATCTGGGCGCCGGTGTCGTCCTGGATCTGGTTGATCACCTTGCCCTTCGGGCCGATGACCTCGCCGATCTTGTCGACCGGGATGTGGATCGTGATGATCCGCGGCGCGAACAGGCTCATCTCGTCGGGGGCGTCGATCGCCTCGTACATGACGTCCAGGATGGTGTTACGGGCGTCCTTGGCCTGGGTCAGCGCGCCGGCCAGCACCGAGGCCGGGATCCCGTCGAGCTTGGTGTCCAGCTGCAGGGCGGTGATGAAGTCCCGCGTGCCGGCGACCTTGAAGTCCATGTCGCCCATGGCGTCCTCGGCCCCGAGGATGTCGGTGAGCGCCACGTAGCGGGTCTCACCGTCGACGGTGTCCGACACCAGGCCCATGGCGATGCCGGCGACCGGCGCGCGCAGCGGCACCCCGGCGTTCAGCAGGCCCAGGGTGGACGCGCAGACCGAGCCCATCGAGGTGGAGCCGTTCGAGCCGAGCGCCTCCGAGACCTGACGGATGGCGTACGGGAACTCCTCGCGCGTCGGCAGCACCGGCAGCAGGGCGCGCTCGGCGAGCGCTCCGTGGCCGATCTCGCGACGCTTGGGCGAGCCCACCCGGCCGGTCTCACCGGTGGAGTAGGGCGGGAAGTTGTAGTTGTGCATGTAGCGCTTGGACGTCTCGGGGGCGAGGGTGTCCAGCTTCTGCTCCATGCCCAGCATGTTCAGCGTGGTGACGCCCAGGATCTGGGTCTCGCCGCGCTGGAAGAGCGCCGAGCCGTGCACCCGGGGCAGCACGCCGACCTCAGCCGACAGCGTCCGGATGTCGGTCAGCCCGCGGCCGTCGATCCGCACGTGGTCGGTGAGGATCTTCTGCCGGACGAGCTTCTTGGTCAGCGCCTTGTAGGCCCCGGAGATCTCCTTCTCGCGGCCCGCGAACTGCTCGCTGAGGGCAGAGACGGTCTTGGCCTTGAGCGCGTCGGTCGCGGCCTCGCGCTCCTGCTTGTCGGCGATCGTCATGACCTGGGCGAGCTCGGTCGAGCTCGACTCGGAGACGGCGGCGTACACGTCGTCGGCGTAGTCGGCGAAGATCGGGAACTCGGTCGTGGTCTTCGGGAAGTGTGCGGCCAGCTCGGCCTGCGCGTCGCACAGGGCCTTGATGAACGGCTTGGCGGCGTCGAGGCCGGACGCCACGACCTCCTCGGTCGGGGCGGTCTTGCCCGAGCGGACCAGGTCCCACGTCTGCGCGGTGGACTCGGCCTCGACCATCATGATCGCGACGTCACCGTCGGCGGTCACCCGGCCGGCCACGACCATGTCGAAGGTCGACTGCTGCAGCTGGTCGACGTCGGGGAAGCCAACCCACTGGTCACCGATCAGGGCGACGCGGATGCCGCCGACGGGCCCGGTGAAGGGCAGCCCGGCGAGCTGGGTGGACATGGAGGCCGCGTTGATTGCCACGACGTCGTAGGTCTTGTTCGGGTTCAGCGCCATCACGGTGACGACGACCTGGACCTCGTTGCGCAGACCCTTGACGAAGCTGGGACGCAGCGGCCGGTCGATCAGCCGACAGGTGAGGATGGCGCCCTCGGAGGGGCGACCCTCGCGACGGAAGAAGGAGCCCGGGATGCGGCCGAGGGCGTACATCCGCTCCTCGACGTCGACGGTGAGCGGGAAGAAGTCGATGGCGTCCCGCGGCTTGCTCTGCGCGGTGGTCGCCGAGAGGAGCATCGTGTCCTCGTCGAGGTAGACGGTCGCCGAGCCGGCGGCCTGTCGGGCCAGCAGGCCCGACTCGAAGCGGACGACGTGACGCCCCAGGGCGCCGTTGTCGATGACGGCTTCGGAGTACTGCAGTTCAGGTCCCTCCACGGGAGTCCTTTCTGTGGCGGGCCGCGAACGGCTCGCCGGAGTTGGACCGCATCCGTACCTCAGGCCCGGTCACCCCCCGGGTGACGGGCCGACCAAGGCACGGAGCCCGGTCTTCGATCGAGGTCTGCGGGTCAGCCAGGAACTCCTGCGGCGCCTTGCGACGCGGACCCGAAAACCACTACCGAGGACCGAGAGACTCCGGTGTCGTGCCGGGGTGGGATGCGATCTCAGCGATTGAATTGGCCAGCTGTTCAGTTGTGGTGTGCATCCGGTCAGGATGCGAGGAGCGGCCCTGCTGGCCTCGGAAGAGGCTGAGGACCGCTCCGCGAGGCGTCAGCGACGCAACCCGAGCCGCTCGATCAGCGAGCGGTACCGGTTGATGTCGGTCTTGGCCACGTAGTTGAGCAGTCGGCGACGCTGGCCGACCAGGAGCATCAGGCCACGACGACTGTGGTGGTCGTGCTTGTGCTCCTTGAGGTGCTCGGTCAGGTGTGCGATGCGTCGAGTAAGCACCGCGACCTGGACCTCGGGAGAACCCGTGTCGCCCTCGCTGGTCGCGAACTCTTCGATGGTCTGCTTCTTGATGGCAGCGTCAAATGGCACGTGCTCTCCTCTCGGTTTCCCGTTGCGCGGCGCCCCCGAATCCCGATAGGGGTTCACGCGATGTGAAAGGGGAGCTCTTGGAAGTCCGCGGCCGTTCGAACGGCGGTGTCAATCTACCAGCGGTGGCTCTGCAGGACGAATCCCGCGGGGTGACCCGCCGCCGTCCCAGCCAGGCTACGGGCTCGGCCGGGCGGCGCGCGACCGCCGTTGACCGGCTTCGGCGGCAGGTCTAGCGTCGGGCCGACGGACGACCGAGGAGCCGTCGCCGACGGACGAGGGAGTCCAGATGACCGCAGTGTCACGCCGCCAGCTGATGGCCGGAGGGGTCACGCTCGCCGGCGCCGGCGTCTTGGGCGCCCGGACCACGGCCGTGGCGGCCCCGCGTCCTGCGGCCGGGCACCGGCACCATCGGCGGGCAGCCACGCTGCACCGTTGGGCCCGGGACACCTGGCGCTCGATGGTCGCGATGACCGACGAGCGCACCGGCCTCACGGCTGACAACATCTCCGGGCCCCTCGCCTCCCCCGTCCGGAGCGGCTACACCTCGCCGACCAACATCGGCGGCTACCTGTGGAGCGCGGTGGTGGCCCGCGAGCTCAGGATCATCAGCCGCAGCGAGTGCCGGACTCGGCTGGCCCAGACCCTGGACACGCTCGCCCACCTCGAGCACCACCGGCCGAGCGGCATGTTCTACAACTGGTACGACGAGGCGACGGGAGCAGTCCTCACCCGGTGGCCGAGCGACGGCGGGGTCGTCCAGCCGTTCCTGTCCAGCGTCGACAACGGCTGGCTCGCCGCCGGCCTCACCGTGGCGCGCAGCTCGGAGCCCTCGCTCGCCCGGGATGCGGAACGGCTGCTGCGCCGTCTCGACTTCGGCAACTACTACGACCCGGAGCCGACCGACCACGGCGACACGGTCGCGGGTCTGCTGCGGGGCGGCTTCTGGGCTGACAAGCCGGCCGCCGGTGGGGTCGAGGGCCAGCTGCCCGGCGGCCACACCGTCTGGTTCACCCCCAACTACTACGACACCACCGTCTCGGAGACCCGGATCACCTCCTACCTCGCGATCGCCCGCGGCCAGGTGCCGGCGGCGCACTACTTCGCGCCCTGGCGGGTGCTGCCGCTGGACCGGACGTGGCAGGAGCAGCGTCCGGTGGGGGTCACCCGCAGCTACGGCGGGCTCGAGGTGTTCGAGGGTGCCTACACCTACCGGGGGATGCGGATCGTGCCCGGCTGGGGCGGTTCGATGTTCGAGTCGCTGATGCCGGACGTCTTCGTCCCCGAGGAGCGGTGGGCCCCCCGGTCCTGGGGCGTCAACCACCGCCTCACCGTCCGGGCGCATCGCGAGCACGGGCTGGAGGAGGCGGGCTACGGCTTCTGGGGGTTCTCGCCGGCCAGTGACCCGGCCGGTGGCTACCGCGAGTACGGCGTCGACGCGATCGGGATGAACCCGGACGGCTACTACTCCGACCAGGACAAGACGACGGTCGACCTCGGCTTCGCCCCCGACCGCGCGGCGATCAGCCCCCAGCCGACATTCGGCGACGGCGTGGTCACCCCGCACGCGTCCTTCCTGGCCATGCAGCACGAGCCGCGGCAGGCCTACGCCAACCTGGTGAAGATCGAGCGCGAGCTCGGTGCGTACGGCGAGGGCGGCTTCTACGACGCGGTCGCGGTCCGCTCGGGCACCGTCGCCCGGACGTACCTGTCGCTGGACCAGGCGATGGTGCTGGGGGCGCTCGGCAACATGGTGGGCCACGAGGTCCTCCGGCGGGCCTTCACCCGCGGCGCCGTGGCGCGTCGGATCCGGCCGCTGATCGCCCAGGAGCGGTTCTCCGCCGGGACGCTCGACTGAGCCGCACACGCGCCATACCGGTCAGCGCTCGAGCCAGGTCCGCACCTCGCGGGTGAGGAACGCGAGGTCGGCGGGGTTGGTCCGCGGGTTGCCCGCGCGGTGACCCCAGATGCTGGGGATCGGATGCAGCGCACCGTCTCGGAGGTGCGCGAGCTCGGCCTCGTTGTCGGCGACCCGGAAGTAGAGGTCGGTCTCGCTGGGCAGCAGCAGGACCGACGCCTCGATCGCCGCCAGCGCAGCCGGGAGGTCACCCGCGAAGGCGGGGCCGCGACTGATGTCGGCCTCCGACCAGGTCACCGCCTGGGCGTAGAGGTTGGCCACCCGCGAGGTGGCGAAGGAGTCCTCCCAGTCCGTACGCAGGAAGCTCGCCAGGTCCGGAGCCCCGAGCGCGGTCTCGTACAGGCGCTCGCGGTAGAAGTCCTGGCTGAGGCCCCAGCCGGCGTAGACGTGGGCGAAGGCCCGCAGGGTGGCGGTCGGCTCGGCGGCGAACCGGCCGCCGCCGAGGTGCTCCGGCGCCGCCTCGAGCACCCGGAGCAGCCCGGAGAGGAAGACCCGGTTGTGCACCGAGGTCCGGGCAGTCCCGCAGACGACCACCGCCCGCCGGACGAGCTCGGGGTACAGCGCCGCCCAGTGGTAGGCCTGGCCCGCGCCCATCGAGAACCCGTACACGCAGGCGATGCCGGCGACGTCGAAGTGCTCGGTGAGCAGCCGGTGCTGCGCGCGGACGTTGTCGGCCATCGTGACCACCGGCGGGAAGTCCGGGTCCTCCGCTGCCGACGACGAGACCCCGTTGGAGAACATGTCGGGCACCACCACGAACCAGCGGGTCGGGTCCAGCACCCCGTCCGGACCAATCAGCCAGGACAGGCTGTCGTGGTCGGCGCCGTAGCTGCAGGGGTAGACGACGACGTTGTCCCGCGCGGCGTTGAGCGTGCCGTGGGTCTGCCAGGCCAGCGTCGCGTCACCGATGGTGCCGCCGAGCTCGACCTGCAGGTCGCCGAGGCCGAACCGGCCCTGCGCTACCGGCCAGCTCATCGCAGGGCGCCCGTCGGCAGCACGGCGTGGACGCCCCACGTCTGGTTGGCCACCTGGGTGACCCGTAGGTCGACCGCCGTGCTGGCCAGGGCCAGGGCCGTGCCCTTGTCCACGGCGTAGCGTGACTGCATCCAGACCACCACGGCCTCCAGCGCGTCTCCCGTGGCCAGGTTGAGGTCGGCGTCGAACCCGAACGTGACCAGGCCGACGGGCGTCTCGGCGTGGATCTGCGGCAGCGGTCGGTCCTCGACCAGGTCCAGGGTCAGCTCGGTGGTCATCCCGCACTCGATCGCGGTACCTCCGACCTCGCCGTCGCCCTGGGCAGCATGCCCGTCGCCGAGGTACAGCAAGGCGTCCGGGACCCTCACCGGCAGGTAGAGCGTGGAGCCGGCGACCAGCTCGCGACAGTCGATGTTGCCGCCGCTGGTCGCGCGCGGCGGGACGGTGGAGTGCTCCCCCGGCTCGGCCGGCGCCACGCCCATCACGCCGAGGAACGGAGCCAGGTCACGCACCAGGCCGCGGCTCTCCTGCCCCGTGCCGCCGTCCGCGTCGAGATCCCACAGCAGCCAGGACGGCGGACCGTCGGCCAGACCGAGCCGCCGGGTGACGGGGGTGTCGAGCGCGGCCGCCACCGTCCAGCCCCAAGGGTCCGGCCGCAGGGCGTGCAGCCGGAGCGCCAGCTGCTGCCCTGGCCGGGCGCCCCGGACGGCGATCGGCCCGGTGAGGCAGTGGCCCCGAGCGTCCGGGTACAGCTTGGGCTGCTCCTGCCCGGCATGCTGCTGCCGCTCCAGGTAGCCCGACGCGTCGAGTGAGCGGACGGTCAACCGCTCTCCCGGCTCGACGGTGAGGACGGGAGCATGGGCTGCGGAGAAGACATGGGTGGTGGTCTCGGTCGTTGGCTCGAGTCGGGTGGTCACGAGGGCTCTCCTGCTGTCGGCGTCCGTACTGTGTTCCCACCCTCGCTTACCCGCTGCCGACCGAGAGCTCGACCTCTGGGTTGCGTCACTGACGAGGAGGACCTCGGCATCACCCCTGGCTACCAGCTCTACCTGCACGGTGGCCACGACCGTCGCCACGGCCGGTGGCGGCTGGCTGCTCGCCGAAGGCTTCTCCCACCTGCTGATCGGCGAGCGCTAGGCGGGCGAACCGGCCTGGGTGGTCACCCTCGCTGGAGCGGTCGTGCTGCCGGCGGTGTTCCTGGTCGTACCGAGCAACATCGTGGTCGACCCGCGACGCAGCGCCCGTCCTGGCCGCTCCCGGGCGACGCTACTGGCTACCCTCGGCGTGATGCTGGCCGTCCCGCTCGCCCTGATGTGGTTGCTCAGCACGTTCCTCGACTGAGCCAGCCCTCACGGCGCCTGCAGCACGTGCCGGATCAGCTCGACGTCGTGGTGCATCTGCTCGACCAGAGCCTCCATGCCGGCGAAGCGCACCTGCCCCCGGATCCGGGAGTAGAACTCGATCGCGATCTCGACCCCGTAGAGCTCGAGGTCGTCGCGGTCCAGCACGTAGGCCTCGATCCGGCGTTCGACCCCGTCGAAGGTGGGGTTCGAGCCGACCGAGATGGCCGCCGGCCAGCGCGGCGACGGCCCGTCCAGCCGTGTCACCCACCCGGCGTACACGCCGTCGGCGGGGACCACCATGCCCGGCTCGACGGCGACGTTGGCCGTCGGGTAGCCGAGCAGCCGGCCGCGCTGGTCGCCGCGGACGACCACGCCGCTGGCCCGGAAGGGCTGGTCGCTGAGCTCGCGCACACGGCCGAAGTCGCCCTCGAGCACGGCGTGCCGGATCAGGGTCGAGGAGCTGGGCAGGGCGCCGTCGGTGACCAGGCGTACGGGTTGCACCGCGAAGCGGCCTGCGGCCAGCTCCGCCAAGGTCGCGACGGTGCCGGCGGCGCGGAAGCCGAACCGGAAGTTCTCCCCCACCACCACCCGGCTCGGGTGCAGCGGCTCGAGGACCTTGGCCACGAACTCCGCCGGGCTCCAGCCAGCCACCTCCGGGGTGAAGGCGACGACGACGACGCGGTCGACGCCCGCCTCCTCGAGCAACGTCGTCCGGGCCGGGAGCGAGGTGAGCAGCGGCGGCGCCTGGTCGGGACGCACGACCGACATGGGATGCGGCCAGAACGTCACCGCGACCAAGGGTGCGCCGGGCTCGGCGGCTCTCGCCGTGCGCAGCAGCTCGACGTGGCCGCGGTGGACACCGTCGAAGTTGCCGATCACGACCACCGGGTCGCCGGTCATGACTGCACCTTCCCAACCTGTTCGAGCGAGGGACGAGCGGAGGCGGCTGGCCTCCGGCGACCCAGTTAACCATCGACGGCGAAGCAGCCCGCGGACCTGTCAGCCGCAGAAGACGGCCTCGGGCACCGCGGTGGTCCCGCGACGGCGGTAGAGCGCCAGGAACTCCTCGTCGGCGCTGACCAGGGCCACCCGGTCGGCCTCGAGCGGATGGTTGGTGAGGGCCCGGCCCACCCGGACGGACGCCTCGTCCGCGGCGTCGACGTGCAGCACCGGGAAGCAGCGCTTCACGACCTCGGTCAAACCCAGCAGCGGGAGATCGCTCGTGCTGTCGGTCAGGGGCTGCGCCTCGTCCAGGCCGAACGGCCCGACCCGCGTACGGCGAAGCGCGGTCAGGTGCCCGGCCGAGCCGAGCGCCGCCCCGATGTCGCGGGCCAGCGCCCGGATGTAGGTGCCCGAGGTGCAGACCACGACGACGTCGAGGTCCAGGCACGAGACGCCGTCGACCAGCACCTCGCGCCGCTCCAGCAGGTCGAAACGGTGCACCGTGACGGGACGGGCCGTCAGCTGGACCTCCTCCCCCGCGCGCACCTTGGCGTAGGAGCGGACCCCGTTCACCTTGATGGCGGAGACGGCCGTCGGGACCTGCTGGATCTCTCCTCGCCAGGGCGCCATGGCGGCCTCGAGCTGCTCCGGGCTGGTGGCCGGGAGGCCGGGCCCCGCGGTCACCTCGCCCTCGGCGTCGTCGGTCACCGTGCCGATGCCCAGCCGGATCGTGGCGGCGTAGGCCTTCTCGGTGAGCACGAGGTGGCCGAGCAGCCGGGTGGCGCGGTTGGCCCCCACCAGCAGCACACCGGTGGCCATCGGGTCGAGGGTGCCGGCATGGCCGACCTTGCGGGTGCCGAGGATGCGACGGACGCGGGCGACCACGCCGTGGGAGGTGAGGCCGGCCGGCTTGTCCACCACGACCAGCCCCGACGGACCGGTGCCCGTGCTCAGCGGTCGGGCCCCGGGTCGTTCAGGCCGCCTTCGGCAAGGTCGCCGGACTCAGCCTCGTCATCGTGCCGGTACGGGTCCTCGTCGCCGGCGTAGGTCTTGCCGTTGGCCACCTCGGCCACTCGGGCATCGACCGCGCGGGCCCGCTCGAGCAGGTCGTTGATCTGCCGGGCGTTCTCGGGCATGGCGTCGGCGACGAACGCGACCGTCGGGGTGAACTTCATGCCCAGCTGCTTGCCGACCTGGGAGCGGATCAACCCGGTGGCCGACTGCAGGGCGGCCGCGGTACCCGCTTGGTCCTCCTGGCTGCCGAGCACGGTGTAGAAGACGGTCGCCTCGCGGCTGTCCCCGGTGAGCCGGACGTCGGTCACGGTCACGAAGCCGAGCCGCGGGTCCTTGATCTTGCGCTCCAGCATCTCCGCCACGATCACCTTGATCTGGTCGGCCAGCTTGAGCACGCGCGGCGAAGCCATGGTTCCTCCTCAGACAGACAGCCCTTCATTCTGCCGCATCGCCCCCCGACCCACGACCACGTGACCCTGGGCCGTCACCGCAGGACCACGACGTCACCTCACGGGCGGGTGCGACGTCCGGCGCGGGCCGCGAACGCGTCCAGGGCACTCAGCACCTCATCGCAACGCCAGGCCGCAGCACGTCGGTAGAGGGGGAACCGGGTCAGGACCCCGGCGGCGGTGAGCCGCTCGAGGTGGCGGTGAACGTTGGTCACGGCCAGACCGGTGCCGGCGGCCACCTGCGCGGCATCGAGAACCGGTCGCGCCAGGAACAGGTCGGCCACGCGCCAGACCGCGCTGTCGCGCCGCGCCGCCAGCTGCGTGCGCCAGTGGTCGCGCAGCGCCGCCAGCTCCGCCGCCAGCGTCCGGCCGTTGTCGATGGCCCGGAAGCATGCCTGCACCGTCAGCTCGACAATGACGTCCGGACGGCCCGCCCGGTAGGCGGTGAGGCCGTCGTGGTAGCCCCGGACGTCGGCCAGCAGGCCCGCGGAGACCGGGACAGTGACCTGGCGCACCAGTCCGTGATGACGCAGCATCGCGTGCAGGAGCGCCCTGCCGGTACGGCCGTTGCCGTCGACGAACGGGTGGATCGTCTCGAACTGGGCGTGCGCGAGGGCCGCCTGCGCCAGCACCGGCAGGTCCGGGCGCGCTGCCCAGGCCATCAGGTCCTCCACGAGGCCCGGCACCAGCTCGGCCCGAGGAGCCACGTAGTCGGCCCCGACGGGGCTCACCGAGGACCGGCCGATCCAGACCGGCTCCGTTCGCCAGGTGCCCGCGATGTCGGGATCACTCTGACCGAGCAGGGCGGCATGCATGGTCAAGACGGTGCCCACCGACAAGTCCTCGGCCAGGTCGAGGGCCGATCGCATCGCCTGCACGTTCGCCACCACGAGCCCCGCGTTGGTCCGGCTGGCGTCGCCGAGCTCGGCCAGCCCGATGCTGCGGGCCGACGCGGTCAGGTTCTCGATCTGCGACGACGCCGCCGACTCGCTGCGCAGCAGCACGGCGTCCAGGGGCGTCGGCGCGGCGGCGAGGTCGGCGTCGTAGCGGGTGAGCTGAACGGCAGCATCCTCCAGAGCGGCGGCCAGCCGCGTCGGGGGCCGGTAGTCCCGACCTGCCATGAGCGCGGGCACAGCGGCCTGGTACGTGCCGTACGCCCGCCGCTGGTCCGACCGGGTCATGGCGACCACCGGCGTCCGGGCTTCCCACACCAGTCGCTCCCAGCCGACTGCGGGCCAGGTCGTGGGGTACGGATCTGAAGACGTCACGCTCCGAAATTATCACTTAGGCAGCTAAGTGATAAGACGGCCGGTTGCCGGGAGGGCCCGCTCGACGTGGACCCTCCCAGCAACCACTCTCAGCTGCGGGCCTTCTCGCGCATCTCGAAGGTCTCGACGATGTCGCCGGTCCGGATGTCGGAGTAGTTGTGCAGCGTGAGGCCGCACTCGAACCCTTCCCGGACCTCGGTCGCGTCGTCCTTCTCCCGACGCAGCGAGCCGATCGTGGTCTCGGTGATGACCACGCCCTCCCGCAGCAGCCGGGCCTTGGAGTTGCGTCGGATCGAGCCGCCGATGACCATGCAGCCCGCGATGATGCCGGCGCGGGACGAGCGGAAGATCTCGCGGATCTCCGCCTGCCCGAGCTGGGCCTCCTCGTAGATGGGCTTGAGCATGCCCTTCAGCGCAGCCTCGATCTCATCGATCGCGGCGTAGATGACCGAGTAGTACCGGATGTCGACACCCTCGCGGTCGGCCAGCTCCGTCGCCTTGCCCTGCGGGCGGACGTTGAAGCCGACGATGACCGCGTTGGAGGCAGCCGCCAGGCTGACGTTGGTCTCGGTGATCGCACCGACACCACGGTCGATGACCCGCAGGCTGACCTCGTCGCCGACGTCGATCTTGGACAGCGCGTCCTCGAGCGCCTCGACCGAACCCGCACCGTCGCCCTTGAGGATGAGGCGCAGCTCCTGCTCCTCGCCCCGCTCCAGTGAGTCGAACAGCTGGTCCAGCGTCTTGCGCCGGGTGCCGGCGGCCTGAGCGGCCATCCGGAGCCGGGACGCCCGACGCTCGGCGATCTGACGGGCCATCCGGTCGTCGTCGACGACGATGAAGCTGTCGCCGGCGCCGGGGACGGCCGTCAGACCGAGCACCTGGACGGGGAACGACGGCGGGGCCTCGTCCACGTTCTGGCCGTGGTCGTCCAGCAGCGCCCGGACCCGGCCGTAGCCGGTGCCGGCCACGATCGAGTCGCCGACGTGCAGCGTGCCGCGCTGGACCAGGACGGTCGCGACCGGGCCGCGGCCCTTGTCCAGGTGGGCCTCGATGGCCACACCCTGACCGTCCATCTCCGGGTTGGCGCGCAGGTCGAGCGCTGCGTCCGCGGTCAGGATGACCGCCTCGAGCAGCTCGTCCAGGCCGAGGCGGGTGACCGCGGATACGTCGACGAACATCGTGTCGCCGCCGTACTCCTCGGGCACCAGGCCGTACTCGGTGAGCTGGCCGCGGACCTTGGTCGGGTCCGCGCCCTCACGGTCGATCTTGTTGACCGCGACCACGATCGGCACGTCCGCCGCCAGGGCGTGGTTGAGCGCCTCGATGGTCTGGGGCATCACACCGTCGTCAGCCGCCACCACCAGGACGGCGATGTCGGTCGACTTCGCACCACGGGCACGCATGGCGGTGAACGCCTCGTGGCCCGGGGTGTCGATGAAGGTGATCTTGCGCTCGCTGCCGTCGACCTCGGTAGCCACCTGGTAGGCACCGATGGCCTGGGTGATGCCACCGGCCTCGCCGGCGACCACGTTGGTCTTGCGGATCGCGTCGAGCAGCTTCGTCTTTCCGTGGTCGACGTGACCCATGACGGTGACGACCGGCGGCCGGGCCTCGAGCTCGTCCTCGCCACCCTCGTTCTCACCGAACTCGATGTCGAAGCTCTCGAGCAGCTCGCGGTCCTCGTCCTCGGGGGAGACGACCTCGATCTTGTAGTTCAGCTCCGTCGCGAGCACCGCCAGCGTGTCCTCGGCGACCGTCTGCGTGGCCGTCACCATCTCGCCCAGGTTGAACAGCACCTGGACCAGCGACGACACATCGACATTGATCTTCTCGGACAGGTCGGTCAGCGAGGCGCCACGGGCGAGCCGGACGGTCTCGCCGTTGCCCTGGCGGACGCGGACGCCACCGATCTCCGGCGCCTGCATCTGGTCGAACTCTTGCCGACGCTGACGCTTGGACTTGCGGCCACGACGGACGGGACCACCCGCGCGACCGAACGCGCCCTGGGTGCCACCGCGACCACCACGGCCGCCGCGACCGCTCGGCGGCGGACCACCGGGGCCACCGCCAGGACCGCTACGCCCGGGAGGACCGCCGGCACCGGGACGGCCGCGGCCGCCAGGACCAGCAGGTGCACCGCGTCCACGGGGTCCGGCCGCGCCGGGAGCGCTCAGCTGACCCGAGCTCTGCCGCGGCATCATGGCCGGGTTCGGCCGGGGCATGCCGGGGACGCCGGGACGGGCTCCGGGCGCCGGGGCGCCGCGACCGGCCGGGGGACGAGGACCGCCCGGGCGCGCCGGGTCGGTGCTGCCGGTGCCAGGAGTGGTGGGGCGTGCCGGCCGAGCGGTACCCATGCCCTGGGAGGCGGAGAACGGGTTGTTGCCGGGACGGGGAGCGCCACCCGGGCGACGGGCGCCAGGTGCACCGGCGCCGGGAAGGCCTCCGGTCGAGCCCGGCCGAGGCCGCGGACCGGGGGCGCCGGTAGCACCCTCGGTGGGCCGGGTGGGGGCACCGGGCGTGCCACTGTTCTGGCTGCCGTTGGTCTGGCCGGTGGTGGGAGCACCGCCGGTCTGCGGCCGGGCCGGCGGCTGACCGGGGGCACGCGGCGTGGACGGACGCGGGCCGGGAGCCGGGGTACGGCTGGCCGGACCCGGAGCAGGCGCACCGGTGGTCGGACGGGTCGTCTCGACCGTCGGCTGGGTGGCTGCCGGTGCCGCCGCGGTGGGGGCCGGAGCAACCGGAGCCTTGCTGGGCGTCTGGGTGCCGGGGCGGGCCGGCGCGGCCGATCCGCCGGCGTTGGGAACCATCCGGGTCGGACCCGGGCTGGGCACCGTCGGACGGCGGGTCTCCGGGCCACGGCTGGGGCTCGGTGCCGGACGGGCACCGTCCTTGCCGGCAGCCGGGGTGGACAGCTTTTCCTTCAGCCGCCGCTCCACGGGGGGCTCCACCGTGGATGAGGCGGAGCGGACGAACTCGCCCATGTCCTTCAACATCGTGAGGACGGTCTTGCTTTCGACTCCGAGCTCTTTCGCGAGCTCATAGACGCGGACCTTTGCCACTGCTCTCCTTGTTGGCGGTCCGGGTCTTCATCGCCGGACCAGTTAGTTGTCGTGCATGCTCACTGAGGGAATCTCATCGAGTGGTCATGAGCGTCAGCCCACTTTCTGGTTCGGCGTCTCGAGAAGTCGGGACGCTTGACTCTGGGCCATGCCGTTGCCGGCACAGCCAGTGTTGAACTCTAGTCACATCCGGGCGGATCGCCTAAGCGAGCTCCCCGGACATCTCGTCCAGCAACTGCCACTGACGGAGCAGGTCGTCGGGGTCGAACCCGCTCATCCGCAACGCCCGGGGAACGGCTCGCCGGCGGATCGCCTGCGCCACGCAGACCGGACCTGGGTGCAGATAAGCCCCCCGGCCGGGTGCACGCTGCGCCGGGTCGAGGGCCACCACGGGCTGCGCGACCAACCGGACCAGCTCGTCCTTGTCAGCTGTGGCACGGCACCCGACGCACGTACGTCGGGGTCGAGCCACCTCGCCATGGTAGCGCGACGGCGTGAGCGCGGAGCTCTGTCTCTCGCGTAGTAGCCAGTCGCGGTCGCCATGCCCGGCCGACCGAGACTGGCTACTTCGTCGGCGTCACGGCGAGCGTCCGGCCGATCCGCTCGGCCAGCCGGGCCAGCAGGACCGCCGCGTCGCGCTGGGCCACCGCCGGGTCGGGCTCGATGTCGAGGATGGCGTGCGCTCCCCCGATGCCCACGGCGGCCAGCTGGCCGGCGTCGACCGCGAGCCGACCGACGAGAGCGACGACGGGTACGCCGCGAGCCCGGGCTGCGGCCGCCACACCGACCGGCGCCTTGCCCGCCAGGCTCTGGAGGTCGAGCGATCCTTCGCCGGTGATCACGAGATCTGCCCCCGCCAGCGCGTCGGCGAACCCGACCACCCGCAGCACCAGCGCGATGCCGGGCTCGGCGTGCGCGCCCAGGAAGGCCAGGGCCCCGGCACCGGCACCGCCGGCCGCGCCCGCGCCCGGCACCCCCGCCACCGCCAACCCGAGGTCGCGCTGGACGCAGGCGGCGAAGTGGGTCAGGGCGGCGTCCAGCAAGGCGACGTCGGCTGGGCTCGCGCCCTTCTGAGGACCGTAGACCGCGGCGGCTCCGTCCGGTCCGACGAGCGGGTTGTCCACGTCCGAGGCGAGCACGACTTCGACGTCGGCCAGGCGGGCGTCCAGGCCCGAGACGTCGATCCGGTGCAGGTCGGCCAGGGCGGCCCCGCCCGGCGCCAGCTCGATCCCGTTACCGTCCAGGAAGGCGAGCGCCCAGAGCCTGCGCCATGCCGGCACCGCCGTCGGTGGTGGCGCTGCCGCCGATCCCGAGGACCACCCGCCGGGCGCCGGCGTCCAGCGCGGCACGCACCAGCTCGCCGGTGCCATAGGTCGTGGCGGTCAGCGGGGCAGGGACGCCGCCGGGCAGCCGACGGAGCCCCGACGCCTCGGCCAGCTCCACCACCGCGGTGCTGCCGGAGAGAGCGAAGACGGCGTGGACCGCCTCACCGGTGGGTCCGGTGACCGGTACGGTCCGGGCTTCGTACCCGGCGGCCACGACCGCCTCGACCGTGCCCTCGCCACCGTCGGCGACCGGCAGGATCACCACCTCGACACCCGGGCACCCGCGCTGCAGGCCCGATCGGATCGCCACCGCCGCCTCGACCGCGGTGAGGCTGCCCTTGAACTTGTCCGGGCTGACCAGGACGCGCGGACGGCGGCCGCTGAGGCGCACGGCCGGTCAGGCCTCGGCCGGGACGACTTCGGTGTCGGAACGGATGTCGATCCGCCAGCCCGTCAGGCGGGCGGCAAGCCGGGCGTTCTGACCCTCGCGGCCGATGGCCAGGGAGAGCTGGTAGTCCGGCACGACCACCCGGGCGGCGCGGGCAGCGAGGTCCACCACGGTGACCGAGCTGACCTTGGCCGGCGACAGCGCCTGACCCACGAACCGGGCCGGGTCGTCGTGATAGTCGACGATGTCGATCTTCTCCTCGTTCAGCTCGTGCATCACCGCGCGGACGCGGGACCCCATCGGGCCGATGCAGGCCCCCTTCGCGCTGACGTCGCGGTGGTGGCTGACGACGGCGATCTTGCTGCGGTGTCCGGCCTCGCGTGCCACGGCCATGATCTCGACGGTGCCGTCGGCGATCTCGGGGACCTCGAGGGCGAAGAGCTTCTCGACCAGGCCCGGGTGGGTCCGCGAGACGACGACCTGCGGGCCGCGCAGCTCCTTGCGGACGGCGACGACGTAGACACGCAGCCGCGTGCCGTGCGCGTAGCGCTCACCCGGCACCTGCTCGGCCAAAGGCATGATCGCCTCGATCTTGCCCAGGTCGACCAGCACCGTACGGCTGTCGCGACCCTGCTGCACGATGCCGGAGACGATGTCGCCCTCGACGCCGGCGAAGTGGCCGTACTTCTGCTCGTCCTCGGCGTCACGCAGCCGCTGGAAGATCACCGAGCGCGCTGTCGCCGCCGCCACCCGCCCGAAACCCTCGGGGGTGGCGTCGTACTCCCCGACCCGGGTGCCGTCCTCGTCGGTCTCGGGCACCATGACGCCCACGTGGCCGTTCTTGCGGTTGAGCTCGACCCGCGCGCCCGGCACCGCACCGTCGGTCTTGTCGTACGCGGTGAGCAGCGCCTCCTCGATGGCGCGGGCGAGCACCTCGAAAGGCAGCTCCTTCTCGCGCTCCAGCAGTCTCAGCACAGAGATATCGATGTCCATCAGGCGTCCTCGTTCTCGTCGTCGTCGTCGAGCTCGTCGTCCGGCTCGTCGTCGTCCTCGGTCTCGGTCGCGGTCCGCCGACGGTTCAGCTCGACCTGCACCAGCGCCTTCTGGACCTCGGCCAGCGCGATCTCGTGCGGGGTGCCGTCGACGTCCAGCACGACCGACTCCTCGCCGGCCGAGGTGACGCGGCCGGTCACCGGCTCCCCCGCCACCAGGGTCACCGCCACCAGCCGGCCGACGTTTCGTCGCCAGTGCCGCGGCAGCTCCAGCGGTCGGCTCACCCCACGCGAGGAGACCTCGAGGGTGTACGCGGCGCTGCCGACCACCGGCGACTCGTCCAGCCCGGCCGAGACGGCCCGCGTGGCTTCGGCGATGTCGTCCAGCAGTGGCCCCGTGCCCTCGGGTCCGTCGCCGTCGACGACGATCCGCACCAGCCGGCGCTTGCCGGCCGGGACCACCTCGACCGCGTCGAGGTCGAGCCCGTAGTGGGCCAGGATCGGCGTCACGAACTCCGCGATCTGGCTTTCCTTCATGGCTCTCGCCCCTCGATCCGGTTGTGTCCAGCGGTTGTGGTGCAGTCCGGCGCGAGGCCGGGCGCAATGAGCAACCATACCGGCACCGAGCTGTGGGATACGGTCGGCGGGTGCCCAGCTCGCATGCCTACGACGGCCCCGCTGGGCCCGCCTGGTCGCGACGCTCGGTGCTGGTGCTGGGCCTCTCGCTCAGTGCGACCGGGTGCACGCTGAGCGACCCGGCCATCCGTGGCGGGGCGACCGCCGGGCCGCGTGCGGCCAGCCCCAGCGCCACACCGGGCGCGGCCCCGACGGCCAGCGCGGCCGTTGCCGCTGCCGTGGCGGAACGGCGTCTCGCCGATCTGGCCACGCTGGTCCGGGCCGGCTCCCCCAAGCCCTCCCAGGCTCGGCGCGCCGTGCTGCAGGCGATGTCGGCGACCCACCTGGAGCGAGCGTCCGCGCTGGTCGCGGCCGACCCCGGCAGCCGGCCTACCGGCGCACCCCCCGCCAGTGCGGGTGCGCTGCCGCGCTCGTCGCTGGCTCGGCTGGTCAAGGCTGAGCGGGCCGCTGGGACCAGCTACCGGAAGTCAGCCCTGGCCTCGACCGGGCTGACGGCCCTGCTCTGGGGCTCGATGGCCGTGGCGAGCGAGCGGTTCGCGCTGGCTCTCACCGCCGACGACACCCCCTCCGCGGCGGCCCCGCGCCGGCACCAGCCGACCGCCTTGGTCGCCGACACCGTCGCTGTCGCCGACCTCGTCGGCGCGCTGCACGCCGCGGTCTACGGCTACCAGCTGGCGCTGGGCCGGTTGAGCCCGGGCCGCGGGACCCACGACCGGGCGACGGCCGGTCTGCACGACCGCCGGGCCCTGCTGGAACGGCTCTCGGTGCTGCTCACCACCGCCGGAGCCAGCGTCCCGGCCGCCAAACCGGCGTACGCCCCGCCCTTCCGGGTCGGCGACGCCGCGGCTGCGGGCCGGCTGATCCGGCACCTCGAGTCGGCCCTGCTGCCCTTCTGCGGCCTCTGGCTCGCCGCCGCCGGCAGCACCGGTGACCGTCGGCTGGCCCTGGACGCGATCGCCGACACCGCCGCCCGGGCCGAGCGCTGGGGTGCCGCCGTCCAGGCCTGGCCAGGCTGGCGCGACTGACCGCTCGGCCCTCCCTTCCCCGGGCCGGCCGGGAGGCTCGGGGAACGGGGCGGTCAGACGAGCTGGCGTACCGTGTCGTAGCCGAGCTTGAGGATCAGGCCGGCCAGCACGACGAGGAAGACGCGGCGGACGAAGCCGTTGCCCTTCCGGATGGCCATCCGGGCGCCGAGCAGACCACCCAGCAGGTTGGCCGCCCCCATCATCAGGCCGAGCGTCCAGAGCACCGAGCCGTGCAGCGCGAAGACGGTGATGGCGGCGATGTTGGTGGTCAGGTTGGCGAGCTTGGCCTTCGCGCTGGCCTCCAGGAAGCCGTAGCCGAGGACCGCGACCAGCAGGATGACGAAGAACGAGCCCGTGCCGGGACCGAGGAAGCCGTCGTAGGCGCCGACGCCGAGACCGATGGCGGCCGTCCGGCCGTAGTGGGCCGAGCCCTGGTGCTTACGCGCCGAGGTGAGCCCCAGCTGGGGGCGCCGCCAGGTGTAGAGCCCGACGCCGACCAGGGCCACCAGCACCACCGGGGTGAACCAGGACTTGGGCAGGAACTTCGCCAGCTCGGCGCCGCCCGCCGACCCCGCCGCCGCCGCGCCGACCAGGGGCAGCACCGTCCGCCAGTCGGGGCGGATCTTGATCGCATACGTCAGTGAGCTGGTCGCGGTGCCGAAGACCGAGGAGAGCTTGTTGGTCCCCAGCACCGCAGCCGGTGCGGTCGAGGGGGGCAGCCCGATCAACAGCGCCGGCAGCTGGATCAGCCCACCCCCGCCCACCACCGCGTCCACCCAGCCGGCCACGAAGGCCGTGGCGATCAGCAGGACGATGGTGAGCGTCGACAGCTCGAGGGCGGACACGACCTCAGCTCAGGTCAGGGCGGGTGGCGTCCGGTCGGCCGTGCACCTCGGCGAGGACCTCGCCCGAAGCGTCGTCCACGGGCACCTCACGGCGCTCGCCGGTGCGCCGGTCACGCAGCTCGACCACCCCGTCGGCCAGACCTCGGCCGACCACCACGATGGTGGGCATGCCCATGATCTCGGCGTCGGCGAACTTGACGCCGGGGCTGGCCTTGCGGTCGTCCAGCAGCACCTTGACCCCGGCCTCGTCCAGCGCGCGGGCGAGCTCGGTAGCCGTCTCGAGGACCGCGGAGTCCTTGCCCGTGGCCAGCACCTGGACGTCGAACGGGGCCAACGCGCGCGGCCAGACCAGGCCGCGCTCGTCGCAGGTGTTCTCCGCGACCGCGGCCACCGCCCGGGAGACACCGATCCCGTAGGAGCCCATGGTCACCGTGACGAGCTTGCCGTTCTCGTTCAGCACCTTCAGCCCCAGCGCCTCGGTGTACTTGCGGCCGAGCTGGAAGATGTGGCCCATCTCGATGCCTCGCGCCAGCTCCAGCGGTCCCGAGCCGTCCGGGGCCAGGTCGCCGGCCCGGATCTCGGCTGCCTCGATGGTGCCGTCGGGCACGAAGTCGCGACCGGAGACGAGGTCGAAGACGTGCCGACCCGGCTGGTCCGCGCCGGTGATCCAGGCCGTACCGGTCGCGACGCGAGGGTCGACGAGGTAGCGGATGCCGCTGACCGAGTCCACGCCGAGGGCCCCCGGGCCGATGTAGCCCTTGACCAGGGCCGGGTGGTCGGCGAAGTCAGCCTCGGTGAAGGCCTCCACCTCGGCCGGCTCCACCTGGGCGCCGAGGCGCTTGAGGTCGACCTCGCGGTCCCCGGGCAGCCCGATGACCAGGGGCTCACGGGTCCCCTCGGGGTGCCGCAGCACGACGACGACGTTCTTGAGCGTGTCGGCGGCGGTCCAGGGCCGGTCGGCCCGCGGCACCCGCTCGTTGGCCACGGCGACCAGGGAGTCGATGGTCGGCGTGTCGGGGGTGTCCTCGACGTGCGCATCGGGCAGGTCGTCGAAGGGCACCGGCTCGGGCGGCACCGTACGGACGGCCTCCACGTTGGCTGCGTAGCCGCCGGCGGAGCGGACGAAGGTGTCCTCACCGGTCTCGGAGACGGCCAGGAACTCCTCGCTGGCCGACCCGCCCATCGCGCCCGACATGGCGTGCACGATCACGTACTCGAAGCCCAGCCGGTTGAAGATCTTGACGTACGCGTCGCGGTGCAGGTCGTAGGACTTCGCCAGACCGGCGTCGTCGATGTCGAAGGAGTAGGAGTCCTTCATCACGAACTCGCGGCCGCGCAGGATCCCGGCCCGCGGCCGCGCCTCGTCGCGGTACTTGGTCTGGATCTGGTAGAGCGAGAGCGGCAGGTCCTTGTAGGAGGAGTACAGGTCCTTCACCAGCAGGGTGAAGACCTCCTCGTGCGTCGGCCCGAGCAGGTAGTCCCCACCCCGGCGGTCCTGGAGCCGGAACAGGTTGGGTCCGTACTCGGTCCAGCGCCCGGTGGCCTCGTACGGCTCGCGCGGCAGCAGCGCGGGGAGGTGGACCTCCTGGGCACCGATGGCGTCCATCTCCTCGCGGACGATCGCCTCGACGTTGCGCAACACCCGCCAGCCCAGCGGGAGCCAGCTGTAGATGCCGGGGGCGACCCTGCGGATGTACCCGGCCCGGACGAGCCAGCGGTGGCTGGGCACCTCGGCGTCGACCGGATCCTCTCGCAGGGTGCGGACGAACAGCTCCGACATGCGCGTGATCACCCGAGCAACCCTAACGGCCCTGCTGCCCCACCAGAGCCCGCCCGGTCCGGCGGCCCAGCTGCTCCGAGGCCCGGGCTGTCGGCGGCCGACGCGGCTCTGCTGGTGCGATCCTGGCGCGACTACGCGTCAGGATCGTTCAGGGAGACGCACCTCAGTAGTGGATGGTCGCGAACTCACCGACCTGGGCGAAGCCGACCCGCGCGTAGGTCGCCCGTGCGGGCAGGTTGTAGTCGTTGACGTAGAGCGAGACGGTGGGGACGACCGTCCGGGCCAGCTGCACCACGGCCGCCATCGCGGGGGCCGCCAGGCCCTTCCCCCGCAGCGTGGGGTCGAGCCACACGCCCTGCACCTGGGACACCGTGCCCGACACCGAGCCCAGGTCGGCCTTGAACAGCACCCGGCCGCCCTCGACGATGCCGAAGGCCCGTCCGGAGGTGATCAGCTGGCGGACGTAGAACCGGTAGCCGGCCGGGTTGCCCTGGACGGGCGAGACCCCGATCTCCTCGGTGTACATCTTGATGGCGGCCTCGGTGTAGGCCTCCCACTGGTCCAGGGTGATGCGGCGCACGCGAGAGTCCGGGGTCACCGCAGGCTCGCTGGCGATCGAGAGCACCGGCTGGGCGGCGCGCACATCGCGGGCCTCGCTCCAGCTACGACCCCAGCGCTCGCCGAGCCGGTGCCACAGCTCCATCGCCACCTCGGCCGGGCCGATGATGCTGGCGCACATCCGCTGCGCGCCGGCGAACTCGGTCCAGGCCGCCAACGCGTCGGGACCGGCGTTGACGGGCACCAGGTTGGACCCGGCGTGACAGAGCGCCCGCAGGACGCCCTCGCGCTCGTACCCCCACACCGGGCAGCCGAGGCTGGCCGGCTCGAGTCCGGCGGCCCGTACCCGCGAGGCCACGAAGACGTTGTCGACCGGTGCTGTCGACAGCACCCGGATCGCGGCCGGCAGGTCCTCCCGGGTGAGCACGCGGACCGAGCCGCTGCCCCCGGAACCGCGTACGCCGGTGCGGCTGGCGCCCGCGGTCTCGTTCACCTCGCCACGTGATCCGGCTGGCTCAGACCCGTGCACCGCCGGCGACGGACACCTGGGGTGTCCCTTCGCCCGCGGGCATCGAGTCGGCGAGACGCAGCGCCTCTTCGATCAGGGTCTCCACGATGTCGGACTCCCGCACGGTCTTGATGACCTCGCCGCGGACGAAGATCTGGCCCTTGCCGTTGCCGGAGGCCACGCCGAGGTCAGCCTCCCGCGCCTCGCCGGGTCCGTTGACGACACACCCCATCACGGCGACGCGCAGCGGCACGGTCATCCCCTCGAGGCCGGCGGTCACCTCTTCGGCCAGCTTGTAGACGTCGACCTGGGCCCGGCCGCACGAGGGGCAGGACACGATCTCGAGCTTGCGGGGCCGCAGGTTGAGCGACTGCAGGATCTGGATGCCCACCTTGACCTCCTCCACCGGAGGCGCGGAGAGGGAGACCCGGATGGTGTCGCCGATGCCTCGGGACAGCAGGGAGCCGAACGCGACCGCGGACTTGATGGTGCCCTGGAAGGCCGGTCCGGCCTCGGTCACCCCGAGGTGCAGGGGGTAGTCGCAGGCTTCGCTCAGCAGCTCGTACGCGCGCACCATGATGACCGGGTCGTTGTGCTTGACGCTGATCTTGAAGTCGCGGAAACCGTGCTCCTCGAACAGGCTCGCCTCCCACAGCGCCGACTCCGCGAGCGCCTCGGGCGTGGCCTTGCCGTACTTGGCCAGCAGCCGCTTGTCCAGGGAGCCGGCGTTGACGCCGATCCGGATCGAGGTGCCGCGGTCGGCCGCCGCCCGGGCGATCTCCTTCACCTGGTCGTCGAAGGCGCGGATGTTGCCCGGGTTGACCCGGACAGCCGCGCAGCCGGCGTCGATGGCGGCGAAGACGTACTTGGGCTGGAAGTGGATGTCGGCGATTACCGGGATCTGGCTCTTCGTCGCGATCGCGGGCAGCGCGTCCGCGTCGTCCTGGCTCGGAACGGCCACCCGAACGATGTCACAGCCGGTGGCGGTGAGCTCGGCGATCTGCTGGAGGGTCGCGTTGATGTCGGAGGTGAGCGTGGTGGTCATCGACTGCACGCTCACCGGGGCGTCGCCACCAACCTCGACCTTGCCCACCTTGATCTTGCGCGTCTTGCGGCGGGGGGCGAGCACGGGCGGAGGCAGAGCGGGCAGACCGAGATCGATTGTCATAGCCCGTCCAGACTAGCCTCCCGCGCGACGCCGGCCACCTGGCGCGGGGCGGACTACCGACGCAGACCGGGCACGCTTTCCCCGCGTGACCAAGATCCACCGCTTCTGGCAGCCCACCCGAGGCGGCCGTAGCGATGCTCAGCCGTGAGGTCGTAGCCGGGCCTGACCCTCGTCCTGCCCACCGGGAGCAGCCGGGCAGGGCTGGGCCGGATGCCCGACGCTCAGAAGAGCCGGATGGGGTCGATCACGTCGGCGATGATGAGCACGAAGCCCGAGATCGCGATCACCGCACCGACGAGGTAGGCGACCGGCAGCATCCTGGCGGTGTCCACGTGCCCGGGGTCGGGACGGCGCAGCAGCCGGGCCAGCCCCCGCTTCAGGGCCTCATAGATCGCACCGGCGATGTGCCCGCCGTCCAGCGGCAGCAGCGGCACGAAGTTGAACAGGGCCACGAAGAGGTTGACCGAGCCGAGCACGGTGAACAGGCTGGCGACCTTGGTCGGGGCACCGATCTGGTCGGTGGAGGCGATCTCGCCGGCCGCCCGGCTGGCGCCGAGGATGCTCATCGGGCCGTAGACGTCGCGTGGCTTGCCCGCCACCAGGTTGGCCGCCGTGTAGTAGACCTTCACCGGGAAGTCGACCAGGGCGACAGCAGTCTGCCTGGTCATCGTCCACATGTCCTCGACCACGGCGACGGGGCCGCCGCGTTCGCGCTCGACCACCGGCTGCACCCCGAAGAAGCCTGCCGCCACTCGCTTGGCCGGGTCGTACCGGTCGGCCACGCCGGTGATGACCGTGCTCACCGGGGTCAGGGCAACCTGCTGGCCGTCGCGGCGGACGACGATCGCGGCCGGCCGGTCGAGGTTCGCCCGGATCAGCCCGGAGACCTGGTCCCACGAGGAGACGGCTCGGCCGTTGAACGACACGATGGTGTCCCCCGGCTTGATGCCCGACCGGGCGGCTGGGCTCGGGGGCTTCCCGTTGCAGCTGGTGTCGGCGGTGCCTGCGGTCACGATGCACTCGGGAACGACGGCGATCATCAGCTGGGACCGGTTCACCCCGTACGTGGCGGTCACCCCGAGGAGGATCAGGAACGCGAGCAGGATGTTCATCATCGGCCCGCCGGCCATGATGATCAGCTTCTGCCAGGACTTCTTCTGGTAGAAGAGCCGGCCCTCGTCCTCGGGTCGGATGTCGTACCACTCCGCGGCGCGGGCGTTGTCGGCCATCGCCTGGAAGAGACCCGTCCGTCCGGCGCGGACCTGCCCGGGGCGCTCTTTCGAGGGCGGGAACATTCCCACGAAGCGCACGTAGCCGCCGAGCGGCACCGCCTTCACGCCGTACTCGGTCTCGCCGCGGCGGCGCGACCAGAGCGTCTTCCCGAAACCGATGAAGTACTGGGTGGTCTTGACCCCGAAGAGCTTGCCGGGGATGAGGTGACCGATCTCGTGCAGGCCGATGGAGGCCATCACCAGGGCGAAGAAGACCAGCGCCCCCGCGATGTAGATCACGAGCTCCATCTGGCGGTGCTTCCTCTCACTCGGCCGGCGACGGCGTGGTCCCGGCCAGGGCCCGGGCCCGCTGCCGGGCCCAGCGGTCGGCGGCGAGAACGACCTCGAGGCTGAGGTCGGACGACGCCACCAGCGACGAGCCTACGTCGCCCGGCAGGTCGCCGGCGGGCTTCGCGGTGTGCTCGGCCGAGACGGCGGCCACGATGTCGAGGATCTCCAGGAAGGTGATCCGGCCCTCGTGGAAGGCGTCGACACACTCCTCGTTGGCGGCGTTGAGCACCGCGGGGGCGGTGCCGCCGAGCCGACCGGCCTCGCGGCACATGTCGACGGCGGGGAAGGCCTCGGCGTCCAGCGGCTCGAAGGTCCAGCTGGAGGCCGTGCTCCAGTCGCACGCCCGGGCGACGCCGGGCAGCCGGTCCGGCCAGGTCAGGCCGAGAGCGATCGGCAGCCTCATGTCCGGCGGCGAGCACTGGGCCAGAGTTGAGCCGTCGACGAACTGCACCATCGAGTGGACCATCGACTGCGGGTGCACGACCACGTCGATCCGGTCCAGGTCGACGCCGTAGAGCAGGTGCGCCTCCAGCAGCTCCAGGCCCTTGTTGACCAGGGTGGCCGAGTTGGTCGTGATCACCCGGCCCATGTCCCAGGTGGGGTGGGCGAGAGCCTGGGCGGGCGTGACGTCGGCCAGCTCCGCCCGGGTGCGACCGCGGAACGGACCCCCGCTGGCGGTCAGCACCAACCGGTCGACCTCGGCGGCCGTACCGCCGCGCAAGCACTGGGCGAGCGCGGAGTGCTCGGAGTCGACGGCCACGATCTGGCCCTCGCCCGCGGCGTCGGTGACCAGTCGGCCGCCGATGACCAGAGACTCCTTGTTGGCCAGCGCCAGAGTGGTGCCCGCGGCCAGCGTGGCCAGGGTCGGGGCCAGGCCGGCCGAGCCGGTGATGCCGTTGAGGACCACGTCGCAGGTCATCGCGGCCAGCTCGGTCGCCGCGTCCGGGCCCGCGAGGATCTTGGGGAGGCGCGCGTCCCCTGTGGCCCAGCCGCGCCGGCTGACCTCGGCGTAGAAGGCGAGCTGCAGGTCCTGGACGGCGGTCGCCCGGTGGACGGCGACGACGGCCGCGCCGGTGTCCAGCGCCTGCCGGGCGAGCAGCCCGATCTGGCCGCCGCCTGCCGCGAGACCGACCACCCGGAACTCCTGCGGGCGGGCCGCGATCACCTCCAGCGCCTGCGTGCCGATCGAGCCGGTACTGCCCAGGATCACCACGTCGCGCATCGGGCCAGTCTGCCGTACTGGCCTCGTCCCCTCATTCTTAGACGCCAGTTGAGGCCTGCGGGTGCTGGCCACGCTCGTCGGGCCGGTCGAGAACAAACGAGTGGCACATTCTGAGGGGCGTGACCTGCGTCCTAGGTTGGAGCCATGGCCGTCACCCCACTTCCGCGCAGCACCCCCGCCGAGCAGGACGTCGCCAGCACCGGCGTGTCCGCCTTCCTCGACGCCATCGAGGCCGCATCCGACATCGAGCTGCACAGCCTGATGCTGCTGCGGCACGGCAAGGTGGTGGCCGAGGGCTGGTGGACGCCGTACGGGCCGGACGACGTCCACCTGCTCTACTCGCTGAGCAAGACATTCACCGCGACCGCCGCCGGCCTGGCCCAGGCCGAGGGACTGCTCTCCTTCGACGACCTGGTCGTGGACCACTTCCCCGAGCTCGCCGGTGCCGCTACGAACGACCGCACCAGGGCCATCCGGGTGCGGGACCTCGCCGCAATGGCCACCGGGCACCGGGACGACACCCTCGACCGCATGGTCACCCTCGACCCCGGAGAGCCGGTCCGCGCCTTCTTGAGCCTGCCGCCGGAGGAGGAGCCGGGCTCCCTCTTCTGCTACAACAACGGCGCCACCTACACCCTCGGCGCGATCGTGCAGCGGGTCGCCGGCCAGACCCTGACGGCGTACCTGCAGCCGCGGCTCTTCGACCCGCTCGGCATCCCCAGCCCGTTCTGGCTGAGCCGGCCGGCCGGCCGGGAGGTCGGCTTCAGCGGCCTGCACCTGGCCACCGAGTCCGTCGCCCGCCTGGGCCAGCTGTACCTGGACGACGGCGTCTGGCAGGGCGAGCGGCTGCTGCCCGAGGGCTGGGTCGCCGACGCGAGCCGGCTGCACACCCCCAACCCTGACGAGCCGAACCCGGACTGGCAGCAGGGCTACGGCTACCAGATCTGGCGGGCCCGGCACGGCTACCGGGGCGACGGGGCGTACGGCCAGTTCTGCGTGGTGCTGCCCGAGCAGGACGTCGTGCTCGTGACCACCGCTCAGACCGAGAACATGCAAGGCATCCTGGACGCCGTGTGGGCGCACCTGCTGCCCGCGTTCGGCACCAGCACCCCGGACCAGGACGCCGCCCTCGCCGACCGGCTGAAGGCGCTGTCCCTGACGCCCGGCGACGACGGGATCAGCCCCACGACCCTCCCGGAGGCCGCGGCCACGGTCTCGGTGAGCAGCGTCGAGGAGGACCCGACAGGCGGATGGCAGCTGACGCTGACCGACGACGACCTGCAGGTCCGCGTCGGCGACGGGGCCTGGACGCGCAACGACCTCGCTCTCGCCGGCGGGAGGCGGCTGCTGCTGGCCGCGTCCGGGCGGCAGGACGGCGACGCCCTGGTCGCCCAGCTCGTGTTCGTGGAGACGCCGCACCGGCTCACCATGACCGTCGACCTGGACGGCGGAGCGAGCACCGCCCGGTGGCAGACGGTGCCGCTGCACTCCCCGGCCGTGGCGAATCTCGCCACCGGCGGTCACTGACCCCCAGCCAGCGGTCCACACGCCGCTCACAGGTTCCTCCGAGGGCCCTCAACGCCTGTCGCGGTTGGCTCGTCTCATCGAGTCGAGCAGCGAGAGGATGGTCATGGCCAGCAGGAGGAACGGTCGGGGACGGGTGGGCACGGGCGTGGGGACGGCGGTCCTGGCGGTGAGCCTCAGCGTGGGAGCGATGCCGGCGTTGGCTGCGACGCGACCGGGGCCGGCGGCCGTGTCGCTGGTCGACTGGTCGAGCAGCCGCGGGTACGGGGGCTGGTCCGGCTCCGACCTCAACCAGGGGTACGGCCAGAGGTACCGCCAGCAGGACGACCCAACGTCTGGCACCAGGGTCGACTCCACGACCGCTTCCGCCGCGCAGTCGAGCGGGGTGGCGCTGATCAACACCGAGCTGGCCTACCAGGGCGCGTCCGGAGCGGGGACCGGCATCGTGCTGACCGCGGACGGCGAGGTGGTCACCAACTACCACGTGGTCGAGGGCGCCACCTCGATCAAGGTGACGGTGGCCGGCACCGGCAAGACGTACACCGCCACCGTCGTGGGGCACAGCGCCACGACCGACGTCGCCCTGCTACGGCTCGTGGGTGCGAGCGGCCTGGAGACCGCCACCCTGGACGACGACACCCTCGGCCGCGGCGACACGGTCACCGCGGTGGGCAACGCCGAGGGGACGGGCACCCTGACCGCGGCGGTGGGCACCGTCACCGACCTGGGCACGTCCATCACCACCGCGGCCGAGGGCTCGGTCGCGTCCGCAGAGCTGACCGGCCTGATCGAGACCAGCGCCGACGTGGTGCCGGGCGACTCGGGCGGGCCGCTGGTCGACAGCGAGGGCGAGGTGGTCGGGATCGACGTCGCCGCGTCGAGCGGGACGACCAGCGCCACCATCGACGGGTACGCGATCCCGATCGACGACGCGATCGCCGTGGTCGAGCAGATCCGCAGCGGCAGCGGGACCTCGAAGGTGCAGATTGGCGCCAAGGCCTACCTCGGCGTCCAGGTCACCGACACCGCGACCGCCGACCCGAACGCGTCCTACGGGGCCTACCCGGGCACGACCAGCGCGACCGGTGCCGCTGTCGCCGCCGTGGTCGACGGGTCGCCGGCCGCCGGGGCCGGACTCACCGCGGGCGACACCATCACCAAGATCGGTTCCACCTCGATCGGCTCGGCCTCGGACCTGAGCACCGCCCTGGCCCGGTACGGCGTCGGCGACCAGGTCACGATCACCTGGACCGACGCGAGTGGAGCCAGCTCCAGCACGAGCGTCGACCTCGCCGCCAGCCCCACCGCCTGAGCCCCACGACCTCGGCGCCGGTCCCGCCCCGATCTGTCGGGTGGGGCCGGCCGCGGTCACCAGCGGTCGTGCACCTGCGGGCGGATCGACCGGTCGTAGAGCTCGGTCACCGCAGCCCAGAAGTCGGCGGGCAGCGCGGCCAGCGAACCCGCGGCAGCGTTGTTCTGCGCCTGCTCGATCGAGCGCGCCCCCGGGATGACGGTGCTGACCCCCGGCTGCTGAGCCACCCACGCCAGCGCGGCCTGGGCGGGCGTGACCGCGAAGGGCAGATCGGCCACCAGGGACGAGAACTCGACGGCCGCCTGGACCCCGGTCTCGTAGTCCACGCCCGAGAAGGTCTCCCCCACGTCGAACGCGCTGCCGTCCCGGTTGTAGGTGCGGTGGTCGTTCTCGGCGAACTGGGTGTCCTTCGTGTACTTGCCGCTGAGCAGACCGCTGGCCAGCGGGACGCGGGCGATGATGCCCACTCCGGCCTGCTGGGCCGCCGGCAGCACGAACTCGAGCGGCTTCAACCGGAAGGCGTTCAGGATGATCTGCACCGTGGCGGTGCCCCGGCGCGAGATGGCGGTGAGCGCCTCGTCGCACGTCTCGACGCTGACGCCGTAGGCGGCGATGGCACCCTCGGACACCAACGTGTCCAGGGCGTCATACACCTCGTCGTGGGAGTAGACCGAGGTCGGCGGGCAGTGCAGCTGCACCAGGTCGAGCTGGTCGACGACGAGGTTGCGCCGGGACCGGTCGGTCCAGGCCCGGAAGTTCTCCAGCGTGTAGTTCTCCGGCACCTGGTCGACCCGTCGGCCCATCTTGGTCGCGACCGTGATGGTGAGGTCCGGGTGGTCGCCCAGGAACCGGCCGATCAGCTGCTCGCTGCGGCCGTCGCCGTAGACGTCGGCGGTGTCGAAGAACGTGACTCCTGCCTCCACCGAGGCCTCGAGCAGCGCCAGCGCGTCGGTCTCGGAGACGTCACCCCAGTCGGCGCCGAGCTGCCAGGTCCCGAGGCCGATGACCGAGACCGGTCGTTCCGTCCTGCCGAGCACATGTTCGTTCACGCAGGTGAGACTAGGCGACGACCGGGTGGGCCCGGCCGCGGGCTCAGACCGTCAGCGCCGGCTCGTCGGGCGTGGCGAGGGTGAGGACGGCTTCCTCGATGTTGTCGTTGCCCTCGAGGTGCCGCTCCAGCCCGCGGAGCCGGATGGCCAGGTCGTGCTCGCGCTCGTCACCGGTCATGTCGACGGCGGCCACGAGGTAGAGCCGGCCGGGTCCGACGAACTCCAGGTGCAGGTAGGTGACCCGATCGACCTCAGGCCGTTCGAGCAGTCCGCGCAGCACGTCCTCCCGCATCTGCGGGCGCACGGCCTCGCCGACGAGGAACCGCCGGTTGCGATCGATCAGGAAGACCGCCACCACGCCGAGCAGCACACCGACGAGGATCGACCCGATCGCGTCCGGCACCACCGAGCCGGTCAGCTGGTGCAGGGCGATACCGGTGACCGCGAGCAGGATCCCGGCCAGAGCGGCGGCATCCTCGGCGAACACGGCACGCAGGGTGGGGTTGGAGGTGATCGAGACGTGCTCGAGCACTCCGCGGTCCAGCTCCTTGGCGGCCGTCCTGGCCTGCCTGAACGCCTGCCGGAACGAGATCCCTTCGAGCACGAACGAGACGCCCAGCACGATGTAGGCGATCAGGTAGTCCCCCGCCGGCTCGGGGTCGAGGAGCTCGGTGACCCCGTGCCAGATCGAGACGATGGCCCCGGCCGTGAAGAGCCCGAACGCCGCGAACATCGACCAGACGTAGGACTCACGGCCGAACCCCATCGGGTGCCCGGCGTCGCGGCCGCGCTCACCTTTGCGCTCGGCGACCAGCAGGAAGATCTCGTTGCCGGTGTCGGCCCACGAGTGGGCTGCCTCGGCCAGCATGGACGCCGACCCCGTGATCACGGCGGCAACGGATTTGGCGATCGCGATCAGCAGGTTCGCTGCGAAAGCGATGAGGACGGTCTTGAGACTCTCACCGCCGCCCGACTTCGTCGCGCTCTCCGGTGGCGCTGCGGCAGTGGACACGTCAGCGGCTCGCTCGAGGCATGGTCAGAACCTATCCGGCGGGGCCTCGGGGCAGCTGCCGAGGCCTGACAGCCTCCTGCCAGGTCAGGGCCAGGCGGGCCTCAGGTCCGGCTCGCACACTGGCCGCTCGACGACCACGCCACACGCCGGGCCACCGCGGTTCCGGCGCCTCAAGGAGCAGACATGAACCGTACCGCCAAGACACTCGCCGCCACTGCCACCGGGGCTGTCGCCCTGGGCCTCGGCCTCGGGGTCGCTGGCCTCGCCTCGGCCGACCCGAGCGCCTCCCCCGCGCCGAGCGCCAGCCCCAGCGCGTCCGCCTCAGCGCCGGCCACCCCACCGGCCGGAGGCCCCGGGGACCACCGCGGCCGCCCGGGTCGCGGCGACCGCGGCCAGCTGGCCGAGCAGCTGGCCGCCAAGCTGGGCGTCGACCAGGCCCTGGTCGAGACGGCCCTCCGGGAGTACCGCGACGCCAACCGCCCGAGCACCAAGCCCGACCCCGGCACGGCCAAGCCGGACCCGGCCGTGGACGACGCCGCGCTCGCCAAGGCCCTGGCTGACAAGCTCGACGTCACCGAGGCGAAAGTCACCGCGGCGCTGCAGGAGATCCGGGCGGCCCACGACGCCGACCGGGCCGCCGCGGTGAAGACGCGGCTCGACGAGGCGGTCAAGGCCGGCACGCTGACGACCACCGAGGCCGACGCCGTTCAGAAGGCGGCCGACGCGGGCATCGTGCACGTGGGCCCGCGCTGACCACCCAGCCGGTCGACCGGCTTCAGGCCTGACGCGCGAAGACCTCCGCGAGGGCTGCCACCCGTGGGCTGGTGAGCACGTCCTCGAGGCTGACGGGCTCACCGTCGGGCCCGGTCAGCGGCACCCGCCAGTTGGGGTACTCGTTCGTCGTCCCGGGCTGGTTCTGCGCCTGCCGGTCGCCGACGGCGTCGGTCAGGGCGACGCACTGCAGGCGCGACGGGGTGAGGGTGAGGTAGCGGTGCAGCGCCCCGATGGTCTGGGCTTCTGAGGGTGCTGCCTCGCCCTCGCCCTCGGGGAGCAGGCCTGTCTTCTCCAGCTGCTCCATCCAGGCCCGGCGTTCCTCGGCCGCCGCCTCGAGCTCCTCGGCCAGCGGACGCGTGAGGACACCGAGCCGTTCGCGCAGCCGCACGTGGTCCCCGGCGAGGTAGGCGGTGGTGGGCGGCAGGTCGTGAGTGGTGACCGAGGCCAGGCACAGCTCGCGCCAGCGCTCGGGTGCCAACGGCATCCGGTCACCTTCCCAGTCGAACTCGAACCACAGGATCGAGGTGCCGAGGATGCCGCGCTCCCGCAGGTAGTCCCGAACCCATGGCTCGACCGTGCCGAGGTCCTCCCCCACCACCAGGGCCTCGGCCCGGTGGGCCTCGAGGGCGAGGATGCCGACCATCGCCTCGTGGTCGTAGCGGACATAGGTGCCCTCGGTGGGTCCGAGCCCCGCCGGGATCCACCACAACCGGAACAGACCGATCACGTGGTCGACGCGGATGCCGCCGGCGTGCCGCAGGATCGTGGCGACCATCTGCCGGAACGGGGCGTAGGCCGCCTCGGCCAGCCGGTCGGGCCGCCACGGCGGCTGGCTCCAGTCCTGGCCGTTCTGGTTGTACGGGTCGGGCGGGGCACCCACGGTGATCCCGGAGGCGTAGGTGTCCTGCAGGCTCCAGGCGTCGGCGCCGGCGGGGTGCACGCCGACCGCGAGGTCGTGCATGATGCCGAGGCCCATCCCGGCGCGTCGACCGGCCTGCTGCGCGGCCGCCAGCTGCTCGTCGAGCAGCCACTGGAGCCAGCACCAGAACTCGACCTCGGCCGCGTGCTCGTCCGCGAACTCCAGCACCGCCGGCGAGGCCGGGTGCCAGAACTTCTCCGGCCAGTCCCCGAAGCCCCCGAGCCGCTCCGAGAGCACCGCCCAGGTGGCGAAGTCCTGCAGCCCGGCCCCCTCCCGCTGACGGTAGGCGCGGAACGCCAGCTCGCGGCCCGGCGTCCGCGGCACCCCGAAGATCACCTGCAGCGCGGCCCGCTTGGCCGTCCAGGACCGGTCGCGGTCGATCGGGGGCGCCTCGCCCTCGGCGACCTCGACGCTAGCGCGAAGCTCGTTCACCCGCTGCCGCTGCTCGGGCGTGGCCGTCGCGTACTCCAGCACCCGCTCGGGTCGCAGGTACATCGGGTTGGTGAACCGCCGGGTGGTGGGCAGGTAGGGCGAAGGCTCCAGCGGCGGTACCGGCTCGGCGGCGTGCAGCGGGTTGACCAGCACGAAGTCAGCGTCGTGCTCGGCGGCGGACCAGACGGCCAGGTCTTCCAGATCGGCCAGGTCGCCCACCCCCCACGACTGGCGGGACCGGACGCTGTAGAGCTGGGCGGCCATCCCCCAGGCCTTGCGTGTGCCCAGTCGAGCCGGCAGACCGAGCCAGGCCGGAGTCACGATCAGCTCAGTCGTCCCCTCCTCGGTCTCGGTGCGGGCCCGGAGCCGGTGGTAGCCGAGCGGCAGGTCGCCCGGTAGCTCGAAGCGCTGGTCGGCGACCATCCGAGTCCCGACCTGCCGAGCGGTCCGGCCGCCACGCCGACGTAGGACGTCGTCCCGCCGGCCGCCGGTCTCCAGGTCGATCCATACCTCGACCTGTTCACCCTGGGTCGGGTGCACCCGGACCTCGACCGTCCGGCCGCTGCGGAAGGCCAGGCACGGGGGTAGCAGCCGCCTCCAGGGCAGCTCCTCCTGGTCGGCCAGGGCCGCCTCGACGGACTCCTCGGTCGAGACATCGACGCCCAGGCCGGTCAGGACGGCCTTCAGCGTCTGATCGGTGATCTGACGGTGCTGCCCCTGCCAGTCCCCGTACTCGGTGGCGACGGAGAGGGCGGCAGCGAGCCGGTGCAGGGCGGGGGCGGGACGAGGCATGGGCCCCATCTTTCCCTGGCTGCTCCGACCTCGCCCACCAGTCCCGTCGCCCACGCCGCGAGCACCCGGCAGCTCGGGTATCGTCGACGATCTCGGGCTTCGTCGTCGACCCCGAGGAGTGCCGTGAGCTCGCTGTTGGACCGCACCATCTCCGGCGCTGCTGCTCCCGGCCTGCTGCAGCGGGTCATCACCGAGCAGCAGATCCGGTCCGTCTTCCAGTCCGTGGTCGATCTCGACACCCGCGAGGTGGTGGCCTACGAGGCCCTGGCCCGTGGTCCCGTCGGACCCCTGGCCCTACCCGACGCCCTCTTCGCCGCTGCCCGGGCGGAAGGTCGGCTCGCCGACCTCGATGCCGCGTGCCGCGAGGCCGCCTTTCGGGGCGCCGTCGACCATGGGCTCCTCGACCCGCTTACGGTCTTCGTCAACGTCGAGCCCGAGGTGCTCACGGCTGCGCCGCTCGCCGACCTGCTGCGGCTGGCCGAGGCGGCACCGCCCGACCTCCGGGTCGTGCTGGAGGTCACCGAACGGGCCCTGGCGGCACGACCCGCCGACCTGCTCCGCACCGTGGCCCGCGCGCGTGAGCTCGGCTGGCGGGTGGCGCTCGACGACGTCGGCGCCGACCCTGCGTCGCTCACCTTCATGTCCTTGCTGCTGCCCGACATCGTGAAGCTCGACCTGAGGCTGATTCAGGACCGCCCCTCCCGAGCGGTCGCCGAGATCATGAACGCGGTGAACGCCCACGCCGAACGCACCGGCGCCCTGCTCCTCGCCGAGGGGATCGAGACCGAGCAGCATCTCGACGCCGCCCTGGCCCTGGGCGCGACCCTTGGCCAGGGGTGGCTGTTCGGTCGGCCGACGAGCGAACCTGTCCCCCGTCCCGCGGGAGCGTCGCTGGCCCTGCCGCCGGCCGCCCCGCACGTCCCGGCCGGCGCTCCGCCGTCACCCTTCGGGCTCCTTCCTGCAGGAACGCGCCTGCGGCGCTCGTCGAAGCGCCTGCTGATCGAGATCAGCCACACCCTCGAGCGGGAGGCGGCGGCGCTCGGGCCGACCTGCATCGTCGCTGCCACCTTCCAGCACGCCCGGCACTTCACCCTCGACACCAGGCGGCGCTACCGCGAGCTCGCTGAGCAGACCGGCTTCGTCTGCGCCCTCGGCGAGGGTCTACCGGTCGAACCGGGCGGGGACGTCCGCGGTGGCACGCTCGGGGCCGACGACCCGGTCCGTGGCGAGTGGGACGTGGTCGTGCTGAGCCCGCACGTCAGTATGGCCCTGCTCGCCCGGGAGCTCGGCAACGACGGCCCGGAGGCCGACCGTCAGTTCGAGTACGCCCTCACCTACCGGCGGGACACGGTGCTGGCTGCGGCCCAGGCCCTGCTGGCCCGGGTGGTGCCGGACCAGCCACGCTGACCAGCCTGCCAGGATTGCAGGCACCCGGCGGTCTGCTCGGGCTGGCCAACGGAGGGAGCGTCCCGTGCCGCTTGCCGTCGAACGCACGCGGCTGGGTGCCTGGCTGCTCAAGTGCAACCCGACCGTCTGGGACCTGCGCGGTTTCCTCGCCCGCGGTGAGCGTCGGCTCACGTCCTGGTCGGTCCGACCGGGGTACCGCAGCGAGCTGATGCGACCCGCCGACCGGGTCCTGTGGTGGGTTTCCGGGGACGGGCGGTCCGGCTTCGCCCGCGGCATCTGGGGGCTCGGTCAGGTGGTCGCCGAAGCCGAGGCATGGTCGGAGGACCACGTCGGGTTCTGGCGACCCGCCGACGGGCACCACCGGATCCGCGCCCGGGTGGAGCTCGACGTGACCCTGCTGGACGAGCCGGTCTCGGACGTCGAGCTCAAGGCGGCCGGGATCGTGGACCTGGAGGTGCAGCGCCAGCCGTTCGCCGCCAACCCGTCGTGGTTGTCGCGCGAGCAGCTGGACGCCGTCGAGGACCTGCTGCCGCCCTGGCCCGGGACGGGAGCCGTCTCATGAGGGTGGTCGTGCTGTCGGACACCCATAGCCCGCGGTTCTGGAAGGGCTGCCCGCCGGCCGTGGCTGCCCAGCTGGGGACGGCCGAGGTGATCCTGCACGCCGGCGACGTCTGCACCCCCGAGGTGCTGGACGAGCTCGCCGCCTTCGCCCCCGTGCACGTGGTGCTGGGCAACAACGACGGCTCTGCGGTCGCCGCCTGGGGCGCTCCCGAGACGCAGCTGCTGACCCTGGCCGGCGTCCAGGTGGCGATGATCCACGACAGCGGCCCCACGCAGGGACGCACCGCCCGGCTCCGCCGCCGCTTCCCTACGGCCGACCTGGTGGTCTTCGGCCACTCCCACATCCCGATGGACCTGACCGGCGACGGGGTACGGATCTTCAACCCCGGCTCGCCGACCGACAAGCGCCGACAGCCTCATCGAACCCTCGGCATCCTTGAACTGCGGGACGGCACCATCAACGCGACGATCGCCGAGCTGCCTTAGACCGAACCACCGCCAGATTCTGCGCCGCTCCCTGGGCAACCAAGCGCGCAGAACACTCTTTTCGTTCTGCGCGCGGGAGGAAGGAAACGGATCAGAGCAGAATCCACAGACCGAGCGGAGCGAGGTCAATCAGAAACGGTCGCTTTGAGCTGGCCGCAGGCGCCATCGATCTCGCGGCCACGCGTGTCGCGGACGGTGACGGGGACGCCACGGGCCTCGAGCCGACGGACGAACTCGTCCTCGTCCCGGCGCCGGGAGGCGGTCCACTTCGACCCAGGGGTGGGGTTCAGCGGGATCAGGTTCACGTGCACCCAGCCCCAGTTGCCGCGGCGGCGCAGCACCTTGGCCAGCAGGTCGGCGCGGCTGGCCTGGTCGTTGATGTCGCGGATCAGGATGTACTCGATGGAGACGCGACGCTTGGTCAGCTTGGCGTACTCCCAGGCGGCGTCGACGACCTCGTCCACGTTCCAGCGGGTGTTGATCGGCACCAGCTCGTCCCGCAGCTCGTCGTCCGGCGCGTGCAGCGAAAGCGCCAGCGTGACGGGGATGCCCTCAGTCGCCAGCTGCTGCATCCTCGGCACGAGGCCGACGGTGGACACCGTGATCCCTCGGGCGCTCATGCCGAGACCGTCAGGCGTCGGGGTGGTGAGCTGGCGGACGGCACCGATCACCGCCTTGTAGTTGGCCAGGGGCTCACCCATGCCCATGAAGACCACGTTGCTGACCCGGTTACGACCAGACAGGTCCTCCCCCGCAGCCGGACCGCCGGCGATCTGGCCACGGTCGAGGCGCCGGGCACCGTCGAGCACCTGCTCGACGATCTCCGCGCTGCTCATGTTGCGCTGCAGGCCACCCTGGCCGGTGGCGCAGAAGGGGCAAGCCATGCCGCAGCCGGCCTGGCTGGACACGCACATGGTCACGCGGTCGGGGTAGCGCATCAAGACGCTCTCCACCAGAGCACCGTCGTGCAGCCGCCACAGGGTCTTGACCGTGGTCCCGGCGTCGGCCTCGGTCGTCTTGACCGGCGTCAGCAGCGTGGGCAGGAACTGCGAGGCCAGCTGGTCGCGGACGCCGGTCGGGAGGTCGGTCCAGTCGTTCGGGTCGTCGCGCAGGCCCTCGAAGTAGTGCGCGGACAGCTGCCGCGCGCGGTAGGCCCGCTGACCGGCGGCCTCCACCAGCTCACGCCGAGAAGCCGGGCTCAGGTCGGCCCAGTGCTGGGGCGGTTGGCCGCGCCGCGGCGCGGTCATGACCAGCGGCAGCGACTTCACGCGGCCCGGAGCCGCCGCCGGGGAGGTCGTCCCCCCGGAACCAGACTCGCTTGCTTCAGGGCGGGCCCGGGGGGGTCGTCCCCCCCGGGGGAAACTCGGCGTGCTCATCCGCCCGGTACCAGTACGTACATGATCAGCCAGGCTACCGGGGCGGCGACCAGCAACGAATCGAGACGATCCATCACCCCGCCGTGGCCGGGCAGGAACGAGCTCATGTCCTTGATCCCCAGGTCGCGCTTGAGCATCGACTCCACCAGGTCGCCGCAGGTGGCCACGGCCACCAGGCAGACACCCAGGATCACCCCGACCCACCAGGGGGCGTGCAGGCCGAACACGGTCATGCAGACGGCCGCGGTCGTACCGAGGACCACCGAGCCGGCGAAGCCCTCCCACGACTTCTTGGGGCTGATCCGCGGAGCCATCGGGTGCTTGCCGAAGAGCACTCCGGCGATGTAGCCGCCGGTGTCGTTCATCACCACCACCAGCAAGAAGGTGACCGTCCGGGCGACGCCGTCCGCGGGGGCGGCCAGGATCAGGGCGGCGAAGGACCCCAGCAGCGGCACGTAGCCGATGGTCAGCATGCTGGCGGCCACGTCGCGGACGTAGCCCTCAGCCCCGGCCGGCATCCGCCAGAAGAGGCTCGCCAGCACGGTCAGGGCGAGCGAGGCGAGCAGCACGCTCGTGGTGGAGAAGACCGGCGGCGCCTGGCGGCCCGCGACGTAGGACCCGATGGCGATGGCGACGCTGCCGACCACGATCGGGATCACCGCCGACCGCATCCCGACCTTGGCCAGCGCGGTGTGCAGCTCGATCGATCCCAGCGCGAGTGCCAGCGCGACGAGCAGCACGAAACCGAACGGCCAGAACAGCAGTGTCCCGATGACGTAGGCGCCCAGTCCGACCCCCACGCCGATCGCGGCCGGCAGGTTGCGGCCGGCGCGTCCGTGGACGTTGCCCGCGACGGGCGGGGGGGACGCGTTCACTTCGATACCTGGCGCCCGCTCAGACGGCGAGCAGCTCGGCTTCCTTGTGCTTGAGGACCTCGTCGATGCTGTCGGTGTGCTTCTTGGTGGCGGCGTCGAGCTGCTTCTCGGCGCGTACCACCTCGTCCTCACCGACCTCCTTGTCCTTGACCATCTTGTCGAGGGCTTCCTTGGCGGTCCGGCGAGCGCCGCGCACGGAGATCCGGGCGTCCTCGGCCTTGGTCTTGGCCAGCTTGATGTACTCCTTGCGGCGCTGCTCGGTGAGCTGAGGCAGGGTCACCCGGATCACCTTGCCGTCATTGGACGGGTTCACACCGAGGTCGGAGTCGCGGATCGACTTCTCGATCGCGTTCACCGAGGACTGGTCGAACGGGGTGATCATGACGACGCGAGCGTCGGGCACCTGGAAGGTCGCCAGCTGCTGCAGCGGCGTCTGGGAGCCGTAGTAGTCAGCGGTCAGCTTGGCGAACATCGCCGGGTGGGCGCGGCCGGTCCGAATCGCCGCAAACTCCTCCTTGGCGTACTCGATCGCGCTGGCCATCTTGGTCTCGGCGTCACGGATGATGTCGGCGATCACGGGTATTCAGCTCCTTGGTGGTGGGAGGTCCGTCCAGCCTGGCGGGGCCAGGTCAGGCGTGGACCGTCGTTCCGATCTTCTCACCCGCGACGACCTGCACGATCGAGCCGTCGGTGTCGAGGCTGAAGAAGACCATCGGCAGCTTGTAGTCGCGGGCCATGCTGATGGCGGTGGCGTCGGCCACCTTGAGGTCGCGGGCCAGGTACTCGTCGTAGGTCAGGTCGTGGTACTTGACCGCGTCCGCCTGCTTGTTCGGGTCGGCGGAGTAGACCCCGTCCACCCCCTGCTTGCCCATCAGCAGCACCTCGGCGCCGATCTCCAGCGCCCGCTGGGCGGCCACGGTGTCGGTGGAGAAGTACGGCATCCCGGAGCCGGCGCCGAAGATGACGACGCGGCCCTTCTCCAGGTGCCGCTCGGCCCGTCGCGGGATGTAGGGCTCCGCGATCTGGCCCATGGTGATGGCGGTCTGGACGCGGGTCTGGACGCCCGCTTTCTCCATGAAGTCCTGCAGGGCGAGGCAGTTCATGACAGTGCCCAGCATGCCCATGTAGTCGGCGCGGTCGCGGTCCATCCCCCGCAGCTGCAGCTCGGCGCCGCGGAAGAAGTTGCCGCCGCCGACGACCACCGCCACCTGGACGCCGCTCTCCAGCACGACCCGGGCGATCTGCTGCGCGAGGCCGTGGACGACGTCAGGGTCGACGCCGACGTTCCCGCCGCCGAACACCTCGCCCGAGAGCTTCAGCATCACCCGCTTGTAGGGTCCGCTCATCGTGGTCCTTCCTGGGCCGGAGTGGGGGACGGACCGTCGGCGCCCGGCAGCTGTCTGGTCCTGGATAGACGAATGCGCTGCGGACCACGGTGGGTCCGCAGCGCATTCTGCCATCTCAGGCGCCGGCAGCCTCGAACCGGGCGAACCGGGTGACCTTGACCCCGGCGGCGTCGAGCTGCTTGCCGACCGTGGTCTTGTTGTCGGTGACCGAGGGCTGGTCGAGCAGGACGACGTCCTTGAAGAACGCGTTCACCCGGCCCTCGACGATCTTGGGCAACGCCTGCGCGGGCTTGCCCTCCTCCTTGGCGGTGGCCTCGGCGATCCGGCGCTCGTTCTCCACCAGGTCGCTCGGGACCTCGTCCCGGGTCAGGTACTGCGGGCGCATCGCGGCGATCTGCATGGCCGCCGTGCGGGCCGCGGTCTCGTCGTCGCCCTCGAACTCGACCAGCACGCCCACCTGGGGCGGCAGGTCGGAGGCGCGACGGTGCAGGTAGACCACCGTCTTGCCACCGAAGTAGGTGGCGGCCGAGACCTCGAGCTTCTCGCCGATCTTGACGGCGAGGTCCTGGACCGCGTCGCCGACCGTCTGGCCCGAGGGCAGCGCGGCAGCGTTGGCGGCCTCGACCGTCTCGGCCTTGGTGGCCGCGACGGCCTGGACGGCGGCGTTGGCCAGCGTCTGGAACTCGTCGTTCTTGGCCACGAAGTCGGTCTCGGCCCCGAGCTGGAGCAGGGCGCCGCCGGCGAAGGCCACGAGGCCGTTGGAGGCGGTCCGCTCGGCACCGCGCTTGGCGGCCTTGGCCTGACCGTTGACCCGCAGGAACTCGACCGCGCGGTCGTGGTCCCCGTCGGACTCGGTCAGAGCCTTCTTGCAGTCCATCATCCCGGCGCCGGTGGCGTCGCGGAGCTTCTTCACATCAGCGGCAGTGACTGCCATGGTTTGAGTTCCTCGTCTTTCGTACGTGGTGCGGTCGCGCAGGCATGGCGTCCTGTCCCCGCTCGGGAGCGGGGACAGGACGAGTGCCTCAGTTCGCGACCGGCTGGTCGGTCTGCTGCTCGACGTCGACAGCTGCGTCGGAGGCCGCCTCGGCCTCGACGGCAGCGGTCTCGGGCTGCTCGGAGGCCGGCACGGGCTCCGCCTCGGCGGCAGGCTCTGCGGCTGCGGCGGGCTCAGCAGCGGCCTCGGCCGTGGCCGGCTCCTGTGCCGCGCCCAGCAGCTCGCGCTCCCAGTCCGGCATCGGCTCGGAGGTGCCCTCGGGGGAGGCCTCGGTGCCGTTCTGTGCACCGGAGCGGGCGACCAGGCCCTCGGCCACCGCGTCGGCGAGGACGCGGGTGAGCAGGGCGACGGAGCGGATCGCGTCGTCGTTGCCTGGGATGGCGAAGTCGACCAGGTCGGGGTCGCAGTTGGTGTCGAGGATGCCGATCACCGGGATCTTCAGCTTGCGCGCCTCGTCGACGGCAAGGTGCTCCTTGTTGGTGTCGACGATCCAGACCGCCTGCGGGGTCTTGGTCATGTCCCGGATGCCGCCGAGGGTCTTCTCCAGCTTGTCCTTCTCGCGGCGGAAGCCGAGCAGCTCCTTCTTGGTGAAGCCGGAGCCGGCCACGTCGTCGAAGTCCATGCCCTCGAGCTCCTTGAGCCGCTGGACACGCTTGATGACGGTCTGGAAGTTGGTGAGCATGCCACCCAGCCAGCGCTGGTTGACGAAGGGCATCCCGACGCGCGTCGCCTGCTCGGCGATGGCCTCCTGGGCCTGCTTCTTGGTGCCCACGAACATCACCTGGCCACCGCGGGAGACCGTCTCCTTGACGAACGCGTAGGCGCGGTCGATGTAGGTGAGCGACTGCTGCAGGTCGATGATGTAGATGCCGTTGCGCTCGGTGAAGATGAAGCGACGCATCTTGGGGTTCCAGCGTCGGGTCTGGTGCCCGAAGTGGACGCCGCTCTCGAGGAGCTGACGGGTGGTGACGACGGCCATGGCCGTATTCCTTCCCTGGCCGGCCCTCAGCGGAGGTGCCGGCGTGCGGTTGTGTCCGGACCCGAACCGTTCGGGACCGCCTGACGCCCGCGCGACGCCGACTCAGAACGTGCCGAGACCGGAGGCGCCGCCCCGGCGCTGAAGCCGGGAAGCGGACATGCGAAGTCAACCCTGGTGGGTTGCTGCGCCCATGTTACACCGGCGCGTCGGCGCTCCCGGCCGCTCGCAGACCCCCGTCCCGCCCCGGACTGAGCTCCGGACCCTCAGGAGCCGGGGTCGCCCGCGGGCAGCGGGATCAACGTCTCGCTGCCCGACGGCGAGCCGAACTGCGGAGTCCCGTCTGCAGCGAAGCTGAGCGGCTGGGCGTAGACCTGCCGCTCGTCGCCACAGCTGCCGGCCGACGTGGTGACCGCGTGGTAGACGAACCAGGTCTGGCTGCCGTCAGGTGAGGTGAAGAAGCTGTTGTGCCCGGTGCCGTACTCCCCGCTCTCGTCGCCGCCGGCGAAGACCGGCTCGGGCGACTTGGTCCAGCTGGCCGCTTTCGTCAGGTCGGCGTCGACGTCCGCGGTGAGCATGCCGAGGGCGTAGTCGGGGGTCCAGCAGCCCGAGGCGGAGTAGCTGAGGTAGACCTTCCCGTCCCGGACCAGAGCCGAGGGCCCCTCGTTCACCAGGACGCCGACGGTGCCGGCACTCGTCTCCCACGGGAGCTGTGGCTGCGAGAGCAGGACGGCCGGTCCGCGGGTACGGGTCGGTGACGCCAGCTCGGCCAGGTAGAGGTTCTGCTGCCCGTTGTGGTCGCCGGGCCAGCCGGACCAGACGACGTAGGACGTCCCGTCCGGGACCGAGAAGATGGTCGCGTCGATCGCCCAGCGATCCCCTGGCAGCTTCAGCTTGCCGGCGAAGGAGTAGGGCCCGCCGATGGTGTCGGACTGGAGCACATAGCTGCGGTGGTGGAGGTTGTCGCCGTCGTCTGCGGCCACGTAGATGTACCAGCGGCTGCCGATCTTGTGCAGCTCGGGCGCCCACCACTCACAGCACGGGGCACCGCCGCGGCCACCGGTGAACAGCTTCTTCCGCGGCGCGGTCCCGAGCGTGGCCAAGGAGGAGGACGAGCGCATGCTGACGCCCTTCCCGTTGCTCGCCGACTGCACGTAGTAGTAGCGGCCGTCCACGACAGTGACGGACGGGTCGGCCCCCTGCCCGAGCACCGGGTTGGTGAAGGTGCCGGCGGCTGCCGCGCCGGTCGGCGACATTGGGGAGAGCTGGGGCTGTGGGCCACCGGCTCCGCAAGCGGCCGACAACGACACGGCCAGCAGTCCGAGGGCCAGGGCTCTTCCTCGTCGTCCTCGGACCCGGCTCATGACCCTCCTGGTGTGCTCAGTACCGGAACGACCTCTGCGTCCCGATCGCAGCGGAGCTCGCCGTCCACGACCGTGAGCTCGGCGACCTGGAGGGAAGAACGACGGCTGCGGATGGTGGGGTGATCCGGCCCGGTCCGGTCCGGGTGGGTGAAGTAGAAGATCCAGGCCCGGTCCTGGTCGACCAGGACGTCGGCGTGCAGACCAGGCCCGACGTCGTCGCGGCGGCGGTGCCGTCGACCGATCGGACCGCCCAGCACCAGGCCGGCCGGGGTCCAGTGTGTCTGGTCCGCCGATCGGTGCGCGAGCTGACCCTGCCAGGTGTCGACGAGCAGCCAGTGGTAGCCGGCGAAGAAGAACACGTTGGGGCCTTCATGCCCACCAGGAGTGCTCAACACCGGTACCGGATCCTGCCAGCGGTCGAGGTCAGGGCTGTCGACGGACCAGGTGGAGGACGCCTCGTCCTTGAACCACAGGCGCCAGCCACCGGCCGGTCGCGGCGCGACGCACGCATCGATCACCCGCTCTGACGGCAGAGCGAGCGGACCGAGGTGCGTCCACCGGACCAGGTCGGGGCTCGTGTAGTGGTGGATCGTCATGCGTGGTGCCGGTCCCGAGACGGGGACGCCGCGGATGTAGCTGAGGAACATGTGAAAGGTGCCGTCGTGCTCGACCACCTCCGGGGCCCAGTACGTGCCGCGGCCCCACTCGAAGGCGAGCCCCTCGACCGTCCCCCGGTACTGCCAGGACGCACCACCGTCACCAGAAGAGGCCACACCGACGTCGCTGCCGAAGAGCCAGACCAGCCCGTCCTCGATGGCGATCGTCGTGCGTCGGTTGGTGTAGAAGATCCACCAGGCGTCCTCGTGCGGGTTGTAGATGACGGTCGGGTCGGCGGCCCCGTCGAAGATGGGGTCTCGGAACAGCGGTGCGGGCAACGGTGGTTCCTCTGCGACGGAGACGGGTGGTGCGACGTCCAGGGCTCGCCGACCGGCGCGGTCGGCGAGCCCGGACGGCAGTACGTCAGCCTTTGATCCCACTGCTGGCTACACCTTCGATGATGTAGCGCTGCACGAAGATGTAGAGGATCAGCACCGGCACCGAGGCGATGGTCGCTCCCGCCATCACGATCGGGTAGTCGGTGTCGAACGCGCTGTTCAGGCTCGACAGCCCTGCCGGCAGTGTGAGCCGCTCCGGTGAGAACAGCACGAACACGGGCCAGACGAACTCGTTCCAGTTGGTGAGGAACGAGAGCATCCCGAGGGTGATCAGCGCCGACTTCGACACTGGCAGGATGATCCTGACCAGGACCTGAAAAGTGTTGGCTCCGTCGATCAATGCGCTCTCCTCCAGCTCCTTCGGAAGCGCAAGGAAGAACTGCCGGAGGAAGAACACGCTGAAGGCGCCCGCCGCCGTCGGCACCGCCAGGGCCAGGATCGTGTCCAACCAGCCGAGACTGTTCATCAGCAGGAAGTTCGGCATCAGGAAGATGAACCCGGGCACGAAGAGCGTGGCGATGATGATGGCGAAGACGGCACCCCGTCCTTTGAATGGCATCCGAGCCAGTGCGTAGGCCGCCATGGACGCCACGACCAGCACGATCGCGGTGTGGAGCAGGGCGGACAGCAGCGAGTTCACCGCCCACAGCAGCACCGGGTTGGTGGCGTCGCTGAAGATCACCCGGAACGCGTTGAGCGTCAACGACTCGGGGATGAGCCGCAGGGGGACCTGCCGGGTGTCCGCCTGGGTCCGGAACGCCGTGAGGTACATCCACAGGATGGGCACGATGAAGACCAGCGCCAGGATCACCATCCCAGCCCAGAAGACCGGGCCGTTGCGATCGCGGTGATAGGTGTGCTTGCGCGGCTCGGTGTTGGTGAGCTTCCCTGGCTGGCCGGTCGTCTTGACGGTGGTGGTCGTCATGCCTTCGCCGTCCTCTCCCTCATGAGATAGAAGATGATGAAGGAAATCAATCCCAGGAAGACCGCCAGCACGTAGCTCATAGCCGACGCGGACCCCATGTTGAAGGACCGAAGACCCTCCTGGGTCATCACCATGATTGCTGTCCGGGTGCTGTCACCCGGGCCGCCGTTCGTGACGAGGTAGGACTGACCGAACATGTTGGCGCTGGCCAACGTCGTCGTGGTGACGATGAACACGAGCACGTTCCGCAGGCCGGGCAGGGTGATGTTGCGGAAGGCGCCTAATTTGCCGGCCCCGTCGAGCTCCGCCGCCTCGTACTGCTCGGCCGGGATGTCCTGCAGACCCGCCAGGTAGATGATGGTGTTGAAGCCCATCGTCCACCAGACGGTCATCCCCACCAGGCCCACCCACGCCGCCGGCTGGGTCGCCGTCCACCCGACGGGCGAGACACCGACCAACCCGACCACGTAGTTGATCAGGCCGTACTGGGTGTCCAAGAGGAAGTTGAAGAGCACGCCCACCACGGCGATGCCCAGCACGAACGGGGCGAAGATCATGGCCCGGAACAGACCCCGGAAGCGGAACTTCCGGTTGAGCAGCATCGCCACCAGCAAGGGGATAGCCACCAGGAAGGGCACACTCGCGACGGTGAAGATGGCCGTCGCCCGCATGCCGTGCCAGAACTGCTCGAAGCTCACTGACTGCGAGTCGAACAGGTCCTTGTAGTTCTCCACGCCGACGAAAGGCTTGGCCGGGAGCATGAAGTCCCAGTCGTGCAGGCTGATCCAGATGCCGAACACCGCGGGCACGAGGACGAAGGACAGCAGCAGCACCCCGTAGGGCAGGCAGAGCAGATAGGGGGTCAGCGGGTGGTAGAGCCGGAGCTTCCGCCTCCCCGGCGAGGCATCGCCCTGCGAGGACGAGGCCCTGCCCGCGTTGACTGCGGTCGCCGTGCTCATTAGCCGTACTTCTTCTTGTTGGCCGCCAGGATCTTGTTGGCCTTCTGACCCCCCTCAGCCAACGCGGCAGCCACGTCCTGCTGGCCCAGAATGGCCTTGCTGACCGCGGTGTTCCACTCCACGCGCGGGTCGGTGACGCCGGGGATGGGCGGCGGGAACTTGATGAACTCGAGCTCCTTGGCGAACTCGTTCACCGCACCCTTCGCCTTGAACTCCTCGGAGCTGCGCACCTCGTTGCGGGCCGGGACCATGCCCGCGTCGGCCCAACCGAGCGACTGCTGGGAGATCCAGTTGACGAAGACCCGGCTGGCGATTGCCTTGTTCTCCTCGGGCTTGATCTGACGGGGCAGGACGAACTGGTGCGAACCCGCCCAGGTAGCCAGCTCGTCACCGATCTTGGGTACCGGAACGGCACCCCACTTGAGCTTCTTGTTCTCCGTCAGCGGCGTGGTCATCCACGGTCCGTTGATCATGAACGCGGCCTTGTCGGCCTGGAACCCGATGCTGGGTCCGTCGTTGGCCGCATCCTTGGGGCTGTACCCCTTCTCGATCAGCGCCTTGAGCCAGGTGATGGCCTTCACTCCAGCCTCGCCATCCCAGCCGACGGTGGCGCCGTCGTCGTTCACCATCTTGCCGCCGTACTGGTAGAGCAGCGTCTGGCCGGGGAGGTCGTTGGCGTTGACCGCCGAGGTCCACATCCCCTGAATGCCCTTGGACTTGAGGGTCTCCAGCATGGTCATCAGCTCGTCACCGGTCGTCGGCGGCTTCTCGGGATCGAGGCCACCCTTCGCCATGACGGTCTTGTTGTAGAAGAAGCCGGCCGGGTGGATGTCGAGCGGGATGCCGTACCGCTTCTCCTTGTAGAGCCCGCCGTTCCAGGCGATCGGTGCGAAGTCCGCCTCAGTGAGCTTGAGAGCGGTCGCCACGTCGTCGAGGGGCTGGATGACCTGGCGGGCCGCGTTGGTGGCCAGGTCGTCGTTGTGCATGATGCCGACGTCGGGTGCCTTGCCGTTGGCCACCGCAGCCGGCAGCTTCTGGAAGTACTCCGCCCACACGATGCGGGTCTGCTTGACCTGGATGTTGGGGTGCTCCTTGTTGAAGGCGTCGACCAGCTTCTGCATGATCGGGCCGTCACCGCCGGTGAGACCGTTCCAGTACGCCAGCTGGACGTTGGGGCCCTTGTACTCCTCAGCCCCGCCGCCGCCGGCCACGGACTGCTGCTGTCCGGGCACGCTGCCCGAGCCGCCGCCACACGCTGCGAGACCGAAAAGGGCTGATGCGCCAAGAGCGCCGCCGAGAACGCTACGACGGCTGAGGGTAGCTCGAGCCAGCGCGCCCGCGGGCTCGCCTGCGCTGGGAGATGCATTGAACGACGTTGTCACTGCAAGGCCTTTCGGGTTGGTGGTGCCGGAGTTCTGTCGGGTGTTGACGTTGAGAAGGAACAGCGAGGTGTATCCGTGATGATCGTCACACGAACTGGTGAGGTTTTCCTGGCGGGTGGCAAGGAACGTCGGGTGTCGGCCGCGCTTTCTCAGCGCGGCCCCGCCCCCAACGAGAAGACGGTCCAGGACAGCGGCGGGAGGTTGGCCTTCAGCACTGCCCCGTCCAGCACGTAGTCCTCGAAGCCCGATGGACGGACAGCGTCGTGGTGCTCCCGGTTGGTCGTGTGCCGGTCCTGGTCGCCGGTCGCGTGCAGGCTGCTGGCTTCCCGCACCTGCACGACACCGAACCCTCGCAGGTCGACCTCGAGGGTCGAGGAGTCGGTGAGACTGCGGTTGGCCAGGAAGAGTGCCACCTGCCCGCTCGCTTCGTCGTAGGTGGCCGCGGCGTCGACGACCGGCACGTCGGTGTACGTCGGGCTGTCGTAGCGGTCGCTGGTGGCGACCACCTGGATGATCTGGCCGGTCGCGAGCCGCCGCATCTGCTCGAAGGGGTACGCGATGGTCTGCTTCCACGCCTCCCCGCCCTCCTCGGACCGGAGCAGGCCGATCACGTTGACCAGCTGGGCCTGGCAGGCCACCGTGACCCGGTCCCCGTGGCGCAGGAGCGAGTTGAGGAACGTCCCGACCACGACCGCGTCGGTGATCGTGTACTCGTCCTCGATCAGCCGAGGCTTGTCGACCCAGTCCACAGTGCTGGGCTTCGGACCGTCGCCGCTGAACTTGTTGATGTACCAGACGTTCCACTCGTCGAAGCAGAGGTTCAGCTTCTTCTGGTGCCTGCCCCGGGCCCGGACGGCGTCGGCCGTGGCGATGACGCTCTCGATGAAGTAGTCCATGTTGACCGCCGACGCGAGGAAGGTCGCCGGGTCGGCGTCGTCCTCCTCGTAGTACGCGTGCAGCGAGACGTAGTCCACGGTGTCGTACGACATCTCCAGGACGGTCGACTCCCAGGAACCGAACGTGGGCATCTGCGAGTTCGACGAGCCACAGGCGACCAGCTCGATCTCGGAGTCGATCAACCGCATGGCCTTGCCGGTCTCGTTGGCCAGCCGGCCGTACTCGGCCGCTGTCTTGTGGCCGACCTGCCACGGACCGTCCATCTCGTTGCCCAGGCACCAGAGCTTGTAGCCGAAGGGATTCGTGGCGCCGTTCGCGATCCGCCGGTCCGACCAGTAGGTGCCGCCCGGGTGGTTGGTGTACTCGAGCAGGTCGCAGGCCTCCTGCAGCCCACGGGTACCGAGGTTGACCGCCATCATCACCTCGGTGCCGACCTTCTGAGCCCAGTCGTCGAACTCGTGCAGACCGAACTGGTTGGTCTCGACTGAGTGCCAGGCCAGATCGAGCCGACGGGGCCGCTCGGCTTTCGGGCCGACCCCGTCTTCCCAGCGGTAGTTGGACACGAAGTTGCCGCCGGGGTAGCGGACCACGGTGGGGCCGATCTCCCGGGTCAGCTCGAGGACATCGGTCCGCAGGCCCGACTCGTCAGCGCTCGGGTGGTCCGGCTCGTAGATGCCGGTGTAGACGCAGCGACCCATGTGCTCCACGAACGAGCCGAACAGGCGGCGGGGAACCGGCGCGATGGTGAAGGCCGGGTCGATGACTAGTCGTGCCGTGGGCATCGGTAGATCTCCTGGTGGTCGTCGTTGACACGGGTGGAGCAGTTTCGCGGCGGATTTCACCAGTACCCCGCTGTCACCTGCCCAGCTGGTCGTGAACCTCTGTTTCAGAGGCGCCGACGTGGACATTACATCGTTGTACTGGCGGTGGCAATGGGCTCGCCCCCAATTCGGTCGGGAACTCAACGGGTACGGGTGCTCTGCCGCCGGACGATGCGGTGGGCCATCATCTGGCTCGTCCGCAGGCGGCCCGGCTCAGCGATGCGTTGAGCCAGCAGGTCGAGAGCAGCGCCGGCGATGGCCGCCCTGTCGAAGCTGACTGTGGTGAGCGGCGGCACGGTGAACGAGGCCTCCGGGATGTCGTCGTAGCCGGTGACCGAGACGTCGTCAGGGACGCGGTAACCACGTCGCCAGAGGGCGCTCAGCACGCCCATGGCCAGGGTGTCGGTGCAGCAGACGATCGCGTCGGGGAGCGGATGGTGCTCCAGGTGCTGGTGAACCGCGGCTGCGCCGTCCGCTGAGGTCCAGGCGTCGACGGGGATCTCCAGTCCTGGATCGGCTGAGAGACCGGCCTCGCCCAGCGCTTCGTGGTAGCCCCGTACCCGCAGCTGGTAGCTCGCCGAGTGCATCCTGCCGAGAAGCGCGACCCTGCGGTGCCCTTCCGCCAGTAGCAGCGTCGTCATCTCCCGGATCGCCGTCACGTTGTCAGTCCACAGGTGGTCGACGGCCGGCTGCTCGACCTCCCCGATCATCACCACGGGGGGCAGTGCGACTCCGGGCCGAACCGCCGAGGTCTCGAGCAGGACCGGATTCAGCACCAGCCCGTCCACCAGCTGCAACCGGGCTCGCGACAGCAGCTGCGCCTCTCGCTCCGGGCTGCCCGCGGACTCCTCGATCTGGATGGTCAGCTGGCGCTGACCGGCCAGGTCGACGAACGCCCGGGTGATCGACGCCGAGTAGGGAGTGCTGAGGTCGGGGAGGGCCAGGGCGATGACGCCGGTACGCCCGTTCCGCAGGCCCCGGGCCGACAGGTTCGGCACGTAGTCGAGCTCTGCGAGTGCGATCTCGACCCGCTGCCGGGTGAGGGGACTGACGGGGGAGGTCCCGTTGACGACGTTGGACACGGTCTTCGGGGACACCTGCGCGCGGCGTGCGACGTCTCGCACCGTTGCCCGCATGAGCGGAACGTAGCAGCGCACGCACCTGCGGGCAACGGCGAACCGCACCATGAGGCCCGTGTCGGGCCTGTCACCCGTCAGGCCTGTCGGGCCCGATCACCGGACTTGCTCAACGCTGCTCGTAGGCGGCCGTTCGCACCTGGATGGCGTGCAGCCGTGCGGTGTCGAACTTCGGGCGCCGGTCGAAGTCGTAGATCCCGTTCTGCTCCTGGAACGTGTCGGTGAGCTGGGTGTAGCAGTAGCCGAACATCCCCGGGTCGTCCAGCAGCGTCGAGACCAGGCCCTCGAAGCGACGGTAGAACTCCTGGAGGTCGCGAACCCGCTGCCCGTAGCCCCACGACGTCTCCCGGTCTGGGTCGGCCGCGTCAAGGCCCGCCTCCTCCTCGTTCCACCAGATGCCGCCGAACTCGCTGACGAAGTAGGGCTGGCCCCGATAGGGCTGGGAGACGGGGTGTTCATCGCGAGCGTTGGTGTAGGCCCGGCCCTCCGCCAGGCCGCCGACCTGGCGGGCGAACTCTGCCGGGTCCTGCTCGTAGTTGTGGCTGTCCCACACGTCGGTCTCGAGCACGCGGTGGGAGTAGCCGGAGGCGTCCAGGACCGGACGCGAGGGATCGGCGAGCTTGGCGGCCAGGAACATCGCCCGGGTGACGTCGTCGAGCTGGCTGATCCGGTCACCCAGCTGCTGCCAGGTCTCGTTGAGCGGGCACCAGCCGATGATGGCGGGGTGGTTGTGGTCCCGCTCGAGCGCCTCGAGCCATTCGGTGATGAAGCTCGCGGTGGGCTGCTGGTGGTCCTCGAGCGGCCCGTGGCCGCCGGCACCCCAGTCCGCGAACTCCCCCCAGACCAGGTAACCCAGCCGGTCGGCGTGGTAGAGGTAGCGCTCCTCGAACACCTTCTGGTGCAACCGCGCGCCGTTGAAGCCGGCCTCCTGTGAGAGGCGGATGTCGTCGACGAGCGCCTGATCGCTCGGCGCGGTCATCAGCGACGAGGGCCAGTAACCCTGGTCGAGGACCAGGCGCTGGAAGACGTGCCGACCGTTGATCAGGATGGCGTCACCGTCGATGCTCACCGACCGCAGGCCGGCGTAGCTCGCCACCCGGTCCAGCTCCGTGCCATCGGCCGCGGTGAGTGTGAGCACCAGGTCGTACAGGTGCGGGTCCTCCGGCGACCACACGCGTCGGCGCTCCTCGGGTACGTGCAGCACCAAGGTGGGCGCGAGGTCGAGGTCGGCCGCCTGCTCGGCGCGGGCGACCTCGCCGTCCTGGTCGCTGAGCACGACGGCCACCCGTGCGCCCGGGAGGTTGCGCGACAGGGGGGTCGTCACGGTGAAGCTGCTGGACGCGAGCTGAGGCGTGAGTCGGGGGCGACGCAGGTGCGCCGGCGACACCGGCTCCATCCAGACCGTCTGCCAGATGCCCGTGGTGCGCGTGTAGTGGCAGCCCTGGTTGTGAAAGAGGACCGACTGCTTCCCCCTCGCCTGGGGGCCCCGCTTCGGATCACGGGCGCGGACGACGATGGTGACCTCGTCCCCACCAGCGGCCAGGCCGGTGAGGTCGGCCGTGATCGGGGTGAACCCACCACGGTGACGGACGACCTCGTGCCCGTCCACCCAGACCGTCGTGTCCTGGTCGACGGCCCCGAAGTGGAGCAGCACGACCGCGTCGCCCCAGTCGGCGGGGATGCTCACGGTGCGGCGGTACCAGACAGCGGTCAGGTAGTCGACATCACCGAGGCCGGATGCCTCCGACTCGGGGGCGAAGGGGACGGTGATCCGCCCGGACAGGCTGCGCTCGACCAGCCCTCGTTCGAGCCCGGAGTCTCCGTGGTCGACCTCGAACTCCCACTCCCCGTTGAGGCACAACCACTGGGACCGGACCATCTGGGGGCGGGGGTACTCCGGGCGGGGCTGACCTTGGCTCGACATGGGCGTCACTCTCGCATTCAGGCTCGCGGTGCCGCCCGGGGGCCCGCGGAGTGACGTGGCCGAGCTGCCGGTGCACGCGGCCGGCTCCTATGGTGTCGAGGTGGACGCTGGAGCCCGTGCCGCTCGTCGTGTCGCCGCTCGGCACGGCCTGCCCACGACCCCGGTGGAGGAGCTGGTGGGGCTGGGTACGGTCAACCGCGTCTTCGTCCTCGGCCCGGTCAGGGACCGGTACGTCGTCCGGTTCGCGCGCGACCCGCTGCGCGAGAATGAGTTCACCACGGAGGACTGGTGTCTACGGCTGGCGGTCACCGCAGGCGTCCCGGTCCCCGACCCGGTCGCTCACGGGGTCCTCGACGACGTGGCGTACGGGGTGCAGCGCTTCGTCGAGCATGTCGGGCGGGACGGACTGAGCCGGCACGAGCTCTGGCGCGCGGTGGGCGGCTATGCGCGTCGCATCCATGAGCTGGCCATCCCGGAGGACGCCCCGCCAGGCTTGTTCTCACGCTTCGGGCGCAACCTGCCGGCTGCCTGGCAGGCGCACCTGGCCTACCACCTGTCCGAGCTGAGGGCCGACGACCCCCTGATCGAGCTCGGGGTCTACTCTCCGGCCGAGCAGGCACGGCTGCACGCCATGGTCTCCGATCTTGCGGAGGTGCGGCTCACCTTCGGGCTCAACCACGGTGACCTCGCCCCCCGCAACCTCATCAGGCGGCCGGACGGGGTCCTCGTGCTGCTCGACTGGGGATCGGCCTCCTGCGGTCCCGTCCCGTACGGCGACCTGGCCACCCTGAGTGCTCGCCATGACGAGGACGGCGACCCACGTTCGGATGACCTGGCGGCGTTCGCAGCCGGCTACGGCGTCGATCTCGACCAGGTCGAACTGACGCTGCAGTCGATCCGCGCGCTGACGGCCCTGGACCTGGCACGGTGGGCTCTCGATCGACGACCCGACCGGCTGCCCGTGCTGGTGGCGTCAGCCCGCGACACCCTTGCTCGTTGGGCGTGCGGCTGATCAACACCCTCTGGCGGCCTGCTCGCCGCTCGGGCTGTCCGTCGGTGCCGGGGCCACAGCATGGTGGTCGTGGCGTCGAGCTCGAGCCGTGCGACGAAGCGCTTCACCACTGAGAAGCCCGAGAGCTCCTCGACCCCCGCATGAGCTGGTGACGGTGCTTTACATCGTTGCAAGCGCAGGGGTATAACCAGACCAACACCGAGCCGCTGCGGTCCGTGATGATTGTGGGTAGCGGGCGTCGGAGATGTCGACGAGGACAGGATTCCGCCCATGCGCCACGCCCAGAACCCAGCTCGCGTGCGCGCACGACGGCTGCTCGTCGGGGCGCTGTCCGCCGCGACCATGCTCAGCCTGGCGGCGCCGGCGTTCGCCGCACCGGCCCCCACCGCCAAGCAGGTGGTCCGCGCCTCCTACCGCAACCCCGTCTCCTCGGGCTTCGCCGACACGTTCGCCGACCCGTCGGTGATCCGCGGCCTGGACGGCTACTGGTACGCCTACGGCACCTCCGACCCACTCGAGGAGGGCGGCTCAATGCACCGGATCCCGATCGCCCGCTCCAGCGACCTCGCCCACTGGAGCTACGTCGGCGACGCGTTCTCCGACGCCAACCTGCCGGTCTGGCTGGACAAGGTCGGGAGGCCATCCCCGAACCCGACCGACCCGCCTGAGCATGTCGGCTCCCTCTGGGCACCTGATATCCGCTACGTCGACGGGCAGTACCGGATGTACTACGTGGTGACCGAGACCACGGTCACGGATGGCGTCAACGACAACGCAGTCGGCATGGCGACCGCGCCCACTCCGGCTGGTCCCTGGACCGACAGCGGGGCTCCCGTGGTGCGTCCTCGTCCGGGGGCCAGCGGAAACGCCGGTGACTTCCTGTGGAGCTTCGACCCCTCGGCGGTCACCGACACCGACGGCAGTCAGTGGCTGTTCTACGGCTCCTACTACGGCGGCATCTCCGCAGTCCGGCTGAGCGCCGACGGCACCCGTACGGCCGGTGAGCCGAAGCAGGTCGCGATCGACAACAAGTTCGAGGGCGCCTACCCGGTCCGCCGCGGCGGCTGGTGGTACCTGTTCGCCTCGACGGCCAACTGCTGCGCCGGCCCGACCACCGGCTACAGCGTGCAGGTCGGTCGCTCGCGCTCCGTCGACGGACCTTACGTGGATGCCCAGGGAGTGCCCCTCCTGGCGTCCCGGGCCGGCGGGACGCCGACGCTGGTGCAGAACGGCAACACCTGGGTCGGCGCCGGGCACAACGCCGTGGTCACCGACCTGGCCGGGCAGGACTGGATCGTCTACCACGCGATCGACCGCGCCGACCCGTACCTGGACGAAGCCGGCGGCATCAACGAGCGACCGATGCTGCTGGACCGGCTGGACTGGGTGCACGGCTGGCCGGCGGTCCGCGCCGGCCGCGGACCGAGCGCCGGGGCTCAGCAGGGCCCGGCCACAGGCGGTCAGAGCGCCACGAGCTTCAGCGGCGGCCTCCCCCGCAGCTACGCCACGACCGGCTCGTGGACCACCGCGCAGGACGACCAGTCCGGCACCCTCGCCCGGTCCACGGCGACCGGGACGCTGCGCTCCACCGCCCCGGTCCGCACGAGCGTGCGGGTGGAGGCTGACCTGCGCTCGACCGGCGCACGTGCCGGACTGCAGGCCAGCGTCGGCGACACCCGGGTCAGGGCCGTCCTCGACCCGGCGCGGGACCGGCTGACGCTCACCCAGACCCGCCGCGGCCGAGTCCTCGGCTCGGTCAGCCGGCCGCTACCGGTCGGGGCGGACGCCAGCTGGCATGCGGTAGCCCTCACCGTCCGTGGCGGCCAGGCGGTCGCCGAGGTCTCCTCGGCGCGTCTCGGCGACCCGGTCGCCGTCGCCACGCTGAGCCTGCGCGGCTCGACCAGTCGCGTCCGGGCCGGCGCTGTGTACGCGGGTGGACCCGGGGTCGACGTGGACAACCTGAGCGCCCTGCCGGCCGCGCGCCCCGTCCGGCACCTCGTCCGCGACCAGGTACCCCACCGGTTGGTCCCGGCGGCCAGCGACGAGTTCAGCGGGTCCGCGCTCCGGCCGGGCTGGAGCTGGGTCCGCCAAGACAAGGCGGCCAAGGTCAGCGGCGGCCGGCTCACCTGGCCCACCGAAGCCGGCGACCTGACCGGTGACGGCAACACCGCCGGGGTGCTGCTGCGCCCCGCCCCCGCCGAGGACCGCTGGACGGTCCAGACCAAGGTCACGGTCGACTTCGGCGTCGATGAGGAGCGGAACTTCCAGCAGGGAGGCCTGGTCGCCTACGTCGACGACGACGAGTTCACCCGGCTCTCCGCCGTCGCCATCTGGAACACCCGGCAGACCGAGTTCGTCCACGAGACCTCCTACGCGGGCAAACCGCTCTACGGCGGCACCATCGTCGGCCCGCCCGCCGCCACCACCTGGCTGCGGCTCACGCACCGGCTGGACCCGGCCAACGGCGAGCACGAGCTGCGCGCCTGGACCAGCCGGGACGGCCGCACGTGGGTCAAGGGAGGGGTCTGGACCCTGCCGGCTCGAGCGAAGCTCCGCGTCGGGCTCGTCTCGCTCGGTGGCGCCGGCGGCACCGCCCGCTTCGACTACCTCAGGCAGTACCGGTGACTTTGGCCATCGCGACCGGGACCGAGACTTCAGACCGATGAGCCGGCAGGCACGCACCTACTGCAACCCCGTCTACGACGGCTACTTCGCCGACCCCTTCGTGCTGCGCTGGGAGGACCGGTACCTCGCGTACGGGACGGGCGACCAGGTGGACGGGCGGGCGTTCCGGATCCTGTCCTCGAGCGACCTCGTGCACTGGACGGCCGCCGGCGGCGCGCTCGAGCTGCCGGCGGCCGAGCTGGGCCGCGACTACTGGGCGCCGGAGGTGGTGCACGCCGACGGGGCCTGGTGGCTGTACTACTCCGTCGGCCACGGCGACGCAGGACACCACCTTCGGGTGGCGCGGGCCGGCGGACCCCTCGGGCCGTTCCTCGACACCGGGGTGAACCTGACGCCGCACGAGACGTTCGCGATCGACCCGCACCCGTTCCGCGACTCCGACGGCACCTGGTACCTCTACTACGCCCGCGACGTGCTGGACGCCGAGCGCGTCGGCACCTCGCTCGCTGTCGGGACGCTGGCCACCATGACGTCCTGGGCGGGACCGACGCAGGCCGTTCTCGCGCCGAGCGCCGACTGGCAGATCTTCGAGCGGCAGCGCGCCATCTACGGCCGGGTCCTCGACTGGCACACCCTGGAGGGGCCGACCGTCCGTGAGCACGGCGGCCGCTACTTCTGCCTCTACTCCGGCGGCTCCTACCTCAGTGACGGCTACGGCGTCGCCTGGGCCTCGGCCGACCACCCGCTCGGGCCGTGGACCGAGCCGCCGAACACCGAGCGGCTGCTGGCCACCGTCCCCGGGCACGTGCGCGGCCCCGGCCACAACAGCGTGGTGACCACCTTCGCCGGCACCGACGTCCTCGCCTACCACGCCTGGGACGAGTCGATGAGCCGCCGCTGGATGTGCATCGACCCGCTGCAGTGGGGCGAGCACGGCCCGACCACACCCGGCCCCACCTGGACCGAGCAGCGCCGCCCGCTCTGAGTCTCGCGCCCTCGCAGGCCCGCCGCAGACAACACGCGGCCCTGAGCCTGTCGAAGACTTCGAGGAGCCTGCGACCGCGGCGACCAGCCGCCCGAGTGGAGGACAGGCCAGGACTGTCCACAGGCCGCGGCGTGCACGATCGGCGTCCACAGGACCGGCCTGGCCGCGCACGAGCAGGGCCGGCGTCCTGAGAATGCTCTCGTGAGACGGTTCTCCCTCGGCGGCTGGTGCTGCCTCGTCGCGTTCGCGCTGGTGGTCGTGGCTCTGCTGTCGACGGCCACGTCCGCGTCCGCCGCCCCCCGACTACCCCAGGGCCGGTGGCCGCTGTCGGCCGCTCCGCAGGTGCTCCGCGGCTTCGACCCGCCGGCGTCGCGGTACGGGGCCGGCCACCGGGGCGTCGACCTCGCGGCCGCGCAGAGCACGCCCGTGCTCGCCGCGGCGGACGGCACGGTGGCGTTCGCCGGTCTGGTGGCGGGCAGGGGTGTCGTGACGGTCGACCACGGCAGCGTCCGCACCACGTACGAGCCGGTGTCGGCCCAAGTGGCCGTCGGTCAGCGGGTCCGGGCTGGGACGCCGCTCGGCGTCCTGAGCGGTGGGTCGCACTGTGCCCGCAGCTGCCTGCACTGGGGCTTGCGCGCCGGCGACGACTACCTCAATCCGCTGCTGCTGCTCAACGCCGGCGGCCAGGTCCGGCTGGTACCCGCAGCAGAGCGGGCCGTGGTGGAACGAGAGGCCGCAGGACGCGCTCGGCAGGCAGCCATGGCCAACGCCGCTCTGGCCGGCTCCGGGACGAGCTGGGTGATGGGTCCGGGGGGCCGCCACGGCTTCGTCCGCCCGGCGCCCGGGCCGATCACCTCGCCCTTCGGCGTCCGCCTCCACCCGATCCTGCAGGTGTGGAGGCTGCACGACGGCACCGACGTCGGCGCCGGCTGCGGTACTCCCATCCGGGCACCGGCGGCGGGTCGGGTGACCCGGGTCAGCCGCAGCTCCGCGTACGGCAACCGGCTCTTCCTCGACCACGGCCGCATCGACGGCCGGGCGGTGGTCACGGGCTACAACCACGCGCAGCGCTACGTGGTCGGCGCCGGTCAGTGGGTCGCGAAGGGACAGGTGCTCGGCTACGTCGGCCAGACGGGGTATGCGACGGGCTGCCACCTGCACCTGATGACCTGGCTCGACTCCGACCTGACCAACCCGATGACCTGGTTCTCACCGTGACGTCGATCGCCCGTGACATCGAGGCCGGACTCAGCTGGTCACGCGCGAGGGTGGGCCTGCTGATAGGCCTGGCGCAGCCGCTCGTCGGTCACATGGGTGTAGATCTGCGTCGTGGCCAGGGACGCGTGGCCGAGCATCTCCTGCACGCTGCGGAGGTCGGCCCCGCCCTCCAACAGGTGGGTGGCCATGGCGTGCCGCAGCCCGTGCGGGCCGAGGTCGGGGGCGCCGTCCACCTGACGCAGCGCCTGGTGGACCACCCGTCGCACCACCCGCTGGTCGAGCCGCTGGCCCCGCGCGCCCACGAAGACCGCCGCCCCCGCGCTCGGACCGACGAGCCGGGGCCGGCCCTGGGTCAGCCAAGCGTCGAGAGCCCGAAGCGCCGGGCCGCCGACCGGGACGGAGCGCTCCTTGCGCCCCTTGCCCAGCACGCGCAGCAGCCGACGCTCCAGGTCGATGTCCGCCAGGTCGAGGCCGCAGAGCTCGGCCACCCGGATGCCCGTGGCGTAGAGCGTCTCGAGCACTGCGACGTCACGCAGGCCAAGCGCAGCCTGCTCCGGCGGCTCGGGTTCGTCGCCCGCCGCCTCCGGTGCCTGACGGCCCTCGATCATCCGGACGGCGTCGGCCTGGGCCAGCGTCGCCGGCAAAGCCCGCGTCGAGCGCGGCGAGCGCAGGCTCCGAGCAGGATCGGTCGCGACCAGGCCCGCGCGGTGCGCCCAGTCGAAGAAGACCCGGGCGGCGGCGGAACGGCGCTGCAGGGTCGCCCGCGACTGGCCCCGTGTCTGCTCGTGGGCCAACCAGCTGCGCAGCGAGCGCACGGTCACCTCGGACAGATCGAGGACGCCGAGTCGCTGCAGGTGGCGGAACAGGCCCGCGAGGTCAGAGCGGTAGGCCCGGACGGTGTGCTCGGACAGGTCGCGTTGCAGCCGCAGGTGGCGCGCGTACTCCTCCAGCACCCTGACGAACGGCTGCTGCAGCTCGTCGTCCTCCCTCCCGGTCACCGCACCAGGCTGCGCCCCGGAGGTCTGGTCCGTGCGCTGCCACACCGCGCTAACGTGACGTCTGTGACTACCGAGCAGAAGACCGGCGGCCAGATCCTGCCGATCACACGGTGGGGGGCGCCCGTGATGCACGCCCGGACCCGTCCCGTGACCGACTTCGACGAGACCCTGCGAACGCTCGTGGCCGACATGTTCGCCACGATGTACGCGGCGGAGGGCGTCGGTCTGGCGGCTACCCAGGTGGGCGTGGATCTGGCGGTCTTCGTCTTCGACTGCCCTGACGAGGACCACCTACGGCACCGCGGCGTGATCTGCAACCCCGTGGTGGAGACACCCGAGGGTAAGGAGCGCCACCTCGAGACCATCGACGAGGGCTGCCTCTCGCTACCCGGTGCCTACATCGAGCTGGCCCGACCCGACCACGCGGTCTGCCGGGGCCAAGACGTCGAGGGCCGTCCCGTCGAGGTGACCGGGACAGGGTTGCTGGCCCGCTGCCTGCAGCACGAGACCGACCACCTCAACGGCACCGTCTTCGGCGACCGGCTCTCCGGTCGCTCGCGCAAGAAGCTCTACTCCCTGCACGACGACTTCTCCGACACCTACCCCGACGACTGGCCGGTCTCGCCGCGCGACAAGAGCTTCGACGAGGACGAGGACGACGAGGACGCAGCCGGACCCAGCACGTAGCAGGCGACGGCGGTCGCCGCAGCGACATTGAGGGAGTCGATACCTGCGGCCATCGGGATCCGGGCGCGGACGGTGGCCGCGCCGGACCAGCGCTTCGACAGCCCGGCCCCTTCGGTACCCACCAGGAGCGCCACCTTGCCCGGCCTCGCGGTGAGTGCTGAGGCCACCTCGGCCAGGTCGACGCTGTCGTCGGCCAGGGTCAGGGCGACTGTGGTGAAGCCTGCCTTCGCCAGCTGTTCGGGAGCGCCATGCCAGTCGGCCAGCCGCGCCCAGGGCAGGGAGAACACCGAACCCATGCTCACCTTGATCGACCGTCGGTACAGCGGGTCGGCGGCGCGCGGCGACAGCAGCACGCCGTCCCAGCCGAGGCCGGCCGCATTGCGCAGCAGGGCCCCGACGTTGGTGTGGTCGACGATGTCCTCGCACACGACCAGCCGCCGGAGCTGGAGGAGGTCCGCGATCTGGTGCCGCTCCTCGCGGTGCAGCGAGGCCAGAGCGCCGCGATGGACGTGGAAGCCGGTGACCTGCTCGGCCAGCTCCTCGGTCACCAGGTAGACCGGGACGTCCGGCCACAGCGCCAGCACGTCGGCGAGCCCGGGCAGCCAGCGTTCGGCGAGCAGGAACGAGCGCGGACGGTAGCCCGCCTCCACCGCCCGCCGGATCACCTTGTCGCCCTCCGCGATGAACAGGCCGCGCTCGGACTCCAACGACCGACGCAGGGAGGTCTCGCGTAGCCGGACGTAGTCCCCGAGCCGTCCGTCGTCGGCCGTGGTCAGCGCGACCACCCGTTGGCTGGGGCTCTGGGTCGTGTCGAGGTCCACCTCCCTATTCACTCACGGGGCGAGCCCACACTCCCCGACCGGGACGGTCGCGGAGGAAGACAAGTCCGCAGGCTTGCTCCCGGCTCGGTCAAGCTCTTACCCTTGCCAAATGTTCGTGCTCACCGTCGACCAGATCGAGTCCCGGCAGCGCCCCGACCTCGTCGAGCACGCGTTGGTGAGCCTGGCTACCCTCCGGGTCGCCATTCCGTTCACGCGGACGGTGGGCGATGAGTTCCAGGGAGCTCTCGCGGACGCGGAGTCGGTGGTCGCAGCCGTCCTGCGGCTGCTGAGGACCGGCGAGTGGCACGTCGGCCTGGGCATCGGCCCGATCGAGCGGCCGCTGCCCAGCGACACCCGCGCGGCGCGCGGATCCGCGTTCGTGGCCGCGCGGACGGCAGTCGAGCAGGCCAAGAACGAGCTCAGCCACCTCAGTGTCGTCGCTGCTGCGCCGGCAGCGACCGAGGCGGAGGACGCGGGGGTGGTCTTCCAGCTGTTGATCGCCCTGCACCATCGGCGGAGCGTCCAGGGCTGGGCGGCCGTCGACGAGGTGCGGGCCGCTGGCAGCCAGGCGGCGGCGGCGACCCGGCTCGGCATCAGCCGCCAGGCGGTCGGCCAGCGCCTGCAGGCGGCGTCCTGGGCGCTCGAGCGACGCACCGTCCCGGTGCTGGCGCGGCTGCTCGACCGGGCTGACGCGGCCGCAGCCGTAGCCGAGGGCGGCGATGGTGAGGACGTGCCTAGGCTGACGACGTGACCTCACCGGCCCTCGGCACCCTCTACTGGCAGCCAGCCCGCGACCACTCCGAGCTGCTGGCTGCTCCGGTCCTCGCTGCGCTGCAGGAGCTGGACCTCGGGTGCTTCGTCGCACCGATCGACCCCGAGCTCGCCGACACGGCCGCCTTCTGCGAGGCGTACGCCGTGCCGATGAGTGTCTCGGCCAACTGCGTCGTGGTCGCAGGACGACGGGCCGAGGTGACCACCACCGCCGCCTGCCTCGTGCTGGCCACCGATCGGGCCGACGTCAACCGCACCGTTCGACACCATCTGGGTGTCCGGAAGATCTCCTTTGCCCCGATGGCCGAGGCGGTCGCCCAGACCGGCATGGAGTACGGCGGCATCACCCCCGTCGGACTGCCGACCGGCTGGCCGCTGCTGGTCGACGAGGCGGTGGCCAGGGCCGACTGGGTGGTGGTGGGCAGCGGGATCCGGGGCAGCAAGCTCGCGCTGCGCGGCACCGACCTGGTCCGGCTGCCTGGAGCCCAGGTGCTGGCGGTTCGCCAGGGCGCCGGCGACTGAGGCGGCCAGCCGCCCGCGGTCAGCGCAGCAGCGCCACGATGGCCACGACGCCGACCGCGACGATCAGCACCCGGTAGGCCACGGCCGGCAGCCGACGGCCCACCCGACCGCCGATCTGAGCCCCGAGCACCGAGCCGGCGGCGATGGTGACCGCGACCGCCCAGTCGACGTCGCTCACCACGATGAAGACCACCCCGGCGACCCCGTTGACGATCAGGGCCAGCACGTTCTTCGCCGCGTTGACCCGCGGCAGGGTCTCGCTCAGCGCGATCCCGAGGATGGCGATCAGCAGCACGCCCTGGGCAGCGCCGAAGTACCCGCCGTAGACGCCCGTGAGCAGCACGCCCACCCAGAGCAGGGCCGAACCTCGACCCGAGCCGGACGACGTGCCGAGCCGCTCACGGCGGGCGGCCACCCGTTTGGACAGGGTGGGCTGGGCGATCACCAGCACACAGCCGAGACCGATCAGCACGGGCACGATGGCGTCGAACGCGGCCGAGGGCAGCCGGAGCAGCAGCAGGGCCCCGATGATCCCCCCGAGCAGCGAAGCCACCCCGAGCCGGCGCAGCCGCGGTCCCTGCCCGGCGAGCTCGGGCCGCATCGCGAGTGCCCCGGAGAGCGAGCCGGGGGCGAGCCCGACCGTGTTGGACACGTTGGCCAGCACGGGCGGCACGCCCAGGGCGAGCAGGGTCGGGAACGTGATCAGGGTGCCGCTTCCGACGACGGTGTTGATCAGTCCTGCTGCGACGCCGGCGAGCCCGATGAGGAGCAGCTGGTCCCAGGGCATGACTTACCGCTGCTCGGGCTCCGAGAACTCGGGTCCGGGTGCGTCCTCCGCCACTGGGCCGGCACTGTTGGTGGAAGCCTCCAGAGCCGGAGGCCGGCCGGCGCCGGCCAGGGTGACCTTGTCCAGCTGCTGGGCAGCGGCGATGGCCTCCTGGATGGTGCGCTCCGAGGCGGCGGCCTCTTCAGCGTTCTGCTGCTTGATCTCGCTCTGCACGTCGATCTTCGGCGGAGCGGTGAACGTGCCGGTGGCGTTGGCTGGGATGCCCGAGGTGATCGAGCCCACCGCACTGCCGAGGCCCTCCAGAGCCTTGTTCAGCTCGCTCGGGACGATCCAGACCTTGTTGGCGTCGCCCTTGGCCAGCGACGGCAGCATCTGCATGTACTGGTAGGCCAGCAGCGCCTGGTCCGGCTGGCCGGCGTGGATGGCGCCGAACACGGTGCTGATCGCCTGCGCCTCACCCTCAGCGCGCAGCATCTGGGCCTGCCGGTCGGCCTGCGCCCGGAGCACGGCCGCCTCGCGGTCACCCTGCGCCCGCAGGATCGCGGACTCCTTCTCACCGCCGGCGGAGAGGATCTGAGACTGGCGCTGGCCCTCAGCGATCAGGATCGAGGCCCGCTTGTCGCGCTCGGCCCGGGCACCCTTCTCCATGGCGTCGCGGATCGTGGCGGGCGGCTCGATGGCCCGCAGCTCGACGCGGTTGACCTTGATCCCCCACTTGCCGGTCGCCTCGTCCAGCACGATTCGCAGCTTCTGGTTGATCTCCTCGCGACTGGTCAGCGTCTGCTCGAGGTCCAGCCCACCGATGATGTTGCGCAGCGTGGTCATGGTCAGCTGCTCGATGGCCTTGATGTAGTCCTGGGCCTCGTAGGCCGCGCGGACCGGGTCGATGATCTGGAAGTAGATGACCGAGTCGATGCTGACCATCAGGTTGTCCTCGGTGATCACCCCCTGCGGCGGGAAGGGGACGACGTTCTCACGCATGTCCAGGTTGTGCCGCACCTTGTCGAAGACCGGCACCAGCAGGTGCGGTCCGGGCTCGAGGGTGCGGTTGAACTTCCCGAGCCGCTCCACGATGGCGACCCGCTGCTGTCGGACCACGCGCACGGCGTTGCCCAGAAAGACCACGAGAGCGACCACGACGGCCAGCAAGACGATGAGGTTGGCGATGTCCACGTCGTCCAGTGTGCCTCGTCGGCGCGCATTGCGGCCGCAGACCTCCGCCCGGCAGGTCGAAGTCGAGGCCACCGTGTCGCGGCCAACAGCCTCAGGGCAGCTGGCCGTACTTGGGGTAGACCACCGCGATCGCACCGTCGATCTCGTAGACCTCGATCTCGGTCCCGGCGTCGATGACCACGTCGGAGGAGTAGGGGCGGGCCGACCAGCTCTGCCCGTCGATCTTGATCTCTCCCCCGGCCCGGTCGACCTGGGAGATGGCCAGCCCGGTGCTGCCGACCAGCTTGGCCGTCGAGGAGCGGTAGCCCGGCATGCTCCGGACCTTCGCCAGCAGGCTCGGCCGCAGCAGGGCCAGCATGCCGACGCTCACCCCGGCGGCGGTCAGCACCTGCAGCCACCACAGGTCAGGAGCCGCCACCGCGACGATCCCACCCGCGAACGCGCCGACCGCCAGCATGATCAGCACCAGGTCCAGGGAGACGATCTCGGCCACGGCCAGCAGGAAAGCGATGCTCATCCAGATCGCCCAGGCGTGGTCGCCCAGCCAGTCGGTCAGGTTCTCAGGCATCGTCACCTCCTGCGTGTGTAGACGGCGTCCGCCGGACCTGCTCCCATCGTGCCAGACCGGCGAAGCACGCCACCGTCACGAGGGGCCGTCACTGGGCACGCGCGGCCCAGCGGCCGTCGACCTCGGTGAGGGTCAGCGGCAGGTCGAAGGTGGCGGTGAGGTTGGCCGGCGTCAGGGTCTCGCGCAGCGGTCCGGCGGCGACCACCTTGCCGGCCTTGAGCAGCAGCGCGTGGGTGACGCCGGCCGGGATCTCCTCGACGTGGTGGGTGACCAGCACCGAGGCCGGCGCGTACGCGTCCGAGGCCAGCTCGCTGAGGGTCCGGACGAGGGACTCCCGGCCTGCGAGGTCCAGCCCGGCCGCGGGCTCGTCGAGCAGCAGCAGCTCCGGGTCGGTCATCAGGGCGCGGGCGATCTGGACCCGCTTGCGCTCACCCTCGCTGAGGGTGCCGAACGTCCGGTCGGCGAGATGCTCGATCCGTAGCGACGCGAGCAGCTCGGCGGCGCGCTCGTGGTCGAGCTCGTCGTAGGCCTCACGCCAGCGGCCGAGCACGGCGTAGGAGGCGGAGACCACCACGTCGTGGACCCGTTCGCTGCGCGGGATCCGCTCGGCCAGCGCCGCGGAGGTCAGGCCGATCCGGGGCCGCAGCTCGAAGACGTCGACCGTCCCCAGCACTTCCCCGAGCAGCCCGACGACACCGCTCGAGGGATGGATCTGTGCGGCCAGCAGCTGCAGCAGGGTGGTCTTGCCGGCCCCGTTCGGACCGATCACCACCCAACGATCGGCCTCGTCGACACTCCAGTCGACATCGTCGAGCAGGGTGGCGTCCCCGCGGACGATGCTGACACCGGCGAGATCGACGACTGCGGCCATGCCGGCCAACCTATCGTCCGGCCCCGCCTCGTTCTCCCACGCGCCCGCCTATCGTTGTCGGGTGCAGGCGCTCCCCTCACTCCGGTTGACGGTCAACCTGAACGCCGTGCTGCGGTTCCAGCGAAGTCCGGCCCAGGCGGCGGCAGCCGTGGTGGACCGCGACGTCGCCCACCACGTCGTCGACCCCGAGGACCTGCTGGGCATCGACCCGCTGCAGGCCACGGCCCTGGCCGAGGCCGTGGCCGTGATCGCCGCCCGCGAGCAGGAGATGTGGGTGCTCGCCCTGCCGCAGCCCGGGGCGCTGGGCGCGCTGCGAGGACCCGCCAGCCTCAACCGGGCGGCCCTGGAGGCCGGCGAGGTCGTGCTGGCGAGCAGCGGTGGGATCGCCCTGGTCCCCCACGCGGTCGGCCGCGGCGTCCAGTGGCGGGTGCACCCAGCCGAGCGGCCCTTCGCGCCGCCCACCTCCTACGACGCCGAACGCGCCCTGAGCGAGACCGTGCTGAGCGCTGCCGCGACCCTCAGCCGCCTCGACGTGGCCGCAGGCAGCCGGCCCGGCACCCACCCGACGGCCGACCTGGCGCCCGGCTACAGCTCCCGGCAACGGCTGGCCGCGGACCGGGCCTCCCGGCTGCTGCTGGCGTGCGAGACCGCACTCGCCTCCGACGGTGCGGCGCTCAGCCTGTACGAGGCAGAGGTCCGCGCGCAGGAGCTCCGACGCCTGCACCGTGCCGCCGCCGACGCCCTCTGTGCCGCAGCCAGCTGGATGGGCTGACTTGTCTTGCTCGCACTCGTCCGGGCCCGGAGCTCGCGGGGGGGTTCCGTAGGGTGGAGCGCATGCACGACGCTCCTTCCCCCCTGGGCACCCTCTACGCGATCGGTGGCGCCGAGGCGAAGCTGCGTCGCCGCAGCGTGCTCCGCTCGTTCGTCGCTGCCGCCGGCGGCGCCCGGGCCCGGATCGCGGTCGTCCCCACCGCGTCCTCGCTGGGCCCGGAGGTGATCGAGGTCTACCAGGCCGTCTTCACCAGCCTGGGTGCGGCCGAGGTCGTCCCGCTGCGTCCGCAGAGCCGGGCCGAGGCGCAGGACCCTGAGCTGGCCGCCCGGCTGGCCGACGTGGACGCCGTCTTCATGACGGGCGGCAACCAGCTCAAGCTGAGCTCCTACATCACCGGCACCACGTTCGGCGACGCGATCATCGCGTCCTACGAGCGCGGCGCCGTCGTCGGCGGGACCTCGGCGGGCGCCAGCATCCTGGCCGACCACATGATCGCGTTCGGCGTCGGCGGCTCCACGCCGCGACAGCGGATGAGCCAGCTGTCGGTCGGGCTGGGTCTGATCCGCGGCGTCGTCATCGACCAGCACTTCGAGCAGCGCAACCGGTACGGCCGGCTGCTCTCCCTCATCGCGCAGTCGCCCTCGCTGCTGGGGATGGGGGTGGATGAGGACACAGCGGCCGTGATCCGCCAGGGCACCCAGCTCGAGGTCGTCGGCCGCGGCGCGGTGACCCTGGTCGACGGTCGCTCCCTGGTCTCGAACGCCTTCAGCGCGCAACGGACCGCCCCCCTGTTGATGTCGGGGGCCGTGCTGCACGTGCTGCCGGCCGGCAGCGTCTTCGACCTCAGCACCCGCACCCTCCTCGCCCACGCCGTCGCGGTGGCGGACGCCGAGATCGAGGAGACGCGCGCGGCCGAAGCCGACCTGCGCAAGCTCGCCGTCGACATCGCCGCAGAGGGGATCTCCCCCACGAACTACGCCCGGCACCTCAGGCGCGGCCGGCGCGGCTGAGGTGCTGAGCGCCTGCCTGTCAGATCGAGTCGTGCGCCACCACCTGGGCGGCTTTGGCAGGGTCAGGTCGCGACCTGGGCAGCGCTGAGGCTGTCGGCGAAGTCCTGCTCGACGATCGCCCGGTCCTCGGGGTCAGCTACGGGCACAGCCCAGGCGGCCGCCCACGCCACCGCGCCCTCCTCCCGCCGGCCGAGCGCGAGAAGGGCCCGGGCTCGGGCCTCGTGCCCGTAGGCGAGGTCGAAGTCGGCCAGGCCGTGCCGCGTGCAGAGGTCAAGGACCCGGTCGGCCGACGCCAACGCGGCGTCCGGCTGATCATTGGCCAGCAGGGCCTTGGCGATCACGTACGCGGATCGGGCTCCGTTCTCCGGCCCGGCTCCGGTCGCGCGGTCCCAGTGGTAGGCCGCGGCGTAGGCGGACCGCAGCAGCTCCTCGCCCTGGTCGGGGCCCGCGAGGTCGGTGGAAAGCAGCCGCATGGCCGCGTTGTTGGCCTCGACCCCCTGCCGCCGGTGCCACGCGCCGTCGCCGACCTCGGCCGCCATCGCCGAGGTACGTGCAGTTCGAGGCAGCGACCGCCCGGTCTCCAGCACCGTCTTGAGGCTGTCCAGCACCCAGACCCAGCCGTCGCCGACCTCGGCCCAGGTCTGCGGGCTGTCGTGCAGGTCCCCGTGCACCAACCGGAGCCTCGTCAGCCCATCACCGGCTTCCTCCACTGTCCACTCCACCCGGCCGGGCGGCTCGGCGGCGAGGTCGTCGTCGTAGCGCACGCGCCAGGTCTGGACGAAGCGTCCGGGGACTCCTGGAGCGGGCGGCCGCAGCTCCTCGACCACCCCCTCGACAGCAGGGCTGCCGTCCGGCAGCACGGTGCGGTACGGCTCGCCAGCCCGGGGCGCCGCGACGAAGGCGGTGCCGTGGAACCAGCGGCGGGTCCAGTCGGAGTCGGTGATCGCCGCCCAGACCTGGTCGGGTGAGGCAGCGAGGTAGATCTGGTAGACGTGCGCGGTGAGGCTCACAGGTGCTCCTGGGCTCGGGGTGGGCTCGGCGGGTCCAGCTGTCGACGGAGGTCGAGCAGCGCTGAGGCGTACGGAGCGGCGTACTTGTCGATCCAGCGCTCGGCGATCTGGGCGATCGGTACGGGGTTGAGGTAGTGGCGGGTGCTGCGGCCGACGCTGACCCGGGCCAGCAGGCCCGCCTCCTCGAGCACGCGCAGGTGCTTCATCACGCCGTAGCGGCTGAGCTGCGGCGCCACCGCACACAGCTCGGCCAACGTCTGGCCGTCGGCGGCGAACAGCGTGTCCAGCACGGCACGCCGGGTCCCGTCGGCCAGGGCCCGGAAGACCACATCGTCGTCCAGCGACGCGCTCGTCTGCTTCGAGTCGACCACATCCGTAATTTATGTGACCAAAGGGTCACATGTCTAACGCCCGGCGGTCCGAGGGGCCAGGCGGAAGTGAAAGGATCACCGGAGCCGACCTCGGAGGAGAAACCCCGTGAGCGAACCCGCCAGCCCTGCCCCGCAGCCCGACCTCCGGATCCTGTCCAGCCGGGTCTACCGCGGTCCGAACGTGTGGCACTACGAGCAGGCGATCCACCTGGTGGTGGACCTCGGTGTGCTGGAGGACTTCCCGACCAACCTGCTGCCCGGCTTCACCGAGGGCCTGCTGGAACGCCTGCCGGGACTGGCGGCGCACAGCTGCAGCCGAGGCCGGCGCGGCGGATTCGTGGAGCGGCTGCACGAGGGCACCTGGCTGGGCCACGTGGCCGAGCACATCGCGCTGCAGCTGCAGCAGGCCGTCGGGCACGACATGCGGCGCGGCAAGACCCGCCAGGTCAAGGGCGAGCGCAGCCAGTACAACGTGATCTACGCCTACTACGACGAGTCCGTCGGCCTCGCGGCGGGCGAGCTGGCCGTCGCGCTGGTCAACGACCTCATCGCGCCCGACCCGACCTTCGACTTCGCGGCCGAGCTCGAGAGCTTCATCGTGCGGGGCGAGCGAACCGCCTTCGGTCCCTCGACCCAGGCCATCGTGGACGAGGCCGTGAGCCGCGACATCCCGTGGATCCGGCTGAACACCTCCTCCCTGGTCCAGCTCGGGCAGGGTGTGCACGCCCAGCGGATCCGGGCCACGATGACCTCCAAGACTCCGTCGGTGGCCGTGGACATCGCCGGCAACAAGGAGCTGACGCTGACCCTGCTGGCCGCCGCAGGCCTGCCGGTGCCCCGCTCCAAGGCCGTGCGGACCGTTGACGAGGCGGTCCGGCTGGCCGGCCGGACCGGTTTCCCGGTGGTGTTGAAGCCGCTCGACGGCAACCACGGCCGCGGCGTGATGCTCGACCTGACCAGCGAGGACGAGGTCCGCGAGGCCTTCCCCGTCGCGTACGAGGAGTCCCGGGGGGGCTGGGTGATCGTGGAGAGCTTCATCACCGGCCGCGACTACCGCTGCCTGGTCATCGGCGGCAAGATCGCCGCGATCGCCGAGCGCGTGCCGGCGCACGTCATCGGTGACGGCACCTCGACCGTCACCGAGCTCATCCAGCGGACCAACGCCGACCCGCGTCGCGGTGTCGGTCACGAGAAGGTGCTGACCCGGATCAAGGTGGACGCCGCGGCGGTCGCGCTGGTGGCCGAGCAGGGCCTCACCATGGACGACGTCCCGGCCGCGGGCCAGACCGTGCAGCTCACGCTGACGGGCAACATGTCAACCGGCGGCATCTCCATCGACCGCACCTTCGAGGCGCACCCGGAGAACGTCGAGATCGCCGAAGAGGCGGCTCGCGTGGTCGGTCTCGACATCGCCGGCATCGACTTCATCGCCCCCGACATCACCCAGCCGGTGCGCGAGACCGGCGGCGCGATCTGCGAGGTCAACGCCGCCCCCGGCTTCCGGATGCACACCCACCCCACCGAGGGCGACCCGCAGTACGTGGCCAAGCCGGTGATCGACATGCTCTTCCCGCCCGGCACCCCCAGCCGGATCCCGATCATCGCCGTCACCGGCACCAACGGGAAGACCACGACCTCCCGGATGATCGCCCACATCTTCAAGGGCATCGGCCGCAAGGTCGGCATGACCTCGACCGACGGCGTGGTGGTGGACGAACGGCTGCTGATCCGCTCGGACGCGTCCGGGCCGCGCTCGGCCAAGATGGTGCTGCAGAACCCGCGGGTCGACTTCGCCGTCTTCGAGGTCGCCCGCGGCGGCATCCTGCGCGAGGGCCTGGGCTATGAGCGCAACGACGTCGGCGTGGTGCTGAACGTGCAGCCCGACCACCTCGGGCTCCGCGGTATCGACACCGTCGAGCAGCTGGCCGACGTCAAGGCCGTGGTCGTCGAGGCGGTGCCCCGCAACGGGTTCGCCGTGCTCAACGCCGACGACCCGCTGGTCCGCGCGATGCGGCGGAAGTGCTCGGGCCGGGTGGTCTGGTTCACCATGGCGGAGCCGGGAAGCGAGATCCGGGACTCCGTCGAGGACCACTGCCGCCGCGGCGGCCGCGCGGTCGTGCTCGAGCACAGCGACCTGGGCGACATGGTCGTCGTCCTCGAGGGCCAGCGGAAGATGCAGCTGGCCTGGACGCACCTGCTGCCCGCCACTTTCGGCGGCCGGGCCACCATGAACGTCCAGAACGCGATGGCAGCGGCCGCAGCAGCGTTCGCCGCGGGCGCCTCGCTGCACGACATCCGGCAGGGCCTGCGGACCTTCTCGACCAGCTACTACCTCTCCCCCGGCCGGCTCAACGAGGTCACCGTCGAGGGCCGCACCGTCATCGTGGACTACTGCCACAACGCACCGGGCATGAAGATGTTGGGCGACTTCGTGGACAAGACCGCCGCGCAGCTCGCCGCGACCAGCGACCTCGGCCGCGTCACCCGGATCGGCGTGATCTCCACGGCCGGCGACCGCCGTGACGACGACATGCGCGAGCTGGGGCACATCGCCGCCCAGCACTTCGACGTGGTCGTGGTCCGCGAGGACAACGCGCTCCGCGGCCGCACCCGCGGTGAGGTGGCGGGGCTCGTCGCCGAGGGAGCGCGGGCGGCCATGTCCGAGGGCGCGCGCTGCCGTCAGCTCGAGACGGTGCTGGATGAGATCGACGCCACCCGGCACGCGATCGCCCGCTCGAACTCGGGCGACCTGATCGTGATCTGCGTCGACCGGCACGCAGCCGTGATGGCCGAGCTCGAGTCCTACGGGCGGCAGGCCCAGCCCGGTGTCAACCGCGACAGCGGCGACGCGGGCTACTCCGTGGCCGACCCGGATTTCGTCCCGACCACCCACAGCACCTCGAGCGCCTGACCCCAGCCCACGCGGCCCCCCGCTCCCGAGAGCGGGGCCGGGCTGACCACCCCCACTTTGGACCGCGACGGCGGACCTGCACCCCCGCGGGAGGGGGCAAGGTCCGCCGTGCAGGTCCAAAGTGACCGGGCAGGTCAGTTACCGGGCCAGGAACCCGTCAGCTTCTCGAAGCCGCGGGCGCCACCACGGTCGATCAGGGCTTTGACCACGGCAAAGATGGCGCCCTGGATGCAGGCGGCGAGCAATACGCTGCCGAGGGAGTACTCCGACTGGAGTGCGTCGGGGGCGTCATCCTCGTCGGCCACCCGCTTCCAGATCTGCTTGAAGATCGCAGCGGCGAGCGAACCGGCAGCGAGGCTGGCGAGCAGACCGACGGGACGGTAGGCCAGCTGCGCGGTCTTGTTGCTCATGAGCGACGCGCCTTCTGGACGATCCACAGCGCCACCAGCAGCACCGGGGCGGCGGTCAGGGCGATCTGGGCTGGGCGCGGCAGGGCTTTGACCCGCTCGACGACCTGCTCCTGCGCGGTGGCGCTCACCTTGGCCTGGGCATCCACCGCCTTGGCCTGGGCCCCGGCGACCTTCTCCTGAGCGGTGGCCTTGACCTCCGACACCTTGGCAGCGGCCTGAGCCTTCACGTCGTCGACCTTGTGCTGGGCCTGGGCCTTGACGTCGACCTTCTCAGCGAGGGCGTCGACATGGTCGACGATCCGGGCGCGGGTCGCGGCCAGGTCGGCCTCCAGCTCGTCAGTGGTGGCGCCGGCGCCCGGGGGCGGCTGGGCGGGGTCGGTCATCGGTGCATCATCTCCTTGATCTCGGCCACGTCGGGTTTGACGTTTGCCACAGCACGGGTCGGTACGGGCGGCGCTGCCTCACTGACCTTGTTCTTTCCTACCAGGGCAGCCACCCCTGCGACCAGCACGACCACGCCGACGATCAGCGCGGCCAGCCAGCCGGGAGCACGTGAGCCCGGGCGAGCAACGCCGCCGCCACCAGGACGCCGAGAGCGTATCTGGCCAGCGTCCCTCGACGGCGCCCAGGGAGAGCGCCAGGGACGTCAGTGCTGCTTGGACTTCTTCTGCTGGGCGCCGGACCCGTCGCTCGGCTCAGGCACACTGTCGGCCTTGACCGCGTCGCGCTGGCCGACAGGCTCTGCCGGTCCCTTGGTGGTGTCGGCGATCGTCTGCTGCTCGGACTCGGCGTTGATCTCGGCGCCGAGCAGGATCGCGTAAGAGGTGATGAACAGCCACAGCAGCAGGATCACGATGCCCGCCAGCGCGCCGTAGGTCTTCGCGTAGCTGCTGAAGCTCGAGACGTAGAGCGAGAAGCCGACCGAGGCGACGATCCAGAGGATGGTGGCGACACCCGCGCCGACTGAGACCCACCGCAGCTGGGGGGCGTCCCGGTCCGGGGCGACGCGATAGAGCACAGCCAGGGCAACAGTGATCACAACCACGATCAGCACCCAGCGGACGACCTGGATGAGGACCGTCACGAAGGCGCTGGTGCCCAGGAAGCCGAGGACCGCGGGCAGCACGGCGACCAGGGCCACGACGACCAGCAGGAAGACGATGGCGCCGAGCGTCAGGGCGAGGGCAATGGCCCGCTTCTTGACGAAGCCGCGGTTCTCCTCCTCGTCGTAGGCGGTGTTGATGGCCGTCATCAGGTTGCCCATGCCGCCGGAGGCGCTGAACAGCGCCAGCAGGATGGCCACGACAGCGCCGAAGCCGGCCTTGCCGCTACCGGACGCCATGCTGAGCTGGTCAGTGATGAGCTGCTTGATCTCGGCGGGCAGCGCTGAGCCGAGGCCGTCGACCTGCTGGCTGATGGTGGCCGGGTCGGCGAAGAGGCCGTAGAGAAGAACGGCGGCGATCAGCGCGGGGAAGATCGCGAGGAACGCGTAGTAGGCCATTCCAGCCGCCAGCAGCGGCACGTTGTCGACCTTCGCCTCGGCCCAGCCGCGCTTGGCGATCTGCAACCAGCCCTTGGCAGGAACCTCCGTGGGCTTCTCGGCCTGACCGCCGGGGACCCCGGCGGCCTGCTTCTCGCGATTGGTGGCAGCTTGTGTCATGCGTCAACTTCCTGGCTGGACGCCCAGCCCGCACAGGTGGTCCTGGCGGGCCTGGACAGCGTAAATGACGGGTCGGTCGGGGCCGGCTACGCGCCCCGGGTGTCGGTTCCCCTCCGAGGAAGGTCGCTATCCGCATCTGACGGCGCTCAAACGGGGTAAGAGAACTGACGCATGATCGACACATTCCGAGAGAGGACAGCTGATGGAGATATTCGAACGGATCCGCTACGCCCGCGACCAGGCCCTGGCGGCCGAGCGGACCGAGCGGCAGCGACTGGCCGAGGCCGACAACGCCGACCTGCAGCAGGCGGCCTCGGTCCGGCTCGCCACCCGGCAGGCCGTACGCGAGGCCCTGGACGACGTCCTGGACGAGGCGTCTGACCCTGAGGAGCAGCTCGAGGGCGGCGCTTCGGGAGCCTGAGCTTCCCGTTCCCTGAGCCTGTCCATCCTCGACAGGCTCAGGGAACAGAGGGCAGGGCAGCGGCCAGCACCTTGGCCCGCAGCGTGCCGGCGTTGTCCCGAGTGCCCCCAGCGGCCACGAGCCAGTCGTCCACCGCTTCCCGGTCCTGGTGCGTCATCAGCGCCAGCACGTCGCCGGGGGCCGCCTGACCCACCAGCGAGCGCAGGCAGCTCAGCTCGTCGGGGTGCTCGACGAGCGGGGCCATCCCCGCGTGCGCAGCACCCTCGCTGAGCAGGGCGCCCATCTGCTCGACCGGCCGGCCACGCAGGTAGCTGCTCTTGCGCGCGACCTCCACAAGGTCGGCGCCGACCGCGGCCAGCTCCCCCAGGCGGACGAAGACGTCGTCGCTGCGGTCGCCGGCGGTCCCGACCCCCAGCAGCACCCGTCCCCCCGCCGGCCGGATGCCGTGCAGCACCTCGATCAGGGCCTCCAGCCCCGCTTCGTTGTGGGCCAGGTCGATGATCACGCTCACGGAGGCCGGGGCGCCCGGACCACTCGACCCGGCGAGGCCCGCGACCGGCACGGTCCAGATGTTCATCCGCCCCGGGTTGTCCTCGCCGGGCAGGAACGAGGTGAGGCCGTCTGCCACCTCGGCCGGGGTGAAACCGAGCGCCAGCGCGGCCGAGGTGACCGCCAAGACGTTCTCGACGTTGACCCGGCTCAGCCCGGCCAGGGTCATCGGCACGGCCGCGACGTCGACGATCGGCAACGGGTCGGCGTTCGCTCGCAGCACCGTCAGCCAGCCGTCCAGCACCGTGGTCACCCGACCGCCCGCGTCCAGGACCGTCCGGCCGGACGGCGAGTCGGGGTCCCGGGTGAACACCCAGACCTGGGCCGGCGTCCCCAGCCGCATGGCGAAGGTCCGCGGGTCGTCGGCGTTCAGCACGCACCAGCCCGACGGCTTGGTGATCCGGGTGATCACCGCCTTGACCTCGGCCAGCTGGTCGAGGGTGTCGACGCCGTCTTGGCCCAGGTGGTCGGCGCTGATGTTGGTGACCACCGAGACGTCGTTCCAGGCCACACCGACGCCACGGCGCAGGATGCCGCCCCGCGCGGTCTCGGTCACCGCCAGCTGGACGCCGGGGTGCCGCAGCACCTGGGCGGCGCCACTGGGACCGGAGTAGTCGCCCGCCTCGACGAGCTCCCCGTCGAGGTAGACCCCGTCCGTAGAGGACCAGCCCACCAGCCGACCGGCGCGGCGGGCGAGGTGACCGAGCATCCGTGAGGTCGTGGTCTTGCCGTTCGTCCCGGTCACCGCGGCCACCGGGACCGTCGGCCGCAGCAGCGAGGGTCGCTCGCCCAGCGGAGCCAGACGCACCCGCTCACCGGCGGACCCCAGCGCCGCAGTCAACACCTCGGCACCGGCACCGCTGTCGTCCCTGTCACCGCCGTCACCGCCCAGCGCGTCGAGCACCTGGGCGACGGCTTCCCCCAGCGCCTCGGCCCGCCCTGAGCTGCGCCACGGAAACGCGACCACCAGCTCGGAGGTGGAGCTGCCCGATCGGGACCGCACCGCCAACCGCGAGACGCCGGCCGCCGCCGCGAGGCGCCGGACCAGCCGGGCCACCCACCGCGCGGCGAAACGCTGCCGGAACGACGAACCGGGCAGCCCGGGGCGAGAGCCCTCAAGCCCGAGGCCGGTGGCCAGTACCTGCGCCGGTTCGACAGGCAGGGTGAGCAGCGCACTGACGTCGAGAGTGAGCTTGACGGCCGGCCGGGGGAAGTAGATGTTCGGCCCCGTCAGCAGCCGCAGCTCGACCAGCGAGCTCGGAGGTGTCCCGGCCGGCGGCACCGCCGTCACGCCGCTCAGGCGCCCGTGGAGTGCAGGCCGCCGTCGACGTGCACCATCTCGCCCGTGGTCTTGGGGAACCAGTCGCTCAGCAGGGCCACCACGGCGCGGGCGGTGGGGTCGGCGTCCTTGGGGTCCCAGCCGAGCGGCGCCCGCTGCCCCCACACCTCGTTGAAGGTGTCCGCGCCGCCGATGGCGCGTTTGGCCAGCGTCTCCAGCGGCCCGGCCGCCACCAGGTTCACCCGGACGCCCTCGGGACCGAGGTAGCGGGCGAGGTAGCGGCTGGTGCTCTCCAGGGCCGACTTCGAGACACCCATCCAGTCATAGACCGGCCACGACACCTGCGCGTCGAAGGTCAGCCCGACCACCGAGGCGGGCTTGGTGAGCCGCGGGAGGCACGCCATCGTGAGCGAGGCGAGCGAGTAAGCCGACACCTGCAGCGCCGTCGCGACGTCCGACCACGGTGTGGTGAGGAACTTGCCGCCGAGCGCGGTCTCCGGATTGGCGAAGGCCAGGGAGTGCACCAGACCGTCGAGGTGGTCGACGTGCTCGCCGAGCGCGTCGGCCAGGCCCGCCAGGTGGTCGGCGTTGGTGACGTCGACCTCCAGCAGCGGCGGCACGGGGTCGAGCTTCTTGAGTACCCGGGCGGTCAGGCTCATCGCCCGGCCGAAGTTGGAGACCACGACCGTGGCGCCCTCGGCCTGGGCGACCCGGGCCACGTGGAACGCGATCGAGGTGTCGAGGGTGACTCCCGCGACGAGGACGGTCTTGCCTTCGAGGATTCCCACGGCGTGCTCCTGGGCGTAGTTCGGTATGGGCTGGTCGGGTCGGTCGGCGTACGGGCGCCGGTCAGTGTCCCATGCCGAGCCCGCCGTCGACCGGCAGCAGCGCTCCGGTGATGTACCCCGCGGCGTCGGAGGCCAGGAACTCCACGGCCGCGGCCACATCGTCGACCACACCGAGCCGGCCCAGCGGGATCGAGGCCGTGTACGACTTGACGGTGCCCTCGGACAGACTGGCGGTCATGTCGGTCTCGATGAAGCCCGGCGCCACCACGTTGGCGGTGATCCCCCGCGAGCCCAGCTCCCGGGCCAGCGAGCGGGCCAGCCCCACCAGGCCGGCCTTGGACGCGGCGTAGTTGACCTGGCCGGCCGAGCCGAGCTGCCCGACGACCGAGGAGATGAAGACGAGCCGGCCGAACCGGCCCTTGACCATCGGCCGGGCGGCACGCCGGGCGACGCGGAAGGCGCCGGTCAGGTTGGTGGCCAGGACGGCGTCCCAGTCCTCGTCCGACATCCGCATCACGAGGGTGTCTCGGGTGATCCCGGCGTTGGCCACGAGCACCTCGACCGGACCGATGGCACCCTCGACCTCTGTGAAGGCGGCGTCGACCTGCTCGGCGTCGGTGACGTCGCAGCGCACGCCCAGCACCCCGTCCGGCACCTCGCCGCTGCGGTAGGTGGCCGCCACCCGGTGCCCGGACCGAGCCAGACGGGCCGCGATCTGGTAGCCGATGCCCTTGCTGCCGCCGGTGACCAGGACCGTACGGGGAGTGGCCGCGGGCGGGCTCGCGGGCCCGGCAGCGCTGGTGGTGGGTTCGCTCGTCACGGGCTCACGCTATCGGCGCCTGGTGCGTCTGGTGTGCGGGCGTACCCTGGCGCGGTGGTTGACCCGACGCACGGCTCTGACCGTGACCGCCCCGGTCCGCAGCCGAACCGGAGCCCTCCGGTGCGGATCACGGACGCCCGGTCGGCGACCAGTGCGGAGATGTCCGGGCGGATCAGGCGCTACACCATCACGATGGCGTTCCGGATGGCCTGCTTCCTCAGCATGCTCTTCGTCCACGGATGGCTGCGGTGGGTGCTGCTGGCCTGCGCGGTCTTCCTGCCCTACATCGCCGTCGTGCTGGCCAACCAGGCCGACCAGCGCAGCAGTGCGGCCCCGATCGAGCACGGTGCACCGGCCGACGCTCCCCAGCTCACCACCGGCGAGCAGCTCGACCTCGTGCCCGGCGAGGTGGTGGAGGGCAGCGTGGTCGAGGACATCACCACCATCCACCACACCAACGCCGATGACGCCGTCGAGGACGAGCGCGAGGGTCGCGTTGCCTGAGCTCGGCGGACCGGCTCGCACCGGCGTCGACCCGCTCCCGGTGGGTCCGGACGGGATGGTCTGCTCGGCCAAGGGCTGCCAGCAGCCGGCGACCACCGACCTGCAGTGGAACAACCCGAAGATCCACACCGCCGACCGACGCAAGCACTGGCTGGCCTGCGACGAGCACCAGACCTCGCTGGGCAGCTTCTTGTCGACCCGGGGTTTCCTGCGTGACACCCTGCCTCTCGCAGGCCACTAGCGGCGACGGGCGCTTACGGACCACGCCAGCTCAGCCCGGCAAAGCGCGCAAAATCGCTGTCGAAGCTCGCCCAGGTTGCGCCCGACTCGATCGCTGTCGCGACGTGGGCGGCGTCAGCCGCCGATAGCCGACATCGGGCGGTCGGGCTGTAGGAAGGACGGGTCGTCGATGCCGTGGCCGGCCTGCTTGCCCAGCAACGCGGCCACCCAGATGCCGGCGAGCTCGGCGTCGTCGACGCCCGCCCGCATCGCGGTCCGCAGGTCGGTCTCGGAGCGGGAGAAGAGGCAGGTGCGGATCTGACCGTCCGCGGTCAGCCGGACGCGGTCACAGCTGCCGCAGAAGGGCTTGGAGACGGCAGCGATGATGCCAACCGTGTGGGCCGTCCCCGCGACGCGGAACAGCTCGGCGGGCGCGCTGCCGCGGGCCAGCGCGTCGGCTGGGTCCTCGACCAGCGGGTGCCGGGCGTCCAGCCGGGCCCAGATCTCGGCTGCGGTGATCATGGTCTGACGCTCCCAGGCGTGCTGGGCGTCGAGCGGCATCTGCTCGATGAAGCGCAGCTGCACCCCCTCGGCCATCGCCCATTCGAGCAGGGCCACGGCCTCGTGATCGTTGACACCGCGCATCAGCACGGTGTTGATCTTGACCGGCTCCAGCCCGGCGGCCCGGGCGGCGCGCACCCCGGCCAGCACGTCGCTCAGCCGCCGGCGGCGGGTCAGCTGGGCGAAGGTGTCGGCCTCGAGGGTGTCGAGGGAGATGTTGATCCGGTCCAGTCCCGCCGCCGCCAGGCCCTCGGCCCGGCCGGCGAGCCCGATACCGTTGGTGGTCAGGGCCAGGACCGGACGGGGCGCGAGTGCGGCCAGAGCTTCGACCAGACCCTCGAGGTTGCGCCGCAGCAGCGGCTCGCCGCCGGTCAACCGCACGGTGGTGATCCCGAGCCGTTCCACCGCTACGCGCACCAGCCGGACCACCTCGTCGTCGCTCAGCAGCTGGTCCGAGGGCATCCAGTCCAGGCCCTCCGCCGGCATGCAGTAGGTGCAGCGGAGGTTGCAGCGGTCAGTGAGGGAGAGCCGCAGGTCAGTGGCCACCCGACCGTAGCGGTCGGCGAGCTGACGACGGCCGTCGACGGGAAGCGGCCGCAGCGCAGGCATCCCGAGCTCGGTGGTCACCGCGCCAGTCTAGGCCGTGCCTACCGCTCCGGAAGTCGACCTCCGACGGCGCTCAGGCGAGCCGTGCACGTGTAGAGCACTATTTCTGCGCGTTTCGGCATGATCATGCGCAATCGGCATTATTATCAGCAAGCATCGCCACCCGACCCTGTTCCGGGCGCGGAACAATCCATATTGATCGACGGATTGATGAGCGGCTGAGTCGATTCCGACATATCCTCAGGCCAGGATGAGTTCCCCCGATATCTTCACTGCTATCGGCACGCTCGCTGACGGGGGCCAGCCTGACTTGCCGCATCTGCCGATCGAGACCTTGATCGAGCAGCTCGTCGAGCACGCCTCCGAGGTGGCCGACTCCCACCGCCGACTGCGGCTTTTCCACGAGGCGTACGGGCAGATCGTGGGAGAGCTGGCACTCGACACCCTCCTGCAGCGGATCGTGGACGTCTCGCGCCAGGTCGTGGGAGCCCACCACGCCGCGCTGGGAGTCGTCGGCGCCGACGGGCATTTCGACAAGTTCCTCTTCAGCGGGATCGACGCCGGCACCGCCGCCGCGATCGGTGAGCTCCCGAAGGGCCGTGGCGTTCTCGGCATGATGATCGAGAGCCCGCGGACCACCCGCCTCGGCGACATCACCTCCGACGCCCACTCCTGCGGGATGCCGGAGTGCCACCCGCCGATGACGAGCTTTCTCGGCGTCCCCATCTTCGAGCGGGACCGTCTCTATGCCGTCCTCTACCTGACCGACCAGGTCGCGGGCCGCCCCTTCAACGCCTCCGACGAGGAGCTCGCCGAGGCATTGGTGGCCACGGCGAGCATCGCGATCGGCAACGCCCAGCTGTACGAGGAGTCGCGCCGCCGGCAGGAGTGGCTCCGGGCGGCGGCCCACCTCAGCCAAGACCTCCTGGGCAGCGATCAGGACGGCCTCACGGTCCTGCACCGGACGGTGACGATCGTGCACGACCTGCTGGCTGCGGACACGGTCGCCCTGGTGGTTCCGGACGAGACCGCGACCGGCCTGGCCGTCGTCGCGGGCGCGGGGCACGGCGGCACGGACCTGGTGGGCTTGCGGCTGCCCCTGGAGCAGAGCATCGCCTGGCGGGCGATGGAGCTCGGGCAAGGGCTGCACGACGACATGGAGCGCGTGCTGGCCGGTCCCGAGGCCGAGCTCCGGGCGCTGGTGCCGATGGGACCGATGCTGACACTGCCGCTGCTCGGGGAGACCCGCTGCCAGGGCGCCATACTGACCATCCGCCGGCCGGGGTCCGCCCCGTTCACCCAGGCCGAGCTCGACATGGCCGAGACGTTCGCCAGCCAGGTGGCGGTCGCGATGCAGCTGGTGGAGGCCCGCGCCGACCAGCAGCGGCTGAGCGGCATGGAACAGCGCGACCAGATCGCCCGGGAGCTCAACGAGCACGTGGTGCAGCGGCTCTTCGCCATCGGGCTGTACGTCGAAGCCACGGCCCAACGGACGGCGGAGGAGCCGGTGCGGGCGCGGCTGCTGCAGAACGTCACAGACATCGACGAGACCGTGCGCCAGATCCGGTCCTCGATCTTCAGCCTGTACACGCCGACGCCGGCCATGCGCACGCTCCAGGGGGTGGTGCTGGGTGTGGTGGACGAGGTCGGACCCGTGCTCAACCTCGACCTCGGCCTGGCCCTCGACGGCCCTCTGGACCTGCCCGCCACACCCGAGCTGAGCGGGGACGTCGAGGCAGTGCTGCGGGAATCGCTGACCAACGTGACCAAGTACGCGTGCGCGTCAAGGGTCGAGGTACGGGTGGAGACCGACGGCTGCCTGCTGGAGATCACGGTGGCCGACAACGGGGTCGGCATGCAGGGCAGCACACGACGAAGCGGCTTGGACAACCTGAGCCGTCGAGCTGAGCGGTACGGGGGCCGGCTCAGCATCGACAACCAACCAGAAGGTGGTTTGAGACTGACATGGGCAATTCCCCTATGACCGCGACCGAGCGCGAGACCGAAGCCGGCCCGACCGACATCCGGGTGTTCCTGATGGACGACCACGAGCTGGTACGCCGCGGCCTGGTCGACCTGCTGAAGTCGGAACCGAACATCACTGTGGTCGGCGAGGCGGGGACGGCGGCCGAGGCGCTACGCCGGATTCCGACGGCTCATCCCGACGTGGCCCTGCTCGACGGCCGGCTGCCAGACGGCAGCGGCATCGACGTGTGCCGCGAGATCCGCTCGAGCCACCCGGAGATCCGCTGCGTCATCCTGACGTCCTTCGACGACGACGAGGCCCTCTTCTCCGCCATCATGGCCGGGGCTTCGGGCTACCTGTTGAAGGAGGTCGGCGGCTCGAGCCTCGTGGCCGGCATCCGGCAGGTCGCCGAGGGCCGCTCCCTGATCGACCCGGCGGTGACCCAGAAGTTGCTGGACCGGCTGCGAAACCCGGTCCGGGAGGTGTCCAAGGTGGACGCCCTGACGCCCCGGGAACGGGAGATCCTCGACCTGATCACCGACGGGTACACCAACCGGCAGATCGGCGACAAGCTCTTCCTCGCCGAGAAGACGGTGAAGAACTACGTGTCGATCCTGCTGACCAAGCTGGGGATGCAGCGCCGGACCCAGGCGGCCGTCTACGGGGCGTCACTGCGTCCGGGGGTGTGAGCCGGCCGCCCGGTACGGCCGGCGTCAGACACGAGGGACAGGTCAGGCTGGGTCGGGCGGAGACGCCGCGGCCCGGTCGGCCAGCACCTTGGCCCGCTCACCGATCAGGTAGAACGCCGACGCCACCGCCGAGGCGAGGGCGACGCCGCGCATCCAGGGCTTGTCGAGCGCGTGCCCGGTGAGGGAGTCGACGGAGTAGCGGCCCGGGCCGCCGACGGCGACCGCTGCGCCGACCAGCCCGAAGGTGGCGGGCAGCTCGTAGCCGCCGCCCGTGTTGAAGAAGCCGTTCTCGGCGTGGGTCGAGCTGGCCACGATCATGTTGCCGGCCAGGGCCGCTCCGGCCGGCCCAGCGGCCAGGCCCAGGGCCAGCAGTGCGCCGCCGCCGGCCTCGCACAGGCCGGAGAGCTGGGCGTTGCGCTCGCCCGGGACGAAGCCGACGGAGTCGAAGAACGCACCGGTGCCCTTGATCCCGCCCCCACCGAACGCCCCGAAGAGCTTCTGCGCGCCGTGGGCCACGCAGACACCGCCCACCCCGAGCCGGATGATCAGAAGACCGAAGTCGCTCGCCTTGCCCATGGTGGGTCGCCTCTCGTTGTCGTTGTCGTTCGAGGCTAGCCGAGGTGGTCGACGGCGTGGTCGGTCGGGGTCAGCACCCGCTCGGGGTGAGAGTAGACGTTCATCGTCTCGCCCCGGACGAAGCCCACCAGCGTCAGTCCGGCCTCCGTCGCCAGCTCAGCGGCCAGCGAGCTGGGCGCGGACACCGCGACCATCATCGGGATGCCCGCCAGCACTGCTTTCTGGGTCAGCTCGAACGACGCCCGCCCGGAGACGACCAGGACGAACCGGCCCAGCGGGAGCATGCGCTGGCGGATAGCCCAGCCGACGACCTTGTCGACCGCGTTGTGCCGGCCGACGTCCTCGCGCACGCAGACGAGCGAGCCGTCGGAGGCCATCAGGCCGGCGGCGTGCACGCCACCGGTCTTGGCGAACGCCCGCTGCTGCTCGCGCAGCCGGTCCGGCCCCGCGGAGATGACCGCCATCGGGACCTGGAGCCCGGTGTCGAGCGGGTGGCAGGACTGCCGGACGACCTGGTCGATGCTCGTGGTGCCGCAGATGCCGCACGCGCTGGTGGTCACGACCTGGCGGCGCCGGTCGGCTGACGGTGGCGTCGCACTCGTGGCCAGGGCGACGTCCAGCACGTTGTAGGTGTTCAGCCCGTCCGGTCCGGTGCCCTCGCAGTAGCGGGCGGCGACGACGTCGTCGGCACCGGCGACGATCCCCTCGCTGTGCAGCAGCCCGTGCACCAGGTCGACGTCGTCGCCAGGGGTGCGCATCGTCACCACGAACGACTCGCCGTCCAGCCGGATCTCCAGCGGCTCCTCCACCGCAAGGGTGTCCCCGCGCTGCACTGCTTGGCCGGGCCCGAGCCGCAGGACCGGGTGCCGGCGGGTGACACGTCCCATGCCATCATCCTGACATGGAGCTCCAGAGCTGGCTCAGCGCCGTGGCGAGGGAGCTGGGCGTCGAGGACGTCGAGCTCGACGACGTGGCCGTGGCCACCCTGCTGGCGCTCGCCGGGGACGCAGCCCACGGTGTCGAGCGCATCGCAGCACCGCTGACCACGTTCCTGGCCGGCGTCGCCGTGGGGCGCGGCGCCGAGCTGGCCGGCACCGCCGCCGCTGCCGTCGGCCTGCTCGAGGACCGGACCTGATCGGACGTGCGGTTAGCCTGGACAGGTGCGCCGCCTGTGGGTCCGCTGGACCTGTCTGATCCTCTTCGTGGCCGTCCTCGGCACCGCCTTCGTCAACCTCGGCGACTGGCAGCTGCGGCGCCTGCACCAGCGCCAGCAGCGCAACGTCTCCACGGTCGCCAACGAGCAGAACCCGGTGCTCGGGTTCGAGCAGGTCTTCACCCGCCCGATCGTCGATGCCGACCAGTGGCAGCGGGTCGAGGCCAGAGGTACCTTCGACGCCGACCACCAGTTCCTGCTGCGCTACCGCAGCAACGGCGGCGCGAATGGGTACGAGGTCGTCACGCCGCTGCGCACCTCGGCCGGAAACGTGCTCGTCGACCGCGGCTTCGTGGAGCTCGACCAGGGCCAGCCCGTCCCTGCGACCGCCCCGGCTCCCCCCGCCGGTGAGGTGACCGTCGTCGGCCACGTCCGGCGCAACGAGAAGGGCCGGAGCTCAGCGACCCGTCCGGTGGACGGCCAGATGCGGCTGATCAGCTCCGACGCGATCGGGCCGACTCTGCCCTACCCGGTGGTGGACGGCTACGTCGGCCTGCTGAGCGTCGACCCCGCGCAAACCGGCGGCTTCGTCCCCGTCGTCCTTCCGGAGATCTCCGACGGGCCGCACTTCTGGTACGCCGTGCAGTGGTTCATGTTCGCCGGCATCGGCCTGGCCGGCGTGGTGGTGTTCATCCGCGGCGATCTGCGGGCCCGCAGGCGGGAGCGGCATGCCGACGGGCGACCGGTCGTGGCGCAGCCGAGCGTTCCCGCCGCTCCCTAGCTCGCGCGCACCCGGCGCTGTGCCAGGATCGCGCCATGGATCTGGGTCTGCAGGACCGCGTCTTCGTGGTGACCGCCGCCAGCAGCGGCCTCGGCCGCGCCAGCGCAGCCGCTCTCGTGGCCGAGGGGGCGAGAGTCGTCCTGGTGGCCCGACGGGCCGAGGTGCTTGCCGCGGTGGCCGCCTCGCTCGACCCGTCGGGCGAGACGGTGCGGACGCTGACAGCCGACCTGGCTGAGCCCGCCACGACGGACCGGGCCGTGGAGTTGGCGCTGGCGGGGTACGGCCGGCTGGACGGTGCCCTGGTCAGCGTGGGCGGCCCACCAGCCGGGTCGGCTCTCGGCACCACCGAGGAGCAGTGGCGCGGAGCCTTCGAGTCGGTCTTCCTGCCGGCGCTGCGGGTCACGAACGCCGTGGTGGCGGCGGGTACGGCCGCCGACCTCGCCGTCGGCTGGGTGCTCTCGACCTCGGTGAAATCCCCGGTCGGCGGTCTGGCCGCGTCGAACGGGCTGCGTCCCGGGCTGGGGATGCTGGTCAAGCAGCTGGCCGACGAGCTCGGGCCGGCCGGTACCCGGGTCTTCGGACTGATGCCGGGCCGGATCGACACCGAACGCGTGCAGCACCTCGACTCCCTCGGCGGTGACCCGGCTGCGGCCAGAAGCGCGGCGGAGGCCGGCATCCCGCTGCGCCGCTACGGCCGGCCCGAGGAGTTCGGCCGGGTCGCGGCGTTCGCGCTCTCCCCGGCGGCGTCCTACCTCACCGGGTGCGTGCTTCCCGTCGAGGGTGGCGCGCTCCGGACGCTGTGAGCGTCCCGACCGCGGAGCCGCGCCGGTGAGGGTCGCGGAGCTGCTCGACCTGCTGCGCTGCCCCGTGTGCACGCTGCCCTTCACCGCGACCGACTCCGGTGTCCGCTGCGCCGGCGGGCACACCTTCGACCTGGCGCGCCAGGGCTACCTGAACCTGTTGCAGGGACCACCGCCCCGGCACGCCGACACCTCGGAGATGGTGGCCGCCCGCGAGCGGTTCCTCAGCGGGGGCCACTACGCCGCCGTCGCCGCCGAGCTCGTCCGGTCCGTACGCCAGGGTCTCCTCACCGTCCGGGGTGCCACCTCGCTCCCCCGCCTCGACGTGCTCGAGGTCGGGGCCGGGACCGGCTACTACCTGCGGAGCCTGCTGGAGGCGTTACCGGGCCGGGGTCTGGCGCTGGACATCTCGGTGGCCGCCGCGAAGCGAGCCGCCCGGGCCCACCCCCACCTGGCCGCCGTCGTGGCCGACACCTGGCAGCCGCTGCCCGTACGCGACGAGAGCCTGGACGCGGTGACCTGCGTCTTCGCTCCCCGGAACCCGGCCGAGTTCGCCCGGGCGCTCCGGCCGGACGGGCTCCTGGCCGTCGCCACGCCGCTGCCCGAGCACCTGGCCGCCCTCCGGCACGCGCTGGGCCTGCTGGAGGTGCAGGAAGCCAAGCAGGAACGGCTCGCAGCGGCCCTGAGCCCGTGGTTCAGCCCCGTCGACGAGCAGCCGGTACGCGGGCCCGCCTCCTGGTCACCGAGCGTGGTGCACGACCTGGTGTCGATGGGCCCCAACGCCTTCCACGCCGACCCGGCCGCGCTCGCCGAGCGGATCGCGGGCCTGCCCGACCCGGTGGGGGTCGAGGTGGCCGTGACGGTCAGGACGTGGCGTCCGACGTCCGGGCCAGGCGAACCGCCTCCCGCAGCAGGCTGACCTGCGTCGCGCGCTCGGCCGCCCGCTGACTGTCCTCGTCGCGCCCGGCGGCGCCGGCGAGAAGCTCCTTGGTGGCCCAGCTCACCGTGAGCGGCAGGGTCAGCAGCTCGGTCACCAGCCCCTCGACGACGATGTCCAGCTGCCCCGGCTCGGCCGTCCGGTTGGCCAGGCCGAGCCGGCGCGCCTCGTCGGCCCCGACCGGACGTGCGGTGAGGCAGAGCTCCAGGGCGGCGGCGTAGCCGACCAGCTCGACCAGCCGAGCGGTTCCCCCGAGGTCTGGCACCAGCCCTAACCGGGACTCGGCCATCATCAGCTGCGCGTCGGCCGCGAGGACGCGGAGGTCAGCGGCCAGAGCGTGCTGCAGTCCCGCGCCGATGGCTCGGCCCTGGACCACCGCCACCACCACGGCGGGGAGTCCTCGCCACGCGGCGAAGGCGGCCTGAAAATCTTCGATCGCTGCCTCGACCGCGGCGTCGTCCGCGTCGAGGAGGGTGTCGACCGATCCCTCGTCGGTCCCGCCCGGGCGCAGCTGGCGGAGGTCGAGTCCGGCGCTGAAGTCCCGTCCCGTCGCCCGGAGCAGCACGAGCTGGCAGGAGCCCGGCAGGCTGCCGCTGACCTCGGCGAGCGAGGCCCAGGTCGAGAACGTCTGGGCGTTGCGGACCTCGGGACGGTCCAGCCAGACGGCCACCACCGGTTCGCGCGTGACGACCGTGACGCCGCCCGGTAGCCGGCGGGCCTGCGGAGAGTCGGGGCCCAGACCGGCGAGGACGCTCAGCTCCGGGCCTTCTTCTTCCCGCCGGCCGCCTTCTCCTTCTTGGCCGCGTCCTTCTTCGCCAGGCTCTTCTTGCCCTCGTCCTTCTTGCCCTCGTCCTTCTTGCGGGTGATCTTCTTGCTCTTGGCCACCTTGGTCTTGGGAGCCGTGCCCTCCGCCGGGGCCGAGGACGTCGCGCTCGCGGTTGCGAGGGCCGTCGACGGCGCGCTCCGCCGCGTGGCCCCGCCGCGGGAGCGGAGGGCGACGCCGGACTCCTTGATCACCCCATGCACGAAACCGAACGAGCGACCGGTCTCCTGGGCCAGCGAGCGGATGCTCTCCCCCGCGAGGTAGCGCTCCGCGAGGCGGGCGCCGAGCGCCTGCCGGTCGGCGCCGGTGACCCGTGCACCCTTGGTCAGCCCCGTCTCGGTCGCTGTCTTCGCCACGACGACTCCTGCCCTGTGGTCGCCTGGTACGGCGACGTCCACCCCCATGATCAACTTTCCATGATCAACAGGCAAGACCCTGGTGCTAGGGGAAGCGTGGCTCAGGCGAGCGAGACCAGCTCCGCGTACTGCGGGTTCCACAGGTCTTCGACGCCGTCGGGCAGCAGCAGCACCCGGTCCGGGTCGAGAGCGTCGACCGCACCCTCGTCGTGGGTGACCAGCACAACCGCCCCTGCGTAGGTCTTGATGGCGGCGAGCACCTCGGCGCGCGAGGCCGGGTCCAGGTTGTTCGTCGGCTCGTCGAGGAGCAGGACGTTGGCGCTGGAGACCACGAGCGCGGCCAGGGCCAGCCGGGTCTTCTCCCCACCGGAGAGGACCGAGGCCGGCTTCTCCACGTCGTCCCCGGAGAACAGGAACGAGCCGAGCACCTTGCGGACGTCGGTGTCGTTCAGGTTCGGTGCGGCCGACTTCATGTTCTCGAGCACCGAACGCGAGGTGTCCAGTGTCTCGTGTTCCTGGGCGTAGTAGCCCAGGCGCAGCCCATGGCCGGGCACGACCCCGCCGGTGTCGGAGGCCTCGACGCCGGCGAGGATCCGCAGCAGCGTGGTCTTCCCCGCCCCGTTGAGGCCCAGGATGACGACCTGGCTGCCCTTGTCGATAGCAAGATCAACTCCGGTGAAGATCTCCAACGAGCCGTAGCTCTTGCTCAGGTCCTCCGCCATCAGGGGCGTCTTGCCGCAAGGAGCCGGCTCGGGGAACCTGATCTTGGCCACCTTGTCCTGCGCGCGGACGGCGTCCAGGCCCGACATCAGCTTCTCGGCCCGCTTGGCCATGTTCTGGGCGGCGACGGCCTTGGTGGCCTTGGCCCGCATCTTGTCGGCCTGTGCCATCAGGTGACCGGCCTGCTTCTCGGCGTTCTGACGCTCGCGGCGACGACGCTTCTCATCGGTCTCGCGCTGCTGCAGATAGCGCTTCCAGTTCATCGCGTACACGTCGAGCTCGGAACGGTTGGCGTCCAGGTGGAAGACCTTGTTGACGGTCTGCTCGAGCAGGCCCACGTCGTGGCTGATGATCAACAGGCCGCCCGAGTGGCCCTGCAGAAAGGTGCGCAGCCACAGGATCGAGTCCGCGTCGAGGTGGTTCGTCGGCTCGTCCAGCAGCATCGTCTGCGCACCGGAGAACAGGATCCGGGCCAGCTCGACCCGGCGGCGCTGGCCACCGGAGAGCGTGTGCAGCGGTTGGTGCAGCACCCGGTCGGCCAGGCCGAGGTTGCTGGCGATCCGTGCCGCCTCCGCCTCCGCCGCGTAGCCACCGGCCGCCGCCAGCTCCGCCTCGGCCCGCGCGTACGCAGCCATGGCCTTGTCTCGGACCTCGTCGGAGTCGTCCCCCATCGCCAGCCCGGCCTTGTTCAGACGCTCGATCACCGTGTCGAGGCCGCGCGCGGCGAGGATGCGGTCCTTGGCGAGCGTGTCCAGGTCGCCCGTACGCGGGTCCTGCGGCAGGTAGCCCACCTCGCCGCCCCGTGTGATCGTCCCCGCCGCCGGCGTCGCCTCGCCCGACAGAATCTTCGTCAGCGTGGTCTTACCGGCCCCGTTGCGTCCGACGAGCCCGATCTTGTCGCCGGCTGCGACCTGGAAGTTGACTCCCTCCAGCAACAACCGCGCACCCGCGCGCACCTCGACATCCTTCGCGACCAACATGGTTCTGTCTGACTTTCGTTTGCTCGTGCTCGTGGTGGCCGGGTTCAGCGGGCCGGGAAATCGTGGGGGCCGGCGCAGCAAACCTGCCCCTCGACCTCGGCGTGATCCGGCGGCAGCGCTGGGCACGGGTATCAAGCATCTCAGGTTTTCTGCGCCGGCCCCCACGCTTCCCCGGCCCGCCTCCTGCCTCAACGCGCGTCGGCGCCGAGAAAGTCCTCCACCCCGTGGGCCGCAAAGGCTGGTCTCCCTGCCGCCCCACGGACCTACGGGGAACGCGGCGGCGATCAGGCCGGAGCTCCCGGCTCGCGTAGGCCGCGACCACACCTGAGGAGAGATCACCGCCGACGGCCGCCACCAGCTGCGCGCGGGCCCCGACGCGAGCCGAGGCGGAGCTGGGATCGGGGTGGAGCAAGGGGCCGGCCGCAAACCTGAGATGCCGTAATCCAAGGAAGCGTGGACACAAAGAAGCGCAGGGACTCGAGGGGCAGGTTTTCGGCCGGCCCCTTGCTTCACACCGATCCCAGCGAAAGCTACCGAATCAGACGTTGAAGCCGAGGGCGCGCAGCTGGTCGCGGCCGTCCTCGGAGATCTTCTCCATGCCCCACGGGGGCATCCAGACCCAGTTGATCGCGAAGCTCTCGACCAAGCCCTCCAGCGCCGTGGCGGTCTGGTCCTCGATCACGTCGGTCAGCGGGCAGGCGGCCGAGGTCAGGGTCATGTCGATCGTCAGGGTGTTGTCATCCTCGAGGTTCAGCCCGTAGATCAGGCCGAGGTCGACGACGTTGATCCCCAGCTCGGGGTCGACGACGTCCTTGAGGGCCTCGGTCAGGTCCTCGACGGTCGCCCGCGAGCTGAACTGCTCGGTCGTGGGCAGCTCGTCGGTGACGAGGTCGGAGGGGCGGGTGTCGGTCATCGGCTGACTCCTTGCTGGTGGTCGGTCGGCTGGGCAGAGGCCTGCAGGGCGGCGTCCTTGAAGGCGGACCAGCCGAGCAGGGCGCACTTGACGCGGGCGGGGAACTTGGAGACGCCGGCGAAGGCGATGGCGTCCTCCAGGCGTTCCTCGTCGGGCTCGAGGGTGCCCTTGCTCTGCATCAGGGTCAGGAACTCCTGGTGCAGCTCCAGACCGTCCGTGACGGGCCGACCGATCACCAGGTCGGTCATCACCGAGGTTGACGCCTGGGAGATCGAGCAGCCCTGGCCGTCGTAGGAGATGTCGCTGACGGTGTCGCCGTCGACGTGGATCCGCAGGGTCACCTCGTCGCCGCAGCTGGGGTTCACGTGGTGCACCTCGACCTCGTACGGGTCGCGCAGACCACTGTGGTGCTTGGCGCGGTAGTGATCCAGGATGATCTCCTGGTACAGCTCCTCGACCTTCATGCCCTCACCTTCACGATCGTGCTCCGAAGAATCTCATCGTGTAGCCCAACCCGTCGACCAGAGCGTCTATTTCCGCCCTGGTCGTGTAGAGGTAGAACGAGGCGCGGGTCGAGGACTGCACCCCGAAGCGCTCGTGCAGCGGACGGGCGCAGTGGTGACCGCCGCGGACGGCGATGCCGCGCGAGTCGAGCAGCTGGCTGACGTCGTGCGGATGCACCTGGTCGCCCATGGCGTCGGTCAGGGTGAACGACAGCGCTCCCCCCGGTCCTGCATGGTGCTCGGTCCGAGGATCCGCAGTCCGGGGATGGTGGCCAGGCCCTTCAGCGCGTAGGCGGTGATCTCCTGCTCGTGCGCGGCGATCTGCTCCATCCCCAGGTCGCTGAGGTAGCTGGCCGCGGTCGCCAGGCCGACGGCCTGGGCGATCGGCGGCGTACCGGCCTCGAAGCGGTGCGGCGGCGGCGCGTACGTCGAGCCGGTCATCTTGACGATCTCGATCATCTCGCCCCCACCGAGGAAGGGCGGCAGCTCGGCCAGCAGGTCGTAGCGACCCCAGAGCACGCCGATGCCGGTTGGGCCGACCATCTTGTGCCCGGTGAAGACGATCAGGTCCGCGCCGAGCGTGGCGACGTCGACCGGCAGCTGCGGCACGGCCTGCGAGGCGTCGACCACGAGCACGGCCCCGACGGCGTGAGCCGCGGCTGCGATCTCGCTGACCGGGTTGACCGTGCCCAGGACGTTGGAGACGTACGCGAGGGAGACGATCTTGGTGCGCTCGTTGAGCAGCCCGTCACGGACGGCCCCCTCGAGGTCGAGGCGGCCCTCCTCCGTGACGTCGTACCAACGCAGCACGGCGCCCGTCCTCGAGGCCAGCATCTGCCACGGGACGATGTTGGAGTGGTGCTCCATCACCGAGATGACGATCTCGTCGCCCGGCTGCAGCGTGGCGCCGAGCGTGTGCGCGCAGAGGTTCAGGGCCTCGGACGCGTTCTTGGTGAAGACGATCTCCTCGGAGCGCTCCGCCCCGATGAACGCCGCCAGCGTCGCGCGGGCACCCTCGAACGCCGCGGTCGCCTCCGCCCCGAGCAGGTGCATCGCTCGGGCCACGTTGGCGTTGTGGTTGAGGTAGTGGTCCTCGATCGCCTCGACCACCACCCGCGGCTTCTGCGAGGTGTTGGCGCTGTCGAGGTAGACCAGCGGCTGCCCGTCCGGCGTGGTGCGCTCCAGGATCGGAAAGTCGGCCCGGATCGCCTCGACGTCGAACGGGATCGTCTCGTCAGCCGGCAGGGCGCCGGCCGTGACCTCGTTCACGGGCACGGTGCTGGGGTACTCGGGCAGCTTGCGCGCCGTGTCCAGCTCGGTCGTCACAGCGTCTTGCCTCCAGAAGTCACGGCCTTACTCCGCCCCGGCGGTCGCCGCAGCGGCTGCCTTGACGTAACGGTCGTAGCCCTCAGCCTCGAGGCGCTCGGCCAGCTCCTGGCCACCCTGCTCGGCGACGCGGCCCGCGACGAAGACGTGTACGAAGTCGGGCTTGATGTAGCGCAGGATCCGCGTGTAGTGCGTGATCAGCAGCACGCCCCGGTCGCCCTGGGCGGAGAAGCGGTTGACGCCCTCGGAGACGATCCGCAGCGCGTCGATGTCGAGGCCGGAGTCGGTCTCGTCGAGGACGGCGAAGCGTGGGTTGAGCAGCTCGAGCTGGACGATCTCGTGCCGCTTCTTCTCACCGCCCGAGAAGCCTTCGTTGACGCTGCGGTTGGCGAACTCCGGGTCCATCTGGACCTTGGACATGGCGGTGTTGACGTCCTTGACCCACGTGCGCAGCTTCGGCGCCTGGCCGTCGATGGCGGTCTTGGCGGTCCGCAGGAAGTTCGACACGGAGACGCCCGGGACCTCGACCGGGTACTGCATGGCCAGGAACAGCCCAGCCCGGGCACGCTCGTCGACCGACAGCGAGAGGATGTCCTCGCCGTCCAGGGTCACGGTGCCGGAGGTGACCTTGTACTTGGGGTGGCCGGCGATGGAGTAGGCCAGCGTGGACTTGCCCGAGCCGTTGGGTCCCATGATCGCGTGCACCTCACCGCTGTTCATGGTGAGGTCGACGCCCTTGAGGATCTCCTTGGGCCCGGACTCGGTGTCGACGGACACGTGCAGGTCGCGGATGACGAGCGAGGACATGGTTTCAGGACTCCTGTGCGTTCGGGGATGTAGCGAGTTCTTGGGGTGCGGCGGTCAGGTCGACCAGCAGGTCGTCCCCGTCCACCAAGGTGGGATAGACCGCCACCGGCTGCGTCGCGGGCAGGCCGAGAGGCTTGCCGGTGCGCAGGTCGAAGAGGGAGGCGTGCAGGTAGCACTCGATGGTGCCGTCGACCACGTCCCCCTCCGAGAGCGGGATCGCCGCATGCGAGCACTGGTCGGCGATGGCGTAGTACTCGCTGCCGCTGCGGACGACGGCCACCTCGGTGCCGTCGACCTCGACCGCCAGGGCAGACTCGTCGGCCAGCTCGGCGAGCGCGCAGGCGCGGACGAACGTCATGAGGACAGGTCCGAGCTGCCGGTGCCGAGCGGGATCCCGACGTTCACGGCAAGCTCGGCCTCGACGGCTGCGAGCAGCTGGTCCTCGACCGCGGGGATGCCGATCTTGCGGATGATGTCGGCGAAGAAGCCGTGCACGACCAGCCGTCGCGCCTCGTTCTCGTCGATACCGCGGCTGCGCAGGTAGAACAGCTGCTCGTCGTCGAAGCGGCCGGTGGTGGAGGCGTGCCCGGCGCCGGCGATCTCGCCGGTCTCGATCTCCAGGTTCGGCACCGACCAGGCGCGGCAGCCGTCGGTCAGCACCAGGTTGCGGTTCGACTCATACGTCTCGATACCCTCGGCGACCTTGCGGATCAGCACGTCACCGATCCACACGGTGTGCGCGCCGACGCCCTGCAGCGCGCCCTTGTAGTCGACGTTGCTGATGGTGCGCGGGGCGTTGTGGTCGACGAAGAGCCGGTGCTCGAGGTGCTGGCCGGCGTCGGCGAAGTAGAGGCCGAGCAGGACGGCCTCGCCGCCAGGGCCGGAGTAGTTCGCGTTGGCGTTCAGCCGGACGACGTTGCCGCCGAAGCTGACCGCGGTGTGCTGGTAGTGGGCGTCACGACCGACCTCGGCCTGGTGCTGGCCGACGTGGACGGCGTCGTCGTCCCAGTCCTGGATCGATACGACCTTGACCGTCGCGCCCTCGCCCACGATGACCTCGAGGTTGCCGGCGTGCACGCCGGACCCGCGGTGCTCCAGCACGAAGGTGACGCGCGAGAACGCGCCGGCCTCCAGCACCGTGTGCGCGTGGCTGCGGCCCCCGAGTCCCGTCACGGCCACCCGTACGGGCTCGTCGAGCAGCAGCTCGGCGGGCACGCGGACGTGCAGGGCCTGCTCGGCACCAGCGCTGGCCACGGCCGCGGCCCGATCACCGGGGACGAGCGCCTGTCCCCGTGGGGCCTGACCCTGGGCCAGGTGGCCGACCTGGACGCCCTCGGGGGCGGCGACCTCGACGGTCACGGCGTCCTCGTCGTCCGGCGCGGGCTCGAGCACGCCACGGAGACGCTTCAGCGGGGTGAACCGCCAGATCTCCTCCCGGCCGGTGGGCATCGGGTGGTCCTTGAGGGAGAACGAGGGCCGCGGGTGCAGGTGGCTCGCCACCTTGTCGGTCGAGGCCGCGGGGTCGGGGCTCTCCACCGCGGCGGCGACGGCGGAGCGCGCCTCCTCGGCGGTCTGGTCGACGATCGTCACGAAACTGTGTCTCTTCCTGGGTGGTGCGTGTACGGGGCGCCCGTGAGGGGCTCAGGACGGGCCGGGATCAGCCGACCGCGCCCTCCATCTGCAGCTCGATCAGCCGGTTGAGCTCGAGGGCGTACTCCATCGGCAGCTCGCGGGCGATCGGCTCGACGAAGCCACGGACGATCATGGCCATCGCCTCGTCCTCGCCCATCCCCCGGCTCATCAGGTAGAAGAGCTGGTCATCGCTCACCTTCGAGACGGTGGCCTCGTGGGCCATCGACACGTCGTCCTCGCGGACGTCGACGTAGGGGTAGGTGTCGGAGCGGCTGATCTGGTCGACCAGCAGCGCGTCGCACTTGACCACGGACTTGGAGTGCGAGGCACCCTCTTGGACCTCGACCAGACCGCGGTAGGAGGTCCGGCCGCCGCCACGGGCGACGGACTTGGAGATGATCGAGCTCGACGTGTGCGGCGCGCAGTGCACCATCTTCGAGCCGGCGTCTTGGTGCTGGCCCTCGCCGGCGAAGGCGATGGAGAGCGTCTCGCCCTTGGCGTGCTCGCCCATCAGGTAGACGGCCGGGTACTTCATGGTCACCTTCGAGCCGATGTTGCCGTCGATCCACTCCATGGTGGCCCCGGCCTCGCAGGTCGCGCGCTTGGTCACCAGGTTGTACACGTTGTTCGACCAGTTCTGGATGGTCGTGTAGCGACAGCGAGCGCCCTTCTTGACCACGATCTCCACGACCGCGGAGTGCAGCGAGTCGCTGGAGTAGATCGGGGCGGTGCAGCCTTCGACGTAGTGCACGTAGGCGTCCTCGTCGACGATGATCAGGGTCCGCTCGAACTGGCCCATGTTCTCGGTGTTGATCCGGAAGTAGGCCTGCAGCGGGATCTCGACGTGCACGCCCTTGGGGACGTAGATGAACGAGCCACCGGACCAGACGGCCGAGTTCAGCGCGGAGAACTTGTTGTCCCCGACCGGGATCACCGTGGCGAAGTACTCGCGGAAGAGCTCCGGGTACTCCTTGAGCGCGGTGTCGGTGTCGAGGAAGATGACGCCCTGGGCCTCGAGTTCCTCATTGATCTTGTGGTAGACGACCTCGGACTCGTACTGGGCCGCGACACCGGAGACGAGGCGGGCCTTCTCGGCCTCGGGGATGCCCAGCTTGTCGTAGGTGGCCTTGATGTCGGCGGGCAGGTCCTCCCAGGTCTGGGCCTGCTTCTCCGTCGAGCGGACGAAGTACTTGATGTTGTCGAAGTCGATGCCGTCAAGCTCGGCACCCCAGGTCGGCATCGGCTTGCGGCCGAAGAGGCGCAGACCCTTCATCCGCAGGTCGAGCATCCACTGCGGCTCACTCTTGAGCGCAGAGATGTTGGCCACGACCTCGGGGGTCAGACCACGCTTGGCCGTCGAGCCGGCCACGTCGGAGTCGGACCAGCCGAAGCGGTACCGGCCGAGAGCCTCCAGGTGCTGGTCCTGGCTCTCGCCGGTGCCGGCGAAACCTGACGCCGGTGCGGGGGTCTGACCGGCGACGGCGGGCACGCTCGGAGTTGATTCAGCAATCTGGGTCATAGGACTGGCCTCTCCTGCTCAGGTGTCATTTCGGGGTCGTGCTCAGGATCGTGCTGGGTCGTGCGCGGGACGTGAGTGGTGCAGACACCGTCGCCGTGGGCGATGGTGGCCAGCCGCTGGACGTGAACGCCCAGCAGCCGGGAGAACATCTCGGTCTCCACCTCGCACAGCTGCGGAAACCGCTCCGCCACATGGGCGACCGGGCAGTGGTGCTGGCAGAGCTGCTCGCCCAGGGCCGAGGGACGGACCGAGGCGACGTAACCGTCGGTGGTGAGCGCGTCGGCCAGAGCCTGCGCCGGGGAGCCGGCGGGGCTGACCATCAGCTCGCGGTAGCGCGTCTCCGTGGGGGCGACCCGGCGGGCGGCGAACTTCCGTACCGAGTCAGAACCCGTCTCGTCGACCAGGAATTCCAGAGCGGCGATGGCGAGGTCGTCGTAGGCGGAGTAGAAGTCGGCGCGTCCGGCGTCGGTGAGCGCGAAGACCTTCGCGGGCCGACCTCGGCCGCGGGAGCCGTAGATCCGCTGGTCACGGGCCAGGACGAGGCCCCGTTCGAGCAGGACGTCGAGGTGGCGGCGGACGGCGGCTGCGGTCAGACCGAGCCGCTCACCCAGGGCGGCCGCGGTCGAGGGCCCGTGCTCGAGGATCGACTGCGCGACGCGGTGTCGCGTCGAGGCGTCCGGGTCGGGGGCGCCAGGCGCGCGCACGGCGACGTCCTGAGCGGTTTTCACTACGCCAGTGTGCTCTTATTCACCAAAGGCGTTCAAGCAAGGTGCCCCTTACCCGTCTCGGGAGGGACGGCGGGTCAGCTCGGGTGGCCCAGGATGTCGGCGAGGTCGAACGAGACCGGTTCCTCCAGCTGCTCATAGGTGCAGGAGCGCGGGTCGCGGTCGGGGCGCCAGCGGTTGAACTGGGCGGTGTGGCGGAAGCGCGAGCCCTCCATGTGCTCGTAGCGGACCTCGACCACGAGGTCAGGCATGAGGGGGACGAAGGAGAGGTCCTTGCCGACGTTCCAGCGGCTGTGCTCCGAGCTGCGCGGGGTACGGCTGCCCTCTTGGTGGTGCGGGTCCTGCTGACCGGCCCACGCCCACGGGTGGCCCTCGAACGTGGTCACCAGCGGCTGGAGCTCGGCGAACAGCTCCTTGCGCCGAGCGGCGGGGAAGGCGCCGATCACCCCCACGCTGGCGAGGTTCCCGTCGTCGGAGTAGAGGCCGAGGAGCAGCGAACCGATACTGTCCGGTCCGCTCTTGTGCACCCGGTAGCCCGCGACCACGCAGTCGGCGGTCCGCTGGTGCTTGATCTTGAACATGGTGCGCTTGTCGGGCTGATAGGTCCCGGCGAGCGGCTTGGCCACCACGCCGTCCAGACCGGCCCCCTCGAACTGGGAGAACCAGTCCTGGGCCAGCGCGGCGTCCTGGGTGGCCGGGGTGAGGTGGACGGGCGTCCGGGCCCCCGCCAGGGCCTCTTCCAGAGCGGCCCGACGCACGGAGAACGGTTGGCCGGTGAGGTCCTGGTCACCGAGGGCGAGCAGGTCGAAGGCGACGAAGCGGGCCGGCGTCTCGCGAGACAGCTTGGTGATCCGGCTGACCGCAGGGTGGATGCGCTGCTGCAGGACCTCGAACTCGAGCCGATCGCCTACGGCCACGATGATCTCGCCGTCCAGCACGCACCGCTCGGGCAGGTTCTCCAGGACTGCCTGGACGACCTCCGGGAAGTAGCGGGTCATCGGCTTCTCGTTGCGCGAACCGATCTCGACCTCATCGCCGTCACGGAAGACGATCGAGCGGAACCCGTCCCACTTCGGCTCATAGGAAAGATCGCCGGTCGGGATGGTGGGCACCGACTTCGCCAGCATCGGCTTCACCGGTGGCATCACAGGCAGCTGCATGCGCCCATTGTGGCGGTCGTCGAGAGGTGGTCGACCCTTCGGTGGCGACGAGGCCACCGAAGTGTCGACCTCAGTCAGCCGCGGCGCGAGCTGCGGCTGAACCCGGCGGCGCTGTGCGCCCGGGAGGAGCCGGAGGATGAGATGCCGGGGCTCGACGTGGTGTAGACCGACGGCGCACCGCCGGACCCACCCGATCCACCGCGGCCACCGCGACCCTTGGCCGGTGCGCCGGTGCGTCCAGCACCCTGACCCTCGGGGCGTCGGGGCTGGCCGGGACCGCGCCGGCCGCGACCGCCGCCGTTGCCGCCGGTCGAGCCGCCGGAACGGGGAGCCGAGCCAGAGCTACGCCGCCCGGGGCCCTGCGGCTCGGGCGTGTGCTCCGAAACGAGGCCGCCGGGCACCAGCACCCGTGCGCCGGGAGCCAGGCTCTGCAGCACGGGGTGGTCGATCCCGGAGACGCGCGTGGTGGTCGGCTTGATGCCCGCAGCTCGGGTCAGCGCGCGGACGTCGGAGACCTGGTCGTCGGTCATCAGCGTGATGACGGTGCCGTCGTTGCCGGCGCGAGCCGTACGGCCCGAACGATGCAGGTAGGCCTTGTGCTCGACGGGCGGGTCGGCGTGCACGACCAGGGCCACGTCGTCGACGTGGATGCCGCGGGCCGCGATGTCGGTGGCCACCATCGTGCTGGCAGCGCCTGAGTGGAAGGCGTCCATGTTGCGGGTCCGCGCGTTCTGGCTCAGGTTGCCGTGCAGCTCGACGGCGGGGATGCCGCGCGCGTTCAGCTGCTTGGCCAGGGCCTTGGCGCCGTGCTTGGTGCGGGTGAAGACCATCGTGCGGCCGGGGGCGCTGGTCAGGTCGGCGAGCACCGAGACGCGCTGGTCGCGGCTGACGTGCAGCACGTGGTGCTCCATCGTCGACACCGGCGACTGGGCGGAGTCGGCCTCGTGCGTGGCCGGGGAGTGCAGGAAGCGCTTGACCAAGCCGTTGATGGCGCCGTCGAGCGTCGCGGAGAAGAGCATCCGCTGGCCGTTGGTCGGGGTGGCCGCCAGCAGCCGGGTGACCGCGGGCAGGAAGCCGAGGTCGGCCATGTGGTCGGCCTCATCGAGGATCGTGACCTCGACCGAGGACAGGGTGCAGGCGCGCTGCTTCATCAGGTCCTCGAGGCGTCCCGGGCAGGCGAGGACGATGTCCACGCCGTTGCGGAGCGCGGTGACCTGCGGTCCCTGGCTGACGCCGCCGAAGACGGTCATCGTGGTGAGCCCGGCGGTCGCGGCGAGCGGCTTGAGCGCCGCCTCGATCTGGCCGACCAGCTCGCGGGTGGGAGCGAGGATCAGGGCCCGGGGGGCCTTGGAGGTGCGGCGGGTGCGCGAGGCGGTCAGCCGGGCGACCAGCGGCAGCAGGAAGGCGTAGGTCTTGCCCGAGCCGGTACGGCCGCGGCCGAGCACGTCGCGCCCGGCGAGGGAGTCGGCCAGCGTCGCGGCCTGGATGGGGGTCGGGGTCTCGATACCGAGACCGGTGAGGACCTTGACCAGGTCGGCGGGAACGCCGAGCGCGGAGAAGGTGGTGGAGGCAGGCATGGTCGTCATGTCGACAGACAAGAGGGAGATCACATTTCTTTGGCGTCTCACCAGAACAAGGTCGTACCCCCGAACAGCTTGGCCAGGAGGACGGTGCAGCAGTGCACAGCAGCGAGGGAGGAGCAGGAAGCTCGACTTCACCGGTGCTTCGCGGTGAGACTCAGCGAGGCACTGCGGTCTACAGTACCGCACCGCTGCCCCCGGGTCCGCCGAACGGCGGGTGAGGCGCCGTTCGTCCGCTGACCGAGAGTCCGCACCAGTCACTCGACCTCGAAATCGGTACCTCGGCTGATGCCTTCCCAGACGTCGACCTCTTCGAGCAGGGAGCCGAGCGCGGTCCGGAAGCCATCGGAGGCGTCGTTTCCGAGCAGCAGCATGAACGGCGGGTGCTCGGACTCGACCGCTTCGATCAGCGCCGCGGCCGCCTTCGCGGGGTCACCCTTCTGCGTGCCGTGAACCGTGTCGTGCTCCTTGCGGCGCTTGCCCGCCGTCTCGGCGTAGTCGGCGATCGGATCGGCGGACTGCATCAGGGACCGGCCGGCGAAGTCGGTCCGGAAGCCGCCGGGTTCGACGACCATCGCGGTGATGCCGAGGGGTGCGACCTCCTTGCGGAGCGACAGTGTGAGCGCCTCGATCGCGGCCTTGACGGCGGCGTAGTAGCCCGAGCCCGGAGGTGAGACGCGCGCGCCGATCGAGGAGAGGTTGACGATGGTGCCGGAGCGGCGGGCACGCATGCCGGGCAGAACCGCCTTGATGGTGCGGACCGTGCCGAAGACATGGGTGTCGAAGAGCCGGCGGACGGCCTCGTCCTCGCCTTCCTCGACGGCGGCGCGGTAGCCGTAACCGGCGTTGTTGACGAGGACGTCGACCCCGCCGAAGCGCTCCTCCGCAGCCCGGACCGCCTCGGCGACCTGGTGGTCGTCGGTGACGTCGAGGGCCAGGGCCAGGGCGCGGCCCGGGTGGTCAGCCGCGAGGTCGGTGACCTTGGCAGCGTCGCGAGCGGTGACGACGGCGTTGTCGCCGCGGGCGAGCACGGCCTCCGCGAACGCGCGGCCGAGTCCGGTCGAGCAGCCGGTGATGAGCCAGGTGGTCATGGTTCTCCTTCTTCCAGATCGTTGTCGTGACGAGCAACAAGGACTAGATCCCGACCCGACGCCCGGAAAGCGACCCTGGCGACCCGGGTACTGACAGATCCTCCGGGTCCGACGCTCTCCAGCTCAGAGCGAGGCGCCCGATCAGCAGTCAGAGCGTTTCAGCAGCAACCTAGACTGCAGCCGTGACCGACCGCCCTGCCGCCCTGGTGGTCGCAGGTCTCCGGATGGGTTTCGCCGGTCGGCCCGTGCTCGACGGCCTTGCGTTGACGGCGGCCACCGGCCGGCTGACGGCAGTCCTCGGCCCTAACGGGGCGGGCAAGACCACGCTGATCCGCTGCTGCACCGGCCTGCTGAGCGCCGACGCGGGCACGGTCTGCGTACTCGGTGCCCCGGCCGGCGACCGCGGGATCACCAGCCGGGTCGGGCTGATGCCCCAGAGCACCGGCGCCTGGTCGGGCATCCGCGCCGGCGAGCTGCTCCGCTACCTCGCCGGCCTCTACGTGAACCCGCACGACGTCGATGCCCTGGCCGCTCGGCTCAACCTGCAGGACTTCTGGCGGACGCCGTACCGTCGGCTCTCCGGCGGCCAGCAGCAGTCGGTGAACCTGGCGGCGGCCCTGGTCGGCCGGCCCGAGCTCGTGTTCTTGGACGAGCCGACGGCCGGGATGGACCCGCACGCCCGTCGCGCCACCTGGCAGCTGCTGCGCGAGCTGCGCGCCGACGGCGTGAGCATCATCTTGACCACGCACGCGATGGAGGAGGCCGAGGCCCTCGCGGACCAGGTCTTCATCCTCGACCGGGGTCGGGTCGCCATCGAGGGCACAGTCGCCGAGCTGACCCGCGGCGGCTCGAGCCTGGAGGACGTCTTCCTCTCCCACACCTCACTGCCGGCCGCCCGATGACGACGCTCAGCTTCGTCCCGGCTCCCGGAGCGGCACCTGCGTCTCGGCGGGTGGTCCGGCATGCGCTCGTCGAGGCGCGGCTGCTGGTCCGCAACGGCGAGCAGCTGCTGCTCGCGCTGGCCATCCCGCTGGCCATCCTGGTCGGCGGCCGGGTGCTCGGCGGCCGGTTCGGCTCGCTGGACACCCTCGCACCCTCGGTGCTGGCTCTGGCGGTGTGGTCCTCAGCGTTCACCTCCGTGGCGATCGCGACCGGGTTCGAACGCCGCTACGGCGTCCTCGAACGGCTGGCCGCGACGCCGCTGGGGCGGTCCGGGCTGCTGGCCGGCAAGGCGCTGGCCGTCGTCCTGGTCCTGCTCGGCCAGCTGGTCGTGCTCTCGCTGGTCGCCCTGCTGCTGGGTTGGCGGCCCGCCTTCACGGTCGCCTCGCTTGGCCTGGCCGTCCTGCTCGTCGTGCTGAGCACCGCCGCGTTCGTCTGTCTGGCGCTGCTGCTGGCTGGTCGGTTGCGCGCCGAGGCGACCCTCGCCCTGGCCAACCTGGTCTACGTCGTGCTGCTGGTCGGAGGCGGTCTGTTGCTGCCGGTCAGCCGCTACCCGTCGGTCGTCCGTCCCGTGCTGGAGCTGCTGCCCACAGCGGCCCTGGGCGAAGGGCTGCGGGCGGCCGCCACCGGCCAGCTGCTCGGGTGGCCGCTCATCACCGCGTCGACCTGGCTCGTGCTGGCCGGCCTCGCCGCCTGGAAGGGTTTTCGATGGACAGCGTGACCGAGCGAGCCAGCGCCGAGCTGGCCCAGGTCGAGGAGACCCTGGACTCCCTGCCGAGGTCGAGAGGCGTGCTGCGGCTCGTTGGCGGGCGGCGGGCCCTGGCCCGCTGGGCGGTGGCCTCGCTGGTGGTCAACCTCGTCATCGTGGTCACGGGCGCGCTGGTCCGGCTCACCGCGTCCGGGCTCGGCTGCCCCACCTGGCCACGCTGCACGACCGACTCGTACACGACACACCCCGCTCTCGGCATCCACGGCGCGATCGAGTTCGGGAACCGGCTGCTCACGTTCGTGCTGGTCGTCGTCGCCGTCTTGACCTGGGTGGCCGCCCTGCTGCACCGCGACGCCAGCGGCCGGAAACGGCGGGACCTGCGCTGGATCGCCGCCGGACTCGCGCTGGGCATCCCGGCCCAGGCCGTCATCGGCGGCATCTCCGTCCTCACCCAGCTCAACCCGCTCGTCGTCGGGCTGCACCTGCTGGTCTCCATGGTGCTGATCGCCCTCAGCGTCTGGCTTGTCCGCCGGACCCGCGGGCTGGTGCCCCAGCCGGTCGGGCGCGGAGCGTCGCTTGCTGTCCGGGCCGCCTTCGTGGCCATGTGGGTCGCCGTCTGGTTGGGCACCATCGTGACCGGCAGCGGACCGCACGCCGGCGACGAGAACGTTCCCCGGCTCCAGGTCGACGGGGCCACGGTCACCCACGTCCACGCCGCCGCGGTCTACGTGGTGATCGCGACCACGCTGGTCGCGGTCTGGCTGCTGCGTAGCCGGGCTGCGCTGTTGGTGCTCGCAGTCGTCGTCGTCCAGGCGGTAGTCGGGATCACCCAGTACCAGCTGGGCCTGCCGGTCGCGCTGGTCATGCTGCACCTGCTCGGCGCCTCCGTGGCCACCGCCGCCAGCGCGAACCTGTTCCTCTCGGTCCGCCTGTCGCGAACGAAGCCGGTCGAAGCGCCGCCGCCGCGCTAGGTTCGGCTCATGGCCGACGCGGCGCCGCTGCTCAGTCGCAGGGCACTGCTCGCCTGGAGCCTGCTCGCGGCCGGCTTCGGGCTGAGCGGCTGCGGTGCTGCGACGGTGATCCGCGCCGACATCGCCCGACAGCCCGCAGACCCGTCGTCGGCCCCGGCGGCGGCAAGGCCAAGGTGGAGCTCGCGGTCGCCCAGCAGGCCTGGGGTCAGGAAGGCTTCGTCTGGCAGGCGCCGTTCCTCGACGTCCTCGCGGCGTCGTACGGAACGGGCGTGCGTTCGCTGGACATCAAAGGCAACCCCGTGGGCGCCCGCCGTACGGTCAACGACTGGGTCTCGGACTTTACGGCCAAGCGCATCCGCGACCTGCTCGGGCCCGACACCGTGACAGTCGACACCCGCCTCATCCTCGCCAACGCGCTCTACGTGAAGGCGCCCTGGCACGAGCCGTTCCGGTCGGTCGGGGACCAGTCGTTCGCGGCGCCCAGCAGTCCGGTCCAAGCCGAGATGCTGCAGGTGGAGCTGCCCGAGGGAGGTCTGCAGGGGGCCGGCTGGACCGCGGCCCGGATCCCGCTCGCAGGCCAAGAGCTGGCCCTGACGGTGGTGCTGCCCACCGGCAGTCCCGCCGAGCTGCTCGACGGCTTGGCCGGAGCCGCCCTGCTCGACCTCATCCGACCCGGCGGGACGTCGGTGTCGGTGACCATGCCGGCCTTCACCGTCCGCTCGCGCTTTTCGCTAGCGGAGGTGCTGGCGACTCTGGGAATGAAGCGCGCGTTCGCGCCGGACGCCGAGTTCGACGGGCTGACCACCAGCGACCACCTGATGCTGGACAAGGTCGAGCACCAGGGCTGGATCGCCGTCGACCAGAACGGTCTGGAGGCCGTCGCCGCCACGGCAGCGACGGCCGTTGCCGTCAGCGCCCCGGCCCAGCCCGAGCTCGAGCTGGTCCTCGACCGGCCGTTTCTGATCTGCGTCCACGACGTCGCCCTCGGGCTGCCGCTGCTGCTGGGGGTCGTGAACAACCCGAACATCACGGGTGAGTGAGACCGAGCCCGACCTTGCGGCGCTGGTGGACCGGGTTCCGCAGGGCTGGACACGGGTCCGCTACGCCGGCCGCACGTACGGTCTCAGTCGCAGCGAGCGCGCCGGTGGCGGCGCGGTCAGCCTCTACGCCGAGGAGCTCGGCGGTGCGGACGTCGTGAGCACCAACGTCTACCGGACCTCTGCAGGCGAGGTGCTCCGCCCGTGCGAGATGCCCGCGGCGAAGGTGCTGGCCTTCCTGGCTGGCTGGACGGCAGCCCCGCACGGATCCGGGGCCGAGTCAGACGCCCCGTAGCCGGTCGGTGACCGCCGTCAGGCCGGCCAGCACCTCGGCGTAGGAGGTGCTGAGCGGGCTCAGGCCCAGCCGCAGCCCTGCCGGCGCCCGGAAGTCCGGGATGACGCCGGCGGCCCACAGCTCGGGCAACAGGCTGCGGAAGCCGGGGTGGTCCAAGGTCAGGTGCGAGCCACGGCGGCCCGGCTCCACCGGCGTGGCCAGCTCGGCGCCGAGCGGCAGCAGCCAGTCCCGGCACACCTGCTCGGCAAAGGCCATCAGCCCGACCGACTTGGCCCGGACGGCGTCCATCCCCACCTTGTCGATCAGGTTGAGCATGTCCTGCATGGCCAGCATCCCGAGGACGGGCGGCGTACCGCTGACCACCCGGCGGATGCCCGCCGCGGCCTGGTAACCCGCGCCCATCTCGAACGCGTCCGCACGTCCCATCCAGCCCTGCACCGGCTGGGTGAAGTCGGTCAGGTGCCGGGCCGCGACGTAGCCGAAGGCCGGCGAGCCGGGCCCGCCGTTCAGGTACTTGTAGGTGCAGCCCACGGCCAGGTCGACCTGCCACGCGTCCAGCTGCAGCGGCACCGAGCCGACCGAGTGCGAGAGGTCCCACAGCACCAGCGCACCGGCCTCGTGGGCCAGCGCGGTGAGCTCCGCGGCCGGCGCCAGATGTCCCGACCGGTACGCGACGTGGCTGAGCAGGACCAGCGCGGTCCGCTCGCTGAGCACCGGGGCCAGGTCGGCGACCTCGACGCCCGACCGACGGTTTGACTCCACCCAACGAACGGTCAGGCCGAGCTCGGCGGCGATGCCCTCCATCACGTAGCGGTCCGTCGGGAAGTTGTCGGTGTCGACGACCACCTCGTCGCGGCCCGAACCCCCGTCCCGACGACTGAGCGCCACGCCCCCGCGGGCGAGCTTGTAGAGCAGCACGGTGGTCGAGTCGGCCACCGTGGTCTGCCCCGGCGCCGCGCCGAGCACCGTGGCCCCGATCCGGTCGCCCAGGGTAAGCGGTAGCTCGAACCACTCCTCGTCCCAGCCGCGGATCAGCCGACCGGCCCACTGCTCGATGACGAAGCGGGCCAGCCGGTCCGCCGAAGCCCGGAGCGGCCGGCCGAGGGAGTTGCCGTCGAGGTAGGCCAGCACGTCGTCGTCCGGGCCGGTCAGGAAGAGGTCGCGGTACCCGGCCAGCGGGTCGGTCGCGTCGAGCTCGGCGGCACGCTGCGTCCAGTCCTGCGCCTGTTCATTCACTCCGAAACCCTACGACCTCGGCCCACGCGACAGGAGGAGCGCGTGATCGGGGGCTTCACCAGCGAGAACATCGAGGTCAACGGCTCCGCTGTCTCTCGTGGGACCCCACTAACTGCTGAGAGATGGCCGGCTCCAGGCACTCGGGGCCGTCTTCTTTCAGCAGTTACTCGAGTCCGAGCACGCGGTCAGAAGCCCATGCCGAGGCGGTAGGCGGCCTGGTTCCAGCGGATCTCGTTCAGGAAGTCTCGTCGGTGGGTGCCCTCGCCGATGACCAGCAGCTCGACGCCGATGGTGGCGGCGAAGGAGGTGAGCTCCTCGGTGCCGACAGCGCTCGAGAGCACGGTGTGGTGCGGCCCGCCGGCCTGCAGCCAGGACTCGGCCGAGGTGGCCAGGTCCGGGCGGGGCTCCCAGACGGCGCGGGCCACGGGCAGCTTGGGCAGCGGCTCGTCGGGGGCGACGACGTCGACCTCGTTCAGGACCAGGCGGAAACGGTCGCCGAGGTCGCAGATGCCGACCACCGCGGCCGGCCCGGGCGTCGCGTCGAAGACAAGGCGTACGGGGTCCTCGCGGTCCCCGATGCCCAGCGGATGTACCTCGACGCGCGGCCGGTCGGCCGCGATGGTGGGACAGACCTCGAGCATGTGCGCCCCCAGGATCTTGGGGGTACCCGGCCCGAGGTGGTAGGTGTAGTCCTCCATGAAGGACGTGCCGCCCGGCTGGCCGGCGGCCATGGCCTTGATCGTGTGCAGCATCACCGAGGTCTTCCAGTCACCCTCGCCGCCGAAGCCGTAGCCCTCGGCCATCAGCCGCTGGACGGCCAGACCAGGTAGCTGCCGCAGCCCGCCCAGGTCCTCGAAGTTCGTGGTGAACGCGCCGAAACCACCGTCGGTCAGGAAGGCCCGCAGACCCGCCTCGATCCGGGCGCCGTAGCGCAGCGACTCGTGCCGCTCGCCGCCCACGGCCAGCTCGGGCGCGATGTCGTAGAGGTCCCCGTACGCCTCGACCAGCTCGTCGACCTCGGCATCGGAGGCCGCGTCGACGGAGGCGACCAGGTCGTTCACGCCGTACGCCTGGACCGAGACGCCGAAACGGATCTGGGCCTCGACCTTGTCGCCCTCGGTGACGGCGACGTCGCGCATGTTGTCCCCGAAGCGGGCCAGCTTGAGCGAGCGGACGGCGGCCACCCCGACGGCGGACCGGATCCAGGCGGCGACCCGGCTGCTCACCGCCGGGTCGGAGACGTGGCCGACGACCGTGGTGCGCGGCACCCCGAGCCGAGTCTGGACGTAGCCGAACTCACGGTCGCCATGGGCAGCCTGGTTCAGGTTCATGAAGTCCATGTCGATCTCGGACCAGGGCAGCGACACGTTCGCCTGCGTGTGCAGGTGCAGGAACGGCGTGCGGAGCGCGTCCATCCCGGCGATCCACATCTTGGCCGGCGAGAACGTGTGCATCCACGCGATCAGCCCGACGACGTCCGGGTCGGCGTTCGCGGCCAGCACCGTCGCCCGGATCGACTCGGCGTCGGTGAGCACGGGCTTCCACTCCACGGGCAGTCCCAGGTCACCGGCCGCGTTCAGCTGCTCGACGATCTGCTGCGACTGCTGCTCGACCTGGGCGACCGTCTCGGGGCCGTAGAGGCCCTGGCTGCCGGTGAGGAACCAGATCGTGGGGCTGGAGGTCTTGGCTGCCGGGGTGCTCATGGGCGGTCCTTTGCGTGCTGGCCGTAGGCGTTCTGATAGCGGTCGAAGAGGAGGTCGATGTCGGACTGGGCGATGGGCAGGGGTTGGCCCAGCTGTCGGGAGACGTGCACCGTACGCGCGACCTCCTCGCAGAGCACCGCGGCCTTGACCGCCGCCTTGGCGCTGGACCCGACCGTGAACGGGCCGTGGTTCTGCATCAGCACCGCCCGCGAGCGGTGCCCCCGCAGCGTCTCGACGATGCCTTGGCCGATCGAGTCGTCACCGATCAGTGCGAACGGCCCGATCGGGATCTCGCCGCCGAACTCGTCGCCCATCATGGTCAGCACGCACGGAATGGGCTCGCCGCGCGCAGCCCAGGCGGTCGCGTAGGTGGAGTGGGTGTGCACGACACCGTTGACCTCGGGCATGTGCTGGTAGACGTAGGCGTGAGCGGCGGTGTCGGACGACGGCGAGTGCTCGCCCTCGACGAGCTGTCCCGCAAGGTCGCAGACCACCATGTTCTCCGGCGTCAGCTCGTCGTAGGACACCCCGGACGGCTTGATCACCAGCAGGTCGTAGCCGGGCACCCGGGCGGAGACGTTGCCGGCCGTCCAGACCACCAACCCGTTGCGGGGCAGCTCGGCGTGCAGGGCGGCCACCTCGCGGCGGACCTCAGCCACCACCTCGGTCGCTTCGGCTGGGATCGTCATGCCTGCTCCTTCGCATTGGACGAGAACTGGATGTTAGCGTTCACACACAGGAACAGTCAAGAAATAGGGCGGGTGCTGGACCGGGTGACGAGCTCGGGCTGGATCAGGGTGGGCACCTCGGGACGCTCCCCCGCCAGCCGGGCGAGCAGCACCCGGACGGCCAGGCGGCCCAGGTCGCCGAAGTCCTGGCGGACGGTGGTGAGGGGCGGCAACGAGTAGCCCGTGACCTCGATGTCGTCGAAGCCGACCACCGAGACGTCCGCGGGCACCCGCAGGCCTCGCTCGGTGAGGCCGCGGACCAGGCCCAGGGCCATCAGGTCGTTGGCGGCGAAGACTGCGGTCGAACCGTCCGCCGGCCAGCTCTGCGCCACCGCGAACCCGCTCGCCGCGGTCCAATCCCCTGGCAGGAGCTCCCCGACCGGCAGCCCGGACGCGGCCAGCTCCTCGCGCCAGCCCGCCGCACGTTCCGTGGCGTCCAGCCAGACCGGCGGACCGCCCAGGTGCGCGATGCTGCGGTGACCCAGCTCGACCAGGTGCCGGACGGCCAGCCGGGCACCCTGCCGCTGGTCGACCGCGACGTGCAGGGAGGCATCGCCGGTGGGGCCGGGCGGCGCGACGATCACCGTCGGCAGGTCGTCGGCTCCGGCGGTGGCGGCGTCTACGGCGGCCTGGACGGGTGCGATCGCGATGATGCCCTCCACCGCCTGGTCGAGGAAGTGGTCCAGCGCTGCCCGGACCGAGGCGGGGTCGTAGACGCTCAGGCTGGTCACGTTGACGTACATGCCAGCCGCTCGGGACGCCTCCTCGACCGCGACCAGGGTCGACACCGGGCCGCTGCGGCTCGAGCTGGCAGCCAGCAGACCCAGCGTGCTGCTGCGGTTGGTGACCAACGCCCGGGCGGCGGAGTTCCGGCGATAGCCGAGGCTGCCGATCGCCGCCTGCACGCGCTCGCGCGTCTCGGGCCGCACGCTCGGGTGGTCGTTCAGCACCCGGGAGACGGTCTGGTGGGACACCCCCGCGAGCCGGGCCACGTCCTGCATCCCAGGGGCCCGCGACATGCCGCGCACTCTAGGCCCACTTCCACCGAGTTGTCAGACTCTCGGGGGCCTAGAGACCCGTCACGTCCTGACAGGTCGGCAACGACAGGGACCAGGTCTCGCGGCGGTCGCTGTCCCAGCGTCGGGAGTCGCGGCTGACCGCGTCCAGCTCGGGCACCTCACCGAGGGCGGTGAGCACCGCGGCGATCTGGCCGAGGGGGACGCGGCGGGCCAGCGTCACGTGCGGAGTCCACCGTCCCGGCCCGAACTGGCCCTCGGGGCTCGCCGCGCAGAGCGCGGCCACGGCCGCCTGGAGGGAGAGCAGCTCCTGGCTGGGAACGACCTGGCGGACCAGCACCACCTGGCCTCGACGGGGCCCGAACAGCAGTACCGACCCGATCCGCAGCCGGAGGTCGAGGCCTGCGAAGAGCTCCGGTAACTGGCGGTCCGCCGCTGCGTCCAACGTCGTCCCGGCGTACAGGGTGACGTGCGGCCGGTGCGACGGGCTGGAGACACCACGCCTGTCCCGGGGGGTCCCTTCCCCCCGCTCGACGGGATCGCGCTGCTCGGTGGGCAGCCCGGCTTCGGCGAGCAGGGCCCACTGGTCGCGGATGGCCCGATCAGTACCGGCGTCGAGGGTGAGCTCGACCGACTGGGTCACGAGCGGCGACTAACGCAGCAGCGGGTCGAGCGCGGCCGCGACGAAGACCAAGCGCGAGGTAGGAGTTGCTCCAGTGGAAGAGCCGCATCGGCTTCAAGGCCGCATCGGTCAGCCCGCGACGGGCCCGGACCAGCAGCTGGACGGACTCCCAGATCAGCGCGACGCCGGTGACGAGCGCGACGGTCGGGTAGAGCCAGCCGGTCCCGGCCACCGGCCACAGCGCCAGCGACACCCCGACCGTGACGACCGAGTAGGCCAGGATGCGGACAGCCACCGCTGGTGCCGGCATCACGACGGGGAGCATCGGCACGTCCGCGGCCGCGTAGTCCTCGCGGTAGCGGAAGGCCAGTGCCCAGGTGTGCGGCGGCGTCCAGAAGAAGACGATGGCGAAGAGGACGAACGGGGCCCAGGCGAGGTGACCGGTGACGGCGGTCCAGCCGATCAGCGGCGGGAAGCAGCCCGCGATCCCGCCCCAGACGATGTTCTGAGACGTCCGCCGCTTGAGCCAGAGCGTGTACACGAAGATGTAGAAGGCGTTGGCCCCGAGCGCCAGCCCGGCCGAGAGCCAGTTGACCGTCAGGCCCAGCACCAGGGTGGCGGCGACGCCGAGGACGGCTCCGAAGACCGTGGCGGCCGCCGGTCCGACGGCGTGCCGCGGGAGGGGGCGCCGACGCGTCCGGCGCATCCGCTCGTCGATGTCACGGTCCAGCACGCAGTTGAAGACGTTGGCGCTGGCGGCGGCCAGACAGCCGCCGACCATGGTCGCGAGCACCAGCGAGAGCCGCGGCACGCCGCCGGCGGCCAGGAACATCGCGGGCACCGTGGTGACCAGGAGCAGCTCGATGATGCGGGGCTTGGTCAGCCCGACGTAGGCACCGAGCACGTCGCGGGGCGTGACTGCGACGACAGGTGGCTCGACGTCGACCGTGGCCGGCTCCCCGGACGTCAGCCGCCCCGACACGTCGATACTCGTCACTAGCCCTCTTGTCTGTGGGAACCAGCCCGCGTCCGCGATGGCGATGGTCCGTTTCGTTGCTGCTTCGGTGGCGCTCGCACCGCTTCGTCGGGAGGGCGCCGCTGGCGAGTCTATGACGGCCGCTGCGGAAAACCAGACCGCCCGCCGGAGCCGTAGCGCCGGGACCCCGAACACCCGCGACAGCCGTTCCCGATAGGCTCGGCACGTTCGTGGCTCAACGATGGGCTGCCAGCGCTCTCGGAAGGGAATCTCCGCCTGTGACCGACTCCTCAGCATCCACCGCCATCGTCCCCGACGGTTGGACCGACCTCGACAGCCGCGCTGTGGACACGGTCCGCCTGCTCGCCGCCGACGCCGTCCAGAAGGTCGGCAACGGGCACCCGGGTACGGCGATGAGCCTGGCTCCGGTCGCCTACCTCTTGTTCCAGAAGGTGATGCGGCACAACCCGGCCGAACCTCACTGGCCAGGCCGCGACCGGTTCGTGCTGTCCTGCGGGCACTCCAGCCTGACCCTCTACATCCAGCTCTACCTCGGTGGCTGGGGGCTGGAGCTCGACGACCTCAAGGCCCTGCGCACCTGGAACTCGAAGACGCCAGGCCACCCCGAGTACGGCCACACCAAGGGCGTCGAGATCACCACCGGCCCCCTGGGGCAGGGCATCGCCAACGCTGTCGGGATGGCCATGGCCGCCCGTCGTGAGCGCGGCCTGCTCGACCCGGACGCCGCGCCCGGTGCCTCCCCGTTCGACCACCAGATCTACTGCCTGGCCTCCGACGGCGACATCGAGGAGGGCATCACCTCCGAGGCGTCCTCGCTGGCCGGCACGCAGCGCCTCGGGAACCTGACGCTGATCTACGACGACAACCACATCTCGATCGAGGACGACACCAACATCGCCCTGACCGAGGACACCGCCGCCCGCTACGAGTCGTACGGCTGGCACGTCCAGAGCATCGACTGGACCAACGGCGAGACGACCTACGAAGAGAACCTGAAGGCGCTGAACGACGCGCTGGAGACCGCCCGCGCTGTCACGGACCGGCCGAGCTTCATCAGCCTGCGTACCGTCATCGGCTGGCCGGCCCCCAAGAAGCAGGGCACCGGCAAGGCGCACGGCTCCGCGCTGGGTGACGACGAGATCAAGGCCACCAAGGAGCTCCTCGGCTTCGACCCCGAGCAGACCTTCGAGGTCACCGACGACGTCATCGGTCACACTCGCGAGCTGCTCGAGCGCGGCTCTGCCGCCCAGGCCGAGTGGCAGCAGTCCTTCGACTCCTGGGCCGCGGCCAACCCCGACGGCAAGGCGCTCTACGACCGCTTCGTGGCCGACGAGCTGAGCCCCGGCTGGGAGGACGCGCTGCCCACCTGGGACGCCGACCCCAAGGGCGTCGCGACCCGCGCCGCGTCCGGGAAGGTGCTCACTGCGCTGGCCCCGAAGATGCCGGAGCTGTGGGGCGGCTCAGCCGACCTGGCCGAGTCGAACAACACCACCCCCGAGGGCGAGCCGAGCTTCCTGCCCACGGACCGCCAGACCAAGGCGTTCTCCGGCGGCCCGTACGGCCGGGTGCTGCACTTCGGCATCCGTGAGCACGCCATGGGCGCGATCATGAACGGCATCAAGGTGCACGGCGGCACCCGCCCGTACGGCGGCACCTTCTTGACCTTCAGCGACTACATGCGCGGCGCCGTCCGCCTGTCCGCGCTGATGCGGGTGCCGGTCACCTACGTCTGGACGCACGACTCCATCGGTCTGGGCGAGGACGGTCCCACCCACCAGCCGATCGAGCACGTGGCTGCGCTGCGGGCCATCCCCGGCCTCGACATCGTCCGTCCGTCGGACGCCAACGAGACTGCGGCCGCCTGGGCACAGATCCTCAAGAACGGCGACCGTCCGGCGGGCCTGATCCTGAGCCGGCAGAACCTGCCGATCGTGCCCCGCGGTGCCGACGGGTACTCCGACACCTCCGGGGTGGCCAAGGGCGCGTACGTGCTCAAGGACTTCGGCAGCGCCGACGACGACATCGTGATCCTGATCGCCACCGGCTCGGAGGTCCAGCTCGCGGTCGCCGCAGCCGAGCAGCTGGAGGGCGAGGGGGTCGCTGCACGCGTCGTCTCGATGCCGTGCCGGGAGTGGTTCGACGAGCAGGACCAGGCCTACCGCGACTCGGTGATCCCGCCGACGGTCAAGGCCCGGGTCAGCATCGAGGCCGGGGTGAGCCTCGGCTGGCGCGACATCGTCGGCGACGCCGGTCGGATCATCAGCATCAACCACTACGGCGCCAGCGCGTCCGGCTCGAAGCTGTTCGAGGAGTTCGGCTTCACCCCGGCGACCGTCGTGGCCGCCGCCAAGGAGAGCATCGAGGCCGCAGGCTCCGACGCTGCTCCCACGCACACCGCCGCGAGCGGCCCCAAGGCACCGGCGGACCTCGAGTCCGACCCGGGCGCCACCATCAGCTGAAGTCCGGCACCACCCCTCTCCTAGGAGGAATTCCCATGAGTGACCACCTGAAAGAACTCTCCGAGGCCGGCGTCTCCATCTGGCTCGACGACCTGTCGCGCGAACGGATCAAGACCGGCAACCTGCAGCAGCTGATCGAGGGCTCGTCGGTCGTCGGCGTGACCACGAACCCGACGATCTTCGCCTCGGCGCTGGCCAAGGGCGAGCAGTACGACGACCAGGTCCGCGACCTGGCTGCGGTCGACTCCTCCACCGAGGACGCCATCAAGGCCATCACCACCGACGACGTCCGCAACGCGTGCGACCTGTTCGCCGACCTCTACACCGCGACGAAGGGCTACGACGGCCGCGTCTCGATCGAGGTCGAGCCCGGCCTGGCCATGGACACCGACGGCACGTCGGCCGAGGCAGCGGACCTGTTCAAGATCGTCGACCGGCCGAACGTGCTGATCAAGATCCCGGCGACCAAGCCTGGCCTGCCGGCCATCACGTCCACCATCGCCGAGGGGATCAGCGTCAACGTCACGCTGATCTTCGCTCTCGAGCGCTACCGGGGCGTGATCGACGCCTACCTGAGCGGGCTCGAGCAGGCCGCGGCCAACGGCCACGACCTCAGCAAGATCCACTCGGTGGCGTCGTTCTTCGTCTCCCGGGTGGACAGCGAGGTCGACAAGCGCCTCGACGCCGTGGGGACCGACGAGGCCAAGGCGCTGAAGAGCCGCGCCGCCCTGGCCAACGCCCGGCTGGCCTACGCGCTGTACGAGGAGGAGTTCAGCTCCGAGCGCTTCGCTGCGCTGGAGGCCAAGGGCGCGAACAAGCAGCGGCCGCTGTGGGCCTCGACCGGGGTCAAGGACCCGAACCTGCCGGACACGCTGTACGTGTCCGAGCTGGTGGTGGCCAACACGGTGAACACCATGCCGGAGAAGACGATGCAGGCCTTCGCCGACCACGGCGAGGTTCAGGGCGACCGCGTCAGCGGCACCGAGGCGGACGCGCAGCAGGTGCTCGACGACCTGGCCGCGGTCGGGATCGACTTCGACGACGTGGTGGACGTGCTCGAGCGCGAGGGTGTGCAGAAGTTTGATGCCTCGTGGGGCGAGCTGGTCGAGACGGTGCAGACCGCCCTCGACGACGCCAAGAAGGGCAAGTCGCCGGGCGAGTCCGCCGACCCGGACGTCACCCACGACTCCCAGTAGGACCAGCCCGTGACCGTCAGCGACGCCACCCCGCCCGAGATCGCCCAGTACGCCGACGCGGACGAGGTGGCCGAGGCGCTGGCGGTCCGGCTGCTGAGCAGGCTGGCTGAGCTGCAGGCCGACGGCGGTACCGCGCAGCTCTGCCTGACCGGCGGTCGGATCGCCACCCGGGCCTATACCCGGCTGGCGGCCGACGGGCCGGGCTCGGCGGTCGACTGGACGCGCGTCGACCTCTGGTGGGGCGACGAGCGTTTCGTGGCGGCTGACGACAGTGACAGGAACGCCGGCCCGGCGCTCGCACTGCTGCGCGAGCCGCTGGGACTGCCGGCCGAGCGGGTGCACGAGATGCCGGCCAGCGACGAGGGCGCCGACCTGGACGAGGCGGCGGCGGCCTACGCGGCCGAGCTCGGGGGATGCGTCTTCGACATCTGCCTGCTGGGTCTGGGACCGGACGGCCACGTAGCCTCGCTGTTCCCCGAACACCCGTCCTCGAAGGCGTCCGGCGAGGTGATCGCCGTCCGCGACTCCCCCAAGCCGCCGCCCGACCGGATCAGCCTGACCCTGCCGGTGATCAACCGCTCTCGCGAGGTGTGGTTCCTGGTCAGCGGTGAGGACAAGGCCGAGGCGGCCGTCAAGGCGCTGACCGGTGGGGAGCCCGACCCGGTGCCCGGCGCCGGTGCGCACGGCACTGACCGCACCGTCTGGCTGCTCGACAGCGCTGCCGCCTCCCGGCTGCCACCCGGCCCGTAGGCCTGAGGAGCCGCAACCCCTTCGGGGCCTTCGACAAGCTCAGGGCGCGTGGCTCGACAAGCTCAGGGCCGCAGCCGGTAGAGCACCTCCCCGGCGTGCGGCTCGACGAAGGTGTCGGGGTCCGCCTCGTACGCGGCGACGTCCACCGACGCCGGGTCCAGGTAGTTCAGGTTGACCGCCCGGACGACGTCCTCGGGGATGCCGGTGGCCAGGGTCACGGTCACCCGGTTCCGCTCCCCCTCCGCCACGCTCCAGGTGCCCTGGCCGCGGAGGTGGGTGGAGTGGGCGAGGTCGCCCCAGGGTAGTCGGCGGAACCGTTCCCACTGGCCGAGGAAGTAGTCCCGGTTGTGGTAGCCGATCTCGGCGATGTGGGGGTGCATCACCGAGACCTGGGTGATGTGCGGGGCGTAGACGATCACCTCGCCGCCGTCCGCGACGATCGGCTCCAGCTTGTAGAAGCCCTTGGCCGCGGTCCAGATGTCCTCGTACTTGGTCGGCATGATCGACAGCACCCGACGGACCGGCCGGTCGCGGTAGCTGATGTGAGTCTCGGCCGAGATCGCCGCGCAGGCGGCCCACGCGTCCTCCGGGGTGCCGAACGCAGCTGCGTGCAGCGTGCCCCCTCCTGATTCCGACGCGCCCGAGGCGACCACGAGGCACAGCGCCAGCCGTTTCGCAGGAATCATGCTCGCCGCCTCGTTGACCAGGGCCCGGACCGGCGTGACGCCGGAGGTGCCGATCATCTCGGCGCTAGTGATCAGCGCGCCCACCCAGTGCGACAGGTCGATCAGCTCGGGCCCGGATACGCCCGGGAAGAAGTACTTGTTGCCGCCCGAGAAGCCGACCACCTCGTGCGGGAACACCGGTCCGACGACGATGGCCACGTCGGCCTCGGCCACGTGCCGGTTGATCCGCACGTCCACCGACAGCTCCGTCATCAGCCCGCCGGTCAGCTCGCCGAGCCGTTCGGGGCCGATCGTGCCCAGCGTGGTGAAGGTCTCCGGCAGCCACGACTCGTGGTTGAGGATCCGCCAGCCCGGATAGGTCTGCTCTGCCTGCCCGGCCTCGTACCCGAGATGCCGGGCCAGCTGCTCCTCTGCCATCCCCTGGTGGGTGCCCAGCGCGATCACCACCGTGACCTCGGCGGCCCGTCCGGCCAGCTCGTCCCGCGCCGCGGCCAGCAGCAACGGCAGCGGGCAGGTCCGGGTGCCGTCGGGCACCACCAGACAGACCCGCCGCCCGTCGAGGTCGGCGCCGGCCAGCGCGTGGCCGACGAAGGCCCGCACCTGCTCCGAGGTCAGGTGCTCCCCGACGCCGCCGATGCGCAGCGCGTTACCGGGGGTACCCGGATCGGTGCCGTAGCTGCTCGTCCCGTCGGCTGGACTCGTCATCTCGTCACCTCCCATCCTCGGTCACCGGCGGGTGTCCCAGCAGCCGCACTCGACTTTCTCGTTGTCCCTGCCGACGAACGTGCTGCGAGCGGTCAGCGGACGAGGTGGCCGGCGTCGGGATACGTCTGGCGGTAGACCTCTTTCACGATCTTCAGCGACACTCCGGCTTCGCGTGGACCGATCCAGAACGGCTCGGCGTCACCGAGTCGGGCGTAGAAGTCGGCGATCAGCAGCTGGTGCGAGAGCCCCCAGTACGCGCGGCCGCCTGAGGACCCGCGTCGCTCGGCGACGGTCTCGACCCGTCCGTCGGCATGGCTGACGGTCAGGTCGCCCCGCAGGCTGAGCGTGGCTTTCTCGGTGACCACGTCGACGCTGACGGGGGCGTCGACGGCGTGGCCCAGCGTGGCGTAGAGGAGGCTCCGCGCCCCGCTACGGTGCTCCAGGACGACCTCGGCGGTGTCCTCGACCTCGATCGCCGCGGCTAGCGCCCGGGTGGCGGCGTGCCCGTTGACCGAGGTGACCTCACCCAGCAGCCACGGCAGCAGGTCGACGGTGTGGATGGCCTGGTTCATCAGCAGCCCGCCGCCGGAACCGGCCCAGGTGCTGCGCCACGGCCGGCGGCGGTAGTACTCCGGCGTCCGGTGCCACAGAACGGTCGCCGCGGCTCCGAGCACTCGCCCGAGCTCGCCCGTCACCAGCAGCCCGTGCATCGCCGCCACCGCGGTGTTGTACCGGTTCTGGAAGCAGACGGCGATCTTGGCCGAGGACCGATCGGCCTCGGTGACCAGGCGGTCCGCCTCGGCGAGGGTGCTCGCGACCGGCTTCTCCAACACAACGTGCACGCCGGCCCGCAGGGCGTCGACGGCGAGCGCCGCGTGGGTGTGGTGCGGGGTGGTGAGGTGGACGACGTCTGGTCGGAGCCGGTGCAGCAGCGTGTGGTGGTCGGCATAGCCGGGGACGCCGTACGCCTCGCCGGCGGCCGAGCGCCGGCCGGGATCGGGGTCGCAGACGGCGACCAGCTCGACATCGGGCAGCGTGGCCAAGGCTTCGGCGTGGACGACCGAGATGTCGCCGCAGCCGATGATCGCGGCGGTGGTCACCGGCTACACCCGCTCGGGGAAGAGGCCCTCGTCGGCGATCCGACGGTTCAGCTCCTTCAGGTACTGGTCCTCGTCGAAGTCCAGCGGCACCTCGTGGCCGAGGAAGCTGGACAGGTGGATCGCGTTGGCCAGCCGGACGCCCAGGATGCCGTCCGAGCCGGGGGCCACCAGCGGGGTCCCGTCCAGGATGTTCGCCGCGAAGTTCTCCAGCACGCCGGCGTGCTGAGCGCCCCACGCCGAGGTCAGGTCGACGACCTCGGTCGTGTAGTGCTTCGACGGGTCGAAGCCGCCGGCGAACAGGCTCGCGGCCCTGGTGACGTCGAGGCTGGCGCTGAGGTCCTGCTCTGGCTCGGTCAGCCGCGTGATGGTGGCGCTGGTGCTGCTGTTGACGACGATCTTGCCGCGGTCGCCGAGGATCTCGAACCGGTCCGTACCCACCAGGTCGTGGGTGGCGGTGACGAACACACCGGTGGCACCGCCGCCGTAGTCCACAAGCACGCTCACCTCGTCCTCGACGGCGATGTCGCGCCGGAAGCCGTAGGCGACCTTGGCGTAGACCGACTGTGGCACGCCGCAGATCCACTGCCACAGGTCGAGCTGGTGCGGCGCCTGGTTGACCAGGACACCACCGCCCTCGCCGCCCCAGGTGGCCCGCCACGCGGACTGGTCGTAGTAGCTCTGAGGCCGCCACCAGGTGGTGATGATCCAGCTGGTGTGCCGGATCGCGCCGATCTCGCCGGCGTCGACGATCTCCTTGATCCGGCGGTAGAGCGGGTTCAGCCGCTGGTTGAACATGATGGCGAAGGTCAGCTCGGGCCGGGTGGCGGCGAAGGCGTTCAGCTCACCCACCTGCCGGGTGTAGACGCCGGCGGGCTTCTCCACGAGGGCGTGCACCCCGCGCTGCAGCGCGTCGATGGCCAGCTGCGGGTGCAGGTAGTGGGGCACGCAGGTGACGACCGCGTCCACGTCCCCGCTGTCCAGCATGGTCAGGTGGTCGTCGTAGCCGGGCACTCGGGGGTGGCGCTCCGCCGCCTTGGCGAGGGCGGCCGGGTCGGTGTCGGCGACGGCGCCGACGGTCATGTTGCGAAACCGCCCCTTCAGTGATCAGCCTGGCGTACGTCGAGCCTTGCGCCCCGAGCCCGATGATGCCGAGCCGTACGGGTGCCGAGTGGCCGGTGGTCGAGTGGGTGGTCATCGGGGGTCCTCCTTCGAGAGGGCGGTGGCCTGTTGGACCACCGCGGCGACCAGCTCGGCGTCAGCGCCGAGACCAGGTGTCCAGCTCTGCAGCACCGCCGCGACGGCTGAGGGCAGGTCGGGGTCGTTCGCGGCGTCGAGAATGCTCGCGGCGCCCGGGTCACGGACCGGAGCACCGTGGCCGCGCAGGTGCAGCACCCAGGCGGCCACCGTGGTGGCACAGCCCAGCGGCAGCCGGCCTGCAGCCCGTTCGGCCCGCAGCGTCGGCAGGGTGCGGACGGGCAGCTTGCTCGACCCGTCGGCTGCGATCCGGGCCAGCCGGTCCCGGGTCCGGGGGTTGGCGAAGCGCTCCAGCAGCGCCTCCCGGTAGGCGGTGATCTCGGCCTCCGGGAACCGGAGGTGCCGGCTGGCCTCGGTCCAGAACTCCGCCACCCAAGACCGGCAGGCCGGATCGGCAATGGCCTCGTCGATGGTCTCGTGGCCGCGGATGCTGCCCGCGTAGGCCAGCATCGTGTGCGCGCCGTTGAGCAGCCAGAGCTTGCGCTGCTCGTACGGGGTGACGTCGTCGACGAGCTGGACGCCGGCATCCTCCCAGCGAGGACGACCGGCGGGGAAGCTCCCACAGACGACCCACTCGCTGAAGGGCTCGGTGGTCACCGGGGACGCGTCGTCGTAGCCGGTCTCCCGCTGCACGAGCAGCCGGTCCTCCTCAGTCGCAGCGGGGGTGATCCGATCCACCATCGAGGTGGCGAAGTCGACGTGGGAAGCGACCCAGTCGGCCAGCGTCGGATCGAGCAGAACGGCCAGCTCCGTCACCACAGAGCGGGTGACCGCCCCGTTCTCGGCCAGGTTGTCGCAGGACAGGACGGTGACCGAGGTCGAGCAGGCGGCGCGGCGGGCGGCAAGACCGGCCACGAGCTTGGCCGGCAGCGAGGTCACCAGAGCGCGGAGGTCGCACCGGAGGGCGGCGAGGTCAGACACCAGCAGGTCCCGCTCCACGTCCAGCCGGCCGTCCGGGCCCAGCAGATAGCCGGCCTCGGTGACCGTGATGGAGATGAGGGCCACCTCGGGCCGGCTGACGTAGCCCAGGTACGCCTCGTGCTCGTCGGCGCCGTGCACGGCGACGACCGACGACACCAGCTCGAGGCTGTCTCCGGTCGGGCTGCGGGTGATCAGGGTGTAGAGCCCGTCCTGCGGCCGGAGGGCGTCCGCGGTGTCGGGACGGCGGCCGGTGAAGGCGGCGATCCCCCACTGGTCGGCATCCCCGGCGTGGGCGGTGTACCAGGCCTGGTGGGCCCGGTGGAAGTTGCCGAGGCCGAGGTGGACGATCCGCACCGGCGGGGTAGGCGGCAGCCGGGACGAGGACCGCGAGAGCCGGTTCACAGCCGGAACGCGCGTCGGGGAGCAGTGGCGACCAGGTCGTGAAGGGTCTCCAACGCCTCGCCCTCGTCCAGCGGGTGCTCACCGACCAGCCCGGCGAGGTGGCCCGCGGCGAGCCGTCGCGACCTGTCGTGCCGGGCCGGGCCGGAGCAGGACGCCCGGGTGTCCTCGATGAAGCCCGACGTCTCGGCGACCGACCGGTAGCGCCGGAACAACCCCCGTGACTGCTCCTCGGCCGACCAGCCCTGGGCGGGCAGCATCCGGGTGACGTCGTGGTCGGGCGTGACCAGCAGCGAGGATGGGCCCGCGAACGGGGTGCCCTCGGCCAGGCGGGCGGCGGGGACGTGCCCGTGCGGGTAGACGATCGGCAGCCGGGCCACCGACTCGTTCCGGTCGCGGGCGAGCCGTCGCAGCCCTGGCTCTGACGGCAGCAGACGGTCGGGATGCAGGTCCAGGCCCGGTGAGCTCATGGCCTCATCCTCTTCAGCGCCAGCAGGATCGACAACTGGTTGCCGTTGTTGCCGAGCTCGGAGGGGAGCCAGCACCGCGTCCCGAGGCTGCCAAGGGCCTCGACGGCGTCAAGATGGTGCTGTCCGTCCGGCGCCGCGCAGCCGCCTGCTGTGAAGGTCCGTCCGGCATGGAACCCGTCGGGCGTCACCGTGGCAACATCTGGCAGCCTCCGTCACCGGGTGCCTCCCTGGGTGCACCAGGCCCGTCCGACCCACACCTGAAGGAGTACCGATGTGGACGCTCTCCGGCTTCGCCGACGAGATCTCTCCCGACTTCGAGGAGCAGTGTGCTCACCTGACGAAGCTGGGCTTGGATTTCCTCGAGCTCCGTAGCGCCTGGGGCACCAACGTGCTCGACCTCAGTGCCGACCAGCTCCACGACGTCCGTGAGCTGGCGACCCGTTACGAGCTGCAGGTCTCCAGCATCGGCTCACCGATCGGCAAGATCGCGATCACCGACGAGATGGCCCCGCACCTGGCGCGGATGCGGCACGCCGCCGAGGTGGCCCACCTGCTCGAGGCCCCGTACATCCGCGTCTTCTCCTTCTTCATCCCCGCCGGCGACAACCCCGACGACCACCGCGACGAGGTGCTGCGCCGGATGCGGCAGCTGACCGACGTGGCGGAGGAGGCCGGGGTCACGCTGCTGCACGAGAACGAGAAGGACATCTACGGCGACATCCCCCGCCGCTGTCTCGACATCGTCGAGTCGGTCGGGTCGCCGCGGCTGCGACTGGCCTGGGACGCGGCCAACTTCGTCCAGGTCGGCGTCCAGCCCTTCACCGAAGGCTACGAGCTGCTGCGACCCCACCTGGAGTACATGCAGATCAAGGACGCGCTGCTCGCCAACGGCGAGGTGGTGCCGTCCGGTCAGGGCGACGGCGAGATGGTGGCGACGCTGCGGGCCCTGCACCACGACGGGTTCGACGGCTACTTCTCCCTCGAACCGCACCTGAGCACCACCCACGCCCTCGGCGGTTTCTCCGGCCCGGAGCTGTTCACCGAAGCCTGGCAGGCGCTCACCGATATCCTCACGTCCGAGGGGATCGCCTACACCTGAGCACGGCCAACCGACCCTCCCAGCGAAGGACCACACCCGTGACCGACACCGACCTCCCCTCCGAGCAGACCGCTCCCCGACCGCAGCCGCGGGTGGCGGCCAACCCGATCCCCTACTGGGCCTGCGACGGCCAGGTCGACGAGCCGAGCACGAACCCGCGCTATGACTCGCACGCCGTCTCCTACCGGTGGGCCCGGGAGGCGTTGGGCCATGCCCACCTCTGAGGCGCCCGGTCCGGGCCCGCGCCCGCGTCGGACCGCGGTCGTGGTGATGGGCGTGGCGGGCTCGGGGAAGACCACGGTGGCGGAGCTGCTGGCGACGACCCTGGGCTGGACCCTCGCCGAGGGCGACGACTTGCACAGCGCCGCCAACGTGGCCAAGATGTCGGCCGGGACACCCCTGACCGACGAGGACCGGGCACCCTGGCTCGCCTCGCTCCGCGACTGGATCTCTGCGCAGGACAGCCACGTCGTGCTCACCTGCTCGGCGCTGCGTCGCCGCTACCGCGACGTGCTGCGCGGAGCCGACGCACGGGTCCGGTTCCTGCACCTCGACGGCTCGTCCGCGCTACTCGCCGAGCGGATGGGCGTCCGCGCCGGCCACTTCATGCCCACGACCCTGCTCACCTCCCAGCTCGCGACGCTCGAGCCGCTCGAGCCCGACGAAGACGGCGTTGTCGTCGACATCAGTGGCTCACCCGAGCAGATCACCGCCCGCGCCCGCGCGGCACTCGGCTTCTCGTGACCCGGCAGCACACGTGACGGGAGCACAGCCGGACACCCTCGACGCGCTGTTCCGCTTGATCGACCTGCTGGGGGTGCTGGGGAACGGCGTCCTCGGCGGCGCGCTGGCCCGCCGAGCCAGGTTGGACCTGGTGGGGCTCGGGACGCTGGCGATCCTGTCGGGGCTCGGCGGCGGGCTGATCCGCGACACTCTGCTGCAGCAGGGCACGCCGGTCGCACTCACCGACTACGCCTACATCACCACCGCCCTGGCCGGCGCCCTGATCGCCTTCGCCCTCGACCTGGAGGGTCGGGTCTGGGACTACACCTACCTGGTGGTGGACGCACTCGCCCTGGGCTGCTGGGCGGCGGCAGGGGCGCAGAAGACGCTCGACGCCGGTCTCGGCTGGCTGCCGGCGGTGCTCCTCGGCACGATCACCGCCGTCGGCGGCGGCACGGTGCGGGACCTCGTCCTGGGACGCCGGCCAGGGATCTTCGGCGGGCCGCTGTACGCCACCTGCGCCCTGGTGGCCAGCGGCGTGATGGTCGTGCTCGATCAGCTCGGCCACCCCTCGGCCGGACTGATCGCGACCACCGCCACGGGTGCCGGACTGACGCTGCTGGCCCGTTGGCGCGGCTGGCAGCTGCCCGAGCCACCCGGCTGGCAGCCCGCTGCTGCGATGCGACGCTACTCCTGGCTACCGCGCAAGCGCTACCACGACCGTCACGACTCCCCACCACCCGATCCACCGGAGACCCCATGAGTCAGACGACCTCCGCTGCAGACCGCGAGCGAGGGCTTCAACGACCTCCGGACAGCTTTGCCGGCGCACTCGCTGCAACCTCTGGCCGCCCTACCCCAGACAACCTGTGACCGCCGGCCGAACGGACGAAAGCCCAGCCGAGACGACGGGTCAGTAGATGACGTCGCCGCGGGCGCGGCGGTCGCGAAGCGTCTGCAGCGCCTCGCTCAGGATGTCGGCGGCCTCGGTCTCGCTACGACGTTCCTTCACGTAGGCGAGATGGGTCTTGTAAGGCTCGATCTTGGGCGGGGGCGGCGGGTTGGCCGAGTCGAGGTTGGCGGGCATACCACACCGCGGGCAGTCCCAGCTCTCGGGGATGACCGCTTCGGCGGCGAAGGCCGGACGGGTCTCGTGCCCGTGCGAGCAGAAGTAGGAGACGTAGAGCCGTGGCGCGGCGTCGCCCCGCTCGGCCTCTCCCATGGGCCCAGCCCCTACCCGGCTGCCACGAATGGCACTACCACCAGCCACGTTCGTTCCCCCTCGAAAGCACACCACGTCTCATTGACGTCGGTCCTACGTGGGACCGCCCGCTCCGCCCGGTCCCCGGCGTCGTACAGACCAGCGTCAGGCGCTGAGCTTGTAGAGCAGACCCAGGGCCACGATGGCCGCCAACCAGACCACGCCGATGATGACGGTCAGCCGGTCGAGGTTGCGCTCGGCCACCGACGACCCACCCATCGAGGAGGAGATACCGCCACCGAAGAGGTCAGAAAGACCTCCACCGCGGCCTTTGTGCATGAGCACGAAAAGCGCCAGCACGACGCTGGTGACCACGAGAACGATCGAGAAGATCAGAATCGGGGTGGTCATCATGGGCACGAAAAACACGGACGTAGCCTAACTCACAGTTCGACGGGATTTGTACCTCCGGCGAGCCTTCCGTCCAGAGGTCGGGGGCAGGATCAGAGCACCGGCAGGTCGTAGAAGCGGGCGATCGCCGAGAACTCGTCCACCTGCAGGCTGGCACCACCCACCAGGCAGCCGTCGATGTCGGGCTGAGCCATGATCGAGGCGACGTTGTCGGCCTTGACCGAACCGCCGTAGAGGATCCGGACCTGCTCGGCGACTGGTGCGGTGAACCGGGCCTCGACCAGCCGACGGATCGCTCCGCACACCTCCTGCGCGTTCTCTGGCGTGGCCACCGCTCCGGTGCCGATGGCCCAGACCGGCTCGTAGGCAATCACCAGCGAGGCGATCTGCTCGTTGCTCAGGTCCGTCAGCGCGGCGTTGACCTGACCGAGGCAGTGGGCCACGTGGTGACCGGCCTCGCGCACGTCCAGGTTCTCGCCCACGCAGATGATCGGCACCACGCCGCCGTGGACGGCGCGCTGCACCTTGTGGTTGACCAGCTCGTCGCTCTCGTGGTGGTTCTTGCGCCGCTCGGAGTGGCCGACCGCCACGTAGCCGCACTTGAGCTTGGCCAGCATCTCCACCGAGACCTCGCCCGTGAACGCCCCGCTCTGGTGCGCCGAGACGTCCTGGGCGCCGTAGCCCAGGTTCAGCCGGTCACCCTCGACGAGCGTCTGGACCGTACGCAGGTCGGTGAATGGCGCTAGCACGACGACCTCGGAGCGTTTCGGGTCGTGCTTCTTGTCGTCCAGCGTCCAGGCCAGCTTCTGCACCAGGCCCACCGCCTCGACATGGTTCAGGTTCATCTTCCAGTTGCCGACCATCAGGGGCAGACGAGCCATGGTCACGCCTCTTTCGTCTCGAGCACGGCCAAGCCGGGCAGAGTCTTGCCTTCCAGGTACTCCAGGCTGGCGCCGCCACCGGTCGAGATGTGGCCGAACGCCTCGTCGGTGAAACCGAGGTCACGCACGGCCGCGGCGGAGTCGCCGCCGCCGACCACCGACAGCCCGTCCACCTCGGTCAGGGCCTGCGCCACCGCTCGGGTGCCGCCGGCGAAGCTCTCCCACTCGGCCACCCCCATCGGGCCGTTCCAGAACACCGTCTTGGCCGAGGAGATGACTGCGGCAAAGACCCGCGAGGAGTCCGGACCGATGTCGAGCCCGATCTGGTCGGCCGGCATCGCGTCGGCCGCCACCACGGTGGGCGCAGCGTCGGCGGCGAAGGCCGGGGCCACGACGATGTCGGAGGGCAGCACGATCTGCTTGCCCGTCGAAGCCGCCTCGTCGAGGTAGCCGCGAACGGTCTCGATCTGGTCAGCCTCCAGCAGCGACTTCCCCACCTCATAGCCCTGCGCCGCGAGGAAGGTGAAGACCATCCCGCCACCGACCACCAGGGTGTCCGCGGTCTTGAGCAGGTTGGCGATCACGGCCAGCTTGTCGGAGACCTTCGCGCCGCCGAGCACCACCGCGTACGGCCGGGCTGGGTCCTCGGTCAGCCGCTTGAGCACCTCGACCTCGGCGAGCACCAGCCCGCCGGCCGCGTTCGGAAGCCGTGAGGCGAGGTCGTAGACCGAGGCCTGCTTGCGGTGCACGACGCCGAAGCCGTCGGAGACGAAGACGTCGCCGAGGGCGGCGTACCGGTCGGCGAGCTCGCCGCGCACGGTCTCGTCCTTGGACTCCTCGCCCGGCTCGTACCGGACGTTCTCCAGCATCGCGACCTCGCCGTCGGCCAGGGCGGCGACGGTGGCCTGAGCCGACTCCCCGACCACGTCGGTGGCCAGGTGCACCTCGGTGCCGAGGAGCTCACCGAGCCGCGCGGCGGCGGGGGCGAGGGAGTACTTCGGGTTCGCCTCGCCCTTGGGCCGGCCGAGGTGGGCCAGGACGACGACCTTGGCGCCGGCCTCGCGCAGCTGGGTGAGCGTGGGCACCGACGCGCGGATGCGGCCGTCGTCGGTGATCGTGCTGCCGTCCAGCGGGACGTTGAGGTCGCAGCGGACGAGTACGCGGCGGCCGGCAAGGTCGCCCAGGTCAGAGATGGAGCGCATGCAGATGTCCCTTCACATGCCCTGAGCCTGTCGAAGGCGCCCTTCGACAGGCTCAGGGAGCGGTGTGGTGCGTCAGGTCAGGGGTTTGCGGTGGTCCAGCAGGTCAGAGTGACTTACCGACCAGGCTGACCAGGTCGACGAGGCGGTTGGAGTAGCCCCACTCGTTGTCGTACCAGCCCACGACCTTGACCTGGTTGCCGATGACCTTGGTCAGACCCGAGTCGAAGATGCAGGAGTGCGGGTCGGTCACGATGTCGCTGGAGACGATCGGGTCCTCGGTGTAGAGCAGGTAGCCCTTGAGGGGACCCTCGGCGGCCGCCTTGATGGCGGCGTTGACCTCGGCGGCGGTGGTCTCACGACCGGCCTCGAAGGTCAGGTCGGTGGCCGAGCCGGTCGGCACGGGCACCCGCAGCGCATAGCCGTCGAGCTTGCCCTTCAGCTCCGGCAGCACGAGGCCGATGGCCTTGGCCGCACCGGTGGAGGTCGGGACGATGTTCAAGGCGGCGGCGCGGGCGCGACGGAGGTCGGCGTGCGGCCCGTCCTGCAGGTTCTGGTCCTGGGTGTAGGCGTGGATGGTGGTCATCAGGCCCTTGACGATGCCGAACTCGTCGTTGAGGACCTTGGCCATCGGCGCCAGGCAGTTCGTGGTGCAGGAGGCGTTGGAGATGATGTGGTGCGAGGCCGGGTCGTAGTCCTCGTGGTTGACGCCCATCACCACGGTGAAGTCGTCGTTCTTGGCCGGGGCGGAGATGATGACTTTCTTGGCGCCGCCGTCGAGGTGGGCCTTGGCCTTGGTGCCGTCGGTGAAGAACCCGGTGGACTCCACGACGATGTCGGCGCCGATCTCGCCCCACGGCAGGTTGGCGGGGTCGCGCTCGGCGTAGGACTTGATCAGGTGGTCGCCCACCTTGATGCCGCCGTCGACGACGGAGATGGGCTGGCCGAGGCGGCCGAGGATCGAGTCGTACTTCAGCAGGTGAGCCTGGGTGTCGTCGGAACCGAGGTCGTTGAAAGCCACCACCTCGATGTCGGCGCCCGATGCCTGCACCGCCCGGAAGAAGTTGCGGCCGATGCGGCCGAAGCCGTTGATGCCCACGCGTACGGTCATGAAAGCGATCTCCTTGGGATGCGACGAGCCCCACGATCGGGACAGCCCCACCCTAGCCAACCGGGGCCCTCCCCCGTACCGACCGGAGGTCGACTGGTCTGATACCAGATGACCAGTGGTGTTACCGCAGTGTTACGCCTCGGGCACCCGACGCGTCCGTCGTCAGTCGGCGTCGTCGAGCATGTCGGCGCTCAGGTTGGCCTCGGTGGCCGGGATGCCCAGCTCGACGGCCCGCTTGTCGGCGGTGGCCAGCAGCCGGCGGATGCGGCCGGCGACGGCGTCCTTGGTGAGCTGGGGGTCGTGCAGCTGACCCAGCTCTTCGAGCGAGGCCTGCTTGTTCTGGACCCGCAGCAGCCCGGCGGCCTTGAGGTGGTCGGGGACGTCCTCACCGAGGATCTCCAGCGCGCGCTCGACTCGGGCACCGGCAGCGACGGCTGCCCGCGCCGACCGGCGCAGGTTCGCGTCGTCGAAGTTGGCCAGCCGGTTGGCCGAGGCGCGGACCTCGCGGCGCATCCGGCGCTCCTCCCAGGCCATCAGCGACTCGTGCGCGCCCAGGTGCGTCAGCAGTGCGGCGATGGCGTCGCCGTCGCGGATGACGACCCGGTCGACGAGGCGGACCTCACGCGCCTTCGCCGAGATCCCCAGCCGACGCGCCGCCCCGACGAGCGCAAGAGCTGCCTCGGGTCCGGGGCAGGTGACCTCGAGCGACATCGAGCGTCCCGGCTCGGTCAGCGAACCGTGGGCGAGGAAGGCACCACGCCACGCGGCGACGCAGTCGCAGAGACCACCGCTGACCACCTGGGCCGGCAGCCCGCGAGCCGGCCGGCCGCGGGAGTCGACCAAGCCTGTCTGCCGGGCGAGGGCGTCGCCGTCCTTGACGACCCGGACGATGTAGCGGGTGCCGCGCCGGATGCCCCCGGCGTTGACGACCACGAGGTCGCTGGAGTGCCCGAAGACCTCACTGATCTCGGTGCGCAGCCGCCGGGCGGCAGCCCCGGTGTCGAGCTCGGCCTCGATCACGATCCGCCCGCTGACGATATGCAGCCCTCCGGCAAACCTCAGCGTCGCTGCGACCTCGGACTTGCGGCAGCAGGGCTTGGTGACCTTGATGGTCGCCAGCTCCGCTTTCACCTGCGCGGTCATAGCCATGCCGGAATGATGCCACGCCGGGCCGGCGCCCTCGGACCTGCCGGCCGACCTCCGACGGCGCCTGATGGGCCTAATGGGGATGTACCGATCCTGCTCCGGCGAGACTGGTGCCCGAGCCGCCACTGGGTGAGCACTCCGTGAGCCAGGTCGTCGAGGCCTACCTGTAGATCGTGCCCCCAGTGGTGGTGAGGAGGTCGTAGGGCTGGTGGGATGTCGTGCCGTCGAGCACTGATCCATTAGGTCGCCCGGATCTTCTCACTGGCTGCTCACGCTGATGACCGTCGAGCGGAAGGACCAGAAGATGTTGTTCCTGGGGGACGACTGGGCTGAGGCCCATCACGATATCGAGTTGCAAGACGGGGACGGCCGAGTGCTGGTGCGGCGTCGGCTGTCTGAGGGGGTGGCCGGGCTTGCCATCCTGCACAGTCTGGTCGGCGACCATCTCGGTGAGGACGACGACCCGGGTCAGGTGCTCGTGGGTATCGAGACCGATCGAGGCACGTGGGTGCAGGCGCTGCTGGCGGCCGGCTACCAGGTGTGGGCCATCAACCCGATCCAGGCCGCCCGATACCGCGACCGGCATAGCTCGTCGGGTGCTAAGTCTGACCCTGGCGACGCCCATGTGCTGGCCGAGATCGTGCGCCTGGATCGCACCCATCATCGCCCGGTGGCCGGCGACACCGCGATCGCTGAGCACGTCAAGGTCACGGCCCGGGCCCACCAGACCATGATCTGGACCCGCCAGCGCAACACCAACGTGACCCGGTCGATGCTGCGTGAGTACTACCCGGCAGCACTGGTCGCCTTCGACGATCTGGCCAGTCGGGACGCCCTCGCTGTGCTGGCAGCCGCGCCGAGCCCGGAGCAGGGCCGCAAGCTCACTGTCGCGCGCGTGGAGACGCTACTGCGCCGCGCAGGCCGCCAGCGCTACCTGACCACCCGGGCCACCGAGATCGTCGCGGCGTTGCGCAGCGAGCAACTACCCGCCCGGCCAGGCGTGGTGGAGGCCTACGCCGCCGCCGTGGCCGCGCTGGTCGCAGTGACCGCGGAGATGGTCCGTCAGACCACGGTCCTCCAGGAGCAGGTGAAGGCGGTTTTTGGCCGCCACCCGGACGTTGAGATCTACCTCAGCCAACCAGGGCTGGGGATGGTCCTCGGTGCCCGGGTACTCGCTGAGTTCGGAGACGACCCTGGCCGTTACGCCGATACCCGAGCCCGGAAGAACTACTCCGGCATGGCCCCGGTCACCCGGGCCTCCGGAACGAAACGGGTCGTGCTGGCCCGCCACGCCCGCAATCAGCGGCTTTCCGACGCGCTCTACCAGCAAGCCTTCGCCGCCCTCACGAGCTCTTCCGGCGCCCGGGCCTACTACGACCGGCATCGTGACCGCGGAGCCACCCACCATCAGGCCCTCCGTGCCCTCGCCAACCGGCTGGTCGGCATCCTCCACGGGTGCCTGACCCACCGTGTGCACTACGACGAACACACCGCCTGGGCCAGTCCTGCCCCCCAACACCAAGCCGCCGCTTGACACCTTAGAAGGGTGGGATATCTACAGGCCCATCACCTCGGCGTACGCCGAGGCCAGCCGCAGGGTGTCGTGGCGGGGCGAGCCATCGCGCGCGGCCAGGTCGGCCACCACCAGCTCGGCGCCGAGTGAGGTGGCCCAGCGGTGCAGGTGCGGATCGTCGCCGGCGAAGGTGGCGTCGGCCAGCACCACGTCCAACCGTAGGTGCGGCGCGTGCTCAGCCAGCAGCTCGACGTGCTTGGCCGGGGAGAAGCCTGCGGTCTCCCCCGCCGGCTCGAGGTTGAGCGTGAGCAGGCGTTTGGCCGTCGTGTCCTGGATCGCCTGGCCGAGCGCGGGCACCAGCAGGTGCGGGATCACCGAGGTGAACCACGAACCGGGGCCGAGCACCACCCAGTCGGCGTCCAGCACCACTGCAACCGACTCGGGGCAGGCGGGCGGGTCGGTCGGCTCCAGGCGTACGGCCAGCACCTCAGCGCTGGTCTTCGCCACCGCCGCCTGGCCCCGGACGGTGGACTGCTCGTCGGGTCGGGTGGGGTCGAGGCCGATCACCTCGGCGACGATCTCCAGCGGCACCGCCGCCATCGGCAGGACCCGGCCCTTGGCCCCGAGCAGCTCGGCCACCATGTCCAGTCCGGCGACCGGGTCGCCCAGGCGTTCCCAGAGGCCCGCGATCAACAAGTTGCCGATGGCGTGGTCGCGCAGCGGCCCCGAGCCGGTGAACCGGTACTGCAGGACGTCGGCCCAGGTGCGTCCGGACTGGTCGTCGTCGCAGAGCGCGGCGAGAGCCATCCGCAGGTCACCCGGCGGCAGACAGTTGAGCTCGGCCCGCAGCCGGCCCGAGGAGCCGCCGTCGTCAGCCACGGTGACCACCGCGGTGAGGCGGTCGGTGACCCGGCGCAACGCGCTCAGCGAGGCCGAAAGCCCGTGCCCGCCGCCGAAGGCCACCACGGCCGGACGCCGGGTCGTGGGCGCGGCCGATGCCCGCGTCACTCCCGTCCCAGGTCTCGGTGCAGCACCGTGGCCGGCCGGCCGGCCAGGCGCAGCCGGCGGGCGAACTCCTCGGCGATCGCGGTGCTGCGGTGCTTGCCGCCGGTGCAGCCGATCGCGATGGTCGCGAACCGCTTGCCCTCGCGCAGGTAGCCGACGGCGACCACCTCGAGCAGCCCCTGCAGGTGAGCCAGGAACGGCTCCGCACCCTCCTGCCCGAGCACGTACTCGCTGACCGGCTTGCTCAACCCGGTCTGCGGCCGTAGCTCGGGCACCCAGTGCGGGTTGGGCAGGAAGCGGACGTCCACCACCATGTCGGCGTCGACGGGGACGCCGTTCTTGAAGCCGAAGGACAGCAGCGTCACCCGCAGCTGGTCGAGACCCTCACCGCCGTACGCGTGCCGCACCCGCGAACCCAGCTGGTGCACGTTCAACGACGAGGTGTCGATCACCAGGTCGGCGGCCGCCCGCAGCGTGGCCAGCAGGTCGCGCTCGCGGGTGATGCCGTCGAGCAGCCGGCCGTCGCCCTGCAGCGGGTGCGGTCGCCGGACCGACTCCTGCCGACGGACGATCACGTCGTCGGAGGCCTCGAGGTACAAGATCTCGGGCAGGGTGCCGACCTGGGCGAGGTCGGCGAACATCGTGGCCAGCTGCTCGAAGAAGGACCGCGTCCGGACGTCGAGCACGACGGCCAGCCGGGTGATCCCGCTCTGCCGCGCCTGTTGGCACACCTCGGGCAGGACGTTCGGCGGCAGGTTGTCGACCACGTACCAGCCGAGGTCCTCGAGGTTGTCCGCCGCGGTGGAGCGGCCGGCCCCGGACATCCCCGTCACCACGACGAGCCGCAGCTCCTCCTGGGCCGGCTCCGGGACCTGCTCGGCCGGAGGCGGCTCGGACTCGGGCTGGGCCTCAGGCGCGTCGGTCTCGGTGCTCACGCCGCCATTATCCCGGTTCGGCGCCCGTCAGGATCTCTCCGGTGGCGGTGTTGATGGCCTCGCGCTGCGGCGCGGCGGCCAGGGCGTCGAGAATGGACTGCGCCAGCTTGGGTCCGAACCCGGGGACAGCCGCGATCTCCTCCACGCTGGCCTGCCGCAGCTTCCTGAGCGAGCCGAAGTGGCCCATCAGCGCCCTGCGGCGGACCTCGCCCAGCCCCGGCACCTGGTCAAGCAGCGACTCCACCATCGACTTGCTGCGGCGCGAGCGGTGGTGGGTGATGGCGAAACGGTGCGCCTCGTCGCGCAGCCGCTGGAGGAGGTAGAGCCCCTCGCTGGTCCGGGGCAGGATGACCGGCTCGTCCAGGTCGGGCAACCAGACCTCCTCCAGTCGCTTGGCCAGCCCGCACAGGGCAACGTCGGAGATGCCCAGCTCGTCCAGCGCCTGGGCGGCGGCGGCCACCTGGGGTGGTCCGCCGTCGACGACCACCAGGGCCGGCGCGTACGCGAACCGGCGCGGCGCCCCGGTGGTCGGGTCGACCAGCAGCGGTCCCTCGTTGCTACCGTCCGCCTCGGCCGTGGCCATTGCCGTCCGGTCGTCGATCAGCCGCCGGAAACGACGGGTGATCACCTCGTGCATGGCGGCGACGTCGTTCTGGCCGTCGACGCCGCGGATGACGAAGCGCCGGTACTCGCTCTTGCGTGGCAGGCCGTCCTCGAAGACGACCATGGAGGCGACCACCTCGGTGCCCTGGAGGTTGGAGATGTCGAAGCACTCCATCCGCAGCGGCACCGACGGCAGCTCGAGCGCCTCCTGGATCTCCTCCAGGGCCCGATTGCGGGTGGACAGGTCGCCGGCGCGCGTGGTCTTGTGCCGGATCAGGGCCTGGGTGGCGTTACGCGCCACCGTCTCCATCAGCGTCTTCTTGTCGCCGCGCTGCGGGACCCGGATGTCGACGTGGGAGCCGCGCCGCTCGCTCAGCAGCTCGGTCAGCGACTCCAGCGACGGCGGCAGCGCCGGCACCAGGATCTCCCGCGGGACGGCGTCCCGGTCGGTCGTGCTCGGCTCGGACTCGGAGTACAGCTGCAGCAGGAACGACTCGATCAGCTCGCCGGTCTCGCTCTCGTCGAACCGGTCCGCCACCCAGCCGCGCTCGCCGCGCACCCGGCCGCCGCGGACGTGGAAGATCTGCACGGCAACCTCCAGCGGGTCTTCCGCCACCGCCACCACGTCGGCGTCGGTGCCGTCCCGGAAGACGATGGCGTTCTGCTCGCTCGCCCGCTGCAGGGCGCCGATGTCGTCGCGGATCCGGGCCGCGCGCTCGAACTCGAGATCGTCGCTCGCCTGACGCATGTCGCGTTCGAGCCGCTTGACCATCGGGCCGGCCTGACCGGCCATGAACGTGCAGAAGTCGTCGACGATCTCGCGGTGCTCCTCCGGCGTCACCCGGCCGACGCAGGGCGCCGAGCACTTGCCGATGTAGCCGAGCAGGCAGGGCCGGCCCAGCTGGCGGTGGTTCTTGAACACCCCCGGTCGGCAGGACCGCATCGGGAACACCCGCAGGACCAGGTCGACGGTCTCGCGGATCGCCCAGGCGTGGGAGTACGGACCGAAGTAGCGCGTGCCCTTGCGCTTGGGCCCCCGGCCCACCGTCACTCGCGGGAACTCCTCGCCCAGCGTCACCGCCATCCAGGGGTAGGACTTGTCGTCGCGGTACTTGACGTTGAAGCGCGGGTCGAACTCCTTGATCCAGGAGTACTCCAGCTGGAGCGCCTCGACCTCGGTCTGCACGACCGTCCAGTCGACCCGCGCAGCGGTCAGCACCATCGACTGGGTCCGGCTGTGCAGCGAGCTGAGGTCGGCGAAGTAGGAGTTCAGCCGCGACCGCAGGCTCTTCGCCTTGCCCACGTAGATGACGCGGCCCTCGGGGTCGGAGAAGCGGTAGACCCCCGGCTGGTCGGGGATCGAACCGGGTGCCGGCCGGTACGCCAGCGGGTGGCGCGAGGAGGGTCGGACGGAAGAGGCTGCCACGACCTCAACTCTAGGTGGCGACACTGACAGCGCCGGGCGGCGACGGACGACCTCGACCAGCAGCATCGCCCCGAGGAGCAGCATCGACCCGACCACGACGCGTGCGCTCAGCGCGCGGCCGGTAGCGGCGGCCGTGAGGCCTGAGACGGCCGGTTCGAGGGTCAGGATGACGGCGGCCCGGGTGGCGTCGACCCGGGCCTGGGACCAGCTCAGCAGCACCAGCGCGCCGGCCGTCGCCGCCACCGCCAGGTACACCACCGAGCCCCAGGTGCCGGCGTCCGCCGGCGCTACCGGAAGCGGGGACGAGCCGGTGACCAGGGCCCGGACCAGGCCGGCGAACAAGGCTGTCGCCGCCACGACGCCGGTCTGTGTCCGGGCCAGGGCCAGCGCGTACGGCGCCTCCGACCAGCGAGACATCAGCACGAGGTGCAGCCCCCAGACCGCGGCGGCCGCGAGGGTCAGCTGCTCACCCGGACCCAACGCACCCTTCGGCCCACCGAGCACGAGCACGCCGACGACGGCGACCGTCGCGCCGGCCCCGACCCCGAGCGCCGGCCGCTCGCCGAACAGCAGCCAGCCCGCGACCGGGGCCACGACCACGAGCATCCCGGTCAGGAGGCCCGAGACGAGGGCGTCGGTGTAGGTGAGCGCCCAGGCCTGCAGCAGGAAGCCCACCCCGAGCAGCAGGCCCAGCACCACCGACCGGCCCCGCAGCCGCCGCGGCAGCGCCGGACCCCAGCGGCCCAGCAGGCCGAGGAGCAGGGCAGCCAGGCCGAACCGCCAGGCGACGAGGTCGACGGCCGGCAGGGCATCGACAGCATCGTCGACCACGGTGAAGGTCACGCCCCAGACCGCCGCCACCCCCGCGAGCACCACCGGCGGCAGCCAGGGACGTGCGGCCGCCGACCGTGCGCCACGCGTCGCGGCGGCGGGGGTGCTAGTCACGACACGACGGTAGGAGGGCGCACCGGGTGTCCGCATCCGTAAAAACCCGTGGATCGACGGGCGGGAGCGGGCAGGTCCACCGACGGTCACGGCGGCGCGCTCCCGGCCCAGCCCGGCCCACTCCCTCGGAGCGGGCGCCGGGCCGGAGCGGCCGACCGGGCGTCAGATGCAACCAGGACGGAGGCCGGTGCGTACCCAGAGCGCAGGAAGACCTGCCGGCGACCGCTCGGCCGCCGGTCCGTCAGTCCCGCGGAGGGGCTGACGCGGGCTGGAACCACGGCGACAAGAAGCTCGACGATGAGACGACACGTTGCCTGGCGGGCGGCGGCGACGCTGGGTGTGGCCTCGCTGGTGCCCGGCGGCGGCAGCGCGACCGCCGCTCCGCCGGCCGCACCCAGCCCACCGGTCTGCGTGGACGACTTCGGGACCGACTTCAACGCCGATGGCCGGCTCGAGGTGCCCGTCGGCTTGCCTAGCGAGGACCGCGGCTCGGTGACGGGGCTGGAGACGTCGAGGTCCGTCACCCGTGCAGCAGCCGGGCGGCCCTGGTCCCAGGAGGCTGGCACCCCCGAGGCGGGCGACCGCTACCGTGACGCGGCGACGCTCAGCCCGCTCCGAGGGCCTGGGCCGTGCTGACGCTCGTGACAACGAAGCGGAACCCGGGTGAGGTTGCTCGGTTGACCTAGGGCACCGCGGCCGTCCGCACCTCGCCGGCGAGCTGACGAGGTGAGGCTGCAGCCCGTCAGGCCGTGACGACCACCTTGTCGCCCGCCACCGCGACCGGGAACTCCTTCAGCGGCTCGCTGGCGGGCGGGTTGGTGACGGACCCGTCGGTGATCGAGAACTTGCTGCCGTGGCACCTGCACTCGATGTTCCCGCCGGCGACGTCGGCGACCGGGCACCCCTTGTGCGTACAGATCTTGCTGAAGGCCTTGAACGTGCCCTTGGCCGGCTGGGTGATGACGTAGTCCGCGTCCTTCAGGATCACGCCGCCACCCACCGGCACCTCGGAGGTGGCGATGCTCGGGCCGGTCGGTGCAGCTGCGCTCGAGGAGGCTGAGGAGGGCGCGGATGACGCCGACGAGGCCGGAGCAGACGAGGCGGAAGCGGCGGACGACGGAGCGGCCGAGCTCCCTGGCGCTGCGGTCTCGGCGTCGGACGAGCAGGCGCCCAGCGCCGCGCCACCGCCCGTCAGAGCCACGATCCCGGCCGCCCTCAGAACCGTACGGCGCGTGGGAGAGGGGGACGAGTCGGTGGGGGCAGGGCGGGTGCGGTCGGACACGGGACCTCCAGGGATGGGTGCTGGCCGGTGAGCGGCTGAGGTCTCAGGCCTCAACCGTCAGACGAACCGGACCCCTCGAAGGTTCATGGTTGCTCGACGTTTCAGCTCGCCTTGGACGCGGGCACCGCCTGGGCGCTGGCGGCCCGCTTCCTCGGGACGCCTCCGTTGGCCGCGGCCGCCTTCTTGGCCGCGGCCCGCACCGCCCGCTCCTCGGCGGCGATGGCTTTCTGCGCCTTCTTGGTCAGCGGCCGGCTGGGGACCAACGAGGGCTGCGCCTTGCCGACCGGCACGTGCCGGCCCTCGAGCAGCGGCCGCAGGAACTCACCGGTGTAGGACTCGGGACAGGCCGCGATCTGCTCGGGCGTGCCCTCGGCGAGCACCGTGCCGCCGCGGGACCCACCCTCGGGACCCATGTCGATCAACCAGTCGGCAGTCTTGATCACGTCGAGGTTGTGCTCGATCACCACGACCGTGTTGCCGGCATCGACCAGCTTGCCGAGCACCAGCAGCAGCTTGCGGATGTCCTCGAAGTGCAGACCGGTCGTCGGCTCGTCCAGCACGTACAGGGTGCGGCCGGTCGAACGCTTCTGCAGCTCGCTGGCCAGCTTGACGCGCTGCGCCTCACCGCCGGAGAGAGTGGTGGCCGGCTGGCCCAGCCGGACGTAACCCAGCCCGACGTCGACCAGGGTCCTCAGGTGCCGGGCGATCGAAGGGAGCGCCGCGAAGAAGTCGAGCCCCTCCTCGATGCTCATGTCCAGCACCTCGGAGATCGACTTGCCCTTGTAGTGCACCTCAAGGGTCTCCCGGTTGTACCGGGCACCGTGGCAGACCTCACAGGGGACGTACACGTCGGGCAGGAAGTTCATCTCGATCTTGATCGTGCCGTCACCGGTGCAGTTCTCGCAGCGGCCACCCTTGACGTTGAACGAGAAGCGGCCCTGCTGGTAGCCGCGGACCTTTGCCTCCTGCGTCTCGGAGAACAGCCGTCGGACGTGGTCGAAGACGCCGGTGTAGGTGGCCGGGTTGGACCGTGGCGTCCGGCCGATCGGCGACTGGTCGACGTGGATGATCTTGTCCACCTCGTCCGCGCCGGTGATCGAGCGGTGACGGCCCGGGACGTCGCGGGCGTTGTAGATCCGCTTGGCCAGCGCGGTGTAGAGGATGTCGTTGACCAGCGTCGACTTGCCTGATCCCGAGACCCCGGTGACCGCGATCAGCTGGCCGAGCGGGAACGCGACGGTGACGTCGCGCAGGTTGTGCTCGACGGCGTGGTTGACGGTGATCTCACGGCCCTTGGTCTTCGGCCGTCGGGCGGGAGGCAGCGGGATCTCCCGCCGGCCCGACAGGTACTGACCGGTCAGCGACGTCGGGTGGTCGAGCAGCTCCTGAACGCTGCCGGAGTGCACCACGTGACCGCCGTGCTCGCCGGCGCCCGGGCCGATGTCGACGGCCCAGTCGGCCACCTTGATCGTGTCCTCGTCGTGCTCGACCACGATCAGGGTGTTGCCCATGTCGCGCAGGCGAATCAGGGTGTCGATCAACCGGCGGTTGTCGCGCTGGTGCAGGCCGATGCTGGGCTCGTCGAGGACGTACAGCACGCCCACCAGGCCGGAGCCGATCTGGGTGGCCAGCCGGATCCGCTGCGCTTCGCCGCCGGACAGGCTGGCGGTCGGGCGGCTGAGCGACAGGTAGTCCAGACCGACGTCGAGCAGGAAGCGCAGCCGCTCGTTGATCTCCTTGAGCACCCGCTCGGCGATCTGCCGCTCACGGTCGGTGAGCTCGAGCTGCAGCAGGAACGCGGCCGCCTCGTCGATCGACATCGACGAGATCTCGGCGATGTTCTTGCCGCCGAGGGTGACGGCCAGCGACGTGGGCTTGAGCCGGGCTCCGTGGCAGGTCTTGCACGGCACCTCGCGCATGTAGCCGGCGAAGCGCTCCCGCGAGGTGTCGGTCTCGGCCTCGGCGTGCCGGCGCTCGATGTAGGAGATGACGCCCTCGTACTTGGCGTTGTACGACCGCTCGCGGCCGTAGCGGTTCTTGTAGGTGACGTGCACCTGGTTGGGCACGCCGTGCAGCAGCACCTTCTGTGCCGCTGCGGGCAGTCGGTGCCACGGCACCTTGGTGCTGAAGCCGACGCTCTCGCTGAGGGACTCGATCAGCCGCAGAAAGTAGTCAGCCACGTGCGCCGACGCCCAGGGGGCGATTGCGCCCTCGGCCAGGCTGAGCTCGTCGTCGGGGACGACCAGCTCGGGGTCGACCTCCATCCGGGTGCCCAGACCGCTGCACTCGGGGCAGGCACCCCACGGACCGTTGAAGGAGAACTGGCGCGGCTCGAGCTCTTCGATCGCGATGTCGTGGTCGTTCGGGCAGGCCATCTTCTCGGAGTACCGGCGCTCGCGCTGCCGGTCACCAGCCTCGAGGTCGACGAAGTCGATGGAGACCACACCCTGGGCCAGGCCGAGCGCGGTCTCCACGGAGTCGGTGACCCGCTGCTTGGAGCTGGGCTTGACCACGAGCCGGTCGACGATGACGTCGATGGAGTGCTTCTTCTGCTTGTCCAGCGTCGGCGGCTCGATCAGCTGAATGACCTCGCCGTCCACCCGGACCCGGCTGAAGCCGTCGCTGACCAGCTGGCGGAACACCTCCACGTACTCGCCCTTGCGGCCGCGGACCACCGGCGCGAGCACCTGGAAGCGGGTGCCCTCGGGCAGGGCCATCAGCCGGTCGACGATCTGCTGCGGCGACTGGCGGCTGATCGGCTCGCCACAGACCGGGCAGTGCGGCCGGCCGGCGCGGGCGTAGAGCAGGCGCAGGTAGTCGTAGACCTCGGTGATGGTGCCGACGGTAGAGCGCGGGTTGCGGCTGGTCGACTTCTGGTCGATGGAGACCGCCGGGGACAGACCTTCGATGAAGTCGACGTCGGGCTTGTCCATCTGGCCCAGGAACTGCCGGGCGTACGCCGAGAGCGACTCCACGTACCGGCGCTGTCCCTCGGCGAAGATCGTGTCGAACGCCAGACTCGACTTCCCGGACCCGGACAGACCGGTGAAGACGATCAGCGCATCGCGCGGCAGGTCAAGGGAGATGTTGCGCAGGTTGTGCTCGCGGGCACCCCGGACGATCAGTCGGTCCATCACGATGCACCATCGTAGGTGGGCCTTCGGACAGTTCTCTCAGACCGCGAGGTCGGGCCGGCCGATCCGGGTGTAGCGGACCGTCTGGCTGACCTCGATCGGGCCACCGCGAGCCGGCCGAGCGGTCTCCAGCAGACCTTCGGCGGCCGCCCGCAACCCCGGTCGCTCGGCCTCCGGAACGTGCTGCCACATCTGCCGCTGACCCGTACCCATGCTGAAGCGCTCCCACTGGACCACGTCGGTGAACCGGACCGGCAGCGGCTCCTCGACCGACGCCGTGACCTCCCCACCGGCCTCCCCGACCAGAGCGGACAGCGCCGCCTCGCTGCTGAAGGGCCCCCGACGCCCTGCGGTGCGGGGGTCGAGCATCTCGGCGGGCAGGTACGGGACGAACAGGTCGTCAACGGCCCGCCAGACCGGGTCCTGCTCGCCGAAGGTGGTGAGCCCGATCCGTCCGGCCGGGGCCAGCAGCTCCAGCCAACGGCGTAGCGCCGACGCCGGGTCCGGCAGGAAGAACAGCACCAGCGATGCGGTGACGAGCGAGCAGGAAGCCGTCGGCAGGTCGGGCTCGGCCGCGTTGCCGACCTGGGCGTGCACCCACGTGAGACCGTCGCGGGCAGCCTCGTCGCAGGTGGCCGCCACCATGCCGGGGGCCAGGTCCAGCGCCGTGACCGCGCCTGCTGGTCCGACGGCGTGCGCCAGCCGCGTCGTCACCGCCCCCCGCCCACACCCGAGGTCGACGACCTGCTCCCCCGACTCGGGTGCGACCAGCTCGACCAAGCGGTCTGCGATCGGTCCGAAGAACGCGACACCGCTCTGGTCGTAGAACGGCGTGAGCTGGTCGAAGAGCTGGGCGACGGCGCCCGTCCGGCTGTCGGTCACGCTGCCAGCATCCTCTACGGTGAGACCGTGCCCGACGCCGAGACCGACCAGGACGCCGGAGCCACCCTCTCCTCGCAGGAGAAGCAGCTCGCGAACCTGCGGTCCGAGCTGGCCGAGGCCACCGGCACCCTGCTGCGCGAGACGATCCTGGTCGGCGACGACGACTGGCGGGGGCCCAGCCACCTGCCCGGCTGGAGCCGCGGTCACGTCGCGACCCACCTCGCCCGGCAGGCCGACGGGCTCGGCCGACTCGCCGTCTGGGCTCGGAGCGGCGCGCGGCAGGAGATGTACGACTCCCCCGAGCAGCGCGAGCGCGAGATCGAGGTGGGAGCCAACCGCTCCGGGCTCGAGCTGCAGATCGACCTCGACACCTCGGCCGGCCGGTTGGACGACGCCTTCGACCAGGTGGAGGCCAGCGGCGGCTGGGACGCCGTCGTCGCGCTACGCGGCGGGATGCAGGTGCCGGCTCGGCTGCTGCCCCTCGCCCGGCTGCTGGAGGTGGTGCTCCATCACGTCGACCTGGACATCGGCTACACGCTCGCCGACGTGCACCCGACGACCGCCGACTGGCTGCTGGAGCTGTCAGCCTTCCGAATACGGGAGCGCGACGAGTTCCCCCGGCTCAAGCTGGTGTCGCACACCACCGCGCTCACGGTCGGCAGCTCCGGGGAGACCCGGCAGGTGCGGGGGCGCAGCGCCGACCTGCTCGGCTGGCTGACCGGACGCAGCGACGACTCCTCCCTGACCGGCGGCGGCGGTCTCCGACTGCCGGCCTTCTGACCCCCCCGAACCCGAGAGGACGCCGATGCCCGGCCTGAACCACGTCGAACCCGGCGGCGAGCCGCTGACCCTGGCGCTCTCCCCCACCCTGTCCATGACCAAGGTCAGCGTCGGCCCGATGGACAACAATGCCTACCTGCTCACCAGCACCGACGGCGGCAGCCTGCTGGTCGACGCCGCGGCCGACGCCGCGACCCTGCTTGCCCTCACCGGTACCACGGTGGACACGATCGTCACGACCCACCGGCACGGCGACCACTGGCAGGCGCTGGGCGAGGTGGCCGAGTCGACCGGTGCTGCGCTGCGCTGCGGGCGTCCGGACGTGGACGCCATCGCCACCGGCGCCTGGGTGGAGAGCCTCAGCGGCCTCTGGGACGGCGAGACCGTCGCCGTGGGCCGGGAGCTGCTGGAGGTGATCGGCCTGGTCGGCCACACGCCCGGCTCGATCGCCCTGGCCTACGACGGCGCCGACGGCGTGACGCACCTGTTCACCGGCGACAGCCTGTTCCCCGGCGGCCCCGGCAAGACCTCGGGTGAGGCCGACTTCACGTCCCTGTTGGACGACCTGGAACACAAAGTGTTCGCGCGCTTCGACGACCGTACGGTGGTCCACCCCGGCCACGGTGACGACACCACCCTCGGTGCCGAGCGGCCGCACCTGGCCGAGTGGCGCGACCGCGGCTGGTAGCTCAGCGGCGGAGTAGCGCCACCTCGTCGACGTCGAGCTCGTGGCCGTCGGCGTCGAGATAGGCGAGCCGGACCGGTGTCTGCCCCACCTTCTCCACCGTCATTCCGACGGGCGGGCCGGGGACGGGTCGATGGACGTCCCCCCACTGCAGCATCGCCGTCAGCAGCGGCAGCAGGTCCCGGCCGGCTGGCGTCAGCCGGTACTCGGCGCGCTCGCGCTCGCCCTGCTCGCGGTAGGCGCGGCGCTCGAGCACCCCCTGCTCGACCAGCCGGGACAGCCGGTCGGTGAGCACGTCGGGTGCGACGCCCAGCCGGGTACGGAAGTCGGCAAACCGCGTCGTGCCCAGCATCGCCTCGCGGACGACCAGCAGGGACCACTTCTGACCTACTACCTCCAGGCTGCGCGCGATCGCACAGGACGCAGCGCTCTGCGGCTTCGTCGTCAGCTCCATGAGCCCATCCTAGCCACCTGAGTTGGAAGCTCCTACTCAGGGTGCTAAGTTGACGGCCTCAGCCCGGGGGGCAACGTCGTGCCCCTGAACGAAAGAAGGAACCGTGGCCCGGCTCAGCCCGAACGCCAGCTTCTGGACCGCCGCACTCGTGGCCGGCCTGGCGCTGTGGGCCAGTGGCGCCCCGACCGTGGTCTACCCGCTCTACGCCCGCGCCTGGAACCTCGCTCCGGCCACCACGACGCTGATCTTCGCGGTCTACCCGCTGACCCTGATCCCCGTTCTGCTGCTGTTCGGCAACCTGTCGGACGTGGTCGGCCGGCGACGGACGATCCTGACGGGTCTGAGCATCCTGGCGGTCGGCTCGCTGGCGTTCGGCCTCGCTCCCTCACTCGGCTGGGTGCTCTTCGGAAGAGCCCTGATGGGGGTGGGCGTCGGGCTCTCGCTCAGCCCCGCGACGGCCGCGATGGTCGAGCTGGACACGAGCGGCCGCGCCGGGCGGGCCAGCTCGATCACCACCGCCTCGACCGCCACCGGCCTGGCCGTGGCGACGCTGGTGGGCGGCGCCCTGGTCGAGTACGCACCGGCCCCGATGCACCTCACGTTCTTCGTGCTGCTGGCGGTGACCGTGCTGGCGCTGGTGCTCGTCTGGTTCCTGCCGGCGTCGCTGCCCGAAACCAAGACGGCCTGGCGACCTCGCCGACCGTACCTGCCGCGCGGAGCGCGCGCGGAGTTCGCCGCAGGCACGCTCGCCGTCTCCGGGGCGTTCGCCCTCGGCGCGATCTACCTGGCCCTGGGCGCCTCGATCGCGCGCGACCTCGTCGGCTCCACCAACGCCTTCGTCAGCGGCGCGGTCATCTCCGTGTCCGCCATCGTGATCGGGCTGGTGGCACTCGTCGCGGCCAACGTGCCTGCTCGGCGTGCCGTCACTGCTGGCGCCCCGACCGCGATCGTCGGGCTCGGTCTGCTCGTGGTGGCTGGTACCTCCCACTCGCTGCTGTGGTTCCTCGCCTCCTCCGTGGTGGCGGGCGCCGGCTACAGCCTGCTCTTCGCCGGTGGTCTCGGTCTGGTGACGGCTAGCGCGCCGGTGACCCACCGGGCCGGGGTGCTCTCCGCGGCGTACACCGTCGCCTACCTCGTCCAGGCTCTCGCGGCACTGGGAATCGGTCTCGTCGCCGGCGCCGCCGGTCTCCTGCGGGCGATCGAGATCGGCTCGCCGGTGGTGCTGGCGTTCGGCATCGCTGCGCTGGTCCTCGCGGCGGTCAGCCGTCCCGCGGCGGCCACCCGCTGAGCAGGCGAGGGCGCGTGAACGCGCGGGAACGTCCGGGGCCGGGCCGGGAGTTCACACTGGTGAGATGAGTCCGTCCCCCAACAGCAACCGTCCGTTGCCGCCGCGGCCGGCCACCCCCCGAGCCGGGGGCAACCAGGCCAAGGGCGCGGCGTCGGCCCGGGCCAAGCTGGCCGCGGAGCAGGCGCGTCGAGAGCGACGCCGGAGGCAGCTGATCCTGGTCGTCGTCCCGCTGGCCGTCGTGCTGGTGGCCGTGGCAGCCCTGGTGGTGGTCCGGCTGGCCGGCTTCGGGTCGAAGCCGGCGGCCACCAGCGGGACAGCCGACAGCGGCGTCGTCGCGGGAGTCACCTCGGTGCCGGCCGGTGTGCTCGACCAGGTCGGTGTCGGCACCATGAAGGCTCCGCCCAGGCCGATGACCTCGCCGGCCCTCACTGCGGACGGCAAGCCGAAGGTCCTCTACGTGGGCGCGGAGTACTGCCCGTACTGCGCAGCCGAACGGTGGCCGATGGTGGTCGCACTCTCCCGCTTCGGGACGTTCACCGGCCTCGGCCAGACCGCCTCCAGCTCTACTGACGTCTACCCCAGCACGCCGACGCTCACCTTCCACGGCTCGTCCTACACCAGCAAGACCATCGCCTTCACCGGCGTGGAGGCCGAGAGCAACGAGCGGTCCGGTAACGGCTACGCAGCGCTCGACACGCTCTCGACCGAGGACCAGCAGACCTTCTCGGCGTACAGCGGCGGCTCGTACCCGTTCGTCGACATCGGCGGCAGGTACATGATCAGCGGTGCCTCGTACGACCCGCAGGTGCTGGCGGGCAAGACGCACCAGGAGGTGGCGACCGCGCTCGCGGACCCCAGCTCCGACATCGCAAAGGCTGTCGACGGGACGGCGAACGCCATCACCGCCGCGATCTGCTCGACCACGGGGAACCAGCCGAGCGCCGTGTGCAGCTCGGCCGGTGTGCAGGCCGCCGCGAAGACGCTGTCGTGACCCTGGCTGAGGGCCGGACACGGACCCGGGTCGAGCCGTCGCTGGTCGTCGCGCTCCTGGGGCTGGCGGTCTCGGCCTACCTCACGGTCGAGCACGTCACCTCCTCCGCGGTGCTCGCGTGCCCCGAGGGGGCGGTGGTCAACTGCGCCAAGGTCACGTCGAGCCCGTACAGCGAGTTTCTCGGCGTCCCGGTGGCCGTCCTCGGGCTCGCGTACTTCGTGGTGATGGCCGCCCTGCTCACCCCGACGGCGTGGCGGCGCCGGCAGCTGGACCTGGTCCGGCTCGCGGGCGTCGGGCTGGGCGTCGCGATGGTGCTGTACCTCGTCTGGGTCGAGCTCTTCCGGGTCAACGCCCTCTGCCTGTGGTGCACCGCGGTCCACGTCTGCACGCTCGCCCTGCTGGGCACCGTCTTGTGGAGGACCGCTGACCGTTAGCGCGGACCGGTCGACGACTGCGGTCCTGGGGTCGAGCGACCCTGGTCCGACGCGGTCGCCGCCCTTCGCCGGGACGCTCGAAGGCATGGGTTCGAGCGCGCACGCGGCCGCGGTCGAGCGGTGAACCGCCGGCAGCTGCTCGGTCTCACCGGGGCCGGGAGCGCCGCGCTGCTGCTCGGCGGCTGCTCGGACTCCGGCCGGTTCCCGAGCCTGCACGGGTCCGACGGCGACGGGTCCGACACCACTGACCGGTGCGTCTCGCGCGCCTCGATCGACGAGCACAAGACGCTGCGGAAGCTGCCGCTGGTCTACGAGATCAGCGAGAGCCGCGAGTCCTTCGCCTTCGAGCCCGCGTTCTTCGACCAGCTGGGCGGCTGGCTGGACTCCTATCGCGCGGAGTCCGGGATGGCCGCACCCGACCAGGTCTGGACCTACGGCGCCTTTGTCGCCGGCGGCTCGGACTGCAGCTCGTGGCACGCGGCGGGCCGCGCGTTCGATCTGTCCCGGCTGCGGCTGCCGGGCGGCGACTTCGTCTCCTGCCGTTACGACCGATGGCGCTCCAGCACCGGGACCGACCTCCAGCGCGCGCTACGCCGCTACTGGTCGCTGGCCGCGAGCCTGCACCACGACTTCGCGTACGTGCTGACGTATGAGTACAACGCCACCCACGCCAACCACATCCACGTCGACAACAGCCGCTCCGGCAGCAAGCTGTCGACCCTGTCCACCAGGTCGACCTCCCAGCTGCAGGCGGTCCAGGCCATCTGCACCCACCTGTGGGAGGAGCCGGTCACGGTCACGGGCCGGTGGGACTCGGACACCCGTGCCGCGAGCCGTCGGGTGCTCGACCGGATCGGCCGCGGCGGCGACCTGAGCGACGCCGGCGCCTGGCGGGCGTTCCTGAAGGCGTCGGTGCCACGCGGGGCCGAGCTGGGGTAGGTGCCCCAACCGGACCTCGGTCGTGGGTCGAGGAGCTCAGCGGCCGTCGAGGACGACGGCATCCGCTTCGATCTCGACCAGCAGGGCCGGCTCGATCAGCCGGACGACCTCGACCATCGTGCTCGCCGGCCGGATCTGGCCGAAGAAGTCGCCGTGCACGCGACCGACCCCTTCCCACCGGCTGATGTCGGTGAGGAAGATGCGGGTCCGCACCACATCGCTCAGGCCTGCGCCCACCTGGACCAACGCCCGCTCGATCCGGAGCAACGCCTCGCGCGCCTGGGCGACGACGTCGTCGCCGCCGACCACCTCGCCCCCGCCGAGGCCTGCGGTAGTCCCCGCCACCGAGACCCAGGATCCGACCCGCACTGCACGGGAGTACCCAATGACGGACTCCCAGGGCGCTCCGGAGGACACCACCTGTCGACGCATGGACAGCATCGTCCCACCGGCCCACCACCGCGAGGTCTCCTTGGGGGGAAGCACACTGACTGCTGGAAGAAGGGGGTTGTTCGGCCCTGATGGGTAGCCACCTCTCAGCAGTTCTCCTGTCGGCGGGCCTTGCGCTGATCGTAAGGACTCCTTACGATGGGCAGTAAGCACTCCTTACTCGTCGACCCGGAGGACGAACCATGACCAGCGTGACCACCAGCTCCCACCGCAGCGAGCTCACCGGCCTGCCGCACTGGGAGTCGCTCCCCGACAACATCCCGGCGGCGATCGTCGAGATCAAGACGGCGATCCGCGACCGGATCGCGTCGTCGGGCCGAACGGTCGAGGAGGTCGTGGCCGAGGTCGAGGAGTTCATCCGCGGCGAGGTCGACGACATCCGGGCGACCCGTGAGCGCGGGGAGGAGGTATGGCCGGTCATCGACTACGCCGACATCGAGGCGGGCACCGTCAGCGACGAGACGCTGGCCCTGCTCAAGCGTCGCGGCTGTGCCGTCGTCCGTGGCCACTTCGAGCGCACGCAAGCCGAGCAGTGGGACGCCCAGATCGTCGACTACGTGGAGGGTAACCACTTCTTCGAGAACTACGCCGGTCCGGCCGACGACTTCTTCGGCGACCTAGAGGCGTCCAAGCCCGAGATCTACCCCGTCTACTGGTCGAGCGCCCAGATGGAGGCCCGCCAGCATCCGCGGATGGCGGCCGTCCAGTCGTTCCTGAACGCTCGTTGGACCGCCGACAGCGAGGGCCGCAGCTGGTTCGACCCCGAGCGGGACAGCCTCTACCCTGACCGGATCCGGCGCCGTCCGCCGGGCGCCGACTCGGGCGGGCTCGGGACGCACAGCGACCCGGGCACCCTCGACCTGTGGATGACCGAGGGCTACCAGCAAACCTTCCGGCACCTCTTCTCCGGCGACTTCGCCTCCTACGACCCCTGGGACGCGGCGTACCGTACCGAGGCGGCGCAGTACCCGGGCACGACCATGTGCTCGGCCTTCCGTACCTTTCAGGGCTGGACGGCTCTGAGCGAGATGGCCAACGACCAGGGGGTGCTGCACACGGTGCCGATCCCCAAGGCGATGGCGTACCTGATGCTGCGTCCGCTGCTGGAGGACGTCGAGGAGGACAACATGTGCGGGGTGAAGCCCAACCGCACCTTCCCGACGACGAAGAAGTGGCACGACATCCTGACGGCGGCGGTCTCCTCGATTCCCAGCGTGCAGCCCGGCGACTCGGTCTGGTGGCACTGCGACATGGTCCACTCGGTCGCGCCGGTCAAGAAGCAGCAGGGCTGGGGCAACGTGATGTACATCCCGGCCGCACCGTGGTGTGCGAAGAACGAGGACTACTCCCGGCTGGTACGCGAAGCCTTCATCACCGGGCGCAGCCCGTCGGACTTCCCCGAGGAGCACTACGAGGCGTCCTGGCCCGACCGCTTCTCACTCGACCAGCTGAACGAGATCGGCCGCCGCGGCCTCGGCCTGTGACGCTGCCCACCCACGTCGTCAGCGAGGAGCCGTCGCGCCCTTCGCTGGAGATGGTGCGGCAGCTGACCGACCGGCGGGTTTTCGAGCAGCTGCTTCAGACCGACTCCCTGACCCGGGCGGCGATCGCCGCCCGGACCGGGATCTCCAAGCCGACCATCTCCGAGAGCGTGCGTCGACTGATCGAGGCGGGTGTCGTGGCCGAGGACGGGCCGCAGGTCGGTGGGCGGGGCCGGGCCGGCACCTCCTGCCGACTGCGTCCGGACGCTGCAGCAGCCCTGGCCGTCTCGGTCGGACCGGACGGGGTCGTGGTCGACAGCTTCGACCTGCTCGGCGGCGCGCTCGGCCACGTCGAGCAGCCGGTACCGCCGCCACCGCTCGAAGGCCGGGAGCTCGCGCCCCTGCTGCGGGAGGCCGTCCGCGCGGCCGTCGCCCTGACCCCGGGCGTGGTCCGCAGCTGTGCGGTCAGCGTCGCCGGTCCGGTCGACCGCCGGACCGGGGCGCTGCTGCCGCTGCCGCACGCCCCGTTCCTGGTGGGCGAGTTCGCGGCCGCCGCGGTGCTGGCCGATCTCGCACCTCACATCGAGGTCGACAACGACGTCAACTGGGCCGCCCTGGCCGAGCGCAGCCACGGCGGCGCGACCGACCTCGACGACTTCGTGCTCGCCTACCTCGGGGCCGGGATCGGCGGCGCGGTCGTCCTGAACGGCACCGTGGTCCGCGGCGCCACCGGAATGGCGGGCGAGCTGGCGCACGTGCGGACCGTCGGACCGGACGGACAGAGCCGGACCCTGGTCGAGTCCTTCGTCGCGTGGGGGCTGATGCGACCGGGCTCGGAGGCGATCGACGTGGCACGCGTCCGCGCGATCTTGTCGGGTGACTCTGACGCGGACCGTCGGACGGGAGAGGAGATTGCGGCGGCCGTCGCCGGGGCGGTCGGCTCGGTGGTCGCCCTGCTCGACCCGGAGGGCGTGCTGGTGGGCGGGCCCTGGGGCAGCGCCCCCGGCTTCCTCGACCGGGTCGTGGAGCACCTCGACCTGTCCAACCGCGCCTTGGTGCTGCGCCCGACCGCGCTCACCGACGCGCCGTACCGGGACGGCGTCCGGATCAGGGCCATCGCCAGAGCCCGTCAAGCGGTGGTGGACGCGTTCTAGGGTCGAGCCTGTGACGAAAAGCTCCGTGAGGTCGTCCCATCTGGGTATCGACACCGAGTCCGATCGCAGTGACACCATGAGGCCATGACGAAGCTCACCGGCCGGCAGGTCGCAGAGGCAGAACTGACCGGCTGGGTGAACCTGCTCGGCGGCCTGCAGACGCGGGTGATCACCTCCGACTTCGCCGCCGGGCTCGCCCTGGTGAACGCGATCGGCGCGACGGCGGAAGAGATGGACCACCATCCCGACCTCGACCTGCGCTACGGCCACGTCGACATCAGGCTGAGCAGCCACGACGTCGGGGGCCTCACCGGACGCGACGTCCGGCTGGCCCGCCGCATCTCGGGCCTGGTCGCGACGGCCGGGCTGGAGCTGAGCGCCGCCGGCCTGACCCGCATCGAGCTCGGTCTCGACACCCCGGCCGCGGCGAGCGTGGCGCCCTTCTGGGCCGCCGTCCTGGCCCTGGACCCACCGGTCGGGGACGCCGACGAGCTGCCCGACCCCTCGACCGCCCTACCGACGCTGTGGTTCCAGGCGTCCGGCAGCGAGGAGCCCCGGCAGCGCTGGCACCCCGACCTCTGGGTGGACCCGGCCGAGGTGCAGCCCCGGATCGAGGCCGCGGTCGCGGCCGGCGGCAGCCTGGTCAGCGAGGACCAAGCCCCCGCGTTCTGGGTGCTCGCCGACCCCGAGGGCAACCGGGTCTGCTTCTGCACCTGGCAGGAGCGCGACTGAGGACCTTCGCCGCGACCGACCCTGATACGGGGTCCACGGGCACCACGACTGCGCTCGGAGAGCGGCGCGTCAGGGATTGATGGCCAGGAACCCGAACGCGGCGAGCAGCACGAGGTGGACCACGCCCTGCAGCCGCGTCGCCCGACCGGGGACGACGGTCAGCACGCCCACGACGATGGTCAGGGCGAGCAGCACCATCTGGGTGGGGCCGAGCCCGAGCTCGAGGGGGACGTCGATCCAGATGCTGGCCAGCGCGATGGCCGGGATGGTGAGGCCGATGCTCGCCATGGCGGAGCCGAGGGCGAGGTTCAGGCTGGTCTGGATGCGGTCCCGCAGGGCGTTACGCGACGCCGCGAGGGTCTCGGGCAGCAAGACCAGCAGCGCGATCACCACGCCGACGAAGGACGGCGGCAGCCCTGCGGCCTCGACGCCGGCCTCGATCGCCGGCGACTCCACCTTCGCGAGGCCGACCACCGCGACCAACGCCACCAGCAGCAGGGCCAGGCTGGTCCGGGCGCCGCGGTTGGTGGGCGGGTCGGCGTGCTCCTCGGCCTCGACCACGACCCCGGCAGAAGTCACGGGCAGGAAGAAGTCGCGGTGCCGCACCGTCTGGGTGAGGACGAACGCCCCGTACAGGACAAGCGAGGCGAGCGCCGCGAAGGCGAGCTGGGCCGGTGAGAATTCCGGCCCCCGGCGGCTGGTGGTGAACGTCGGCAGCACCAGGCTCAGCGTGGCCAGGGTGGCCACCGTCGCGAGCGCCGCCCCCGTTCCCTCGGCGTTGAACATCGTGACTTTGTAGCGGATCGCTCCCAACAGCAGCGAGAGTCCGACGATCCCGTTGCAGGTGATCATCACCGCGGCGAAGACGGTGTCGCGCGGCAGGGACGCCGTCTTGGCGCCGCCCGAGAGCATCAGGGTGATGATGAGGGCCACCTCGATGATGGTCACCGCGACGGCCAGCACGAGTGAGCCGAACGGCTCCCCCACCCGGTGCGCCACCACCTCCGCGTGGTGCACGGCCGAGAGCACCGCCCCGGCCAGCACGAGGGCGACGACGGCCACGAGCACCCCCGGCAGGTCCCGGCCCCAGGTCAGGACCAGCACCACCACGGCCAGGACGGGGCCGACCACCACCCAGGAGGTTCGAGGTCGGCGGACGGCGGTCATGGGCGCAAGGCTGCCAGACACCAGGGCAGTCGGGCATCGGCGGTCAGGAGGCCGCGGCCTCGCCCATCCGGACTCTCAGGCAGCAGACAAGTGGATCCTCACGCGTAGTCGCGTGAGGATCCACTTGTCTCTCGGTTCAGCCGCTGCGGTGTCCGCAAAGCGGTTGTGCGTCGCCGCGGCGCGAACCGATGATGTGGCCATGACCGCTGTCCCGTCCGCCCTGCCTCGCTTCGCCGTCCTGACTGGTGGAACGAAGCAGCAGGTCGCCGCCGCCTGGAGGTCGAGACTGCCTTCGCGGTGAGCAGCGCCCTCCTGGCGGGCCTGCTCGCCGGCTACGGGATCGCTGTGCCCGTCGGCGCGGTCGGCGCCTACCTGGTGCTGCTCACCGCCCGCACCTCGCTCCGCGTCGGTCTGGCCGGCGCCCTCGGCGTGGCCACCGCAGACGGCCTCTACGCGTCGGTGGCCGTCCTGCTCGGCGCAGCGGTGGCGCCGGCCCTCACCTTGGTGGCCGGAGCGCTCCGCCTGGCCTCGGTGGTCGTACTCCTCGGCCTGGCGACGCACGTGGCGGTGAGTGGGGTCCGAGCGCACCGGCGCAACGGCGCCTCGGCCCGCTCGGAGCCGCCCCCAAGGCGGGCCGGCCGGGCTTACCTGCTGCTGCTCGGTGTGACCCTGGTCAACCCGTCGACGGTGGTCTACTTCGCCGCGCTCGTCCTCGGCCGTTCCGGACCGCCGCCGTCACCGGGCGAGCAGCTCCTCTTCGTCACCGCCGCCTTTGCGGCCTCTGCCAGCTGGCAGCTGCTGCTCGCAGGCGGCGGGGCCCTCCTGGGACGCGCGCTCACGGGCCGGCGGGGCCGGCTCGGAACGGCTTTGGTGTCGTCGGCGGTGATCGCCGCGCTGGCCGTCCGGATCGCCCTGCCGGCCTGAGGCCGCAGCGGCCTAGCTGCCGGGTCGAGCGTCAGCCCAGGGCTCCACCGAGCTCCTCGAAGGGGCCAGCAAGGCCTTTGACGCCGGCTGAGGAGGCGGACAGAGTCCGGCTGCCCTGCGCGGCCGGGACCCCGGCTGCAGTGCCGAGCACGGTGATCGATCCCGCTGAGTCAGCCTCGCCGATGTCGGCCCCCGGACTTCCCACGACCAGGCTGCCCCGGCTGATGGAGCTGACCGCCGACACTGCGAGGGTAGGACCGAAGCCACCCGAGCCAGAAGTGATACCGGGCGTGGTCCGGTTGAACCGGGTGCCGCCGACGCCCGCGGTGGTGAGGCCGTCGGGACTGCCCATCAGCACGGTGACCGATCCGCTGCTGTCGCGGTAGGCCCCGACGGCCAGGTCGGCGGTCGGGCCATCGTCGAGGCGGCCCATCGCCACGGTGTAGCCGAAGCTGTTCTCCTCACTGACCGATCCATCGACGCCGGGCGAGCCCTGGGTCCAGACCTGGTTGCCGGCGGTGGTCAGCCCCCGCTGCGATCCGTAGAGGAGCACGACTGCACCCTCCCCCGCGCCCTGACCAGGCTCGGACTCGATGGCCTGGTAGGCGGGGTTCCCCACCGCCAGGTCGTCGCGACCGTCGGCGTTCACGTCGCCGCCGGCCATCGGCCACAGTCCGAACTCGTACCAGTCGGAGTGACCGCCGCTCGGGAAGCCCTTGGTCGCCGGGGTGATGGGGGCCTTCTGCGCCCCGCCGATCCGACCCGGACCCACCCGGAGGATCTGGACGAACCCGTCGCCCCCGACCGCGAGCTCGTTCAACTCGTTCCCGTCGAAGTCGCCGCTGGCCAGGCTGGCGGCGAATTCGTGGTTGTCGGGGCTGCCGGGCACGCCCGGGGTCGCTCGGGTGATGAGCTCGGCCCCGGCCAGGCCCTGGTTGAGGCCGTCACGGTCGCCGAAGACGACGACGAGGGCGCCGGTCCCCGTCCCGACCTCGGTGCGGGCCGAGGCGATCGCGAGGTCGTCGGTGCCGTCGTCGTCGAGGTCGGCCACCTCGAGCCCGGACACCCCGTTCGTCTTCGGGGTCGCCTTCACACCCGCCAGGGCGGACACCGTGAGCCGGCGCACCCCGGTGGTGCTGAGTCCGCGGGGCGTCCCGCGGAAGATGGTGACCGTGCCCTCGCTGTTCGCGGCGACGGCCAGGTCGGCGCAGCCGTCGTGGTCGAAGTCCCCGAAGGCTGTCGCCGAACCGAACTGGTCGTCGGCCCGCTCCACGCCGGGCACCCCCCGGGTCGACTGGGTGAAGTACTGGTCGTCGAGCGCCGAGCCCGTGGCCTTCGTGACGACCCCGGCCGGACCGCCGTAGAGCACGTGCACGGCGCCGGCGCCGTTGTTGTTGCCCGGCTCGCCGACGGCCACCTCCGCGTACCCGTCGCCGTTCACGTCACCGGGCACCGTGGTGCAGGTGACGGCAGCCGCCGCCGGCACCGGGCTCAGGGCAAGGCCCCCGCCCAGCAGCAGGAGGGCGAGGCCGGGGACGAGGGCGCGGCGCGGGTGGACAGGGGGTCGCAGGTGGCTGCGAAGGCGTGGTCTCATGCTGCTGGTACGCACCCGCCGCGCCTCAGGTTGCATCGCGAGGTCGACCTGTTACGGCGAACGCGACGCCGGACTACCGGGCGCTGATCGTCTGGAACCTGCTCTAGCGTGAGCCCATGACCGACGCCACCTTCACGAGCGGAGCCTGACCGGCGTCGACGGCCTCCGCGAGACGTGGGCCATCCTGGTGCGGCTGTCGGTGATGACGGTCGCGCGGGCCGGCGCGCTGCCGGAGCTCGGATGACCCGGCTCGCGCCGGGGTGGACGCAGGCGGAAGACTTTCCCGTACTCGAATGCCTGCAGAGCCTCCTCGACGAGGAGTGCGAGCACCGTCAGCACGCCGAGCGCGACCTGGCGGTGCTGAAGTCGAAGCTGGCAGCAACGCAGGAGAAGGAGTGAGCATGGACGTTCTCCTCATCGGTGGGCTGTGGCTGGACGCGTCGGCCTGGGACGCGGTCGTCCCCGAGCTCGAGGCCCTCGGCCACCGGGCGGTCCCGGTCGCCCTGCCCGGCCAGGGCGACGGCTCCACCACCGCCGCCCTCGACGACCAGGTGGCGGCGGTGCTGGCCGCGGTCGACGGAGCGGCCGGCAAGCCGGTGGTCGTGGGTCACTCGGCGGCCTGCACCCTGGCCTGGATGGCCGCGGACGCCAGGCCGGAGACGATTGCCGCCGTGGTCCTGGTCGGCGGCTTCCCGAGTGCCGGCGGCGACCTCTACGCCGACTTCTTCCCGGTCACCGACGGCGTGATGCCCTTTCCGGGCTGGGAGCCGTTCGAGGGCCCTGACGCGGCCGACCTCGACGAGCGGGCCCGGGAGCGCTTCACGGCGGCGGCTGTCCCCGTGCCCGAAGCCGTCGCCCGAGGGGTGGTGCGACTGAGCGACGAGCGGCGGTTCGCCGTCCCGGTGGTGCTCGTCTGCCCCGAGTTCAGCCCGACGGACGCCCAGGAGTGGATCGAGGCCGGCGACCTGCCCGAGCTCACCCGGGCCGCCCACCTCGAGCTCGTCGACATCGACTCGGGCCACTGGCCGATGTTCACCCGCCCGGCCGAGCTGGCCCAGCTGCTGGCTACGGCGGCGCAGGGCGTGGCGACGTACGGCGCGACGTGACGGTGGTCCAGCCCGCGCAACCGGCGAGGTGGAGAGTCGAACCGCTCGACGCTGACCGCCGGGACGGCTTCGCCGAGGCGCAGGGCCGCTTCCTGCTCAGCGGGACCGCCGAGCTCTTCGAGGACCACGGCTTCACCCGGGTGCGCCAGGTCAGGCTTCAGGCCTGGATCCTCGGCCGGGTCGTCGAGCCCTCTGACCAGGCATGATGGGGCGATGCCGGTAGTCGAGTCGCGAACCACGGTTCCCGTCGACCCGGAGCTCGCCTTCTGGGTGTCCCAGACCACCGCACCCGTCCGCTACCGCTGGGATCCCTTCGTCAGGGACCAGCAGCTCATGGACGGCGCAACGGCACCGGCGGTCGGCGTCCGCACCGCCACCACGTCGCGGCACGGCCTGCGGATGGTGAGCGAGTACGTCTCGTTCTCAGCACCGAGCAACGTCGGCATGAAGATGGTGAGCGGCCCCTGGTTCTTCGCCCGGTTCGGCGGTGGCTGGCGGTTCGCGCCCGGCGAGATCCCCGGCACGACGCTGGCCACCTGGCGGTACAACTTCGCCACCCGTCCCCGGCTGCTCGAACCCCTGGCCGACCGGATCGGGCGCTGGCTGCTGCAGCGCGACATCGACCGGCGCATCCGTGGCTACGCAGCGGGCTGCGTCGATCCGGTCGTGGTCGCTGCCGCGGTCAGCGCCCGCGAGGCGCATGCGTCCCGTGGCTGACGCCGACGACGTAACGGCGGTCGCGGTGAGCCGCCTGGTGACCACGGTCGACCTCCGCGAGACGGAGCCGGACCCGCGCGAGATCTCGGTGTCGGCACTGCACGAGGCAGAGCTGACCGACGGCCGACGGGTGCTGCTGCTGGACGACCGGGGATGGAGCGGTTCCGGCCCGGCCGACCTCTGGGCCACGACGTCGCGACGTGACGTGGTCGAGACGTCGCGGACGGTGGTCGGTCCCGACGAGCCGAGGCCCGGAGAGACGCAGGCGGACGCGCGTGCCGAGCACTGGGCCTCGCTGGCCGCTGAGCTGCAGCGTGCCGGCGTCACGATGGATGCCGCCGAGCTGGAACGGCTCCCGCACGACGTCGTGCTGAGTGAGCGGTTGCTCGCCCGGCTCCCGCCCTAGAGTCGTCCCATGACCACTCCAACGGTGGAGCTGCTGCACCGCCATGTCGAGGCCGGCACGGTGCCGGGCGCGGTGGCGCTGCTGGGCTCCGACGATCCAGAGATCGTGGCCGCCGGTACCGCCGCCGCGGACGGCACCCCGATGCGCACCGACGCGATCGTCCGGATCCAGTCGATGACCAAGGCGGTCACCACCGTGGCGGCGCTGCAGCTGGTGGAGGCCGGCCTGATCGGGCTGGACCAGAGCGTCGAGGAGTGGCTGCCCGAGCTGGCCGACCGGCGCGTGCTCACCACGCCGACAGCGGCCATGGACGACACCGTGTCCGCCGAGGGGCCGATCACGCTCCGCCACCTGCTGACCAACGGGTCTGGGTACGGGATGGTGTTCGTCAGCTCGCCCTTGCAGGAGGCGATGGCCGCCAACGGCACCGAGGTCTCGGCCGAGCCAGTGTCGCTCGGCGCGGACGAGTGGCTGGCCCGGCTGGCGGAGCTGCCTCTCGCGTTCAGCGAGCTCGTCTCGACCGCCGCGGACTACCACCACTTCCTGCGCATGCTGGTGGCAGGCGGAAAGGCGGGCGAGGCGTCGATCATCTCCGCCGACCACATAGATCAGATGACCTCGGACCAGGTGCCGGGGGCCAACAAGACCGCCGACAGCTTCGCCCCCGGCTTCTGGAACGAGATGGGCTGGGGCTTTGGCGTCGGGGTGCAGACCGCAGGACGGCTACAAGGACGCTACGGCTGGTCCGGCGGTCAGGGCACCGACTTATCGTCGACCCTGACGGCACGGTAGGCATCCTGCTGACCCAGGTGGAGCTCGGCGAACGCATCTGGCCCATGTTCGCGGAGTTCCAGGACCTGCACCAGAGCGTGGTCTGAACGACCAGGGCCAGGTCGCCCTCATTCCCGTCACCAGTCAGCCCGAGGGAGGCCAGCGCACGCTGGACGTGAGCGTCGGGAGCTCACTGGTGCTGGATGTCGAAGGGCCCAGGACCTCAGTCGTGAGGCTTGAAGCGTGACCGATGCGGCGCGGAGTGGTGCTGACCGTCCTCCGGGTCGCCTGGCTGCGGTCCCCGCCGATAGAGCTGGCGTTTGACGTCGGCGAGCAGGAGAAGCATCGGGTCTTCTTCCGCCTCAAGAAGCTCTTGGGCAACGTTGCCGTCACCGTCGGCGATTTACCGGTCGGCAGCGACCTGCACCGCGTCCGCGTCGAGAAGGGCCGCTCACTGGCGACTGCTGGGTTCCGCGCCCAGACCATGCGGGCCGACGTCGACCAGATGCTGGCCGCCGAAGACACGGCCTGACTCACTTTGCCGCTGCGGGGTTGGCTACCGGGCGGAACAGAGGAGGGCCGCTGACCGGCCCTCCTCTGCCCGCGAACGGACGACGGTCAGGCCGGCTTGGCCTTCACCGACAGCACCGGGACGTCGGCTTCGAGGATGAGGCGCTGGGCGATGCTGCCGAGGACGACCTTGCCGACGGGGCTCCGTCGGCGTACGCCGACGACGAGGCGGCTGATCTCGGGCCGGTCCTGCAGCACCTTCAGCACCTGCTCGATCTCGTCGAAGCTGGAGGGCGTGGGCACGACCACCTCGACCGCCACGTCAGGGCTGAACGTCGAGCTGTCCAGCTCGGCCCCGGTGAGGTTGACGGCAACGAGCGGGAGGCCCAGCTGGCTGGCCTCCTGGACGGCGGCCGCGAGGGCAGCCAGGCCCTCGTTGCTGTCGGTGACGGCGACGCAGATGCTCATGAGTGGGTGCTCCCGATCGGTGTGGTGGAAGTGTGGTTTTCCTGCTGCCAGTGCTCGGCGATCCGGTCGAGCGACTGGTGGTCGAGGCTCATGCCGCCGAAGCTGGCCAGGGTACTCATCGGCATGTTGCCGATCACCGTGACGAGCTCGTCGTCCAGCACCGCGGCGGACTGGCCGTCGGCGACCTCGCGTTCGATCAGCTGCCGGCCGGTCGGGTCGCTCATCCACTCCTCCAGGGTGGAGTCTCGGGTGAGCGGACCAGCAAGCCTGGGTGCCTCGACCGTGACGGTCTCGGTCAGCGGAAGGTTCCGCGAGCTCGAACCGACGGCGATGACGAAGTCCCCGGCCTCGACGGCCCAGCGCCCGAGCTGGGAGGACCAGAAGGAGAAGCTCCGCTGGTCCAGCGCGATCGTGACCGTCTGCGAGGCGCCAGCGGCCAGGTGGATCTTGGTGAAGCCCTTGAGCTCTCGTACCGGGCGCGCGACCGTGGACTCCACGTCGGAAACGTAGACCTGGACGACCTCGGCTCCGTCCCGGCCCCCGGTGTTGGCGACGGTGACCGTCACGCTGGCCGTCAGGTCGCCGGCCTCGACCGAGCCTGCGGTGGTCACCGTGAGGTCGGACAGCGCGAAGCTGGTGTAGGACAGCCCGAACCCGAACGGGAAGGCGACGTCGGTGTCGGTCTTGTCGTAGCCCCGGTAGCCGATGAACAGTCCCTCTCCGTACCGGACGACCTGGGTGTCTCCCGGGAAGTTCAGGTAGGAGGAGTTGTCCTCCAGCCGGTGCGGAACGGTCTCGGCCAGCCGGCCGGAGGGGTTGACGACCCCGGTGAGCACGTCGGCGATCCCGCCGGCGGCGGCCTGGCCCCCGAGCCAGGCCTCGACCAGCGCCTTCGCGTGCGGGGTGACGTCGCCGAGGACGACGGTGGAGCCGTTGACCAGCACCACGACGACGTTCTCGTTGACCGCCGCCACTGCGGCCAGAGCCGCCAGCTGGTTGGCCGGGAGGTTCAGGTGCGTGCGGTCGAAGCCCTCGGACTCGTCCGCGCCGGGGAGCCCGATCACCATGACGACCGTCTCGGCTGAACCGGCCACCTGCTCGGCCTCGGCAAGCAGGGCGGCGTCGTCGCCGGTCTCCCCGATGCCGTAGCCGGCCGCGAAGGCAACCTCGCCGTGGCTGGCCCGCAGCTCATCGAGCAGCGTGTCGACCCGCGTGGGGTTCACCTGGGAGGAGCCGGCGCCCTGGAAACGAGGGGTGCGGGCGAACTCGCCGACCACCGCGATCGTCGCCCCGGCGGCGAGCGGCAGGATCCCGTCGTTGAGCAGCAGGACGACCGACTCCGCGGCCGCCTCGCGGGCCAGGGTGTGGTGGGCGTCCGCGTCGAAGGTCTCGTCCATCTCGAGGACGGGCATGCCCTTGGCCACCAGCTCGAGCACGGTGCGGACGCGGGCGTCCAGGACCTCAGCGGGCAGGTCACCGGCCAGGAAGGCCGCGACGACCTCCTCGGGGCTGCGACCCAGCGCGGGCGGCATCTCCAGGTCGAGGCCGGCCAGCAGCGCCGGGACGCGGTGGTAGACCGCACCCCAGTCGGAGACGACGAGGCCCTCGAAGCCGAACTCCTCGCGCAGCACGGTGGTGAGCAGCCAGGGGTTCTCCGACGCGGACAGTCCGTTGACCTTGTTGTAGGAGCACATCACCGTCCACGGCTGCTCGGCCTTGACGACCCGCTCGAAGGCAGGCAGGTAGATCTCGCGCAGGGTGCGCTCGTCGACCTGGGCGTCGACGCGGAGCCGGTCGGTCTCCTGGTTGTTCGCCGCGTAGTGCTTCACCGAGGTGCCGACGCCGCGGGACTGGATGCCGCCGACGATGCCGACCGCGAGCTCGCCGGCGAGGAACGGGTCCTCGGAGAAGTACTCGAAGTTGCGGCCGCAGAGCGGCGAGCGCTTCATGTTGACGCCCGGGCCGAGGATGACCGAGAGGTTGCAGGCCCGAGCCTCCTGGGCCAGCGCCTGGCCGATGCGCTCGAGCAGCCCGGGGTTCCAGGCGGAGGCGATGGCGGACGCCGTGGGGAAGCAGGTCGCTGGCAGTGAGCCGCTGAGGCCGACATGGTCCCCGCCCTCGGGCTGGGCGCGCAGGCCGTGCGGGCCGTCGGAGACCATGATCTTCGGGATGCCGAGCCGTTCCACCGGTGCGGTGTACCAGAATCCGGAGCCACTGGTCAGCGACGCCTTCTCCTCCAGGGTGAGCTCGGTCAGCAGCTGGTCGATGTCGAGAGCCATCAGGTCACTTCACCTTCTTGATCGGCAATACGATGACGGCGCCGATCAGTCCTGCGATGCCGGCGGTGTAGAGCAACAGCGTGTAGTTGGTGTTGGTGGTGTTGGCCACCGAGAGCAGGATGCCACCGAGCACCGGGGCCACCGACTGCGGCAGCGCGTTGGCCATGTTGAACACGCCGAGGTCCTTGCCGGCGTCGTCGGGGTTGGGCAGCACGTCGACGACCAGGGCCAGGTCGACGCCCACGTAGACGCCGTAGGCGATACCCAGCACGGCCTCGACCACGTAGAAGCCCGTCAGCGTGGACACGTGGGCCAGCATGACGATGCCGATGGCGAACAGCAGGGTGGAGCCGGCCACCAGGAACTTCCGCCGACCGGTCTTGTCGGAGATCTTGCCTGCGATCCAGCCGGACGCCACCAGCGCGATGGTGTAGATCAGCACGCCGAGGGTCACGGCGGCCGGGGCGTCGGCCTCGGCCAGACCCAGCTCATCGCGGAGGTAGAAGAGACGGAACGTCGTGAACATGAAGGTGGCCAGTGTGATCAGGAAGCGCGACCACCAGGCGAGGGCGAAGTCCGGGTGCTTGAGCGGGTTGAGCCAGAAGGTGGTGATCCACTCCACGGCCTTCATGGGCGGCGGCTTCACCGTGAGGCGCTGGTCGGGCAGGATGACCGCGAAGAGCAGCATCGCGCCGATCGCGAAGATCGCGGGTACCACGAACAGGACGACCAGGTGATCCTTGAGCAGCTGGGCCGCGAAGGTGCCACCGAGGATGCCGACGTTCTGCGCGATGCCCAGCAGGGCCGACACGCTCCCGCGCTGGAACTTGGGCACCTGGTCGGAGATGGTAGCGACGAACGGGGCCAGCGTGGCGTTCGCGCCCAGCTGGGCCAGGCACCAGCCCAGCGTGATCACAGGGACGCTCTGTCCCAGAGCCATCACCAGGAACGCCAGCGTCATCACCACCGTGCCGCCCACGATCCAGGGACGGCGACGGCCGAAGCGGGAGGCGGTGCGGTCCGACAGCCGGCCGAAGAACACGTTGCCGACGACGGCCGCCAGCGCGCCGAAGCCGCCGATGGTCGCGATGGCCGGGATCTGGCCGGACAGAGGGATCGCCGACTGGACCTTGAGGCCGATGCCGACGATCGCGGGGCCCAGCAGGGCGATGAAGAAGATCAGCTGCGCGAAGACCAGGCCGCCGACGAACTTCGGGCCGACCTCCTTGGTGGGCTCGCTGAACCAGTGGTGCTCCTGGGGTTCGGCGACCCCGACCCCTGCAGCGGCGTGGTCTGTCGGCGGTAAGTCGCCGTGGGGGCTGCCGTGGGTACTCATGACTGGTGCTCCTTCGCTCCCGAGGAACCGGCCCGGTGATCGGTTACACGTGCCAGTTACACGCGCCAGTTGCGCGTGTCAGTAACCTAGGGCATGGTCGTGCTCATGGCAACCCCCGACAGACCCGACGCCGGCCCGCCCGCGGGGCAGCTCGCCGGACAGCGGCCGCGCCGCCCCACCGGAGCCGACGTCGCCCGCCGTGCGGGGCTTTCCCGGGCGACCGTCAGCTATGTGCTGAACGACACCCCGCACCAGGTCATCCCGGAGCAGACCCGCCAACGGGTTCTGGCCGCGGCGGCCGACCTCGGCTACACCCCCTCGGCGGCTGGACGCGCCCTGCGCAGCGGACACTCCGACGTGGTGCTGCTGCTGCTGCCGGACTGGCCCATCGGCCCAGGCGTGGGGCGGCTGCTGGAGAGTCTGTCCTCAGCGTTGGCCGACCAGGGCCTCACCTTCGTCGCCCATCCGCGTTCGGCCGGGCACCCCGTCACCGACGTCTGGAAGGCGATCACGCCGGCGGCCGTCATCACCTTCGAGCAGCTCGATGAGGTGGAGACCAAGAAGCTCGAGGCTGCCGGGGTGGACCTGACGGTGGCCCTCTTCGGTGGGCACCGGGGCTCGAGGGCGATGGACATCCCCGAGCAGCGGACCGGCCGGCTGCAGGCCGAGCACCTCGCGGTCGCCGGCCACCGCCGGATTGGTTACGCGTGGCCGGACGACTCGCGCGTCCTGACGTTCGCGCAGCCGCGCCTCGAGGGCGTCCGGCAGGCTTGCGCCGACCTGGGGCTCGCCGAACCCGACGTGGTCACGGTGCCGCTCACCCCTGACGGTGTCGCCGGTGCCGTGCGGGCGTGGCGGGACGCAGTGCCGGCAGTGACCGGGATCTGCGCCTACAACGACGAGATCGCCCTGGCCCTGCTGGCCGGCGCCCGGCGAGAAGGCGTCGACGTGCCCGGCCAGCTCGCCGTGATCGGCGTCGACGACATCCCGGGCGCCGCGGTCTCGCTGCCGGCCCTGACCACCGTCCGGGCCGACACGCCCGCGCTGGCCAGCTACATCGCCGACACCATCCGGCGCAGGCTCGACGGCCGACCGGCGGGCAAGCGTCCCGGCTCGGACATCCACTCGGTGATCCACCGCGACTCGGCCTAGCGAACTGTGGGGGTCATGCTGCCGGTTGCGTCCGACCCCTTGCCGACCGGCCGGGGTGCCAGCAATCTTCTCGAACGTCACCGTGCCGAGGTCAGCGCCGATCCGCTTCGGGGAGGCCGCTACCGAGCCCGTCTTCCCGAGTCCGTCGTCGCGATGAGGAGTCGCCGCTAGATGGGGGACGCCGCGAGATGGGCGGACGGTTCGAGGATCGCCGATGATGGGGCGGCAGAGGTTTCGAGGGGTGAGGAGACGGCGATGATCGCCGACCGCTGGGGAGTCAGTGACGAGGAGGTGGCCCGCCGCTACCCGTGCGACGACCTGGTGCCGGCGGCGGCCTTGCGGGCGTGGCGCGGGGTCACCGTCCAAGCGCCTCCCGACGAAGTCTGGCCGTGGGTTGCTCAGCTCAGGCTCGCGCCGTACTCCTACGACTGGATTGACAACCTGGGCCGCCGGTCGCCGCAGCAGCTGCGCGGGCTTGCGGAGCCCGCGGCCGGTCAGCACTTCACGGCGGTCGGCGGCCGGCCCACCGGCCGCATCCTCAGCGTCGAGCCCGGCGTCCAGCTCACGGCCAGCATCATGGGCGGGGTCATGTCCTACGTCCTGGTCCCCGAGGGCGGACCTGATGACGGTGCGACCCGCCTCCTGCTGAAGATCGCGGCCAGTCCGGGCCGCTGGGTCGCCCCGCTGCTGTCCGTCGGTGACCTCGTGATGGCCCGCCGGCAGCTCCTCAACCTGAAACGGCTCGCGGAGCAGACGAGCACGAGATCACCCGGCTGAGCACGCTCAGGCCGTCCTGCACCACGGTTGTCAGAGGCCGGGCAGACCGTCGATGCTGCTGGCGTTCTTCTCGGCCCGGTAGTCCGCCATCCGGTTCGAGCCCTGCTTCTCCGCGTGTAGTCGGATCAGGTCGCGCTCGTCGGTGCGCATGTCCATCACCGGTAGGCCCCAGCCGCAGGAGTCACTGACCCGCTCGACGTCGACGCTGATCACTGCTCGGGTGCTCGGGTTGGGCGCATGCAGCGCCACCACCTCCGCGAAGACTTCGGTTCCGGGCAGGTGTACGTGCCCCTGCCCGTGCAGGCGCACGATGCGCGGCCGCTGGTCGAAGGAGCCGAACATGACGCAGATACGCCCGTTCTCCCGCAGGTGGGCGATCGTCTCCACGCCACTGCCGGTGAAGTCGACCCAGCCGACGCGATGGGGACCCAGGACGGAGAAGGAGTCGCCGCCGCGCGGCGAGACGTTGACCAGGCCATCGGCCGCCAACGGGGCGGTGGCGATGAACCACATCGCCTGACTCTCGATCCAGCGCTGCAGCTTGTCGTCGATTGCCTCGAACTGCTTGCCCATGCTGACGACCCTAACCTCGCCCCGGCGGCAGGGCTGTTGTCGTCCGGACCGCCCTCTCCGGAGCCGCGGTGGTGAGTGCGGGAGAGCCGTGGCAGGTCAGGCCGGGACGGAGAGCCCTTGCAGCCAGCTCTGCCAGGCCGGCTCCTCGCGCCGCACGTAGTCCGCGGCGTCGGCGGAGAAGAGGTATGCCCGTACGCCGGCCGTGGCCCTCCCATCGCCTTCGCCGTACGCGAAGACGCTGAGCATCCCGGGCACCGGCGCGGTGAGGCGGACCAGCGTCTGCCGCTCACCGACCCGCTCGACCGTTCCGGTGGAGCCGAGCAGGTCAACCGATGAGCCCTCGCCCCCGAGCCCGAGGGCGTGATGGAGGGCTGACCAGAGCGACTCCGCGTCGCCGGGGTAGGAGGCGGTGACCTCCAGCTGCGTCGCCTCCTGGCCGGGGAAGTGCGCCAGGTAGAGCCGCAGGTTGTCGAAGAAGGGCATCCAGTTGGGGGCCAGGTCATCCCAGAACTCCGGCTCCCACGCAGCGCCGACGCCGAAGCCACTCGTCGTGACCCGGACGACGCAGGTGCCGCCGGACTGCGCCTCGACGAGGAACTCCGAGGTCAGGGGGCTGAGTGCCGCCGGGTCCTTGCCCATCAGGGCGGCCCAGTCCTCCTCGTAGACGAGCCGGTGCGGCGGCTCCCAGCTCGTGACCTGACCATCGGAGCCCATCTCGGGCCCCATGCTGAAGTGCAGCGAACCGCCCTCCCGCTCCTCCAGCTCTGTCGGCAAGAACCACGCGCTCATGCCCTTGGCGGTGGCGATGGCCTGCCAGACCTGCTCTGGGGTGCCGGGCACCTCGACACTGAACTCCAGGCGGTACGGGACGTCGGGGGTCGTGCTCATGGCTTCTCCTCAAGAAGTGGGTGGGCGGCGATGAAGAGTCGGTGCGGGCGCCCGTCGTCGTGGTGGTACCGGGCGGCGAGGTCGAGCACGGCGGCGGTCAGCTCGTCGGCGAAGGCGGCTCGGTCGGCGGACGACCGGAAGCCGATCTGGGTGTCGATCGTCAGCGTCGGCAGCCGCTGGCCGCTCGCGCCGGTCCGGCGGGCCAGCGCACCGACCTCGCGCACCAGCCGGGCGGCCAACGCGACGAGGTAGCCCGCTGACTGGTGGTCGGCGTTGGCGTCCGGGTCGGCCGCGGCGGCGCTGACGGCCGCCGGCGACACGACGTAGGTTGCCGCCGACGCCTGCAGCACCCGCTCGACGATCCCGCCGTGCCGGCGCTCCTCGGACAGCTCGACCAGGCCGTGCGCCTCGAGCGCCTTGAGGTGGTAGTTGACCTTCTGACGGGCGATGCCGACCCGGGCGGCGAGCCCGGCAGCCGAGGCCGGGACGGCGAGCTCGCCGAGCAGCCGGGCCCGGACTGGGTCCAGCGCGACGGCGGCTGCGTCCGCGCTCTCGATGACCTCGACGTCCTGCATTCCGACAGCCTGCCCTTGACGATAAATCTTGTCAAGAGAGGATGGTGCCGTGCTCGCAGCCGTGAGGGTCGCTCTGGACCAGGGCCCCGGCGTCATCATTGGGTAGACCTGTGCCGGTCAGACGCGGCTCACGTCTACCCGATGATTCCGAGGGGCGCCCGAGGTCTGTCCACCATGACGATGACAACGGTGATCTACAGCGTGTCCCTGCCGGTGGCCGACCAGGACCGCGCGCTGCGCTTCTACGTCGACGTGCTGGGCTTCGAGCTCCGCGCGGACGTCGAGGTGTGGCCGGGAGCCCGGATGGTCGAGGTGGTGCCGCCCGGGTCGAGCGTCAGCCTGATCCTGTTGCCGCCCGACAGCCCGCTGCCGATGGCGGTCCGGATGGGCACCTCCGATGCGGACGCGGCCCACGCCACGCTCCGCGAGGCCGGCGCCACTCTGCACAACGACGAGGTGCTGCGCTGGGACGGCGTGCCGCCGATGTTCCACTTCTCCGATCCCGACGGCAACGGCCTGGTCTACCTCCAGGGCCGGGTCGCTCCGGACGGCGCCTGATGGCCGGTCACCCCGGACCGCTCGACATCGTCTTCACCGCCACGCTGGGCAAGGTGCGCGAGGGCGACACCTGGACCTGCGTCCAGCTGACTGACTCCGCCACGATCTTCGGCACCCGCGGGCTGGTCAAGGTCGCCGGGACGATCGACGGCGAGCCGTTCCGGAGCTCGTTCATGGCCCTGGGCGACGGCACCCACAAGCTGCCCGTCTCCGCCGCCATCCGGAAGGCGATCGGCCGGACTGACGGCGACGAGACGTCACCGTCCACCTGACCGAACGGCTCACCTGAGCCGGACCGGTGCGCGGACGTGTGTCCGGCAGGCGTGTGGTCGCCAGACGCGTGTTCACAAGTCGGCGTCAAGTCGCTGCCAAGCGGCTCGGCGCAGGGTGAAGCCCGACCCCCTTCCGGGGCGAAGGCCACCACACGACCAGGAGAACACCGTGACCACCGAATCCGTCCAGCGCGTCCGACCGGCCCCCAGCAAAGCCGACCGGCTGCGCGCCCTGTGCAGCATCGAGGTGCACCTCCCCGGAGACGCCGGCTACGACGCCGCCCGCACGCCGTGGAATGTCGCCTGCGACCAGCGACCCGCAGCGGTCGTCCACCCCCGGGACGCCGACGAGGTGAGCGAGGTCGTCCGGACTGCCGCGGCGTGCGGCCTCCGGGTCGCACCGCAGGGCACCGGTCACAACGCCGGCCCGCTCGGCCCGCTCGGCGACTGCGTGCTACTGCGCACCTCGGGGATCACCGGCGTCACCATCGACGCCGAGAACCGGGTCGCCCGGGTGGGGGCCGGCGTCCTCTGGCTGGACGTGGTCGAGGCTGCGGCCGCCCACGGCCTGGCTGCTCTGCACGGCTCGTCGCCCGACGTGGGCGTGGTGGGCTACTCCCTCGGCGGAGGCATCGGCTGGTACGCCCGGCAGCTCGGCATGTCGGCCAACAGCGTGCTCGGCGTGGACCTCGTGCTCGCCGACGGCACCCAGGTCCGTGCCGACCAGTTCCATCACCCCGAGCTCTTCTGGGCGATCCGGGGCGGCGGCGGCAACTTCGGCATCGTGACCGCCATGGAGCTCCGGCTCTACGACATCGACACCGCGTACGCCGGCATGCTGCTCTGGGACCAGCAGCACGCGGAGCGTGTGCTGCGCACCTGGGCCGCCTGGACGGCCGACGCACCGGACTGCGTCACCACCTCGTTCCGGATGATGAACCTGCCACCGCTGCCCGAGCTGCCGCCGTTCCTCCGGGGTCGCCAGCTGGTGGTCATCGACGGGGCGGTGCTCGCGGAGGACGAGCGTGCCGAGGCGATCCTGGGCCGGCTCCGCGCCCTCGACCCGGAGCTCGACACCTTCGCCCGCGTCCCGGCCGCAGCCCTGATCCGGCTGCACATGGATCCCGAGGGACCGACCCCCGCCGTCTCGGCGTCGACGATGCTCGCCGACCTGCCCGAGGCGGCCATCGAGACCTTCCTGGCGCTGACCGGTCGAGGTTCGGGCTCGACTCTGCTGGCGGCCGAGCTGCGCCACCTGGGCGGCGCCCTGGGCCGGCCCGCTGCAGGCGCCGGCGCGCTGCCGCAGCTGGATGGCCGGTTCGCCCTGTTCGGCGTCGCCATTGCGGCCACCCCCGAGATGGGCGCGCAGGGGCACGCCGACGCGGTGGCCCTGGTCGATGCCCTCACGTCCTACTCGTCGGGTCGCGACTACCTGAACTTCGCCGAGACGCCGGTGGACGTGAGCCGGTCGTTCCCGGAGGAGACCTGGCTGCGCCTCAAGGGCATCCGCTCCGCGGTCGACCCCGACGGACTGCTGCTGGCCAACCACCGGGTGCCGCGGCTCTACGAGGACGGCCGGCCGAGCCGCTGACCGCTGCGGGTGAGCCCCGGGCTCACCTCACCAGCGCGAACCCTGACGCGGTCGAGGAGGTCGGCCGACAGCCGGGTCCAGCTGGGCCAGCCGAGCCGCTCGTGCAGCTCCAGGGCGCCGATGGCGTACGCCCGTGCGGCGGTGACGTCACCGCCGCACAGGGCGAGCTCGCCCAGGGTGTGCGAGACGCTGCCGAGGAAGAAGGTGGCCATCGCCCCGTCCGCCACCCTCGCGGCGAAGGGCTCGAGCTGGACCCGGAGGTCGGCGACCGCCTCGGAGTCACCCAGCGCCGCCCAGATCAGGCCACGCGCGCACGTGAGGGACAGCCACAGGTAGTCCCGGGGTAGCTCCGGCTGTTCGGGCCACGCACCGACCTGGGCGCGGAGCTCGTCGAGCCGACCACCGGACACCAGGGCGAGCCCATGCAGCTCCCGGAACATCCGCGCCAAAGGGTGACGCTGGGTCACCTCCCGGAGCGTGGGTTCCAGCTCGGCCAGCCGGCCCTGTGCGAAGAGCGCGGACGCTCGCTGCGTCAGGCCGACACCCGCCCCCGCCATCGTGATGGTGGACTGGATGGACTCCGCCCGGGTCAGGGACAGCTCGGCCGCCTCCACCTCCCCGGCGGCCTGCTCGAGGACGGCCAGGCCGAGGTGCACCACCATCAAGACCTGCACCAGGTGGTAGCTCTCGGCCAGGGTCCGGGCGCGCGCCAGGTCACGGAGGGCGTCCGCGGGCCGGCCGAGCGCGCTGTAGCTGGGTGCCCGCTTGCAGAGGGCGAGGGCGACGGCCCGCTCGTCGCCGCGTCGAGCGCACATCTCGACCAGCTCGTCGGTGAGGGACATCCGCTGGGACAGCAGGTCCGGGCCGCGGAGCGCGTTGACCGAGATCTGCAGCACCTCGACGAGGGTGGTGCTGTCGCCGAGCCGACGAGCGGTCTCCATCGCCTCGTCCACCCACTGCTGTCCGCGGACACCGCCCGGGTCGTGCATCACCTCGACCGCCGCCGCGGCCAGGCAGCGGGCGCGGAGTCCTGCCTCCTGAGGCGGCAGGGCTTCCACCACCCGCAGCCAGAGCGTCACCGCGACCTCGTCGGTGAACGGGCGGGTCCGCCAGCTCCAGAGCACCTGGTCGGTGACCCGCAGCAAGGCGCGGGCGGCAGCCACCGCGTCACCGCGCCGGAGAGCGGACTCGGCCGCCACCGCGAGCGGGGACCAGGCTTCCTCGACGCGAGCCGACTGCCGCAACGCCACCCCCAGCGCGACGGCGACCTGTTCACCCTCGACCTCGGTGGCCAGCGCATCGGCCGCCAGCAGGTCCGCTGCCGAGGTGAGCAGCTCTGCGGCGTCCCGGTAGGCCCCGCGGTCGGTGGCGATCCTCGCCGCCCGCACGGCGTAGGTCCACGCCGAGCGGACGTGCGCCGCGCCACCCAGCCGGTAGTGCTCGGCCAGCTGGGAGACGTGCTCGTCCAGGTGTCCGACGCGGCGACGTTCCAACGCCTCGGCGGCTCGCGCGTGGGCGTGCCGACGTGAGGGGGCCGGGAGGTCGGCGTACACCGTGTCCCGCACCAGGGCGTGCGCGAACCGGCACCGGCCGATGCCGTCCTCGACCAGCAGCCCGGCCGCCATCGCGGTTTCCACGGACTCGTCGAGCACCTCGACGTCGCCGCGCCACGACTGCTCCAAGACGTCGAGGTCGAAGGTGCGACCCAGCACCGCAGCGGCCGAGAGCGCATCCGCGACGCTGGGCGGCAGCTCGCCGACCCGGTGCCGGACGACGTCGCGGATCCCGTCCGGGACCCGGTCCCAGGCGTCTTCGGCGACGTTGTTGAGCGCACCGCCCTCCGACAGCAGCCGCACCAGCTCGTTGACGTAGAAAGGGTTGCCGTCGGTCCGGGCCCAGACGCGGGCGGCGACGGACTCGCTGATCGGTAGACCTGTCCGCTGCTGGATGACGTCGCGTACCTCCGCCTCGGCCAGCCCCGTCAGCCGGATGCGGACGGGCTCGAGCCGGGCGAGGTCGGCCAGCATCGCTCGCGTCGCCCCGGTGTGGTCGCGCAGGGGTTCGCGGCACAGCACCACCAGCAGGACCGGTGCCCCGCTGACGTGGGTGGCGAACCGGCTGAGCAGGCGATGGCTGTCCGGGTCGGCCCACTGGACGTCATCGAGCACCAGACAGGTCCCCGGCCGCGCCGCCGCCAGCGCGAGAACCGCCGCCGCGCGCCGGAACGTCGTCGAGACGGTGTCGTCGGCCGCGACCGGACGAGCCCCGAACGCCGCGTCGCCCAATGCGGGTAAGGCCGTGGTCCACCCCCACAGGGGAGGGCAGCCCTCCGACTCCCAGGTCCCCCGGGCCACGTTCAGCCCCGCCCCCTCGGCCTGGGCCGCCACCGCGTCGGCGAAACGGGACTTGCCGATCCCCGGCTCGCCCGTCACGAGCACGATCTGGCCCGCCCCCGCCGCCGCCTGCCGCACGACCTCCGCCGTCCGCTGCAGCAGGGCGGCGCGCCCGGACAGGCCGGCGCTCGCGGCCGGCGGCGGCTCGGTCGCACGTGACTGGTGCGAGGACTGCTCCGTACCGGGCGCCAGCTCGGCGGCGGCCGGACGTGCCGAGGGAAGCAGCAGCGTGTCGTCCTGGTGCAGCACGGCCTGTTCGAGCCGTTGCAGCTCCGAGCCGGGGTCGATCCCCAGCCCGTCCGCCAGGTAGCGCCGTACGCGCCGCAGGGCGTCCAGCGCCTCGCCCTGGCGGCCCGCCCGGTAGAGGGCGAGCGCCAGCAGAGCCCACAGCCGCTCCCGTCCGGGGTGCTCGGCCACCAGGACGCTGAGCTCGGCGACCGCGTTCTCGGCCCCCCGCTGGACCCGGGCCTCCCACAGCTGCTCGAGGACGGAGAGCCGCAGCTCAGCCAACCGGGCAGCCTCGCTCCGCAGGGCGCTGACGTCCCCGAGGCCGGCGTAGGCCGAACCGCGCCACAGCGACAGCGCCTCGACCAGCAGCCGCTCCTGCTCTGCCTGGTCGTCAGTGCCGCGGGCCCGGTGGGCAAGCTCCTCGAAGCAGGGGGCGTCCACCGCGTCGTCAGCGAGCAGCAGGGCGTACCCGGACGGGCGTGTCACCAGCAGCTCCGCCTGGCCCCGAGGGCCGCGTCCCGGCTCCATCTGCCGTCGCAGCTTCGCGACCATGGTGTGCAGCGACAGCATCACCTTGGCGGGCGGCTCCTCGCCCCAAAGCTGGTCGATGAGCCGCTCGATCGGGACCGGCCGCCCCCGCGCCGCAACCAGCAGACCGACGAGGGCGCGCTGCTTCGGGCCGCCGAGGCCGAGGACGACACCGTCGCGCCGGACCTCGAGGTCCCCGAGCACCTGCACCCGCATGGCTGCATTATGCCGACGTCGTCGGCGAGGGTCGGCGACAAGTCGGCGACAAGCCGCTCACAAGCGACCCGCGTGACGCTGAGCCTCCACCACGACACCAGGAGGACCCGATGACCACCACGCCCACGCAGCACCAGCTGATCGACACCCGCGAGATGAACGTCGTCCACTCGTTCTTCCAGCGCGAGCTGCGCTTGGCCGGCGGGTTGATCCGACGCGTCGCCCCCGGGGACGCCCAGCGGGCCCGTGTCGTCGGGGACCACCTCGAGTTCGTCGAGCGGTCCCTGCACCACCATCACACCGCCGAGGACGACCTGCTGTGGCCGCTGCTGCTCGAGCGGGTGCCCGAGGACCTCGCGCCGATCGTGCACCTGATGGAGGCTCAGCACGAGCAGGTCGACTCTCTGCTCTCACACATCGGCCCGCTCCGGCAGCGGTGGCAGACCTCAGCGGACTCCGCTCAGGGCCGCGAGCTCAGCAGCCTCTACGACGAGCTGTCCGTGGGGCTCGGCGAGCACCTCGACGCCGAGGAGACGCGGCTGCTCCCTCTGGTCGCCCGCTGCCTCACCCAGCAGGAGTGGGACGCCCTCGGGGAGAGGGCCCTCGCGGAAGGTCGACGGAGCGAGATGACGCTCGTCTTCGGGATGCTGCAGTACGAAGGGGACCCAACCGTCGTCGCCACCATGCTGGCCGCAGCCCCGGCCCCCGTACGCCTGCTCGCGCCCCGGCTCGCCCGCCGCGCCTTCCGCCGGCACGCCCTGGCCGTCCACGGCACCGCGACCCCGTGAGCCGGTGGCCTCGGCTGACCCAGGAGCCGGGTATCTCCCTGGCGCTCGCTCGTGCTCCTTCGCTACGTTGCGATCAGCATTAGTGACCGTGCTACCTGAGTCCTGGGAGGTGGACCTTGCCCGCGTTCGCCGGCGTGAACCACTTCGCCCTGAGCGTCACCGATCGCGACCGGAGCACCCGCTTCTACACCGAGGTGCTCGGGTTGATCGCCGTGCTGGACTTCGGCCACGGCCGCGTGTGCCTCGACCGGCAGACCGGCTTCAGCGTCGGACTGCTCCAGCACCCCGACGGCACTGGCACCCCCTTCTCCGAGCTGCACCCGGGCTTGGACCACCTCGGTCTGACTGCAGCGTCTCGCGACGAGCTGGTCGGGTGGGAGGAGCGGCTGGACGGGCTGGGCGTCGAGCACAGCCCGATTGTCGACACCGAGCTGGGCCATCACCTCAACTTCCGCGATCCCGACGGGATTGCGCTGGAGTTCCAGGCTCCCAATGCGATCTATACGGGTCTGGTCGCTCAGCTTCGCAGCGGCGAGGTGCCGTACGAGGTGCTCGTCGCTCAGGCCGCGCAGATCCTGGGCCCCCGGATAGTGATCGACGCCAACGGCGCCTGAGTAGAGGTGGCCTCTCGAATGCCCTGGCCGCTGTGGTCTACGGGTGGCTCCGCGCCGCGGCCGGACGAGCGGACTGCTCCTGCTCGTCGTGGGTCGCGGCCCAGCTCGCGAGCATCGCCAGGGCGTCCGCGGTCGGGGTGCCGGACGGGGCGCTGTAGATCAGCAGCCGGGAGCCGGGGTCGGCCACCAGCTCCATCTCCTCATAGATCAGGTCGAGGTCGCCGACGACGGGGTGGTGCAGCTGCTTGACGCCGCTCGCGTGCAGGCGGACGTCGTGCCTGGCCCAGCGGGTACGGAACTCGTCGCTGAGCGTGGACAACTCGCCGATGAGGTCCTGCAGAGCCTTGTCGTGAGGGTCGCGGCCGGCTTCGGTGCGCAGAATCTGCACGCAGATGTCGGCGGAGGTTTTCCAGTTCCGGTAGAAGCGCTCGGAGCGTTCCCGGTCGAGAAAGCTGAACCGGGCCAGGTTGGCCGGCCGTCCGGGCTCCTTCTCGTAGGCCGCTGCGTAGAGCGCCCGGCCCAGCCGGTTCGTGGCCAGCAGGTCCATCCGCCCGTTGCGGGCGAACGCCGGCGCGCCGGTGATGGCGTCCAGCGCGATCTGCAGGCTCGGCCGCACCGGGGCGTTGCTGGAGGTGCGGCGGCGAGCCCGGTGCGGTGACGTGGTCGCGGCCCGAGCGAGGTCGTGCAGATGGGCCCGTTCGGCCTCGTCGAGCTGAAGGGCGTCGGCGATGGCGTCGAGGACGGGTTCGGACGCCCCACTGAGATCGCCACGTTCGAGCCGGGAGTAGTACTCGACGCTGACGCTCGCGAGCATCGCCGCCTCGGCCCGACGCAGGCCGGGCACGCGCCGATTGGTACCAGCCTGCAGCCCCACCTGCTCCGGCGTGAGCTTGGCTCGGCGCGAGACGAGGAACTCGCGCACGTCGCTGCGGTTGTCCATGCTCTCGACGGTAGGACATCCGTCCAGGCGTATCGGGCCGCAGGGGTGTTCTCTCAGGGCCCCCTTCGGGGCTGGAGACGCGCGCCGCAGCGCCCTAGCGTCAGGGCGAGGCAGCGGACGGCCACCCGACACCCTCGAGCCGGCCACCGACTCTCGGAGAGGAACCGGGAAGGCTGTGCGAGGCTGCTGCATCCGCGGTGGCCCGTTGATCTGTGAGAAGGAGACATGGTGGTCGAGCCCTACCAGGACCCGACAGCGAGCGTGCAGAACCGGGTCGAGGACCTGCTGTCGCGCCTGACGCTGGCCGACAAGGCCGGGCTGATGTTCCACGACATCGTGTCCATGGGCCCCGGTGGGCAGCTGATGGGCGCAGAGAACTGGTTCGGCCGGCCTGCCACCGAGGTGGCGATCCGGGACCTCCGGCTGAACCACTTCAACCTCGCCGGCCAGGTCGACGACGTCCGCGAGCTGGTGGCCTGGCACAACCACGTCCAGGAGCTGGCCCTGGCGACCGGACCCGGGATCCCGGTCACGATCTCGACCGACCCGCGGCACGCGTTCAGCAACAACCCGGGCACCGAGGCGCTGGCGGGAGCCTTCTCGCAGTGGCCGCAGTCGCTCGGCTTCGCCGCCCTCGGTGACGCGGACCTGGTGCAGCACTACGCCGACATGGCCCGACAGGAGTACCTCGCGGCCGGCATCCGGGTGGCCCTGCACCCCCAGATCGACCTGGCCACCGAGCCCCGCTGGGCGCGGATCGGGATGACCTTCGGCGAGGACGCCGACCTGACCTCGAAGCTGGTCACCGCGTACGTCCGCGGCTTCCAGGGTGAGGCCCTCGGGACCTCCTCGGTCGCCACGATGACCAAGCACTTTCCCGGCGGCGGTCCGCAGCTCGACGGCGAGGACCCGCACTTCGCCTACGGCCGCGAGCAGGTCTACCCCGGCGGTCAGCAGGAGTACCACCTGGCGCCGTTCCGAGCCGCCATCGCCGCCGGGACCTCGCAGATGATGCCGTACTACGGGATGCCGGTCGGCACCGACTGGGAAGAGGTCGGCTTCGCGTTCAGCCACGCCGTGATCACCGGGCTGCTGCGCGAGCAGCTCGGGTTCGACGGGATCGTCTGCACCGACTGGGGACTGATCGGCGACAGCGTGATCATGGGCCAGCCGATGCCGGCCCGCGCCTGGGGTGCCGAGCACCTCACCGAGCTCGAACGGGTCGTCAAGATCCTGGAGGCCGGGTGCGACCAGTTCGGCGGAGAGTCCAGGCCGGAGCTGGTGGTGGAGGCGGTGCGTTCCGGCCGGGTCAGCGAGGCCCGCGTGGACGAGTCGGTCCGCCGGCTGCTGCGGGAGAAGTTCATGCTCGGCCTGTTCGACGAGCCCTTCCTCGACGCCGAGCACGCCGCGGTCACGGTCGGTCGCGCCGACTTCGTAGCCGCCGGGGAGGCGGCCCAGCGCGCCGCCGTGGTGCGCCTGACCGCCGCCGACTCAGGACCGGCAGCAGTTCCGCTGACGCCTGGGCGCGCTGTCTACGTCGAGAACATCGCGGCCGCTGCAGCCGACCGGCTGGGCCGCGTCGTCGCCGACCCGGCGGACGCCGAGCTGGCGGTGCTGCGGCTCGACACACCGTACGAGCCCCGTCCGGGTGGCTTCGAGGCGTTCTTCCACGCCGGCTCGCTGGAGTTCTCGGCCGCCGAGCGCGACCGGATCGTCGCGATCTGTCAGCAGGTGCCGACCATCGTGGTGCTGTTCTTGGACCGACCCGCCGTCGTCCCCGAGATCGCCGCCGCCGCTGCCGCCCTGCTGGTCGAGTTCGGCGCCCGCGACGACGCCGTCGTCGACGTCCTGCTCGGCCACGCCCGGGCGAGGGGGCGGCTGCCCTTCGACCTCCCGTCGTCCGCGGCCGCCGTGCGGGAGAGCCGCAGCGACACCGCGTATGACACCGCCGACCCGCTGTTCCGCTTCGGCGACGGAATCGTCGACTGAGGTGTCGGCTCAGGTGAGCGAGGCGACGGCCGACTCCGCGGCCTGGGCGCCGCTGCGGCACCCGACATTCAGGTGGCTGTGGCTCGGGATCCTGCTCAGCAGCGTCGGCCTGTGGATGCAGACCGTCGGGGCGCAGTGGCTGCTCGTCGACGAGCCGAACGCACGCTGCCCTGGTGTCGTTGGTGCAGGCGGCCAACACCCTGCCGGTGATGCTGCTCGCCCTGCCGGCCGGGGTGCTGGCCGACTCGTTCGACCGCCGTTGGCTGCTGTTCGCCGTCCAGGCCTACGTGCTGGTGGTCGGCCTGAGCCTGGCCCTGCTGGCCGGCACCGGTCAGCTGGGGCCGGTCCTGCTGATCGTCTTCACCCTCGCGCTGGGAGCGGGCCTCGCCGTCCAGCTGCCCACGTGGGGGGCGACGATCCCCGAGCTGGTGGACCGGAGCGAGCTCCGTGCGGCGTCCCGACTGGACCTGGTGAGCGTCAACCTGTCCCGCGCCATCGGCCCGGCCATCGCGGGCATCGTCATCGCCCATCTGGGCGGCGTCCCGGTGGTGTTCGCCCTGAACGCAGCCTCGGTGATCTTCCTCGCGATCGCCCTGCTGCGCTGGCGCCGTCCGGCAGCGTTGGCAGAGGTCAGCCGCGAACGCTTCGTGCCGGCTGTCCGAGCAGGTGGACGCTACGTCTGGCACGACCCGGTGGTGCGCCGCCTTCTCGGACGGGTGGTGCTGTTCGTCGTCCCCGGGATGGCGCTGTGGGCGCTGCTGCCGTTGGTCGCCCGGCAGCGTCTGGGTCTCGGGGCGGACGGGTACGGCGCCCTTTTCGCCGCACTCGGGCTGGGCGCCATCCTCGGCGCCTTGCTGCTCGGTCGGGTCCGCGGACGCCTGTCCAGCAACGGGCTGCTCGCGCTCGGCGGCGCTCTGTTCGCGGCCTCCCTGGCCCTGCTCGTCCTCGTACCGAACTTCCTGGTCGGGCTGGTCGTGCTGGTGGCCACCGGCCTGGCGTGGATGGCGGTGACGTCGACGCTGCAGGCCGAGCTCCAGCTCATCCTGCCGAACTGGGTCCGGGCCCGGGCCGTCGCCATCTACGTCGTCTGCTTCATGGGCTCCCAGACCGTCGGTGCGGTGCTGTGGGGGCTGGTCGCGCAGGGCGTGGGCGTCCGGCCGGCCGTGCTGGTGGCGGCGGCCGTGGTGCTGGCGGGGGTGGTGGTCGGGCTGTTCTGGCGGGTGCCCGAGACGGGACACCTCGACCCGGCCCTGGCCGTCTACTGGACCGACGCGCGGCTGGCGGTCGACCCCGAGCCCGACGCAGGGCCGGTGCTGGTCACGCTGCACCTGACGGTCGCTGCCGATCGGCAGCCCGCCTTTCTCGACGCGATGGACCAGCTACGCCGCTCCCGGCTGCGGACCGGAGCCAGTCGCTGGGAGCTCTACCAGGACGCCGAGCACCCCGAGCGATTCGTCGAGATCTTCCGCGTCCCGTCCTGGGCCGAGCACCTGCGCCAGCATGCCGGCCGGCTCACCGCCGCCGACCAGCAGGTCGAGGAGGCCGCCCTGGCCTACTCCGATCCGCCGGCGTACGCCGACCACCTGCTGCCACCCCGGGCGACGACGCCAGAATGACCTGCCACCCCAGCCCGCCAAGACAAGGAGATCCGTCGATGCCGACCGCGAAGCCCTACCAGGCCAAGGCGCCTGCCACCCAGACGTTCGGCGCTGCGGCGTTCGGCGCGTCCGAGACCACCACGCTGCGCTGGCTGGGCATGGCCGGCTTCTTGATCAACAGTCGCGGCACGACGGTCATGGTCGACCCGCTGCTCGGCGGCTTCGACATGCCGATCATGATCGAGCTGCCATTGGCCGCCGAGGACGTCCCGCGCCTCGACGCCGTCCTGGTGACCCACAGCGACAACGACCACTACAGCGTCTCGACCTGCAACGGTCTCGCGGCCGTCACCCAGCACTACCACTCGACCCGCTACGTCGCCTCCCTGATGGAACAGGAGGGGCTGCCGGCTTCGGGCCACGACATCGGCGACACGTTCGACATCGGGCCCATCCGCGTCACCGTGACGCCGGCCGACCACGCCTGGCAGAACGACTCCCCCGGCGCCAGTACCCGGACCTTCGAGCCCGAGGACGCGTGCGGCTTCTGGATCGAGACCCCCGACGGGACGATCTGGGCGCCCGGCGACTCCCGGCTCATCCCCGGCCACCACCTCACGATGCCCGCAGCCGACGCCATGCTCTTCGACTTCTCCGACAGCGAATGGCACTTCGGGCTCGACGGCGCCGTGCAGATGGCCAACGCCTACCCCACGACGCCGCTGCTGCTCTACCACTGGGGCTCGGTCGACGCCCCTGACTTCGCCCCCTTCAACGGCGACCCCGCGACGCTGCCGGACCTGGTGGTCAACCCCGACCGGATCCAGGTGCTGGCCCCCGGCGAGCCGTTCACCCTGCGACGGCTGGCCTAGCCGTAGGTAGTCACGACCAGGTACCAGTGGCCTCCCCGCTCGGGCGAACATCGTCCGTGCCGGCAACACATCTGCCTCTTGGGCGAGCGCGGGCCTTTCACTGAGTCCCCGCGGAGGTCTGTCAGCCTGGTCTGCGGCTGGGCTCCGCCGCACCGGCCATCGGCTCCGCAGCCCTGGTCGCGCCAACGCCTACAGGGCGGGCAGGATTCGCATGTCGCGCCGGGCGCCGCCGTCGAGGGCGGCCAAGGCCTCCTGGTAGGCGGGGCTGTCGTGGGCGGCCCGGGCTGCCTCGACGGAGTCGAAGAGGATGACCACGGTGCGGGTGGTCTCGCCGGCCTCGTACGTCTGCTCGGGCAGGCCGCGGGCCACGAACGTTCCACCCGCCGCCTCCAGCGCTGGCCGAGCGAGCTGCGCGTACGCGTCGACCTTGTCCTGGTCGAAGATCTCTTCGTACAAGCTGATCCAGTAAGCCGTCATGCCGCCATTCTGTCCGATCGGCGCAGCTGACCGAGCTCCCGTGCGCCGACATGAGGTCGACGCCACGCGGCGTGATCCGACTCGGTAGCCCGCACTGATCGACCCCGAGCTCGACTCCGCTCGGATCGGTGGCCACGATCTTGGCCCCCGGGACGCAGGTCGGGCGGGCGACTCTCCGGGCGGCCAGCACCTGATCGACGAGGGCAACGCACTCGGGCCACCGGCGACGAGTCCCGCCGGCACCACCGGCTCCTCGGCAGGCTCATCCGCCCCGGGCGCTCGCCTTCGTGCGGGGCGAGTCGCGGTTGTCACCTACCGATGGCCGGCGAGGCGAAGGGCCCGGTTGCGTAGGGCAAGGCCACCTCGGGTGGCAGGGATCAGCAGACGGGCAGCGGTCGCGGCGCCTCGCTGCCCACGCCGGACCAGAGGCGCATGCGTGGCTTGGTAGCGCAGCAGGGTGGGGTTCACCTCTCGCGGCGCGTCGACGAGCAGCTCCGCGAGCGTGGCCGCTCCGGCCAGGGCCGCGCTCGACCCCTCCCCGAACAGGGAGACGCAGGAGGCGGCGTCACCCAGCAGTCCCACCCGGCCTCGGCTCCACACCGGCACCCGGACCCGGCTCACCGCGTCGAAGTACCGGTCGCCGGCCGCCAGATAGCTGCCGAGCAGCTCTGGCGCACGCCAACCCATCCCGCGGTAGACCCCGCTCACCAGCTCATCGACGCCGTCGTGGTCCCGCGGATCGACCGTGGCGGAGGACCGGAAAAGGAATCCGGCGCCGGGCCGCCCGGACCCGGGGTGGAGGGCGAGAGCGGCATTCGGCTGGTTGTGCATGATCACCGCGTCGTCCCGTCCCCCCTCACCCGGTACCAGCACGGTGGCGATGTAGATCCCCAGGGGGAAGACGAAGTCGGTCTCAGGTCCGAAGGCGAGCCTGCGTACCGTGGAGTGCAGCCCGTCGGCCCCCACCACGACGTCGAACCGGTCGGGTCGGGCGCGTTCGAAGCAGATGTCGACGCCGTGGTCGTCCTGGGCCAACCCGATGATCGTGTCGTCGAACCGAAAACCGGCGATCCCGCGGGCCGCCTCCACCAGCAGCGCGCACAGGTCGGCGCGTGGCACCTCGAGCTCCCGGTCGCTGCGTCGGGTGGGCATGCTCGACACGCGTCGTCCGGTGGCATCGACGAGCACCAGCTCGCGAACCCGGGTGGCCACGTCCCGCAGCTGCGCCAGCAGACCCAGCTGCTCGACGACGTCGTAGGCCTGGCCACGTACGTCGACAGGGTTGCCGCTCGATCGCGGAGCCCGGTCCCGCTCCACGACGACCACGTCGTGCCCGCCGCGCGCGAGCGAACAGGCCAGGGCCGCCCCCGCGACTCCCGCGCCGGAGATCAGGATCTTCACCGTTTGACCTCCTTCTCGATCGCGACCGGTGGCCGTCCCCGCGTCACAGGTCGAGCATGAGCGGCTCGACCGGACGGGCGCAACAGATGGGCACGTTGCCTGCGCCCGCTGGATCCAGCGGTTCAGGGTCGTAGCCCACGGAACCCGACAGCAGCGAGGTCTCGCAGTTGTGGCACACCCCGGTACGGCAGGACCAGCGGGTCGTGACATCGCACGCCCCGGCGAGCTCGAGCAGGGAGCCGTGCTGACCCCCCACCGCACGGCGAGGCGGCTGCGCGCGAACTGCACTTCGGGTCCGAGCCCGGGTGGTCCGCCCGGCTCGTGCGGGGTGACGGCGTCGTTCGCGGTGATACCCGGCGTGAGGACCGCCCCGGCGCCGTAGGCCTCGGCGTGGAGGTGGAGGGGATCCAGACCAGCCGCTACCAGTCCAGCTGTGAGGCCCGGCATGAAGGTCGTCGGGCCACAGAGGTACGCCTCGGCGTCATCGGGAGGTCGAGGGAGACCAGGACCTCTGTAGAGAGCCGGCCACGCTCGGTGTAGTCGACGCCCTGACGGTCCGTCAGCCCCGGTCGGCTGTAGCGGACGGACGACCGGCTCTGCGGCAGCTGTGCCAGCAGGGCACGCGTCTCAGCCGCGAAGGGGTGCTCGGCACCGTCCCGGGCCCTGTGCAGCCAATGGCCGCGTTCGCGCTGACCGGCCGATGGTCGATCTGGTCATCAGCAGCGCGCCATGGTGGCTCACGTGGAGATGATTGCCTCCGTCGGGCCTTCCTCGTGGTGGTCGGAGGAACAGGCCTCCGACGGGTGCACCGTGAACGTGGCGAGGACGTCTTGGAGACCGCCCATCGGCTGCTGCGTCGGCTGAGACGCCGCGGCGACGAAGCCGGCCGCGACGACGCGCAGCTTGATGTTGGACCGTTGGGACCACCGCGTCAAGATGGCGAAGGCGGTCTCGGCGGGCACACCGTAGTAGGCCATGAGCATCCCTTTGGCCTGCTCGATGGTGCCTTGGGTGGCCTGGCGTTCCCGCAACCCGCGAAGCTCGGCCTCGAGGACGGCAACTCTCCCAGACTCCTCCGCCACGCTCGGCTTAACCGGTGCGCCCGTCGTCGAGGTGCTCCCGCCGCTGCCGTCGTAGGACCGGTCGAGAGGTGGATCGACCTCGGCTCTCGTGCCGCCGTCGAAGCATCGGTCCACGTGTCAGCCCCTTCGAAGTCGGAAAAGCGTGTCTCGGCGAACTGGACGGGCGACGGCTGACGTACCTGTCCTCCTGCCGGCTCGCCGTCCCTTCAGTGATTCGGCTTGCATCAGAGGCGACGGCGGCCTGCGTGCTGGCCGCACTCCTCGCCCGAAATGCACCGTTAGTGTACGGCGTACACCGACAGTTTGACCGGAGTCCACCAGACGTCGTGGTCCAGCCAACCGGAAGCACCCACCCAGTAGGCGCGGCCACGCCCGCCTACTGCGAGAGGTCCATCTCGAGGCGGTCGAGGAGGGTCTCCAGGCTGATCTCGAACTCTTCGTCGCTGTGGTCCTCGCTGAGCATGGGGCGCAGGCGGGCGGTCTCAGGCCGGTCGCCGAGGTCGACCTGGCCGTGCTGGTTCGGGATCTGGGCGTCCCCCTCGTCGAAGGCGACCTGGACCGGAGCGGTGTCGGCACCTCGAGTAGCAGATTCCAGCAGCAGCTGACCGAGGAGGAAGCTGCTGAAGGCTCGGTAGCTCCCGACGATCTGCTTGTCGGTGAGGTCGTGCTCCCTGAGCGTCTTGAGGAAGTCCTCGACGAGCTCGATGCTGCGCAGTGGTGGCCGGAGCCACGGTGCGGCTGGGTGACGGGTGGCGACCAGGGGGAAGGCGGTGGGGTGGTCGACGGCGATCCGCCGCACGGCGTGCGCCAGCGTCTGCAGGTACCCCTGCCAGCAGGTGTGGGCGAGATCGGTGTCGAGCTCGGTGCGAACGCCCTCCAGCAGCAGGTCGACCACCGCCTCCAGCAGGTCCTCGCGGCCGTGGACGTAGCGGTAGAGCGCCATCGGAGCCACCCCGAGCTGCTTGGCCAGCGCACGCATGGTGAGTCCCTGGGCACCCTCGTGGTCGATGTGCTTGAGCGCGGCGTCCACGATCGCCGCACGGCTCAGACCTTTACCCGTCGTCGTGTTCTCCGTCTCATCCGGCAACCTGACCACACTCCCTGCTTGTCGGACGGCCACGTCGGCGGCCGGACTGCCCCCACAGTAGTGACGGCTCCCTTGGCCGGAAGAAGAGGAGACTCCCAACCGCCATGCCGGCCTGGCCGCCCTGGCTACCCCCGCAGGCCCTGCCCGGCGAACATGAGAACCGCCCCTGAGGGCGTGCCGTCCCGCCGCCTGCCACCATCGACCGAAGGACGCTCCTGACATGGCCGCCACCTCCCTCCCGACCACCCGGACCCGGGTGCCCGTGCGCACGATCGCCGCCACCATCTCCATGGTTCTGCTGACGGCGCTGGCCCTGCTCCTGCTGTACACCGTCCGCCAGATCCTGGTCTGGCTCGTAGTGGCCGCCTTCTTCACCATCGCCCTGCACCCCGTCGTCGGCTGGGTGCAGCGACGACTGACCGGCGGCCGCCGTCTGCTCGCGACGCTGCTCGTGTTCTTGGTGGTGGTGCTGCTGCTCGCCGGGCTGCTGACCCTGTTCGCCGTCCCCCTCGCCACCCAGGGTGTCGCGTTCGCGGCCCAGTTCCCGCAGCTGCTGGAGGACGCCAAGTCCGGCCGTGGTGTGGTGGGCCGGCTGCTGGACCGCACCCACGCCATCGCCTACGTCCAAGAGCACCAGGACAAGATCCGCTCCTTCGCGGCCAGCCTGACGACTCCCGCCGCCGGCGTCCTCAAGGGTGTCGCCACCGGCGCCGCCGGTGTCATCACCGTCTTCGTGCTCGCGCTGTTGATGGTGCTCGAGGCCCCCAAGATCATCGACGGCACCCTCAACCTGATCGAGGACGACGCGCGGCGCGAACACGTCCGCCAGGTCGCCGCCGACTGCGCGAAGTCGATCACTGGCTACATCTCCGGCAACCTGCTGATCAGCATCATCTGCGGCGTCCTCACCTACGCCACCCTGAAGATCATGGGCGTCCCCTTCGCCGGGCTGATCGCCCTGTTCGTCGCGATCGCCGACCTGCTGCCGCTGATCGGCGCCACCCTCGGCGCGATCGTCGCCCTCCTGGCCGCTGCACTGCACTCCATCCCGGCACTCATCGTGGTGGCCATCTTCTTCGTCGCCTACCAGCAGCTCGAGAATCACGTACTGCAGCCGCTGATCTTCGCCCGCACCGTCAAGCTCAACCCCCTCGCCGTGTTGATCTCGATCCTGGTCGGGGTCGACCTGGCCGGCATCCTGGGCGCACTGCTGGCCATCCCGGTCGCCGGAATCATCCAGGTCATCCTCCGCGACGTCTGGGACACCAGACGCGGCACCACCAAACAGGAGGTCACCACCGGCGAGGAGCCACAGCCCGTCGCCGACGACCCCCACGCCGGGCGTGGCGTGATCGGTGGCACCTGAGCCAAGCGTCGGACGCGTGCACCTCACCGTCGGTGGCGAAGCCGACGAGAAGACGATGCCGAAGCCCTCCGCCGACCAGCGCGGAACGAACCCCACCCCCAGCAGCACCGCCCGCGACAACTCGCCACTCGCCGCCGAGTTGCCGATCGGACAGCCCGGCAGGCGAACTGCGAACACGAGCGGGTACGCCGTTCAGACCCGCTGCGAGCCGGGGTACTGGCCGGCTCGACCGGCCGATCGGCCACTCCGGGTCGTGAGGGGAGCGGCTCCCTCAGACTGGCCTCAGCGACGGTCGCTCACCATGTCACCATGAGGATCGTCGCGGGCGCGGATCAGTACCCCGCGCACCCCAACGAGATCGCAACGTCCACCGCCCGGCTGGCCGCCGGCCGCTCGGTCGACCTGGTTTGGCCGCCGCGCGAGATGTGCTCAGGACCGAGAAGAAGAGCGGGGTGACCATGGCCGCCGAGCGTCGTCGACCTGCCGGGCTCCCTCTCGGGAGCGTCGGCCGATTCCCGGGGTGGGGCTCTCACCTTGGCGTGCGCGCGCGCTCGGTTCTGGTGGCCGTCGTGGTCGTCGCCGTGGCCATGCTCGTCGGCGGGACCGGCCTGGTACTCGCGCTCCAGTCCTCGCTGGAGCAGTCGGTGGAGGCGACCGGCCGAGCGCGGGCGGCCGAGGTCGTCTCCCGGGTAGCCGCGAACGGGGTGCAGGCGACCGCGGACACCCTGAGCGACCAGAGCAGGACCTACGCCGTCACCCTCCTCCTCGGCGCAGACGGTTCGGTCATCGGGTCATCGCGTCGCGACGTGACGTCGGCGCTGTCGCCGCAGCGACCCGAGGTCGATGCCTACACATCGGTCGAGCTCGACCTGGACACCCTGAGCGAGGGAGGCGAGTGGAAGGTCGTGACCACCGCCTTCACCTCGGGCGGACAGACCCACTTCGTCCAGGTCGCCGTCCCGATCCGGATCCAGCGCGACACCGTGCAGACCGTGGCCGTGCTGCTTCTGGCGGGGACTCCGCTGCTGCTGGCCGCCGTCGCGGTGTCGGTGTGGCTGCTGGTCGGCCGGGCGCTGCGGTCGGTGGAGCAGATCCGCAAGGCCGTGGCCGAGATCGACGCCCGCGCTCTCACTGCGCGCCTCGAGGTGCCGAAGACCGGTGACGAGATCGCCGCTCTCGCGCAGACGATGAACGCCATGCTCGACCGGTTGCAGGCTTCGGACCACGCACAGCGTGCTTTCATCTCCGACGCGAGCCATGAGCTGCGCAGCCCGCTCGCTACCTTGACCACCGCAGCCGAGCTGGCCGCCCGGACGCGCGATGACCAGGTCCGGGCGCGGCTGCTCGACACCATGAACGCCGAACTTCCCCGGATGCGCGGGCTCGTCGAGAACCTGATGGCTCTGGCTCGGGCCGAGGCTCACGACGCCGGCTCGGCTCCCACCGAGGTCGACCTGGACGACCTGGTCGACCATGAGGCGCGCCGGCTTCGGACGACGAGCCAGCTTGAGATCTCGACCCGGATCGAACCAGCCAGGGTCCGGGCCGACCTTGCGCGGGTCGGTCCGGCCCTACGGAACCTGGTCGACAACGCCGAGCGACACGCCGCCGGTCGGATAGCACTCATCGTGACCTCGCAGGCCGACGAAGCGGTGATCTGGGTCGACAATGACGGGCCAGTGATCGATCCGCCCGATCGCGAGCGCGTCTTCGAACGGTTCGTCCGGCTCGACGTCAGCCGTTCTCGCGATGCCGGCGGCAGCGGTCTGGGGCTTGCCATCGCCCGAGCGGCCCTGTCCTCTCAGGGCGGTGACGTAGGTGTGGTCGACCACCCGGACCGGTGGTGCCGCTTCGAGATCCGGCTGCCGTTGAGCGACGTCGAAGGCGACATCGGTGCCGATGTCGTCACCGGTTCGGACGAGCGTCCTTGACGCCTCCGCCGCTCAGGCCGGGTCAAGGTCAGCTGCTCGACGCTGAGGGACCGAGACCACCGCTGCGCTCGGGCCACCGCCGCTTCCACGTCCCATGGCTGGCAGCGTCATCGGCCGCTTCCACAACAAAGTCGGGTTCAGCAGCAGCACGTCCTCCCTGGTGAGCCGGTGGCCGCTGTTGGTCCACGGAAGCGGCTTTCACCTTCGCCGGCCGTTGGGCCGGTCGGGCGCCCCTCAACCCGGGAGCTCGCGTGCTCTCACCTGGTCGTAGCCGGCTTCGAGCGGCCGTATGAGGAGCTCAACAGTCGCGTCACCAGTGCTGCGGCCGTCGTCTCCGCGGCCAGCAGCCCGATGAGGACCAGCAACTGGACCCGACCGGCCTCAGCAGGAGAGGCGCCACCCAGCAGCAGCCCGACGTAGGCGCCCGGCAGCACGACGAGCCCGACGTTGCGTGTCTGGTCCAGCGCCGGCACCAGCGCTCGCGCCGCCGCACGCCGACCCAAGGACTGCACGGCCTGGCGTGGCGTCGCCCCCAGGCAGAGCCAGCCCTCCACCTCAGGCCAAGCGGTGGCGACGTCGTCGCCGAAGCGCTGTCCCGCGAGCGTCGTCGCGGTCATCGAGCCCCCCACGAGCTGCGCCACGAACGGAACCGCCGTCCTGGCGGAGAGGTCGAGGGCGCCGGTCGCGAAGACCGTGATCGACGCCACAGCCGCTCCGGCAGCGATCGACGCCGCGGCTGTCATCAGCATCCGCGGGCTACGGCCCAGCCGTCTGCCCGAGGTCCACGAGGCGGCGCTGAGCACCACCAGCAGGTACAACGGCGACAGAGTCGGCGACCGGAAGATGACGGCGATGACTGCGCCGACGATGACCAGCTGCACGGCGGCCCGCGCGGTGGCCACGACGGCCGCCCTGACCTGTCCCAGGCCGCTTGAGCGGTCGACCGCCACCACCACAGCCAGGAGCAGCACGACAGCGAGGGCCGGCCGCACGAGATCGTGGATGCCCTAGTCCTGTCCGCGACCGGCCGGCTCCAGCGGTGACCGGGCGTCCTCGGCGGCCGGGCTCGCGGCCCGGTAGGCCGTCGCGGTCCCCAGGACGGGCCTTCGGGCCACCCGGTTCACCGCGTAGCCGAGGAGGTAGTGGAAGCACACCGACACCACGACGGTGTACAGCAGGCCCCTTTCCAGCCGGCGCGACGAGGTGAAGACCGCGTTGTCCCCGGTGTAGACGACCAGACCCTGTCGACGCAGCTGGCGCAGCACGTCGAGCTCGTCCCCACCCTGGGTCAGGCGGGTGTCGTAGCCGGCGAAGGAGGACCGCCGGAACGCGAGGTTCGTCGCAGTCACATAGACCACCCGACCCGTACGCGAAGCAACCGCGGAGACCGCTGCGAACAGTAGGCGGCTCCAGGCCCCGCCCCACCACGGACCATCGACGTAGCGGCACGATCCCGCGACACCGACGGCTTCCGGTCTCCACACGAACTCGTCGTCCACGCGCTGCAGCCAGGTCGGAGGCACGACAGTGTCGGCGTCGGTGGACACCACGATCTCCCCGCCGGCTTCGCTCAGCCCTCGCTGACGGGCGAAGCACACGCCACGGCGGGGCTCTGACACCACACGAGCCCCGAACCGCTTCGCCAGCGCGGCCGTGCCGTCGGTGCTGGCGTTGTCGACGACGATGATCTCGTAGGCCCCCGGGTAGGTCTGACGCTGCAGGGAAGACAGGCAGTCCGCGAGCACCGCTACCTCGTTGTAGGCGGGAACGACCACGCTGAACCGGAGCGCGGACGGTGGCTGAGCGACGTTCGTCAAGGTTCGGGCTGCCTTCCAGACGATGCCGTTGAGCGGTAGTCACAGTCTGGCCCTCCAACCTGAACTGAACCTGAATTGCACGGTCGCGCCAGATCGCGAGCTTGGAAGGGATCGATCGCAGTCAGACCCCGTCGAAGGCGTTCACGCTCTTGGACAGGGCATCCAACGTCGACGCGGACTCGGCCTGAGTGGGGTTGCTGGACCGTAAGGCGGTCAGGACCGCGTCGATCTCGCCGTCGAGCTGACCCCAGTCCTTGGGGTCGCGCGGCTTGAGGCCGGCCTCGGAGCCGTCCCAGGCCACCTCGAGCTCTTTCACGTTCGCCTTGGCTCCGGCCAGGTCGTTATGGGCCACCTTGCCCTGGACGCTCGTCACGATCGACGAGAACCGGCTCAGGTCCCCGAGCGCCGTCGTGGGATGGACAGGTGCAGCGGAACCGGACGCAGCCCCATTGGATCCGGCAGCGGCTGAGGTGGTGGTGTTCGGGGACACCGCGGCGAGCACCAGGCCGAGCACGGCAACAGCGGCGATGCCTCCGATAGCCCACCCGAAGTCACGGTGACGGCCCCCGAGAGGGCCCGAGCCCTTGGCTGCGACACCATGCCGATTGACCAGCAGCTGCTCACGAGCGACCAGCGCGACGATGACGATGAAGAACAGGATGCTCGTCAGGCTCGCCCCCAGACCGAGACCACCGAGGGTCTTGTCCTGGGTCAGCAGGTCACCCAGGGACGCGCCGAGGGGCCGGGTCAGCACGTAGGCGATCCAGAAGGTCAGCACCGCGCTCGCTCCGAGCCGGCGGCCCAGGTAGGTCAGCGCGATCAATCCGCCGAAGATGAACACGCCGTTGCGGAACCCGAGACTCAGCGCCTCCGTGGCGAGATCGCCGGCAGCGGTCCCGAGAGCGAAGGTGACCAGGATGGCGGCCCAGTAGAAGGCCTCCCGCCGAGGCGTGTCGACCGACGTGATCGCGAGAGTGCGCTCTTGGCGGTACCAGATGGAGAACACCACCGCCAGCAGGACCGCGAAGACCGCCGTACTGGCGTAGAGGCTGACCCCGAGGGTGTCGGTGAAGAAGTCGGTGATCTGGGTGCCGACGATGCTGACCAGGACCACGCTGAGCCAGTAGGTCCAGGGGGTGTAGGAACGCTTTCGAAGCTGCAAGGTCAGTGCGACAGCCAGCAGGACGAGCATCGCGACGTCGGTGACCGCCGGTCCGAGGCCGACGTTGACGGCGAGGAAGTCGGCGAAGGTCTCACCGACGGTGGTCGAGAGCACCTTGATCACCCAGAACGTCGCGGTGATCACCGGGACCTTGGTCAACCAGGTGCTTTGCAGGGGCGGTCGGGTCGCGCTTGTCGTGGACATTCTTTGTTCCTTCGGAGGTCGTCGAACGGCGCTCGTCTGAGATTCACCGGCGCGGCGAGCCTGCCGTCAAGCGCCTGAGAACGCCCTGAACCTCCTTCGCCGTCGAACGGGCGACGCCAACGAAGGCGCCCCAGCACTTCGCCTGACGGAGCGGCCTGGTTCGGATCCGGGAGGCCTCAAGCAGCTCACGTGGCGAGCTGCGCTGCTCACGACTCCGGGTGGCACGGCGAGCGGCTCGCCGTGCACCTGCACCATCCCGGGACTCGTCTGAGTACGTTGCGAGGCGCGCCAGGCGACCGGACGCGGATCGAGACCGCTGAGTTCGACGGGTACCGGATTGTCGACGGTCTCCTCCATGAAGTCGAAGGCACGCCGGACGACGCTCGGCCCTGCGACTGACGATCTACGGCGGGCGGGCCCGTCCGATATGCGCTGCGTGTGTGACGAAGAAAGCTTTCCCAGTCGACCCCACATCGGATTCACCCACTGATGAGCGGCCGTTTAGGTGACCTGAGCGATGAATATCGCTTGGGGATCCTGTTCAGTGCCACGAGCGGCGCGAAGCAGACGGCTGGTTTCGTGCAGGCCGGCGGCCCGCAACTGCGCGGCTACCTCGTCGACATCGAACAGGTGGCGGTCGAGCTTTACGGCATGGCCGAAGCGGCGGTAGGTCGGGGCCAGGTCCCGGGTGCCGACGCCGACCTGGAAGGCCACCACGAGGTGACCGCCTGGACGCAGGACACGCACCATTTCGCTGAAGATATTTGGCAGCCGGTCGGGTGGTGTGTGGATGGTGGAGTACCACAACAGAACGCCGGCAAAGGTTGCGGCACGGTGAGGTAGGTCGGTGATCGAGGCGACGGCCAAGGGTAAGTCGGGGTGGGCGCGGCGGGCAGCCGCGACCATGCCCGAGGAGATGTCCACCCCCTCGACGGTGCAGCCTCGGTCGGCGAGGTAGCGGGCGATTCGACCGGTACCGCAGCCGGCGTCCAGCACGGGGCCGGTGCCTGCTGCGGTCACGGAGGCGATGAAGTCGTCCAACATGGCCAGGTCGAGGTCGGCTTCGGCTCTGGTGTCGGGCAGGTGGAGGGCGTAGTCGTCGGCAGCAGTGTCGTAGGCGTTCCGGACGGCGGCGTAGCCCGAGGCGGTCGGTGCTGGCGGTGGGAATCGACGCTGGCGCTCGTCCATGGGCGCACCCTGGCACGACAGCCCTAGGAACCCAAGCGGGTTACCCAGCCGCCGACGCCTGACCGGAGCAGCCCGAGGTGGCCGCCCCCGCCGACCTGGAGCAGGCCGACGCTCCGGCTTGTCCGAGTGCGAGCCCTCGGAAGGCCGGTACGACACACAGGGACGAAGTGAGCGGCACGGCGACAAGATCCGGGGCAGGGCTAGGGCGGCGGCTGCGTCGAGGTCAGGTAGGCGACCACCGCCAGGACGCGGCGGTGGTCATCTCCGCTGTCGGGGAGCCGGAGCTTCTGGAAGATGGCCCGCATGTGCGTCTCCACGGTTCTGTCGGTGACTACCAGCCGCTTGGCGATGGCGGCGTTGGTCCGTCCTTCGGCCACGAGCGTCAGGACTTCGCGCTCTCTGCTGCTCAGTCTCTGCAGTGCTTCGTCGGGTTGGCTTGAAACGAGCCGACCCGCGAGAAACGGCTCATGGCGCCCATCATGACGGGTCCACAGCCTGCACACACCAGTGCCAACACGTAGCAGGCACCGCAGGCCGAGGTCCAGGGCTACCCACGAAGCGGACGACCGCCAGACAAGAGAGCGTAAAACCGAGCAGGTAATCCGCCTGAATAGCTGTTCATCACATCGGAGGCACCCCCATGATCGCCCTCGTCACCATCCTGTGCGCGTTCCCGCTCGGCTTTTTCCTACGAAACCGGTTGACCGCCGCGTTCGTCTACGCCACGATCTACCTCTGGTCCTACACCTTCCAGACCGCCTACCTCACGCGCGGATGGGTCGACGGCAAACCGGTCGGGTTCCGTCGACCCGCCGACTTCGGCGCTGACTACGGGCTGGTGACCGCGGCTATCTTCATCGTCGGCTTTGGTCTCGTAGCTCTCGGACACCGCCTCGGCTCCCGCAGAAGGGCCCAGAAAGGCGTCGCCGATCTTGACCCGGCATCGCTCACCTGAGCTCATCTGACCTGACTCTCATCTGGCTGACAGCAGCAAAGCGTCCAGCGCAGCATTTCTCATAGCTGAAGGAGAACGGCCAGACATGATCCCTACCATCTCGCTGCGTGACCGACCTCGACCGACGGCGTTGCTGGCGGCGTGGCTCTTCGACGGTACCGAGCGAACGTTGAGGCCGGACCCGGTCGTCGTCCTGGCCGGCTCCACCATCGTCTCGGTCGGCTTCGGCGTCCCAGCCCCACCGGAGGCTGAGGTGGTGGACCTGGGGTCCGCGACGTTGCTGCCTGGCCTGGTCGACACGCACGTTCACCTCGCCTTTGACGCGAGCCGCGACCCGGTGACGGCCCTCGCCGAGCGCGATGACGCTGCCGTGGTGCAGGCCATGCGTGAGGCGGGACGGACGGCGCTCACTGGCGGGGTGACCACCGTCCGTGACCTCGGTGACCGGAACTACCTCTCCCTGAGCCTGCGAGGGGACCCGGCGATGCCCACCATCGTGGCTGCGGGTCCGCCGCTGACCACGCCCAACGGGCACTGCCACTTCCTCGGTGGAGAGGTGGATCCCGGCGCCGACAGCGTCCGGGCTGCCGTTCGAGAACATGCTGCCCGCGGCGTTGACGTCATCAAGATCATGGCCAGTGGGGGGCAGCTGACGGCCGGGTCCAGCCAGCACCTCCCCCAGTTCAGCGTCGAGGAGCTCCGGGCAGCGGTCGACGAGGCACACCGCCTCGGCCTGCCCATCACAGCGCACGCCCACGCGACCCAGGGCATCCGGAACGCAGTCGAAGCAGGAGTGGACGGTCTCGAACACGCCAGCTTCTGGTCCGAAGACAGCGTCGATGATCCCGGGGACATGCTCCAGGCCATCGCCGCCCGGCAGATCGTCGTCGGCGCCACCGTCGGGCAGGTGCCCGTTCCGGGGGCGACACCGCCACCGGCCATATTGAAGCGGATGCCCCTCGTCATTGCCAACATGCTCCGGATGCAGCAGTCAGGCGTCCGCCTGGTTGCCGGCACCGACGCGGGAATCGGACCGGTCAAGCCACACGACGTGCTCCGCTCCGCCGTGTCCCAGCTCGTCGACCTCGGAATGCCGGCAGCCGCGGTGCTGGTCACCGTCACCTCCGTCGCCGCGGAAGTCTGCGGGCTCGGAGCCAGCAAGGGACGGATCGCGACCGGCTACGACGCCGACCTCCTCGCCGTCGACGGGGACCCCATCCGGGACCACGATGCACTCCACCGCATCCGCGCGGTCTACCGCGCGGGCCAGCCAGTCAACCGAACCGCTTGATCGCTGATGCCGCTGGTGTGCAGGGACGGCTACGGCAAAGAATGCGGGCCGGCGGCACGCTGACGACAAAGACCCGTGACGACGACAGGTTGATCAGGATCCCACAAGGAACACCGACGTTCCTGGCAGTAGTCGCAGTCGAACGGTCGCCTAGTCGTGCTGTACGTTCTCGCCGACGCTGTCGTCGCAGACCTGGCTGACAAGGGGAACGACAGGTTGGGTGTGATTGACGATTCTCGATATCTTGTCGTTTTCCTCAGGTCGGGCAGCGGCTAATTGATTGCGGCGCCAGCGAGGGCGGTCCTTGAAGGCGCCCGTCTACTGGTGCATTTCTCGCGGGTGCGTCGGGCTGGTGAATGACGGAGGGTCTCGGTACCGCTCGACGATCGCCAGGGCACGGCAGTGCAGTGCAGTGCGCAGCTCGGGCGGGGCGAGGGCTTCGGCGTTGGTACCGAGTTGCCAGAGTGCCCACTCCGCGTGCCACAGGTCTTGGAAGATGGCCTCGAGGCGTAGCCATCCGTCTGATTCGGGCTGGTCGGCTCAGACAGCTTCTGGCGTGTCCAACAGCTGGTACCGGAGCGGTTGACAGATCTTCGGACAAGTAGTTTCCTTATCGTAAACTACTCCTACCGAGAGGAACGTGGGCGGGCGATGGAACCAACGAGGCAGGATGCGGAAGCCATGTTGAAAGACGCAGGCGGGATCGAGTCCGCGGTGCGGGCCCGGGCACCGCGAGAACATCCGCTGTACTTCGCGACGGGTCTCGTCTACGTGCTCGCCGGGCTGCTCTTCGATCTCGGCGGAGACGACAACAGCGGCGCAGCGGCAGCGGTGACAGCAATAGGGGTGCTCGTCCTCGTCGTCATGGCGGGCACACACGTTCCCTACTGGCGCCGGTACCGGCAGGTACGGACCCGGCGCACCCCGAAGCGGCTGGAGTGGGCACTCGCCGCGTGGGGCGCCGCCGCGCTCATCAGCCTCGGGATCCTGCTGCACGGCACCATCGGATTGGCTTTCACCCTGGGCGGGATAGCGGGCGCCGTGCCGAGCCTGCTGTGGGCCGAGCGGCTTCGGCGCACTTCATGACCGACCACCCGCGATCGCGCCTCGACGACCTGGTCCACCAGCCCGTGCGCTTCTCCCTCCTTGCGGGCCTGGCTCAGGCCGACGAGCTGGAGTTCCGGTTCATGCGCGACACCCTCCAGATCAGCGACTCACTGCTGTCCCGGCAGGCCTCAACCCTCGAACAAGCCGGCTACATCGCCATCCGCAAAGGCCACGTCGGCAAATGGCCCCGCACCTGGCTCAAGCTCACCCCCGCCGGCCGCGCCGCCTTCAACAGCCACCTCAACACGCTGCGCGAGATCGTCGAAACTTCGACCGGGGCGTCAACCTGACAGCGGCCTGAAACGGGACCACGGCCCAAATACCCGGGCGGCGAACCAGGACTGCCCCGGCGCGAGGGGCATAGGGACACACCCAGGGAGTTCTGCCGGGCCCGTTCGGTTACTGACCTGGTCGTTGCCCGATCAAAACTGGTTACGCTCACGGTTCGCAGTTGCCCGTCAGTGATCAGTCGGACCGTGCCAACGGTCAGCTCCGCCACCTCCCAACCCTGCCCGTCCAGCCACACCCGGCGCCGACCCGTAACTCGAACCCCGCGGTAGCACTCACGCCGAGGTCTGGGACGAGCCGGTGATTGGAGCCACAGAACAGCGGCCGGGACACTCCCGTCGTCCACCTTTCGAACCACGGCGTCGACAGCGCGGCAGATCGAACCGTCACCCAGTCAAAAGCGGCAAGCGACTCGATCTGAGCCAGGGTCTACCGCGGGTGGCTATCACGGGCTAGAGAAGGAGCCGGTCGACCACGGGGATGGCTCCTCGGAAGTGGTGGCGATGGTCGCCTGGAGTGGTGTTGAGCCTTCGCCGGAAGGTTCGGTTCATGGTTTCCGGTGTTCCAAAGCCACAGGTTTTGGCGATCTGTTCGATGGTCCTGTTGGTGGTCTCCAGGAGTCGGCAGGCGGAGTCGAGCCGGACGGCTTCGACGTGGTCGGCCGCGGTGGCACCTACCTCGGCTTTGAATACTCGGGTGAATTGTCGTTCGGAGAGGTTGATCTGCCGGGCTAGCGCTGGCACAGAGAGGTCGTCGTCCAGGTGGTCGCGTAGCCAGGACAGCAGGTCACGCACCGGCTCGGTGTCGGCGGCCTGCCCGGCGAGAAGGGCGGAGAACTGCGCCTGGCCGCCGGAGCGTTGCAGGTAGACGACCAGCTGACGTGCGACGGTGGCCGCGGCTTGGTGGCCGTGATCGTCGGCGACCAGCGCGAGGGCCAGATCTATGCCGGCGGTGACGCCGGCGGAGGTCCATACGTTGCCGTCGCGGACGTAGATGGCGTCGGGCTCCACCGTCACGTCGGCGTAGGTGGCGCCCAGCTGGCGGCAGTCTGCCCAGTGGGTGGTCGCCCGGCGCCTCCGGAGCAGGCCGGCTGCCGCGAGCAGGAAGGCACCGGAGCAGACCGAGGTGACCCGTCGCGCGTCAGCAGCCAGCCGCCTGATCTGGGCAAGCAGCTCATCGTCACCGACCGCCTTATCCATACCGGACCCCCCGGCCACCATCAGGGTGTCGACGGGACCGGTGACGTCGCCGATCGCAGACGAGGCGAACTCCAGTCCGCAGTTAGCACGCACCGGGCCGCCTGCGGTGGTCACGACCTGGGTGCGGTAGCGGACTGCGGGCAGGAACCGGGAGGCGCTGGAGAAGACCTCGAGCGGCCCGGTGACGTCGAGGATCTGACCCGCTTCGAAGGTCACGATGACCACGCCCCGCTCGACGGGCACCTCGTCGAGGACTGGCTTGTTCGCGCGTTGGTTCCTGGCAGGAGTCATCGCGGGTCCATGTGTCGACGGTACGCCCGGGAGGCGGTGGCCGACATCGTCAACAACGTGTCCTGGTGGGTGGCGTCCCGCGCCCCCAGGCTGGAGACGTGAAGGGTCGTCTATCTGTCGGCGAGCTCGTCAGCTCCTACTACGCCCAAAGGTGCCTGCCACCCTGAACCTGCTCAACCCGACCGCCCACCCGCATCGCCAGACCACGCCAACACCGCATCGCGCCCGCCGGCCGGCCGTACGAGGTGGTCATCGGAATACGGCCTGGTCGCCCTGTGGAGCCTCAGCCTCCTGCTCGAACTGAAATGAGGTTTGGGTCGAAAATGCTGCTGGGACAGCGCTGCTGGGAGCGTTCCACACCCTGGTCCGGCGCCGGCCCCTGCGGGTGCTGCTTCTCCGCGACACGGCCTCGTTCGCCCAGGGCTGGGCAGGCCGGCTGCTGGTCGCCGCGGTCCTGGTCGCGATCCCCGTGACCATGGTGGTGACGTCGGTCGGCGGCGGCCGCTACGGCCGGTACTTCGACGACAGCTGGAAGGCCCTGCTCATGCTTATCGTTCTGGCCGGGAGCTACGCCGCCTCCCGTCGCGTCGTCCTGACCGTGCTCATCGGGGCGGTGACCGTCGCGGTCGTCTCCTGGGCCGTGTCCCCGGACCTGGCGGTCGCCCGCAACGGCGACCCTGCGGTCCTGGCCCACATCGACCAGCAGGCCCGGAAGGGCTGGCTGGCCAGCAATCACGCCGTCGCCGTCGCCGAGATCGACCTGGAGGCAGCCCAGCCGGTGCGGCTCGCCGGGATCGGCGCTGACGACACGACACCGATGGAGGTCGGGTCGATCACCAAGGCCATGACCGGCCTGGTCATCGCCGACGCCGTACGCCGCGGGGAGGTCCGGATGGATGCCCCGGTCGCCACCTACCTCCCGCAACTAGAGGGCTCACCGGCTGGCACCGCCACGCTCCAAGAGCTCGTCACCCACACCGCCGGATACGCCGAGTTCGGCGCCGAAACCGTCCGCCGCGCCGCCTGGATGGCGCCGCTCGGCAGGAACTTCTTCACCGCCGACAGCGCCCAGCTGACCGAGGAAGCCCGGAACCAGACGCTGAGTGCCCGCGGCCGCTACGTGTACTCCACGCTGGGGTCGGCCGTCGCCGGCCAGGCCGTCGCCGCGGCAGCCCAGGTGAGCTACCCCGACCTGATGCGCACCCGGCTGTTCGAACCCCTCGGCATGTCCGACACGGCCATCCAGGTCGGGCACGCACTCGTCGCCGGCGGCAGGTCAGTATCCGGCCTGCCGACCCAGCCCTGGGTGATGGATGCCTACGCCCCCGGCGCCGCCGCAGTCTCCACCACCAGGGACCTGGTGAAGCTTGCCACCGCACTGCTCGACGGCACCGCCCCAGGCATGGCCGCCCTGGAGCCCACCACCGCCACCGACGGGTCGAACACCCGCGTCGGCAGCTTCTGGAACACCTCCACCTGGGTAACCGGTCAAACCATCACCCATCACGCCGGGCAAACCAGCGGCTACGCCTCCTTCCTCGGCCTCGACCGCCCCGGACACAAGGCCGTCATTGTCTTGTCCGACATCGCCAACGACGGCGCCGACCTCGGCGGCCAACTCCTCGTCGACCGCACGTGAACAATCGTCCTCACCCGTCCCCCGGATTACGCGGGACTGTCGCAAGAACGGTGTAAGTGGCCCTACCGCCCCTGACGGGCAGAAGGAGTCACGATGACCGACACACTGATGGGCGTGAGCCCACCACCGGAGCCGGCGGGAACCGGGGACGACGCTGGAGACCAATCGCTGAGTCCGGCCGAGTTGGCCGCGATTACTTGGCGGCGTAGTACGTGCTCGGGGCGATGCTGGTCTGGTGCGGTGGCGGTGAACGCCTGCTGCACCAAGTCCGGTCGAGTGTTGGGGCCGGTGCCTGAGATGGTGGTCCGCGGCCCCTTCGCTCAGCGTGCAACGCCGTACAAGCCGTAGTTCTCATCATGTACCCGCGACAGCTGCGACCACGCCCTGGCTAAGGCGTTTCCAGGCTCGGAGTCACCACGTACAAAGTCTTCATCGCCGTCCGCAGGATCTCGCCCACCTCACGCTCCAACTCGAGCATCCGCCGGCCTCATCGCTGGTGGTGCCCGGCCGTGCGCCGGTATCCACCTCGGCCTGGGTGACCCAGTTGCGCAGCGTCGCCGGGTTGATCCCGAGCTGCTCACCGACCCAGCGCAATGCGCCGGTCCGGGTCGCCGGGGTTACGCCGCAGATCGACCGCCATCCTGACCGCTCGTTCCCCAAGCTCCTCGGGAAACCTCCTCGGTGCTGCCGTGACTCTCATCCTTCCGTGGAATGAGAGCCTCCACCAGACCCGGTACGGGACAGTGGACCGGTCGGCCTCTGACAACCGCCGCGCCGTCAACCTCGGCCAGCGTGGTCGTGACGTCACTGACCGCCGCCGTCAAGGTAGCGGAGCGGGACGTGTGGTGACTGGCCCAGGGGCGCGTACCGAGGCTCGCAGAACGACAGGAAAGCCGGACGACGACAAGTTGATCAGGATCCCACAACGTGCCTGTTCGCCCACGGAGAACTTGGGGAAGAAACGAGACGGCTTCAGCCTTGAGCCGATGTCGCTCAAGTGCGAGCGACCTCAACTTGGAGGTTCCGACCCATGTCGACCACCCGCCTTCCCGTGCTCTTCCTGACCGACCTCGTCGTCCTGCCCGGCATGGTGGTGCCGATCGAGCTCGACGACGCGGCCCGTGCCGCGGTCGACGCCGCTCGCGCGCACAGCGACGACCAGCTGCTCGTCGCCCCCCGCCTCAGCGACCGCTACGCCTCCTTCGGCGTGGCCGCGTCGATCGTCCAGCTCGGCCGGCTGCAGAACGGTGACCCGGCCGCCGTGATCAAGGCCGACCGCCGGGTGCGGATCGGCGCCGGCGTGTCCGGGCCCGGTACCGCGCTCTGGGTCGAGGCTGAGGAGCTGGACGCGACCATCGAGACCACGGAGATCCGCGAGCTTGCCGCCGAGTACAAGCAGCTCGTGATCGCCACCCTGCAGCGGCGCGACGCCTGGCAGGTCATCGACCAGGTGAACAAGGTGACCGACCCCTCGGCCCTGGCCGATCTGGCCGGGTATGCGTCCTGGCTGAGCGACGAGCAGAAGCGTGAGCTGCTCGAGAACCCGTACGTGTCCGACCGGCTGCGGCTGCTCGTGACCTGGGCCAAGGACCACCTGGCCGAGACCGAGGTCAACGACAAGATCGCCGAGGACGTCCGCGAGGGGATGGAGAAGAGCCAGCGGGAATTCCTGCTGCGCCAACAGCTCGCCGCCATCCGCAAGGAGCTCGGCGAGGACGAGCCCGAGGGCGCACAGGACTACCGCACCCGCGTCGGTGAGGCCGAGCTGCCCGACGACGTCCGCAAGGCCGCGCTACGCGAGGTCGCCAAGCTCGAGCGCGCCAGCGACCAGAGCCCCGAGTCCGGCTACCTGCGCACCTGGCTGGACACCGTCCTCGACCTGCCCTGGGCCACCCGAACCGCCGACACCACCGACGTGGTTGCGGCGCGGGAGGTGCTGGACGCCGACCACCACGGCCTCGAGGACGTGAAGGACCGGATCGTGGAGTACCTGGCCATCCGCTCCCGGCGCGCCTCCCGCCACCTGGAGGTGGTGGGCGGCCGCGGCTCAGGTGCGGTACTGGCGCTCGTCGGTCCGCCCGGGGTGGGCAAGACCTCCCTCGGTGAGTCCGTCGCGCGCGCCCTCGGCCGGAAGTTCGTCCGGGTCTCCCTCGGTGGGGTCCGGGACGAGGCCGAGATCCGCGGCCACCGGCGCACCTACGTGGGCGCCCTCCCCGGCCGGATCGTCCGTGCGATCAGCGAGGCCGGTTCGATGAACCCGGTCGTGCTGCTGGACGAGATCGACAAGGTCGGTGCGGACTACCGCGGCGACCCGGCTGCCGCGCTGTTGGAGGTCCTCGACCCGGCGCAGAACCACACCTTCCGCGACCACTACCTCGAGGTCGACCTCGACCTGTCCGACGTGGTCTTCCTGGCCACGGCGAACGTGATCGAGAGCATTCCTCAGGCGCTGCTGGACCGGATGGAGCTCGTACAGCTCGACGGCTACACCGAGGACGACAAGATCGCCATCGCGGGTGCGTACCTGCTTCCCCGCCAGCTCGGTCTCGCCGCGCTGACCACCGACGAGGTGAGGATCACTGAGGACGCGCTGCGGGCGATCGCGGCCGACTACACCCGCGAGCCGGGCGTCCGTCAGCTGGAGCGGCTGCTGGCCAAGGCCCTGCGCAAGGCGGCCACCCGGCTGGCGAAGGCCGACGAGAGTGAACAGTCGGTGGTCATCGACGCCGCCAACCTGCGTGACTTCCTCGGCCGACCCCGCTTCACCCCCGAGGCGCACGAGCGGACCTCGGTACCGGGTGTGGCCACCGGCCTCGCGGTCACCGGGTTGGGCGGCGACGTCCTCTTCATCGAGGCCGCGTCGGTCGACTCATCGAGCAGTCCGAGCTCGGCCTCGGCGAGCGGCAGCTCACTCACACTGACCGGCCAGCTGGGTGACGTGATGAAGGAGTCGGCGCAGATCGCGCTGTCCTACGTTCGGGCCCATGCGGCTCAGCTCGGCATCACCGACCCGTCCGTGCTCTACCGGCCCATCCACATCCACGTGCCGGCCGGTGCGGTCCCGAAGGACGGCCCGTCCGCCGGCGTGACCATGGTGACGGCGCTGACCTCGATGGCGCTCGGCCGTCCCGTCCGCTCAGACGTCGCGATGACCGGTGAGGTGAGCCTGAACGGTCGGGTGATGCCGATCGGCGGAGCCAAGCAAAAGCTGCTGGCCGCTCAGCGCGCGGGGTTGACCACGGTGTTCCTGCCGCTGCGCAACGAGCCCGACCTCGATGACGTACCGGCCGACGTGCTGGGGTCGATCGACGTCCGACTGATGAGCGACGTCGCTGTGCTGGTGGCTGAGGCTATCGAGCCGGCCGTGACGGAAGGCCTCGTCGCGGCGTGACCGCTGCCGACGCCGGTCACCCCTCCTGGGGTGGCCGGCGTTCGTCACTCCCAGCCGGTGATATTGGCGTCTGCCGAGGCGTCCCGGCGCGACTTCACCAGGCTCGCCACCGTGGTGACCGCCAGCGTGGCGACGATGATCGTCAGGGACAGCCAGATCGGGATCTCGCCGCCGAAGGGCGCCCAGTCGGCCAGGTGGTACTCGTGCAGCGCGTGCAGCACCAGCTTGACACCGATGAAAGCCAGGATGATGGACAGCCCCAGCGACAGGTAGATGAGCCGCTTGAGCAGCCCACCGATGAGGAAGTAGAGCTGGCGGAGTCCCATCAGGGCGAACACGTTCGCGGTGAAGACCAGGTACGGCTCCTGGGTCAGCCCGTAGATCGCTGGGATCGAGTCGAGTGCGAACAGCAGGTCGGTGCTGCCCAGCGCCACGATGACGAAGAACATCGGGGTGATCAGCCGCTTGCCCTGCTCGCGAACCGTCAGCTTGGTGCCGCGGAAGTCACTGGTGGAGGGGAACCGCCGCCGGACCACGCGCATCAGGGCGTTGTCGGGAGCGTCCTCGTCGTGCTCGTCGTCGTCGTGGGAGCGGTAGTCGAGGAAGAGCTTGATCGCGGTGTAGACCAGGAACGCGCCGAAGATGAAGAACACCCACGCAAAGCGATCGATGGCCGCGGCACCTACGGCGATGAAGATCCCGCGAAACACCAGCGCCAGCAAGATGCCGACCAGCAGCGCGAACTGCTGCAGCTCTCTTGGCACCTTCAGCTTGGCCATGATGATCAAGAAGATGAACAGGTTGTCGACGCTCAGGCTGTACTCGGTGATCCAGCCGGCGAAGAACTCCCCGGCGTAGCGCGGACCCGAGACGAACAGGATGCCGAGACCGAAGAGCACAGCCAACCCGACGAAGACGCCGATGGCAGTCGCGGCCTCTTTGGTCGAGGGCTCGTGTGGTCGACGCCCGATCACGAAGACGTCGACAGCCAGGATCGCGATCATCACGACGACAGTGATGACCCAGGCGTACAGGTGAACGGCCATGAGGGAGAACCTTCCGAGACGGGTCGGGAGATGTCGAGGTCTCGGAGGTCTCTTCCGCCAGGCTGTCTGGCCGAGGCACCGGGCCGACCGGAAGGAACTGGGCCCTTACCGGCACTCGGCCGTGATGACGATGCTGCCGCGAGGGAATACTCCCCTCCGCTGCCTAGTATGGCAGGGCTGGACCCGGAAACCCGATTCGTCGGGCGGCGAGGCGCCAGCGAGCGTGCTACGCCTCGGTCTCCGCTCCTCTGCCACCGGCGGTGATGCGCGAGGACTCCTGGTTCAGCTGGTCGGCAATCGTCGCCAACGTCTCCCCGAGCTGACCCATCTCCGCAGGCGGGACGACGTCGCGGAGGGCGGCGGCCAGCCAGTCACCGCTCCGGACGACGATCGCCTGTCCCTGGTCGGTGAGCCGGACGTAGGTCCGGCGCCGGTCAGTGGGGTGCGGGTAGCGCTCGGCAATTCCCTGGCGCTCCAGTCGGTCGACGAGAGCGGTCGAGGCGCCGCTGCTCAAGCCGAGGGCGGCGGCGAGCTCGTGCTGCCCGCGGTCACCGAAGGCGGTCAGACAGCTGATGGCCTGGGTCTCGGTCACCCCGAGTCCCGACTCGGCGGCGACCGCCTGGCGATACCGCTCACCGGCCAGGATGAGCGCGCGCAGGCTGCGAATGGCCTGCTGGTCGATCTCCACGATCGGACTCCCCAAGATCACTTGATACTTCAGTACTTCGATGATGCGATTACTTGACCATCACGTTGTCGTTGTGACAGTCTATTCGCAGACGTCTTGGTGACAAGTCGTCTGGGCCGAGCGAAAAGTCGCGAGGTCAAATGGCGGAGCGGCCCGTCCCCTCACTTCAACAGCGCAGGTGAGGCAAGGACGGGTCCTCGACCTCGGGGCGCAGTCGACACAGGCGACCACCGAGGAAGGCACGGCAGACCATGACGACTACTGGACTGGACGTCATTCGGCTGTTCCTGCTGGATGACCACCCACTGATGCACCGGGCCCTCGAGTCGGCCCTGGCAGCGGCCCCTGCCGTCGAGCTCGTGGGAGGTGCCACCAGCTCGCGGGACGCTCTCGAACGATTGGCCGCAGCGGCCCCGCAGGTCGCCCTCGTCGACATCACCCTGGCCGACGGTGACGGGGTGAGCTTGGCCCGTCGGATACGCGAGGAGCACCCCGAGGTCCACTGCCTGATGTTCACCTGGCACGGAGACGAGGAGGCCCTGCTGGCCGCCGTCCTGGCCGACGCCTCCGGATATGTGATCAAGCAGATCAACTCCGAGGGCATCGTGGAAGCAGTCTCCGAAGCAGCACAGGGAGAGCGGCTGCTCGATCCGAAGGCGGTGGCTGCGCTGGTAACCCGGTGCCGAGCCGCGGGCCGTCGCCCCGAGGGCTCAGAGCGGTTCTCGTGGAACCGCCCCCGGCTCAACGCCCGCGAGCTGGCCATCTTCGACGACGCGGTCGCTGGCTTGACCGACAGCGAGATCGGCGACCGGCAGCAGATGTCAGCAGAGACCGCCAACCGCTACGTCTCACTGATCTTCACCAAGTTCGGCCTGTGGTTGGGAACGCCGGCGGCCCGACGGCCCAAGCCCTGACGACCGCTGTTCAGCGACTCGCTTCCACCATCTGACGCAGCTCCTTCTTGAGGTCGGAGATCTCGTCGCGCAGCCGAGCGGCCACCTCGAACTGCAGGTCGGCGGCGGCAGCGTGCATCTGCGTGGTGAGCTCCTGGACCAGGTCTGCGAGCTCGCCGGCCGGCATCCCACCGAGCCGACGGGCGGAGTCGCTGGAGTCCTTGAGGCCGAGCGAGGGCACCGGCGACTTGGCCCGTCCACGCGGCCGGCCGTTCAGCAGCTCCTCGGTGTCAGCGTCCTCGCGGGCCAGCATGTCGGTGATGTCGGCGATCTTCTTACGCAGCGGCTGCGGGTCGACGCCGTGCTCGACGTTGTAGGCGATCTGCTTGTCGCGGCGGCGGTTGGTCTCGTCGATCGCGGCCGCCATCGAGTCGGTGATGGAGTCCGCGTACATGTGCACCTGGCCCGAGACGTTACGTGCGGCCCGTCCGATCGTCTGGATCAGGCTCTTGGCGCTGCGCAGGAAGCCCTCCTTGTCGGCGTCCAGGATCGCGACCAACGACACCTCGGGCAGGTCGAGACCTTCCCGCAGCAGGTTGATGCCGACGAGGACGTCGTACTCCCCCATCCGCAGCTCCCGCAGCAGCGTGATGCGCTGCAGCGTGTCGACCTCGGAGTGCAGGTAGCGCGTCCGGATCCCGTTCTCCAGCAGGTAGTCGGTCAGGTCCTCTGACATCTTCTTCGTCAGCGTGGTCACCAGGACGCGTTCACGTCGCTCCACCCGCAGCCTGATCTCTCCCATCAGATCGTCGATCTGGCCCTGGGTCGGCTTGACGATGACCTGCGGGTCGATCAGGCCGGTGGGCCGGATGATCTGCTCGACGAAACCCTCGGACCGGGCCATCTCGTAGTTGCCCGGCGTCGCCGACAGGTAGACGGTCTGACCGATCCGCTCGACGAACTCCTCAAACCTCAGCGGCCGGTTGTCCATCGCACTCGGCAGCCGGAACCCGTGGTCGACCAAGGTGCGCTTGCGAGACATGTCGCCCTCGTACATGCCGCCGATCTGCGGCACCGTCACGTGGGACTCATCGACCACCAGCAGGAAGTCTTCCGGGAAGTAGTCGAGCAGGCAGTGCGGAGCCGTGCCCGGTCCGCGGCCGTCGATGTGCCGGGAGTAGTTCTCGATGCCCGAGCAGGTGCCGATCTGGCGCATCATCTCGATGTCGTAGCTGGTCCGCATCCGCAGCCGCTGCGCCTCGAGCAGCTTGTGCTGCGCCTCGAGCTCGGCGAGTCGAAGGCCCAGCTCGTGCTCGATGCTGCCGATCGCCTTCTCCATCCGCTCGGGACCGGCGACGTAGTGGCTGGCCGGGAACAGGTACACGTGCTCGTCGTTGGTCACCACCTCACCGGTCAGCGGGTGCAGCGTGCTGAGCTTCTCGATCTCGTCGCCGAAGAACTCGATTCGGACGGCCAGCTCCTCATACATCGGGAACACCTCGAGGGTGTCACCGCGGACGCGGAACGTGCCGCGGGTGCCGGCGAGGTCGTTCCGGGCGTACTGGATACCCACCAGCCGACGCAGCAAGGTGTCGCGCTCGATCTCCTGGCCGACCTTCAGCGCGACCATCCGGTCTACGTACTCCTGCGGCGTACCGAGGCCGTAGATGGCGGACACGGTGGCCACGACGATGACGTCGCGCCTGGTCAGCAGGGAGTTGGTCGCCGAGTGTCGGAGACGTTCGACCTCCTCGTTGAGCGAAGAGTCCTTCTCGATGTAGGTATCGGTCTGGGGGACGTAGGCCTCGGGCTGGTAGTAGTCGTAGTAGGAGACGAAGTACTCGACCGCGTTCTTGGGGAAGAAGTGCCGCAGCTCGTTGGCGAACTGCGCAGCAAGGGTCTTGTTCGGCTGCATGACCAGGATCGGTCGCTGCACCCGCTCGGCCAGCCAGGCCATGGTGGCCGTCTTGCCCGTACCCGTGGCTCCCAGCAGCACGACATTCTGCTCACCGCTCGTGATCCTGCGTTCCAGCTCGGCGATGGCGGCCGGCTGGTCGCCCGCCGGGGCGAAGTCGCTCTCGACGTGAAAGGGGGCGACGGTGCGCTGCAGGTCTTCGATCGGACGCATGCAACGAGCCTACGTGTGGCCACTGACAGTTCTCGAGGTCACGAAGTACTCCTCTCCGGTCAGCCTCCCGCCTGCGACTGCAGCATGGAGTTGACCATCGAGGTGAAGTCCTTGCCGAGCTGGTCGGTGCCGGACTTCGAGGTGAAGGCCGTGGTTCCGAGCACGATCACGCCGTCGCTGCTCCGGACCGACGCGACGCTCATGACCAACAGGTTCGTGGTCCCCTGACCACCGCTGACGGTCATCTGCGCGCTGCAGGAGGCACCCTTGAGCTTGGACGTCTTGAGGTCCAAGGACTTCGGGTCGGCGTACCTGCCGCTGGTCGCGCCCTCCCCCAGCTGCTTGTGCCAGGCCGTGCAGAGCTGGCCGGGGTTGGTCGACCTCTCGAGGTCGGCGCTCTGGCCGATGAAGACGTTGGATCCGTCGGTCAGGTCGACCAGGTTCTTGCTGCTCTTGCTGACCTTCCACCCGCTCGCCGGCGTGACCGACATGTCATGGCCGATGTCGATGCTCTTCCCGCCGCTGGGCTTGGTGGTCGAGGTCGAGCTCGATGTCGGCTCCGTCGAGCTGCTGGCCGACGAGCTCGGGCTGGGCGTCGAGTCGCTGCTCGGGTCGCTGCTCGGGTCGGAGGACGGCTCGTCCGGTGGCGCGCTGGGCGGTCCCGGGGTGATCGTGGAGACGGGCTGCGCCTCGTCCTTGCCCCCGAACACCAAGAAGATGCCGCCGACCAGCACCAGCAGCGCGAGCGCGCCTCCCACCAGACCGAGGATGAGCGCGCTGCTCTTCTTGGGTGCGTTGCCCGGCGGTCGCCCGCCCGGGACCCGCTGGCCGTAACCGGCCGACGCGAAACCCTGCGGGTAGCCGCCCTGCTGCGGGTAGCCGCCCTGCTGCGGGTAGCCGCCCTGCTGCGGGTAGGGCGGCTGGTTGCCCTGGGGCTGGTTACCTTGCGGAGGCTGGTTGCCCGGCGGCTGCTGCGGTCCCCACGGACCCGGAGGCTGAGTCACGCCCGGCCCTCCTCGTCGTCGTAGAACTGGTCGCGGGTCAGCTCCGTCTGCGGTCCGGCAGGCGTCGGCGGATCAGGGTCATCAGGACGTGCCATCCCCGCGGTCGCACCCGCCGCCATGGCCGGGGCCGGCTTCGGTTTCGGCGCGACTGGTTGGTGGGACTTCGGCTGCACCCGGACCGCGGTACCGCACGCCGTGCAGAAGGCCGCGCGATCGGCGAGCGGCATCTCGCAGCGGGCGCAGAACTGCAGGTCGCCGGTCTCCCCGACCCCCTGCTCACGCGCCGAGCGCTCCAGCGCCGCCTCCATCAGCCCGACGTGCAGGACGTGGCGGATGCGCAGGATCAGCACGCCCAGGATGAGCAGACCCCAGAGCGCGCTGAGCACGACCGCCAACGTCGGGTTGCCGACGAAGGAGAAGAGGTACGTGCCCGCCTGGTAGGCGACGTTGGCCAGGATCGCCGCAGCGATCCCGCGGAAGTAGCGAGGGGTGAAGCCGTCGTAGCCGCGCCCGAGGCCGGAGAACTCGGCGCAGGCGATACCCGTCGCGGTGCCCATGATCAGCGGCTTGACGAACCCTTCCAGGAAGATCAATGAGGCCCACAGCCCAGCGTCCGGGTTCTGCAGCCCGCCGGTCAGCAGCTCCCAGTGCCTCACCAGGGTGTCGAAGCAGGAGTACGAGACCCCGCTGATGACGCCGAAGGTCAGCCCGTCCATCAGGTCGTCGAAGCGCGGCCGGCTGGCCAGCATGACCGGCCCGATCTGCCTGATCGCCTCGCCCAGAATCGGGACCAGCACGGCCACCAGCAGGAAGGTGCCTAGACGCGGTGCCGATCCGATCGTCCCGTCCAGCCCGGTTGGCGCGAAGGGGACCGGTCCACGCAGGAATGTCCAGAGCACGGTGAACAGGAGTGCCAGCACGCCGGTGAGCAGGAAGGCCAGCGCCGTCACCGGAACCGGTTCGTCCTCCCAGAGGTTCACGTCGTAGAGGTAGACGATGTAGACGAGCGGGATGGCGAAGGCCGCGACGAGCACGGCGATCGGCAGTGCGCCGAAGATCGCCGCCACCAGTGCCACCACCAGCGCGCCGGTGAGGGCCGCCCGGTAGGTCTGGGGCCGCTGACCGGCTCCGCGGGGCATGATCGAGGAGATCAGAGCGAACGAGGCCACCGGCTCATCGGGCTGGGCCGCGAAGGACTTGCGGCGGCCACTGTCGCCGGAGCGGAGATCCTGTCCGCAGACGTGGCAGAAGTGAGCCACCGCGGGTAGCGGGGCTCGACAACGAGGGCATTCCACAGCGTCCTCCTCAACGGCGGGCGGGAGGTCCCGGCCCGGAGTAGCAGAAGTATGTCAGCCGGCCAGGTTGCGCTCGGCGAGATCGGACCAGAGACGGGCAACGGCCTCGGCCAGCTGTTGGGGGGAACCGCCGTTGTCGAGAACGAGGTCGGCCGCGGCCAGCCGCTGCTCGCGGTCGGCCTGCGCAGCGAGCCGCGCCTCTGCCTCGGCCTGACTCAGGCCGTTGCGTGACATCAGCCGCTGCTGCTGGAGGGCCGGATCCAGGTCGACCACCACGACCACGTCGAAGTCGAGCTGCTGACCGGTCTCCACCAGCAGCGGGATGACATGGACGACGACCGCGTCCGGGTCCGCCTGCTGCTCCAGTGCGGCGGCGCAAGCCCGTACCGCAGGATGGATGATGCGCTCGAGGTCGCGACGGGCTGTCGGATCAGCGAAGACCAGGGCGCCGAGGCGCGGGCGGTCCAGGCGTCCGTCCGCGGTGAGCACCTCGCTCCCGAAGCGTTCGACGACTGCCACCAGCCCGGGCGAGCCGGGTTCGACCACCTCGCGGGCCAGGAGGTCGGCGTCGATGATCACCGCCCCACGATCAGCCAGCTGGTCGGCCACCGCGCTCTTGCCGGACGCGATCCCGCCGGTCAGGCCCACCCTCAACATGGCCACACCCTAGAGCCGGTCAGGACACGGGACAGGCCCCGCCACCTCGAAAGGTGACGGGGCCTGAGCCGTGATGACTTCGTGCGTGCGCTCGTCGAGCGCGAACCTCACTGACCGCCGGTGAGCTTCTCGCGCAGCGCCTGCAGCGCCTCGTCCGACGCCAGCGAGCCCTCGGGGGCCGCGGACGGGCTGCTGGCCACTGCCGCCTCGGCCGGAGAGGCCGCGCCGGCTGCTGCCGAACCTGCAGACGAGGAGGAGGAGTAGCTGGCCGGAGCCGCGGCCGCGACCTCGGAGTTCTCCGCGTCCTCGACCTGCTTCTTGTGCGCCTCCCAGCGGGCGTGAGCCTCGGCGTACTGGGACTCCCAGGCCGCGCGCTGCTCCTCGTAGCCCTCGAGCCATTCGCCCGTCTCCGGGTCGAAGCCGTCGGGGTAGAGGTAGTTGCCCTGGTCGTCGTAGGACGCCGCCATGCCGTAGAGCGTGGGGTCGAAGTCCTCGGAGTTGACGTCCACGCCCTCGTTCGCCTGCTTCAGCGACAGCGAGATCCGGCGACGCTCGAGGTCGATGTCGATGATCTTGACCAGGACGTCGTCGTTGACCGTGACGACCTGCTCGGGGATCTCGACGTGACGCTCGGCGAGCTCGGAGACGTGCACCAGACCCTCGATGCCCTCCTCGACCCGCACGAACGCACCGAACGGCACCAGCTTGGTGACCTTGCCGGGCACGATCTGCCCGATCTGGTGGGTCCGGGCGAAGGCCTGCCACGGGTCTTCCTGGGTGGCCTTGAGCGACAGCGAAACGCGCTCGCGGTCCATGTCGACGTCGAGGACCTCGACGGTGACCTCCTGGCCGACCTCGACGACCTCGGACGGGTGGTCGATGTGCTTCCAGGACAGCTCGGAGACGTGCACCAGGCCGTCGACGCCACCCAGGTCCACGAAGGCACCGAAGTTGACGATCGAGGACACGACACCCTTGCGGATCTGGCCCTTCTGCAGCTGGGTGAGGAAGTTCTGGCGGACCTCGGACTGGGTCTGCTCGAGCCAGGCACGACGGGACAGGACCACGTTGTTGCGGTTCTTGTCCAGCTCGATGATCTTGGCCTCGAGCTCCATGCCGACGTACGGCTGCAGGTCACGCACCCGGCGCATCTCGACAAGCGACGCGGGCAGGAAGCCACGCAGGCCGATGTCGATGATGAGACCGCCCTTGACGACCTCGATGACGTGTCCGGTGACGACGCCGTCCTCTTCCTTGATCTTCTCGATCGTGCCCCAGGCGCGCTCGTACTGGGCGCGCTTCTTGGACAGGATCAGGCGACCCTCCTTGTCCTCCTTCTGCTGGACCAGGGCCTCGATCACATCCCCCACGCTGACGACGTCGAACGGGTCGACGTCGTGCTTGATGGAGAGCTCTTTGGAAGGGATGACCCCTTCGGTCTTGTAGCCGATGTCCAGCAGGACCTCGTCACGGTCGACCTTGACGACGGTGCCGGTGACGATGTCACCGTCGTTGAAGTACTTGATGGTCGCGTCGATCGCGGCGAGGAAGGCCTCGGGCGAGTCGAAGTCGTCGATTGCGACCTGCGGGGGTGCCTCTAGGGAGGACGTCATGTAGTAGGGCTCCGATATGGATGATGTGGGTTTGCGGTGTGCTGCAGCCGTTTTGCTCCAGGGACGCCCTGCTGCCCACAACCTGCGGTCCCCAACACCATGAGGTGCTCAAAACGCCAAGCTTGCTGCCGACAACTACAACGACTCGAGAGCGTGACCTACTCCGTCCGAAGTCACGTAGGCCACAGCGACATCTCAGGATACGTGCGCGGCCGAAGCAGGGTCAATTCACACGCCCCCGACGAGCTCGAGGACGGAAGACCGCAGGCTCCGGCTCAGTGGGCGGCATCGTGCCAGGACCGGCCGACGCCGACCGAGACGTCCAGCGGCACCGTCATCTCGACGGCGTGGCCCATCTTGTCCCGGACCAGCGCCTCGAGCGCCGGACGCTCTCCTGGCCCGACCTCGAAGACCAGCTCGTCGTGCACCTGCAGCAACATCCGGCTGCGCATCCCCGCGTCGGTCAGCGCCCGCTCGACGTCGAGCATGGCCACCTTGATGATGTCGGCGGCCGAGCCCTGGATGGGGGCGTTCAGGGCCATCCGCTCGGCCATCTCACGGCGCTGCCGGTTGTCGCTCATCAGGTCGGGCAGGTAGCGGCGGCGGCCGAGGATCGTCTCGGTGTACTCGGTCTTGCGCGCGTCGGCGACCAGCGAGCGCAGATAGTCCCGGACGCCGCCGAACCGCTCGAAGTACTCCTCCATCAGCCCCTTGGCCTCGGAGGTGTCGATGCTCAGCTGCTGACTCAGGCCGAACGCGCTCAGCCCGTAGGCCAGTCCGTAGTTCATCGCCTTGATCTTGGCCCGGGCTGCCGGTGTCACCTCAGTCGGCTCGACGCCGAAGACGCGGGAGGCGGTGACGGTGTGGAAGTCCATCCCGGACCGGAACGCCTCGATCAGGCTGTCGTCCTCGCTGGCGTGCGCCATGATGCGCATCTCGATCTGGGAGTAGTCGGCCGACATCAAGGCCTCGTACCCCTCACCGACCACGAAGGCCTGGCGGATCCGGCGGCCTTCCTCGGTGCGGATCGGGATGTTCTGGAGGTTCGGGTCGGTGCTGGAGAGCCTGCCGGTGGCGGCGATCGTCTGCACGTAGGTGGTGTGGATGCGGCCGTCGTCGGCCACCGACTTGAGGAGGCCCTCGACGGTCTGCTTGAGCCGGATGGCGTCGCGGTGCACGAGCAGGTGGGCCAGGAACGGGTGCTCAGTCTTGGCGTAGAGGGCCTGCAGCGCGTCCGCGTCGGTGGTGTAGCCGGTGCGCGTCCGGCGGGTCTTCGGCATCCCGAGCTCGTCGAAGAGGACCACCTGCAGCTGCTTCGGCGAGCCGAGGTTGATCTGCTTGCCCAGCACCGCGTACGCGTCGTTGGCCGCCTGCGTCACCGTTGCACCGAAGTCGGACTCGAGGTTTTCCAGGTGCTCGAGGTCCACCGCGACCCCGATCTGCTCCATCCGGGCCAGGGTGCGCAGCAGCGGCAGCTCGACGCCGTTCAGCAGGCTGGTGCCGTTCCGGTGCTCGATCTCGGTGTCGAGGGCGTCCGCCAGGTCGATCACCGCGCGGGCCCGGACCATGGCTGCCTCTGCCGCCAGCCGGGCGCCGGAGTCGTCGTCGCCGAAGTCGAGCGTGTCCTGGTCGGTCTCCAGCGCGTCCGGCACGCCCTCGACCTTGAGCTCGCGTTTCAGGTAGCGCACGGTCAGGTCCGCCAGGTCGAAGGTGCGCTGGTCGGGCCGGGTGAGGTAGGCCGCCAGCTGGGTGTCGGAGGTGAGCCCGTCGAGGTCCCAGCCGCGCGCCCAGAGCCCCAGCAGCGCCCCCTTGGCGTCGTGCATGGCCTTGCTACGGGTGGGGTCGGTCAACCAGGTGGCGAGCGCACGGTCGTCGGCCGGGGTCAGGGCCAACACGTCGACGTACGCCGCAGCGCCGTCCCCGGCGGCCAGCGCGAGAGCGGTGATGTCCCCGGTCCCCGAACCCCAGTGCCCGATCACGTCGAGGCCGGTACGGGCGCCCGCCGCGTGCTCGGAAAGCCAGGCTGTCAGCTGGTCGGCCCCCAGCACCTCCCCGGTCAGCTCGAACCCGCCTTCAGGAAGGATCTCGTCCTCGTTGGGCAGCGCCTCGAGCAGCCGGTCGCGCAGCACCCGGAACTCCAGGCCGTCGAACAGCTGGTGGGTCGCCTCGCGGTTCCACGGCTGTCGGACCATGTCGTCAACGCTCAGTGGCAGCTCGAGGTCGCGGACCAACGCGTTGATCCGGCGGTTGAGCAGCACAGACTCGGTCCGCGCCTGAAACTCCCCCGCCGCCTTGCCCTTGAGCTCGCCGGCGTGGGCCACGAGCTCCTCGAGGCCGCCGTACGTCTCCAGCCACTTGGCCGCGGTCTTGGGGCCGACGCCGGGTACGCCGGGCAGGTTGTCGCTGGTCTCGCCGACGAGCGCCGCGAGGTCGGGATACCGGGCCGGGGTGGCGAAGTACTTCTCCTCAACCGCCGCAGGAGTCATCCGGGCCAGGTCGGAGACGCCCTTGCGCGGGTAGAGCACGGTCACGTTGTCGGTCACCAGCTGGAAGGCGTCCCGATCGCCCGTGCAGATCAGCACGTCGAAGCCCTGCGCCTCGGCCTGGGTGGCCAGCGTCCCGATCACGTCGTCGGCCTCGAAGCCGGGCTTGTCCACGTAGGGGATGTTGAGCGCCTTGAGCACCTCCTTGACGAGATCCAGCTGGCCCCTGAACTCGTCCGGGGTGGCACTTCGGGTGGCCTTGTACTCGGTGTACATCTCCGAGCGGAAGGTCTGGCGGGACACGTCGAACGCCACCCCGATGTGGGTGGGCGCCTCGTCGCGGAGCACGTTGATCAGCATCGAGGTGAAGCCGAAGACGCCGTTGGTGTGCTGCCCGGTCGCAGTGGAGAAGTTCTCCACGGGCAGCGCGAAGAACGCCCGGTACGCCACCGAGTGGCCATCGATCAGCAGCAGCTTCGGCCGTGACGGCGGGGCGGCAGTCGCTGCGGCGGCGTTCTTGGCCGCTCGGGACCCCGGGGCAGCTTTGACGGGCGCGGTTCTTCCAGTCACGTCTGGACTCTATCCGCGGCGGCTGACACTTCCGACGCGCGAGCCGATCTCTAGGCTGGCGGGGTGACCACCACCACCGACCTGCCGGACTGGTACGCCGACCTGCCCAGCGCCCTGGACCTCAAGCTCGGGTTCCAGCCGATCGAGGTCACCGCCGAGCGTGTGGTCGGACGGATGCCGGTCGAGGGGAACACCCAACCGCTGGGCCTGTGGCACGGCGGCGCCTCCTGCGTCCTGATCGAGACGCTCGGCTCGATCGGCGCCAACCTGCACGCCGGCGCTGGTCGGGCCGCCGTCGGCGTGGACCTGAACGCCACCCACCACCGTCCGGGACGATCCGGCTGGATCACCGGGACCGCCACCGCCATCCGGCTCGGCCGCTCGGTCGTCAGCTACGAGGTCGTGCTCGTCGACGACGCCGGTGAACGCGTCTGCACGGGCCGGCTGACCTGCCAGATCATCGACCGCCCCTGAGTCGGGTCACCGCAACCTCTTCGAGGCCTTCGACGGGCTCAGGGCGCGTAGGTCCGGCCCTTCGACAGGCTCAGAGCGCGTAGGTCCGCCCTTCGACAGGCTCAGGGCGCGCAGGTCCGGCTCTTCGACAAGCTCAGGGCGCGGCGGCGGTCAGTCCTCGCCGAGGTAGGCCTTCCGGACGTTCTCGTCGGTGAGCAGCTTCGTGCCGGTGTCCTCGAGAACGATCTTCCCGACCTCCAGCACGTAGCCGTAGTCGGCCAGGGAGAGGGCCGCCTGGGCGTTCTGCTCGACCAGCAGGATCGTGACGCCTTCGGACTGCAGCTCGGTGATGGTGGACATGATCCGCTTCATCATCAGCGGCGAGAGCCCCATCGACGGCTCGTCCAGCATGAGCAGCTTGGGCCGGCTCATCATGGCCCGGCCGATGGCCAGCATCTGCTGCTCACCGCCGGAGAAGGTGCCCGCGGGCTGGGCTCGGCGAGTCCGCAGGATGTCGAACAGGCTGAACACCCGCTCGAGGTCCTTGGCCACCCCGGCCCGGTCGCGACGCGCGAAGGCACCGAGCATCAGGTTGTCCTCGACCGTCAGCCGCGGGAAGATCCGCCGGCCCTCCGGGGAGTGGGCCAGGCCGCGCGTGGTGACCTCGTGCGCGGGCACGGAGTCGATCCGTTTGCCCTCGAACCAGATCTCTCCCGACTCTGGCCGGATCAGCCCGGAGATGGTCCGCAGCGTCGTGGTCTTGCCGGCGCCGTTGGTGCCCACCAGGGTCACCACCTGGCCCTGCTCGACGGAGAAGCTGATGCCCTTCACCGCCCGCACCCGGCCGTAGGCCACGTTCAGGTTCTTGACCTCAAGCATCGCGCTCCCCCTCAAGCTCGGCCTCGAGCGCCGCCGCGTCCTCGGGACCCGTGCCGATGTAGGCCTCGATCACCCGCGGGTCGGACTGCACCTGCGCCGGCGTCCCCTCGATCAGTGTCTTGCCCTGGACCAGGCAGAGCACCCGGTCGCAGAGGGTGAAGATGAAGCGCATGTCGTGCTCGATCACCACGATCGCCAGACCCTGGTCGCGGATCTTGAAGATCAGCTCCTCGGCCTGCCGGGTCTCCTGCGGGTTCATGCCGGCCGTCGGCTCGTCGAGCAGCAGCAGCTGCGGGTCGGTGGCCAGGGCCCGCGCGATCTCGAGCCGACGCTGGTCGCCGTAGGGCAGGTTGCGCGCCAGGCTGTCCGTCGTGTTGCCGAGCCCGACGAAGTCGAGCAGCTCCTGGGCGCGGAGCCGAGTGGCGGCCTCCTCGCGCCGGAACTTCGGCCCCCGGATGATCGAGGTGAAGGGCCCGGCCGACGTCCGGCAGTAGCGGCCGACCATCACGTTCTCGAGGGCCGTCATGTTGCCGAACAGCCGGATGTTCTGGAAGGTGCGTGCCATCCCGGCGAGCACCACCTTGCGCGGCTTCGGCGGCAGCACGGCCCCGTTGAAGACCACGCGACCGCTGGTCGGCAGGTACAGCCCGGTGAGGCAGTTGAAGAAGGTCGTCTTGCCAGCACCGTTGGGGCCGATCAGCCCCATGATCTCGCCCCGGTTGACCGTGAAGTTCACCGAGTCGACAGCGGTCAGGCCGCCGAACCGCATCGTGACGTCCTCGGCCAGCAGGATCGCCTCGCCGACCCGGCCCTCGCTCGTCGTCTCGACCGCGGTCATGCCGGCACCCCCTTCATGCTGCTGGGCTGGATCTGGTCGCCGACGCGCTCCGCCAGCTCCTCGTCGTCCTCGTGGAACTCGAGCTGTCGGCGCTTGCTGGCGATTAGCCCCTCGGGCCGGAACCGCATCATGACGATGAGGGTCAGGCCGAACAGCAGCAGCCGGTACTCGCTGACGAAGCGGAGCTTCTCCGGCAGCAGGATGAGCAGGGCCGCGCCGATCAGCACGCCGAGCACCGTCCCCATGCCGCCGAGCACGATGGCAGCGAGGAGGAAGGCCGACTGCAGGAACACGTACTGGTCCGGGGTGACCGAGACGTCTTGATGGGCCTTGACCGAACCCGCGATACCGGCGAGGAAGGCGCCGCCCGCGAAGGCGAACAGCTTGAGGCCGAAGACGTTGACGCCCATCGCCTCAGCAGCCTTCTCGTCCTCTCGGATAGCGACCCAACCGCGACCGATGCGGGAGTTGTTGAGGCGGCTGAAGACCAGGATGATCAGCGCGATGACCACCAGCAGCAGGAAGTAGTAGTTCGAGAAGCGGCCCAGCGGGATCCCCAGCAGCACGTGCGGCTTGCCGAAGTCGAAGCTGCCGAGGCTCAGGTCCGGGATGGCCGGGATGCCGTTCGAGCCGCGGGTGAGGTTCGGGCCGGCCTCACCGTCCAGGTTGATCATCGTGATGCGGAAGATCTCGCCGAAGGCCAGGGTGACGATGGCGAGGTAGTCCCCGGAGACCCGCAGGGTCGGCGTACCGATGATCAGACCCAGGGTGGCCGAGACCAGTCCGCTGATCAGCACCACGACGATGAACGGCGGGTGGACGTCCAAGGTGGCGAACGCGGACCTGGACAAGATGGCCGCGGTGAACGCTCCGGCGCCCAGGAAGGCGATGTAGCCGAGGTCGAGCAGACCCGCCAGGCCGACGACGATGTTCAGGCCCATGGCGGCGGCCGCGAAGATGATCACCTGGGTGGCGATCGACATGTTGGCGTCCGAGCCGTCCTGGGTGAACGGGAAGAGGAACGCCACCACGAACGCCGCCAGGATGAGCACGCTCTTGTGCCGCTGCGAGACCGCGGACAGCCACCCCATCACCCCGAGCCCGAACAGCACCGCGATGAGCGAGCCGGCGAAGATCAAGAAGCTGACGAAGACGCCCGGGTCGTCGTTGTCCAGCGCATAGGCGACCCCGAACAGCGCCCCGGCCATCACCACCACGATCGCGAGCAGCTCGAGCCAGGCTCGGGCCTGCGCGCCGTAGAGGGTGGCGGGACGCTCTGCGGGCAATCTCAGCGAGCCCACGAAGCCGACGACCGCACCCACCAGGGCAATCCAGCCACCGTAGTTGACGTTGAGCAGGCCGCCGAGCTCCAGCGTGATGGACAGCAGGATCACGATGACGAAGGCGAGGGCACCGATCCCAGCGGCCCGCGCACCACGTAGCCAGCCGACACGCACCCGCCCAGGACGCTGCGCCTTCCGACGGGAGGCGAGCACGCAGCCCGCGAGGAGCACACCGATCAGCCCGCCCATCACCTGCAGCGGGGAGGGGTAGCCGAGGAGCGTCATCCCGTCGAGGGCTTCGAAGCCGTAGGACCAGGGCAGGAAGACGCTGACCAGCAGCAGCAGCCCGCCGACCACGGCGAGGAGCCAGCCGATCCCGCTCGCGCGCCTGGGCTTTTCGGCGCCTGCGGCGGAGCCGGCGGTGGTGGAGTCCATGACGTGGCTCATGCCCGGTCCACCACCCGTGCGCCCAGCAGGCCCTGTGGTCGGAAGACCAGGACCAGGATGAGGAGCACGAACGCCCACACGTCCTTCCAGGCCGACCCACCGAAGGTGCCGGGGATGTAGGAGGTGGCCAGCACCTCGACCACACCCAGCACCAGGCCGCCGACGACGGCACCGTTGATGTTGCCGATGCCACCGAGCACGGCGGCCGTGAACGCCTTGAGACCGGCCAGGAAGCCCATCCGGAAGTCGATGTTCGTATAACGCAGCCCCCACGCAAGGCCGGCGACAGCGGCCAGGGCGGCACCGAGGGCGAAGGCGACCATGATGATCCGGTCGACGTTGATGCCCATCAGCCGGGAGGTGTCCGGGTCCTGGGAGGTGGCCTGCATGGCCCGACCCAGGCGCGTCCGGTTGACGAACACGTAGAGGAACGCCGCGCAGATCAAGAGGGCGACGAGGGTGAAGAGCGCAGCCCGCTGGATCACCAGGCCGCCGATGTCGAGGGCCTTACCGGTGACGAAGTCGATCTGCGGGAACGGCAGCGCGCTGCGCGCGTTGGGGAAGGTCGGCACCGACCCGTAGAAGAGCCGGACGAACTCCTGCAGGAAGATCGAGACTCCGATCGCGGTGATCAGGGGGGCGAGTCGAGGAGCGTTGCGCAGGGGCCGGTACGCCAACCGCTCGGTGAGCAGCGCCATGCCGACCGAGACCGCAATCCCCCCGATGAGCATCAGCGGCAGGAGCCACAGACCGGTGGAGGTGCGACCCAGCACCAGCCAGACGCTCAGGGCACCGAACGCACCCACCATGAAGATCTCACCGTGCGCGAAGTTGATCAGCTGCACGATGCCGTAGACGACGGTGTAGCCGACCGCGATCAGCGCGTAGAGCGCACCTAGCGAGAGCCCGTTGACGAGCTGCTGCAGGACGTCCACCAAACCCCCCTTCCTTGGTTCGTCGTGTCCACCCCGGAGGCACGACACGGCTCCGGGCAGAAGATGAGGAGGCAGACAGCCGGGAACCCGTTCCGTCTACCTCCTCGGTGAAGCGCAGAGAGAAGGCCGGGCGGGCGGCGCCTTGGCACCGCCCGCCCGCAAGCACTAGCTACCGGACTTGTCGGCCGCCCACTTGCCGCTGGTGACCTTGTAGACGGTCAGCACCTTGGTGGTGGTGTCGCCGTACTCGTCGAAGGCCACGGGACCGGTCGCCCCGTCGAAGCTGACCTTGCCGACCGCGTCGATGGTGGCCTGACGCGCCGACTTGGCGTCGCTCGCGCTCGCCAGCGACGTCTTCAGGCCGTTGATGATGGAGTTGGCGGCGTCGTAGGCGTAGGCGCCGTAGGCGCCATACGGGTCGGAGTAGCCGCCGGCGGCGTAGTCGCTGACGAACTGCTTGGCCGAGGCCAGCGTCTCCGTCGGGGCGCCCACCGAGGTGGCGAGGTCGCCGTCGGAGGTCTTGCCCGCGAGCTCGATGAACTTCGGGTCGAAGATCCCGTCGCCGCCCATCAGGGGCACGTCGACGCCAGCGGCCTTGGCCTGCTGGGCCAGCGGGCCGGCCTGCGGGTACTCACCGCCGTAGTAGATGGCGTCAGGCCCAGCGCCCTTGACCTTGCTGATCACCGCGGAGAAGTCCTTGTCGTCCGGGTTGATCGTCTCAGCGTCGACGATCGTGCCGCCGCCGCTCTTGAACGCCTCGGTGAAGGCAGCCACCAGACCCTGGCCGTAGGCCTTCTTGTCGTGGATGGTGGCGACCTTCTTGAGCCCGGAGTCGAGCAGGTACTTGGCCGCGAACGGACCCTGCACGTCGTCGGTGGTGCAGGTGCGGAAGTAGCCCGGGTACGAGCGCTTGGGAGTCGTCAGGTCGGCTCCCTTGGTCAGGGTGGGGTTCGTGTTGGCCGGGGAGATCTCCACGATGTTGGACGAGGAGAGGACGGGCTGCACGGACTGGGCGACCGAGCTGTTCAGCGTGCCGACCACGCCGACGACCTCGTCGTCACCCGCCAGCTTGGTGGCGGCGTTCTTGCCGGTGTCCGGGGTGGCCTGGTCGTCCTGCGCCGAGATCTCCAGCTTCCAGCCGGGGATCGTGCCCTTCTCGTTGGCCTGCTTGATGGCGAGGTCGACCGCGTTCTGGATACCCAGACCCAGCGGGGCGAGGTCGCCCGACAGCGGGGCGATGACGCCGATCTTGGCGACCTTCTCGGCGGCGCCGGACTGCCCGCCCGAGCCCTGCTCGGTACGCGTACCGCAGGCCGACAGAGCCATGCTGGTTGCGAGCAGAGTCGCCCCCGCGAAGACGAGTTGCTTTCGCACGTTTCCTCCTGTGTTGAATTTCATCAGTGTTCGAGCTGTTCACAGGAGCGAGTCCGGCAAACCTTGCTGCACCCTACGGGTGGTTGAGGCGTCAAGACAGACCTGAGGGACCGTGTAGCACGTTCGTAACATGACTGGCCCACCAGTGGCTGAGCGCTACTTCTTTTTGCCACCCGAGCCGTGCTCGATGACACCTTCGGCCACCTCGCGCATGGACTTGCGAAGATCCATAGCCGTCTTCTGGATCCAGCGGAAGGCTTCGGGCTCGGTGAGCCCCAGGCCGATCTGCAGCAGACCCTTCGCCCGGTCGACGGCCTTGCGCGACTCCAGGCGCTCGGTCAGGTCGCTGACCTCGGCCTCCACCGCCTGGATCTCAGCGAAACGCGCTCGAGCGATCTCGATCGCGGGGATCAGGTCTGCCTTCGAGAAAGGCTTGACCACGTAGGCCATGGCGCCCGCTGCTCGTGCCCGATCAACCAGCTCGCGCTGGCTGAAGGCCGTGAGCATGATCACCGGGGCGATACGCGCGGTGGCGATCTGCTCCGCGGCGCTGATGCCGTCCATCTTGGGCATCTTCACGTCCATGACGACCAGGTCGGGCTTGAGCTCGGTGGTGAGCTTGACCGCCGTCTCACCGTCCCCCGCCTGTCCGACGACCTCGTAACCCTCTTCGGTGAGCATCTCGACCAGGTCCAGACGGATCAGGACCTCGTCCTCGGCGACGACCACGCGCGTCGTCGCGCCGTCTCTCGCTCCAACTTCTTCGTTTGTCACGGGGCACACTCTAGGGGAGCGGATGTTACAGACCTGTTCACGCCGCCCCGGCCGCAGGCCGGCGGCGGCGCAGGGGTCACTGACCCTGCTGTGGCAGAATGTCGCGGGCTCTCGGCGCTCAGGCCGAGCTGCTCGACCCCGGCCGGGGTGGCGGAAAGGTATACGCGGGCGGCTCAAACCCGCCTGTCCGCAAGGACATAGGGGTTCGACTCCCCTTCCCGGCACTGCATTGTCCTGCTCGCGCTCGTTCGCGCCTCAACGTACTGTCTTCCTCCTCTCTCGGGAGGACGAAAAAGCGTGTCCTCCTCGCTCGTCGTCCAGACAGCACGCGGCGCTCTCTTACCGACGCTCGCAGGGGTCGCTGTGCCCAAGCCCGAGCCCGCCGTCACTCCACCACCGCCGGATCGGGCGCCGCCGTCTGCACGACCGGAGGGAGCAGGACACGCTTTTCGTCCTGCGAGCGGAGGGAGGAAGACGGCGGGCTAGAGCCCGATCCGCGTCCGTGCGGAGCGAGGACCGAGTTACAAGGGCGCGCCGATCCTTCGCACTCTCACCATGTTCGTGTGCCCGGCGACACCAGGAGGGGAGCCGGCGACGATGACGACACGATCGCCCTCGGCGATCCGCCCGGTGTCGATCAGGGCCTGATCGACCTGGCGGATCATGTCGTCGGTGTGACCGACCATCGGGACCAGGAAGGACTCGACACCCCAGCTGAGGGTCAGGGCGGCGCGGGTCTGCTCGACAGGGGTGAAGGCGAGGACCGGGATCTTCGACCGCAGCCGCGACAGGCGGCGAGCGGCGTCGCCGGAGTGGGTGAACGCGACCAGGAACTTCGCGTCGATCCGCTCCCCGACCTCAGCAGCGGCCTTGGTGATCACGCCGCTCGTGGTGTGCGGGTCCCAGTCGATGTCGCGCATCTGCTCCATGCCGTGGGACTCGGTGTTGTCCACGATCCGCGCCATGGTCTGGACGGTGATGACCGGATACTCCCCGACGCTGGTCTCACCGGACAGCATGACCGCGTCGGCGCCGTCGAGGATGGCGTTCGCGACGTCGGACGCCTCGGCGCGGGTCGGCCGGGGCGCGGAGATCATCGACTCGAGCATCTGGGTGGCGACGATGACGGGCTTGGCCCAGCGGCGAGCCGCAGTGACGATGCGCTTCTGAACCAGCGGAACCTCCTCGAGCGGCAGCTCGACCCCGAGGTCGCCACGGGCGACCATCACCGCGTCGAACGCGTCGACGATCTCGTCGAGGTTGTCGACGGCCTGCGGCTTCTCGATCTTGGCGATCACCGGGACGCGGCGACCCTCCTCAGCCATGATCTGGTGGACGATCTCGACGTCCTTGGCGCTCCGGACGAAAGACAGGGCCACCATGTCGACGCCGTGCTGCAACGCCCAGCGCAGGTCGTCGCAGTCCTTCTCGCTCATGGCAGGCACGCTGACAGCCACGCCCGGCAGGTTGATGCCCTTGTTGTTGCTGACCGGGCCACCGACGATCACCTCGGTGATGACGTCGGTGGCGGTGACCTCGGTGGCCCTGAGCATCAGGCGGCCGTCGTCGATCAGGATCGAGTCGCCGACGCTCACGTCGCCCGGCAGACCCTTGTAGGTGGTCGAGCACCGCGAGGCGTCACCGGCGATGTCGTCCACCGTGATCGCGAAGGTCGCCCCGTCGACCAGGGTTTCCTTGCCGCTGGCGAACCGCCCCAACCGGATCTTTGGACCCTGGAGGTCGGCGAGGACGCCGACGGGACGGCCGGTGGCCACCGAGGCGGCCCGGACGTTCCTCAGGTTGCTCTCGTGGTCGGCGTACGCACCGTGGCTCATGTTCAGCCGGGCGACATCCATCCCCGCAGCCACGAGCTCGATGAGACGTTCGGGCGCTGAGGACGCAGGCCCCAGCGTGCAGACAATTTTGGCTCTTCGCACGTCTCGACACTAGCGGGACCAGCTGAGGGTGACCGGACCGGCTGACCCACTGGTCCGGGCCGGTTCCCTGTTCGGAGGTGAGCGCGACCTGTCCGAGGCGTAGTACAGGCCCGGGTTGCGAAGGGATCAGAGCTCAGGTGGCTCGGGCTACGGCCAGGGCGTGATCGAGATCCGCGGGGTACGGCGAGGTGAACTCGACCTGCTCACCTGTCGTCGGGTGGGTGAAGCCCAGCCGGACGGCGTGGAGCCACTGCCGTTCGAGGCCCAGCCGCGCGGCGAGCACAGGGTCGGCGCCGTAGGTGGGGTCGCCGACGCAGGGGTGTTTGACGGCGGCCATGTGGACGCGGATCTGGTGGGTGCGCCCCGTCTCGAGCTTGACCTCCAGCAGCGTCGTGCCCACGAACGCGTCCAGGGTGTCGTAGTGCGTCACGCTGGCCCGGCCGTCGGCGGTGACCGCCATCTTGTACTCCGGCCCGGAGTGCCGACCGATCGGCGCGTCGATCGTGCCGGTGAAAGGATCGGGGTGGCCCTGGACGAGCGTGTGGTAGGTCTTGTCGACCGTCCGGCTCTTGAACGCCCGTTTCAGCACGGTGTACGCACGCTCGCTCTTCGCCACCACCATCAGGCCCGACGTGCCCACGTCGAGACGCTGGACGATGCCCTGGCGCTCCGGCACCCCCGAGGTGGAGATGCGGAACCCGGCGCCGGCGAGGTGCCCCAGCACCGAGGGCCCGGTCCAACCGAGGCTGGGGTGGGCAGCCACCCACACCGGCTTGTCGACGACGACGATGTCGTCGTCGTCGTGGACGATCCGCAGCCCCGACACCGTCTCAGGCACCACCGTGGCCTCCCGCGGCGCTTCGTCGAGGTCGACCTCGAGCATGGCGCCACCGAGCACCCGGTCGGACTTGGCCACCGCAGCGCCGTCCATCAGCACGAGCCCCCGGGCGATCAGCTCGGCGCTCCGGCTGCGCGACAGGCCCAGCATCCGGGCGAGAGCTGCGTCGGCCCGCTCGCCCTCCAGCCCGTCGGGAACCAGGACGACCCGGTGCTCAGCCACGTTCTGGGTCGCGAGGCGGCTCGTCGTCCACCGACCGGTGGGTGGTCGAGCGGGCGTAGCGCTCGCCCCCGATCCCGAGGTTCTTGATCACCGCGAGGACCATGATCAACACGGCAGCGCCCGTGATGCACATGTCGGCCACGTTGAAGATCGGCCAGTGCGGCAGCTCCAGGAAGTCGACGACGTGACCGCGCAGTACCCCCGGCGCCCGGAACAGCCGGTCGACCAGGTTCCCGGCCACCCCAGCGACCAGTAGACCGAGAGCCACCGCCCAGGCCGGGTGCCCGATCTGCGGCACGAGCCGGACCAGGACGAAGATCAGCACGGCGCACGCGGCTAGAGCGAACACCGCGGTGAACTGTTCGCCGGAGGAGAAGGCCGCCCCGGGGTTCCGGATGAGCCGGAGCGTCAGCAGTCCGTTCAGCAGCCGGATCGGTACCAGGGGTTCGAGCCGGTCGACCGCGACGGCCTTGGTGACGACGTCGAGCACCAGCCCGGCCAGGGCCACCAGGGCGAAGAGCTGACGCAGCCGACGACGTCGACCCGCGGTGACGAGCGGGGGCTGCTCGGCCGCCGCCTGCGCTATCGGCGTTCCTCGCGCTGCTTGCACTTCACGCACAAGGTGGCCCGCGGGAAGGCCTGCAGCCGGCCCTTGCCGATCGGCTGGCTGCAGTTGTCGCAGCTGCCATACGTCCCGAGCTCGATGTGGCGGAGCGCGAGCTTGGACTGGTCGAGCATCTCGCGCGCGTTGTTGGCCAACGACATCTCCGCGTCACGCTCGAAGTTGGCGGAGCCGACGTCGGCCGGGTCGCGGCCCGCGCCCTCCGTGCCGTCCCGCAGCAGCCCGACCAGCTCGGCGGTGGAGGTGGCGAGCTGGTCCCGGAATCGGACGATGTCGGCCTCGAGGACCCCGATCACCTCCGCCAGCTCAGCCTCCGTCCACGCGTCCTCGCCGGGGCGTACGGGCAGCTGAGCCGCGTTGGTGGGCTCGAGGTGCTTGCTGGGCGCGGAGTCGTTCACCGGCAGGGCGTGGATCGCCGGTGCCTGTCGTGCCGTAGACAATGGGGACCCCTTAGTGGGTTGAAGTGACGCAGAGACAGTAGGCGGTGTCGGGGCGTTACTCAACGCTCCGCGCGAAGAATAGCCATAGAGCGCACGCGCGGCGCCCGGAGAAGCGTCCGGGCGGGCCGGCACCGGCCCTGCGGCAGCCTCCTACCGCTGGTCGCCGAGCAGAGCGTCCAGGCGAGGGGTGTCACTCGACGGGCCTGCACCCGGGGCCTTGGCGTCCGACTCACCCTCGGCAGCGGACCCGCCCGCGCGGGTCGCGTCACCAGCGTCGGGTCCGGTGCCACCTTCGGGCACCTGGGCGACGCGCGTCGGGAGCGTGGGGGGGTCGGCAGGCTCTTCCCGGCCCGAGCTGAGCACCTCGATCTGGCTCTGCAGGTGCCGGGTCAGGTTCGCCCGGTAGCTGGACTCGAAGTCCCGCAGCGCGGTGACGGTCGAGGCGAGCTCGTCCCGCTGCTGCTCGAGGGCGCCGAACATCTCGCGGCGCCGGCTCTCGGTCTCGCGGTCCAGCGACTCGGCCCGCTTGACGGCGTCGGCCTGCAGCCGCTCGGCGTGGGTGCGAGCGTCGCCCTCGAGCTTCTCAGCCCGGTTCTGGGCCTCGGTCGTGACCTGGGACGCCTTCTCGCCGGCCTGGCTGCGGATCTGCTCGGCCTCGGCGATAGCCTCCGCCACCAGCTGCTCCGACTGCTGGGTCGACATCTCGACCAGCCGGACGACGGCGCTGCTCGCCTCCTTGCTCGCGGTCACCACAATGCGCTCGCCCGCGGCCCGCGCCGCAGCCGAGGGAGGAGCAGCCCCAGGAACCTTGTTCTGCGCCGCAGCGGCATCCGGCTTCTCAGACTTGGTGGCCGACGCCGGGGCCGAGGAGGAACCAGACGCCTGGGGAGCCGGCGCTGCCTTCAACGCCTCGACCTGCTTCTTGAGGTTCTGGTTCTCCTCGAAGAGCTGACCGAAGGTCTCCTCGACCTCGTCGACGAACTCGTCGACCTCGAGCACCTCGTACCCAGACTTGCGAGCCATGCGGAACCGCTTGTTGCGCACATCGTCCAAGGACAGCGACATCTTCACCTCAAAGCCTCAGGGGGAGAACGGGCAGGTTCACCCGATCCCGATCACCGTACCTAATCGCGTCGGTGAACACACATCTCCCGGACCCGTTCGCGGCGGGTGGGAACGTCCGACCCGACGTCGGGTCAGCGGGAGAAGAAGATGAGGGAGTTGATGCGCATCAAGATGCTGACCAGGATGAACAGCCCGATGAAGGCCAGGTCGAGCATCACGTTCCCGACCCGAACCGGACGAAGCACCTTGCGCAGGGCACGCAGCGGCGGGTCGGTGACCGAGTAGATGATCTCGGCCGCCACGAGCACCGGGCCGCGCGGCTGCCAGTCCCGGACCAGCACGGGCACCCAGGACAGGATCATCCGCCCGAACAGCGTGAGCAGGAAGATCCAGAGCACGTAGTAGATGACGAAGCCGAGAATTTGCACGGTGAGAAGCCCTGTTCTGCTACAGCCAGTCGAGGTCGAGCGGCGGTGTGATGCCTCCAAGACTAGGCCCTGAGGCCAATGCCGCAGCGGAGCGCGAGGCGCCCGGCCCGACCCCCGGATCAGCTCTGGTTGAAGAACCCACCCGCGGCGATGCGCTCCTTGTCCTCCGCGGTCACCGTCACGTTCTGCGGGGAGAGCAGGAAGACCTTGCTGGTCACGCGCTCGATGGTGCCACGCAGGCCGAAGATCAGACCGGCCGCGAAGTCGACGAGCCGCTTGGCGTCCACGTCCTCCATCTCGGTCAGGTTCATGATCACCGGGACGCCGTCGCGATAGTGCTCACCGATGGTGCGGGCCTCGTTGTACGTCCGGGGGTGCACGGTGATGATGCGGGTCACGTCAGCCGTCCGAGGTTGAGGGGTGGGCGCCGGCACGGCGGCCGAGGTCGGGACAGGGGTCGACCCGTGAGCGATCGGAGCGGGGCGGCGGGGCTCGAGCGGGGTGACGCTGGCCGGCTGCCGGTCCTGCTCGGCGAGCAACTCCTCGCGGCTGATGCCCTCAGTCCGCTCCGAGCCCTCGGCGTCGTCGTAGTCGGCGTACCGGTCGTCGGTGACCAGCCCCAGCCACGCTGCCGCCCGCTTCAGTTTCTCCGCCATCTGCCCATCCTCGCCTAGCTGTCCCAGATCCCCCAACGCCTGACGGCGCTGCGCCCGAGGCTACCGGCCGGCGCCCGTGATGCCGGGCAGGAGCAGCACCGACACGCAGGCCCCGACCGCGCCGCATACCCGCTCACTTCATGAAGTCGGGGATGTCCAGGTCGTCGTCATCGGCCGGCCGGCTCGGTCGGCTCACCGGCTGAGGGTTCGGCTGCTGGGGTGCGGGCTCGGACGGACCCGACGGACGCTGAGCAGAACCAGCCCCGGACGGGAACTGGCCGCTGGACGGGGCAGCGGGCGCCGAGGGCTGGCCCAGGCTCGGACCGCTGGTGGCGGGACGCGTACCGCCTCCTGGCAGCGCGGGCGCGCGGCTGACACCAGGCTGGCGCCGGGGAGGCTGGCCACCCTCGAACCCGGCGGCGATCACGGTGACCCGGACCTCGTCGCCGAGCGCGTCGTCGATCACGGTGCCGAAGATGATGTTGGCGTCCTCGTGCGCTGCGCTCTGGATCAGGTTGGCCGCGGCCGAGACCTCGAACAGACCCAGGTCGGAGCCACCGGCGATCGAGAGCAGGACCCCGTGGGCGCCGTCGATGCTCGCCTCGAGCAACGGGGAGGACACGGCCATCTCCGCCGCGGCGCGGGCACGGTCCTCACCGCGGGCGGACCCGATGCCCATCAGCGCCGAGCCGGCGTTCGACATGACCGCCTTGACGTCGGCGAAGTCGAGGTTGATCAGGCCGGGCGTGGTGATCAGGTCGGTGATGCCGGAGACACCCTGCATCAGCACCTGGTCGGCCTGCTTGAAGGCGTCGAGGATGGCGATCTGGTGGTCGACCATCTGCAGCAGCTTGTCGTTCGGGATGACGATCAGGGTGTCGACCTCTTCGCGGAGACCGGCGATGCCGGACTCGGCCTGGGTCGCACGCCGCTTGCCCTCGAAGGAGAAGGGCCGCGTCACCACACCGATGGTCAGGGCGCCGAGCGCCCTGGCGATCCGGGCCACGACCGGCGCACCACCGGTACCCGTGCCACCGCCCTCGCCCGCGGTCACGAAGACCATGTCGGCGCCCTTGAGGGCGTCCTCGATGTCCTGGGCGTGGTCCTCGGCCGCCTGCCGGCCCTTGTCCGGGTCGGCGCCGGCACCGAGGCCGCGGGTGAGCTCGCGGCCGATGTCGAGCTTCACGTCCGCGTCGCTCATCAGCAGCGCCTGCGCGTCGGTGTTGACCGCGATGAACTCGACCCCCCGGAGCCCGGCCTCGATCATCCGGTTGACGGCGTTGACGCCGCCACCGCCGACCCCGACCACCTTGATGATGGCCAGGTAGTTCTGTGATGCAGAGACCACGGGTGATCCGCCTCTTCCTTGCTTGCTCGGGACTGACTGGGGTGGCGCACGTGAAAGTCTCGACCTGCAGTCAACGGGGAAGGGGCTTCGGAGGGGACGATCGGCGTTGCGCACGAGGCTATGAGACGGACCGGACGGGTGTCCATCTCAGAGCCGCGGACACGCCAGGCAACCAGCAAATGGCGTTCATTGCTCAACCTGAACTGGAGCCTTACCCGTGACCTGGCCTCAGCGGGTGGCCGGCGTGTGCGGCGCCGACACGTCGATGGAGGTCGTCGCCTTGGTCCGCAGCGCCGCCACGACCCGACCCTTGAGCGGGGATTCGCTCGCGTCGCCCCAGTGGACAACGATCCCTCCGTGCAGGACCAGCGTGATGTCGTTGGGCGAGGTCGCCTGCAGCCGGGTCACCCGGCCACGGAGCCCGTCGGGCAGGGCCGCGGCGACGACGCCGAGCTGCACCATGAGCGGCGTCGCGGTCGGGTCGGCGTCGGCCCGGAGGACGCCGTCGGGGATCGAGCTGCTGGTCTCGTACGCGACGCCGCGGCCGTCGACCAGCGCGTAGCCATCGGGCTGGGCCACAGCCAGCAGCGGCTGCCGTTCCACCACGGTCACAGTCACGGTGTTCGGCCAGTCGCGGACGACGTACGCCGAGTCGACCTGCGGCAGCGTCGCGGCCCGCTGGGCGACCGCGTCGAGGTCCTGACGGGCCAGCGGCACCCCGAGCGGGACGGCCGCAGCCTGCCGCACCTGGGCGGCAGTGAGGTGGTGCTGGCCGGTCACGGTGACGTGCCGGGCGGCGAAGACCGAGGAGAAGGCGACCAGCCAGCCGGCGGCGGCGAGCAGCAGCACGAGCCCGAGAACGACCGCCGCGCGGACCAGGGCCCGCCGCCGGGACCGCCGGCGCTGCAGCTCCGTGCGCAGCGGTCCGCCGGGCACCGAGGCGCCGGACCGGGTGGTCCCGCTGCCGGTGGTCCGTCCGGTGTCGACGGCGGTGGGGCTCATACGGCTCCTCGGGTCAGGGTGAGCGCGGAGACGATCTGGGGCGCGACCTTCGTGACGTCACCGCAGCCGACGGTGATCACCAGGTCGCCCGGTCGGGCGATCCTGGCCACGGTGGGCGCGGCACGGTCCCAGTCCGGCTCGTAGGTGACGTGGGTCCGGCCGGGCGGCACTGCGTCAGCCACGAGGGCACCGTCGATGCCCTCGATCGGGTCCTCGCGGTCGCCGCAGACGTCCATCACCACGGCCTCGTCGGCCAACGCGAGGGCCGCGGCGAGCTCGGTGGAGAAGTCCCGGGTCCTGGTGTAGAGGTGCGGCTGGAAGCAGACGACCACCCGGCCCTCCCCCACCCCCGTCCGGGCCGCCAACAAGGTGTTGCGCACCTCGGTGGGATGGTGCGCGTAGTCGTCGAAGACCCGGATGCCGTCGACGGTCCCGACCAGCTGGAACCGTCGGTTGGTGCCTGCGTAGCCGTCGAGCTGGTCCCGGACGGCGGCTTCGGGAGCGCCGAGCCAGGTGGCGACCGCGTAGCACGCGGCCGCGTTGAGCACGTTGTAGTGCCCGGGCACGCTCAACGTGACCGGGCCACCCGTGTCGGCCATGGTCAGCGCGAACGAGGAACCGGTGCCCGCGAACGAGGCGTCGCTGATCCGCACGTCGGCGTCCGGGTGCTCACCGAAGGTGAGGATGCGCAGCGGGTCCGGCCGGTCGGCGGTGGCCGCACGTACCTGCTCGGTCAGGGTGACCGCGCCCGGGTCGTCGGCGCTGACCACCAGCAGCCGGAGGCCGGGGGCGGTGGCGAAGCGCAGGAAGCCGTCGGCGTAGTTCTCGGGGGTGCCCCAGTTGCTGAGGTGGTCGGGGTCGACGTTGGTGACCACCGCCACCTCCGCCGGGTACTGCAGGAACGAGCCGTCGCTCTCGTCGGCCTCGACCACCAGCACGTCGCCGCCGCCGAGGTGGCCGCCGGTCTTGGTGCCGGTGAGCGCACCGCCGATCACGAAGGACGGGTCCAGGCCGCAGCCGGTCAGCACCAGCGCGAGCATGGCGGTGGTGGTCGTCTTGCCGTGCGTACCCGCGACGGCTACCCCCCGGCGGCCGATCATCAGCGAGCCGAGCGCGGCGCTGCGGTGGAGCACCGGCAGTCCGCGCCGCCGGGCCTCGGCCAGCTCGGGGTTGTCCTCGCGGATGGCCGAGGAGGCCACGACCGTCAGGGCGTCCCCGAGCTGCTCGGCCGCGTGACCGACGTGGACCCGGGCACCGGCCGCCGCGAGCGCGCGGAGGTACGAAGAGTCGCTGCGGTCGCTGCCGCTCACCGGCACGCCCAGCTGGACCATCATGGTGGCGATCCCGTTCATGCCGGAGCCGCCGATGGCGATGAAGTGGACCGGACCCAGCTCACGCGCGGGGACCAGCTCGACCGGTTCGACCAGGCCCACTATCGACACACCTCCAACGTCCGGGACGCCAGCTGAGCCGCAGCGTCCAAGCGGGCAACGCCGCGGAGGGCCGCGGTCATCCCGTCGAGTCGCTGCCCGTCCCGCAGCAGCGCCGGCAGTGTCGCGGTGACCCACTCCGGGGTGCAGTCCGCGTCGGCCAGCAGCAGGCCGCCACCGGCCTCGACGACGTGGGCGGCGTTGCGGGCCTGCTCGCCGTTGCCGTGGGGGTAGGGCACGAAGACCGTCGGCAGGGTCACCGCGGCCGTCTCCAGCACCGTGCTGGCCCCGCAGCGGCCGAGCATCAGGTCCGCGGCCGCGTACGCCTGCTCCATCGCGTCCACATAACCCAACGGCCGGTAGACGGCCCCGGTGGCTTCGTCGGTCCGAGCGGTCGTGTCCCCGGTGAGGTTCCTGGGGCCGAGGACGTGCAGCACCGAGATCCCCGCGGCGAGCAGCGCGGCCCGGGCGCCGAGCACCGCGCGGTTGATGCTCGCTGCACCTTGCGACCCGCCGCTGACCAGCAGCACCGGCCCGTCGACGGGCAGCTCGAAGGTGGCTCGGGCGGGCGCCCGAGCGGCCGTTCGGTCCAGGGTGGTGATCGAGCGGCGCAGCGGAAGACCGAGGTAGCGGGCGTGCGGCAGCGGGGTGTCCGGGAACGAGGTGTAGACGTGGCCGGTGAGCCGGGCAGCCAGCTTGTTGGCCAGTCCGGGAAGCGCGTTCTGCTCGTGCAGGACGATAGGCAGCCCCAGCCGACGGGCCGCCAGGTAGACCGGGGTCGAGACGTAGCCGCCGAAGCCCAGCACCACGTCGGCCTCGACCCGCCGCAGCAGGGCCACCGAAGCAGCGACCGCACGCCAGAGCCTGACGCCCACCAGCGCCTGGTCGACCCCGGGCTTGCGGGGCAGCGGGACGGGCGGGATCAGTTCCAGCGTCAGCCCCGCCGCCGGGACCACCGTCACCTCGAGCCCACGGGCGGTACCGACCGCGGTCAGCCGGGCCTCGGGGCGCTGCCGCTGCAGCTCCTCGGCTGTCGCGATCAGGGGCGAGGTGTGCCCCGAGGTGCCACCGCCGGCCAGCACGACCGACGGGGCCTGGCCCGCAGCGGGGCTCATCCGCGACCCCGGCCGGTTCGCGAGCCGACGACGGTGCTCACCCGGGCGCGACCGCGGTCCGAACGCTTGGCCAGCACCTTACGGGCGGCCGGTTCGCGTCGAGCGCAGCCGAGCAGCAGGCCGATGCCCAGCAGGTTGGCGAGCAGGGACGACCCGCCGTAGGAGACGAGCGGCAACGGCACCCCGGCGACGGGCAGCAGCCGCAGCACGACGGCCAGGTTGATCAGGGCCTGGACCATGAACCAGGTGGTGACCCCACCCGCGACGTACCGGGAGAACGGGTCGTCGGAGCGGGTGGCGATCCGGATCCCGGCGTAGCCCAGCACGAGGAGCAACCCGAGTACCACCAGGCTGCCGAAGAGGCCGAACTCCTCGCCGAGGACGGCAAAGATGAAGTCGGTGTGGGCCTCGGGCAGGCTGCCCCACTTCTGCCGGCTGCCGCCGAGACCGACCCCCCACCAGCCGCCCGAGGCAATCGCCTCCAGTCCGGCCTCGGTCTGGTCGTTGGCCCCGTCCAGGTCGGCGCCAGAGTTCAAGAAGGCGGCGAGGCGGCGCATCCGGTTCGGGCTGGTGACGAAGAGCCCCACCACGCCGAGGGCCCCGAAGCCGCCCAGCAGCCCGAGCACCCGCAGCGGGGCACCGACGATCCACAGCACCCCGGCCACGATCGCGGCCATCACGACCGCCGTGCCCGCGTCGCCCTGGAACACCACCAGCAGGATCAAGATGCCGCTCACCGGCAGGTACGGCACGAGCAGGTGCAGCGGGCGGTCCAGCAGCCGCTGCTTGCGGGCCAGCACATCGGCGCCCCAGACGATCATGGCCAGCTTGGCGAACTCGGCCGGCTGGATGGTGAAGGTCTCCGACCCCAGGTAGAGCCAGTTCTGGTTGCCGTTGATCTCCTTGCCGAGCCTGGTGTAGGTCAGCGTGAGCAGCACCATGGCCAGCCCGATTCCGAACCAGCCCAGGGCCCGGAGTGCTTTCGCCGGCAGCTGCATCATCACGACGGCGCCGATGATGCCGGCCACCACGAACAGCGCCTGGCGCTTCAGGTAGTGGTACGAGTCGCCGCGGAAGGTGACGTAGGCGCTCACGCTGGAGGCCGACAGCACCATCATCAGCCCGAGGATCAGCAGCAGCGCGACGGAGCCGAGCACCAGGTGGTAGCTGGTCATGGGCCGGTCGAGCACGGTCCTGAGCCAGCCCAGGATCTCGCGTCCCGCCCCGGGACGCGGCTCGGCGGCGAGCTGTTCACGCTTGTCCGAGCCCGCTGTGGGTGCGCCGCCTCGAGGGGGGATCAGTGTCGCCACAGGCTGGGTGCTCCTTCTGCCGCTCGGCTACGCCGTCCCGGCCGGCCCCGTGCCGGGTCCGGCCGCGAGCGCCCGGATCGCCTCGACGAAGGCGTGGCCGCGGGCGGCGTAGTCGCTGTACATGTCCTTGCTGGCGCATCCCGGGGCGAGCAGCACCGCGTCGCCGGGGCGAGCCAGCGAGGCGGCCGCCGCCACGGCCTGCACCATGGCACCAGTGTCCGTTGCCGTGATGACCCGGACGGGGACCTCGGGCGCGTGTCGAGCGAGTGCGTCAGCGATCACGGCTCGGTCCGCCCCGAGCAGTACCGCACCCCGGAGCCGGCCGGCGTGGGCGCGCACGAGGTCGTCGAACGTGGTGCCCTTGGCTTGGCCGCCGGCGATCCAGACCACCTTGCCGGCCGGGTCGGCGGGCTCGGTGGAGCCGAAGGCGCGCAGGGCCGCGTCCGCTGCGTGCGGGTTGGTGGCCTTGGAGTCGTCAACCCAGCGGACGCCGTCCCGCGTCGTCACGGTCTGGATCTTGTGCGAGCCGAGGGTGACGTTGCGCAGCCCGTCGCGGACCGCGGTCGGGTGCACACCGTACGAGCGGGCCAGGGCCGCGGCGGCGAGCGCGTTGGCCACGTTGTGCGGCGCGAAGGGGACGACATCGCTCAGCTTGGCCAGCTCGAGGGCGGAGTCGCGGCGCTGCTCGATGAAGGCGCGGTCGACCAGGAGATCCTCGACCACGCCGACCATCGAGGGGCCCGGGGTGCCGAGCGTGAACCCGATGGCGCGGGCCCCCTCGACCACCTCAGCCTCCTCCACCATCGCCTCGGTGGCCGGGTCGGCGACGTTGTAGACACAGCTGACCGCGACCCGTTCGTAGATGCGCGCCTTGGCCGCCCCGTACGCCTCGAAAGACCCGTGCCACTCGAGGTGGTCCGGCTGCAGGTTGAGCACCGCGGCCGAGTGCAGGGCCAGCGAGTGCGACCAGTGCAGCTGGTGGCTGGACAGCTCGACGGCCAGCACGTCGTACGGCTCGGGGTCGAGCACGATCTCCATCACCGGCCGGCCGATGTTACCGACGGCCGCCGTCCGCAGCCCAGACGCACTGAGCATCGCGGCCAGCATCTGGGTGGTCGTGGTCTTGCCGTTGGTGCCCGTGATGCCGAGCCACGGGATCGGCTTCGCCGGCCGGCTCAGCCGCCAGGCCAGCTCGACCTCGCTCCAGATCGGTACACCGCGAGCGGCGGCAGCGGCCAGCAGCGGCGCGGTCGGCGACCAGCCGGTGGTGATGACCAGGTCGGGGTCGACGGGCAGCCTGGCCGTCGACCCCGGGCCGAGACGCACGGTCCCGCCGAGCACCTCCAGCAGCGCACCCTTGTCGGCGTTGGCCGTGCTGGCCACGTCGTCCAGGACGGTGACGCGGGCACCGAACTGCAGCAGGCCGTCCGCCGCGGCGAAGCCGGAGACCCCGATGCCCGCCACCACGACGTGCGCCTGGCCCCAGTCGGATGCGCCGTCCGCGGACGCCAGCCAGGGGACACTCACGACCCCACCCGGCCGATCGACATCATGTTCCGGCGACCCATTCCGCGTAGAAGATGCCCAGGCCGGCCGAGACGAAGAGACCGGCGATGATCCAGAAGCGCATCACGATGGTGACCTGGGCCCAGTTCAGCAGCTCGAAGTGGTGGTGGAACGGGGTCATCTTGAAGAGCCGGCGCGGGGTGCCGGTCAGCCGTCGGGTGAGCTTGAAGTAGCTGGTCTGCAGGATGACCGACATCACCTCGATCACCAGCAGCCCGCCGAGGATGATCAGCAGCAGCTCCGTCCGGGTGAAGATCGCCATCCCGGCCAGGGCCCCGCCCAGGGACAGGGACCCGGTGTCCCCCATGAAGATCTTGGCCGGCTCGGCGTTCCACCACAGGAATCCGAAGCAGGCTCCGGCCAGGGCGATCGCCACCACCGCCAGGTCGTAGGGGTCACGGACCTCGTAGCACTTCGGTCCGGCCGAGGCGGTGTAGGCGCAGGACTGGTTGTACTGCCAGATGTTGATCAAGGCGTACGCGCCGAAGATCATCACGCAGGCGCCGGCAGCCAGCCCGTCGAGCCCGTCGGTCAGGTTGACCCCGTTGCTGGCGGCGGCGATCAGCAGCATCACCCAGATGACGACGAGCACGATCGGCAGCTTGTCGAGCCAGCTGATGTTGCGCAGGAAGGAGATGGCCGGCGAGGCGGGGGTGATGTTGCGCTCGTCGGGGAACTGCAGAGCCAGCAGGGCGAAGATGATCGCCACGATCGACTGACCGGCGATCTTGGCCTTGCTGCGCAGCCCGAGCGAGCGCTGCTTGCTGATCTTGATGTAGTCGTCCAGGAAGCCGACGACGCCGAGCCCGGTGAAGAGGAAGAGCACCAGGACCGCGGACGCCGACGGGATCGTCCAGGTCAGCAGGTGGGAGCCGAAGTAGGCGATCAGCACGGCGGCGATGATCACCAGCCCACCCATGGTCGGGGTGCCGCGCTTGACGTGGTGGGAGGTCGGGCCGTCGTCGCGGATCAGCTGGCCGTAGCCCTTGCGGACCAGGAAGGTGATGGCCAGCCGGGTCCCCAGCAGGGTCCCGAGCAGGGCAAGCGAACCCGCGAAAACGATGGTCTTCACGCGGGGTCCTCACTGCGGTCGGTCGGCTGGGCGGGCGTGGCTGCGGCCCCTCGGGAGACCGTCAGGGCTTCGGCCACGGTGTCCAAGGCTAAGCCACGCGATGCTTTGACCAGCACGACGTCACCCGGCGCCAGCCGGGCAGCGATGGCGGTGAGCGCCTCCTCCTTGTCCGTCGTGGCCAGGACGGCCGCCGGATCGGCACCCGCTGCAGCCGCCCCGGCCGCGACGTCAAGGGCGTGCGCGCCGACCGCGAAGATGCCGGTGACGTGCTGCTCCACCAGATGCCGGCCGAGGTCCACGTGCTCGGACCGAGCGGTGTCGCCGAGCTCGAGCATGTCCCCCACCACGGCCCAGGTACGGCCCCCTGAGGCCCGGCCCAGCTCGGCCAGGGTGGCCACGGCGGCGCGCATGGAGTCGGGGTTCGCGTTGTAGGCGTCGTTGATGACCACGACCCCGTCGTCTCGTTCAGCCAGCTCCATCCGCCAGCGGGACCGCGGCCCGGCCTGGCTCAGCGCCTCCGCGATCGTGGCCAGCTCCAGCCCCACAGCAGTGGCGGCCGCGGCCGCCGCGACGGCGTTGGCCACCTGGTGCCGCCCAGTCAGGCGCAACGCCACGGCCGCGGACGCCTCGTGCCCGGCGGGCGTCCGGGCGTGTAGCCGGAAGCGGTACCGGCCCAGCCGGTCGGCCTCGAGGTCGCTGGCCCACAGCCCAGCACCATCCACGGGGCCACGGACGGAGAAGGCGAGCACGGGGGCCTGCGTCCGGGCCCGCATCGCCCACACCAGCGGGTCGTCGGCGTTGAGCACCGCACAGCCGTCGGGTGGCAGCGCCTCGACCAGCTCGCCCTTGGCCTGGGCGATCGCCCCTTGGCCGCCGAACTCCCCGACGTGGGCCTGGCCGACGTTGAGAACCACGCCGACGCGGGGGGCGACGATCGTGCACAGGTACGCGATGTGGCCGATCCCGCGCGCGCCGAGCTCGGCCACCAGGAAACGCGTGTCGACCTCGATGCGGCAGGCCGTCAGAGGCACACCGAGCTCGTTGTTGAGGTTGCCGACGGGCGCGACGGTGGGGCCGGTCGTCTCCAGCACCTGAGCCAGCAGGTCCTTGGTCGAGGTCTTGCCCTGGGACCCGGTGATGCCGAGCACCTGCAGGCTGGTAGAGCCTTCCCGGTCGACACCCTCCCGGTCCACGCTGCATCGATCAACGACGTGCCGCGCCACGCGTCCGAGCGCGACCAACGGGTCCTCGACGACCAGGCACGGGGCCGGAGGAACGTCGTGGCCGGTCACTGCGGCCACGGCACCCCGGTCCACCGAGCCGAGCACGTGGTCGTGCCCGTCCACCCGCGCCCCGGCCAGGGCGACGAACAGGGCACCCGGACCCACCTCCCGCGAGTCCGCGACCACCGAGGTGACCTGGGCAGACGGGTCTCCCGCCGTCAACGTGGCCCCCAGCGCGGCAGCCAGCTCGCTCAGCGGCACGGCGATCACGACTCACCTCCTGAGGCCAGAGAGTCCCACTCGCGGCGGACAACGTCGGTGTCACGAAACGGCAGCAGCTCGGTCCCGACCTGCTGACCGGTCTCGTGGCCCTTGCCCAGCACGGCGACCACGCCGTCCGGCCCGGCCAGGGCCAGCGCCTGCCGGATCGCGCTCCGCCGGTCCCCCCCGTCGAGGACCGTGGCGCCGCTCGTCACCGCCTCGTCCCGGGCGCCGCTGAGGACAGCCGCCCGGATCGCCGCCGGCTCCTCCGAGCGCGGGTTGTCGTCGGTCACCACCACGACAGCGGCGTTCGCGGCTGCCGCAGCGCCCATCGGGCCCCGTTTCTCCCGGTCGCGGTCGCCTCCGCAGCCCAGGACGACGACGCAGGGCCGGCCACGCAGCGCCTGCAGCGCCGCAGCGACCGCCTGCGGTGTGTGCGCGAAGTCGACGACCACGGCCGGTGCGCCGTCCGGCATCGGCACCCGCTCCATCCGACCGGGCACGCTCGCACTGGCGAGGCCCGCTGCCGCCACGACCACGTCGAGGCCGATGAGCTCGACCATGGCGAGAGCGGTGAGCGCGTTGCGGACGTTGAAGTCACCCGGCAGGCCGAGGGCGAAGGTGACCTCTCGACCGGCGGCCCACGCCGCCACGGCCGTGCTGCCGTCCGGCCGGAGCTGGGTCGACACCGCCACGTAGTCGGCGTCGGGGTTCTCCAGCGACACAGTCCGCACCTCCAGCTCCGGGGTCTGACGAACCCGGTCGAGCAGTTGCCGCCCGCGCACGTCGTCCAGGTTCAGGACGACGCGACGGGTCCGACCCGGTGTGAAGAGCTGGGCTTTGGCCGCGAAGTAGGACTCCTCGTCACCGTGGAAGTCCAGGTGGTCGCGGCCGAAGTTGGTGAAGGCGGTGACGTCGAAGCGGATCGCGTCCACCCGACCGAGCACCAGGGCGTGGGAGGACACCTCCATCACCACCGCGTCGGCGCCCTCCTCGGCCAGGTGGGCCAGCAGCGCCTGCAGCTCGGGGGACTCGGGCGTGGTCACCGTGGTGCGGGTGGCGTCCAGCGGCAGACCGTCGAGCAGGAAGCCGATGGTGCCCACGTTGCCGGTCCTTCGGCCCGCAGCCCGGAGCGCCGCGTCCAGCAGGAAGCTGGTGGTGGTCTTGCCGTTCGTCCCGGTGATGCCGAACATGATCAGCCGGTCCGCCGGCCGGCCGTAGACCTCCGCGGCGACCCGGGCCATCAACGGCCGGACGTCGTCCGCGACGAGGACGGGCAGCCCGGCTGCCGCCGCTGATGCACGACCAGCGGTATCGGTGAGCACCGCGACCGCTCCACCCGCAGCCGCAGCCGCAGCGAACGCGGAGCCGTGGTGCCGCTGGCCGGGCAGCGCCACGTAGAGGTCCCCCGGCACGACCAGTCGGGAGTCGAGCGTGATGCCCGTGACCTCGGGATCTTCTTCGAAGCCCAAGACAGGTGACCCGACCAGCAACGCGACTTCACGCAGCCGCACGGCCCGGGCGACCCGGGGCCTCAGGGTCGAGGTCGAGGCAGCGCGAGCCGGACCGGGATACACGGGCTCGACGCTACCGAGGCAGCGCGCGGCCGCGGCCGCTGGCGTGCTGAGGGCGGGTCCGGCAGGAAGTCACCACGAGATCGGCAGGGCTTTGCGGTCGGTCTTGTCGGGGGCGACCGAGTAGCGCGGCAGGGCCTGGCTCATCACGTCCTTGACCACCGGGGCAGCAGTCCCGCTGCCGGTCTCGCCCTTTCGGGGGCGGGTGATCGCCACGTAGGTGAGCAGCTTCGGGTCATCGAGGGGAGCGAAGTTCACGTAGGAGGTGGTGTACCAGCCCCGCAGGTAGCAGTGGCACTTGGAGCTCGCGAGCTGAGCCGTACCGGTCTTGCCTCCCGTGTCGTACGCGTCCATCCCGAGGTTCTTCGGGTTGTTGTCGACCACCGCGGCCATCAGATCGCGGACCGAGGCCGAGGTGGCGGCCGAGACCACCCGCCGCGGGTTCTCCTGCGGGTTGGGCAGCACGTTCCCGGCTGCGTCCGTCCGGCTCTTGACCAGGGTGGGCGGGTTGTAGATGCCGCCGTTGATGATGCCGGCGATGGCAGCCGCCTCTTGCACCCCCGTCACCGACAGGGCCTGGCCGAAGGCCACCCGGTCTCGCTGGCCGTCAGGCATGTCGGCCGACGGCACGACCCCGGACGCCTCGCCGGGCACCTCGATCCCGGTCGGACGCCCCAGGCCGAAGCTGACGAGGTAATCGTGCAGCTGCTGCTTGCTCAGCTGCCGGGTCAACAGCGCGGTACCGATGTTGAGGGACTCAGCGACCACACCTCTGAGATTCAGGTGCAGCTCTGGGTGGTCGAAGTGGTCCTTGATGGTGGCTCCGCCGGACGGCAGCCGGTTGGGCACCTTGACGCGGGTCTTCATGTTGATCACGCCGGAGTCGAGCAGGGCGGCGGAGGTCAGCACCTTCTGGACGCTGCCGGGCTCGAAGGTGTCGGCAGCGGCGCGGTTCCCCCGGTGGGCCAGGTCCTTCTTCGTGAGGTTCCCCGGGTCGAAGGACGGCACGTTGGCCATCGCCAGCACCTGGCCCGTCTTCACGTCCAGGGTGATGGCGAAGGCTGAGTCCGCGTCCGTCTTCTCCACCGCGGCCGCCAGCCGCCGTTCGGCGATGTACTGCAGCTGCGAGTCGATGGTGAGCTGGACGTCCACACCGTTCTGCGCCGGGGTGAGCGAGCTCGCACCCAGCGGGATCTTGCTGCCGTTGGGCGCGCTTTCGTAGGTCTCCTTGCCCTCGACTCCGGCCAGAGAGGAGTTGAGGTCGCTCTCGATCCCGGCCACCCCGGTGCCCTTGCCGTTCACGAAACCGACCACCGAAGCCGCAGTCGAGCCAGCCGGATAGGTGCGGACCGGGTCGCTCTCGCGGAAGACGCCGTAGATCTCGTGCTGGGCGAGGTCGGTCGACAGCCGGCTGTAGGTCAGAGCCGGCACCTTCTTCTTCAGGTAGACGAAGCGCGTGTTCGGCTTGGTCAGCAGCGGCATCAGCTCGGTGGTCGGCATGTCGAGATAGCCGCTGAGGATGCCCGCGATGTTCGCGGCGTAGGCGAGTCGGGCCGTGGGCTCGAGGTCAGCCGGGTAGGTGAGGGTCGGGTCTGCGGTCACCGCGACCGCCGGCTGGGTCGAAGCCAGCACCGCGCCGTTCCGGTCGGTGATCTCGCCCCGCGACGGCAGCAGCGGCAGCGTCCGGGTGAACTGGCCGGCCGTCGCCGCGGCGTACGCCGAGGAGTCGAAGCCCTGCAGCTGCAGCAGTCGACCGGCGCAGAGCGACAGCCCGACCGCGATGACGAGCAGGACCGCGTGCAGTCGCCGGGGTGAGGGAGCCAGGGGGAGTCTCATGGTGGTGATGCGACGCGACCAGCGGGATCTCAGACGGGCCGCGCTGCTGCGGGCCGTCGACGGGCGGCCGGAGGTCACGCGGGCGGTGCCGCTGCGGGTCGGCGGGCGCTGGCCGGACGGCGGGCGACGCACGCCAGTCGGGGAGCTTCGCTCGGGACGCTCGCCGCGGGCGTCGGCACGAGGCCGCGGGGCACCGCTGCGGGGTGCGGGGACGGCGGGTCGGTTGGTCCGGGTGGAGCCGCTGGGGTGCGGACGACGCTCGGACATCAGCCGCGCCCAGCCGAGGTGGATGAGCTCGACTTCTTCTTCGAGGCTGCGGCCTTCTTCGCCGCCTCCGCCTCGGCTGCTGCCTTCGCCTTGGCTACCGCTGCAGCCTTCTTCTCGGCCTGGGCGGCCGCGGCCTTCTTCTCGGCCGCCTTCGCCTTGGCCTCGGCCTTCGCCTTGATCGCGTCAGCCTTGGCCTTGGCCTTCTTCGCCGCTGCCTCGGCGGCCGCCTTGGCCTTCGCGGCCGCCTTGTTCGCGGCGATCTCGGCCGGGGTGTAGACGATGAGGCTCTTCATCTCGTCGCCGGCGACTGGTGCGGCCTTGCCGACCACCTTGCCGCTCGGCAGCACCAGCAGGGCCGGGTAGGGGTTGGCCCGCATGCCGAGCTCGGACGCCCGTCGGGCCAGCTCCGGAGAGGCGGAGACCACGTCGATCTGATTCTCCAGGTCCGCCTGGGTGTAGGCCAGCTCCGTAGCCTGCCGCTCGAGCGAGCGCGAGTGGAAAGCCTGGGTCTGGAGCGTGGTGTTGAGCAGCAGGAGACCGGCCATGCCCAAGCCGAACACACCGATCAGCACCAGCAGGAAAGGCGCGCGGGGAAGCCGGCCAGCCGGAGCACGTACCGCCCGCAGCCGCTCGGACGAACGGTGGGGGCTCCGCTCGAGGTCTCCCGGTGTGACCGGTGCCCACAGTGCGCTCATGCGCTGACCTCCTGGTACGTCCGGCCCCGCGGGCTCGGCTCGTCGATGCGTACAGCGGCCCGCAGCCGCGCCGATGCGGCGCGCGGGTTGGTGGCGGACTCCCCCGGGCTGGGGCGCTCGGCCCCCCGGGTGAGCAGCCGTAGCTCTGGACCCATCCCGACCGGGACGACCGGCAGGTCGCGCGGCGCCCTGTCGGCCGAGCGGACGGCGAGCAGCTGCTTGACCAGCCGGTCCTCGAGCGAGTGGTAGGCCAGCACAGCGATCCGGCCCCCGACCGCCAGCGCGGCGACCGCGCTCGGCAGCACCGACTCGAGTGCCTCGAGCTCAGCGTTGACCTCGATCCGCAGCGCCTGGAAGGTGCGCTTGGCCGGGTGGCCGCCGGTCTTGCGGGTGGCGGCCGGGATGGCGGCGTACAGCAGCTCAACCAGGCGCGCCGAGTTCGTGAACGGCTCCTCGGTCCGGGCCTCGACGACCCGTCGGGCGATCCGGTCGGCGAAGCGCTCCTCGCCGTAGCGACGCAGAACCCGCGCCAGCTCAGGTGCCGAGTAGGTGTTCAGCACCTCGGCGGCGGTCAGCTCCTGCGGGCCCATCCGCATGTCGAGCGGGGCGTCCTGGGCGTAGGCGAAACCGCGGCTGGCGTCGTCGATCTGCAGCGAGGAGAGCCCGAGGTCGAGCAGCACGGCCTGGACCCGAGGCCGCCCGAGGTCGGCGAGCACCGCCGGCAGCTCGTCGTAGACCGCTTCGACCAAGGTGACGCGGTCCTCGTACGAGGCGAGCCGGACGCGCGCCCGCCGAAGGGCCTCCGGGTCGCGGTCGAGGCCGATCAGCCGGGCCTGCGGGCAGGCCTCCAGCAAGGCGGCCGCGTGGCCGGCCAGGCCGAGGGTGCCGTCGACCAGGACGGGGGCCGCGGCCTCGGGACCGTCGACCGCCGGGGTCAGCGCCGGCGCAAGCAGAGCCACGACCTCGGACAGCATCACGGGCACGTGCACCCGCTCGTCCGACGGCGACATCTCGACCCTTCAGTCTTTGACGACCCGTGTGCAGGGGTTTCAACCCGGGGCCCGGATCGACCACCTGGCACCGGGGAAGGTGCGCCAGGGGGTCAGACCCTCGGGTTGAAGCCGCTGCACACGCGCCGCGCGCTTCCTCACATCACGTGCTGGTCCTGCTGGTCGTGCTGGTCCTGCTCAGAAGCCGGGGAACCCGGCCTCGTCGAAGCTGGCGAATGCCGGCTCCTTGTCCTGCTGGTACTGCTCCCAGGCTGCGGCGTCCCAGACCTCGAGGCGGTTGACCGCCCCCACGACCACGCAGTCCTTGTCGAGACCCGCGTAGGTCCGCAGGTGGGTCGGGACGGTGATCCGACCCTGCTTGTCCGGCGTCTCGTCCGAGGCGCCGGCGGCGAGCATCCGCTGATAGTCGCGGGCCTGCTGGCTGGACGAGCTGCCGCCAACCGACTGCGCCAGCTGGAGGAACGTGGCCATCGGCCAGATCGCCAGGCACCGCTCCTGGAACCGCGTGATGACCAGACCATCAGCCAGGTCGGTGCGGTACTTGGCGGGCAGGATCAGCCGTCCCTTCTCATCGAGCTTCGGGGTGTGCATGCCCAGGAACACGGCCGCACCTCCTCCACCTCGTCACGGTTTGCTTCGTTCACTTCCTCGAGCGACCCCCGTGCTCCACTTTCCGCCACTCTACTCCACTTCTCTCCACTTAGACCTGAAGAACGGCTCCGCCGAGCCCTCTTGTCCCGTTCAGGCCTCTCACAGGTGTCGCGATGAGCACGTAAGGTTGAGAAGCGCTCCCACCAGGGGACGCATACGATGACCAGGACCGCGGCGAGGCTCACGCCTGCGAGCGGCGCGGGGACGGCAGGACGTGCGGAACCAACGCTCGGCCACGTCCTCTCCAGATGGAGGCACGCGTGAGTCTGAGCTATGAGAAGACCGACCTCGACGAGACCGGAAACGCCTACTCCCTCGGCGACGTCGTCTCGGTCATGGGTCAGGTGCGTACCGCCATCGAGTCGGTGATCGAGGGCAAGCGCAGCTCGGTCGACATGGCTCTGGTCGTCCTGCTCGCCGAGGGCCACCTGCTCGTCGAGGACGTGCCGGGCGTGGGCAAGACCATGCTGGCCAAGGCGATCGGCCGCTCCATCGCGGCGTCGGTCCGGCGGATCCAGTTCACCCCGGACCTGCTGCCCTCCGACATCACCGGCGTCTCGATCTTCAACCAGGAGACCCGCGACTTCGAGTTCAAGCCCGGCGGGATCTTCGCCAACATCGTCGTGGGCGATGAGATCAACCGAGCCTCGCCGAAGACCCAGTCCGCGCTGCTGGAGTCGATGGAGGAGCGCCAGGTCAGCGTGGACGGCACCACCTACCTGCTCGAGTCCCCGTTCATGGTGGTGGCCACGCAGAACCCGATCGAGATGGAGGGCACCTATCCCCTCCCCGAGGCCCAGCGCGACCGCTTCATGGCCCGGATCGAGATGGGCTACCCGACGCCCAGTGCCGAGCTGGACATGCTCGAGTCGCACGGCACCGCCGACCCGCTGAACGACCTCTCCCCGGTCACCGACGCCGCGACCCTGCGCGGCCTCATCGACGCCGTGAAGACCATCTACGTGAGCCCCGCCGTCAAGCACTACCTCGTCCAGGTGGTGAACGCGACCCGTAGCTCGCGAGATCTACGGCTGGGGGCCTCACCCCGGGCGACGCTGCAGCTGCTCCGGGCCAGCCGCGCGTACGCCGCGCTGGCGGGCCGCGACTACGTCAGCCCGGACGACGTCGCCGCCCTGGGGGTGTCCGTGCTCGCGCACCGGGTGCTGCTCTCGACCGAGGCCCAGCTCGCCCGGCGGACGGTGACCGACATCATCGCCGCCGCAGTCTCCTCGGTTCACCTGCCCGACCGGCCCGGCCCGGCCGTACGCAGCGGCGTGGCGGGCAGGATCTGAGCAGATGCGTCGACCGTGGCGCCTGCTGACCCCGCGGGGCCGCTTCCTCGTCGTCGCCGGCCTGGTGGCGCTGGCCACCGCGATGATCGCCGGCCAGCGCGACGTCATGCGGTTGGCCGTGCTGCTCCTCGCCCTGCCCGCGGTGGCCGCGGTTCTGGTCTCCCGGGCCCGGCTGCGGCTGTCCTGCGAGCGTTCGATCGAGCCCGCCGCGGTTCCCCTGGGCTCGCCGATGCGCGGCCGGATCACGCTCGGCCAGGACGGCCGGCTGCCCGCCGGGATCTTGATGCTGGAGGACTCGGTGCCGCGTGAGCTCGGCCTCCGCCCCCGGTTCCTGGTGGACAAGGCCGACCTGAGCTGGCGGCGCGAGGTCGAGTACCCGCTGCTCGGCCGCGTCCGGGGGCGGTTCACGACCGGACCGCTGATGGTCCGCACGACCGACCCCTTCGGCCTCGTCCAGCTCGACCGCCAGTTCGTGGCCACCAGCGACGTCATGGTGACGCCCCAGATCGTCCCGCTCGGACACATGCGCGCCTCGGGCGGCGGCGGCAGCACCGGCGAGGCGCGGCCGCACCGGATCGGCGTCGTGGGCCAGGACGACTCCCTGGTCCGTGAGTACCGCCAAGGCGATGAGGTCCGACGGATCCACTGGCGATCGACCGCCCACCGTGGCGAGCTGATGGTGCGGCGCGAGGAGCAGGCCTGGGACCCGAGCGCCAACGTGATCCTCGACTCCCGGGTCGGCGCGCACGCTGGCCGCGGCCTGCACAGCTCGCTCGAGTGGGCGATCTCGGCTGCGGCCTCGGTGGCGCTCAACTTCCTCGACGAGGGCTACAGCGTGGAGATCTTCGAGGCCGACGGTCCGCTGCACATCACCGGCACCATGGGCCAGCACAGCTCCGCCTCGGCCGAGCTCGTGGTGAGCCGGCTCACCGACCTGACGCCCAAGGTCACCTCGAGCCTGCACTACGCCGTCCAGTCGGCCGCCGAGGACCGCGCGGGCCAGCTGGTGGTGGCTGTTCTCGGCCGGATGGACGCGGCGGACGCCCATGCGATGCTACGGCTGCAGCGGAACCGATCGCAGGGCATGGCGTTGATGTTGGACGTGGACACCTTCGCCGACACCCCGGCCAGCCCTCGGCAGCGCGCCGAGCACGAGCTGGCGGGCCAGATCCTGCGCGACAACGCGTGGCGGGTGGTCGACGTGCCGCGAGGCATGGGCGTTGCCGACGCGTGGGCCGCGCTGAACCAGCTGCGGGCGGTGGCCTGATGCGCGCCAGTGACCGGACCACGACGGCCGCGGTCCTCGCGCTGTTCCTGGCCGCCTTCACCCTGGTCCCGCTCACCTCCGACCTGCGCTACCTGGGCGCGACCTGGGGCTTCCTGCTGGTGCTCGGCGTGGCCTCGGTCCTGCTGCACCGGGCCCGGCTCGGGGCGGTGGCGGTGCTGTCGCTGCAGGTCGTGGTCGGCGCGCTGTTCAGCGTCGCCCTCAGCCTGACCCTGTCCTGGACGGGTGAGCCCTGGTACCTGCACTACCTCGACGTGTGGCTGGGAGGCGTCGAGCACATGCAGAGCCAAGGAACGCCGATGGACCCCAACGACGGTGTCACCCTGATCTTCGCCACCGCGGTGGCGGGCCTGTACGTCCTCACCGACCTGCTGGCGACCGGCCTCCATCGCCCCGCCTGGTCGATCGCCCCGCTGGCGGCGCTGTTCCTCGTGCCGGCGATCGGGCTGGGCACCGACACGGGTGTCCGCAGCTTCTTGCTGATCGCGCTCGGCTACCTCGGCGTGCTGGTCGCCGACGGGCTCAACACTACCGGTCGATGGACGCGGGGCCTGTCGCGCGACTCAGCCGAAACGGTGGGGGCGACGCCGGTGGTCTGGCGTGCAGCCACGCTGATCGGCGTTCCGGCTCTGGTCGGCGCCCTGGTGCTCAGCAGCCTGTTGCCCACCCTCAACCTGTCGGGCCTCGGGATCGGCAACGGCCCCGGCGGCAACGGCCCGCTGCAGCTGACCGACCCGAGCCTGGACCTGCGGCGCAACCTGAACCAGCCGCGGGACAAGGAGGTCATCGACTACCGCACCAACGCGCCGGGTGGGCTCTACCTCCGGCTGGCCTCGCTGCCGCAGTTCAACTCCTCGGGCTGGAGCAACGTGCAGATCCGGCTCAACACCGGGTCCGAGCTGCCCGCAGTGCCGGGGCTGAGCGACGGCACGGGACCCCAGGCCGACGTCGCCGTGAGGGTCTTGGACTTCCAGTCGCAGTACCTGCCGATGCCGTACGCGCCGCGCAGCTTCTCCGCCGCCGGCGACTGGCGCTACGACGCGAACTCCCTGACCGTGGTGAACGGCTCGAACGACGCCGAGCCACTGCGCAACCTCAGCTACCAGGTGACCAGCGTCCAGGTCAGCCCGAGCGCGAGCCAGCTCGACAAGACACTGGCCGGTACGCCGCTGGACTCCGCCGTGACGGGAGCAGTCCCCAAGGACCTCCCCGACAGCCTGGTCAAGCTGACCGAGGACGTCGTCCGGGGCAAGGAGACCGCGGCCGCCAAGGCCGCAGCGATCCAGGCCTACCTCCGCAGCAACGAGTTCAGGTACAGCACCCAGCCGCTGCCGGGCAACGGGTACCGCGCGCTGGAGAACTTCCTGCTGCGCGACAAGCGCGGGTACTGCGAGCAGTTCGCAGCCTCGATGGCGATGATGGCCCGGATCGCCGGGATCCCGTCGCGGGTCTCGGTCGGCTTCCTGCCGGGCAAGAAGGACGGCGACACCTGGCGGGTCTCGATCCGCGACATGCACGCCTGGCCGGAGCTGTACTTCTCCGGCTACGGCTGGGTCCGGTTCGAACCGACTCCGAGCAGCGTCACGGGCTCGGCCCCGCCGTGGAGCGTGCCGGCGGCGAACGGCTCCACCGCAGCACCGTCGGACGAGCCGAGCGTGGCGCCGAGCCAGGACACCCCGTCGGTGAGCTCGAACCCGACAGACGCTCCGGTCGACCCCGGCGCGACGGCGAGCGACACCGCAACCTTCCCGTGGGGTCGGACCCTGCTCGGCTCGGGCATCGGGCTGCTGGTGCTGATGCTGCTGGCCGCGCCGGCGACGATCCGCGTGCGGCGACGCAGCGCCCGGCTGGCCGACGGCCAGCTGGCGGACGAGCAGGTCGAGGCCGCGTGGGCGGAGATCCGGGACACGGTGCTCGACTACGGCGGGTCGTGGCCCAGCGGCTCCCCGCACGTCATCAGCTCCGCGGTCGCCCACCGGCTCGACCCCGAGGAGTCCCTCGCCATCGGGCAGGTGGCCACCCTGGTGGAGCGGTCGCGCTACTCGCGCCGCTTCGACGACGTCGACGCCGTGGCCGGGGTACCCCAGCTCACCGCCGAGATCCGGCGAGGCCTGGCCGCACCCCTGAGCCGCCGCCGCCGCCTGGTCGGACTGGTGCTGCCCCGCTCGCTCTTTCGTCGTGGAGCCCGCGAACGCTGAGCCTGTCGGAGGGCCGACCACGCGCTCTGAGCCTGTCGGAGGGCGGACCACGCGCCCTGAGCCTGTCGGAGGGCCGACCACGCGCCCTGAGCCTGTCGAAGGCCACGAAGTGGTTGCGCCTCCTGGGCCTACGCCAGCAGCCGGGCGAGGGCATCCGTGCAGAGACCCCAGGCGGGCGTGCCGACGGTGATCGGCGCGAAGTGGTCGCCGACGAACGTGCTCAGCCGGCTGTCGTCCCCGGCCGCCCAGGCCGCCGCGGTGAAGGTCTCGGACTGCTCGAGCGGCACGTTGCTGTCCGCGGTGCCGTGCACGCAGACCGACGGCACGCCCAGCGGGAGCCGGGCGGTCGGCGAGGCCAGCGCGTACGCGGCGGCCTCAGCGTCAGGTCCACCGCCCATCAGGTCGGGGACGGCGCTGCCGCCGACTCGTTCGCGTGCGGCCGCGACGAGATCCATCACCCCGGCCTGAGCGACCAGCCCACGCAGCCGTACGACAGGAGCCGACCCGGGTGCTCCGGCCGGCAGACCAGCGCGTCCGGCGAGCCAGCCCACCAGCTGGCCGCCGGCCGAGTGCCCGAGGGCCACCACCCGGTCGAGCTGCAACCGGCCGGACGCCAGCCGTTGACCGTCGGAATCCAGGGCGTCGACCGCGGCAGCGACGTCCAGCATGGTCGTCGGCCAGCCACCGCCGCCGGCCTTGCGGCTGGAGCCGACACGTCGGTACTCGACGTTCAGCGCCGCCCAGCCGCGGCTGCGGAGGTCCTCGGCGAGGGGTCGGCCGAGCTCGGCGCCGTAGGCGGTGCGCCAGAAGCCGCCGTGCACCACGACGACGACCGGCACGGGTGCGTCCCCGTCGGGCAGGGTCAGCTCGGCGAACTGGCTGGGGTGGTCGCCGTACCGGTAGGCGGCGGGCATCTGGAACTCCTCGGCGGGTTCGGGGCGAACGGCCGAGCAGCCGGCCGCCAGCACTCCTGCACCGGCCACCCCGGCCAGCAACGAGCGACGCCGGATCAGCCGCGACCGGTACCGGATCAGCCCAGCTTCAGGTAGGGACCGCACCGACTCCGGCCGCACAGCAGAACGCACCCGCTCGAGGAGCAGGTGCGTACCGAAGGGGAATGAGCTGACGGGTTAGAAACCTGACTCGTCGCGGCGCTTGCGCCAGCGCTCCTCCATCTTGTCCATGAAACCCTGGTTGTCCGCGGTGCGGGAACCCTGGGCCGTCTTCGCCCGGTCCGGAGACCGGCCGAGGTCCGCACTGGTCCCGACGTGCTGCCAGGAGTAGATCGCGGTGACGGCAGCCGCCACCATCACGACGAAGCCGAGGACACTGAAAACCAGATTCGTCGAGATGCCGAGGACCAGCAACGCGAGTCCGGCGAAGAAGCCGATCCCCGCGAGCGCCGCTCGACGCCGGTGCACCCGCCGGACACCGGTCCCGCGCAAGGCGTTGACCAGCTTCGGGTCTTCGGCGGCCAAGGCCGCTTCCATCTGCTCGAGAAGCCTTTGCTCCTCGTCTGAGAGGGCCATCGGCCACCTCCCGCCAGTCTCGTGGTTCGCTCCGCCGTCATGGTACGCGTCAGATCTAGAAGCCGGACGGCAGGACTGATGCCGACGACGCTTGAGATTCTTCGTGGCCAGACGACCCATCCCGGTGGGAGGGGTCGAGGCCAGTTTAGGTGGGGATCAGGCTAAGCGAAATGGATCCCGCGAATTAGTGCGGACGAGTCAAGGCGGCACGGCGCACGGCGGTCGGTCCGAACTTCCGCACGGCCGCGTCGACGGCCTGGTCGGCCTCTTGCCAACCATGCTCGGGGTCGGTCAGCTGGGGTTGGCGGAAGGCCCGCCGTGCGGGTCCCAGGCCCTGGACCCGGACGCCGACCCGCCTGATCCTGGCTCGGGACAGGCCCATCCGCTCGTACAGCGCGACCGCGGCGGCGTAGACCTCCTCGGTGACGTCGGTCGGCGTCGACAGCGTCACCGAGCGCGTGACCTCGGAGAAGTCGGCAAAGCGCAGCGAGACCGCGACCGTCCGTCCGACCAGGCCTGCCTTGCGCATCCGCCGACTGGTCCGATCGGCCATCCGGAGCAGCTCGCGGCGGACGTCCTCCGGCTCGTCGGTGTCGCGGCCCAACGTCTCCTGGGAGGAGATGCTGCGCTCGGGCTGGGAGGCCACCACCCGGCGGCGGTCGCGTCCCCAGGCCAGCTCCTGCAGCCCGCGTCCGGCGTGCGGCCCGAAGGTCTGACGCAGCGTCGAGGCTGGGGCATGGGCCAGCTGGCCGACGGTCTCGATGCCGAGGCCGTACAGCTTCCGGGCGGTCGGCACGCCCACCCCCCACATCGCCTCCACCGGCATCGGGTGCAGGAAGGCGACCACCTCCTCGGGCCGCACCTCGACCAGTCCGTCCGGCTTGGCGACCCGGGAGGCGACCTTGGCGACGAACTTGGTCGGCCCGATGCCCACCGAGCAGGTGATGGCCTGCTCGTCGGCGACGGTGGCCCGCAGCCGCTCGCCGATCTCTGCGGCCGGCCCGTACATCCGTAGCGAGCCGGTGAGGTCGAGGAACGCCTCGTCGATGGACGCGGACTCCACCGCCGCCGAGACCCCGGCGAAGACGGCGACGATCGCCTGCGACACGGCCGTGTAGGCCTCGAAGTCCGGGGGCAGGAAGGTGGCCGAGGGGGCCAACCGCCGGGCCTGACCCGAGGACATCCCCGACCGGACGCCGAGCGCCCGCGCCTCGTACGTCGCCGACAGCACCACACCTCGGTGGGCGCCGCCCACGATCACCGGCGTCCCCCGGAGCTCGGGCCGCTGCCGGAGCTCCACGGAGGCGTAGAACGCGTCCATGTCGACATGCATGATCACCGGCGCCGGAGCGGCGCCTTCGGCCTCGGGGGCAGCAACCTCGGACACAGCCGGACTCAGTCGACGCGGGCGAAGACGTGTAGGTGCGGCGCCAGGGCTCGGAAGGCCGGGTCCTGGCTGATCTCGGCCTCGAGCGCTGCCAGCTCAGCGCGCGCGCCCGGCTGGGCGTCCAGCACGGACTCGGGCACGAGCGCGGCCACCGCACCGATCCCGTGGCTGGCCACCACGGTGAACCCCGCCGCCTGGACCAGGGCGACCACCGAACCGTGGTCGAAGCGCGTGCGGTCGGCGTAGGCCCGGCGGGCGAGCGTGACGTGCCCGGCCAGGGCGTGCCCGAGCACCGCCGCGTCACGTTGGGCCACGAGCAGGCTGAGCACCCCGCCGCTCCGCAGCACCACGGCCATGGCGGCGAGCGCGTCGGCGGCGGACTCCACCACGTCGAGGACCCGGTGGCACACGACGACGTCCGTGCTGGCCGGGCCGAGCAGCTCGACGAGGTCGGCCGCGTCCCCCTGCCGGCCGGTGATCCGGCCCTGGGGGCCGGCTTCGGCCGTCCGTCGTTCGAGCGAGGCCAGCGCGTCCGGGCTCGGGTCGACCACAGTCACCCGATGACCACGTGCGGCCAGCTCGATGGCCACCCCACCGGTACCGCCGCCCAGGTCGACGACGTCGTAGCTGGTCGCGGTGCCGGGCGCCAAGGCCTCGAGCTGGCTGGTCAGCAGCTCGAGCAGGAACCCCGAGGAGTCGGGCCGACGACGCCGGAACTCAGCCACGGGCCCCTCCTCGAGCGCGGTCGGACGGCCGCGGACCGGCCCTCCTGGCTCGCAGCCTAGGTCCGGCGGGGCCGTGATCACCGGTGCGCCTCGCCGCCGACTGACGCGGAGGCTCCCCCGTGCTGGCCCAGCGCCCGCTCGATGAGGTCGAGGAAGTAGCCCGTGGTCCGGACGAGATCATCAGCCTCGAGCGCGCTCACCACACCAGCCCGGCCCGCCCGGACGGCGTCTCGCCGGTCCTCCGACGCGGCGTAGAAGGACGCCCACCCGGCCAGCGCGGGAGCAGCCTCGGCGACCGTGCGCCAGGCGTTCCGTGGTCGTCGGGCCCGCTGCGGGTGATACCTCAGGGCCAGCACCACGGCCGCCACCCGCAGGGCGACGAGATGGCCGGCCAGGAAGCGCTCGTCGTCCGCGACGGTCCGCTCAGCCTCGAGCAGGGCGGCACGGGCGCGCGCCAGGTCCTCAGGTAGGCCCGAGACCGGGCTGGGTACGCCCCGGGGGTGGGCGATCGGTGGAGCAGGCGACGGCATGGTGCAGCACTCCCTCGAGATGTGGGCAGGACAGGTCAGCAGCTCGCGAGGGCCGGGGCCCCGGCGCGGACGGGGGTCGAGTTCCGTCCACGCCGGGGCACGCCAGGAGCGCGTGCCGCGAACACCCGCTGCCATCCCCCAGGCGCTCCGCCAAGACCTTCCCCGGCCCGGCTACAACCCCTCAGTCCGTTGACCTGGCGGGAAGTATTGGAACGCCTGTTCGAACAAACACTAACCTACACGGCGCCACTGACACGTCAAGAGCGGTTGGGTCCTGTCTCGGGCCAGCCGTCTCAGCCAGCCGTCTCGTCCAGGGCCCCCGCAGCGCGGGCCGCGCGGTCGGTGTGCCCGAGGTCGCGGCCGGGAGCCGCTCGGTCGCGGACGAGCCGCTTGAGCCGGCCGAGGTCGGGGAACCCGCCGTCCACCTTGCGGTCCCACACCACCTCCTCGCCGACGCGCACGCGGAACACCCCGCCGGTACCGGGGCTCAGGGCGACCTCGCGGAGGTCAGTGCCGAAAGAGGTGAGCAGCTCCGAGGCCAGCCAGGTCGCCCGCAGCAGCCAACGGCACTGGGTGCAGTAGGTGATCTCGACCCGGGGTGGAGCCGTCTCGGGCACGAGCGGTTGGGCAGTCATGGCACCAGCCTGGCACCCGTACGCCAGCACCTACGCTGCTGGCATGGCACCCCCGTCCGACCCCGTCGTCGTCGTCGGCGGCGGACTCGCGGGGATGGCGGCGGCGGCGAGGCTGGCCAAGGCCGGTCACCCGGTCCACCTCTTCGAGCGGCGAGGCAGCCTCGGCGGCCGGTGGCGTGCGCACGAGGTGCCCGGCGTCGGGCTGGTCGACGCCGCGCCGGCGGTGGTCGCCTTTCCCGCGCCCTGGCGCGACCTGTTCCGCAAGAGCGGCCGGCCGTTGGAGGCCGAGCTGGCGCGGAGCGGGCACGCCCTCGTCCCCGCAGGGCCGGTACGTCACGTCTTCGCCGACGGGTCGGTGCTCGACCTGCCGACCGAGCGCGGTGAGCAGTACGCGGTGCTGAGCCAGGCGTACGGGATGGACGTGGCGGCCCGTTGGCGCGACCTGCTCGACGGGCTGGACGACGTCTGGCAGGGCCTGCGACCGCTGGGCCTGGAGCACGAGCTGGACCACCGCCGCCGGCTCCCCCGCCCCGTACGGGACCGGTTGCGCGCGCGGCAGAGCCTCGCCTCGCTGGCCGCTTCACTGGACGAGCCACACCTGGTGGCCCTGGTCCGCAGCATCGCGCACCGGCACGGCGGCACCCCGGAGCGGACCCCGGCCTGGGTGGCCGTCGACCTCGTGGTCAGCCGGACGTTCGGCCACTGGCACGTGCAGGGGCCCACGAACCGACCGGGCGACACCGGTCGCACGTCCGTCCTGGCCGAGGCGCTCGCGGCCCGGCTCACGCTGCGGCGGGTGACCGTGCACCTCGAGGAGCCCGTCGACGCCGTCCTGGTCGAGGACCGGCGGGCCGTCGGCGTCCGGACCTCGCGCGGGGAGACCCGCGCCGCCGGCGTGATCGTCACCACCGACCCGTGGCAGCTGGTCGGCCGTGTGCTGCCCGCGGGCGTGGCGCCGCGGCTGCGGCGCGACCTCCGCCGGTTGGGTCCGGCGCAGGCGCCGACGATCAGCTACGAGCGGCGGCCCGAGACAGCCAGCGGCGTCCGGGAGACCGTGGAGCTGTCCGAGAACGGCGTCCCGGTCCTCAGCTACGCACGTCCCGTCGGGGACGGCACCCTGGTCAGCCGGCACGACTTCTCTGCCACCCGGCCCGACCCCGGCGCCGGTGTGGCCTGGCACGGCTTCGGGCAGTGGCGACGCCGGCCGCCGGTCGTGCCGGACCTGCCCGGGCTCTTCACCGCGAGTGCCTCCTCGCCGGCCGGTAGCGGCCCGTCGCAGGTCATCCTGTCCGGCGCCCTCGCCTCCTACGCCTGCCACGACCGGCTCTCTCCGAGCTGAGGTCGGCCGACCTCTATATAGTGAGACGTTCACTTTTCCTGCGTTAGGACCATCGAGCTTGTCTTCCGCGTATCGCGAGACCGAACCCGACGAGCAGCCCGAGAGCGCTGACGATCTGGTCCAGCGCGAGCTCGCCGTCGAGCAGGCCCACGTGGACCTGGTCTACACCCGGCTCGCCGAGGCCACCCGGACCGCCCAGCAGGTCGCGTCCGCGGGTCGTTCGCTCTTCCAGTCCGACCGCGGCTCCTACGTCCGCGAGGAGGACGGCACCGGCCTGTACGAGCGCGACGTGTTCGCGTTCCAGGCGGCCAAGCGGCTGGCAGTGCTCGACTCCGAGCACGAGGGCCTCGTGTTCGGGCGGTTGGACCGCACCGATGGTGAGATCCGCTACGTGGGCCGGATCGGGGTCCGCGATGCCGACTACGAGCCGCTGGTGATCGACTGGCGGGCGCGCGCGGCCGAGCCGTTCTACCGCGCGACTCCGGCGGAGCCGATGCAGGTGGTCCGGCGCCGGGTACTGCGCTGCCAGGGCCAGCAGGTGGTCGGCATCGAGGACGACCTGCTCGACGGCGACCCCGCCGGGAGCGAGCTGCCCGTGATCGGCGAGGGCGCCTTGATGGCCGCGCTCTCCCGCGCCCGCGGCCACACGATGCGCGACATCGTGGCCACCATCCAGTCCGAGCAGGACGAGGCGATCCGGGCGCCGTACCAGGGCTTCACGCTGATCTCCGGGGGTCCCGGCACCGGCAAGACGGTGGTGGCCCTGCACCGGGCCGCCTACCTGCTCTACTCCAACCGCCGCCGGTTCGAGTCCGGCGGCGTGCTCGTGGTCGGCCCCAGCCGGGTCTTCATGAACTACATCGAGCGGGTGCTGCCCTCCCTCGGCGAGGAGTCGGTCACGCTGCGGCCCATCGGTGCGGTCGCCGGCGACGTCGTCCGGCTGACCGGCGAGCGGGTCGACCCCGCCCCGACCGCCGCGGTCAAGGGCAGCCTGCGGATGGCCCGCGTGCTGCGCCGTCTAGTGCAGGAGCCGCCACAGGCGGTGCCGCTCGAGCTGAGGTTCACCCTCAAGGGCCACGTGCTGGTGCTCGGCGTGGATGCGCTGGAGCGGATCCGGTCCGAGGTCCTCGCCCACCACAAGCTGAACGCCGGTCGCGACGCGGCCGAGAAGTCCCTGCTCAACGCGCTGTGGCGCGGCCGCCCGTCCGAGCTCGACCTGGAGCGAGACGAGTTCGAGGACGCGGTCACCGACACGGCCGCGTTCACCATGTTCTGCCTGGCCTGGTGGCCGACGGTCGGCGCATCCGAGGCCCTGGCCCGGCTCCGCGACCGGGCCCTGCTGGCCCGGCTGGCCGGCTCGGTGCTGTCGCACCAGGAGCAGGACCTGCTCGGGTCCAGCTACGCCGATGCCACCGAGCACGCGCGGCGCGGCAGCTGGACCGTCGCCGACGCCGCCCTGCTGGACGAGCTCGTCCACCTCCTCGGCCCGGTGCCGGAGTCGGAGGACCGCGAGGAGCCGCTCTTCCTACCCGAGGACGCCGAGTACTCCGAGGTCGTCACCACCGCCGACCGGCTGTCGCCCGTCCGCGAGGTCGACCCCTTCGAGCTGCCGCACCAGACCTACAGCCACGTGCTGGTCGACGAGGCCCAGGACATCACCCCGATGCAGTGGCGGATGCTGCGTCGCCGCGGGGCCAGCGCGTCCTGGACCATCGTCGGCGACCCGGCCCAGAGCTCCTGGCCGGATGCCGCCGAGACGGCCAAGGCCATGTCCGAGCTGGTCGGCACCGCGCCCGTCCGGCGGTTCCGGATGAGCACCAACTACCGCAGCCCGGCTGAGGTCTTCGAGCTGGCGGCCGCCGTGGTCGTCCAGGCGTACCCGGAGGCCGACCTGCCGAAGGCGGTCCGCTCGACAGGAGTGCCGCCCGACCTCCGGATGGCGCCCATGGGTCGGCTGGACGCCGCGGCCGTCACCGCCGTCCGCGACCTGCTGGCCGAGGTGGCCGGCACGGTCGGCGTCATCTGCCCACCCACCACCGCCGAGGCGGTAGCCGCGACCCTGGACGCCGCGCACCTGGAAGGCGCCGGACGGCTCGCCGTGGTGACCTCGTTGCAGTCCAAGGGGCTGGAGTACGACGGCGTGCTGGTCATCGACCCGGACCGGATCGTGGCCGAGTCCCCCGGGGGGATCCGCTCGCTCTACGTGGCTCTGACCCGACCGACCCAGCGGCTCGTGACCCTGGACGCCTACTGCGATGACACCGCTACCGGTGCAGGTTGGCGTAGATCTCTCGGGTAGCCCGCGAGCGGTTCTGGGTGTAGTAGTGCAGCCCCGGAGCGCCGGCGGCCAGCAGCGCCTCCGACAGCTCGGTCCCGATCTCGATCCCGACCCGGCGGACCGCGTCCTCGTCGTCGGCGACGGCGTGCACGCGGTCGGTGACCGCGGGTGGCAGGTCGGCGCCTGACAGCTCGGCGAACCGGGCAACCTGGCGGACGTTGGTGATGGGCATGATGCCCGGGATGATCGGCAGGTCGCAGCCCAGCGCCCGCACCCGGCCGACGAGGTTGACGTAGCTGGCGGCGTCGAAGAACAGCTGGGTGATCGCGAAGCTCGCCCCCGCCTCGGCCTTGGCCACGAGGATCCGGGCGTCGAGGTCGGCGTCCGCGCTGGCCGGGTGGGGGTCGGGGAACGCGCCGACGCCGACGCAGAAGTCACCGAGCTCACGGACCAGCGCGACCAGCTCGGTGGCGTTGGCCAGACCGTCAGGGTGCGGCACCCAAGGCTCGGTCGGCCCGCCTGGCATGTCGCCGCGGATGGCCAGCACGTGCCGGACGCCCGCTGCGGCGTAGGAGCCGATCACCTGGCGGAGCTGGTCCCGGCTCTGGCTGGCGCAGGTCAGGTGGGCGACGGTCCGCAACGTGGTGTGCTGGGCGATCGCCTCGGTCGCGGTGATGGTGCGCTCGCGGGTGGAGCCGGAAGCGCCGTAGGTGACCGAGATGAAGTCCGGGCCGAGCGACTCGAGCTCGCGGACGGTCTGCCACAGCTGCCGCGACGACCCCTCGTCCCGGGGCGGGAAGAACTCGAAGGAGAACAGCGGCCGGGTCGCGGTCTCCAGCAGCTCACCGATCGTGGCGACGCGCGGCCGCAGGGTGGATGCTGCGCGGCCCGACATGCCGCCACCTTAGGTCGACCTCCCCGACGCTCTCCGTAGGCTCACCATGTGGTCACCGCCGTCCCCTCCCTCGTCCCCGAAAGCGCCGAGACCGTCCTGCAGCCCGACGCGCCGCTGTCGGCCGGCTTCACCGACGCCGTGGCGAGGGTGCTGAAGGCCTTCGGCAACGAGCAGGCGCCGACGTTGGCGGCGATGGGACCGGAGCTGGCGTCCGTCCACGACATGGCGGTCCGGCTGCTAGCCGGCGGCAAGCGGCTGCGGCCCGCCTTCTGCGCCTGGGGGTACGTGGCCGCCGCCGGCCTGCCCACCGGCGAACCGGGGGCGCTGCTGCGCGCGGCGGCCAGCCTGGACGTGCTCCACGTGAGCGCCCTGGTGCACGACGACGTGATGGACGGCTCGGACCTGCGCCGCGGGCAGCCGGCGGCGCACCGCCAGTTCGAGGCGCAGCACGCGGCGTCCGGACGGCTGGGCGACGCGGCCGCGTTCGGTCGGGCCGGGGCGATCCTGCTCGGCGACCTGCTGGTGATGTGGTCGGTGCAGCTGCTGCAGCGCTGCGGACTCGACCCCGTCGCGCTGGACGCCGCCACCCCGATCGCCGAGGTGATGCGGACCGAGGTCACCTGCGGCCAGTATCTCGACATCGTCGCCCAAGCCCAGCCGCTGGGTGAGGACCCGGCTCTGGCCCTGGACGAGGCGGAACGGGTGGTGGAGTACAAGTCGGCGCGATACACCGTGCAGCGACCCGCCCAGCTGGGGGCCGCGCTCGGCGGCGGGGACCAGCGGCTGCAGGCGGCGCTGGCGGCGTACGGCTCCCCGCTGGGCCGAGCCTTCCAGTTCCGCGACGACGAGCTGGGCGTGTTCGGCGACAGTGCCGTCACCGGGAAGCCGGCCGGCGACGACCTGCGCGAGGGCAAGCGGACGGTGCTGGTGGCCCACGCGTACGCCCACGCGGGTCAGGCCGGCCAGCAGCTGCTGCGCACCCGGCTCGGCGACCCGGACCTCGACCCGGCCGGGGTGGCGGACCTGCAGCAGGTGATCGTCGAGTCGGGCGCGCGCGACGCGGTCGAGGCGATGATCGAGCAGGGCTACCAGCGCAGCCTGGCCGCACTGGCCGACGCCGAGCTGACCGAGGCCGGTCGTGAGGGCCTCGCCGCGCTCGCCGAGGCGGCCGTCCGCCGCGTCTTCTGAGTCGCCGCATCTGCAAACTAAGCCCGGAACCTCCCTGACTTTCGACCCCTCAACGGCCCGAACGGGCTCCAAGCGGCCCGTTTGCCCCGTCGAGGGGTCAAAAGTCAGGTTCAGCGCTGGACGACGGCGAAGCTGGCGTAGTGGTCGGCGGTCCAGAAGAGCAGCCGCCCGTCGTCGCCGGTGATCAGCCGGCGCGCGCCACGGTCGTCGGAGCCCGGTGTCTCGACGGTGTACTCGCGGTACCAACCGGACGGATGCGCCGGCAGCCGCCGCTCCCGGTTGCCGAAGACTCCCCCGTCCTGCCGGTAGGGAAAGGGGCCGCCGCGGTCGATCAGGGTGACCGTGCGTCGCGCCTCGACGGGCAGCGACGCGAGCGAGACCAGGGGCAGCCCGGTCCCGGCGTCCCGGCTGGCGGTCGAGGCGGCGGTGGCGCGTGCGGCCCGCGAGGCGGTGGGGGCCGCCGTCGGCGATGATCCATCGGTCCCCGTCCCGACGAGGTAGAGCAGCAGGCCCAGGACGACCAGCGCCAGGGCGCTTCCGACCGCCCTGGTTCGGCGGCTCACCGCCGGCGGCCGGGACGAGTGCTGGCGGCCGCCGCGAAGGTGTAGCGCTCGGACTCCGGGTCAGCGCGCCAGGCGTCCCGCAGAGCGGTGGCCAGCGTCCGCGCGGTGGCCTGCGGGTCGGCGGCCCGGGTGAGTGTGCTGGACACGCAGACCCGGCGGGCCCCGGCCCCGATCACCTCGGCCAGGTTGTCCGGGGTGATCCCGCCCACGGCGAACCACGGCTTGGCGTCCAGGGCGTAGACCGGGATCGCCGCAGCGGCAGCCCGGACCAGCTCGAGCCCGACCGCGGGGTACGCGGGGTCGGCGCCGGCGACCTGCACCGGCCCGACGGTGAGGTAGTCGAGGTCGTCGTCGGCCACCGCGTCGGCCAGCTGGGCCCTGTCGTGGGTGGAGCGGCCGAGCAACGCGTACGGGTGCAGCCGAGGGCGGGCGGACCCCGGGCTAACGTCCGCCTGGCCGAGATGCAACAGGTCGGCCTGGACGTCGGCGGCCAGTGGGACCGCCCCGCGTACCCCGACCACCCGCTGCTGGGCGGCGGCCGCCCGCCGGGCGGCCTCGACGGCCTGCCGGGTCAGGCCGGGCTGCTGCAGCTGGACCACGTCGACCCCGCCCGCGAAGGCGGCGGCCAGGAACTCCGCCAGGTCTCCCTGCTCGGAGCGACCGTCGGTGATCAGGCACAAGCGGGCCAGCCGCAGCCGCGCGTCGAGTCCCTGGAGCACGGTCACGGGCTCACCTTAGGAGCACCGGGCCTCAGACGCTGAGGGGCACGGCGGCCAGACGCTCCCGAACCAGGGGGGCGACCTCGGTGGCGAACAGCTCGATCGAGCGCATCGTGCGGGCGTGGTCGACGTGGCTGACGTGCAGCTCGAACCGGCTGATCCCCAGCTGGTCGTGCAGCGCGACGATCTTGTCTGCGACCCGCTCGGGATGGCCGAAGAAGAGCGCCCCGTCGGGGCCGATCAGCTGCTCGACCTGCGCGTCGGACATGGGCGGCCAGCCGCGCTCACGGCCGAGCTTGGCGAAGGTCGCTCGGTAGCCGGGCAGGAAGTCCGCGCGCGCCCGCCGCTCGTCTTCGTCGATGTAGCCGTGACTGTGCACCGCCAGCGGGGTGTCCAGGTCGTGCTCGCCGTGCGCGAGCGCGCGGCGGTAGAGGTCGGCCAGCGGGGCGAACGCTGCGGGCTGACCGCCGATGATGGCCAGCGCCATCGGTAGGCCGAGCGTGCCGGCGCGGACGACCGAGTTCGGCGTACCACCCACCGCGAGCCAGACGGGCAGTGGCCGGCCCTCGGGGCGGGGGTGCACGACCAGGCCGTCGAGCGGGGCGCGGAACCGCCCCGACCAGGTGGTCGGACCGTCCTCGCGGAGCGCCAGCAGCAGGTCGAGCTTCTCCTCGAAGAGCGCGTCGTAGTCGCCGAGGGAGTAGCCGAAGAGCGGGAACGACTCGGTGAAGGAGCCGCGGCCGGCCATCAGCTCCGCGCGGCCGCCGGAGACCAGGTCGAGCGTGGCGAAGTTCTGGAAGGTGCGCACGGGGTCCGCCGAGCTGAGCACGGTGACCGCGCTGCTCAGGTGGATCTGTTTCGTCGCCCCGGCGATGGTGGCCAGGATGATCTCGGGCGCGGACGCCGCCATGTCCGGCCGGTGGTGCTCGCCGACGCCGTAGACGTCCAGGCCGAGCTGGTCGGCCAGCACGCCCTCCTCGACGACCTGCCGCAGCCGCTCACCGGGTGAGATGCCGGCCTCGTCGATCTCGGCGAAGGTGGTCAGTCCGAACTCCATGTCGCTCTCCTCAGGTTGTGCAGCACAGCAGAGTTGACCGCTCAATTATTCCTGGCGCCGACCCGAGCAGCAGACTCTCAGCCCACGATCGCCGCGATGTCCGCGCTGGTGAGGCCCCGGCTCAAATCGGTCTCGCCGTCGAGGACGCTGGCGAACAGCTTGGCCTTGCGAGCGGAGAGCTCGACCACCTTCTGCTCGACGGTGTCGACGGCGACGTAGCGGTAGACCATCACCGGCCGGGTCTGGCCGATCCGGTGGGTGCGGTCGACGGCCTGGGCCTCCACGGCCGGGTTCCACCAGGGGTCGAGCACGAAGCAGTAGTCGGCTTCGGTCAGGTTCAACCCGACGCCGCCCGCCTTCAGGCTGATCAGGAACACCGGCGCGGTCCCGCTCCGGAAGCGGTCGACCACCTGCTGGCGCTGCCGCGTCCGGCCGTCGAGGTAGGCGTACGGGATGGTCTCGGTGTCGAGCCTGGCTCGGACCCGGGCGAGGAAGCCGGTGAACTGGCTGAAGACCAGTGCCCGGTGGCCCTCGCCGACCACCTCGGCGAGCTGGTCGACCAGCTGGTCGATCTTCGCCGATCCGACGCCCGCGTGGGCCGGGTCGACCAGCGCCGGGTCCAGGCTCAGCTGCCGCAGCCGGGTGAGCGAGGCCAGGATCGTGATCCTGCTGCCGTCGGGGTCCTCGTCGAGCAGCTGCAGGATCCGTTGCCGTTCGCGCTGCAGGTGGGTGTCGTAGAGGGTGCGGTGCCGCGGCGACAGCTCGACCTCGACCACCTGCTCCTGCTTGGGCGGCAGGTCGGCCGCTACCAGCTCCTTGGTCCGACGCAGCAGCACCGGCCGGATCCGGCGCAGCAGGGCCGTCCGCACCTCGGGGTCGGCCTCCTGCTCGATCGGGTGGGCCACGTCGTTCCGGAAGGCCTCCGCGTGCGGGTACAGGCCGGGCGCGGTCAGGGACAGGATCGACCACAGCTCCATCAGGTTGTTCTCCAACGGCGTCCCGGTGATGGCGAAACGGCTCGTCGCATTCAGGTCCCGTACCGCTGCCCAGGTCTTGCTGCGGTGGTTCTTCACCATCTGCGCCTCGTCGAGCACCAGCCCGGCCCACGCGACCTCGGCGTACTGCTCGGCCTCGAGCCGCAGCAGCGTGTACGTGGTGACCACGACGTCGGCCGGTTCTGGTCCTTCGACCGCTCGGCGCAGCGGCCAGCCTCGTCGAGCCGTCGACCCGGTGATCGGCACCACGTGGAGATCGGGGGTGAACCGGGCCGCCTCCGAGCGCCAGGTGCCGACCACGCTCGACGGGGCCACCACCAGGAAAGGGCGGCGTTCGGCCCGGCCAGCGGCCGGTTCGCAGGCCCGGCTGATCATCGCCAGCGTCTGCAGCGTCTTGCCCAGGCCCATGTCGTCGGCGAGCACGCCGCCGAGGGCGTGCCGGCGGAGGAAGTCCAGCCACTGGTAGCCCTGCTCCTGGTACGGACGCAGCTCAGCCCGCAGGCCGCGCGGCAGCGGAACCGCAGGCAGCGGCTCGTCGCTCTCGGCGAGATCGCGCAACGCCGCCGACGCAGCCGCCCAGTGCGCCAGCTGACCCGCCGTCGCCCCGACTTCGAGGACCTCGGCCAGCAGGCCGTGGGCCTCCCGGCTCACCCGGAGGCCGTCCGCCGGCTGATCGGCGAGCGACCGCGCGTCCTGCACCAGCCGGGCCAGCCGGTCGAGCGCCGGCCGGTCGAGATCGACCCAGATGCCCTTGCGGATGAGCACCACCGTGTCCCCGGACGCCAGCGCGGCCAGCACGCGCGGCAGCCCCAGGGCGAGTGTCCCGTGCTCCTCGTCGTCCACCGAGACGACCACCTCGAGGTCGAGCCAGTCCGTCCGGTTCTTGCGCTCCGCCGCGCCGCGCTCGGCGAACCGGACCTCGGGGACGCCGGTCGCCTCGCGGAACGCCGCCGGCGCACCGTTGGTCACGACCTCCACCTCGGGGTGGGCCTGCAGCCGCGGCAGGTGGACGCCGGCAAAGCGCATGGCCTCGGCGTCGCGCAGGCGCAACCGGGACGTGAGGGAGCCGGGCCCGCGCAGCCCGAGCCCGAGCAGGACGTCCAGGTCGTCACCCCAGCCGAGTCGCTCGACCAGGGCGACCTCGGCCGGTCGGTCGCGCCAGCCGCGGGGCTGGGTCGACCCGTCCACCGGGAACTGCTGGGTCTGGTCCCCGCGTCGGTAGTGCCAGCGCCAGCCCAGGTCAAAGCCACCCGCGTCGTCCCAGGTCAGGTCGCCGTGCAAGGTCACCTCGGCCGGCCCGGGCAGGTCGACCGACCCGTCGCGGGAGACCACGGGAACGGCCTGTGCGATCGAGGGCAGGTACTCCCCGACCAGCTCGCCCACCGCCGACCGCTCCACGGTCAGCGCGGCCGCCTCGTCGAACCAGGCCCGCAGCGCTGGCGCCACCGGCCGGTCGAGACGCGCGAGCACGAGTCTTGTCCCGCCTGCGGTCTCGGACTCGTCGGTGCCTTCGCTCTGCCGCAGCACCACCCCGTGCGCCGGCTCGCCGACCAGCCGGACCTCCCGGGCGTCGCACCAGGTCCCGTCGAGGCGCACCCCGGCGTTGACGGCTACGGCGTCCCCGCGCGCGCTGACGTCGATCCCGAGGGTGGCCGGGACCGCGGACACCTGGACCTCCACCTCACGCTCGGAGCACACCAGCGGGATCCCGCGCTCGGCGAGCCGGTCGAGCGCCCGCCACAGGCCGGGTCCGGCGCCGTGCAGGTCCAGGCCGTCCGACGTCGTGGCCAGGTACCCGCGCCGGCCCAGCAGCGCGGTCTTCAGCTCAGCCAGGGCGTCGAGGTCGGCCGGGTCGAGCGTCGCGGTCACGCGGACACCGGCCCAGGCCCCGCCGAACGGCTCGGTTCCCACCCGGGCCCACTCCATCCCGCCGCGCACCCATCGCCCGGCCGACCCCCGGCGCAGCGCCCGCACCTCGACGCGGGACGCCCGGTCGTCCGCCGGGCCGAAGCGAGCGGTTGGGCGGCGCTTCGGCAGCACGAGCTCGACGGCGACGGGAGCAGCCGGCTCAGCCTGCTCCGCCGCCTCGACCGAAGCCTCGTCCAGGACGGCGTCCAAGACGGAGCGCCAGTGCGGCCGGCGGGGCACGAGCTGGTCGCGCAGGGTGACCAGCAGCGCGTACGCGTGCTTGCAGTCGAGTCCCACCGGGCAGCTGCACGAGGTGACCAGCTTGAGCGCGCCGGCTGCCGTCCGGCTGCCGGACACCCGGGTCTGGTAGGTACCGCTGCCCAGGACGTCACCGCTGACGTTCAGCCGGCCGCCCGCCCAGTCGTGCTCGACGGCACTCACGTGACCGTTGCGGGCGTACGCGCTGCCGCGCTGGCGGGTTCCCGCGTCGAAGGCGCGATGGCCCTCGAGAGCAACGACCAGCTGCGCGAGTGCGTCCACGGGATCACCGTAGGCGCCTGCACCGACGGTCCGTCCCGGCCGAGTGTGAGCAGCGGGTAGAACTGGGAGCATGACCGATATCGCCGTCCTCGGGACCGGCACGATGGGCGCCCCCATGGCGCGCAACCTGTTGAGAGCCGGCTATGCCGTCCGCGTCTGGAACCGGTCGGCCGGCCGCGCTGCTCCGCTGGCCGGGGACGGCGCCACCGTGGCCGGCTCCCCCGCGGAGGCGGTCGCGGGCGCTGACGTCGTGCTGACCATGCTCTTCGACCTCGCCGCGACCCGGGCCGTGGTCGAGGAGGCGGCCGGGTCGTTCGCCGCGGACGCGCTGTGGGTCCAGACCGGCACGGTGGGCCCGGACGGCACCGCCGAGCTGGCCGCCCTGGCTGCCGAACGAGGCCTCGTCTATCTCGACGCCCCGGTGCTCGGCACGGAGAAGCCGGCCGAGGACGGCACCCTGGTCGTGCTGGCCAGCGGTGGCCCGGACCTGCGGGAGCGCGCCGCGCCACTGTTCGCGGCCATCGGCAGCCGGGTGGTCTGGGCCGGCGACACCCCTGGCGCTGCCTCGGCACTCAAGCTGGCCTGCAACGCCTGGGTGCTGACCCTGACCACAGCCACCGCGCAGTCGCTCGCCCTCGCCGCGGCCCAGGGCGTCGACCCGATGCTCTTCCTCGACGCCATCGCCGGTGGCGGCACCGACAGCGGCTACGCCCAGCTGAAGGGGCGCGCGATGCTGCAGGAGTCGCTGTCGCCCGCCTTCGAGCTGGACGGCGGCCTCAAGGACCTCGGCCTGATCGTGGACGTGGCCCAGGCCACCGGCGTCCCGGACCAGCTGCTCGCCGCCGTCCGGGAGCTCTTCGCCGAGGCGAGTGCCGCCGGCCACGGTCATGACGACATCGCTGCGGTGCACGCCGCCCTGCGACCACACCGCTGACGGCCCGGATACCGAGGCCGGCGGCGCGCCTGCCGGGGTCGAGCCCCCGGCGCGACCTAGGATCGGGGCCCAGTACCGGACGACCACCACCCCTGACAGGTCGGGAGCAGGCGTGACCATGACGAGCGTCGGTGACCCCATGGTCGGTGAGGTGCTCGACGGGCGCTACCAGATCACCGCGCGGCTGGCCCGCGGCGGCATGGCGACGGTCTACCAGGCCGTGGACACCCGGCTGACCCGTACGGTCGCGGTGAAGGTGATGCACGTCGGGCTCGGGGACGACGCGGAGTTCGCCCGCAAGCTGGACCGGGAGGCCCGGGCCGCCGCGCGCCTCTCCCACCCCAACGTCGTCGCGGTCTTCGACCAGGGCCAAGCCGTCCTCGATGGCCACACCGTCCGTCCCTACATCGTGATGGAGTACGTCGAGGGCCCGACGCTGCGGGACCTGATCGCCCGCGAGGCACCCATGCCCCCGCTGCGGGCGCTCGAGGTCTTCGAGCCTGTGCTGGCCGCGCTGGCCGCGGCCCACGATGCCGGCCTGGTGCACCGTGACGTCAAGCCCGAGAACGTCCTGATCAGCGCCCGGGGCCAGGTCAAGGTCGCGGATTTCGGGTTGGCCAAGGCCGTCAGCTCGCAGACCTCCACCGCCACCCAGGGGCTGCTGATCGGCACCGTGTCCTACCTGCCGCCCGAACTGGTGGTCTCGGGCCGGGCCGACGCCCGCTCAGACGTCTACAGCGCGGGCGTCGTCTTGTTCGAGCTGCTCACCGGGCGCAAGCCGCACACCGGCGAGACGCCGATCCAGGTCGCCTACGCCCACGTGCACCACGACGTCCCGCCCCCGTCGTCGGTGCTCCCGGGAGGCGCGGCTGGACAGATCCCGCCCTACCTCGACGCGCTGGTGACCGGGGCGACCGCGCGTGACCCGGACGCCCGCCCGCACGACGGCCGGGTCCTGCTGAGCCAGCTGCGCCGGGTCCGGACGGCCCTGCTCGACGGGCTCGCCGACGACCCCGAGCTCACCCAGGATCTCAGCGCGGTCCGGCTGTCGGCCGACGACCCGGACGCCGAGCTCACCCAGCTGGTCCCCGCCCCACGACCGGTGACCCGGCCGTCCCCCGCGGCTCAGGCCCCACCCCCCGTCCGGCAGGCTCCGCCGACCGTCCGCTACGCCCCGGTGCCGGCGCCCCTGCCGCAGCGGCAGCTCGCGGCGACGAGGCTGGCCGACCAGCGGGAGCGGCAGCGCCGGAAGCGGCGTCGGGGCTGGCTGGCGCTGCTGCTGGTGCTGCTGCTGACCGCTGTCGCCGCCTTCGGCGTCTACTACTGGACTGAGGGCCGCTTCACGACCGCCCCCGCACTGACCACGCTCAGCAAGGCCGAGGCCGAGCAGGTCGCCGGCCGGGCGGGGCTGCAGCTGCGGACCGAGGACGCCTACAGCGAGACCGCGCCGCGCGGCACCGTCATCTCGACCGATCCGGGACCGGGAGCCAAGGTCAGCGACGGCGGGCCGATCGAGGCCGTCATCTCCCTCGGACCCGAGCGCTACCCGGTGCCCACCCTGGTCGGGCTCACCCAGAGCGCGGCGACGACGGCCCTGGCCGGTGCCCACCTGACCACCGGTCCGCTCACCCAGCGCTGGAGCGAGACCGCGCCCGTCGGGACGGTGCTCGCGGCCTCGGCCCCGGCCGGCAGCAGCGTGGCGCCGCAGACGGCGGTCGCCCTCACCGTCTCCCGCGGCCCGAAGCCGGTCAAGATCACCGACTACACCGGCAAGTCGGCCGACGCCGCCCTCAAGGCCCTCAAGAAGCTCGGCTTCACGGTGGTCGAGAAGACCGACCACTCCGACACCGTCGCCGCCGACCTCGTGCTCAGCCAGTCCCCCGACTCCGGCTCCGGCGCCAAGGGCGACACCGTCACCTTGACGCGGTCTCTCGGGCCGGTGCTGGTCACCGTGCCGAACGTCCGGGCCATGGGCATCCGGGCCGCCGAGCGGGTGATGCGCGAGGCCGGCTTCAAGACCAAGACCCGGCCAGCCGCCAACTACCTGGGCCTCGGCTACGTGTTCAGCACCGACCCCAAAGCCCGTACCCAGGCGCCGAAGGGCTCGACGATCACCCTGTACCTCGTCTGAGACCAGCCGGCAGCCCCCCTAGGCTGGACCGATGTCACCGGCCCCGGCTCGCGTCTCGTCGGGCGCCTTGGCGGCCCTGCTGGTGATGACCGCCATCTGGGGGTCGACGTTCTTCGTCATCCACGACCTGCTGACCCGGCTGCCGGTGACCGACATGCTGGCGGTCCGCTTCGCCATGGCCACCGTGGCCCTGGTGGTGCTGACGGGTCGCCGGCTGCGGATGAGCTGGGGATGCGTACGGGCCGGGGCCGTGCTGGGCCTGCTGTACGGGGTGGCGCAGGTGCTGCAGACCGTCGGCCTCGCGCACACCGCCGCCAGCGTCTCGGGCTTCCTGACCGGTCTCTACGTGGTGGCCACTCCCCTGCTGGCCGCACTGCTGCTCCGGGCGCGGGTGACCCCGACGGTGTGGCTCGCCACCGGGCTGGCCGGCCTCGGGCTCGGCGTGCTCTCGCTGCACGGGTTCTCCATCGGCTACGGCGAGCTGCTGACCCTCGCGTCCGCCCTGGTCTACGCCGGACACATCCTGGTCATGGGCCGGCTCAGCGAGCCCGGTCAAGCCCTCGCTCTCAGCGTCGTCCAGGTCGCGGTGATCACGCTCGTGTGCACGGTCGCCGCCTGCTGGCCGGGCAGCGGGAGCGGGGCGGGACTGCAGCTGCCCAGCAACGTTCAGGACTGGCTCACCGTGGCCTACCTCGGCATCGTCGCGGGCGCCGCCACCATGGTGCTGCAGACGTGGGCGCAGGCCAGGGTCGAGCCCGCCCGGGCGGCCGTGGTGATGGCCATGGAGCCGGTGTGGGCCGCAGCCTTCGCGGTCGCGCTGGGCGGTGAGCGGCTCACAGGACGGATGGTGACCGGCGGCCTCGCTATCCTCGCCGCCATGTACCTCGTGGAGCTCTCCCCCCGGCGCCACCGGAACCCGTCCCCGGCCGGGGCCGCCGCAACGCCTGCCGTGCCCGCCGAGGAGTCGTCGCGGTGAGCCGCGGCGGGATCATCGCGCTGGTCGTGGCGCTGGTGGTGGTCGCTGCTGGTGGTGCTGCTGGTCGTTCGTCGCCAGCGGTACGTCCGCGACTTGCGCGGCCGCGGTTGGAGCTTTGTCTCGGCGCCCGACCTGGCCTCGGTGCTCGACCACCGCGCACCGCCGTTCGGGCTCGGCTTCGAGCGCTCCGTCGACGAGGAGGTGACCGGCAGCACCCGCACCGGCGTGGGGTTCCGCGTCGTGGAGTACAAGATGAAAGAGGGCGGCCCGACCTTCGACGAGCGCATCGCAAGCCTGGCACTGCCGCTGCCGCTGCCCGAGCTGTTCGTCTCGACCGGGGGCAGCCGGCCAGGGGTCCGGCACCCGCTGGTCCCGGTCGACCCCGCTCTCCAGGTGCGGGCCGCCGACCCCGGCTACGCCCGCGCGCTGCTCAGCGCACCCGTACTGGCCGCCGTCGCCGCATTCGGGCGGGCTGGTCACACCGTCGACCTCAGCATCGACGGCACCCACGTCGTCGCCGTCGGTGCCCCGAAGGATCCCGACGAGCTCGAGGCCTACCTGGACGCACTCGCCCCGGTGGCGCTGGCGATCGACCCGGCGGCCCTCGCCGGCTACGCGGTCCCGCCCGCCCCGCCGGCGTTCGCCTTCCACGGCCGACCCGACTGGGTGCTGGTCGGCCGGGACGACACCGCCATCGCCCGCTACGGCCTCACCACCACCGGCTACGGCCACAGCACCGAGAAGGTCGTCCGGGGCACCAACGACGGGCTCCTCGTCGAGGGCCTCGTGCACCGCTGGAAGACCCAGCGCACTGTGACCAGCACCGACAGCCAGGGCCGGTCACAGACCCGAACGGTCACCGACCACCACGACGAGGTGCTGGCGGCGGTGACGCTGCCGTTCGCGTTCCCGCTGCTGACCCTGGACGCCGGCTGGGGAGGCGAGCGGGTGAGATTCGAGAGCGAGGAGTTCAACGACCGGTTCAAGGTCCGCTGCGGGGACAGTCGGCTCGCCTACGACGTGATACATCCGCGCACGATGGAGTTCCTGCTGGCGGTGCGGCCGCCGGGCTTCCGGATCGAGGACCGGGTGATGCGGTTCCTGGTCAACCAGCACGACAGCGAGCTCCTCGGCTTCTGTGCCGACTTCGCCCACGACTTCTTCTCCCGGGTGCCCTCTTTCGTCTGGGACAACCTCCAGGTCACGCCGCCGCCCTTCCGAGTCCCGGGCGGCTCGGCCGGCGCAGTGACGCGGTGATCACCTGGGCGTACGCCGTACTGGATCTGCCCGAGGCGCTGCGGCCGGCCGGGGAGGCCTTCTGGTCGAGCGTGCTCGGCTCCTGGCTCGACGAGCGGTTGCACCCTGCGGTCGCCGAAGACGATCCGCCGCGGGTGCACCTCGAGCTCGAGGTCTCGGACCTGGACACCGAGGCCGAGCGGCTGGCTGGACTCGGGGCCACGGTCGACCGACGCATCGAGGACGACCGCCGCACCCTCACTTCGCCCGGCGGAGCACCGTTCTGCCTGGTCAGCGCGTCGGGACCGCACGACCGCCGCCCTGCGGTGACCTCGGCGGACGGGGTCCGTCGGCGGCTGGTCCAGCTCTGCCTCGACATCCCGCACGGACGCTCCGAGGTCGAGGCCGCGTTCTGGCGGGCAGCCCTGCCGTGGCGCTGGGTCGAGATCGCCGAGCCGGAGTTCCTCGGTCGGTTGATGCCCTCGCCCGGAGCACCGCTGGAGCTCCTGCTGCAGGAGCTCGGCGCCGACGACCCGGGAACAGCGGTCCGGGCCCACCTGGACCTGGGCTCGGACGACCTCGAGGCGACCGTCGCCGAGGTCGTCGAGCTGGGTGCGGTCCGGCTGCACACCGGCGACGGCTTCGTCGCGCTGCGCGACCCGGTGGGGCTGGTCTTCTGCGTCACTGCGCAATCGCCCGACAACCCCTGACCCCCCCTGGCGATCAGAACTGGTGGGTCACGCCGCCCCGCAGGTCGATCACGCGGGTGCTCGTCATCGCGTCCAGGCGCCCGTTGACGAGACCGCGGCCGCGGTCGTTGAGCAGCTCGTCGTGGATCGGGAAGCCCTCCAGGGCGCCGACCGCGCGCACGAAGTCGACCGTCTCCTTCAGCGCCGCCCAGGGCCCGTACGCCGGGACGGCCAGCAGGTCCACGCCGCTGGGCACCGTGTCGTAGGCGTCACCGGGGTGGAAGAAGGTCGGCTCGCCCTCGGACCGCAGCACGTAGCCGACGTTGCCGATCATCGCGATGTCGCGGTGGATGATCGCGTGCCGGCCGCCCGCCGCGGCGACTAGGACGTCGCCGACCGTGGTCTGCTCGTCCGGGGCCAGCGCCTGGGCGTCGCGGAGCGGGGGCAGCTCGCCGGACTGGACCTGCTGCAGGATCGACGGCTCCACGTAGACCCGGGCCGACGGGTTCGCCGCGAGCAGGGTGGGCAGCTGCGCCGGGTCCAGGTGGTCGGCGTGCTGGTGGGTGACCAGGACGGCGTCGAGGTCGGTCAGCCCGTGCCAGTCCGTGGAGAGGTTTCCAGGGTCGACCAGGATCCGAGCGGCAGCGGTCTCGACGAGGACCGCAGCGTGGCCGAGGTGTGTGATGCGCATGCCGTCACGCTACTGGCCAACCCGTGTCCTCAGCCCGCTGGCGTCGGCACCCCGCCGGGTCTGGGCCCCTCCCCGCTGATGAATGCTCCGCAGATCGGGCTCTAGCGTTCAAGGGACCGGAATCGTCATCCTGGGAGCATTCGTCAGCGGAATCCTGCCCTCTTCAAGCGGTGAGGAGACGACCGAGCACCTGACCGGCCTCGGCACAGTCGTCGCCGCTGACGTCGAGGTGGGTGACCGCCCGGATCATGAACGGCCCCAGCGCGGCCACCAGCACCCCCTGCTCGGCGGCGGCCGCCGCGACCGCGGCCGCCGGGCTGCTGCCGGTGTGCAGCACCACGATGTTGGTCTCCAGCCGGTCGAGGTCGACCGCGGTCGGTGCGCTCGCGGCGACCTCAGCAGCCAGTCGACGTGCCGCGACGTGGTCCTCCGCCAGCCGGGTGAGGTGGTGCTCCAGCGCGTAGCGCGCGCCGGCGGCGAGCATGCCCGCCTGCCGCCAGCCGCCGCCCAGCCGCTTGCGCTGCACCCGGGCGCGGGCGATGTTCGCCGCTGTGCTGACCAGCACCGACCCGACGGGTGCCCCCAGGCCCTTGGAGAAGCAGAGGCTGACCGTGTCGAAGAGCCGACCGTAGGCGGCCAGCGGCACGCCGGTAGCGACGTGGGCGTTCCACAGCCGGGCGCCGTCGAGGTGGAAGCCGATGCCGTGGTCGCGGCAGAGGTCGCTGGTGGCCTGCAGCTGCTCCAGCGGTTGCACCGTGCCGCCGCCGAAGTTGTGGGTGTTCTCCACCGCCACCGCTGCGGTGGACACCAGGTACGGGCCTGCGGCTGGGGACAGGATCTCGCGCACGCGCTCCACGTCCAGCCGGCCGTGCTCAGAGGGCCAGGTCCGCATCGTGAGCCCGTGCACCGCCGCGTGCGCGCCCATCTCCGCGCGGGCGATGTGCGCCCCGACGTCGCAGAGCACCTCCTGGCCCGGTTCGACCAGCATCCGCACGCCGAGCAGGTTGGTCAGCGAGCCCGTGGCGCAGTACAGCCCCGCCTCGTGCCCCATCAGCTCAGCGGTCGCACGTTCGAGCTCGAGCACGCTCGGATCCTCGCCGTAGACGTCGTCCCCGACCGGCGCGGCGGCCATCGCCGCCCGCATCCCCTCGGTCGGCCTGGTGACGGTGTCCGAGCGCAGGTCGATCACGTGGGTCCTCCTGAGACGGTCGAGCGGGAGTGGCTGTCGGGCCGGGTGGCGCTGGTCAGACGAGGGACGGTGCGGCGAACCCGCCCGGCACCACCGCAGCGGCACGCCTGATCCGGCCGCTGGTCAGCCGCTCCGCCACCAGGAAGGCGAGCTCGAGCGACTGGTTACGGTTCAGCCGGGGGTCGCAGAGGGTCTCGTAGCGGTTCACCAGGTCGGCCTCGACCAAATCGTCGCTGCCGCCGACGCACTCGGTGACGTCGTCGCCGGTCAGCTCGACGTGCACGCCGCCGGGCCAGGTGCCCAGCTCCTCGTGGACGTCGAAGAAGCCGTTGACTTCCTCGACCACGTCGGAGAAGGCCCGCGTCTTGTAGCCGTTGCGCGCCGAGAAGGTGTTGCCGTGCATCGGGTCGCAGACCCAGGCCACCTGGCGCCCGCTGGCGGTCACCTTGTCCACCACCTCGGGCAGCAGCTCGCGAACCTTGCCCGCGCCCATCCTGGTGATGAAGGTAATCCGGCCGGGTTCGTGGTCGGGGTCCAGGCGGTCGGCCAGCGCCAGGGCGGTGTCAGCCGTGGTGGTGGGGCCCAGCTTGACCCCGAGCGGGTTGCGGACGTGCCGCAGCAGCTCGACGTGCGCCCCGTCCAGCTGCCGGGTGCGCTCCCCGATCCAGAGGAAGTGGCCCGACGTGCCGTAGGGCAGCGAGGTGCGCGAGTCGATCCGGGTGAGGGCGTGCTCGTACTCGAGCACCAGCGCCTCGTGGCTGGCGTAGAAGTCGACGGTCCGGAAGATGTCGTCGTCGATACCGCACGCGGCCATGAAGGCCAGCGCCCGGTCGATCTCGGCGGCCAGCTCCTGGTACTGCACCGCAGCCGAGCTGAGGACGAAGTCGGCGTTCCAGCTGTGCACCCGGCGGAGGTGGGCGAAACCTCCGGTGACGAACGCCCGGGTCAGGTTCAGCGTGGCCGCGGAGGCGTTGTAGACCCCGAGCAGGCGCTGCGGGTCCGGCTCGCGGGACACGGGGTTGAACTCGAAGCCGTTCACCGCGTCGCCGCGGTAGGCCGGCAGCGTCACCCCGCTGCGGGTCTCCGAGTCCGAGCTGCGGGGCTTGGCGTACTGGCCGGCCATCCGGCCGATCTTCACGATCGGGACCTGCGCCGCGTAGGTCAGCACGACCGCCATCGACAGCAGCGTGCGCAGCTTGCCCTGGATGTTGGCCGCGGTCACACCCTCGAAGGTCTCCGCGCAGTCCCCGCCCTGCAGCAGGAACGACTCACCGGCCGCCACGCTGGCCATCTTGGCGCGGAGGTCGTCGCACTCGCCGGCGAAGACCAGCGGTGGCAGGGTGCGCAGCTTCCCGATCACCGAGTCGACGGCACCCGCGTCAGCGTAGGTCGGCTGCTGGAGGGGGTTCAGAGCGTGCAGCTCCGCCAGCGAGGGGACCGAGGAGGACGTGAGCACGACGTACACCCTAGACGGGTGGAGCGGCCTCGGCCTCCGCGAATCGTACGCTGGGCAGCGCCCGCGGCTCAGGCCTGCGGCGACACCTCGTCCTGCTCGGCGGCCGCGGCCTCCCGGGCGGCCATCTCCTTGGCCGTCGGCGCGTACAGGTCGACGTACTCCTGGCCGGACAGCTCCATGATCGCGTACATGATCTCGTCGGTGATGGAGCGCAGGATGAAGCGGTCCTCGCTCATCCCCTCGTACCGGGAGAAGTCCAGCGGGGTGCCGAAACGCACGGTCGGGCTGACGATCCGGCGGACGATCTTGCCCGGCGGGGCGATCAGGTCCGTGCCGATCACCGCGGTCGGGATCACCGGCACCTTGGCCAGCAGGGCCATCCGGGCGACGCCGGTCCGGCCCTTGTAGAGCCGACCGTCGTGGCTGCGGGTGCCCTCGGGATAGATGCCGAACAGGTCGCCGCGCTCGAGCACCTTGAGGCCGGCCCGCAGCGCGCCCTCGCTGGCCCGGCCCCCGGTGCGGTCGATCGGCACCTGGCCGGTGCCGGCGAAGAAGCGCTTCTGGGCCCAGCCCTTCACCCCGACGCCGGTGAAGTAGTCCGACTTGGCCACGAAGGTGACCCGGCGGTCCAGGGCCAGGGGCATGAACAGCCAGTCGGCGAAGGACAGGTGGTTGCTGGCCAGGATGGCCGGTCCGGTGCGGGGGACGTTCTCGACGCCCTCCTCGACCGGACGGAACACCTTGTCGATGGCCGGCCCCAGCAGCACGTGGCGCAGCAGCCAGTAGATGCCCCGCCCGGAGGCCTGGCCAGGCTCGACGCTGACGCGCCCGTCCGCGCCGACAGAGACCAGGTCGGCACCGGGCTCCCCGCTCGGCGGCAGCGGTTCCTTCACGCGGGGTCCGCCACCGGGTGCGACGCGGTCGCCGGCGGCAGCGGGGCGGGCAGCGGCGGGACCGGCTTGCCCTCACCGGGCCGGCTGAGGACCGTGGCCTCGAAGGGCCGACCCTCCGCGACTGCGGCCTTGACCGAGCTCGCGTAGGCGTCGACGTAGGTCTGGCCGGACAGCTGCTGGACGGCCGCCATGATCTCGTCGGTCACGTAGCGCAGCACGTCCCGGTCGTTCCCGGCGCCGGCGTAGCGGTCGAAGTTCAGGGGCTTCCCGATCCGCAGTCCCGGCCGGCGCATCATCGGGATGCCGAGGACGCGGACGAACTGGGTGTCGATCATGCCAACCGGAACCACGAGGACGCGAGCCTGCAGCACCAGCCGCGCGACGCCGGTCTTGCCCTTGTACAACCGGCCGTCGGGCGAGCGCGTCCCCTCGGGAAAGATCCCCAGCAGCTGACCGTGCTGCAGCACCTCGGCGACGCCCACCATGCTGGTCGCGCTGGCGCGGCCCCCGGACCGGTCCATCGGGTGCATCCCGATGCCTTCGAGGAAGACCTTCAGCACCTTGCCGCGGAAGCCTCGCCCCTCGAAGGCCTCCGCCTTGGCCGGGAACGTCATCCGACGGCTGATCATCGCCGGCAGCAGGTAGGTGTCCCCGGCGGACACGTGGTTGCCGACGAGTATCGCCGGCCCGGAGGAGGGGATGTTCTCCCGGCCCTCCACCCAGGGTCGGAACAGCACCCGGATGACCGGTAAGAAGACAACCCACTTGAGCACCCAGTAGAGCACCCCGTGAGCCTAGTGGTCATCTCGTGCTTCGCCCCTGCGGGAGTGGACGCTCCCGCCTCGCCCGGCTTCGTGCCAGGATGCCCGGGTGAGCCCTCAGCGCAGCCGTGGCGTGTCCGTACGGGACGCACCGACCCCGGTTGCGGTCCGGCCGGAGGCGGAACCGTACGTCGCCGGTCAAGGTCGCGTCGGCGTGGTGCTGTGCCACGGGTTCACCGGTTCGCCGCAGTCCATGCGGCCCTGGGCCGAGCACCTGGTGGGAGAGGGTTTCCGGGTGCACCTGCCCCGGCTGCCCGGACACGGCACGAGCTGGCAGGAGCTCAACCGCACGCGGTGGGCCGACTGGTACGCAGCCGTCGACCGGGCGTTCACGGCGCTGTCCGGCGAGTGCGACCAGGTCTTCGTCGCCGGACTGTCGATGGGCGGCGCGCTGGCCCTGCGGCTCGCCGAGCAGCACGGCGACCGGGTGGCCGGACTGGCCCTGGTGAACCCGTGCATCAACATCGTCGACCCCAGAATTCGGGCGATCCGGCTGCTCAGCGCGATCCCGTCCCTGCCCGGGATCGCCAACGACATCGCGCGGCCGGGCGCGGACGAGGGCGGCTACGACCGTAACCCCCTGCGCGCGCTGCACTCCCAGACCCACCTGTGGGCCGACGTCCGGTCCAACCTGGGCCGGGTCTCCCAACCTGCGCAGGTCTACTGGTCCGCGCAGGACCATGTCGTCGACCCGTCGTCGCTCGCGTTGATCAAGGCCGGTGTCCGCAGTACCGAGCTCGAGGTGGTGGTGCTGGAACGCAGCTACCATGTAGCCACGCTGGACTACGACGCGGAAGTCATCTTCCGCGGCTCCGCCGAGTTCTTCCGCCGGCACCCGCCGTCGGGGCACGAGCAGGGCCGAGCGGACGACCAGGGCAGTCGGGGATGACCGAGGGGGACCGGGCATGACCAGGCCGGACGAGGACGACCGCGCGGCTGTCGACCGCGCCTTTGCCGACCTGGTGGCCGGCTACCACCTGACCGCCGACCGGCCCCCGCTCGAGCAGCCGGCAGAGTCCCGCGCCGACGCCGAGGTCTTGCCCCGACCAGCGCTGGAGCCCGAGGCCAGCGAGGCCGACCCGCACTGGGCCGACAACCACCCGCTCTTCCACCTGCCGGTACAGCCTCCGGCCAAGCCGGTGCAGCCGATCGAGCAGTACGTGCCCCAGCCGATGCCACCGCTGGGCCGGCCCGCGGCCCCGGTGCTACTCGGCTGGCTGGGCATCGGCTGGGCCGTCCTGGTCGTGCTCGCCGCCGCCTTCGGCGCCAACCTGCCCAGCTGGATCTGCTGGGCCGCCGTCGTCGGCTTCCTCGCGGGCTTCGGCGTCCTGGTCAGCCAGCTCCCCCGCAACCGCCCGCCTGACGCCGGCGACGGCGCCGTGCTCTAACTCTCCCTCGCGCCCGTCCAGGGCCACGAGACACCGCCTTCCTCCTTCGCGCGGACGACGAAGAGCGTGTCGCCCTTGCTCGGTCGTCCAGGCGGCGCCACGCCCTGGACTTGCCGACGCTCGGGAGGAGTCGACCTGGCACCCCTTACGTCAGGCGCGGATGGCGCGACGTCGGCGGGTGACGCGGGGGCGGCGCTTGCGGCGGGGCCAGAAGCCGACGCCGGCGGAGTCCGGGGGCTCGATCATCGCGTGCCGGGCGAGGTCGGCGGCGCCGATCAGGCCGGCGTCGTTGCGGAAGTGGGCGAGGACCAGCCGGGCCTCCTCGCGGAAGCCTCGTCCGGTCAGCGTCCGGCTGAAGGCCCGCTGGGCGGGTTGGAGCAGCAGGTCGCCGGCTGCGCTGACGCCGCCCCCGATCACGACGACCTCCGGGTCGAGCGCCGCAGCGAGGTCGGCGATGCCTCGGCCGAGCCAGGTCCCGACGTCGGCCAGCAGCTCGATGGCGTTGGGTTCACCGGCGATCGCCGCGGCGGTCACATCCGGTCCGCTGATCTCGTCGGGGTCGCCGCCGCAGAGCTCGAGGAGCCGGTGCGCGGCGGGCGACTTCGTCCGGGCCAGGGCGCGGGCCTCACGGACCAGGGCGTTGCCCGAGGCGTACTGTTCCCAGCAGCCGCGGTTGCCGCACTCGCACCAGTGCCCGTCCGGCACGGTGATCATGTGGCCCCACTCCCCCGCCATGCCGTAGGTGCCGCGGAACAGCTGCCGGTTGATCACCAGACCGCCGCCGATGCCGGTACCCAACGTGATGCACACCATCACCGAGGCGCCACGGCCCGCGCCGAACCGGTACTCCGCCCAGGCCGCTGCATTGGCGTCGTTGTCCACGATCAGCGGCAGCGCGATCCGCTCGCTCAGCCGCGCCTTGAGCGGCTCCGAGCGCCACGCCAGGTGGGGCGAGAAGCGGACGACCGCCTGCGCGTTGTCCACCCAGCCAGCCGCCCCGATCCCGACCGACGCGACGCGGTGCCGGGCTCCGAGCTGCTCGACGAGGCCGACGATCGCCTGCTCCACCGCTTGCGGGCTGTGGGAGGGGGTGGGCAGCTGGCGGCGCTCCAGGATCTGGCCCTGCTCGTCGACCACACCGGCCGCTACCTTGGTGCCGCCGATGTCGATGCCGATGCTGAGCAGCGGCACGACCGGCCGGGGCGTACGGCGGTGCGACGCAGTGCCGAGCGACACCACACCGGTCATCTGGTCGGGCACGGGCCACCTCTCCCGGTCAGGCCATGCGCGGGGGGGACGGACCGGCAGCTGCCGCCGCTCCCGCCGCAAGATGGACGGCAGCCACAGTACGCGGCTCCCTCAGCCGAGGCCCAGGGCCCGCCGCAGCGTGGACCGGGCCTGATTGACCCCGTAGCGTCCGAGGACATGCTGCCGGCCGGCGGCGCCCATCGCCGCGGCCCGGTCGGGATCGAGCAGCAGCGCGGTGAGCACCGCGGCCAGCCCAGCAGGGTCCGAGGCCGTCACGACGTGGCCGGTCCGGCCGTCGACCACCGTCTCCGGTGCGCCGCCGGAGCTACCGACCACCACGGGCAGACCGCAGGCGGCTGCCTCGATCGCCGCGAGGCCCAGCCCCTCGGCGTTGAGCCCGGACCAGCGGGTCCGGACCGGCAGGGCGAAGACCCGGGCCGCCTGCAGCTCGGCGACGACGGCCGTACGCGGCAGCGGGCCGGTGAGCCGGACGCAGGACGTGAGCCCCAGCCCGGCCACCTGACGCAGCAGGACGGCACGTTGTGGACCGTCCCCCACCAGCACCAGCTGCGGCCGGGGGCTGCCGGCGGGCCAGCCGTCCTGGACCGTACGCCAGGCGGTGAGCAATGCGTCAAGACCCTTCTGCACCACGAAGCGGCTGACGGCGATGCAGCGCGGGCGGAGGTCGCGAGCGTCTGGCTGCGGACAGAACAGTGACCCGTCGACCGGCGGGGACAGCCGTAACAGCCGCGACTGCGCGTCCGGGGAGAGGGCGGGGGCGATCCGGCCGGAGGTGAAGTCGGAGATGGCGGTGAGGTGGTCGCAGGAGTCCCCGATCCGACGCAGCAGCTGGCGCGCGCCCGGGACCTGCGCCCACCACACCTCGTGCCCGTGGGTGAGGCCGACCACGCGTGTCGCCCCGCCGCGCCGCAGGGCCGGACCCAGCAGCCCGAGAGGTGCCGCGGCGCCCATGAGCACCCGCGTCGCCCCGTGTTGCTGCAACAGCCGGACAGCCCGCCGGGCCGTCGCCGGGGTGGGGGCCAGCAACGGCCCGCCGCGGACCACCGGGTAGCCGCGGTCGCCGTCGCTGCGGGCCGCGTCGAGCGGGCCGGAGGCATAGACCACCACATCCCGGTCCAGCAGCTCGCAGGCGTCCGCGACAAAGGACTCGATGCCGCCGATCCGCGGCGGGAAGTCGTTGGTGAGGACCAGGGTGCGCGGCACGTCAGCCGACCTGGCGCTCGAGCCAGCGTCGCCAGCCCGCGGTCAGCGCCGAGGCCGAGACGCCGAGCTCGTCCTGCGCTGCCGCGTCCAGCGTCGCGCCGCCGTCAAGAGCGGCGTACAGCTGCTGCAGCTCGGCGGGCGACCACCGGGTGGCGACGTAGCGGCAGACCGACCACGCCTCGGCGTACGTCAGGTCGAGATCGGCCTCACCGGCACCGAACTGTCGGTCGGTCGGCAGCTGCTGCGGTGCACCACGCTGCCGCACGCGGTCCACCAGCAGCTGCTCCGACGCCTCCGCGGCGGAAGGACGGCTGGTGAAGGCGACGTAGTCCGCGAGGCCCTCGACCGCCCAGGTAGGCGCCGGCGAGTCGGCAGAGCCGGTGGCCCGGTGCACCAGCTCGTGGGTGAGGACAGTAGCGACGCCCACCTCGGTCAAGGTGCGGGTGACCTCGGGGTTGACGACGATCCGAACGGCCGAGGTGCTCGCCGGACCCTCGGCCAGGGTGACCGCAGCGATGGTGGCGTAGCTGCCGGGCTCCGCTCCGAGGACCGTCTCGAAGTCGGCGCGAGTGGCCGGGACCTCGACCACGGCGGCGCCGGTCCAGGTCTTGGCCGCTCCGGTCGTGAGTAGCCGTTGGACGTCGCGGACAGCGTCGCTGGTCCGGGCCAGCCACTGCCTGGACGGTTGCCCGGAGCCGACGAGCACGGTGACCCCGCCGCCGCGCGTCGCCGTGACGGGGCCGGTCCACCAGATCGGCTGCGGGGACGCCACCCCGGCCGGTCGGTCGACCGTGCCAGCCAGCAGGACCCGGTCGCCGTCGGTGACGAAGGTGAGCCACACCATCGCGCCCGCAGTAGCCGTCTCGCCGGTCAGCCTCCAGGTGAGGGTGACCTGCTGGCGCCAGGCGGTCGGGCCGAGCCGCTGCTGCCGGGACGTAGACACCGGCTCACCCGCCGGGTTGAGCCGCAGCTGCAGCTGCTCCAACGGCAGCCCGGCCAGGTTGTCGTACAGCAGCCGAGCCCGGTCGGCGAAGGAGGGGTCCCGAGTCGAGACCAGACGGTCGAACGCCGGCCGGTCACCGCTTCGCGCCGCCCGGACCAGCTCGTCCACCGCTGCCTGAGCGGATGCCGTCGACGCGGTGGGTCGGACAGTCAGGGGCGAGCTGGCGGTCGGGCCGGGCGAGACGCTCCCGTCGGTCGCGCAACCGGTCAGGACCACGGTCGCGGCCAGCACCAGGACGGACAGGCGGTACCGCCAGGGCGGTCCGGTCACGGCGAGTGCGTCGCAGAAAGGACGGGTCAGCCGGGGCGACGGGCGCCGGTGAACGGCATCGATGACAGCGGAGCGTACTTGACCACGGAGCGTGAGTTCGGCGCGTGGATGATCTGGCCGTTCCCGACGTAGAGCGCGACGTGGCTCGGCGCGCTGGCGCTGTAGAAGAAGACCAGGTCGCCCGGCTGGAGGTCGGCCTTGCTGACGACCTTGCCCACCCTGCTCTGCGTCTCGGAGGTCCTCGGGATGGTCACCCCGGCTGCCCTCCAAGCCATGCTGGTCAATCCGGAGCAGTCGAAGGAGTTGGGACCGGCCGCTCCGAACACGTAGGGCTTGCCCAGCTGCTTGCGGGCGTAGGCCAGTGCGGTGGCTCCCCGCCCCGTACCGGTGACGGCGGAGGTGTTGCCGGTTGTCGTGCTGCTAGCGCCGGTCTGGGCCAGTGCGGCCTCCGCCTTGGCCTTCGCGTCCGCAGCCGCCTTCTTGTCGGCCGCGGCCATCGCCGCCCGCTCGGTAGCCGTGAGCGTCGCCAGGACCTTCTTGGACTCGGCAACCTTGGCCTCGGAGTCAGCGCGCAGCTTGGTCAGCTGCTTCTGCTGCTCGGTCAGGACGGCCAGGTCGGTCTCGGTCGAGTGCTGGAGCTCGGCGAGCGCGGCCTGCTGCTCCTGGTATGTCTGGAGAACAGTGTTCTGGTTCTCACTGACCTTCTCGACGGTGGACACCTGACTCAGCAGGTTGTCGGTGTCAGAGGTGAAGAAGATGCGGGCCGCAGTGTCGACGTTGCGGTTCTGGAACTGCGCGAGCGCGACCTGGCCGACCTGGCGCTTGGTCGCGGAGACCTTCGCGGCCTGCAGCTGGACGTCGGTCTGCTTCTGCGCGAGCTCGGCCTTGCCCTGTTCGATCTGCTGCTGCACGCCGACGTAGTCCTGGTCGATGGCCTCAGCCTCGATCTGCAGCTGCTCGATCTGAGCCTTGGCCTCGGCGACTGTCAGCGCGGTCGGAGCCGCCTGGGCGAACTGGGGCCCGGGCAGAGCGAACACCGTCGTGGCCAACGCCAGAGTGGAGCCACCGACGACCAACCTCCGCAGAGCGCGCGAGACCCGGGTGGCGCCGACGTGTCGGTCGCCATCATGGGTCTTGCAGTCACGTGAGGTCACGTGCGGCGGATCCTTCCGTCGGTGGACGTGGAACGAGGAGCTCCAGTATTTCCGGTGGGCTGGCAGGACAACGCTGGTCCGGCGATCGAGATCGCCTCCCCGAGCGAACCTGCTCCCCCGAGCTGGAACCTGCTTCCCCGTCTGCGCAGCCCACTTCAGATAGTCGAAGTGTACGGCACCCACGGAGGCAGCACCTCAGGCTAGGTCACGAAAAGGTCACAGGCAAACCGCCGCTCGGGAGGCCTGCTCTGGTGCCTCATGCGTAGTCCTGCCAGGTCAGCGGAGACTGGACCGCTTGGGCCGGCCAGGCCCCGCTGACGAGCCGAAGCGGCGGCACCAGACCCTGGTCGGCCAGGGCCGTCAGCGCAGCCTGCTCGTCCCCGTCGAGGTCCACCCCGTGGACCGGCGAGCCCAGCAGCACACTGATCACACAGTCCTCGCACGTCGGCCCTCGGGCCACGCAGCTGTCGCAGTCCACGTGCAGCACATCCATCTCGGTGTCTCCTTGAGTCTCGGCGTCCCCGCGTCCAGAACTGTGCGGGACGCCACTGACAGTTCTGCCGCGCTGCTCTCGCGACGGCTGTCTCAGCCCTGAGATCTGGCCTCGTCCGGACGCGCGCGCAGGCGCAGGATCAAGACGTGACCTCGACGCCCACCGAGACCTATCCCCACGGCCACCACGCCTCCGTGCTTCGTAGCCACGGCTGGCGCACGGCCGAGAACTCGGCTGCCTACCTGCTGCCGCAGCTACGTCCCGACGCCCGCCTGCTCGACGTCGGGACCGGGCCCGGGACGATCACCGTCGACCTCGCGAGCCGGCTGCCCCAAGGGTCGGTCACCGGCATCGACAGTGCGGCGGCCGCCGTCGAGGCCACGCGCACGCTGGCCGGACGCGAGGGTGTGGCGGTGAGCGTCTCGGTGGGCGACGTCTACGCACTGGACTTCGCCGACGACAGCTTCGACGTCGTCCACGCCCACCAGGTGCTCCAGCACCTGGCGGACCCGGTCGCCGCCCTCGTCGAGATGCGCCGGGTCTGCCGGCCGGAAGGCCTGGTCGCAGCCCGCGATGCCGACTACGCCGCCATGACCTGGTTCCCGGCCTCGGCTGGGCTCGACCGCTGGCTCCGGCTCTACGAGGCCCTGGCCCGGGCCGGAGGCGGCGAGCCCGACGCCGGCCGACAGCTGCGCACCTGGGCTCACGCAGCAGGCTTCGCCGACGTCACCAGCAGCGCCTCCGTCTGGTGCTTCGCCTCGGTCGGGGACGTCGCGTGGTGGACAGGGACCTGGGCCGAGCGCGTGACGGCCTCGACGTTCGCCACCCAGGCCATCTCCCTCGGGCTGAGCGACGCCGCCGAGCTCGACGAGCTCGCGACCGCCTGGCGGACGTGGGGCGAGCAGCCGGACGCCTGGTTCAGCGTGCTGCACGGTGAGGTGCTGGCCCGCCGCTGATCGGGTTGGGCCCGGCCTGCGCGACCGCCACCGGGTTCAGGCGGTAGCGTCGGGAATGCGCTGATCGGGTGCACCCGATGAGATCGCACGCCAACCACAGCAGGAACCAGCCAAATCTCGGGGGAGACATGGCCAGAGCACGACGCGCCAAAGCACAACCAAGCCGGGTTGTCGTCCCCATCCTGGTCGCCGCGGCCGCGGTGGCTGGGGTGGCTGTCTGGCAGGCGGCGCCACACACGACCGACGCCGAAGTCGGCGGTCGACCCAGCGTCGCCGCTACTGCCCCCACCCCCCGCTCCTCCAGCGCCCCTCCTCCGAGCTCCAACGTGTCGTCAGGCGACGCTGCCGCACGGCTGGACAGCTGCCGAGACCGGGTCCGCCGGGCCGACGACGTGCTCGCCGCTGCCGACACCGGCATCGGCCACTGGGCCGACCACGTCCAGGCCCAGACGGATGCGAATAACGGTCGCATCACCGTCACGGAGATGGATGCCGTCTTCGCCCGTACCCGGCTGGCCGGGCCGGACGACCAGGATCGTTACCGCAAGGCGTTGATCAAGCAGGAGGACGCGAGCGGTTCCTGCGACCCCGAACCGGGGGCGACGAAGAAGGAGGCTGCGGCGCTGGTCAGGTGTCACGACCGGTCGGACGCGCAGCAGCCGGTGATGAAGGCGGCCGACGCGGCCATGGCGGACTGGAAGAGCCACCTCGCGGCGATGGCACGGTCACGGGCACACCACATGGACAACGCCGAACAGATCTGGCTCGACGCCTGGCAGGCCGCGCCGCCGCACATCAGGGCCTACGACAAGGCGGCCGCCGCCTTCGGTGACGCACCGGACTGCTGACCGCCGTCCTGCGGTGACGGGGAACTGTCAGCCGGTCTGCCTAGGGTCACCGACGTGGCCAGACCCGCACCAGCACCACCGCTCCAGAGCTCCCTGACCGACCTCGGCACCCACCTGTCGCAGGTCACTTTCTGTGTGGTCGACCTGGAGACCACGGGAGCGGCCGAGACCGACACGATCACCGAAGTCGGGGCGGTCAAGGTCCGGGGCGGGCAGGTCCTGGGCGAGTTCCAGACCCTGGTCAACCCGCGCGCGCACATCCCGCCCCTGATCGCGGTGCTGACTGGCATCACCAACTCGATGGTGGCCTCCGCACCCTCGCTGCGCGAGGTCCTGCCCGCCTTCCTCGCGTTCGCCTCCGGCACCGTCGTCGTCGCACACAACGCGCCCTTCGACGTCGGCTTCTTGCGACGCGCGTGCAGCTCACTGGACTACCCGTTCCCCTACTGGCCGGTGCTGGACACGGCCACGCTGGCTCGTCAGATCCTGCTCCGCGACGAGGTGCGGAACTGCAAGCTGAGCACGCTGGCGGCGCACTTCCGCACCACCGTCACGCCCAACCACCGCGCCCTGACCGACGCCCAGGCCACTGTCGACGTGTTGCACGGGCTGATAGAGCGCGTCGGCAACCTCGGCGTCGGCACCATCGAGGACCTGCAGGAGTTCACCCGGCGGGTCTCCCCACAACGTCGGGCCAAGCGCACCTGGGCGGTGTCCCTGCCGGAGCGGCCGGGCGTGTACCTGTTCGTGGCCGAGCACGAGGGTGAGCGCCAGGTCCTGTACGTCGGCAAGTCCAAGAACATCCGGACGCGTGTCCGCAGCTACTTCACCGCCGCCGAGAAGCGACCGCGGATCGACGAGATGGTCCGGGTGGCGACCGGGGTCGAGGCCGTGCCCTGCGCCACCGGCCTGCAGGCCGACGTCACCGAGCTCCGGCTGATCGCCGCCCACTCGCCCCGCTACAACCGCCGCTCCAAGCACCCCGACCGGATCCAGTGGATCAAGATCACCGACGAGGCCTTCCCCCGGCTCTCGGTGGTGCGGACGGTACGCGAGGACGGCGCCACCTACTTCGGTCCCTTCTCGCGGCGCCAGGCCGCCGAGGACGTGGTGCTCGCGGTCTACGACGGCTTCCCCCTACGCCAGTGCACGCCCCGGCTCAGCGCTGCAGGGACGGGCACGGCCTGCGCCCTGGCCGGGATGGGTCGGTGCTGCGCACCCTGCGACGGCAGTGTCACCCGCGACGCCTACGGCGAGATCGTCACGCAGGTCCGCGACGCCTTCTCCGCCGACGCGCGGCCGGCGGTGGCTGGGGTGCGGACGCGACTGCTCCGACTGGTCGACCAGGAGCGCTTCGAGGAGGCAGCGACGATCCGCCGCCGACTGGAGACCCTCACCCGGACGGGCGCACGCTTTCACCGGGTCCGCAGCCTGGCCGGCTGCAGTGAGATCGTGGCCGCCCGTCGGGACGGCCCGGACTGGGAGATCCACGTCGTCCGGCATGGTCGGCTGGCCGCAGCCGGGAGGGCCGGCCCGCACGACGTGCCGCAGGCCGTCGCCCGGGCCCTCCGCGCCACCGCGGAGAGCGTGCTGCCGCCCCCGGCCCCGTTGCCGGCCGCGAGCATCGAAGAGGCAGAACGGATCTGCGACTGGCTCGAGCAGCCGGGCGTACGGCTGATCGAGATCACCGGGGACTGGGCCTGGCCGCTGCACGCGGTGATCGACCACGAGGCGCTCGTCACGCACGCACTCGGTCGGCCCGACGGTTCCCCCGATCGGGACGCCGTTCCTACGGCCGGCGCGCTCCCATCCTCTACACCCGTACCGCGACACTAGGGTGACCACCATGTCCGGCGACCTCGACCTCCTGAAGCACATCGCAACGGAGTCGACCCGCTTCCGCGTCGCGCTGCAGGGAACCGGGCCCGACACCCCCGTCCCGACGTGCCCGGACTGGGACGTCGCCGACCTCGTCTGGCACCTGACCGAGGTGCAGTTCTTCTGGGCGGCGGTGGTCCGGCAGCAGCAGACCGACCTGGCCAGGGTCGACGCCAACCTGACCCGGCCCGGCAAACACCCCGACCTGCTCCGACTGGCCGAACGGTGCAGTCGTGACCTGGTCGCCGTGCTGCGCCGGACCCCGGTCGCGACACCGGTGTGGACCTGGGCCGGCGACCAGTCCGTCGGCTTCGTGCTGCGCCGCCAGGCTCACGAGGCGCTCGTCCACCGCGTGGACGCGGAGTGCGTGGCTGACCAGCGCAGCGCCATGGACCCCGCCCTCTCGGCGGACGGCGTCGACGAGGTGCTGCGGGTGATGTTCGGCGGCGCTCCGTCCTGGGCCGAGACCTCCGTCGACGAGCACGCGACGCTCCGGTTCGTCAGTACCGACACCGGCCACCACTGGCATGTGAGTCTGGCCGGATACAGCGGGACCGACGAGGAGGGCGAGGAGCAGTCGGGCCGCACGTTGCTGGTGGCTCCCAGCGATCCGGGGCTGCCGACAGCAGCCGGCGTCAGCGCGGCCGCTGCGGATCTCGACTGCTGGCTCTGGGGACGGCCGCCTGCGGGCGACGTCGACCTCAGCGGCGACGTCCAGGTGCTCGCCGGCCTGCGCGAGGTGATAGCGGGCGGCGTCCAGTGAGCCTGCTCCGTGAGTCCGCGGACGGGTCCAGCCGAGCACTACGATGAGCAGCATGGTGACCGCCATCGTCTTCGTCAAAGCCGATGTGGCCCGCATCCCTCAGGTCGGGGAAGCGATCGCCGCGCTGACCGGGGTCAGCGAGGTCTACTCCGTCACCGGCGCGATCGACCTGATCGCGATGGTCAGGGTGGCGCACCTGGACCAGGTCGCTGCGGTCGTCACCGACCACGTCAACCGGGTGCCGGGGGTGCTGAGCACCGAGACGCACATCGCCTTCCAGGCCTACTCCGCCCACGATCTCGAAGCGGCGTTCTCCCTTGGCGGTTAGCACTCGCACGCTGACGCTCGCGGTGGCCGGGCTCGTCGCCGTCTTGCTGGTCACGGTCGCGCTCGCCCTGCTGGCCGTACGGACGCCCCCGATGGATTCGGTCCCGATGCCGTCGGTGTCCGCCGCCTGAGGCGACGGCGAACACTGAGGCGACAGACTCAGAACAAGCTGAGCTTGGCGAGCACGGCGACGGCGCAGAGGACGACGACACCGAGCAGCCCGACCACCTGGATGGTGCCGCGGTTGCGCCGGGGCGCGTAGGCCATGATCGCCCCGACCAGGGCACCGACGAGGATGCCGCCGATCAGCGTGAGCCAGCCAAAGCTGTCGAACCCGACCAGCACTGCGTAGAGGACCAGGAGCACGAGCAACCCGATGTCGCCTCGTACGTCCTCGCCGCTCTTGTGCTTGCCGATCGCGTTGGCCCCCAGCAAGCCGATCACCGCAGCCGACGCACCCAGCGCAGCCCCGGAGAAGGGCCCAAGGACGAAGAACAGCGTGGTGCCACCCAGCCCTGCGGCCAGATAGAGCGCCAGGAACCGCCACCCGCCCATCTCGGCCTCGAGCGCCCGGCCCGCCAGCCAGAGCACGAGCAGGTTCATCAGCAGACCCAGCAGGGTGCCCGAGGTGAAGGCTCCGGTGACCAGTCGCCAGAACTGGCCGTCGGCCACGTCGATGTTGCTCATCACGAGCAGACCAAGCACCAGGTGAGCGCTGATCAGGTCCAGCAGGTAGACCCCCGCCAGGACGCCCATCACCACCTTGGTGGCCGCTCCGCCGCCACGGGTGAGCGTGCGGCCGAACGACCGCTTCGGAGCCCGGCCACCCGCCTGCCCCCGACCGACACAACGCGGGCACTGGAACCCGACCGAGGCCGGCTGCATGCACTCCCCGCAGATGGGTCGTCGGCAGCGCTGGCAGCGAATGCCGGTGCTGCGCTCCGGATGGCGGTAACAGCCGTCGAACCCGGGTGGGGAGAAGTCCGGCCCGGCCGGGCTGGAGCTCACTCGGTGATGTCGACGGAGGTCATGACGACCTCGTCCACGGGACGGTCGCCGCGCGCCGTCCGCACCTTGCCGATGGCGTCGACGACGTCGCGGCTGGACTGGTCGGCCACCTCACCGAAGATCGTGTGCCGACGGTTGAGGTGCGGGGTCGGACCGAGGGTGATGAAGAACTGCGAGCCGTTCGTGCCGGGGCCGGCATTGGCCATGGCCAGCAGGTACGGCTTGCTGAAGGCGAGCTCGGGGTGGAACTCGTCGGCAAAGGTGTAGCCCGGGCCACCGGTGCCGGTGCCGAGCGGGTCGCCGCCCTGGATCATGAAGCCCTCGATGATGCGGTGGAAGACCACACCGTCGTAGAACTTTCCGGTGGTCTGCTTCCCCGTCTTCGGGTCGGCGTACTCCTTCGTGCCCGTGGCGAGCCCCACGAAGTTGGCGACCGTCTTCGGGGCGTGGTCACCGAGGAGGTTGATGGTGATGTCGCCGTGGTTGGTGTGGAGGATGGCGGTCTGAGCCACGTCTGGGCACCTCTCTACTGGTTCGTCTAGCTCGTCAGGTGGCGAGGTCGGCGCGGGTCGCACCGCCCGCCGGATGTCGGGCCCGTGAGCGCCGACGCGCGTCCATCCTTCCAGATGCGCCAAGCCGGGCGCACCGGCCGAGCCTGCCCAGCCCGTGCAGGCACCCCCCGCACGCGTCCGCTGGTCACCCCCGGGCGGTACGGTGGCTGGCCATAGGGGCGGCGGCAACATGCCGCCTTCCGACTCGTGTCCGCCGAGTCGTCAACGCCTCGTCACCCCACGGAGGAAACGTGAAGCGCAGCAAACGCGTCGACCCCGCCCAGGTCCGGGTCCCGGTCGCCGAGCTGGCCCAGAACGCCACCGACAAGATCGTCCCGTTGGCCCAGAGCGCCGTTGCCCTGGCCGTCCCGATCGCCCAGAACGCCGCCGCACGCGCCGTGCCGCTCGCCCAGAGCGCCGCGGACCGCGTCGCGCCGTTGGCGGGGCAGGCCGTCACCTTCGCCACCCCCTACGCCCAGCAGGCCGTGGACGCCGTCACGCCGTACGCGCACCAGGCGGCCGATGTGGTCGCGCCCTACGCGCACACGGTGGCCGACGCGGTGTCGCACAACGCGCACACCGTCGCCGACGCCGTCTCGCCCTACGCCCAGACCGTGGCCGACAAGGCCGGGCAGGCCGCAGGACGGCTGGGGCCGTTGGCCGCTGGCGGCGCGCTGGCCGCTCACGGGGCTGCGGACCGCATCGGGCCCGCGGTCGAGGCCGTCAAGGGCCGGGTCTCCGAGGACCTCATCCCCCGCGTCTCGACGGCCCTGACCGCCGTGGCGGCGTCCCCGGTCGCGGTCGAGGCGACCAAGCGCGGTCGAGCTGCGTACGCCGCTGCCCGGGGCGAGCTCAGCCTGCCCGAGGCCGAGGAGAAGAGCAGCGGAAGCTGGGTCAAGCGTCTTGCCGTCGTCGCTGCGGTGGCGGGGATCGTGGCCCTGGTGGCCCGTCGCTTCCTGGGCGGTGGCCAGGACTCGGGCTGGCAGGCCGCACGGCCGTCCGCCCCGTACACGCCGGCCGCCCCGGTGAGCACGGCCGACGCCCTCGAGCAGCGGCCGAGGATCTCCGTGTCGCCGACACCGCGGCAGTCGCGGCCGAGGACACGCCCGACGTGGCAACCCCGGCCGAGGACCTCGAGGCACCGGTCACTGAGCCGGTCGCCGAATCCGCTTCGGGCGAAGGCGAGCCCTCGCCCTACGGCCCGGGCTCCTACGTCGGCGCCGAGCCGCCCGAGAGCTTCACGATCAAGGGCAACGAGAACTCGATGAAGTTCCACCTGCCCGGTGGACGTGGCTACAACCAGACCATCGCCGAGGTCTGGTTCGACAGCGAGGAAGCTGCTGAGGCCGCCGGCTTCGTTCGTGCTCAGCACTGAGTAAGCCTCCTCAGGAGCGCTGCCCCCGCCGGTTTCCGGCCGGGGGCAGCGCCTTCTTGTCCCACCAGGTGAGAAAGTCGCCTCCGCTCGTTAACATCCGGCCACTTCGCCTGGCCCTCCCTTCGTAGAGGACCACGACGAAGGGAAGACCATGACCACCGCGACCTGGGTCGACGCCGGACCGTTCCGGACACACCTGCAGCACCTGATGACCACCGGTGACCTCACCGGACGCGAGGTGGCGGCGCTTGCCGGCATCTCCTCTCGGGCCACCGACTCGTTGCTGGCCGGCCGCCACGGCCGTCCCGTCCGCCGCATCAGCCATGCGACCGCCTTGGCGCTGCTGGAGGTACGGCCGGAGCACGCCGAGGCGCTGCGCAGCTGCCACGTCCCGGCCCACCACTCGCGGCGGCGGCTGCTCCAGCTCCTCGCCTCCGGCGCAGCACTCGAGGACACCGCCAGGCAGCTGGGGACGCACACGGTGGAGCTGCAGGAGCTGGCAGACGGCACGATGCTGTGGTGCCGAGCCCTGCTGGCACTGCGTCTGCTGAGCATCGTCCGAAGCCGGCCGAGGATCGCGGCCGGCCCCGCAACCCAGGTCGGTGCCCCGACGCAGCGAGCGGCGTGACTGCGCGGGCCGGCGCGTCCCTAGGATCGCTGCGTGACGCCGTCGCAGATCCTGCTCACCGTGGCCGTCGCGGTGACAGGTCTCGCCAGCTCGGCACTGGTACGCCCGCTGCTGGCCTGGCTGCCCGAGCCGGCCGAGCAGCCGGCGGACGGTCCGAAGGTGACCTACGCCAGCCTGGCGCGCCCGACCTTCGTCCTGGCGTGCGCGCTGGTCTCCGCCGTCGCCGCCGCGATCGCCTGGACCACGCTGCCGGCCGCGGTCCAGCCGCTGTGGTCGGTGCTGTCGGTCGGCGGGGTCCTGCTGGCGGCGATCGACGCTGCCACCACCTGGCTGCCGCTCCGGCTGATGCAGGTCGTCTGGGCCGCCATGACCGTCGCCGCCCTCGTCGGCGCCTCGCTGGCCGGCAGCTGGTCGATGCTGCTCCGCACCGCACTCGGCGCCGGCCTGGCCGGTGGTCTCTACCTGGTGGCCTGGCTCAGCACTCGTGGCGGCTTCGGCTTCGGCGACGTCAGGTTCGCCCCGCTGCTCGGGGCCGCAGCCGCCGCCGAGAGCCTCCAGCTGCTGCTCTGGGCTCTGGTGGCCGGTTCGGTGCTGGGTGCGGTCCAGGCGGTCATCCGTCTCCTCGGCGGCCGCCGCGGCAGCTTCGCCTACGCGCCCGCGCTGCTCGGCGGCGCCTATCTCGCGGCACTGGTCCAGGCGTGGCTGCGCTGAACAGCCGCTCGCCCCGGCTCAGGAGGCAGATGCGCCGACCGCAGCCTGCCGGAGGACGTAGACCAGGGCCCGGCCGTACGCGTCGGCGGCGTCCGCCTCTGGGTCGGTGTGGTGAGCCCGGCCGGGGCCGCTGACCGTCACCACGAAGCCCGTCGACGAGGCGTCGAGGGAGAGGAACCAGGAGCCGAGCAGGTCGCGGAGCTGGTCCTCGCGGGGCAGCCAGACCACAGCGTCGGACTCGACGGAGTCCAGGGCCCACTCAACGGTGCCGTTGAAGTGGAACCGGGTCTCGTCGTAGGCGGTGACCAGCTCGACGACCATGTCGCTGAGGGTGAAGACCGACTCCGAGATCTCCGGTCGTGGGATGAAGAACTGGTCACCGTTGGCGGGGGTCCAGCTCAGCAGTGAGGTCAGCTCAGTGGCGAGGTCGCGTGAGATCACCCCAGAAGTATTCACCGCTCGCCCCAGACCCGCCGGGTCCGCTCACGGGACGCGGTCCGCACTTGGCCCTCGGGCTACGATCGCGGCGTGACCGCTGCCCCGCGGCCCGGCTGGTACCCCGACCCGGCGGGCACCTCCGAGCTCTACCGGTGGTGGGACGGTGCTGGGTGGACCGACGCGATCAGCGAGTCACCCCGAGCGCCTAGCCCTCACACCTCACTGCCGGCCGACGACGATGACGACGCCCTGCCGCGACGACGGCACTCCCGGTTCCGTGCCGCGGTCGCCCTGGTGCTCTGCCTGGCCCTCCTCCTCAGCGCCACAGTCGGTCTCGGCCTGTTCATCTGGCACGAACCCCCGACGGTGAAGCGCGGCGGCAAGCAGCCGGCCACGACCACCGCCGCCCCGGCCACGAGCCTGCCGGCCGGCGCCTCCGGCATGGGCTGGCTCGACGAGCGGACCCGCGAGGCTCGGATCGGGGCAGCCAGCATGACGCTGCCCGCGGCACCCTACGTCCTGCCTGCGGGGCCGGTGAGCGTCCTCGGCCTGATGGACGTCTGCTTTCTGGCCGGCGCATCGGTGCACCCGGCCTACGACGGGTCCGACGGCTGGTCGTCCGCGGTGCTGCTGGGCCGGCTCGCCAGCACCGGAGGTGGAGCGGACCTGCAGGCCCGCGCCGGCGAAGCGCTACAGGGGCTGAGCCGGGCGTTCTACCGCGACCACGTGACGCGGGTGGACCACGTGCTGGTGGTGGACCACGCGGTCGACAGCCACCCGGGCGTCAGGGTCACGGCTCGGGTGCACTACGACATCGACGGGCTGCCGAGCCGTTACGACGACCTGACGGCCTTGCTGGTGGGGCTGGACGACGGGTCCGTCGTCGCGGCCGTCACCTCGGTGCCGGACGACGCTGACCCCGCGCTGGCCACCCTCGCCGCAGAGTCGATGCGGACACTGGCCGTCGGCTGAACCAGCTCGGGCCTCAGCTCGCTGCGTGGGCGGCACAGGTGGCCGCGACCCACCGGGCGAGGCAGTCCTTGGCGGCGCCGGAGGTCAGCGACTGCTCGGCCCGGACCAGCTGCTCGGCGAGCTGCTCGGTCAGCCGGTCGGGCTGTGGGCCGGCCTCGGCCGCCAGGGTCGCGGCGGCGTTGAGCAGGACGATGTCGCGGACCGGTCCTGGCGCCCCGTCCAGCAGATCCCGGACGACGGTGGCGTTGTGGGCGGCATCCCCGCCCACCAGATCTGACATCGCCGCCCGGGCCAGTCCCAGGTCGAGCGGTTCCAGGGTCGTGTGGGTCACGGTGCCGCCGGTGTGCACCCAGACGTCGGAACCGGTGGTGGTGGTCAGCTCGTCCAGCCCGTCGCCGCCGTGTACGACCAGACCCTGGTGACCACGGGCGGCGAGGACGCCGGCCATCAGCTCGGCCATCCTGGCGTCGGCCACGCCCACCGCCTGCGCATGCGGCTGGGCCGGGTTGGCTAGCGGTCCGAGGAAGTTGAACGTCGTGGGGATGCCCAGCTCGCGACGTGCGGCGGAGGCGTGTCGCAGACCCGCGTGGTAGTGCGGAGCGAAGAGAAAGGCGATGCCGGCCTGGTCGACCACCTGCTGCTGTGCAGCAGGCGTCAGGTCCAGGACCACGCCGAGAGCCTCGAGCACGTCGGCCGACCCACACGCGGACGAGGCCGCCCGGTTGCCGTGCTTGACGACCCGCGCGCCGGCTCCGGCGGCGACGACCGCGGCCATGGTGGAGATGTTGACCGTGTTCGCCCGGTCGCCCCCCGAGCCGACCACGTCCACGGCCGCACCGGTGATCTCGATCGGCGTCGCGAAGGCCAGCATCGCGTCGGCCAGGCCCGCCATCTCCTCGACGGTCTCGCCCTTGCTCCTCAGGGCGACGGCGAACGCCGCCAGCTGCGCCTGGGTGGTGCTACCGCCGAGGATCTGCTCCATCGCCCAGGACATCTGGTCGTGGGAGAGGTCGCGGCGCTGCACCAGCGCGCCCAGCAGCTCGGGCCAGGTCACGACGGGCTCAGGCTCGTGCGGTGGTGGCGTCGGAGCCACGCAGCAGGCCGGCGACGACGTCCGGCAGCCGCATGGGGTCCACGGGGTGTGCCAGGACCGCGTCCGCCCGCGACCAGGTGGCCAGCCACGCGTCGGCCCGGCGAGCAGTCAGCACCAGCATCGGCGGGCAGTCGAACACCTCGTCCTTGAGCTGGCGGCACAGCCCCATGCCGCCGGGTACCGCCTCACCGTCGAGGATGGCCACGTCGATGCCGCCCGCGTCCATCGCGACGATCACCGCTGCCTGGGTGGCGACCTCGACCACACGTACCTCCGGCAGATCGCGGGCCACCTTGCGACCCAGCGCCAGCCGCACGTTCTCCCGCGTCAATCGGTCCGAGGCGTACAGCAGGATGGTCGCCACCGCCGCGCCGGAGCCGGCACCCTCGGACGGCGCGGAGGTCCCTGCACTGCTCATCTGCTGATCGTCTCCCCATCGCTGGTACGGCGGCACTGAGCCTAGGGCATCCGCCTGGCCGCCCCAGGATCGAGAGCTCGGCGGGGCGCCGCGCGCCCCCGGGTGACCGATTTCGTTCCTGAGGCAATAATGAGCGCGTGGCCTCACACTCGCACGCTGTCTCCGGCTCGATGACCAAGCCTGAGAGCTCCCTGCACCCCCTCCCGCAGTCCCGTCTCCGAGGGCGTCCCGGGCGTCCGGACATGGTCGCCGTCGGCACCATCGTCTGGCTCGCCTCCGAGCTGATGTTCTTCGCGGCACTGTTCGCGGCCTACTTCACGATCCGCAACGTCACGAACGCTCAAGCCGACGGCGGCGGGTTCGAGAGCCTGTGGGCCCAGCGCACCGCGCTGCTGAACGTCCCTTTCGCGATCCTCAATACGAGCGTCCTGGTCGCGAGCTCGTTCACCTGCCAGATGGGTGTGTTCGCTGCCGAGCGCGGCCAGGTCTCACGTGGCGGTTCGCTGCTGGCGCTCAAGCAGTGGGGCCTGCGGGAGTGGTACGTGCTCACCTTCGTGATGGGCGCGTTCTTCATCGGCGGCCAGGTCTACGAGTACGCCACCTTGATCTCGGAGGGGATGTCGCTTTCCAGCGATGTGTACGGCTCCGTGTTCTACCTGGCCACCGGCTTCCACGGGCTGCACGTGACCGGTGGGCTGATCGCCTTCGTGCTGCTCCTGGGTCGCACGTTCCTCGCGCGGACCTTCACCCACGAGCAGGCGGTCAGCGCCATCGTGGTCTCCTACTACTGGCACTTCGTCGATGTGGTCTGGATCGCGCTCTTCGGTGTGATCTACCTCCTGAAATAAGCCGTCTCCAGTACGCCCGGGGCGCATCCGCCTCCCGGGTCACCACTGAATAACTGTCAGCCCGCTCAGCAGAACGACCGAGCAGATCCGAGAGGGACCTCCGTGCGATTCTTGTCCGCAAGACGACGACACCCAGCCGCGAAAGCGATGCTGTTGGTGCTCGGGCTCATCGTCATGGGCGCTCTCTACACCGTGTTCGCGCCGGCGACGCAGGTATCGGCCGACACCACCACCAGCCAGCAGGTCGCCGAGGGCAAGGCCCTCTTCGCCGTCGGCTGCGCCTCGTGCCACGGGCTGAACGGCGAAGGCCAGATCGGTGCCGGCCCGGGCCAGGACACTGGTGACAACACGACCGAGATCCAGGGTCCGTCGCTGGTCGGCGTCGGCGCTGCAGCGGTGGACTTCCAGGTCTCTTCCGGCCGGATGCCGATGGCCCGGCCCGAGGCCCAGGCCCCGGTCAAGCCCAACCGGTACACACCTGAAGAGGTCGCGTCCCTCGAGGCCTATGTCGCCACACTCGGCCCCGGTCCGGATGTTCCCGCTGCTGCTGACTACGACCCGGCCGGCGTCAGCGCCGAGGACGTGGCTCGCGGTGGCGAGCTGTTCCGCACCAACTGCTCCGCCTGCCACAACTTCGAGGGCGCTGGCGGCGCGCTCCCCGGCGGCAAGTACGCCCCGTCGCTGTTCGGGGTCTCCAACCGCCACATCTACGAGGCCATGATCACCGGTCCGCAGCAGATGCCGGTCTTCTCCGACGGCGTCGTCCGTCCCGAGGACAAGCGGGCGATCATCGCCTACCTGAACACGCTGCACGACCAGCCCAACGAGGGTGGCCTCAACCTGGGCGGCCTCGGGCCCGTCTCCGAGGGTCTGTGGGCCTGGATCCTCGGTCTCGGCACCCTGATGGGCCTCGCCGTCTGGATCGCAGCCAAGGGAGCCAAGGCAAAATGACCGACCTCACCCACCGCGACGACAACTATGTCGACCCCGAGGCCCAGCACGCGGCTGAGCTGGACACCGTCCGCGACCCCCGGTACCCGGTTCCCGACCCGGGCATGGAGGAGCACCTCCCGCGGCTGACCGACGTCGACGAGAAGGCGAACGACCGCGCGACCCGTCAGGTTGCGACGATGTTCGGCATCGTGCCGGTGCTGGCGATCGCGTTCGTCGTCATCTACTTCGGCGTGCCGACCTCGATGTTCATCGACTTCGGGTTCCTGCACGCGAACGCCAAGAACCTCGGGCTCGGGATCACGGCTGGCATGGCGCTGCTGCTGATCGGAGTCGGCGCCGTCCAGTGGGGCCGGCAGCTGATGGACGACCACGAGATGGTCGACCACCGGCACGGCGCGGCTTCCACGGAGGAGGATGTGGAGTACGTGCTCCGCGAGCTCGAGGCCGGCACCGACGAGTCGCAGATCAAGCGCCGCAAGATCCTCGGTTACAGCCTCGTCGGGGCCCTCGGGGCGCTGGCGCTCCCGGTCATCGTCAGCTTCGCCGACCTCGGCCCGAAGCCGACCAAGCGACTGCGGGCAGCCACCATCGCCACGACGATCTGGAAAGAGGGCATCCGCCTCTGCCACGACGTCACGTTCGAGCCGATCAAGGCCAGCGAGATGGTCATCGGTCAGCTGGTGAACGCTCAGCCCGAGAACCTCAAGGACCTCGAGGGGACCGAGGAGCTCACCCAGCGGGCAAAGGCCTCGATCATCATCGTCCGGATGGACCCGAACTCGATCAAGATCCCGGCCTCACGCCAGGACTGGCAGGTGGGCGGGATCCTCTGTTATTCCAAGATCTGCACGCACGTCGGCTGCCCTATCAGCCTGTGGGAGCAGCAGACGCACCACCTGCTGTGTCCCTGCCACCAGTCGACCTTCGACCTCGGTAACTCGGGTCTGGTCGTCTTCGGCCCCGCGGCGCGCGCGCTGCCGCAGCTGCCCATCACCACCGACGCCGAGGGTTACCTCGTCGCACGGAGTGGGTTCACCGTTCCGGTCGGCCCGAGCTACTTCGAGCGGAACTCTCAGAACGACTTCAAAGAAGGCGACAACTGATGGCCAAGTCAGCACCGACCGTACAAGGCGGGAAGGCTGTCGAGGGACACGTCCCCGACAAGCAGCTCGGACCGGTCTTCAAGGCTGCGTCCGGACCGGCGAAATGGGCCGACGAACGGCTCGGCGTCGCCACGCTCAGCCGGCCCTTCATCCGCAAGGTGTTCCCCGACCACTGGTCGTTCTTGCTGGGTGAGGTCGCGCTCTACTCCTTCATCATCTTGTTGGTGACCGGGGTGTTCCTCACCGTCTGGTTCAAGCCGTCGATGGGTGAGGTCGAGTACGAGGGCACCTACCAGCTCCTCCGTGGGCTGCCGATGTCCGAGGCATACGAGTCGACCCTGGCCTTGTCCTTCGACATCCGGGGTGGGCTGCTGGTCCGCCAGATGCACCACTGGGCGGCCGCGCTGTTCCTGGCCGCGATGCTGACCCACCTGCTGCGCGTGTTCTTCACGGGCGCCTTCCGCAAGCCGCGCGAGCTCAACTGGATCCTGGGCGTCGGCCTGCTGCTGCTGGGCATCATCGAAGGGTTCGCCGGCTACTCGCTGCCTGACGACCTGCTGTCCGGTACCGGTCTGCGGTTCGTCGACGGTCTAGTCCGCTCTGTCCCGCTGATCGGCACCTGGGTCGAGTTCTTCGTCTTCGGTGGCGAGTTCCCCGGCAGCCTGATCGTGCCGCGCCTCTACATGGTGCACATCCTTTTGGTGCCGGCTCTGATCCTCGGCCTGATCGGGGCTCACCTGGCTCTGGTCGTCTACCACAAGCACTGCCAGTTCCCCGGCCCGGGCCGCAACGAGGGCAACGTCGTCGGTTACCCGGTCTTCCCGGTCTACATGGCCAAGGCTGGTGGCTTCTTCTTCATCGTCTTCGGCGTCATCGCCCTGATGGGTGGTCTGATGCAGATCAACCCGGTCTGGGTCTTCGGTCCCTACAATCCTTCGCAGGTCACGGCGGGATCGCAGCCCGACTGGTACATGGGCTTCGTCGAGGGCGCGATCCGGATCATGCCGAACTGGGAGTGGCACCTCGGTGGCACCACCTGGTCGTGGAACGTCGCCATCCCGGGGATCGGGCTGCTGGGGCTCTTCTTCGTCCTACTGGCCGCTTACCCCTTCGTCGAGGGCTGGGTGACCGGGGACAAGACCGAGCACCACATCCTCGAGCGTCCTCGCAACAACCCGACGCGGACCGCGTTCGGTGTTGCGGCGATGACCTGCTACTCGATGTTCTGGATCGGCGGCGGCAACGACCTCGTCGCCACCCAGTTCCGCGTCTCGCTGAACGCCGTCACCTATTTCCTCCGGGTGGCTGTCTTCGTCGCACCGGTTCTCGCGTTCATCATCACCAAGCGGATCTGCATCGGTCTGCAGCGCGCGGACCGCGACCGGCTGCTGCATGGGGCCGAGACCGGCATCATCGAGCGGGACCCGTCGGGCTCGTACTCCGAGCGGCACGCACCCATCAGCACCGGCGAGGCCTACACCCTCACCCAGCACGCGCAGAACCCGGCCCTGTTGCCGGCTGCCGAGGGCGACGTTCCGGCGAAGAAGCTGCGGCTGGAGCAGCTACGGCGTCGGGCGACCCGGTTCTACTTCGTCGACGACCTGCGCAAGCCCACGGCCGCCGAGCTCGAGGAGGCCGCGCACCACTCGAGTGGACACGAGGTCACCAGCGGTGAGGACGGTGACGGGCACCAGATCAGCAGCACTGACGGGAACGGCAACGGCCACCACGCCATCGCGGCAGGTACCGGTCACCAGAACGCTGCCGACTAGCACCACTCAGGCTGACCACGACGCTCTCGATCCCTCCGGGGATCGGGAGCGTCTGTGCGTGTGGGGGCTGGTGCGGAGGGTGGTGTGGGTTCGGTCACTTCCGCTCATGTCCGGCAACGATCCGCGAGATCGCTGCGTTGTGCCGAACTGGACGACGAGCTCTGAGGAGCCCGACCACGCCCGAGCCGAACTGAGGACATGAGCACCACCGACCAACGCCCCAGCCCGAACGACCAGCGTGCAGCCCCGAAGACGACATCGGAGACCAAGCCCAAGATCGACCTCTCGTTCACCCAGGTGATGGGCGGAGCACTGGCAGCGATGACCGCGGCCTTCCTCGGGTCCCGGCTGAGCCTGGCCGGGACCGTCGCCGGAGCGGCCGTGGCCAGCATCGTCGCCGCGGTGGCGAGCAACGTCTACACGGCCTCGCTGCGGACCACCCGCGAGAAGATGCAGACCGTGTTCCGCGGCCGGATCGCGGACAGCGACTTACCGGTGACCGTGGAGGCCACCGACGACACCTTCACCTGGTCCGACGCGCAGCCCGCCGCAGCCCGGACGCCCGCTCCCCCGCAGTCACCGCGACAGCGGCGCTGGCCGAGCGTCGTGCTCGGAGCTCTCGCTGCCTTCGCCTTGGCGGCAGCCGTTCTGACCGGCCTCGAGCTGGCCAGCGGGCAGTCGCTGTCGGGCGGCAATGGCACCACGGTCACCCAGGTGGCCGAGCGCAAGCCCGCCGCAGACCCAACCAGCGAGCCCTCGCGCGCAACGCCCTCGCCGAGCCCAAGCCCGAGCCCGAGCGCCACGAGCACGCCGCAGCCCTCAGCGACGGCCAGCAGCGAGCCGAGCGCGACACCGGGTGCCCCCGAGCCCGTTCCCTCGGCGACGTCCAGCGCCACCCCCGCGCCGAGCACTCCCGTCCCCAGCAGTACCGGAACGCCGGACCCCGCGAGCGGTGACCAGGCTGGTGCCGCCGCCCAGGGGGCCGCCGGAACCGGCTAGGACAAGGTCGCCGTGGCCCACATCGGGTGCACGGGCGAGCGGTCGAGATCGCTGCCCAGGTAGCGGTGGAGCGTTGAGCCCGGCTCCGGGAGCACGTACCGGACGAGCCTGTGGTCCAGCGCCGCTGCCGGGCCGACGGGCGGCGGGAGACCCAGCGTGAGGACGGTGTCGAGCACCCGCCACGGGCCCAGCATGCCGGGTAGTCGGCGGTGCTGAGTGGGGTCGAGATCGAGATCCTCGACCAGTACCGGGTGCCCGACTCGGGCGATCTCAGTCCGGCTACGCACCCGACCTCCCGTCTGGCCTACGCGACCCAGCACCAAGGTCTCCCGGACCAGCGCGTGCGCGTCCTCGGCGAGGTCCACCGCCAGTGTCCGGGTCACGTCCGCGCCGTCACCCACCACGAACGGGGCTCCGCTCCAGCGCAGCCGACCGCCAGCGGCGACCCGTACCCGGACATCCCAGCGCGCAGCCTGCCCGCGGCCGTCGTAGGCGACGGTGCCGGCGACGTCGAAGAGCTCCAGCGTCGCCCCGGACCCGACGTCTACCTCGAGCTCCACGACGTCGCCCCCGAGCAGGAGCGCGGTCGTCGCGAGCAGCCCGATCCGGCACCGGTCGGCCGGTCCGTGCACCTGCTGGGGCCGCAGCAGCCCCGACCGCAGCTTGGTCCGGTGTCGCTGGCCATCGAGGGACACCGAGACCCGCACCGGCTCGGCCGTCGCCAGGGTCAGCGCACGTGGAGTCAATGCGTGTGGACCTCACCCGAGGCATGGGCGTGGGTGTGGGCCGTTGGGTGGGCGGTGGTCTCAGCGTGCGAGTGGGGGGCCATCGGGCCAGGGTCGGTGGTGACGTGCTGACCGGCCCGGAAGCGGCTCAACGTCTCCAGCACCCATTCCCGCAGCGCGGCCACGGAAGCTGGATCGGTCCGGGACAGGGCGATCACCCGGCCACCGTCACGTGCGTGCTCGGCGTCGTGCACCATCTGCTCGACGTCCACGCCGACGTACGGCGCCAGGTCGGTCTTGTTGACCACCAGCACGTCGGCCCGCGCGATCCCGGGTCCACCCTTGCGGGCCACGTCTCCCCCACCGGCGACATCCAGGACGAAGAACTGGGCGTCGACGAGCGCCGGGCTGAAGGTGGCGGTCAGGTTGTCACCGCCCGACTCGACGAGCACGAGGTCGACGGGGTCGAAGTCGCGTTCCAGGTCCTCCACCGCCAGCAGGTTCTGGCTGACGTCGTCCCGGATCGCGGTGTGGGGGCAGGCGCCCGTCTCGACCGCGCGGATGCGTTCGGGGTCCAGGACTCCGGCCGAGCGCAGGAAGCGAGCGTCCTCGTCGGTGTAGATGTCGTTGGTGATCACCGCAACGCTGAGCACGGTACCCAGCTCGCGGCAGAGCAGCGCGATCAGCGAGCTCTTGCCGGTGCCCACCGGCCCGGCCACCCCCAGTCGAAGGGCGCGGGCCGGCTGGGCGGCTTCGGTGGCAGGAAGGGACGCAGGGCTCTCAAGCACGGAACAGTCGCCTCTCGGTGTCACGATGTCGTTGCCCCCACTGCTCGATCAGCGGGGCGCTGGGGGCCGGCAGGTCATTGGCAGAGGTGAGCGCCGATACCCGCTGCACCAGGTCCTCGACCTCCGGTGCCGCCCGGACGGCCCAGCCCACGCTCGTCGTGGGGTCGAACGGCACCAGCTTGAGGGCGGCGGCCAGCACGGTCTGCACGTCGTCGAACGCAACGAGGCGGGCCGTCTCCACCGCCGAGCAGCCGGCTTCGGCCGCAGTCACCCCCACGACCACGGCCCGGCACCACGTCCTACGTGCGTCGGTGAGCTCGCTCAGGTCCCACACGGTCCCGGCCATCCTCAGGTAGCTGCGGCCGAGCAGGTCGGCGGCATCACGGAGGGCGTCGGAGGGCGTCCGCGCCCGCCAGGCGGTGTCCAGGTGGGCCAGCAGAGGCACCCGGGCACCGGCAGACCCGGCAAGCCAGAGCGACCTGGCCACGACCGAGACCGCGGCCTCCACCTCGGTCACCGTGCGCAGCCGGACCGTCAGGTAGTCGGGCACTTCAGCGAGCCGCATCCCGCCGTCCCCGAGCGCGGGCTCGACCCCGGCCGACTGGGTGTGCGCGCCAGACGGCAGCCGACCGTCGGCCAGCAGCATCGTCAGGTACGGGGCACTCATCACGTACGGGCCATCGGGGTCAGGCTCAGCAACGTCGCCGCCATCAGAACAGGTTGTACAGCTGGGCCAGCGGCAGCACCGTGGCCGGATCAGGGGTGATCTCCGTGCCGTCGACCTCGATCCGGTGGGTCTCGGGGTCGATCACGATCTTCGGCAGGGCGTCGTTCAGCACCATGTCGGCCTTCCCGATGTCGCGGGTCGACCGGACGGCCACCAGCGTCCGCCGCAGCCCGAGCTCCTCGGCCAGGCCGGTCTCCAGCGCGGCCGGTGCGACGTAGCTCTGGGAGCGGTAGGACCCGCTGCCGTAGTAGAGGGCCGGGCGCATCAGCACCGGCTGCGGGGTGGGGATGGACGCGTTCGGGTCGCCGAGCGCGCCGACGACGATGCCGCCGCCCTTGATCACGATGCTCGGCCGGACGCCGAAGAAGCGCGGCTCCCACAGCACCAGGTCGGCCAGCTTGCCTACCTCGACCGAGCCGATCTCGTGGTGGACGCCGTGGCTGATGGCCGGGTTGATCGTGTACTTGGCGACGTAGCGGCGGGCGCGGAAGTTGTCCGCCGGCAGCCCGCCGGACAAAGGGCCGCGAACGTGCTTCATCACGTGCGCGACCTGCCAGGTCCGGGTGATGACCTCCCCGATCCGGCCCATCGCCTGGGCGTCGGAGGAGGTGATGGAGATGGCACCCATGTCGTGCAGGTGGTCTTCCGCAGCAATGGTGCTGGCCCGGATCCGCGACTCGGCGAAGGCCAGGTCCTCCGGCACGGCCGGGTTCAGGTGGTGGCAGACCATCAGCATGTCGAGGTGCTCGGCGACCGTGTTGACCGTGTGCGGCAGCGTCGGGTTGGTCGAGCCGGGCAGGACGTGCGGCAGACCGGCGATGGTCAAGATGTCGGGCGCGTGGCCGCCGCCGGCACCCTCGACGTGGAAGGCGGAGATGCTGCGGCCGCCGATCGCGCGGACGGTGTCGGCCACGAACCCGGCCTCGTTGAGCGAGTCGGCGTGCAAGGCCACCTGCAGGCCCCACTCCTCCGCGCCGCGCAGGGCGGCATCGATGGCCGCCGGGGTCGAGCCCCAGTCCTCGTGCACCTTGTACCCGCCGGCGCCGGCCAGCGCCTGCTCCTCGAACGCGGGCATCGAGACGGTGTTGCCCTTGCCCAGCAGCAGCAGGTTGACCGGGTACTCGTCCAGCGCGCGGTGGGTCTGCTTCAGGTGCCAGGCTCCGGGAGTGACGGTGGTCGCCTTCGAGCCCTCGGACGGCCCGGTGCCGCCGCCGCCCAGGGTGGTCAGGCCCGCAGCCAGGGCCTCGGAGATCTGCGACGGGGACAGGAAGTGGACGTGGGAGTCGAAGCCACCCGCCGTCAGGATCTTTCCCTCGCCGGAGATCACGTCCGTACCCGGTCCGATGACCAGTGCCGGGTCGACGCCGTCGGCGATGTCAGGGTTGCCGCTACGGCCCAACCCGACGATCCGTCCGTCGCGGATACCGACGTCGGCGCGGACGATGCCCCAGTGGTCGAGGACGACCACGTTGGTGATGACGGTGTCGAGGGCGCCCTCGGCGGAGGTCGCCAGTGACTGGTTCCCCGACTCGCGGATCGACTTACCCCCGCCGAACACCGACTCCTCGCCGCCGAAGGTCAGGTCCTGCTCGATCTCGATCCACAGGTCGGTGTCCCCGAGCCGGATCTGGTCGCCTTGGGTGGGACCGAAGATCGCCGCATAGTCCTCGCGGCTGATCCGGCTCATCTGCCCTCTCCCCCATCGTCGGGCGCCCGCTTGATCTGGATGCCGGGCACGGAGCGCTTGCCCCGGAGCGCGACGATCGCCACGGTCCGCGAGACCCCGGGCTCGAACCGCACCGACGTCCCGGCGGCGATGTCCAGCCGGAAACCGGTCGCAGCGGCCCGGTCGAACTCGAGCCCGGCGTTGACCTCCGCCAGGTGGATGTGGGAACCGATCTGGATCGGTCGGTCGGCGGCGTTGGTGAACGTCAGCTCGCCCCGCTCGCCCGCACTCCGGTCCGCGTTAAGCTCCAGCTCGCCGGGGGCCACCCGGATCGCTCCCGGCCCCGTGCTCGACACTCCGGCCACGTCGCTCCTCTACTGAATCGGGTTGTGCAGGGTGACGAGCTTGCGCCCGTCCGGGAAGGTGGCCTCGACCTGGACGTCGGGAATCATCTCCGCGACCCCCTCCATCACCTCGGCGCGGGACAGCACCTCGCGGCCGGACGACATCAGCTCCTCGACTCCCGCTCCCTCGCGCGCCCGCTCGATCACCCAGGTGCTCAGCAGGGCCACAGACTCGGGATAGTTGAGCTTGACCCCGCGGGCCAGCCGGTCCCGCGCCACCATCCCGGCGACCGCCTGCAGGAGTTTTTCGGTCTCCGACGGCATCAGGTTCATGGGGCTCCCTCCGCGCTCCGACTGTGGATCAGTCGCACCGTACCGACCGATTGTTTCGTGGGCGTTGCGGGTGCTTGGCGCGAGCCGCCCGCGACGCCGTGGACACAGCTCGGGCCGAAGACCCGACGACATGGACGCGCCGACTCGATCCGACGTCAGTGAGGAGCCGTCCTTGCCGCAAGCGAAAATCGGCGAGCGTCGGCTGGGTCGGCGAACACCCGCGGATTCGCGGAGAGATCCGGAATCGTCGTCACCGCCGGCCTGGCTGTGGTGGTCCTGGTCGGAGTCGTCGCCGGAACCCTGCTGTGGCCGAAGAGCCGGAAGGTCGAAGCGGACCGGGCCGCCCGGCACCTGGGCAAGGGTGCCGCGGTGTCCCGGCTCGGCCGGCAGGGGTCATCTAGGGACGGCACCCGGCTCGGCCACGCACGACCAGGCGCGGGCTGGATAGCGTCGTCTGGGGCGCACTCCGTGCTTGAGGGCGGAGTCGTGCTCCTTCACGCAGCTGAGCTCGCCAGCGCCTCGCAGATCACGACAGACCGCGACTTGTTCTCTCGTGCTGCCCGACTGTCGATCGCGGCGAGCCCGGCCGAGGTGAGCCGCTGCGTCACGACCTGAGTCGGCTCGGCCCCACGACCGGGCCTCCCTCGTCCGCGCTGGTGCAACTCTTAAGCGCTGTCGCGGGCGGCGGCGTTGGCGGTCGCGCCTCCCAGGGGGATGGATAAAGGGCATCATCTATCCCCCGCCGAAGCTGGAAAGGTCGAGCGCGGGCAGTTGGAGGTCCTTGCATGCCAGCTCGAGAGAAGGCGGCCAGCGGCGGCGGTGAGAGATTCGGCGGTGGCAAAGTCCGCAAGCTCCGCTGGCTTGGTCACACCGACGCCGTCGGCTGATGTCCGGCCCGTTCAGGGTCCGGACTCTGCAGCTCTGGGCTATCTCGCGCCGTGGCCCTCGGGGACGACCTCGGCCGGCTGGGGCGGCGGCGGGGGGGTCCCGTCGCCGAAGGGCCGACCGCCCAGCTGCTCGCGGTGGTGAGCGGTCAGCCAGCCGCTGAGGTCGGGGCCGCTCGGCACGATCGCGGTGGGGTTGATGTCGGTGTGGACCTTGTAGTAGTGCTGCTTGATCTGCACGAAGTCGGTGGTGTCGCCGAAGCCGGGCGTCTGGAACAGGTCCCGGGCGTAGGCCCAGAGGACGTCCATCTCCGACAGCTTCTCGCGGTTGCACTTGAAGTGGCCGTGGTAGACGGGGTCAAAGCGGGCCAGGGTGGTGAAGAGCCGGACGTCGGCCTCGGTGATCGTGTCCCCCACCAGGTAGCGCTGGCCGGCAAGCCGGTCACTGAGCCAGTCCAACGCGGTGAACAAGCGGTCGTACGCCTTCTCGTACGACTCCTGCGAGCCGGCGAAGCCGCACCGGTAGACACCGTTGTTCACCTCGGTGAACACCCGGTGGCTGACCTCCTCGATCTCGTCGCGGTACGCCTCGGGATACAGGTCGGGAGCGCCGTCGCGGTGGAACTCGGTCCACTCGGTCTCGAAGTCGACCGTGATCTGCGGGAAGTTGTTGGTGACGACGGCCTTCGTCGTGATGTCGACGATGGCCGGCACGGTGATGCCGCGCTCGTAGTCGGGAAAGCGGGCGAAGTACGCCTCCTGCAGGCGCTCGTAGCCGAGCACGGGATCGCGTCCGCCCGGGTCGAGGTCGAAGGTCCAGCTGCGCGCGTCGTGCGTAGGGCCGCACATTCCCATCGAGATGGCGTCCTCGAGGCCCAGCAGCCGCCGGACGATGATGGTCCGGTTGGCCCAGGGACAGGCGCGGGCGACAACGAGGCGGTAGCGGCCCGCCTCGACCGGGATAGCCGTCCCGACCGTCCCGCGTGATCCGGGTCGCGATGTAGTTGGTGTCGCGGGTGAACTCGCTGCCGCTCTTCACGTACGCGCCCGTGGTGGCGTGGTCCTCACTCATCTGCCCAACCTAGTAGGCGGAATCGCCAAAGCCGGGTGGCCCGGGGACAATAGGGGCCGTGCGTTTCCTGACCCCGCCCCCGGCCCACGACCTCACCTACTCCGACGTGTTCATGGTGCCGCGCCGGTCCTCGGTGACCTCGCGTCTCGACGTCGACCTGACCAGCACCGACGGCATCGGCACCACCTTGCCTCTGGTGGTGGCGAACATGACCGCGGTCTCGGGCCGTCGGATGGCCGAGACGGTGTCCCGTCGCGGCGGGGTCGCGATCATCCCGCAGGACATTCCCACCGACGTGGTGGCCGAGGTCGTCACGAGGGTGAAGAGCGCGCACCCCATGTTCGACACCCCGATCTCCGTCAGCCCGAACACCACAGTTGGTGAGGCACTGTCGCTGCTGCCGAAGCGCGCCCACGGCATTGCGGTGGTGGTCCAGGACGGACGCCCGCTCGGGACGGTGAGCGAAGCCGACGCGGCCGGGGTCGACCGCTTTGCGCAGGTTCACGAGGTGATGTCCGACGACGTGCTGATGGTCACGACGGACAGCACGCCGATCGACACGTTCGATGCGCTCAGCGGCCGGCACCTCGAGGCGGCGCTGGTGGTGGAGCAAGGCAGCCTGATCGGCGTCATGACCCGCAAGTCGGCACTCCGCTCGACCCTCTACCGACCCGCTCTCGACCCGGACGGCGCCCTGATGATCGGCGCTGCGGTCGGCATCAACGGCGACGTGGCGGGTCGCGCCGAAGCCTTGCTCGCAGCCGGTATCGACGTCCTCGTCGTGGACACCGCGCACGGCCATCAGGAGAAGATGCTGCAGACGCTCAAGGGGGTCCGCGAGGTCCGTGACCGCCTGGCCGACGAGCGGGGTCGCCGGATCCCCGTGGTAGCGGGCAATGTCGTGTCCGCGGACGGCGTCCGTGACCTCATCGACGCCGGTGCGGATGTCGTGAAGGTCGGCGTCGGGCCTGGGGCGATGTGCACCACCCGGATGATGACCGGGGTAGGACGTCCGCAGTTCAGCGCCGTCCTCGAGTGTGCCGAAGCGGCACGCGAGGCCGGCCGGTCGATCTGGGCGGACGGCGGCGTCCGCTACCCGCGCGATGTCGCCCTGGCCCTGGCAGCCGGCGCCGGCAGCGTGATGATCGGCTCGTGGTTCGCTGGAACGTACGAGAGCACCGGCAACCTGATGACCGACGCCCAAGGCCGTCAGTACAAGGAGTCCTACGGGATGGCCTCAGCCCGCGCAGTCAAGGTCCGCACGAAGGACTCCTCCGGCTTCGACCGGGCCCGCGCTGGGCTGTTCGAGGAGGGCATCTCGTCCTCCCGGATGTACCTCGACCCAGAACGCCCCAGCGTCGAGGACCTCATCGACTCGATCGTCGCCGGCGTCCGCAGCAGCTGCACCTACGCCGGCGCCTCGAGCCTGGAGGAGTTCGCCCGCTTCGCCGTCGTCGGCGTGCAGGGGAACTCCGGCTACGACGAGGGTCGGCCGCTGCACGCCAGCTGGTAGCCGATCAGGCGGAAGCGAACCGCTTCGCCGACCGCGCCCGCGCCTTCGCTGCCTCTTCCTCGCGGTTCTTGGGCGGCGCGGTCGCGACGAGCTCGGCCAGCAGGTGTTCTGTGGCGTGCGCGATGTCGTGCACAGCCCGGTCGAACGCTTCCTGGTTGACCTTGGCCGGCTTGCTCACCCCAGCGATCTTGCGCACGTACTGCAGGGCAGCGTCGTGCACCTCCGATCCCGTGGCCGGCGGCTCGAAGTTGTTCAACGGTCGAATGTTGCGACACATGTGGCCAGCCTAGATTCTCCCGGCTCCCCCAGCCAGGACCCTACGCAACCTCTTCGAGGCCTTCGACAAGCTCAGGGCAGACGCAGCAAGCCGCCAGCTAGATCGGAGGGGCAGAGACCTGCCCGCTCCCCTGCGAGCGTCGGGTAGGTCACGCGCCTGCTGATGTCTGGACGAGTGAGAGCGGACGACCCCCGCTCGAACGAGCCGTTCGGCTCGCAGAACTAGGGGTCGTTCGATCGAGGGAGGAAGACAACAGCTCGCGGCGCGGGACCGAGCGCGAGCAGGACAATCAGTGCGCGTGATCTCCGCGGTAGAACTCATAGAGCAGGCCGGTCAGGCTGATCGCGCCGGCGCCGAATCCGAGGATGGTAAGCCACCAGCCGAAGACGGGGCCGAGGCAGACCAGCGTGAAGGTCAGGGCAACGAAGAGCGGCCAGATCGACTGCGGCGGGAAGAAGCCGAGCTCGCCAGCTCCTTCGGCGATCTCGCCCCGCTTCTTGTCCTCCGGGCGTAGGTCGAGCCGGCGGGCGATCAGGGCGAGGTAGCCACCGATCATCAGCGTCAGGAAGAAGGTCATGATCAACGCGGCGGTGCCCGTGGCGTCGCGGGACAGGATCCAGTAGACCGGTGTCACCACCGCCACGAAGAAGGCGAGGGCGGCGAAGACCCAGGATTCGGTCTTCATCGCGGACCCTCCCCCGGCTTAGGCGACTGGCTGGGATTCTCCTGCTCGTGCGCGGCGGTCACGTCGTCGGAGGTCCCGTCGACCCGACGCTTGAGCTCCTCGGCGCGCCCCGAGTCCTCAGCAGAGTCGACGAGAGTGTCGGCAAGCTTGCCGTCGGTGCCCTCGTACTCACTGAGTGCGACCTCGGGGTGGTGCAGGTCGAACGCCGGAGCCTCGGACCGGATTCGCGGGATCGAGGTGAAGTTGTGCCGCGGCGGTGGCGACGAGGTGGCCCACTCAAGCGAGCGGCCCCAGCCCCACGGGTCGTCGTTGTTCACCAGCGGTGAGTTGCGCGACTTCCACACGTTGTAGAAGAACGGGATCATCGACGCCCCGAGCAGGAACGCGCCGGCGGACGAGATCTGGTTCAGCACCGTGAAACCCTCGTTCGGCAGGTAGTCGGCGTAACGCCGTGGCATTCCTTCGGCGCCGAGCCAGTGCTGCACCAAGAAGGTGGTGTGGAAGCCGATGAACAGCAGCCAGAAGTGGATCTTGCCGAGCGTCTCGTCCAGCATCCGGCCGGTGAACTTCGGCCACCAGAAGTAGAAGCCGGCGAACATCGCGAACACCACGGTGCCGAACACCACGTAGTGGAAGTGCGCCACCACGAAGTAGGAGTCCGACAGCGCGAAGTCCAGCGGCGGGCTGGCCAGCACCACGCCGGTGAGACCACCAAAGAGGAAGGTGGTCAAGAACCCGACCGCCCAGAGCATGGGCGTTCGCATGGCGATGTTCCCGCCCCACATGGTGCCGATCCAGTTGAAGAACTTCACTCCAGTGGGTACGGCGATCAAGAACGTCATGAAGGAGAAGAACGGCAGGTTCACCGCGCCCGTGACGTACATGTGGTGTGCCCACACCGCCACCGACAGCGCCGCGATCATGAGGGTCGCGCCGACCAGGCCGACGTAGCCGAACAATGGCTTGCGGCTGAAGACCGGCAGGATCTCGGTGATGATGCCGAAGAACGGCAGCGCGATGATGTAGACCTCGGGATGCCCGAAGAACCAGAACAGGTGCTGCCACAAGATCGGCCCGCCGTTGACGGCGTCGAACACGTGCGCGCCGAGCTTGCGGTCGGCCTCCAGCACCAGTAACGCGGCGGCCAGGATCGGGAAGGCAATCAGCACCAGGATCGAGGTGACCAGGATGTTCCAGGTGAAGATCGGCATCCGGAACATCGTCATCCCAGGAGCCCGCATGCACAGGATCGTGGTGATGAAGTTGACCGCACCGAGAATCGTGCCCAGACCGGCCATGTAGAGGCCCATGATCCACAGGTCGCCGCCGACGCCGGGCGAGTTCACCGAGTCGCTCAGCGGCGTGTAGGCGAACCAACCGAAGCTGGCCGCGCCCGACGGCGACAGAAAGCCCGACACTGTGACGAGGGCGCCGAACAGGTAGAGCCAGTAGGAAAGCATGTTGAGCCGCGGGAACGCGACGTCGGGTGACCCGATCTGCAGCGGCATGATCGCGTTGGCAAAACCGGCGAACAGCGGTGTCGCGAACAGCAGCAGCATGATCGTGCCGTGCATCGTGAAGAACTGGTTGTAGGTCTCCCGCGACAGGTACTGCAAGCCAGGGAAAGCCAGCTCGGCGCGGATCCCCAGAGCCAGCAGGCCGCCCAGCAGGAAGAACGCCATCGAGGTGATGAAGTAGAGGTTGCCGATCACCTTGTGGTCAGTGGTGACGGCCCACTTCCAAGAGATCGTGCCGAGCTCGCGACGAGGGGTCGCGATCTCGCGCACCGTTGCTGTGCGCTGCAGCGTAGTCATCGGTCGCCGACCTCTTCTCCCTGATAGATCTTCGCCGTCCCCTGGGGGTCGGCGTTGCTCGCTCCCTTGGCCTCACCGATCTGGCCCTTGGCGACCAGCGTCTTGAGGTAGGCGGTGTAGTCACTTTCGCTGACCACGTGCACGTTGAAGAGCATCGACTGGTGGTAGGTGCCGCACAGCTCGGCGCACTTGCCCCGGTAGACGCCGATCTTGTTCGGCGTGATCTCGATGTTGTTGTTGCGCCCCGGGATGATGTCGCGCTTCTCGTAGAAGGCCGGCACCCAGAAGGAGTGGTTCACGTCGGGTGAGGAGAGGTTGAAGCGGATGGACTTGTTCACCGGGAGGTAGAGGTCGGGCGTCTTCTGGATGGTGCCGACCTCGTAGACGTCCTGACCGACTGCAGCGTCCTGCGCAGATTTGTAGTTGAAGCTCCATGACCATTTCTGGCCGACCACATCGACCGTCACATCGGGGTTCTTCGACTCCGCCGTGACCGCGTTCTGCGCCAGGATCGTGTAGTAGAAGAGCACGCCGATGACCACGAACGGGGCGATCGTGTAGAAGATCTCCATCGGCAGGTTGTAGCGGTTCTGCCGCGGCATCTCGTTCGTGTGCGAGCGGTAGCGGATGACGACCCAGCCGATGAGGCCCCAGACGAAGATGCCGATGGCTCCGGCCGCGATCCAGGTACCGATCCACAGGTTCCCGATGGCGGGAGCCTGCGCGCTTGCCGCCTCCGGCAGACCGAGCCGCTTCAGAGCGGCCACGTCCTGGCTCGAGCAGGCCGTCAGGGCGAGCAGTGCCGACCCGATGGCGAGGGTTGCTCCCCGTCGCAACCAGGACGACGCCCGTTGCTGGGCGGGTCGTGCCGTGCGAAGACCCACGTCGTGCCTTTCGTCGAAGCTGTTCCCCGGGCCGCCGGCCCAGACATGCGTGTTCACCCTAACCCAGCGCCGAAGGGAAGCGGCTGCTGGTGCCGCGCCCCTGCCGGGGTGTGGCGGAGGTAGGCCGGGGGGTGAGCACATCAGTGGTTCATCTGGGCGGGCCATCGCGGATGCAACGTCTCCACGGTAGTGACCACCCGGCGGCTAGCAGGTGACTTCCGGTCGACCCCGGCGCGCGGTACTGGTCGCGCAGACGTGGACGTGTCACGCTGTCCCCGCTGGGCCTGGTGCGCTATCCGGCCTGTTCGCCCCGCTCCTACCGCTTCGCAGAAGGAACATCCGTGACCCAGACACGTGCACCCAAGATTCGTACCAGTCTCATCGCCCTTGCGACGGCCTCCGGGCTGCTGCTGGTCGGCGCCGCGTGCGCCCCGCCCGCCGCCAAGCCTTCGTCCTCCAGCTCGACCGGTGCTGCGACGGCGACCTCGGCCGCTGACCTCGGCGGGATGGACGGGCTCGTCAAGGCCGCTCAGGCCGAAGGCACGCTCAATGTCATCGCCCTGCCACCGGACTGGGCCAACTACGGCAAGGTCATCGAGGCGTTCAAGGCGAAGTACAACCTGAAGGTGGACTCGGCGCAGCCAGATGCCAACAGCCAGGAGGAGATCAACTCCGCCAAGCAGCTCAAGGGCACCGATCGCGCCCCGGACGTGTTCGACCTCGGCCAGGCAGTGGCGCTGGCCAACACCGACCTCTTCGCCCCGTACAAGGTGTCGACCTTCGACACCATCGACGCTTCGTTCAAGGACGCAGGCGGCACCTGGGTCAACGACTACGGGGGGTATATGGCCATCGGCTTCGACACGAAGAAGGTCCCGGAGGTCACCTCGGTGGCCGACCTCCTCAAGCCCGAGTACAAGGGCAAGGTCGCTCTCAACGGCGACCCGACCACGGCGGGCGCTGCCTTCAGCGGTGTGGTGATGGCCTCGGTCGCCAACGGTGGCTCGGCCGACGACATCCAGCCCGGCATCGACTTCTTCAGCAAGCTCGCCAAGGCTGGCAACTTCCTGCCGGTCGACCCGACCGCCGCCACCATCGAGTCGGGCCAGACCCCGCTGGTCATCGACTGGGACTACACCAACGCCGCGGAGACGGCCAAGCTGCCGAGCTGGAAAGTCATCGTTCCCTCGAACGCCCAGGTGGGCGGTTACTACTACCAGGCCATCAGCAAGGACGCCCCGCACCCCGCCGCCGCCCGGCTCTGGGAGGAGTTCCTCTACTCCGACGAGGGCCAGAACCTCTACCTGGGTGGCGGTGCCCGTCCGGTCCGGGCCGACGCGATGGAGAAGGCCGGCACGATCGACAAGGACGCGTTCGCCAAGCTGCCCAAGGTGACAGGGACGCCGACCCTGCTGACCACTGAGCAGACGACCAAGGCGGCCGGGGTGCTCAGCAAGGAGTGGGCCAAGGTCACGGGCTGAGAGGCCAGCGATGACGGCCAGCACCCTCGACGAAGCCAGCACGTCAGCCCGAACCGCGACCCCTGGCCCACCCCGGGCGCGTGGTCGGATCCGCCGGCTGAGCGCCGCCCTCGGAGTCGTGCCCTTTTTCGCCTATCTGGTGATCTTCCTCGTCATCCCCACCGTGACCGTGGTGGTCGGGGCGTTCGTGGAGGAAGGCCGGCCCAGCCTGGCCAACGTGCGCGACCTCGGCAACGCCGCCGTCGCCTCGTCCCTCGCCAGCAGTGTGGCCCTGTCGGCGCTGACCGCCCTGATCGGCGGTGTCGTGGGCGCGCTGCTGGCGTACGCCGTGGTCACCGGCCCCGCCGACGGGCTGCTGCGACGGCTCGTCACCAGCATCTGCGGCGTGCTGGCCCAGTTCGGTGGGGTCACCCTGGCGTTCGCCTTCATCGCGACGGTCGGCATCTCCGGCGTGCTGTCGGTGTGGATGGACGCCCACCTCGGCACCAGCCTGACCAGCAGCACCTGGCTCTTCGGGCTGAAAGGTCTGGTACTGGTCTACGCCTACTTCCAGATCCCGCTGATGGTGATCGTGTTCCTGCCCGCGCTCGACGGCATCCGCTTGCAGTGGCGGGAGGCCGCCGAGAACCTCGGGGCGACCAACTGGCAGTACTGGCGGCTGGTCGGGCTGCCGCTGCTGGCCCCGGCCTTTCTCGGCTCGGTGCTGTTGCTGTTCGCCAACGCCTTCGCGGCCTACGCGACCGCGGCGGCTCTGGTCAGCCAGGGCAACCCGATCATCCCGCTCTGGATCCGATCGGCGCTCACGAGCGAGGTCGTGCTCGGTCACGCCAACTTCGCCTACGCGCTCGCTCTGGAGATGATCGTCATCGTGGCCCTGGTGATGACCGGCTACACCATGCTGCTCAAGCGCACCTCGCGGTGGCTGGGATGACGAGCACCCAGTCCCCCCGGCAGCGCGCCCGATCCCGGCTACAGGTCTTCCGGGTGGTCGTGCTGGTGCTCACCGGAGCATTCTTCGTGGTGCCGCTGCTGGCGATGCTGGACTTCAGCACCCGGTTGTTCAACGGTGAGGGTCGGACGTCGGCGGCCTGGAAGCTGCTGGGCACCGACCCACTGCTGCGGGGGTCTATCGGCACCTCGCTGGTGCTGTCGCTGCTGACCGTCGTCGGCATGCTGGTGCTGCTCGTACCGACCCTCATCTGGGTCAGGCTCCGGGTGCGGTGGCTCAGCCGGACCGTGGAGTTCCTCTGCCTGCTGCCGCTGACCGTGCCACCCCTCGTGATCATCGTCGGGCTCACGAACGTGACCGCCTGGCTCTCCTACCTCTTCGGTGACACCCCGAACTGGCTGGCCTTTCTCTACGTGGTCCTCGTGCTCCCCTACGCCTTCCGGGCCCTGGACGCCGGTCTCTCGGCCATCAACGTGGGCACCCTGGCCGAGGCGGCGCGCAGCCTGGGCGCCAGCTGGTTCACGGTGATCGTCCGGGTGATCGTGCCCAACATCCAGACCGCGCTCATCTCGGCCTCCTTCATCTCGATCGCTCTGGTCCTGGGCGAGTACACCTTCGCCTCGCTGCTGAACTTCGACACCCTGCAGGTCGTCATCGCCCAGCAGAGCAAGGCCAACGCCCAGGAGTCGGTGGCCGCGTCACTGGCCTCCATCTTGTTCGCGGCCCTGCTGCTGATCGGGCTGTCCTTCGTGAGCGGCGGTCGCCGTGCCCGGCGCACCGTCGGCAACGCCCTCGTCCCCAGCCCGGCCCAGCCGAGCCTCACCGCCAGCACCGGAGCCGACCAGTGACCGCAACGACCGCCACCCGCACCAGCACGCCCGACCGCGCCTCGGTCGAGGTCCGGCTGGAGGACCTGCGCCGGACCTACGGCTCCGTGCACGCCCTCGACGGGCTCTCGATCACGCTGGCCGCCGGTGAGCTCGTGGCCCTGCTGGGCCCCTCGGGCTGCGGCAAGACGACGGCGCTGCGCATCCTCGCCGGCCTCGACGAGCCGACCTCCGGACGCGTGGTGGTGGGCGGCCGTGACCTGACCACCGTGCCGGCCAACAAGCGCGACATGGGCATGGTCTTCCAGGCCTACTCGCTCTTCCCGCACCTCACCTCCCGCGCGAACGTCGAGTTCGGGCTGAAGCTGCGCGGCGTCTCGGCCGCCAAGCGGCGGACCCGGGCGCTCGAGATGCTCGAGCTGGTCGGGCTCGCGGTGCACGCCGAGCGGTACGCCAACCAGCTCTCGGGCGGCCAGCAGCAGCGCGTGGCCCTGGCGCGGGCGCTCGCCTTCCAGCCGTCGGTGCTGCTGCTCGACGAGCCGCTGTCCGCGCTGGACGCCAAGGTCCGCGCCCAGCTGCGCGACGAGATCCGGCGGGTACAGCTGGAGGTGGGCACGACCACCCTCTTCGTCACCCACGACCAGGACGAGGCGCTGGCCATGGCTGACCGGGTCGGCGTGATGAACGCGGGCCGGCTGGAGCAGCTGGACGCCCCGCAGGTGCTCTACGCCGCGCCGAGAAACACGTTCGTGGCCGACTTCGTCGGGTTGATGAACCGGGTACCGGCCGAGGTCGCCGACGGCCAGGTGCGGGTCCTGGGCTCTCGACTGCCGACGCTCACCGGCTCCATCACCTCGGGCCCGGGGCTGGCGCTGATCCGTCCGGAACAGCTCGTGCTGACCCGCGGCGAGGGCGAGGCCCGGGTCGTGTCGGTCTCGTTCCAAGGTGCGATCTCGCGAGCGACCGTCCGGACGGCTGACGGGACGCTGCTGGTTGCGCAGCTGAGCGGGTCCGCGGCTGTCGGCCTGGCGGAGGACTCGCCGGTCTCGCTGTCCGTCGATGCAGCCGGGCTGCTCGTCGCTGCTGCCTGAAGCCGGTCGCCCCGGAAACAGGTCAGAGGAACAAGCAGAGCCCTCTGCCCCCGGACTCGGTGGGGGCAGAGAGCTCTGGTCGTGGGTCGAGCGCGAGGCTCAGGTGCTCAGTGGAAGCTGTCGCCGCAGGCGCAGGAGCCAGTCGCGTTCGGGTTGTCGATCGTGAAGCCCTGCTTCTCGATGGTGTCGACGAAGTCGATGGTCGCGCCCATCAGGTACGGCGCGCTCATCCGGTCCGTCACGACGTTGACGCCGCTGAACTCCTTGACCACGTCCCCCTCGAGGTTCCGCTCGTCGAAGAAGAGCTGGTAGCGCAGACCGGAGCAGCCGCCAGGCTGGACAGCAACGCGCAGCGCCAGGTCGTCGCGACCCTCGCCGTCGAGCAGCGCCTTCACCTTGTGCGCCGCGACGTCGCTCAGCAGCAGCCCGTCAGCGACGGCGGGCATTCCGAGGTCGGTCTGCACGGTGGTCTGGTCAGTTGCCGTCATATCTGTCTCCCGCTGGGTTGGCACGTCCGTCGAGGGTGAGAACCTTGCAAGTGGAGCGGCTATTCCGCCGGCCACGGCCCTACCTACCCCGCCAGTGTAGAGCGACCGCTCATCGGCTCCAAGCCCTGCGCGCTCTCGGACGCCGGTCCGAACGGGTTCACCAGGACCACGAGCGCCCGACCCGGCGGGCGGTGGCGCGGAGCTCCTCGGCGTCGACGTCACCGACCACTGGCGCGTCGGCGACGGACTCGCGGACGGCGTAGGCCGCCTCGATCCCCATCGTGCGCATCTCCCTGGCGCCAACCAGCACCTGCCCCGCCACCAGGATGCAGGGCCGCAGGGCCTCCTCGGCCCGGCGCGCCACCTCGGCCACCACCCCACCGCCGCGGGCGGCGAAGTCGAAGACGCTGCAGCCGGTCACCACCAGGTCGGCCTGGCGGAGCGCGGCTGCCACCGGCGCGGCGTCGAGCACGACGGCCGGACCGGTCGTCAACCGGCCGCCCAGAGCCAGCACGGCCAAACCGAGCCCGCCGCAGGCGCCGGCGCCGGGGGTCGAGGAGTGCTGCGGGGCAGCGAGCTTCGCCAGGCGTTCGAGGGCGGCGTCGGTGCGCAACAGCACCTCGGCGTCCAGGCCTGCGGCCCGGCCGCGCAGCGAGGTGATCCCCCGCAGTCCCAGCAGAGGCTGGCTCAGTTCCGCCGCCGGCACCACGCCGACGAGCTCGACCCCCGCCAGCCGTCGTCGTAGCGGCTGGAGGTCGAGCCGACCCAGCCCGGTCAGGCCTGCGACACCGGCGTCCAGCGGCACATCGGCCACAGCCCCGAGCGCGGCGAGCAGGCCGGCTCCACCGTCATGGACCCCCAAGCCGGTGAGGTCGACGAGCACCTGCTTCAGCGAGCCCTGCTGGAGGAGCGAGTCCAGCGCGGATCCGAGCGCAGCCGAGCTGGCCTCCAGAGGCAGACCTGACGGCGGCTCAGCGGACCGCTCGACCCGGAGGAGTGCCCGACCGGCTCCGATCGCTGTGGTCACGGCGGCGCCCGGACCCACCGACGTCTCGGCGACGATGCCCCAGCCGTCAGCCGTGGCCTCGACGAACGCCGCACCGGCCGCCCCTGCCGGTGCGACCGCCACCCGAGCCCGGGGCCAACCCTCGGCCAGCGCCGCGCCGGCGTCGCGGCTCGACATCGCACCGACGGAGTCGGTCGCCACCATGACCAGCATGCCGACCTCCTGGGCAGGGTTGAAGCGCAGACCCGGACGAGACCGGACGGTCCCCTAAGGGTGCGAAGTGACGAGTCCGGCCAGGAAGAGTCGAGCGGTCAGGGTCCGAGCGAGTGGGTGCTGGGCGGAGCCGGCAGCACTCAGCCGGGGATGAGTCCTTCGTCAGAGGCGCTGAGCAGCTCGCGGATCTCCTCCAGCGTGGCGTCCGCGCCAGGCAGGATCAGGTCGGAGTCGGACAGCTCGTCGTCCGGGACACGCGTGCCCACCGACCGCACCTCGTCCAGCAGAGCGAGCAGCGCGGAGCTCAGCTCGGTCTCGTCGTTGGTGGCCACCGCGTCCTCGACGGCATCATCCAGCCGGTTGAGGTCGGTCAAGGCGCCATCCTCGACCCGCCACTGGCCCTCGTTGAGGATGCGCACGATCATCGGAGGTCCCCCGCGTTCGGCTGGGCCTGCGGCTGCACCTGCGTCTCCGGCTGTGCCGTCGGCGTTGAGGCGGGCTGGCTGGAGATCGCGGGGGTGCTCTGGCCCGGGCCGGCGGGGAGGGCCGCCTTCATCCGGCTCAGCTCGTCCTCGACGTCGGAGGTCGAGGCGAGCTGCTCGAGCTCGAGGGTGATGTCGTCCTTGGTGGTGCCGGTCGCGTCGTCAAGCGCGCCGCTCGCCAGCAGCTCGTCGATCGCGCCGGCGCGGGCCTGCATCTGCAGGGTCTTGTCCTCGGCACGCTGGACCGCGAGGCCGACATCGCCCATCTCCTCGCTGATGCCGGAGAACGCCTCACTGATGCGGCTCTGCGCCTCAGCCGCGGAGTAGGTGGCCTTGATCGTCTCCTTCTTGGTCCGGAAGGCGTCGACCTTGGCCTGGAGCCGCTGGCTGGCCCGGGTGAGCTTCTCCTCCTCGCCCTGCAGCTGCGCGTGCTGGGTCTGCAGGTCGGTGAGCTGCTGCTGGACGCCGGAGCGACGGGTGAGCGCCTCGCGGGCCAGGTCCTCCCGACCCACCTCGAGGGCCTTCTGCGCCTGGCTGGTCAGCTTGTCGGCCTGCGTCGAGAGCTGTGTGGCCTGCAGCTCAACCCGCTTACGGCTCGTCGCCACGTCGGCGACGCCACGACGCACCTTCTGCAGCAGCTCGAGCTGGCGCTGGTAGGAGTAGTCCAGCGTCTGGCGAGGGTCCTCCATCTTGTCCAGGGCCTGGTCGGTCTTGGCGCGGAAGATCAAGGAGATGCGCTGGAAAATGCCGCTCATGTGAAGTCAGCTGGTCCTTCCGAGGGTCCATCGACGGCGCCGGTCACGACGCACTCAGACCCCCACCGTATCTCGCGGCCGGGACCGGGGACAGGCCGCTTGACCGCCCAGGCCGGCGGCGTTTCGTCTTTGGGTGAAACCCCTGAGAGAATCGGGGGTACTCCACCGGACGCCCCCGAGAGGTGCGCACCGCGACCTGAGCCGTCCGGACCAGCACCGAGAGGCACCTGTGGCACTCATCCGTCGTAACACCGCCGGTCGAAGCAGCAACGAACGGCGGGGCAGCGCCGCCATCACCCCGACGAGCGGCAAGTCCACACCGGCCGAGGTGGCTCCGCCGCCGGCCGCGGGTGGTGGGGTCAAGAAGGACCGGCCCACCCCCAGCCGTCGCGAGGCCGAAGCGGCCCGCCGGCAGCGGGTGACCACCACGCTGACCCCCAAGGAGGCGCGGAGGCTCACGGCCCAGCAGAACCGGAGCCAGCGGCTGAAGGCCGTCAACGTCCGCGAGGCTGCACCGGAGAAGGCGCTGATGCGGGACTATGTGGATGCACGGTTCAGCCTGGGCGAGTTCCTGCTGCCGAGCCTGGTCGTGATCCTGGCGCTCAGCTTCCTCAGCACCGCCATCCCCTCCATCACCGCGTTCAGCACGCTGCTGATGTACGGGTTCATCCTGCTGGTGCTGTTCGACGCGTGGCGGATGTGGCGCGGCTTCAAGCAGGTGCTGGCCAAGCGGATACCGCAGGCGCCCACCCGCGGACTGATGATGTACGGCGTGAACCGGATGATCCAGATCCGGCGCTTTCGGATGCCCTCCCCGCGGTTGAAGCGCGGCGACACCTACTGACCCAGCGGCCGAGGCGGCGTCGCCGGGACCCGGCGACAAAGATGTCAGTGCGCCGGGGTTGACTGTCGGGGTACGCAACCGAACGAGGATGAGGTAGGCAAGATGGAGTTCCGGTATCTCGGCCACAGCGGGCTGAAGGTGTCCGCGGTCAGCTACGGCAACTGGGTCACGCACGGTTCCCAGGTGGAGGCCGACCAGGCGACAGCCTGTGTCCGCGCCGCCCTCGAGGCAGGCATCACGACGTTCGACACCGCTGACGTCTACGCCAACGGGGCCGCGGAGACGATCCTCGGCGACGCGCTCGCGGGCGAGCGGCGCGAGAGCCTGGAGATCTTCACCAAGGTCTACTTCCCGACCGGCCCCAAGGGGCCCAACGACACCGGGCTGTCGCGCAAGCACATCTCGGAGTCCATCAACGCCTCGCTCCGCCGCCTGCGGACCGACCACGTCGACCTGTACCAGGCCCACCGCTACGACTACGAGACGCCGCTGGAGGAGACGATGCAGGCGTTCGCAGACGTCGTCCGCGCCGGTAAGGCCCTCTACATCGGCGTCAGCGAGTGGACTCCGGAGCAGCTGCGCGCCGGGCACGCGCTGGCCGGCGACCTCGGCTTCCAGCTCGTGTCGAACCAGCCGAAGTACAACGCCCTGTTCCGGGTGATCGAGGCCGAGGTGGTGCCGACGTCGCGCGAGCTGGGCATCAGCCAGGTCGTCTTCTCGCCCATCGACCAGGGCGTCCTGACCGGCAAGTACAAGCCGGGACAGCCCCCGCCCGCGGGCTCGCGGGCCACCGACACCGCCGGCGGCGGAGCGAGCTTCATCAAGGGGTCGCTGTCTGACGAGGTGCTCACCCGGGTGCAGAAGCTCGCCCCGCTCGCCGACGCCGAGGGCCTGACGATGGCTCAGCTCGCCGTGGCCTGGGTGCTGCAGAACGACAACGTCGCCTCCGCCATCACCGGCGGCTCGCGCCCGGAGCAGGTGCACGACAACGCGGCGGCCGCAGGCCGGAAGCTTCTCGCCGAGACGATGACCGGCATCGACGAGGCTCTCGGCGACGTCGTCCAGGCCGACGGCGCCGTGGTCGGCGACATGTCACCGAAGACGCGGCTCACCTGAGCCGGCAGCGATGACCTCAGCAGGGTCGGGGGCGGGTTGGCGCTGGGTCGCCGACCGCGATCCCGGCGACGGGACGTTCGATCAGACCTTCCCGAGCCAGGGCGAGGCCGAGTCTTGGCTCGGTGAGGTCTACCCGGACCTGGTCGCGCAGGGAGTGGGTGCGGTCAGCCTGTACGAGGCGGACCGGGTCGTCTACGGGCCGATGAGACTCGACGTCGACTGATGAGCTCTGATGCCGACCCCGCCCTACATCCTTGAGCTCCGCGAGCACTACGGCTCCGGCTTGCTGCTGCTGCCCGGCGTCTGCGGGGTGGTCCTGCGCGACGACCTCGAGCCCGGGCGGCAGCACCTGCTGCTGACCGAGCGGACCGACACCGGCCGTTGGGCGCTGCCCGCCGGCATCGTGGAACCCGGCGAGCAGCCGGCCGCGACCATGGTCCGTGAGCTGCTGGAGGAGACCTGCGTCGTCGCGAGGGTCGACTGGCTGGCCTGGCTGGTCACGGACCCGGAGCAGGTCTATCCCAACGGCGACCGGTGCCAGTACATCAGCATGGTGTTCCGCTGCAGCTACCTCTCAGGCGTGGCCCGTGTGGGTGACGAGGAGTCGTTGGCCGTGGATTGGTTCCCGCTTGACGACCTGCCGGATCTGGATCCGGTTCAGCAGCGACGGCTGGCGAGCGCGCTGACCGAGGAGCATGCCTGCCGGTTCGAGACCTGACAGCCCGTCAGGCGCGCGGCCGCCGCACCTCGCCGAGGAGCAGGACCACCCCGAAGCCGGCGACGAGCATGCCGCCCACCGCGATCACCGGCCGGGCGTTCCGGGCGTCGGCCGCTCGCTGCTCGTAGGTCTGCGACCCCGTGTCCCCGGCCTTGGCGCAGGTGTCGCCCGGCCGCATCACCGTGCCCCGGCAGCTGACGTCAGTCGAGGCACCGAACGTGAACGGGTAGGCCAGGACGACCAGCCCGACCACCAGCACCAGCAGGTGGGCGACCACCGCGCCAGGGCGCCGCGCGGGCGTGGCGCCGGTCGACGGCGCCGAGGTCACGGCTCGCGTACCCCTGCCGACACGAAGGGGGGCCGGGTCACCACGAACTCCTCCGAGCGTCGACGCACCTCCACGGCAACAGCGGCGCCGTCGGTCAGGTCCGCTCGCAGCAGGGCCAGCGCGATACCGGTCTTGAGCGTCGGGGAGAACGTGCCGGAGGTGACGACGCCGGCGGCCCGGCCGTCGAGGTCGCTGACCACCATCCCGGGCCGTGGGATCCCGCGGCCGACCGCCTTGAGTCCGCGCAGCACCCGGGCCGGTCCGGCCGCCTTCTCCGCCCGGAGCGCCGTGTCCCCGAAGAAGGACTCCTTGCCCCAGCCGACAGCCCAGCCGAGCCGGGCCTGCACCGCGGTGATGCTCGGCGAGAGGTCCTGACCGTGCAGCGGGTAGCCCATCTCGGTCCGGAGCGTGTCGCGGGCACCGAGCCCGGCCGGCTGCAAGCCGTACGGCTCACCCGCCACCCGCAGGCTGTCCCAGAGCGCCGGGGCTGCCGCGGACGGCGTCACCAGCTCGTAGCCACGTTCGCCGGTATAGCCGGTCCGGCAGACGATCACGGGAGCGCCGGCGTTCTCGGCAAGCACGAAGGACATGTACGGGTGGCCGCTCGGCAAGCCCGCGCCGGTAAGGACACTGTCGGCATTGGGACCCTGGACGGCGAGCACCGCGTGCGCGGTGTGCTCGTCGACGACCGTGATCCCCGCCGGCGCCGCAACGCTCAGCATGGCCACCACCTGCGCCGCGTTGGCCGCGTTCGGGATCAAGAACACCTCGTCCGGGGTCACCAGATAGGCGATCAGGTCGTCCACCACGCCGCCCTCGTCGGTGCAGGCCAGCGTGTACTGCGCCTGACCAGGGACGAGCTTCGCCAGGTCAGCGGTCAGGCAGCGGTTGACGAAGGCGGCCGCGCCGGGCCCGCTCACCCGCGCCTTGCCGAGGTGGCTGACGTCGAAGATGCCGACGGCGGAGCGGACGGCGTGGTGCTCGGCGAGCACGCCCGCACCGGCGTACTCCAGCGGCATCGACCAGCCGCCGAAAGCGGCGAACTTGGCGCCGGCCGCGACGTGCTGCTCGTGCAGCGGCGAGACCCGCACGGCGTCCTGGGCCTTCTCCGCTGCTCGGTTCATCGAGTGAGAACCTATCGCACCGGACCGCGAGCAGGCCGGTTAGCCTGAACGAGCCAGCGGGCCGCCCACCAGGGGTGGCACGACGACCCGAAAGGTGGGCGCCCGGTGCCTGCTCCTGCTCTGCCGCCACTCCAGGTGACCGCCGCGCTCTCTCGTCGCGCCGACCTGCTCGTGGTCGGACTGGCCGAGTCCGGGTTACGGGGTGTGCCGGAGTCTGTCGAGAAGGCGTACGCGAAGCGGTTCGCGATGTCGGTCGCGGAGATGGCGGCCTCGCTCGGGGCGCGCACCGCAGCCGGGTCCCGCCGGACGCTGCCCACCACTGGCGACAGCCCGCAGCTGATGGTGATCGGTCTGGGCGAGGGCGAGCCGGGCACGGAGGACCTGCGTCGGGCCGCTGGGTCGGCGGTCCGTCAGGCCGGTGCAGCCGCGGCCGAGGGCCACAGCGTCGCCGTGGCCATCTCCTTGGGCACCACGTCGGTCACCGAGCTCGAGGCCGTGGCCGAGGGCGCCCTGATCGGCAGCTACCGCTACGCACCGGTCAGCGGCAAGGACCAGGCGGCCCCGCCTGTGGAGAGCATCACCGTGCTGCACCCGGGCTCGACGCGGACCGTCGGCGGCTCCGACGTCACCTCGGTCGCCCCGGTCGTTGCCCGGGCCGTGATCACGGCGCGCGAGTGGGTCAACGTGCCACCGAACCTGCTCTACCCCGAGTCCTTCGCCGACGAGACGCGTGCCCTGGTCAAGGACGCCAAGATCTCCATCGAGGTGCTGGACGCCGCCGCCCTCACCAAAGGCGGCTACGGCGGAATCCTGGCCGTCGGCGGCGGTTCCTCCCGGCCCCCCCGGCTGGTGCGGCTGAGCTACCGCCCGCGCGGGGCCAAGGCGCACCTGGCCCTGGTCGGCAAGGGCATCACGTTCGACTCCGGCGGTCTGAACCTCAAGCCCGGCGACAGCATGTACACGATGAAGTGCGACATGGCCGGCGCCGCCGCAGTGCTGGCCGCGACCCACGCCATCGCCCGCCTGGGGCTGGCCGTCAACGTGACCACGTACGCCGCCCTGGCCGAGAACCTGCCGTCAGACACCGCCTACCGACCCTCGGACGTGCTCACGATGTACGGCGGCACGACGGTCGAGAACGGCAACACCGACGCCGAGGGCAGGCTGGTGATGGCCGACGCGTTGGCCCGCGCCAGCGAGGACGAGCCGGACCTCGTCGTCGACGTGGCCACCCTGACCGGTGCCTGCATCGTCGCCCTGGGCGACCGGACGGCCGGCCTGATGGCGACCGACGACGAGACCGCCGACCGGGTCCTGGACGCAGCCGAAGCGGCGGGTGAGGACTTCTGGCAGCTGCCGATCCCCCGGGAGACCCGCGGCAAGCTCGACTCGAAGGTGGCCGACCTGAAGTCGACCGGTAGCGACAAGACCGGCGGCGCCCTGGTCGCGGCGGCCTTTCTGCGCGAGTTCGTGGCCGAGGGCATCCCGTGGGCGCACCTCGACATCGCCGGCCCTGCCTACTACGAGGGCAAGCCGTATGGCTACGTCGGACCCGGCGGTACCGGTGCCGGCGTCCGGACGCTGATCGCCCTCGCCCGCTCGTTGACCTCTGAGCCCGTCAAGCCCTGACCCCGCATCTGATCCGCGCCGGGAGCCGGCGAGCAGCAGCGCGCCTCCACGCCACTCAGCGCGTGGGCCGCTCGACCTTCAGCCCGAAGGCCGCCGCCATGTTCGGCGCTGTCGCCGCCTGCCGGAGACCCGGCGCGCCGACGACCTGGGAGTTGAAGGCCGACAGGCTGTAGTGCGTGAGCGCCGTGCTGACCACCTCGTGCGAGAGGCCCGCCCGCAGGACCACCGTCAAGACCTTGTTGCCGGATCTGCCGTCGTCCTCGTCGGCCGTGATGACGACGGCCAACCGCCCGGAGGTGAAGTCGCTGGACGCAAGAACCGCGGGCAGCCGAGCCTTCAGCCAAGCGTCAGCAGTGGACAGGCCGCAGTCGTGGGCATCGTTGCACTTGTTCGGGACCAGCAGCCCGACATTCGGGAGCCGGTTCGCCTCGGCGTCGGCATCGAAGCGGGCGGCGGACGTGTCGAAGGACTCGCAGGCCGACCGCTCGTTGGTGAAGTAGGCCCAGGGGTTGTGCTTCACCGCGTACCCCTCGTCGAAGTTTCCGGACAGATAGCAGTTCGACGGCATCGACTCGGCGTAGGTGCGCGCCGTCTTGCCGTTGCTGAGCGCCTGGCCGAAGATGGTGGTCGCGCTGATCTGGTGGGACGAGGGGTAGCGGTCGTCGGTGACACCGAAGGTGGACCCGCCCGCGATCGCCAGGTAGTTCGGTAACGACGGGTGCCGGATGGCGGTGTAGTTCGAGGCATAGGCGTACTCCTGGGCGAGCGAGTACAGGTACGGCATCCCCGACTTCATCTGCGCAAGGGAATGGTTCTCCTCCACGATCGTCAGCACCTTCGTCACCGGGGGTGAGGCTGCGGGACCAGGGCTTGGCGTCGGGCTAGGCGAGGGGCTGGAGCCCGCGGGCTGCACGAACGTCACCGAGCAGTTGCCATAGCCGTCGTTCCCGTCGCCCACGCTGACGACGATCTTGGCCTTGCCGGGCGAGCTGGGCGGGTCCGTCAGGTCGCGGTCGAGGTAGACGGTGCCGAACTTGTCGTCCAGCGCCACGTCCTGACCGCCCGTGACCTGTACCTGCGTGCCGGAGCCGTCGTAGACCCGCATCGAGTAGTCGACCGTGGTGGCCGCGGGACTCCTGCTCATGAACCCGGTGACATCGTTCGCGACGTCACCACCGGTGGTGGGGCCCCAGATCGAGCGGAGGTCCCAGACAGCCCCGCCGCCGTCCGTGCAGTGGGCGGTCTGCGTGGTCGTCGCGGCCCCAGCAGGAGTCACCAGGCCCAAGGTCGCCAACGCTGCGACAGCCGACCCGGCGATGATCGAGAGAGAACGCGCAGCCATGAGGACCTCCGGGTGTCTGGTGAGCAACTAACCCCGAAGCGAACTACTGGTGCCACGCACGAACAGCGCGACGTCCAAAGCCTACGCGCTTGATCCTACCGCCTTGGTGCCCCGAGCCTTCTCGGACCGGTGAGCGGGCGCGGGTCGCCGGAGCCCTGCAGGAAGGTGGCCAGCACGGGTACCACGACGACAGCGGCCCGTGCTCAGCGCAGGTCGGGGTGCTTCTTGTGGCGCGTGTTGTAGTCGCGCATCCGCTGGGGGTACCCGACAACCGCTGCGTCGTAGCCCGGGATCTGCAGGTGTCCCGCAAACGCGTGCCCCCACTCGGGCGAGGGAATGACGCGCCGCGTCCACTCCCCGTCGTAGGCGACGAGCAGCAGCGTCACCCGGGTGACGGAGGTCTTCGGCTCGATGAAGGCCTCGACGCCCCGGTGGGTCCGGGCGAACTCCGTCAGGTGGACGGTGACCGCGTCGTCGACGGTTCGGTCATCCACCGCAACCCGTCGGCTTCGCCTGACGCGCCGAGCGGTCCGACTCATCCATCCCATCCGTCCAGTATGGCTGGTCCGGTGGAGCCGACGGTGGTGGTCACGACTGCTCGGCCGGCCAGCGTCGGAGCGCCCTGACAAGATGAGGGACATGGACTACGACCTGGTGGTGCTGGGTGCCGGCAGCGGGGGCTACGCCTGCGCGCTACGCGCCGCCCAGCTGGGGATGAACGTGGCGCTCATCGAGCGCGACCTGGTGGGCGGCACCTGCCTGCACCGCGGCTGCATCCCGACCAAGGCGCTGCTGCACGCGGCGGAGGTGGCCGACTCCGCCCGGGAGGGCAGCCTGATCGGCGTCCACGCCAGCGTCGACAAGATCGACCTTGCGGGCGTCCAGGCCTATGCCGACGGCGTCGTGGCCAAGCTGTACCGCGGCCTCACCGGGCTGGTGAGATCGCGCGGGATCACCGTCGTCACGGGTGAGGGGCGGCTGGTGCTGGCGGAGGGCAAGCCGGCCGTCGAGGTGGCCGGGGAGCTGCACCGCGCGCCGTACACCGTGCTCGGCTCTGGCTCGGTGGCGCGCACGCTGCCCGGGGTGGAGATCGACGGCGAGGCGATCTTGACCAGTGACTCCGCGCTGCGGCTGGCGCAGCTGCCCGGGTCCGCGATCGTGCTCGGGGGCGGCGTCATCGGCTGCGAGTTCGCGTCGGCGTGGCGTTCCTTCGGGGTCGACGTCACGATCGTGGAGGCGCTGCCGCGGCTGCTGCCGACCGAGGAACCCGCGTCGTCCTCAGCCCTGGAGCGGGCCTTCCGCAAGCGCGGCATCACCGCGCTGACCGGGGTGGCCCTGCGCTCGTGCACCCGGACCGGCACAGGAGTCGAGGTCGAGCTGGCCGACGGCCGGCAGCTGTCGGCCGACGTGCTGCTGGTCGCGGTCGGCCGTGCCCCCGCCAGCAGCGGGCTGGGCTACGCCGAGGCGGGCGTGACGCTGGACCGCGGCTTCGTGAGCGTGGACGGACGGCTCGAGACCAGCGTCCCGGGCGTCTTCGCCGTCGGTGACCTGGTGTACGGCCTCCAGCTGGCGCACCGGGGCTTCGCGCACGGCATGTTCGTGGCCGAGGAGGTCGCGCACCGCAGCGGACGCGCCGAGACCGCACCCGTGCTTGCTCTCGACCGGGACATCCCGCGCGTCACCTACAGCGACCCCGAGGTCGCGTCGGTCGGGCTGACCGAGGAGCAGGCCCGGGCCGAGCACGGCGACGTGGAGACCCTCACCTACGACCTCGGGGGCAACGGCCGCTCCCAGATCCTGCGCACCTCCGGCTTCGTCAAGCTCGTCCGGCGCACCGACGGGCCGGTGGTCGGGGTGCACATGGTGGGCGCGCGAGTCGGCGAGCTGATCGGTGAGGCGCAGCTGATCACCGGGTGGGACGCCTACCCCGAGGAGGTCGCGGCCATGCCGCACGCGCACCCCACCCAGCACGAAGCTCTGGGCGAAGCCCACCTCGCGCTGGCCGGGCGACCACTGCACGTCCACGGCTGAGCCACCTCCCGAACCTGGCCCGGGCACCGGAACGACCGACCAGGCCGATGGTCGCTAGGCTGAGCCGAAGTCAGGACCAGGTAACCGATGAAGGAGTCCCGAACAACGATGTCGACTGATGTAACTCTCCCCGCCCTGGGCGAAAGCGTCACCGAAGGCACCGTCACCCGGTGGCTCAAGCAGGTCGGTGACACGATCGCAGCCGACGAGCCGCTGCTCGAGGTCTCCACCGACAAGGTCGACACCGAGATCCCCTCCCCGACCGCCGGCGTGCTGCTGGAGATCAGGGCGCAGGAGGACGAGACGGTCGAGGTCGGTGCGGTCCTGGCCGTCATCGGTGAGGAGAGCGAAGCCGGCGGCGCGAGCGAGGAGCCCGCGTCGAAGCCGCCCGCCGAGTCGAGCACCGAGCCTGAGCCTGAGTCAGCCGCCGATCAGGAGATCGCCGAGGAGAACCCGCCCGCGCCCACGCCCGAGGCCACCAAGGGTGCGAGCGGCGGTGGCGGGACCGAGGTCACGCTGCCCGCGCTGGGCGAGAGCGTCACCGAGGGCACGGTCAGCCGCTGGCTGAAGAAGGTCGGCGACACCGTCGAGACCGACGAGCCGCTGCTCGAGGTCTCCACCGACAAGGTCGATACCGAGATCCCCTCCCCCACGTCCGGGACGGTGCTGGAGATCCGGGTCCAGGAGGACGAGACGGTCGAGGTCGGTGCGGTGCTGGCCGTGGTAGGTGACGCCTCGAGCGCGGCACCCGGCGGCGGTGACACCCCGTCCGACCCCGGCGCGACCGAGGACGCCGCACCGCACGGCGACGACGCGAGCGACGCCGCCGGCCAGGGCGTGGAGAGCGTTCCCGAGGCGACCGCCAAGGTCACCGACGGCACCGAGGTCCAGGACCAGGCCGCCGCCGGCGACGAGGGTGGCCAGGCTCCGATCCCCGCACCCGAGCCGAAGCCCGAGGCCAAGCCCGAAGCCCCCCGGACCCCGGCCGCGGCCGACCCCCAGCCCGAACGGCACGGTCCGGCCGAGCCGGCCGGCCGTTCCTCGACCCCGGTCGCCGCCGAGGGTGATGCTGTCTATGTGACCCCGCTGGTCCGCAAGCTGGCCAAGGAGCACGACGTCGACCTGGCGTCGGTCACGGGCACCGGTGTCGGTGGGCGGATCCGCAAGCAGGATGTGCTGGCCGCCGCCGAGGCCGTCAAGGAAGCAGCGCGGGTCGCCGCCGAGCAGGCCAAGGCCGCTCCGGCTGCCCAGGCGGCTCCGGCCGCCAAGGCCAGCGCGCCGGCTGCTGCCGCCCAGCCCAGCTCGCTGCGGGGCACCACCGAGAAGATGTCGCGGCTGCGCAAGACCATCGCCAAGCGGATGGTGGAGTCGCTGCAGGTCTCGGCTCAGCTCACCGCCACGGTCGAGGTCGACCTGACCGAGATCTCGCGGATCCGGGCTCGGGCCAAGGACGACTTCAAGCGTCGCGAAGGCGCCAGCCTGTCCTACCTGCCCTTCATCACCAAGGCCGCTGTCGAGGCCCTCAAGGTCTTCCCGAAGGTCAACGCGACCATCGACACCGAGGCCGGCGAGGTGACCTACCCGAGCGCGGAGCACATCGGGGTCGCGGTCGACACCGAGCGGGGCCTGCTCGTCCCGGTGATCAAGGACGCCGGCGACCTGAACATCGCCGGCCTGGCCAAGAAGATCGCCGACCTGGCGGCCCGGACGCGGTCGAACAAGGTGACCCCGGACGAGCTGAGCGGGGGCACGTTCACCATCACGAACTACGGTTCCGCCGGCACGCTGATGGACACCCCGATCGTCAACCAGCCGCAGGTGGCCATCCTGGGCACCGGCGCGCTCGTCAAGCGTCCGGTGGTGATCCTCGACCCGCGACTGGGCGAGGTCATCGCGGTCCGCGACATGATGTACCTCTCGATGTCCTATGACCACCGGATCGTGGACGGAGCCGACGCCGCGCGGTTCCTGAGCACGCTCAAGGCGCGCCTGGAGGAAGGCGACTTCGGGAGCGAGTTCGGGCTCTGATGGTGCGGTACTCCGCCGACAGGGCGCGACGATGACGCGGTGGCTGCTGGCCGGGGCGTCGGGATTCCTCGGTACCGCGCTACGGGTCCGGCTGGCGAGCGAGGGCCATGAGGTCCGGCGGCTGGTCCGCCGCGAGCCGGCCACGGCGGCCGAGCGTCGTTGGGACCCCGATGCTGGCCAGCTCGACCCGGCGGTGCTGGACGACGTCGACGTCGTGGTGAACCTCGGCGGCGCGGGGGTCTTCACCCGGCCCTGGACGCCCGCGCGGCGCGAGCTGCTGCTCAGCTCGCGGGTCAACACGACGGGCACCCTGGCCCGGGCGCTGGCCGCCCGGGCGGGTGACGGACGGCCGCGGGTGCTGCTGCAGGCCGGCGGCATCGCCTACTACGGCACCGACAGCCGGGACCAGCCCGCCGATGAGGACACCCCGCCGGCCACGGACTTCCTGGCCCAGTTGAGCGTGCAGTGGGAGGCGGCAGCGCAGCCGGCGGTGGCGGCCGGCGTCCGGGTGGTGTTCCTGCGCACGAGTCCCGTGCTGGACCGCAGCGGCGGACCGTTCGCGCCCATGCACCTCGCCTGGTCGGCCGGCCTCGGGACCACTCTCGGCACCGGCCGGCAGCGGATGCCGATGATCAGCCTCGAGGACTACCTCGGCGTCGCTCTGTGGGCTGCGGCTACCCCGACTGCGGCGGGGGCCTACAACCTCACCATCCCCAGGCCGACGACCAACGCCGAGTTCACCGACGCGCTCGCCTCGGCGCTGCACCGGCCCCGGCTGCTCAAGGCTCCGGCCTTCGTGCTTCGCCGTGCCCTGGGCGAGCTGTCCGAACAGCTGGTCGGTGACTGCCATGTCGTCCCCCGACGGCTGACAGCCGACGGCTACGTGTTCGCTGCCGCGGACGTCGAGCAGACCATCGCCGCCGCCCTGCACCGCTGACCGCCGGCACTGGTCGGTGGTCCACCGTTTGACGGCAGATCCACAGCGAACGCCCAGGTGCCGCACCTCGGCTTCCGCCTAGGCTCTCGGCATGGCTCTCGACTTCCTCCACCTCGGGTTGGGCACCGAGCTCTGCGACTACGAGCAGACGTGGCAGCTCCAGCGCTCCCTCCATGCCGAGGTGGCCGCCGGTACGCGTCCCGGCACTGTGCTGGTGCTGGAGCACGCCGAGGTCTACACCGCCGGCAAGCGCACCGAGCCGCACGAGCGTCCACTGGGCTCCTCCGTGCCGGTCGTCGAGGTCGACCGTGGCGGAAAAATCACCTGGCACGGGCCGGGTCAGCTCGTCATCTACCCAATCCTGAAGCTCCCCGCAGCGGTCGGCGTGGTCGACTACGTGCGTCGGCTCGAGGAGGCGATGATCGCTCTCTTCGCCGAGTACGGCCTGGTCACCGGTCGCGTTCGCGGCCGGTCCGGAGTCTGGCTGGCGGCCGACGCGTCCGACAGTTCCTCCCCCGGCCGCCCGGAGCGCAAGATCGCCGCCATCGGTGTCCGGGTCGCGTCGGGCACGACGATGCACGGCCTGGCCATCAACGTGGACCCCGACATGGACGGCTTCGCGCGCATCATCCCCTGCGGCCTGAGCGACGTCGGGGTGACCTCGCTGGCTGCCGAGCTGGGCGAGTCACCGAGCCTGGCCGAGGTCACCCATCTGCTTCGACCACACCTCGAGCACTACCTCGCGTTCGAGCCGTACGAGCAGTCGCCCGCCCTTGGACAAGCTCAGGAAACGGTGGCACCGGTTCAGGAGACGGCCACCCCGACGACCACCTACGGGCTGACGGTCGGCGCGGTCTGACACGACCCTGGTAAGACGGATCCGGCACCGGACTCCTCTAGGGTGAGGCTCCTCTCCACCGGAAGGGCCCCCGCTTCATGTCCGTGACCGTCCCCCATCGGGCTGCCGTCGCTGCACCCCGCGGCTACGCCGTGGAGGTCACCGACCTCCGGAAGTCCTACCGCACGCGCAAGGGCCGTCACCAGGCCGTCGGCGGGCTCACCCTCAAGGTGCCGCTGGGCGGCGTGCACGGTTTCCTGGGTCCGAACGGTTCCGGCAAGACCACCACGATCCGGATGATCCTCGGCCTGATCAAGGCCGACTCTGGTCACATCCGCGTCTTCGACGCAGACGTGCCCACGGCGCTGCCACAGGTGATCGGACGGATCGGCGCGATCGTCGAGCAGCCCAAGTTCTTTCCCGCGTTCTCCGGCCGCCGCAACCTGGAGCTGCTCGCCACCGCGATCGGCACGCCGCGCGCTCGCGTGGACGAGGTGCTCGACGAGGTCGGGCTGCTCGGCCGGGAGCGGGACGCCTTCCGCAAGTACTCCCTTGGCATGAAGCAGCGGCTGGCCATCGCCGGCACCCTGCTCAAGGACCCCGAGCTGCTGATCTTCGACGAGCCGACCAACGGGCTGGACCCGGCCGGCATTCACGAGATCCGGGCGACGATGCGGGGGCTCGCCGACCGCGGCAAGACCGTCCTCGTCTCCAGCCACATCCTGAGCGAGGTCCAGCAGGTTGCGGACACGGTCTCGATCATCGGCCGGGGCCAGCTGCTCGCCGAGGGCGAGGTGGACCACATCATCGCCTCCCGGGGCGGGCAGGCGGTCCGGCTCGGCGTGGCCGAGCCAGCGAGGGCAGCGGCCGTTCTCGGCCCGGCGGGATTCACCGTCACCCCCCTTCCCCAGTCGCGGATGGAGGTGCGAGCCACCGCCGACCGGGCGGGCGAGCCCGGGGGCTTCGACCCGGCACGCATCACCTGGCTGCTCGCCCAGCAGGGCCTCTTCGTCTTCGAGCTGGTGCCGATCCAGGCCGACCTGGAGTCGGTGTTCCTCGAGCTGACCGCCGAGGAGCACCTGGGAGCGACCCATCCGGGCGGCCGCCCGGCTCCGCCGCCACCGCCATCGCCCGCCGAACCGCACCGAGCCGACCGGGAGGACTGGTCATGATCCGCCTCGTCCGCGCCGAGCTGCTCCGCCTGCGCAGCCGAAAGCTCACCTGGATCGCCCTCGGCTGCGTGCTGCTGGTCATCGGGCTCACCCAGGTCGCCGTCTACGCCTCGGTCCGGCCGCTGAGCGACTCCGAGCGCGCCCAGGCCCAGACCGACTACTCACAAGCCAAGGCCGACTACGACAAGAACAAGGACACCTACGCCAAGGAGGCGCAGGACTGCATCGATCAGGGCAACCCGCGCGAGGCGTGCGAGTTCCCGGAGCCGAGGATCGAGGACTACGCCCAGCGCGGGGTGTCCGACTTCGCGGACGTCGCGAACCTCTCGGTCACGGTGAGCGTCTTCGTCACGGCGCTGGCGCTGCTCTTCCTGAGCGCGTCGCTGATCGGCGCAGAGTTCTCCAGCGGGTCCCTGGCCAACTGGCTCAGCTTCGTGCCCGAGCGCACCAGGGTCTTCACCTCCAAGCTCGGGGCGCTGGTGCTGGTGGGAGCCGTGGCCACCGCCCTCACCTCGGCCCTGTCGATCGGGCTGACGGCACTCCTGGCGAAGGCCGCCGGGGCGGAGGTCACCGGACTGGCCAAGGTCGACGCGGCAGGCGCCCGGGGCGTGCTGATCGGGATCATCGCCGTGGTCATCGGCTTCTCGCTGGCCATGCTGACGCGGCACACAATCGCGGCGGCCGGGACCGTCCTCGGTTACCTGTTCCTCTCCTTCGTCCTGGGGATCGTCATGTACGCGGTGCCCGTGCTGCAGAAGGTGCAGCGGTTCCAGCCGGAGACGAACGCACTGGCCCTGCTCAACCATGGTCACAGCTACTACTCCACGGTGCGGGTCTCCACCCCTGACGGGATCCAGGAGGACCAGATCGAGCACCTGATCACCGTCGGCCAGAGCTCGGTCTACTGGGTGGTGGTGGTAGCTGTGCTGCTGACGGTCACCTACGTCGTCTTCCGCCGCCGGGACGTCAACTAGGGCATCGAGGCCGCCGGGTAGTCTGAGCCGGTGACAATCGCCCCGGAGGGTCGCCGGCTGCTACGCCTGGAAGTACGCAACGCAGCCGTGCCGATCGAGAAGAAGCCGTCGTGGATCAAGACCACGGCACGGATGGGTCCGGAGTACCGCGAGCTGCAGGCGATGGTGAAGTCGGAAGACCTGCACACTGTCTGCCAGTCGGCCGGCTGCCCGAACATCTTCGAGTGCTGGGAGGACCGCGAGGCCACCTTCCTCATCGGTGGTGACCAGTGCACACGTCGCTGCGACTTCTGCCAGATCGACACCGGCAAGCCTGCCGACTTCGACAGTGGAGAACCGCTCCGCGTCGCCGAGAGCGTCCAGAAGATGGGCCTGCGCTACGCCACGGTGACCGGTGTCTGTCGCGACGACCTGCCCGACGAGGGCATCTGGCTGTACTCGGAGACGATCCGGCAGATCCACGCCCTCAACCCGGGCACGGGCGTCGAGATGCTGGCGCCGGACTTCTCGGGCAACGCCACCTACCTCGACGAGCTGTTCAGCACCCGGCCCGAGGTCTTCGCCCACAATGTCGAGACCGTGCCGCGGATCTTCAAGCGGATCCGCCCGGGCTTCCGGTACGACCGCTCGCTCGGTGTGCTCCGTGCGTCCCGCGACGCCGGGCTGGTCACCAAGTCGAACCTCATCCTGGGCATGGGTGAGACCCGCCAGGAGATCAGCGAGGCGCTGCGCGACCTGCACGAGGCCGGTACCGAGCTGATCACCATCACCCAGTACCTGCGGCCGTCGCCGCGGCACCACCCGGTGGAGCGCTGGGTCAAGCCCGAGGAGTTCGTCGAGCTGAGCGCCGAGGCGACCGAGATCGGGTACGCCGGCGTGATGAGCGGACCGCTCGTCCGTTCCTCCTACCGGGCCGGTCGGCTGTACCGTCAGGCCTTGGACTCCCGTCAGACCACCACCTCAGGAGCGCGTCATGGCTGACCGCCCGACCCGCAAGACCGGCTCGCCGGCCCTACCCCCGCGCAAGACAGGATCTGCAGCCCTGCCACCGCGGACGCCCGCTCAGCAGCGACCGGCCCCGGTCGTCGAGGCGTCGGCCAAGGAGACGAAGGCCGCCGTCCGGGACGCGAAGCGTCTCGAGCGCGCCCGCAAGAAGAACAGCACCGACCCGGCCGACATGGGCCGCGTCAAGCAGATCCGCCGCGCGTACGAGCTGACCCACGAGTACGACCCCAAGCTGCCGTACCTGATGCTCGGCGCGCTGCTGCTGCCGGTCGTCCTGGGCGTGGTCATCGGTCTGCTGACCGGCCACGTCATCTACGCGACGGTGCTCGGCCTGCTGACCGGCGTCCTGCTCGCCATGATGGTGCTGGTCCGGCGGGCCAAGGCAGCCACCTACCGTCGCTACGCCGGGCAGGCCGGCTCGGCCGAGGTTGCCCTGCAGATGCTGCCCAAGCAGTGGATCTCGACTCCGGTGATCGCGGCCAACCGCAACAGCGACGTCGTCCACCGCACCGTCGGCCCTGGCGGCCTGGTGCTGATCGGTGAGGGCGAGCCCGGCCGGGTACGCCAGCTGCTCGGCAGCGAGGTCCGCAAGCACGAGCGCGTGGCGTACGGGGTCACCGTGCACACGATCGTGATGGGCGACAAGCCGGGACAGGTGCCACTGAGCCAGCTCGCCGATCACATTCGCAAGCTGCCCAAGTCGCTGCAGGCCAACCAGGTCACCGACGTCAAGGCGCGCCTGCGGGCCCTCGACGCCGTCCGGCCCACCGTCCCCGTCCCCAAGGGTCCGATGCCGGCGAGCGCGCGTCAGGCCCGCGGCTCACGTCAGGCGATGCGAGGACGCTGAACCCCGTCCGAAGGCGGCTGGGCCTGCGTGGCCCGCAGCCGCTGCCGGTGCAGCAGGTGGGCCAGCGAGGCGCCGCCAAGCGCGGCAATGGAGCAGGAGACCAGGCCGGCGAGGATCAGCCAGGGGTGCGGCCCGACGCCCAGCACGAGAAGCATCAGCAGGGCTAAGCCGCCGCACCCGATCACCCCCAGCAGCGCCAGGATGTCCATCGCCCGCCAGCCGGCCGTTGGGGCCGGGATGATCGCAGGCTGCGGCGCTGGAGCCAGCGGCAGGTCGCTGACCAACCGGCGCAGGTCGAGCAGGGTCTCGGCGTTCACCGCCGCGGTGAGCCGCTGGTCCAGCTCGTCGCACCGCAGCCGGCCAGCGGCGAAATGGGTCGACAGCTGGTCACAGACGGCGCTGCGGTCGAGGTCGCCGGCGCGCTGGTACAGGCCCGCCGTGGGCAGTGCGGCGAGAGGGCGTGGTGGGTTCATGGCCTCATCGTGCGCCGGCGGCAGGGCCGGGTCCAGGCCCGAGGCGCAGGTCCGGACCTGAGGCTGACGTGAACGAGGATGGTCCAGACCTGGGTCTGAACCGCGACCGCAGTACCGACGACCAGCCCCGCCCACCCAGCCCGACGAGCTCAGCACCTACGACCGAGAACCGAGAGGAGAGCCCGATGGCCAACCTGGTCAACGCCGAGCACGTCACGATGACCTACGGCACCCGCACGCTGCTGGACGACCTGAGCCTGGGCCTGTCCCGTGGCGACGTGATCGGCGTCGTCGGCCGCAACGGGGACGGCAAGACGACCCTGCTGCGCATCCTGACCGGGCTCACCGAGCCCGACGCGGGCCGCGTCACCCGCACCGGCGCGGTCTCGATCGGCTACCTGCACCAGGCCGACGACTTCTCCGCCGACGCCACGGTCCGCGACGTGATCGTCGACGGCCGCGCCGATCACGTCTGGGCCTCAGACGCCGGCACCCGGGCCGTCGTCGAGCACCTGCTGGCCGACGTCGACCTCGACGCGTCCGTCGGGTCGCTCAGCGGCGGCGAGCGGCGGCGTACGGCGCTGGTGGCGTTGATGCTGGGCCCCCACGACCTGCTCGTCCTCGACGAGCCGACCAACCACCTCGACGTCGAGGCGGTCGCGTGGCTCGCTGAGCACCTCCGTGCGCTGCAGGCCCGCGACATCGCCATGCTGGTGGTCAGCCACGACCGGTGGTTCCTCGACGCCATCTGCACCCGGATCTGGGAGGTGCACGACGGGGTCGTCGACTCCTACGACGGCGGGTACGCCGCGTACGTGCTGGCCCGCGCCGAGCGCTCCCGCCAGGCGGCCGGGATGGCGGCCCGGCGGAAGAACCTGCTGCGGAAGGAGCTGGCCTGGCTGCGGCGGGGGGCTCCCGCCCGTACCTCCAAACCGAAGTTCCGGATCGACGCCGCGACCACGCTGATCGCCGACGAACCGCCGCCCCGGGACACCCTGGAGCTGGAGCGGTTCTCGGTCAGCCGGCTCGGCAAGGACGTCTTCGACCTGGTGCGGGTCTGGCTGGGGGTTGGGGAGGACGAGCGCCGACGAGAGCTGCTCCGCGACCTCAGCTGGTCGATCGGGCCGGGTCAGCGGATCGGGCTGATCGGGGTCAACGGCGCCGGCAAGACGTCCCTGCTGCGCCTGCTGACCGGCGAGGTCGCGCCGGACTCCGGCACGGTCAAGCGGGGGCGGACGCTGTCCATCGGCCACCTCTCGCAGAACGTCACCGAGCTGCGCGGCTCGGAGCGGGTGCTCGAGTCGGTGAACGAGCTGCGCCGCTCGACCCAGCTGGCCTCGGGCAAGGAGTCCTCGACCAGCTCGCTCCTCGAGGACTTCGGGTTCACCGGCGACAAGCTCACCACCCGGCTGGGCGACCTCTCGGGTGGCGAGCGGCGACGGCTGCAGTTCCTACGGCTACTGCTGGCCGAGCCGAACGTGCTGCTGCTGGACGAGCCCACCAACGACCTCGACATCGACACCCTCACCGTGATCGAGGACTACCTCGACAGCTGGCCGGGCACCCTGGTGGTGGTCTCGCACGACCGGTACTTCCTGGAGCGGGTCTGCGACGTCACGTACGCCCTGATGGGTGACGGCAGCTGCGTGCTGCTGCCCGGCGGCGTCGAGCAGTACCTGGAGGCACGGCGGACGCGGACCTCGACCCCGCTGACCTCGTCGGCCACGAGCGGGACCGGCGGCGGGGCGGCGAGCTCGTCCACCCAGGCCCGGCAGGCCAAGAAGACGCTGGCCCGGGTGGAGCAGCAGCTCAGCAAGATCGACGACCAGATCGCCCGGCTGCACACCCAGATGGCTACCGCGGCCAGCGACTACAGCCGGCTGAGCGGCCTGCAGCGAGACCTGGACGTCCTGGCTGCAGAGAAGGACGAGCTCGAGCTGAGCTGGCTGGAAGCGGCCGAGGAAGTCGGCTGAGCCAGCGCGTGCCTCGGGGGCCTTGCGCTGGCTCGACTCCACCGCGAGGCACCTCGTAGAGGGTTCAGGCACCCTCTGCCGGGGCCGCCTCGGTCATGCCCGGGGCGCCTCGCGCTCGCACCAACAAGCGGGGCGGCTCTGGTGGTGGGTGTGTGGCCTCGCCGCTGACGGCGAGGTGGGTAGGTTGGCGCCATGGCAGTGACGACGACGTCCGAGCTCACCACGCCTGCCCTGGACGAGCTGGTCGAGGCTCTGGGCGACGCGGTCCGCACCGACGCGGTGACGTGTGAGAACTACCGCCACGACTGGGCACGCGACCCCGGCGCAGGCACGCCGATCGCGGTGGTCCGCGCCCGGACAGCCGCCGACGTCCAGCAGGCGGTGCGGTGGGCGGCGACGTACGGCGTCCCCGTGGTGCCCCGCGGTGCAGGCAGCGGACTCTCCGGCGGCTCGTCGGCGGTCGACGGGGGCATCGTGATCAGCCTGGAGCAGATGCGGACGATCGAGATCGACGTCGAGACCCGGGTGGCGGTCGTCGAGCCCGGCGCGCTGAACATCGAGGTGAAGCGAGCCGCCGCCGAGCACGGGCTCTGGTACCCGCCCGACCCCTCGTCGTACGAGATCTGCTCGATCGGCGGCAACGTGGCCACCAACGCCGGCGGGCTGTGCTGCGTCAAGTACGGCGTCACCACCGACTACGTGCTGGGCATGGACGTGGTGCTGGCCGATGGCACGCTGATCAGCCTGGGCGGCAAACGGATCAAGGACGTGGCGGGCCTGAGCCTGCTCAAGCTGTTCGTCGGCAGCGAGGGGACGTTGGGCATCATCACCCGGGCGATCCTGCGGCTGATCCCGGCGCAGCCACCCCGGGCGACCCTGGTAGCGAGCTTCCCCACGGTCGGGGACGCGGCCCGGGCGGTGGTGGCGATCGGCCGGACAGTCCGGCCCTCCATGCTGGAGCTGATGGACTCCCCCTCGGTCAACGCCGTCGAGGACTACCGGCCGATGGGGCTGGACCGGAGCGCGGGCGCGCTGCTGATCGCCCAGTCCGACGCGCCGGCCTCCGCCGCCGCTGCCGAGGTCGAAGCCATCGAGGCGGCTTGCCGAGCCGCGGGCTGCGACGACGTCTTCGTCACCGACGACCCGACCGAGGGCGAGATGTTCTGCGCCGCCCGGCGGCTGGCGTTCACGGCCATTGAAGCGCGCGGCTCGCTGATGCTGGAGGACGTGGGCGTCCCCGTGCCCCTGCTGCCCGAGCTCGTCATCGGGGTGGCCGCGATCGCGGCGGCGCTCGAGGTGGAGGTGCCGGTGGTCGCGCACGCCGGGGACGGCAACACCCACCCGATCATCGTCTTCGACGCCGCCGACCCAGCCGCCGCCGCCCGGGCGCAGCAGGCGTTCGAGCAGATCATGACCCTGGCCCTGAGCCTGGGTGGCACCATCACCGGCGAGCACGGGGTGGGCCGGACCAAGAAGGGGGCGCTGCCCGCGCAGCTCGGAGCGGACGTGATGGCCCTGTCGCACCGGATCAAGGACGCCCTCGACCCGGCCGGCATCCTGAACCCGGGCGCGGTGCTGTGAGTCTCGAGGGGCGCTGAGCTGCGCAGCGAGCAACCTCACAGCAAGCCACAGCGCCGGTGCCGCCGCTGATATCAGACCGACACACACCTGAAACGACCGGCGGACAGGATGGCTCTGGCTGCGGGGAGCAGCCGTCCACCAGCGAAGGGATGCCGAATGCCGTACCAGGCTGAGTACATCTGGATCGACGGCACGAAGCCGTCTCCGATCATGCGCAACAAGACCCGGATCGTCGCCGACGGCAAGGAGCCCGACATCTGGGGCTTCGACGGCTCGAGCACCAACCAGGCGCCGGGTTCGAACTCCGACTGCGTCCTGCGGCCGGTCTTCACCTGTCCCGACCCCATCCGTGGCGGCGCCAACATCCTCGTCCTCTGCGAGGTCGAGCTCACCGACTTCACCCCGCACCCGACCAACACGCGGGCCTTCTGCGTCGAGGCGGCCGAGAAGTACGCCGACCAGAGCCCCATGTTCGGCATCGAGCAGGAGTACACCTTCCTGCAGAACGGCCGCCCGCTGGGCTGGCCCGAGAACGGCTTCCCCGCCCCCCAGGGCCCGTACTACTGCGGGGTGGGCGGCGAGAAGATGGTCGGCCGCGAGATCATCGAGGCGCACACCCAGGCCTGCCTGGACGCCGGGCTCGCGATCGAGGGCACCAACGCTGAGGTCATGATGGCGCAGTGGGAGTTCCAGATCGGCGTCCTGCCGGCCCCAGCCATCGGCGACCAGATGTGGGTGGCCCGTTGGCTGCTGCACCGCATCGCCGAGGACTACAACGTGGTCGTCAGCTTCGACGCCAAGCCGATGAAGGGTGACTGGAACGGCGCTGGGGCGCACACCAACTTCTCGACCAAGGCCACGATGGAGAACTACGACGCCATCATCACCGCCTGCGAGGCTCTGGGCAAGAAGGCCAAGGAGCACGTGCTCGCCTATGGTGCCGGCATCGAGGACCGCCTGACCGGAGCGCACGAGACCGCGTCGTGGGAGAGCTTCAGCTGGGGCGCGTCCGACCGCGGCGCCTCGGTCCGCATCCCGTGGGCCGTCGAGAAAGCCAAGAAGGGCTGGCTCGAGGACCGTCGACCCAACGCCAACATGGACCCCTACGTGGTCGCCGGCATGATCATCAACACCTGCTGCGAGGCCCTCGCTGAGACCGAGTAGGTCTGCAGCACGTTTCGTGAACGATCCTGACGCGACTATGCGTCAGGATCGTTCACAGGGTGAGTCTCGGTTGGACCGCCCCGAGGTAGGGCGGGATGCCCGAAAAGGTCAGTAGCGGGCGGCGACCAAGGGGTCGGGCTCGTCGATCTCGTGCATGGCGAAGAGCACGATGTCGGCCAGCCTCATGTCCATCCGGGCGTGGCCGTTCTCGTCGCTCTCGAAGAACGGGCCGGGCATGCCCTTGGTGCGCCAGGCCTTCTCGACGGCCGCCTGGGTGCCGAGCACGGCGGCGGCGGAGCCGACGATGGCCACCAGGTCCTCGTGCCGGGCCCAGTCCGGGGAACAGCGCGCGACCTCGCGGATCAGCTCGGTGCGGCGACGACCGTAGCCACGGAGCAGGGCAATGACCTTCTGATGGGTCGTGTCCGGATCAGGCGCGGCGATGGGCGCTTCCGCCTTCGTCGCGTGCTGGGCACCGAAGTGGTCGAGGACCGCCTGGGCGCGGGCAAGATCAGCGGCGTCGCTGGGGTCGAATGTTACGGACACGTTAACCATGGCTCATGTGTACCAGGAGGGCACACCGCCCACAACCGGAATCGGTCCCGATCGAGTAACGGGTCAGCGGCGACGGACGACGACCGTGCCGACGGCCAGGTCGTGCAGGCCACGCCGGTCCGCACCGACGATCAGTGGGGGCAACGCCAGCGACACCAGGGCGGCCCGGGTGACGGCACGGAGCAGGCCCAGCGGCTGGCGGTCGACGCGGACCACCGCGATCCGGCAGAGCAGCTGGCCGAAGCTGCCGCCAGCCACCCAGCAGAGCACCGTGGACTGCACGAAGAACGTGGCGAGGATCATCCAGGACCGCCACCCCGAGCCGGTCAGCACGCCGGACCCGAAGAAGCCGACGGCGATCGCCATGCAGGCGGCCCAGTCCATCACCAGCGCGGCCACGCGGGCCCGCCAGGCGGCGAGGGCACCGCGTCCGTCGGGCGGCAGACCCAGACCTGCGCCTGGGTAGGACTCGCCACCGGCGGTCACGCCGGAACTGGTACGGGTGTCGGCCACTCCGCCAGGCTACTTCGGCCTCCCCACCGCTGCTGCTGCTGTCGCTGGAGCTGAGCGGCGGAGGTGCTGGAGCGGCCCGTGCAAACCGACCAGGGGTGCGAGCACCGGGGGTCCCTTTCCTGAGGCAGGCGCCGCTGGTCGGGACCAGGCCGACCCGCCCCTGGCCGGGCCCACGCACGGCGGCCATACTGCAGGGGAAACCCGTGCCTACGGCTGCCCGCCCGGCACCTGATCCTCCGGAGGAGACCTATGTTCCAAGGCGCTGACGACCTGTTGGCCTACGTCAAGGACGAGGGCGTCGAGATCATCGACGTCCGCTTCTGCGACCTGCCCGGGATGATGCAGCACTTCACCGTCCCGGCGGGCTCGTTCGGGCCTGAGGTCTTCGAGGACGGGCTCGCCTTCGACGGCTCCTCGATCCGCGGCTTCCAGAAGATCCACGAGTCGGACATGGCCCTGCTGCCGGACGCGACGACGGCCTACCTCGACCCCTTCCGCACCGCCAAGACACTGTGTCTGAACTTCTTCGTCCACGACCCGCTGACCAAGGAGCCCTACAGCCGCGACCCGCGCAACATCGCGCGCAAGGCAGAGAACTACCTGGCCTCGACCGGGATCGGCGACACCGCCTTCTTCGCCCCTGAGGCGGAGTTCTACGTCTTCGACGACGTCCGGTACGAGACCAAGGCCAACACCGGCTACTACGCGATCGACTCCGTCGCCGGGGCCTGGAACACCGGCCGGATCGAGGAGGGCGGCAACCGTGGCTACAAGGTCAAGTACAAGGGCGGCTACTTCCCGCTACCGCCGGTCGACCACTTCGCCGACCTGCGCGACGACATGACCAAACATCTCGAGGCGTCCGGCCTGACGGTGGAGCGGGCGCACCACGAGGTCGGTACCGCGGGCCAGGCAGAGATCAACTACCGCTTCAACACCATGCTTGCTGCGGGTGATGACGTGCAGAAGTTCAAGTACATCATCAAGAACACCGCGTGGTCTGCTGGCAAGACAGCCACGTTCATGCCGAAGCCCATCTTCGGTGACAACGGATCCGGTATGCACGTGCACTCATCCATCTGGAACGAGGGCGTGCCGCTGTTCTACGACGAGGCCGGCTACGGCGGCCTGTCGGACATGGCGCGCTGGTACATCGGCGGCGTGCTGAAGCACGCCCCCTCGATCCTCGCCTTCACCAACCCCAGCGTGAACTCCTACCACCGGCTGGTGCCCGGCTTCGAGGCCCCGGTCAACCTGGTCTACAGCTCGCGCAACCGCTCAGCCGCGATGCGGATCCCGATCACCGGTTCCAACCCCAAGGCCAAGCGCGTCGAGTTCCGTTGCCCTGACCCCTCGTCCAACCCGTACCTGGCCTTCGCGGCGATCCTGATGGCCGGCATCGACGGCATTCAGTCCAAGACCGAGCCGCTCGCTCCCGTGGACAAGGACCTCTACGAGCTGCCACCCGAGGAGCACGCCTCCGTGCCGACGGTCCCCGACAGCCTGGGCGGTGTCCTGGACACCCTCGAAGCCGACCACGACTTCCTGCTCGGCGGCGACGTCTTCACCTCCGACCTGATCGAGACCTGGGTCGAGCTCAAGCGCGCCGACATTGACGCCGTCCGACTGCGTCCCCACCCGCACGAGTTCGAGCTCTACTACGACTGCTGATCCCGGAAGCCCATCCTGCGCCTCCTTGACGCTCTTGCGCCCGGTGTAGCGGGCGCAAGAGCGCAGGAGCAGGTGACAGCGACGAGCGCAGGTGACAGCCGCAGAGCTGGGCCTCAGGCCTGGAGGACGGCCTCGAGCCGCTCGGCGCCCTGCAGCAGGGCGGCGGCGAGCTGACGGGCCTCCGTGGCGGTGAGCCGCACCATGTCGTCGGCGCCGAGCCACAGCTCCGGCTCGTCCACCCACACCACGCGCCCGCTGGAGGCGTCGACGGTCTCGAGGGTGTGCACCGAGACGCCGACCTCTTTGTGGGACTTGCCGAGCAGGGTCAGGTCCGCGACCTCGAAGTGCTCCTCGAAGGCCTCGTGCCACCGACTCGGGTATCCGTGAACGACCTCGGAGTCGTAGCCGTGCCCGTGCTCGTTCACGCACCAGTCCGGGCAGGAGTTGGAGGTGGGGACGCGCAGCCCGAAGCCAAGCAGGTTGCCGTACTCGTCGCGGTGCTGGAGGTCGGTCATGGTCGTCTCTCTTCGTCTGGTCGGCGTCGTCTCACCCAAATCGTGTGGCAGGCAGCCGGGTGATCGCGTGAACGACCACCCGGCCTGGGCCGCCGACCGTCCTCCCCCGAGGGTCAGCCGGCGACCGTGAGGCAGACGCTAGAAGGGGGACCTCAACCTCCGGTCAGGCAAAGGTCGGCGGCGGCTGAGGTCTACCTCAGGATGTGCTGCAGCCGGACCCGGTTAGTAGGGTGACCGGGGCGCACGGACGGCCCGTCCACCAGGTGAGGGGTCACGATGAGCACGTCGGTCGAGTACCCACAGCGCATCGCCATGCTGAGCGTGCACACCTCACCGCTGGCGACACCGGGGGTCGGGGACGCGGGCGGGCTCAACGTCTACGTCGCCGAGGTGGCGCGCCGGCTCGGTGAGCGCGGCATCGAGGTGGACGTCCTCACCCGCGCCGAGGACGACGGCCCCGAGATCGTCGAGGTCAACGAGCACACCCGGGTGATCCAGGTGCCGGCCGGTCCACGGGGGCCCGTGGCCAAGGAGGAGCTGCCGGCCCTGCTGCCGGCGATCACCGACGCGCTCGGCCGGCGGCTGGCCGGTTACGAGCTGCTGCACAGCCACTACTGGCTCTCGGGCATGGTCGGCCTCGAGCTGGCGGCTCGGCACGACTTGCCCCTGGTCCACACCATGCACACGATGGCCCGGGTCAAGAACGTCGCGCTGGGTCAGGGGCAGACCCGTGAACCCGACGTGCGCGACCGCGGGGAGCAAGCCATCGTCGCGGCCGCCGCCATGCTCACGGCCAATACTGTCGACGAGGCAACCGAGCTGCAGCAACACTACGGGGCGCAGCCGGAACAGCTCGCGGTGGTGCCCCCGGGCGTCGACCTGCACACCTTCCACCCCTGCAACCAGCCGAAGTCCCGCGCCCAGCACGGCGTCGGCCAGGACGATCAGGTGATCCTCTTCGTCGGCCGGATCCAGCCGCTCAAGGCTCCGGACGTGCTGATCCGCGCCGTGGCCGAGCTGGCCGCCCGGCACCCGGACCGCCGCCATCGGTTGCGGCTGATCATCATCGGCAGCCCGAGCGGGCCGCAGTCGCAGTGGTCGTTGGAGCTGCCACGGCTGATCGAGGCTCTCGGGGTGGCCGACCTGGTCGAGCTGCGTCCGCACTCCCCCCGGGCCGAGCTCTTTCGCTGGTACTGCGTAGCCGACGTGGTCGCGGTGCCTTCGCACAACGAGTCGTTCGGACTGGTGGCGCTGGAGGCGCAGGCGTGCGGCCGGCCCGTGGTGGCCACCGACGTCGGTGGTCTGCGGCACGCCGTGCGCGACGGCCAGACCGGTCTGCTGGTCCGCGGACACGAGGCGTCCGCCTGGGCCGACGCCCTCGAGGCCGTGCTCGACCACCCCGGGGAGCGGCTCCGGCTGGGCGCCAACGCCGCCGGCCACGCCTCCCGCTTCAGCTGGGACAACACGGCCGCCTTCACGCTGGCCGCCTACCACTCGGCGACCGAACGGCACAGGGAGGGCCGTTGACCTCGACGGGACCGGCCACGGCCGCCGGGTTCTCACCGTGGCGCGCGGTGGTCGGCTTCGGTGTGGTCAGCCTGGCCGCGGACATGGTCTACGAGGGCGCACGCTCGGTCACCGGCCCGCTGCTGGCCTCGTTGGGCGCTTCGGCGGTGGTGGTCGGGGTCGTCACGGGCGCGGGAGAGGCCATTGCCTTGGTGCTGCGGCTCTTCTCCGGCACCCTGGCCGACCGGACGGGCCGCTACTGGCGGCTGACGCTCGTCGGCTACGGCCTGACGGCGGTCTGCGTCCCGCTGCTGGCCGTCGCCCCTTTCCTCGGCGGCGCCGGTCTGACGGTCGCGGTCGTCCTGGTCTTGGCGGAGCGGACGGGCAAGGCGATCCGCAGCCCGGCCAAGTCGGCGCTGCTCGCTCAGGCCGCCGCCAGGGTCGGGCTGGGCCGCGGACTCGGAGTGCACAAGGCTCTGGACCAGATCGGCGCCTTCGCGGGCCCGCTCCTGGTGGCAGGCGTGGCCGCACTCAGCGGGGCGCTCTGGCCAGCGCTGGCCGCCCTCGTCGTCCCGGGTGCCGTGGCCATGGGCCTGCTGGTCTGGGTCCGGAGCCGGACCGGCCAGCCGGACGTGGCGCCCGGGCCAGCCGATGCGCCGACCACGCTCGGGACCACCGTCCGTCAACGGCTGCCGGTGCCGTTCTGGATGTTCGCGGCGTCCTCCGGCGCCACGACGGCCGGACTGGTCACGTTCGGCGTCATCTCCTACCACCTGACCACCGACCGGGTGGTCGACGTGGCCCTGGTGCCGGTGGTCTACGCAGGAGCGATGGCCGTCGGCGCGGTGGCTGCCCTGGCCACAGGCTGGCTCTACGAACGCGTGGCCGGCCGCATCCTGTTGGTGCTTCCAGCCCTGGTGGTGGCGGTTCCGCTGCTCGCCTTCACCGACTCGGTCTGGCCGGCGGTGCTGGGCGTGCTCGTCTGGGGCGCCGCGGTCGGCGTGCAGGACTCCACGGTCAAGGCCCTGGTCGCGGACCTGGTGCCGGCCGGCCGACGCGCTGGGGCGTACGGGTCGTTCGCGGCCGTGCAGGGAGCGGCGGCCGTGCTCGGCGGCGGCCTCGCCGGCTGGCTCTACGAGCGGTCGCTAGCCGGGCTCGTGGTCGTGGTCGCCTTCACCCAGCTGGTCGCGCTCGCCCTGCTCATCGCCACCCTGCGACGACCACCACGTGCTGAGCGCGTCGAAGGAGCCTCGTGACCTCGCTTCCGCTGCGGCTCGACGCCAGCTCGTCCGTGCCCAAGGCCGAACAGCTCAGCGGCCAGCTGGTCGACCTGATCGCGCAGGGGACGCTCAGCGCGGGCACCCGGTTGCCCGCTGTCCGTGCTCTGGCCGGCGACCTCGGCGTCGCCCCCGGCACCGTCGCCGGCGTCTACCGCGCCCTGGAGCAGGAGGGCTACCTGATCACGGCCGGGCGGCTGGGCACCGTCGTCGCCGACCAACAGCCCGCAGCGACCGAGCAGAGTCGGCGGGCGATCCGGTCGGCCGTTCTCCCCCTGCTCGATCAGGGCCTCACCCCCGCGGACGTGCTGCGGCTGGTCCGCTCGGTCCTCGACGAGTGACACACCTCGAGCCGTTTGGGGCCGCCGACCCCGGGTACCTCAGCGGATCGTCACATCTTCTGATCCGCGAGGAACTCACATCATGGCTGGCTCTGTCTCCGACTCCCGCACCACAGGTCTCGCGACCCCGGGCCGCACGGCCGTCCAGAAGGCGGCTGCGCTCGTCGGCGTCGTCTTCCTGGCTGTCGGCGTGCTCGGCTTCATCCCTGGCATCACCAGCCACTACAGCTCGATGCGCTTCGCCGGACACCTGTCCGAGGCCAAGCTGCTGGGCCTGTTCCAGGTGTCGGTCCTGCACAACGTCGTGCACCTGCTGTTCGGGATCGCCGGGCTCGCGCTCGTCCGCAGCATCCGCGGTGCCAAGTCCTACCTGGTGATCGGCGGCATCGTCTACGCCCTGCTCTTCGTCTACGGCGTCGCCGTGCCGATGAGCTCCGGCGCGAACGTCGTCCCGCTGAACACCGCCGACAACATCCTGCACCTGCTGCTGGCCCTGGGCATGATCGCGCTGGGCGCCCTGCTCACCCGGCGTCCCGACCTGGCGCCCCACACCGACGTGGCCAACAGCTGAGCGGCAGGTCCGCACGTCCCGGTCAGAGGCCCCAGAAGACGCGGTCGACGACCCCTCGCGCCCGGCGGGTGACGCGAAAGTAGTCGGCCAGCAGGTGGGAGGAGTCGGCCGGACCGTAGCCGAGCAGCTCAGCCAGCGCGGCGAGCTCACGGCTGTCGGTGGGTAGCGAGTCCGAGCCACGGCCCCGCACCAGCATGATCTGGTTGCGGATCCGGCTGGCCAGGATCCAGGCGGCTTCGAGGTGCCCCGCATCCGTGCCGTCGATCAGGCCGGCGTCACGAGCGGCTCGCAGCGCGACGACCGTGCGCGAGGACCGAAGCTCAGGCACTTGATGTGCATGCTGCAGCTGCAGCAGCTGCACGGTCCACTCGACGTCGGCCAGCCCACCGGGCCCGAGCTTGGTGTGGGTGGCGGGGTTCGCGCCCCGCGGCAGCCGCTCGGCCTCCACCCGCGCCTTGAGCTTGCGGATCTCGGCCAGCTGGGCCGCCGTGAGCCCACCCGGCGGCCAACGCCGCGCGTCGATCTCGGCCAGCAGCTCTGCTCCCAGCTCCGGGTCCCCGGCCAGCGCGTCGGCCCGGACCATGGCCTGCAGCTCCCAGGTGGAGGACCAGCGGGCGTAGTAGTTGCGGTAGGCCGTCAGCGAGCGGATCAGCGCCCCGCCCTTGCCCTCGGGACGCAGGTCGGCGTCCACCACCAGCGCCGGATCAGCGCCCGGTCGGGCCAGCAACCGACGCATCTCGCTGATCACGGCTGCGGCCGAGCGGGTGGGGTCGCCGCCGGACCCGGGACCGACGTCAGCCATCACGAACATGCCGTCGGCGTCGGAGGCGTAGGAGAGCTCGTGCCCGCCCCAGCGACCCATCGCGACCACCGCGATCGGCGGCACCAGCCCGTCCCGGCTCGCCTCGTTCCGCACCACCCGCAGGGCGGCGTCGATGGTCGCCGACGCGAGGTCGCTGAGCGCGGCGCCCACCTCCAGCACGTCGAGCTCCCCGAGCAGGTCACCGGCCGCCACCCGGAACAGCTCCCGCCGCCGGATCGCCCGGATGGCCTCGACGGCGGCCGTGCTGCCGTTCTGCCGACCGGCAGCGGCGTGCATCTCCGTCCGCAGCTCGGCGAGGGTGTGCGGGGTCAGCTGCTCCTCGCTCGCGAGCATCTGCACGGTCTGCGGCGCGCGGGTCAGCAGCGAGACCGCGTACCGGCTGGAGGCGAGGATCCGGGCCAGCCGCTCGGCCATCGCCCCCTCGTCGCGGAGCGCACGCAGGTACCAGGGTGTGGTGCCCAGGGCCTCCGAGACCTGGCGGAAGGCGAGCAGACCGGAGTCCGGGCTCGGCGCGCCGGCGAACCAGCCGAGCATGGCCGGCAGGAGCTGCCGCTGGATCTCGGCCTGGCGGGTCACGCCCTGGCCGAGAGCGCCGATGTGGCGGAGCGCGGCCTGCGGGTCGGCGTAGCCGAGCGCCTTGAGCCGGTCGAGCGCGGCGTCGGTGGTCAGGCGCAGCTCCGAGCTGGGGATGCGCGCCACGACGTCGAGCAGGGGTGAGTAGAAGAGCCGCTCGTGCAGCCGGCGTACCCGCGCGGCACAGTGCTTCCAGGTGGAGACCAGCTCGGCCGCCGGGTGGGCGTACCCCAGCGAGCGACCGAGCCGACGCAGGTCCGCCTCGGTGTCGGGCAGCACGTGGGTGCGGCGCAGCTGGTGCAGCTGGATGCGGTGCTCGACGGTCCGCAGGAACCGGTAGGCCAGGCCGAACCCCTTCCCGTCCTCGCGGCCGACGTAGCCGTTGTCGACCAGGGCCTTGAGCGCCAGCAGCGTCGGCCGTACCCGCAGCCGCTCGTCGACCCGGCCGTGCACCAGCTGCAGCAGCTGGACGGAGAACTCGACGTCGCGCAGCCCGCCCTCCCCCAGCTTCAGCTCCCGGCCCTGCTCGCGTGCCGGGATGTGCGCGACCACCCGGAGCCGCATGGCCTGGGTATCGGCCACGAAGTTGTCGCGCTCCGCAGCCCGCCAGACCATCGGGGCGACCATGTCGACAAAGGCCTGGCCCAGCACGAGGTCGCCGGCACAGGGCCGGGCCTTGAGCATCGCCTGGAACTCCCAGGTCTTGGCCCAGCGCTCGTAGTAGGCCTGGTGGCTGGCGAGGCGGCGGACGAGCTGGCCGGCCCGACCCTCGGGACGCAGCGCCGAGTCGACCTCCCAGATGGTGCCCGCGGCGGTGTGGGCCGAGCAGATGCGGGTCAGCTCCGCGGCCATCCGGGTGGCTGCGGTCACCGCCGCGTCCACGGCGATCAGCGGCTCGCCGTCGGGGTCGAGCGCCGGCTCGGCCACGAAGAGGACGTCGACGTCGCTGACGTAGTTGAGCTCCTGCGCACCACACTTGCCGAGCCCGACCACGGCGAGCCGGGTCTGCTTCGCCGCCTCGCCGCCCTTGGCGCGGGCGATCGACAGCGCCGCCTCCAGCGTGGCGTCGGCCAGGTCGGACAGCTCGTCGGCGACCTCGTCCACCACCTCGATCGGCTCCGGCGAACAGAGGTCACGCGCCGCGATCCGGAGCAGCTCGCCGCGGTAGGCAATCCGCAGTGCGTTACCGGTCAGCTCGCTTGCCACCGGCATGGCGGCGTCGGGATCGGCGCCGGTGACCCGGAGCAGCCGGGCCCGCAGGGTGGCCGCCGGCACCTTCTCGAGCTCGACGTCCAGCAGGTCGAGGTGCTGCGGGTGGGCACTCAGGTGCTGGGCCAGCGAGGCGCTGGCCCCGAGCACCATGATCAGGTGCCGGGAGAGCAAGGGCGAGGACGCCAGCCGCTTGGGCAGGTCCAGAACCTGGTCGTAGAGCCTGTCGAGGCCGACCAGAGCGAGATCGGGGTCCGCGGCCCGGCTCAGCAGCTCCAGCACCGGCTCCTGGCCGGCGTCCCAGTCCTGCATGGTCGCGAGGGCGGCAGCGGCGTCGACGAAACCCCGCCGCGCCAGGGTGCCCTGGGTGGTCGCCAGCCGTGTCACAGGGGAATGTTACCGGCGGGTTACTCCTGAGCCCGTTTGCTGGAGCGGTTGTCGGCCCAGTCCTGGCGAGGCCGGACTCCTCGGCACCAGGACGTTGCGCAGCGGTAGCATTCCGCACCTGATGGCGGGTCGGCTGGCGGGGATGCGACAAACACCGGACGCGGCCCTGGTCGAGCAGTCCCTCGTCCTGCTCGAAGGGCCCGACCGGCACTGGGTCGACGGAGCGCCGGTGCTGGTCTGGCGCTCGCTGATCGACGCGCTCGCGAGCCCGACCCTGGAGCGGCCGCTCGACCTCGAGCCCCTGATGGCGCGGCTGCCCCGGCTGCTGCGCCGCGCGGCCGACCCCGACGAGGCACCCGACCCGTCCGCGCTGGTGGCCGAGGTCGAGCGGCGCCTGGGGGACGCCGGCCCGTCCGTCGTCGCCACCACGGTGGGAGTGGCGACCCGCGAGGACGCCGTGCTGCTGCACCTGGTCGCGCTGGCGCTTGAGATCGACGTACGGAACCGTTCGCTCCCGGAAGGGACCGCACCCGTGCCCCTGGTCAGCGGCGTGCTGCGGCACGCCAGCCGCGCGCTTGCCGCCGTCCTCGCCAGCCGTCACCCCGGCCGGTCGGTCGAGGTTCGCATTCCGCCGTACACGGCGGTGCAGTGCGCGATCGGCGACCCTGGCCCGCGGCACACCCGCGGCACCCCTCCGAACGTCGTCGAGACCGACGCCTTCACGTTCCTGGGGCTCGCAGGTGGCGCGCTGAGCTGGTCAGCCGCTACCGCAGCAGGCTCCGTCCACGCCTCGGGCCTGCGCGCCGACCTGACCTCGGTCCTCCCCCTGGTAAGCCTTCGGGACTAAAGTCCCGACTTTTCCCGTCCCTATCACGGATTCTTTACCTCGTCCCGGCCGGTTCCTAGAATTTGCGCGTGAGTATTCCTCGTCGACCTGAGGTCGACACCCGGCCTCAGCAAAGCCCTGACGCGGTTCTGGAGACCTCTCACGGCGTGGTGCCCATCGACTCGATGGAGCAGCGGCTCCGGCTGCTCGTCACCTCGCTCCGCGACGTCGCACGCGAGCTCACCGTGGCCGGTCGCCTGCGCTCGATGGTCGAGCTGGCCGCAGCCATCGGGAACGCTGCGTACGCCGCCTTCGCCGTCCGACTGTCTGACGGCACTCTGGATCGCTTCGTCTTCAGCTCCTACGCGCCAGGTGAGCTCCGTGCGATCCAGGGAATCCTCGCAGCCCACGGCATCGGCGACGCCGAGCACCTACCGCTGGCCTTGGGTCGCTCCAGCCGTGCCCGCCTGTCGAACCGCCGCCGAACGAGTGAAGAGGTCGGCGGCGACCTGATCGACCTGCCGGTGCGCACGCACCTGGGGCTGTGCGGGAACCTCTACGTGATGCGCCCGATGGGCGGTGCCGTCTTCAGCGAGCAGGACCACCAGCTGCTCGCCGACTTCGTCGACAGCTCGGCCGCGGGCATCAACAACGCCACCCAGCTGGAAGAAGCCTGGCGTCGCCAGCACTGGCTGATCGCCTCCAGCGACATCAGCCGCAAGTTGCTCGGGGGCGTCGAGGACGAGGACAAGATCCTGCGCAGTGTCGCCGAGAGCGTTCTCCTCCTGGCCAACGCCCGCACCGTCACCGTCTGCATCCCGAGCGAGGACGACCCCGACCTGATGGACGTCCGGGTCGCGGCGGGGGTCGGGGCCGAACAGCTGGAGAACCGGCGGTACACCGCCGCGGGCAGCCTGACCGAGCGGGCCATCGAGGCTGGTACCGTCCAGATGGTCATGGCCGGTGAGCTGCCGTGCATCCACTCCGAGGTGGGTTCCGAGGCCGATCTCGGCCACATCCTCTCCCTGCCCCTGACGGGCCGCGTGAGCACCCAGGGCGCCATCATGGTCAGCCGCGCGGCTGACCAGCCCTCGTTCTCGGCCAGCGACATCACCATGGCCGGCGACTTCGCCACCCAGGCCGCGCTCGCGCTGGAGCTCGCGGAGGCGCGCTCGGCCCAGCACACCCTCGAAGCACGCGAGGACCGGGAACGGATCGCTGAGAGCGTCCAGGACCAGGTGATCCAGCGGCTCTTCTCGATCGGCTTGAACCTGCAGAGCACCGAGGTGAGCGGCCCAGGGCGGGCGCGGGTGAGCCAGGCCATCGCCGACATCGACGAGACGATCCGCCAGGTGCGTTCCTCGATCGATCCCCACACCAGCGGCCGGCAGTCCGTTGGCTACGAGCTGCATGCGGTGGCCCTCGCCGCAGCCGCCGAGGTCGAGGTCGTCCTGGGCTTCCGCCCCGAGGTGGTGCTCACGGGCTCCTTCGACGCGTTGCCGCGGGTCGGCGCCGACCTCTCCGACATCCTGCGCACCGCCCTCAGCGCCCTGGCCGAGCACAGCCGGCCGACCTCGGCCTCGATCGAGCTGATCGGTGGGGAGGATGGCCTCACCCTCATGCTCACCGACGACGGCGGCGGGTTCGGCCAGCGCAGCTGGGGCCTCAGCCAGCTGTGGCAGCAGGCCGAGCGGCTGGGCCGCACGCTGAACGTCGAGCAGGCCGGCCGCGGGCTACGCCTGCGCTGGACCTTCCTCGCGCACTGAGGGCCCTCCACCCGGTAGCACTGCTGAAGAGCGCCCGCGGCCTTGCGGTCATCGGCTACGCCGGGGCCGGGGTGGGTGTACGTCCGACGGCCTTGCCGCCCTGCGATCGAGGGACGCCTCAGAGAACCGGCAGCAGCCGAGCCAGCTCCATGGGTGTGACCTGGCGGCGGTACTCCTCGAACTCAGCCCGTTTGTTGCGCAGGAAGAAGTCGAAGACGTGCTCGCCGAGAGTCTCCGCGACCAGCTCGGAGCGCTCCATCGCCCGGATGGCCTCGTCCAGGTTGCGCGGCAGCGGCGAGATCCCCAGCGCCTGACGCTCGCGCTCGGTCAACGACCAGACGTCGTCCTCGGCACCCTCGGGCAGCTCGTACTCGCCCTCGATCCCGGCCAGACCCGCGGTCAGCATCAGCGCAAAGGCCAGGTACGGGTTGGCCGCGGAGTCGATCGACCGCAGCTCGATCCGGGCCGAGGCGCCCTTGTTGGGCTTGTACATCGGCACCCGGACCAGGGCCGAGCGGTTGTTGCGACCCCAGCAGATGTAGCTCGGCGCCTCACCGCCACCGGCCAGCCGCTTGTAGGAGTTGACCCACTGGTTGGTGACTGCGGTGATCTCGCCGGCGTGCCGCAGCAGCCCGGCGATGAAGTGGCGGGCGACCTTCGACAGGTGGTGCTCGGCGCTCGCGTCGTAGAAGGCGTTGTTGTCACCCTCGAACAGCGACATGTGCGTGTGCATGCCCGAGCCGGGGTGCTGGGTGAAGGGCTTGGGCATGAAGGAGGCGTGGATCCCCTGGGACAGCGCCACCTCCTTCACCACTACCCGGAACGTCATCAGGTTGTCGGCGGTGGACAGGGCGTCGGCGTAACGCAGGTCGATCTCCTGCTGACCGGGCCCGCCCTCGTGGTGGGAGAACTCCACCGAGATGCCCATCTGCTCGAGCATGGTGATCGCCTTGCGGCGGAAGTCGCTGCCCAGGCTCTGCGGCGTGTGGTCGAAGTACCCGGACTGGTCGACGGGCACCGGCGGCTGAGTGGGATCGAGCGGGTCCTTGAACAGGAAGAACTCGACCTCGGGGTGGGTGTAGAAGGTGAAGCCGAGGTCGGCGGCCTTCTTCAGCGCGCGCTTGAGGACGTAGCGCGGGTCGGCGTAGGAGGGCGAGCCGTCGGGCATCGAGATGTCGCAGAACATCCGCCCGGTGGCCGGGCTGGAGTCGCGCCACGGGAGGATCTGGAACGTGGCCGGGTCGGGGTGGGCCACCATGTCGGACTCGTACACCCGCGCGAAACCCTCGATGGCGGAGCCGTCGAAGCCCATGCCCTCGGCGAAAGCCCCCTCGAGCTCGGCCGGGGCGATCGCCACCGACTTGAGAAAGCCGAGCACGTCGGTGAACCAGAGCCGGACGAACCTGACGTCGCGTTCCTCGATGGCCCGGAGCACGAACTCGGTCTGTTTGTCCACGGTCCTCAGTGTGCCGCTTCGGGCGTAACGCGGATGTTACGAGGGCACGGCTGTCGGCGTGGCGTCAGAACCGCCGGTTGGCCAGCACCGGGATGGTGCGTCGGGCCGCGTCGACCACGCCAGGGTCGATGTCGACGACCAGCAGGGCAGGCTCGGCGCCGAGACTGGCCACGATCTCACCCGTCGGACCGACGACCGCGCTGTGGCCTACGCCGGTGGGCGCGGCGCCCGCAGACTCTGCTCCCGAGGTCGCCGGGTCGGCCTGACCACAGGCGAGGACGAAGGTGGTGGCGTCGAGGGCGCGAGCGCGCGTCAGCAGCTGCCACTGATCGACCTTGCCCGGTCCGGCGCCCCAGGACGCGGCGACGCAGACGACGCGGGCGCCCGCGTCGGCGAGCGCGGTGTAGAGGCCGGGGAACCGGACGTCGTAGCAGGTGGTGACGCCGACGGTGATCCCGCGGACCTCGACGACCAGCGGCTTCTCCCCCGGCGCCACGGTGTCGGACTCGGCGAACCCGTAGGCGTCGAAGAGGTGGATCTTGTCGTAGGACGCCTGGACCCCCGGGCCGGTGACCAGCAGGGTGTTGAAGACCCGGCCGTCGTCCGCGGGGGTGAACATGCCGACGACCACGTACACGCCGGCGTCGGCCGCGACCTCCCGGACGCGGGAGGCCCAGGGGCCGTCGAGCGGCTCGGCCACCTCAGCGAGGTTACGGCCGAAGCAGCGCATCGTCGCCTCGGGGAAGACGACGAGCTCGGCACCCCGCTCGGCCGCACGCCGGACATGCTCGGCGACGATCTCCAGGTTGACCGCGGGGTCCGGCCCGCTGAGGATCTGCGCGAGGGCGACGCGCACGGTCAGCCGACCAGGTCGTTGTCGGCGACGTGGGGTCGTTGGTGGGCCGCAAGGCTCATGGTGGGGAGTCTAGGACGTGGCTGTGGGGGAGCCGGAGATGGTGCGGGCCCTCCGTCCCGCCCCGGAACGAGGAACGGGGCGCAGCCGTCCGAGGGTGCGGCAGACTTCGGGGTGTGAACTTCGACTCGGTGTACGACCAGGGCTTCGTCCGCGTCGCGGCGTGCACGACGCCCGTCAGCATCGCCGACCCGAGGACGAACGCGGCCGCGGTGATCACTCAGGCTCGGCTGTGTGCCGAGGAGGGGGTGGGCGTCGCGCTCTTCCCGGAGCTCTGCCTGAGCGGGTACTCGATCGAGGACCTGTTCCTGCAGGAGGTGGTGCTCGACGAGGTCGAGGACGCGGTCGCCGAGGTGGCGGCGGCGTCGGCGGGGCTGTACACACTGCTGGTCGTGGGTGCCCCGCTGCGTCAGGGGAACCGGCTGTTCAACACCGCCGTGGTCATCCGCGACGGCCAGGTGCTCGGCGTCGTCCCGAAGTCGTACCTGCCCACCTACCGCGAGTTCTACGAGCGGCGCCACTTCGCGCCGGGCGACGACCGGGCCGGCCAGACGATCGTGCTGGGCGGGGTCGAGGTGCCGTTCGGCCCGGACCTGCTCTTCGCCGCCGCCGACGTGCCGGGCCTGGTGGTCCACGTCGAGATCTGCGAGGACATGTGGGTGCCGGTTCCACCGAGCGCCTCGGCCGCCCTCGCGGGAGCGACCGTCCTGCTCAACCTGTCGGGCAGCCCGATCACCGTCGGCCGGGCCGACGACCGGCGGCTGCTGGTCCGCTCCGCCTCCAGTCGCTGCCTCGCCGCGTACGTCTACGCCGCAGCCGGCGCCGGAGAGTCGAGCACCGACCTGTCCTGGGACGGGCAGACCATGGTCTACGAGCTGGGCGAGCTGCTCGCCGAGACCGAGCGCTTCTCGCCCGAGGACCAGCGGGCCGTCGCGGACGTCGACGTCATGCGGCTGCGGCAGGAGCGGCTGCGTCAGGGCACCTTCGACGACAACCGTCGGACTTTGGAGGCCCAGGGCGGTCGGCCGTTCCGCACGGTGGCGTTCACCCTCGACCCCCCGCGCACCGACCTCGGTCTGCGGCGGCGGGTCGACCGGTACCCGTTCGTGCCCGACGACCCGGCTCGCCTCGCGCAGGACTGCTACGAGGCGTACAACATCCAGGTCTCGGCGCTCGAGCAACGGCTGTCGGCGATCGGCGGCCCCAAGCTCGTGATCGGGGTGTCCGGCGGTCTGGACTCCACCCACGCGCTGATCGTGGCGGCCAAGGCGATGGACCGGCTGGGCCGCCCGCGCAGCGACATCCTCGCTTTCACGATGCCCGGCTTCGCCACCAGCGCCGAGACCAAGGACAACGCGACCCGGCTGTCCAACGCCCTCGGGGTGACCTTCGCCGAGCTCGACATCCGGCCTGCGGCGCGACAGCTCCTTGCCGACATGGACCACCCGTTCGCGGGTGGCGAGCCGGTCTACGACGTCACCTTCGAGAATGTCCAGGCCGGGCTCCGGACCGACTACCTGTTCCGGCTGGCCAACCAGCGCGGCGGGATCGTGCTCGGCACCGGCGACCTGAGCGAGCTGGCGCTGGGCTGGTGCACCTACGGCGTGGGCGACCAGATGTCCCACTACGGGGTCAACGCCGGCGTACCCAAGACACTGATCCAGCACCTGATTCGCTGGGTGGTCGGCACCGGTCAGTTCACCGACGAGACCAACCGCATCCTGCAGCTGATCGTCGAGCAGGAGATCTCCCCCGAGCTGGTCCCGGTGGCCGAGGGCGAGCGCCCGCAGAGCACCGAGGACAAGGTCGGCCCGTACGCCCTGCAGGACTTCACCCTGTTCCACGTCCTGCGCTACGGCTTCCCGCCCAGCCGGATCGCCTTCCTGGCCCGGCATGCGTGGTCCGACGTCGAGTCCGGCGACTGGCCACCCGGCTTCGACGCCGGCCAGCGCCGGGCGTACGACCTGCCCGCGATCCGGCACTGGCTGGACGTTTTCCTGCGCCGCTACTTCGGCTTCGCCCAGTTCAAGCGCTCGGCCCTGCCCAACGGGCCGAAGGTCGTCGCCGGCGGCTCACTCTCACCGCGCAGCGAGTGGCGAGCGCCCTCGGACGGCAACGCCCGGGCCTGGCTGGACGAGCTCGAGCGCAACGTCCCGGCTTGAAGCCCGACTTGTCAGAATGTGAGTGGCCTATAGGCCACTCAGGTTCTGACACCTCGGTAGGAGGTGACCCCTCAGGCGACCTTGTCCTCGGCGATGACGACCATCTTCTCCAGGTACGGCGAGCCGAAGGTCGTCGCCATGGCCACGTCGCCGGCGTCGCGGCCGCGGCCGATCAGCACCCGGCCCTTGCGCCGCTCGTTGTTGCGCGGGTCGAAGGTGTACCAGCGGTCACCGAGGTAGACCTCCATCCAGGCGGCGAAGTCCATCGGGGACGGCTTCACGTCCACCTCGATCTCCGGCAGGTAGCCGAAGACGTAGCGGGCAGGAATGTTGAGCGCCCGGCAGAGCGAGACCGCGAGGTGGGTGAAGTCCCGGCAGACGCCGTAGCCGGACGCATGGACGTCAGCGGCCGTGGACCGCGGCGTGCTGGAACCGTACTGGAAGGTGAGGTGGCTGTTGACGTAGTCGCAGATCGCCTGAACCCGCCGGTAGCCGGGGTCGAGACCGCCGAAGCGGTTCCACGCCTCCTTGCCCAGCACGTCGGGCAGGGCGTACCGGCTGGGGAGGGTGAAGATCAGCACGTCATCCGGCAGGTCCTGCGGAGCGACCTCCGGCGCGTCCTCGTCCGCCTCCTCGACCGCGTCCGGTACGACCACGGTGGCGTTGTAGCTGATGACCGAGCGGCCGGCACTGATGCTCGCTCGACGGCAGGTGTTGTCGTAGAGGTCGGTGTAGGTCTTCGTCGTCACGTCGGGCTCGAAGGACCACCCCGACTCGACGACCTCGACGTCCTGGTCAGGCCGCGGCTCGACCTGGAAGATGGTCGGGATGTCGTAGCGGGACTGGTGGACGAACTCGCAGCCGATGGAAAGAGTGCGGGTGCTCACCGACTCAGACGCCCGAGTTGTGCTCGGGCTCGGTCTCAGCAACGGGGCCGACGTCCTCGACGGTGACACCGGACAGCGGGCTGCCGTCGGCGGTGCCGCTGGCCACCGGGGTGTCGGAGCCCACCGACGCCGCGGCCTCCGTGGCGCTGTCGGTCACCTTGTTGACCACGTCGGCGACCGGGTCGGGCAGCTTGGCTGCCTGCTCCTTGAGCTTGTCAGCCACGGTCCCGACCGTCTCCTGGACCTTCGGGTTGCTGGCCAGCTTCTCGGCCTGCGCCCGGAGCTTGTCGGCCTGGACCTTCAGCTCGTCGAAGCGGCTACGGCCGGCCTTGGTGCCGAGGACGTAGCCCGCGCCACCGGCGAGTCCGGCTACCAGCAACGTCTTGATCTTGAAGATCTTCATCGCGTCTCCTCCTGAGGTGCTGAAGTGCTCCGAACGCGCACCGTCGGCGGCCCGGAGAGGGAAGTTTACGATGGGCGCTTCCGGCTCCGACACGGGTGTCGGCGCCGAAACGTCGGCGTAACGCAGGGGTCTCGAGAGTGGAGGGTGATGGCGACGCGTCGGCTGGGCGCCCGCGGCCGTGCCGCCCCCGAGCTGGCCTGGGAACGGTACGAGCAGATCGCCCTCTGGCCCACCTGGTCTCCGCAGATCCGTCGCGTGACGGCCGACCAACCACGGATCGCGCTCGGTGTGACCGGAGTCGTCGGCGTGCCGGGCGGGCTGGGCTTGCCCTTCACCGTCACGGCCGTCGACGCCGCGACCCGGACCTGGACCTGGGTCGTGCGTCTCGGTCCGGTCGTGATGACCCTCAACCACGAGGTGCACAGCGAAGGACCCGGCTCCGGCACCGTCTTGGTGATGGAGGGGCCCGACCCGGTTCTGCTTGGCTACGCCCCCGTGGCCTGGGTGGCCCTGCGTCGGCTCGTGGCGTAACTCCTCAACAGGCTTACCGACGGCGACGCGCTGAGGGAGGGTAAGGAACCGCGACGGTCAGTCGTCCTTCCAACGCGGGTCGTTGTCGAAGGCCTCGTTGCGCTCGGCGACCTTGTCCAGGGCGCCCTCCGCGTCCTCGCGGCTCGCGTAGGGGCCCAGCCGGTCTGCCGACTTGCCCGCGCGGCTGTCCTGCACCGCTGACTTGGTCTTCAGGTCATACCACCACTGGTTCTCGGCCATGTCCGGAGATTACCTCTAGCATGTCGGCGGTGAGTCTCGTCCTGCCTGCTCCGGTCTCCCCCACCCGGGCGGTGCCGGCCCGGATCCCCCGTCCCGAGTACGTCGGCAAGACCGCTCCCCGCCCCTACGACGGGCCACTGGTGCAGTCGTCGGAGACGGTGGAGAAGATGCGGGCCGCGGGCGGTATCGCGGCCCGGGCGATCCAGGCCGCCGCCGCGGTGATCGCCCCTGGCGTGTCCACCGACGAGCTGGACCGGGTGGCGCACGAATACCTGCTGGACGCGGGTGCCTACCCCTCGACCCTGGGCTATCGCGGCTTTCCGAAGTCCTGCTGCACCTCGGTCAACGAGGTCATCTGCCACGGCATCCCGGACGCGCGTCCGCTGGTGGAGGGCGACCTGGTCAAGATCGACATCACCGCCTACGTCGACGGTGTGCACGGCGACACCTGCGCGACATTTGGCTGTGGCGAGCTGGACGAGGCGTCCAGGCTGCTCAGCGAACGGACGGCCGAGGCCCTGCGCCGGGGCATCGCCGCCGCCCGGCCGGGTCGCCAGGTCAACGTGATCGGCCGGGTGATCGAGAGCTATGCGCGGCGCTTCGGCTATGGCGTAGTGCGCGACTACACCGGGCACGGCGTCCACACCGCGTTCCACTCGGGGCTGATCATCCCGCACTACGACGACCCCCGCCGAGACACCGTGATGCAGCCGGGGATGACCTTCACCATCGAGCCGATGCTCACCCTGGGCACCGAGCGGTGGAGCCTGTGGGACGACGGCTGGACCGTGGTCACCGCTGACGCCAGCCGCGCCGCCCAGTTCGAGCACTCGCTGGTGGTTACCGAGACCGGCGCCCAGATCCTCACCCTCCCGTAGCCGTCCCTACCCGTCACCGTCGGCGGCCCCTGGGACGAACCACTCATGCTGACTCTCGGTTACAGTGGTGCGCGGACGAGTCGGTCAGGCGGTCGCGGTCCCGTTGCTCTCACGGGTGGCGGTATCGAGGAAAGTCCGGACTCCACAGAGCACGGTGGTGGGTAACGCCCACCCGGGGTGACCCGCGGGAAAGTGCCACAGAAAACAGACCGCCCTCACGGCAACCGTGGGGGTAAGGGTGAAACGGCGGTGTAAGAGACCACCAGCACCTCAGGTGACTGGGGTGGCTAGGTAAACCCCACCGGGAGCAAGACCAAGAGGACGCGCGTGCGCGTCTGCGGAGACGCCTGAGGGCTGCTCGCCCGAGTCTCCGGGTAGGTCGCACCAGGCCGCTGGCAACAGCGGTCGCAGATGGATGATCGCCCCCGGCCCTCGGGCCGGTGACAGAATCCGGCTTACCGACCGGCTCGTCCCTTCACGTGACCGCGTCGGGAGGCCGACGAGCAGGCACAGGTCTCGTGCCCTCAGGCGATGGAGCCCGAGAAGAGGATCGAGCCGTGGTTGATGTCGGGCGTGAACTCCAGGAAGACATGGTCCTGGTCCTGCAGAGGGACGCTGAACGTGCTCGAGCAGGTCTTCGTCGCACCCCGGGAGATGCTCCCGGTCAGGTCGGTGTCGTCCAGGCCGGGGACGGCGATCGGGTCAGCCTCGTCCCCATCGGAGCCGTAGATGAGGGTGAAGCTGCCGATCGGGTCGCTCAGCGGCTTCTTCGACCCGTTCTGCACCCGGACCGTCAGCTGGACCCACGGCGTGCCCTTCTTCTGGCGGGCACGCCGCTTGACGTCGTCAGCGGTGATCCGGCCGTGCTTGATCCTGGTCACCTCGACCTTGAGACCGTCGCGGTAGGTGTAGGCCTTCTCGAACGAGACCTCAGGTTCGGAGGCTTCGTCACCTTGCTCTTCGACACTCTCGTCGGTCGGCTCCTCGGTCGCGGCCGGGTCCGAGCTGGGAGACGTGCTCGCTGTGGGAGAGACGGTGGCCGGGGAGTCACTGGACGGCGCGGCGCTTGCTGAGTCGGCGCTTGTGGGCTCGGGAACGACCGGGGCGCCCGGAGCGGCCGGGGTGCAACCCGCGCCGGCGAGGAGCGCGACGGCCACGGTGACGCCAAGCAGTCGACGCACAGTCACCTCCGAAGCGGATGATGTTCACCCACAGCATGGGGCACGGGCCGCGTTTCCGCACCAGGGCCGGCGGAGACTCACGTCCAATCGGTACCGCGCCCACCTCGTCGCGCCTTGACCTGGGAGCGAACCTTCTTGGCCTGCAGCCGCCGTTCGACCGAACCGCGCGAGGGCCTGGTCGGCCGGCGGCGCGGCGGCGGCGGAGCCAGGGCCAGGCGTAGCTGGCGTACCAGGCGTTCGCGGGCGGCCTGCCGGTTGCGCAGCTGAGCACGGTACTCCGACGCCACCACCACGACGGCGCCGTCGACGAGCGCCCCGGCCAGGCGGGCCCGCAACCGCTCCTGCAGGGCCGGGCTGAGCCGGGCCACCGCCGGTGAGGCGTCCGGGCGCCAGATCAGCTCGGCCCGGCTGTCGGCGGTGTTGACGCCCTGACCGCCCGGACCAGACGAGCGGGAGAAGCGCCAACCCAGCTCGTCCGGCTCGAGGACGAAGCCCTCGGTCACCGGCAACGGCCCGTCCACCCTCATGGTCACGACCCTACGCAGCGATGCTCGACCGGCCCGCTACCCGGGGACGGCGGCGTACCGAAGCTCGATCCTGGCACCCTGGCAGGCTTCCTGATTGGTCGACTTGTCTTCGCGGTCGACCTGGTCGTGCACCCATTGATGAGCAGCGATATCTTCGCGCCGCTTCGGCAACCAGGCACACTGTGCGCGTGCCTGAGCTGCCCGAGGTCGAGAGCGCCCGCGCCACGATCGAGCGTGCCGGCCTGCGCCGACGGATCGCCGAGGTCGACGACACCGACACCTGGGAGTGCCGGCCGCACCCGCCGGGTGAGATCAGGGACGCCCTCGTCGGGCGGATGCTGACCGGCGCGTTCCGGCGAGGCAAGTCCATGTGGTGCGAGACGTCCGGCGTCGGCCGCTCCCGCCGCCCCGGCCCGGTGCTCGGGCTGCACCTCGGGATGAGCGGCCGGATCCTCATCACCTCAGCCGGTGGGAAGCTGAGCGAAGGTGGCGACTGGGTGGGCGGCCGCTACGGCCAGGGCGGCGAGCAGCCCGAGCGCAAGCCGATCTGGGACCGGTTCACCCTCACCTTCAGCGATGGCGGCACGCTGCGCCTCTTCGACAAGCGACGACTGGGCCGGGTGCGGCTGGATCCCGATCTCAGCGCACTCGGGCCGGACGCCGAGATGATCGGTGCCGCAGAGCTCGCCGCGAGGCTGGGACGCAGCCGCGCACCGCTCAAGGCCCGGCTGCTCGACCAGTCCGTACTGGCGGGGGTGGGCAACCTGCTGGCCGACGAGACGCTGTGGCAGGCGCGTCTCTCGCCGCTGCGCCGCGCCGACGAGCTCAGCGCAGCCGAGATGAACACCCTGCACGAGGCGCTGCACGCCGCGACCCGGGCCGCCATCCACCAGGGCGGGGTGCACACCGGTGAGGTGATCGAGTTCCGTGGTCGAGGCCGGCACTGCCCCCGCTGCGGTACCGAGATGCAGGTCGCGACGGTCGGCGGTCGCACGACCTGGTGGTGTCCGCAGGAGCAGCGCTAGCACAAACCTCGGGGTACGATCCTCGAACTCGCGATCCGCTCCTCCAACGAAGGCGTCGACTGTGCGAACTCCCCCCTCGCGCCGAGCCGGCGGTACCGTTCTGGCTGCCGCCCTCTGCGCCCTGCTGACGCTGCCGGCGGGTACGGCAACGGCTGAGACGCCGACCCCGGCGCCCGCCCCTGCTGCGACGCCTTCTCCATCCGCCGAACCGGCCACGCCCACCCCGATCCCGACGCCAACGCCCGAGGTCCAGACGCCGGCTCCGACGCCGGCTCCCACTCCGATCGGCCCATCCGCGCCCGCTCGGCCACCGGCGAGCCAGGCACAAGCCGACGAGTCCGGCAGCCTGAGCCTCAGGGTCGCCGCCCTCGAGACGCCGAAGCCGGGCCGCTTCTTCCAGGACCTCGGGCGCTTCGGGTTCTCCGGCCAGGCGAGCGGCATCGCCAACGGCAGCCCCGTCGAGGTCTACCGCCGCACGTCCACGGGTGGTTGGCTGAAGGTCGCGGCGACCAAGGTGGCCTCGGGTGCCTACGCCGCCTCCCTCCCGGTCACCGCGAAGGGTGTGGTGATCTTCTCGGCCACGACCGGTGGCGCTCCCGGGAGCGGGGACGAGGTCTCGAGCCCGGCGGTCTCGGTCAGGGTCGGCGACTCGGCTGTGCATCTGGACGCACCACCGTCGAAGGTCGACGCCGTCCTCAACCCGACGTTGACGGGATGGGTGAGCCCCGCTCGCGCTCGCGTCCGGATCCACGTCGACGTCCGCCGCAGGGGGAAGTACAAGGTCGTGGCGACCGCCGTCACCGACAAGGCAGGGCGGTTCCGGGTCACGTTCGGCTACGGCCGCGCGCACCTGGCCTCCTACGCAGTCCGGAGCGCGTTCCACGTCGCCAACCGGGACCGGTCCGAGCTCAGCGGCACCCGGACCGTGCGCCGCGTCGCCGTGCTGAACGCCGTCGCTGTCGGCACGACCAAGGCTGACGTGGCGAAGACGTACCGAAAGGGCTGCCCGGTGGGCCGCTCGAGGCTGCAGACCGTCAGCATGAACTTCTACGGTCGGGACAAGCTGATGCACCGAGGCGTGCTGATCATCCGCACCGACCTCGTCGGTGAGATCAAGCGCTCCTTCGGCAGCGGGCTGGCCGCGCGCTACCCGATCGCCAAGATGCGGAACCCGAACGTCTACGGGGGCAACGACCCGAAGCAGATGGCGGCCAACAACACCAGCGGCTTCAACTGCCGCAAGGTGGTCGGCAACCCGTACGCGCAGTCGCCGCACTCCTACGGCATCGCGATCGACGTCAACACCGTGCAGAACCCCTACCGGGACAGCCGCGGCAAGTGGTGGCCACCGAACGGCAAGAAGTACCGCGACCGCACACCGCTGAAGAAGGGGATGCTGGGCAAGTCGTCCACCCTGACCAAGAAGCTCACGAGCGAGGACTTCTTCTGGGGCGGGCGCTGGTCACCGGGTCGGGACTACCAGCACTTCGAGTACCGGCCGTGAGCCCGTGCCGGCTCGGCTGACCCGCTGGGCAGCGGCCGTCCTGGCCACGCTGGCGCTGGGCACGATCACCGCCTGTACCGCTGACGCACCGGCCGCGCCCGGCCTACCCGCTCCCCCGGCCCCGACGAGCACCGCGGCGTCGCCGGCCCCGGCCCCGGCATCTCCGGCTCCCGCTGAGCCAGACGAGCCGACCACGACGAACACGCTGCCCCCGCCGCCGGCGCCCACCGCAGCGGCACCCTCGACCGCTGGCGAGCTGCAGGCGTCCGCGCTGCCCGTCCCGGACGGCTGGCGCACGGTGGCGCGCAAGGGCAGCGAGGAGGAGGGCTACCGCGGCAACGGCACCTGGGTGCACGCCCGCGACCCACGCTACGCCGCGCAGGACGTGATCACGATCGGCTGCGCCGATGTCACCCGCGACGACTACGCCGACCCAGTGGCCGCGCTGGCCGGTGACTACGTCGACGCCGCGAAGAACCCCGGCGTGGGCCTGGCCCTGCAGTTCGCCGACGAGACCGGGGCAGTGAAGCTACTGGAAGCGCTACGTCGACCAGGTCCGGGCCTGCCGCACCCTCGACGACCCGGTGCACACCGAGCTGGTCTCTGCGCCGTCAGCCGGGGCGGACGGGCTCATCGACCGACGCACCTACCCTGACAGCGAGTGGACCGAGGTCGCTCGCCGCTCCGGCAGCCGCATCACCCTGGTGATCCTGACCGACGCCGACAGGCGGATCAGCGCGACGGCGGCCCGACGGCTGCTGGACCAGATGGGCTGAGTGCCGCAGCGGCGGAGCTGTCGTCGCGCCCCGAGCTTGTCGAGGGCCTCGAAGAGGTTGCGGCGGCTTGAGATGGGCTGTGGCGCAACCACTTCGTGGCCTTCGACAGGCTCAGGGCGCGCAGCCGGGGCTTGAGTGAGCTCAGGGCGCGCAGCCGGGGCTTGACTGAGCTCAGGGCGCGGTCTGGACTTCCGAGGTCGCCAGCTCGAAGCTGACCGCACCGAGGTCGAAGTCTGCGCTCACCAGCCGCACGGACACCTCGTGCCCCAACGGAAGGTCCTGACCGACCACCTTCGCCTCCACCGCCGGCTCGGCGAGCATGACCGTACCGCGCACGCGCGACTTGTCGACCTCGACCACCGTGGCGGTGAAGACCTCCCCCACCCGACCCGCGAGCAGGCCGACCTCCACCAGGTCGATCACCGCGCGCTCGTACGCGCTCGCCCGGTGCCCCGCGGTCGCCATCTCCGCAGGCAGGGCGTCCAGCGCGCGGGCGGCCCAGTCGGGCACCTCGGTGCCCGCGCAGAGCGCGACACAGACCTCGCCGGCGTAGCGGTCGACCAGCCGACGCAGCGGGGCGGTGCAGTGGGCGTAGTCGATGGCGAGCGCGGAGTGCTCGGCGTCGATCGGCACGCTGCCCGAGAACGCCTGGTAACCGGCCCCCCGGAACAGCGTGGTGCAGGCGTTGAGCATGGCTGCATGCGCGGGGAGGTGCGGGTCGAGCCGGCGGACGAACTCCGGGTAGTCCAGCTCGGCCGGCCACGCGATGTGCAGCGCCTTCGCGGTCTGGCGGAGCCGCCGCAGCGAGCCGGCGTCGGCCGGCGGCATGGTCCGCAGGATGCCGACCTGGCCGTAGAGCATCAGGTGGGCCGCGGCCATCCCGGTCAGCAGCGAGATCTGCGCGTTCCAGCCCTCGACCGGCAGCGGCGCCCGAAACTCCAACCGCCAGCCGTCCTCGTCCGGTACCACCTCCTGCTCCGGGATCTGCAGGCTGACGCCACCACGCTCCCGCTCGCGCTGCTCGCGCCATTGACCCACGATCTTCAGCAGGGCCAGCGACTCCCGCGCAGTACCGGAGTCGATCTCGGTCTGGACCCCGGCGTAGTCGAGCTGCTCGCGGCTGCGCACCAGGGCCCGGGCGACCTCGGCATCGGTCATCCGGCCGCCCGCGTCGAGCCGCAGCGTCCACAGCAGGGCGGGTCGCACCTGGTCCGGCAGCAGGCTGGCGGCCCCCTCGCTCAGGACGGGCGGGTGCAGCGGGGTGCGATGGTCGGGGGCGTACAGCGTCATGCCGCGGCGGTGGGCCTCCTGGTCGACCGGGTCGCCGGCGCTGACGAAGGCCGCGACGTCGGCGATGGCGTAGGAGACCACGAAGCCCTTGCCGTCCCGGGCGATGTGGAGCGCCTGGTCGAGGTCTCGCGCCCCGGGCGGGTCGATGGTGACCAGCTCGAGGTCGGTCCGGTCCAGCTCCGGCAACCGCGGCGCGGCGGCGGCCCGCTCGGCCGCGGCGGTGACCTCGGCCGGGAAGTCGTCCGGGACCTGCTGGTCGGTCCGGATCCGCGCCAGACCGGCCGCCAGCTCCGGCGGCACGACGACGGGCAGCTCGACCTTGCGCGCAGGCATGGCGGCAGGATACAAGGGCCCCGGCGCGGGGTCGGCCGTCCTACGGCAACCAGACGAATGGTCAGCCTGCGGCGGGCAGGGTCTCCGCTCGCGGGACGGGTACGCCGTCCAGGGCCGAGTTGACCAGCGCGTCGGCCCGCTTGTTCTCCGCGCGGGGCACCCACGTCCACACGACCCGCCGCGGCCGCAGCTCTGAGGCCCGCATGGCGAGCGGCTTCATGTCCGGGTGCTTGATCTTCCAGCGCCCGGCCATCTGCTCGATGACGAGCTTGGAGTCCATCCGCACCTCCACCGGCGCGGCGGCGTCGACGGCCCGGGCCATCTCGAGCCCGGCGATCAGGCCGCTGTACTCGGCCACGTTGTTGGTGGCCCGTCCGATCGTCAGGCCCTCGGCCGCCAGGGTCTCGCCGGAGTCCGCATCACGGACCAGGGCCCCGTACGCGGCGGGACCGGGGTTGCCCCGGGAGCCTCCGTCCGCCTCGACGACCAGCCGCCGGCTCGACGTGGTGTCGTGCGGCAGCGGGCCTCGGACCTCAGGATCAGGTTCGCGCTCGTCCGGGTCGAAGGTCTCGTCGGGTGCGTCGAAGAAGTCGGGCCCGTGCTGGTGGTCGTGAGGGCGCCGGGCCATCACAGGCCGGACTCCGAGGTCCGGACCAGGATCCGGCCACACTCCTCGCAGCGCAGCACCTCATCGGGTGGCGCCGCGGCGTAGCCCCGTAGGTCGGCCGCGTTCAGCTCGAGCCGGCAGCCGGTACAACGCCGGGCCCGCAGTTCGGCCGCACCGACGCCGGCGTGAGTGGCAGCGATCTTGTCGTACAGCGTGACCAGCTCCCGCGGCAGCAGCGGCACGATGCCCTCACGGATGACCTGCCGGTCCGACATCTCGATCTCCAGCTCGTGCAGCTGCCGGTCGCGCTTGGCCGACAGCGTGGCCAGCTGCGCGTCGATCTCCGCCGCCTCGCTCCGCAGCTTCTCGCGGCCCTCGGTCGCCGACTCCAGCTGCTCCATCACCTCGAGCTCCGCGTCCTCGAGGGTGTCGATCCGACGCTTGAGGTGGTCGATCTCCTCGATCATCGAGCTCAGCGCCCGCGGGTCCCCGACGGTCCCATCGGCGACGCGGTGCTGGTTGCGGGTGAGCCGTTCGCGCACCGGCTCGAGGTCGTGCTCGGCCTGCCGCTGCTCACGTTCGAGGTCCGAGACGGCGGTGTCGGCCCCGACGAGGTCGGAGGCGAGTGAGGTCCGGCTGCTGCGCAGCCGCTGGATCTCGACGTGCTCGGGCAACGTGCGACGGCGGTGCGCCAGCTGCGCCAGGGCCGTGTCCATCGCCTGCAGGTCGAGCAGACGCCCTTGGTCCGCTGGCTCGGCTTTGATCGCGAACTCCCTCCGACGACGGTGGCCGCCGCCGGCCCCCGAATGCCCCCAACCCTACGTCTCCTGGGCTGGTGGGGAATGAATGCCGTCTGCTCCCGGTTGCCGCCTGCACACACCGTCGTGCCTGACCGCTCCGCCAGCCGGAGCCGATTCGAGCCCGTTGAGGACGACGTATGACCGCCATTGCCGAACCGACCACCTCCGCTGCCGTCCGACAAGCGGCTCCGGTCCCCGGTTCCCTCGCCTCCCACTTCGTCGGGCGACGCTACCTCCAGCTGGTGCTGGTGCTGGGCGCGCTGACCGCCATCGGCCCGCTGACGATCGACACCTACCTGCCGGCGCTGCCCCAGCTGAGCGCGGACCTGGGCGCGACCGACTCCCAGGCCCAGCTCACGATCACCGGCCTGCTCATCGGCATGGGACTCGGCCAGCTGGTCATCGGCCCGCTGTCGGACTCGCTCGGACGGCGAAAGCCGCTGCTGATCGGACTTGCGCTGCACGGGGCGATGTCGGTGCTCTGCGCCCTCGCTCCCTCCATCACCATGCTGGCCCTCACCCGCACCCTGCAGGGCATCGGCGGCGCGGCCGTGGCCGTGGTCTCGATGGCGATCGTCCGTGACCTGTTCAGCGGGGTGAAGGCGGCTCAGCTGCTCTCCCGGCTGATGCTCGTCGTCGGCGTCGCGCCGGTGCTGGCCCCGTCGCTCGGCAGCGCGCTGCTCGGCTTCACGTCCTGGCGCGGCATCTTCGTGGTTCTGGCTGCTGCCGCGGTGGCGCTGCTCGTCCTCGCCCTGGTGGCGCTGCCCGAGACGCTGCCGAGCGTCCGCCGTTCGCGGGTGAGCCTGGGCGGCTCGCTCCGGGCCTACGGCGGTCTCTTCCACGACCGGCTCTTCATCGTGATGGTGCTGGTCTCCGGCTTCAGCTTCGCCACCCTCTTCGCCTACATCTCCGGCGCGCCGTTCCTGCTCCAGGAGCTCTACCGCCTGAGCCCGCAGCAGTTCGGGCTGGCCTTCAGCCTCAACGCGTTCGGGCTGATCGCGATGACCCAGCTCAACCCGCTGCTGATCAAGCGGATCAGCCCGGTCACGGTGCTCGTGGTCGCGGTGACGGTCTCGACCGTCGCGTCCGGGGTGCTGCTGGCCACCGCCGTCACCGGGTTCGGCGGCCTGCTCGGCTTCATGGTGCCGCTGTGGTTCGTGGTCGCGTCCGCGGGTCTCTCGTTCCCCAACGCCCCGGCCATCGCCCTCAACCGGCACGGTGAGTCCGCCGGTAGCGCCGCCGCCCTGCTGGGCTCGGCCCAGTTCGTGCTCGGTGGCCTGATCGCGCCGTTGGTCGGCGCGCTCGCCGACGGCACGGCCGTCCCGATGGCCGCCGTCGTCCTCGCCACCAGCGCCGTCGGTCTGCTGCTGCTCCTCACCTCCCGGCGGAGCCTGAGCTCGGTCTCCTACGACTGATACCCCGACTTGTCAGAATCCAGTTGTCCTGGAGGACAACTGGATTCTGACAACTCGGCTTCTAGACGCGGGAGTTCCAGCGTTCCAGGGCGGGCTCGCCCTTCTCCTCGCCCAGGATCGAGACGGTGCTGGTGTCGAGCGGGAAGTGCAGGCCGAGACGCAGGTCGAAGCCGAGCCAGCGCATGGCCAGGGCGCGGAGGCTGTGGCCGTGGGCGAAGCAGATGGCGCGCTCGACGCCCGAGTCCCGGACGCGGGCCACCACCCGGTCCAGCCGTTCGGTGACCTGGTCGGCGGACTCGCCACCGGGCACGGGGTGGGTCCAGATCGTCCAGCCGGGAACGTCGGAGGTGATGTCGGCGCTGGTCCGGCCCTCGTAGTCCCCGTACGCCCACTCGGCCAGGTCGTCGTCCAGCACCGGCTCGTGCGCGCCGGTGAAGCCGGCCAGCTCGGCAGTATGCCGGGCCCGGAGCCGTGGGCTGCTCAGCACGAGGCCGTAGTCGTCCGGCTGCAGGTGGCCGCAGAGCTTGCGCGCCTGCTGCTCACCGCGCTCGGTCAGCGGCAGGTCGGTGATCGAGGTGTGCCGCCCGTTGGCGCTCCACTCTGTCTCGCCGTGCCGGACGATGTAGAGCTCGGTCATGAGCGAACCTTTCGGGAGTTTGCGGCGGTCACGGGCGACGAGCCGCGCCGGCTGCTTGGCTCATCGGGATCAGCCCGGCCGGCGATGACCAGTGCTCGCCCGCTCGGAGCCGCTGCACGACCAGCCGTTGCAGGCTGGTCTGCTGCGGCAGGGCGTCCAGGTCGACCTTCCCGCGACGGGCGAAGGTGAAGAACAACGCGTCCTCGTCCCCGGGCATGGGGTCACCGTACAGGTGCCAACGCCGCTGAAAACGGGCCATGTTCGACGCCGGGTCGAGGCCGTCCGCGAGCATCGGATCCAGCAGCCAGCTCGAGCACCAGAAGTCGGTGACGGGCCGGTCGGGGAAGTGCTGGGGGAAGAAGTCAGCGGCCCGGGCCAACGACTCGTCGACCGCGGTCGGGTCCAGTGGCCCCGAGCGCGGGATGTGGGTGGAGCAGACCCAGCCAGTGGCCATGCGCTGCAGGTTGAACTGGAGCCGGCCGAGCCAGTAGAGCGAGCCTGACCAGGTGACCGTCAGCCAGTCGTAGGTGTGCGCACCGAAGTTGCCGTAGGTCAGACGGTGCACCCACGCCTGCTGGCCGAGCTCGGTCAGGGTCTGGGCGCTGACCTCCTCGGGCACCCCGCGCGAGCGGTGGTAGTCCACCAGGTCGGGCGCGGTGACCACCAGCGCCAGCAACGCGAGCACACCGACGCCGTACGGGTCGGCCGCGGCGTCGTAGCCGGGCCACAGGTCGCGGTCCGGTTCGCCGGGGAACCGACCCATCGTCAGCCGCAGCGGCACCGCCAGCCGGTCGACCGTGGCCAGCGCCGCGGGCGAGGTCCGCACCTGCGCGAGCACCGCCTCGAGATCGGCCCGGTCCTGCGGTCTCAGACCCAGCCGGTCCAGCCAGCGAGGCAGCTCAGGGCTCTGCAGCAGGTCGTCGACAGGAGGCATCTGCACACCCTAGAGGCGCTGACCCGGGTGTAAGAATGCCTGCATGAGCGATGGTCAGCCTGCCCTCCCGAACCGTCAGACGCCGTTCTCGGACGCGTTCAAGCAGTTCATCGTCGAGGGTTGGGCCCCCTACCCGACCGAGCCGCCTGCGGCGCTGCCCGCGTCCGAGGTCGCGGGCGCGCGGCGCGACGCCGTGAGCGCCCTCTTCCCCGGCGACCGCGTCGTCATCGGGGCCGGCGGGCTCACCGTCCGCTCCAACGACACCGACCACCGCTTCCGACCACACTCCGCCTTCGCCCACCTGACCGGCCTGGGCACCGACCGCGAGCCGGACGCCGTGCTGGTGCTGGAGCCGGTCGACGGCGGTCACGAGCCCACGCTGTACTTCCGGCCACGCGCCCCGCGGGACTCCGAGGAGTTCTACGCCAACAGCCGCTACGGCGAGATGTGGGTGGGGCGGCGGCCGTCCCTGGACGAGATGTCGGCGCTCTGCGGCCTCCCGTGCGCCTCGGCGAGTGAGCTGCCGGACCAGCTGGCCAAGGACGCCGACACGACCAGGATCCGGACGCTGCCCGAGACTCTCGACTCTCCGGTCTCCGAGCGCCTCGCCGAGCTCCGGGGGGACGGGGCCGCGGTCGGGGAGGCCGACGAGGAGCTGCGGGTCGCGGTGAGCGAGCTCCGCCTGGTCAAGGACGCGTTCGAGATCGAGCAGATGCGTGAGGCCTGCCGGCAGACCGCCGAGGGCTTCGCGGCCGTGGTGGCCGACCTCCCGGCTGCGGTCAGCCGGGGCCGGGGCGAGCGCTGGGTCGAGGGTGTGTTCGGGCTGCACGCCCGACACGTGGGCAACGCGGTCGGCTACGACACCATCGCGGCCGCCGGGGACCACGCCTGCACCCTTCACTGGATCCGCAACGACGGCGACCTGCGCGACGGCGACCTGCTGCTCTTGGACGCGGGGGTCGAGCTGGACAGCCTCTACACCGCCGACGTCACGCGGACCCTGCCGATCTCCGGCCACTTCAGCGACGCCCAGCGCAAGGTCTACGAGGCCGTCCTCGAGGCCCAGGACGCCGGGCTGGCCGCGGCCCGGCCGGGCGCCACCTTCTCCGACATCCACGCGGCAGCGGTCGCGGTGATCGCCCGCCACCTGGCCGACTGGGGCCTGCTGCCCGTCAGCGCCGAGCAGTCGCTGACCGAGGACGGCGGCCAGCACCGCCGGTGGATGGTGCACGGCACCTCCCACCACCTCGGCATCGACGTGCACGACTGCGCACAGGCCCGCCGGGAGCACTACCGCGAGGGCACCCTGGCCCCCGGGATGGTCCTGACGGTCGAGCCCGGGCTCTACTTCAAGTCCGACGACCTGCTGGTGCCCGAGGAGCTGCGCGGCATCGGCGTCCGGATCGAGGACGACGTGCTGATCACCGAGGACGGCAACGAGAACCTGTCCGCCCTGCTGCCGCGGAGCAGCACCGAGGTCGAGGCGTGGATGGCCGGGATCTGGGCCGCCCCCCGGCAGCCGCAGGGCCAGGGCGTCTCGCCGGCCACCCGAGACTGACGTCGATGACCACCGCGCCCCAGCGCCGGCACCTGCCCCACCTGCCGACCCTGAACCGGCGGCTGGAGCCGACGAGCGCCCCGATCCCGCGCAACGCCGATTCGTTGGTGGCCTGGGCCTGGTACGTGGACGGGGTCCGCCGGCCCGTTGCCAGCCTCTCGACGGCCGCCCAGCGGGCCCAGGCGGGCGAGGGCTTCGTCTGGCTGGGACTGAAGGACCCGCTCGACGCCGACCTCGCCGCGCTGGCCAAGCAGTTCGACCTGCACCCGCTGGCCGTCGAGGACGCCGCGTACGGGCACACCCGCTCGAAGCTCGAGGTCTTCGGCGACACCTTGTTCGTCGTGGTCTCGACCGTGGCCTACGTCGACCACGAGGAGCTGACCGAGAGCTCGGAGGTCGTGGCCACCGGTCAGGTGATGGTGTTCCTCGGCAACGGCTTCGTGATCACGGTGCGGCGCGGGGAGCACGCCCAGCTGAGCGCGTTGCGGCGGGCGCTGGAGGCCGACCCGGCCCGGCTGTCGCGCGGGCCGTTCGAGGTGCTGTACGCGATCGCCGACAAGATCATCGACGACTACCTGAACGTGGTGCACGAGTTCGAGACCGACGTGGACGAGGTCGAGACCCGGGTGTTCTCTCGAGGCGGACAGCATGAGGTCGACCGCGTCTACCAGCTCAAGCGCGAGCTGATCGAGTTCAAGCGGTCCGTCTTTCCGCTCGGCGGGCCCTTGCTGCGGCTGGCCACCCGCGAGCTGCCGGGTGTACCGGAGGACAGCCGGGCCTACTTCCGCGAGCTGGCCGACCACCACACCGAGGCCAAGGAGGCAGTCGCGTCCTTCGACGAGGTGCTCAGCTCGATCCTGCAGGCCGGGCTGGCCCGCGCGTCGGTGGCCGACAACGAGGACATGCGCAAGATCTCGGCCTGGGTGGCCATCGTCGCCGTCCCCACGATGGTGGCGGGCATCTACGGCATGAACTTCGACAACATGCCCGAGCTGCACTGGCGCGACGGCTACTACCTCACCCTGGGTCTGATCGCGGTGATCATGGTCAGCCTCTACCTGGGCTTCAAACGCAACCGCTGGCTCTGAGGGCGTACGACCCCGCAGCAGCTCGCTCCTACGCGGCCGTCAGCCGCTGCCGCAGCTGCTGGAGCCCGTCCCGCATTCGCGTCTTGAGCGTGCTCAAGGGGGCCCCGACCATCGTCGCCGCGTCCTGTGGTGAGCAGCGCTGCAGGTAGACCAGCGTCAGCGCCTCGCACTGCAGAGGGCTGAGCGACTCCAGCAGCGGACGAAGCCGCTGGGCGTCGAGTCGCTCGGCGACCCGCTCAGCGTGGTCGCTCTCCTGAACGTCGATCACGCCCAGGGTGTACCGGCGTTCCTGGCCAACGGCCCGGGTGATCGCGCGGACCCGGTCGATGGCGCGACGGCGGGCGATCATCGTGATCCAGCCCAGCACCGAAGCCCGGTCCGGGCGGTAGCGCCCCGCCTGCTGCCACACCTCGAGATAGGTCTCCTGGGTGACTTCGGAAGCCAGCTCCGGCGACCGGACGATCCTCAGTACCACCGCGTGGACACGGGCCCGGGTGCGCCGGTGGAGCTCCTCGAACGACTCCTCGATCCCGTGCCGGGCCTCCAGCAACAGCTGGTCGAGGGGAGGCGGCGGGGGAGTCGGCACAGCTGGTTCGGTCGAGACCAACATTCCGGAGCTCCTCGGTCTTCGTTCGGTCTTGCCGACGAAACCCGAGAGGCCCAGTATGCACGGACCTGACTGAATTGCGCGCGACAGCACCGCGCACGACCTTTTCGTGATCTCTCTGAGATATCCGCCGAGAACGTCACAGCAGGTCTAGACAATCCCTCGTCGGCCGGGCGACGAAACATGGGTGAAGTTGTGAAAAGAAGGAGCACCTGATGTCTCAGCCCCGCGCGGACGCCGCCCGGATCCGCACCCACGTGGAGCGGCTCGGCGAACGCCACCCACCCGTCGACCTGGCCTCCGCCGACTACACGACCCGCAACGCGGCCGCGTTGCGGCGTCGCTTCGGTGGACCGCTCGAGTACATGGCGCGGGTGGAGATGGAGGTCGAGCGGAACGTCCTCGAGCTGGCGGTCATGCTGCCCGGCGTGAGCGAGACCGACCGGCTGTTCTACGCCGACGTCTGGGGGCCCCAGGAGGAGCACCACGGCATCCTGCTCGACACGCTGGGCCAGCGCCTGGGCATGCCGCCGGCCACCCCGGACCTCGGCGCCGTCGCCCCGCGCATCCGGGTGCTCGGTGCGCTGGCCCACCTACCCGTGGTGCACGAGGTGATCCGGCTGCTCTACTACCTCACCGGTGCCGCGACCGAGAAGTCCGCGATGCTCGCCTACCAGGCGATGAGCCAGGGCCTGGACGAGATGGGCGAGACAGCGATCAAGACCACCGTCATCGACGCCATCAAGGTCCAAGAACCCGGCCACTTCGCGTTCTACCGGCTGAGCGCCACCGAGATGGTGCAGCGCGGCGTGCTCGCGCCGTGGCAGCTGCACCTCGCCCGCGTTCTCCGGGCCAAGACGTTCGGCGTCGTCGGCGCCAAGACCCCCGCGCAGCGCAGCCAGTTCGGCAGCGTCCTCGTCGAGCTTGGCCTCGAGGCCGACATCGAACGGCACGTCCGCGACATCGTCCGGGTCGAGACCCAGCTGCTCGACGCCCGGCACGACGGGCTCGACGTGCCCCCGTACGCGCTTGCCGCCTTCCGGGATGCGGCCGAGCTCTACCGCGAGAAGGCCGTGCTCGCCGCCTGAGCCGGGGCGCTGGACGGGGGCAGCTGAGCCCGGCCGGAGGTTGCCGCGCCGGGTCGAGGTCCAGCTGCAGCCCGGCGCTGGAGTCGTTCGGCACGATCATCGCCGCCGCTGGTCCAGGCCGTGACGCTATCCGACAGCCAGCCCTTGGGCACGCCGGTTCAGGTACCGCTGCTCCGGCAGGCTGGCCGTCATGGCGGCCGCCCGCAGGTAGTCGCGGCCAGCGCCCCCTGCGTCCCCGAGCAGCTCCAGCAGGTGCGCCCGGACGGCGTAGGGCCGGTGCTGCCGCTGCGCCGCGGAATCGGTCAGCAGCTCCTCGATCATCGCCAGCCCAGCCCGCGGCCCGTCGACCATCGCCACGGCCACCGCCCGGTTGAGCGACACCGTCGGCGCGGGCGCGACGCGGTCGAGCATCGCGTAGAGCAGGCTGATCTGGGCCCAGTCCGTCGCCGCCCAGGTCGGCGACTCCGCGTGGACGGCCGCGATCGCCGCCTGCAGCTGGAAGCGGCCGACGTGGCCGCGCGGCAGCACCCGAGCCAGGATCGCCACGCCCTCGGCCACCAGGACCGGGTCCCAGCGGCTCCGGTCCTGCTCGGCCAGCGGGACCAGGTCCCCGGCGGCGTCGCTGCGGGTCTCGGTCCGCGCCGAAGTCAGGAGCATCAGCGCCAGCGCGCCGGCGACCTCGTCGTGGTCGGGCAGCCGCTGGCTCAGCTGCCGGGTCAACCGGACAGCCTCCTCGGTCAGTGCCCGGTCGACCAGCTGGTCACCGGAGCTCGCGGTGTAGCCCTCGTTGAACATCAGGTGGAGGACGTCGAGCACCGCGGCGACGCGGCCCGGCAGCTCCGGCTCGAGCGGCAGCGTGAAGTGCGCCCCGGCACCGCGGAGGGCCGTCCGGGCCCGGCTCAGCCGCTGGGCCATGGTCGGCTCGGGGACCGCGAACGCGGCGGCGACCTGGGCCGTGCTGAGCCCGGAGACGGCCCGCAGGGTGAGCGCCACCTGGGAGGGCCGGCTCAGGCAGCTGTGGCAGCAGAGCAGCAGCAGCTGCAGCGTGTCGTCCTGCTCGCCAGCCGGTCCGAGTTCGGAGGCCGGGGCGGTGAACGCGTCTGCCGGGTGGGCCGCAGCGACGGCTTCCTCGCGTCCGGTCCGGGCCAGGTCGGCCCGGTGCTGGTCCACCAGCCGACGCGAGGCGACCCGGATCAGCCAGCCGCGCGGGTTGTCCGGTACGCCGTCCCGCGGCCACTGGGTCGCCGCCGCGGCCATCGCCTCCTGAGCGGCGTCCTCGCAGTCGCCGAGGTCGCGGTGGCGACGCAGCAGCGCCCCCAGCACGTGCGGTGACTCGTGCCGCCACACGTCCTCCAGCCGAGCCGGCGTCACTGGTCCTCGCCACCGCCGCTCATCACCGGGCGCAGCTCGACGGTCTCGCCCGGGCCGGCGAAGACCTTCGCCACCTCTTCGGCCCGCCCAGCGGTCTCGACGTCGATCAGGAAGAAGCCTGCCAGGTGCTCCTTGCTCTCCGAGTACGGTCCGTCTGTGGCCAGGGCGGCGCCGGTCTGCCAGCGGTAGAGCCGGGCCGCTGAGGGGTCGCCCAGGGCCTGGCCACCGAGCAGCTCGCCCCGTTCCGACAGCTCGTTGAGGACGGCGTCGAAGTCAGCGCCCAGCTGTTCGCGCTGCTCGGCCGGCAGCGCCTGGTGCTCGGCGACGAAGTCGCTGGTGGGGTGTCCCCAGGGCTGCGGGTTGGAGTGGATGAGGATGACGTACTTCACGATGCTGCTCCTTCGGCTTCACGGGGGCCGGGCGGCCCTCCACCGAGACGTCGGAGCCGAGACTCCGTCCTCGACATGCCGCTCCGGGCTACTCGAAGGCGGCCGCGCGGGCGCCCGGCAGCTTCAGCAGCATCTCGCGGGCCCGGGCGGCGACCTTGTGCTCGCACAGCACCTCGTACTTCGTGGCCACGGTCTGGGTCACGGAGGTGAAGTCCCGCTTGCCCTTGGTCGCTGCGTAACCGAGGGCCCCGAAGCCCACGGCCAGCCCGATGCCGATGACCAGAGCCACCAGCAGCAGGAGCAGGAAGTTGTCGGGCTTGAGGAAGATCAGGATCACCACGGCGACGAGCAGACCGGTGGAGACGCCGGACTGGACGCCCGCGAGGATCACCGTGCTCCAGGTACGCCGGCCCAGCACCCGCTCGACCGACTTGAGCTCCGTTCCGACGATGGCCAGGTTCTGCACCTCGAACTTCTCGTCGGCGAGAAAGTCCACGGCCTTCTGGGCATCGGCGTAGGTGGAGTAGATCCCCACCGACTGCGGGAACTCGAGCTCGAAGATCGAGCTCAGCGGGCGCTGCTGCGACATGCTCATGTGTCCTCCTGGAACAGGTGAGGACAAATCTACCGGCTGTCTCGCCGCGCCGGCCTCCGACGACATCGGCTATGCCCTGGTCAGCGCGGTCGCGTGCAGGTGATGGGGACATGAGTCGGGGCCGACGTATCTAGCTACCTTCGGCTCCTGGGTGCGTCCCGCGCGAGGTGCGGCTACTGGCCTCGCTTCGACCGGCAGACCCCGCCGCGCCTTCAGCGTCGATGAGCCGGCATGGCGAGGGGTGATCTCCACCAGCGAGCGTCGGCGAGCACGACGCCGAGGACGGCGACGGCGGCGATGGTGAGTACTGACCAACCGGTGGCGCTGCGGTCCCACCCAGCAGGGGAGGTGGTGCCGTAGGGAAAGACGGCCAGCTGACGGTCGAACGGCCGGAGCAGCGCCCAAGCGGTGGTCGCCGGCACGACCGCGGTGGCGAACCTCAGTCCTGGCGAGGACTCACCACACGAGCGTCGCCAGGTCGTGTACGCCGCACCGGCCAGGCTCGCCGCAACCCCCTGGAGCCAGATCTCGTCGACGTGCCCGAATGTGGTCTCATCGCCCGCGTGGAGCACGACCGCGGTCCAGGTGACGACCAGGAGCAGCGGCCCGGGGCTGCGTGCCATCGTGCGCCAGGCGAGACCGCGAGGCGACGAGTCGACGACGGCGGCGGCCGTCTCGTCGAAGCACCAAGCTGTCGCACCCGCCAGCAGGCCGACCGCCGTGCCCTCCAGCGGCCAGAGCACCCACGGGTTCCAGCGAACAAGCTCCATCAGCACGATGACGAGCCCTGCCGCCAGAGCGACCCTCGTCCACGGGACCGCCCTGGCGACATAGCCGGTCATCAGCAGTTAGGACAGGGAAGGGGGTTCACGAGCACGTCGGGGTAGCCGACGAACATGGTCAGCACACCGAGTACCAGAGCAAGCCCCAACAGTCCGAGCCCGAGCTTGCGTAGCCGGGTGCGGTCCGACTCGGGGTCGTGGAAGACGGCGACGACGACGCCGAGCGCGCACACGACCACGAGGTAGAGCACCCAGATGAGCGGGTTGCCGGGCGCCGTCTTGAAGTGGATCGACCCGTCCGCATCGGCCCCCCAGCCCAGCTGGCCGAGGAAGTAGGTCCAGAACCAGAACACCCGGTAGGGCTGCCCGCCGGCGAAGTTGCCCTGCAACATGATGGTGACCAGGACCAGCAGCACTGAGGCGATCGCCGACACACCCCGCTTGGGCAGGTACCGCGCGAGCAGCAGACCGAGGAGGGGTCCGCCCACCGCGCACATGACGCCGTCGCCGAACATCTCGGCGTGGATGAACAGGTTGCTCACCCCAGGCGGGACGATCCACTCGCGGGGGGGCCGGACGTACCAGGCGATGACCGCGGCGACGTAGGCCGCCATCGCGACGGTGAACGGCACCAGGACGGAGCAGGCCAACGCCAGCGTGCGGGTGCGCTCGGGTACGGCGACCACGCCGGCAGCCTCCGCGGCCCGATCGGAGCGGCGGGTCAATCCGAACATCACCACCAGGCCGAGGACCCCGAGCATCGCCCCGGGACCGATCATGTAGGAAGCGGCCGACCCGGTGTCGTCCCAGGTGAACATCGCGACGACCACCAGGGCGGTCATCACGGTGCCGAACCAGAACAGCTTGTGCCTGAGGTAGTTGCGGATCTCCTGGCCGGCGAGGACGCCGAGCGAGGAGCGCGTCTGGTAGGTGGTGCTCATGAGTTGACTCCTTGTGGTGTGCGCCACTCCGAGCGGAGCAGCAGGTACGCGTCCTCGACCGACGGGTCGACGACTGAGGAGTCGGGAGCGGGCTGCCCCCCGACTGACCGGACCAGCCCGGTTCCGGTCTTCCAGGTCTGGACCGCGCCGGTGGTGGCGGCGGGTCCGAGGTGGACACGGCCGGCTGCCGTGGCCAGGAGTGCAGGCACCGTGCCGTCGAAGCGGATCGCTCCGGCGTCGATGACGAGCACTCGGTCGCACAGGGCCGAGACGTCCTCGGTCTGGTGCGTCGAGATCAACACGGTCCCCGCGAGGCCGGAGAGGAGGCCTCGTAGCGACGCGCGCTGTTCCGGGTCGAGCCCGGTGGTGGGCTCGTCGAGGAGGAGCAGGTCGGGTGAGCCGATCAAGGCCTGGGCGATGGCGAGCCGCCGACGCTGGCCGCCGGACAGCTTGGCAACCTTCATGGCGCCCCGGTCGGCGAGATGGACCAGGTCGAGCACCCGCCGCACCTCGGCATGGCGCTTGTCCGTGTCCTTCCACTCCTTGAGCACTCCGAGGTAGTCCAGGAAGGCGAAGGCGGTCATCCCGCGCGGGAAGGTGACCTCCTGCGGGCAGTAGCCGACTCGCCGCCGCGCCCCGACACGACTCGCGTGGGACTCGGTGACGTCGAAGCCGGCGACCACGATGCGCCCGCTGCTCGGAGGGAGCGCCGTCGACAGCAGCCGCAGCATCGTGGTCTTGCCCGCGCCGTTCGGCCCCAGCAGGCCCACCACGCCTCGATGCAGCTCGAGCGTCGTGGACCCCAGCGCCGGGGCGGCGCGGCCGTACTTCTTCGACACTGCCTCGAACGACGCGATGGCGCTCACAGCTCTCCTCCTTGGAGGCGGAGGGTCGAGGTGCGCAGCACCAGGCCCAGCGCGAACACGCCCGCCCCGACCAGGAACGCGACCTGTCCGAGGGGCGTCGTCAGCGCATCGACCTGGTCTCCGGTCCGTAGCAGCGCCACCACCGTCACCCAGATCGAGGCCAGCAGCGCACCGGTCACCCACGCCTCGAACCACGTGAGCAGCACCAGCGCCGCGAAGGTCAACCCGAGCGACGGCGCGAGCCAGGCCACGGCGAGATCCTCCATGTTGGGGACCACGAGCCCGATCGTCATCGTGGCCGGCACGGCGACCGCGAGTGCAGCCGTCGCACGGAGCAGGGCGAGTCGCAACTTGCTGTAGGGGGTTGCTGCCACCATTTCGCGAATCGGGTCGAGGGCGTCGTACGACGTCACCACCGCAAGCACCGGGACGAGCGGGACGAGGGCCAGGAACGCCGCGTTACGGCCGGCCGGGCCCAGACCGGCCAGTCCGACGACACAGGCGGACACGACTGCGAAGCCGACGGCGACCGCCCACGGCACCAGGAACCCGTTGGCGGCGGAGACCACCACGGCGTCATCGGCTCGTACGCCGAGCCGCCGCATCGCCCGCTGCGGAAGCGTCTGGGCGGGCGCTGAGATCGTCAGCCGCACGTGTGCCCACACCTCCTCGACCGCGGTCGGCGAGACCTGAGACCTGGCCGCCGCCCGGCAGTCAGGACAACCAGTGAGGTGAGATTCCACGCTCAGCTCCGCGGCCGGTTCGAGCCGCCCCGCGGCGTACGCCTCCCAGACGGCAGTATCGACGTGCCAACTCATGACAATGCCTCCATCGAGATCAGCTGCGCACGCAGCTTCGACTTCGCGATCCGAGCCCGGCTCTTGACCGTGCCCTGCGGGATGCCGAGGAGCTGGGCGGCCTCCTTGGTCGAGAGCCCATCGATCACCGTCGCCTGCAGCACCTGCCGCAGCTCGGGCGAGAGGGAGCGCAGCACCTCGCCGACCGAGCCGTACTCGAGCGCCACCAGCAGCTCGTCCTCCGCGCTGCGCACGGTCGGCGACAGGATCGACAGCATCCGGCTCTCCATCGGCACCGGCCCTGCCCGCCTCCGCAGCCGGGAGACGAGCTGCCTGATGGCGATCCCCCACAGCCACGCACCCACGTCGCCATCGCCCCGGAAGGACCGCGGGCTCCTCCACACCGCGACGAAGGCGTCGTGCAGGGCTTCGGTGGCCAAGTCCTCGTCGCGGGTACGACGGCGCAGCCTCAGCAGCAGCCACGCCGAGTGCCGCTGCACCAGCTCGCGGAGGGCGGCCTCGTCACGCTGGGCGACCAGACCCAGGAGCTCGGAGTCGGAGAATTGCTGCACGAACACACTGTCGCGTCTGCTACCCGGATTGGATCACGTTGCGGGGAACTGTCTTCCCCGGCGCCTTGGGCTCTGCCGGGGGGCGACCCCGATCACCCGTGGGCGGGAAGGCCTCCGAGGGCAGCCAGGTTGGCCACCGCCGGGCCGAGGTGGCGGCCGAGCCGACCCACGACGTCGTCCAGCTCGGGAGAGCTCCGCTCGGGCGGGATCCGGGCGGGGTTCAGCGCGATCTTGTCGGTCCACTCCTTGATGTCGGGCTCCGCGGAGAAGGCGGCGACGTTGCGAGCGCCCAGGACGTTCATCCGGGCCCAGTCGATCAGCGAGTTCCCGTACGACGACGGGGAGCAGAGACGGTTCTTCTCGGCGTCCTCGACACGGGTGGCCTCGACGTAGCCGGCGAGAGCGGCCCCGAAGCAGGGAAAGCCCGCACGTACCGGCTGCAGCGTGACCACCTCGGACCCCCAGATCGGTATCCGCGGCCGATTCTTCAGACCGTCGGCAGCACAGTTCACGACCAGCGCGTCGTCGGCCACCGCAATGGATCCCTCCTCCAGCTCCAGTCGGCCCCGCCGGGCCGCTCGCAGATGTCCGCGCCGGACGACATGGCTGATGCGGCGGAGCTGGTCGAGCTCCCACGGACCCAGAGTGGGCGCCTTGGCCATCGTGGGGGTCACCGAGCGGTCGATCCGCAGCATGATCCCGGCGTCCTCGAGCTGCCCGAAGAGCTCCGGGAGCGACCGGGCCGCGGCAGCCCGGCGCATCAGCTCGGCCATCATGCCGAGGTAGATGACCGGGTCAGGCTGGATCAGCGACCGGTTCAACATCCAGGGCTCGCGGGGTCGCACCCAGCAGATCGCATCCGGGTCGACGCCCCGGCCCAGCAGCCAGACGCAGGCGTCCGTCGCCGTCTTGCCCGATCCCACGATGACGTAATGGCTCGTCGTGCCCTCGTGCGCGGGGAGGTCGTTGACGGGGATGACTCGCGCCCCCTCGGCCACCGCGAACCTCGGCGAGGTCTCCGCCGGGATGTCGGGCGCGAGGTAACGGGCGTCGACCACCCGACAGCTCTCGGACAGGTCAAAGCGCTCGCCGGACTCTCGCGAGACGAATGCGCGACCGCCCAGGTAGTCGCAGTCGGGAAAGAACTCCACGCGTCCCGGGCCAACCATCCGCTCAGCGAGCACCTGCTCGTAGTAGGCGCAGATGGTCGACTGGTCCGCTCGCTCGTGCAGGCCGGCCTCGGGCCCGGTGGTCTGGAGCCGACCGTCGGCCAGCACCCGGGATGCGACGCCGTAGAAGGTCGAGGACTGGTGCAGCCGCACGAAGGGGTACGCCTCGCGCCAGTGCCCGCCGACACCGCGGCGCCGCTCGACCAGGGCCACCCGTACCTCGGCATGGTCGATCAGGGCGTCGACGAAGGCCATCCCCATGGCCCCTGCACCGACGACGAGATAGTCGGCGTCCACACGGCTGGGCATCCGGCCACTCAAGCACAGCGTCGCTGTGGTCGCCAAGAGCGGTGACCGCCACCCAGGGGCCCACCCCGCGCATCCCTCACCGCCCCTGGTAAGCACTATGACGTCAGTGCGAAACTTCTGCCTCCAATCGATCTCCGGTGGCTGAACGCTTCCTGGTGGGCGAAAGATCAGCCCTGCTCGTCGCGGCTAGCGGCGACGCAACGGTCGAAGGAGCGGATAGATGACCAGCACCTCTGGTGGCGGAGCGCGGTATCACGACGTCGTCGTGGTCGGCGGCGGGAACGCAGGTGTGTCGTTGGCGGCAAGACTGCGTCGCGACGGCGCGCTGGACGTCGCTCTGGTCGACCCGGTCGAGGTCCATCGCTACCGACCTCTGCTGAACTACGTCGGCGGTGGGCAGGTCCGGTTCTCCGCGGCCGAGCGCACCCAGGCCAGCGTCATACCGAACGGTGTGCGTTGGTACCAGGACCGTGTCATCTCCGTCGATCCCGCGGCGAGGACCGTCCGTACCAGCGGAGGACTGGAGCTGACCGCCGGCGACCTCGTGCTGTGTCCAGGCATGGAGCAGGACTGGGACGCGATCCCCGGCAGCCGGGAGGCTGTGTTCTCACCGGCTGGCTCGTCCACCTACGTGGACGAGCGGGCCGAGCACACCTGGGAGCTGATCAAGGGCCTCCGCAGTGGACGCGCGGTTTTCGTCGTCGACGACGGGCCGGTCGGCTGCGCCGGCGCTGCGCTCAAGCCGCTCTTCCTCGCCGCCGACCACTGGCGCCGTCAGGGTGTGCTCGACCGCATCGACGTCACGCTGGTGCTCGGGTGGGACACGATTTTCGGGGTGGATCGGGTGGACGTCCAGCTCGAGCGAGCGCTGGCCTCGTTCGGGATTCGGGTGCTGACGGGGGCCCGGATCCACCGCGTCGACGCAGAGGTGCAGTCACTCACCGTCGTCAGCGGTGGTGGCGAGACTCTCCTCGACTACGACCTGCTGCACCTGGTTCCCCGGCACAACGCCCCGGCCTGGATCGCCGCCTCCGACCTCGCCGGCCCCGGTACCGCCGGCATGATCGAGATCTCGCCGACCACGCTGGCCCACCGGCGCCACCCCGCCGTGTGGGGTCTCGGCGACGCGGCCGACGTACAGGCGTCCCGGTCGGGTGGAGCGTTACGCAAGCAGGCAGCCGTGGTCGCCGACAACATCGCCCGGCGTCGCCGCGATCGGCCCCTCGTCACCTACGACGGCTACACCACCGCACCCATCGCTGTCGCACGCCACCGCCTCGTCCTGGCCGAGTTCGACCGGTACGGCCGAATCACGCCCAGCGTCCCGCTGGTCGACCTGATCAAGCCACGACGGTTCACCTGGTTCTACGACCGGTACCTCCAACCGCAGCTGTACTGGCACAGCATCCTGAAGGGCAAGATCCGCCGGTAGGGGTTTGGCAGGCGACGACGGTCCTGGCCGCCGCTAACCGTTGGACACTGCGCGCCCTGTTGCCCGCCGAGCACAGGCCACAGCGACGAACGAGGGCCCCGCGCCAGTAGCCCGGCCGCCTGAGCGCTCGCCGAACCGAGGTGCCGGTGTCGCGTGGTCCAAGCCGAGTGCCCACCAACCCCTTCCGCGGCCTTCCTGAAGCAGTCGCTGGATCCGACCGCGGGTGACCCGTCGCGGGCCGACGCCGCGCCCTATGCTCTCGGCCATGCAGGCCCTGCTGATCACCGCGCCCGGCGAGGCCGAGGTCGCCGATGTGCCGGCTCCGCGAGCCCATGGCGGCGAGGTCGTCGTCGAGGTGGAGCGGGCAGGAGTCTGCGGCACCGACGTCGAGCTCTTCCACGGCACCCTCTCCTACGTCCGCGACGGGTTCACGACCTTCCCCATCCGACCCGGGCACGAGTGGTGCGGACGCGTCCGTTCCGTCGGGGCGGGGGTTGACCAGGCCTGGCTGGGGCGTCGGGTCACCGCGGACACGATGCTCGGCTGCCGCCGGTGCCGCCGCTGCCTCTCCGGTCGGCACCACCTCTGCGACACCCGGACCGAGATCGGCATCCGCGGCGACCAGCCGGGAGCACTCGCCGAGCGGCTCGCCGTGCCGGCGTGGGCCCTGCACGCTCTCCCGGAGGTGCTGAGCCCAGCCGCCGGGGCGCTGGTGGAGCCGGGCGGGACCGCCTTGCGCGCCGTCCGTGCCGCCGCCCTCACCGGTGGCGAAGAGGTGCTGGTGCTGGGCGGGGGCACCATCGGGCTGCTCTGCGCCGCCTTCGCCGCCGTCCACGGGGCGCAGGTGACCGTAGCGGACCCGCGGCCCGAGGGGCTCGCGCTGGCCGGCCGCTACGGTGCCGCCGCGGTGGCCCTCGACGACCTGCCCGACGGCCCGGCCTTCGACGTGGTCGTCGACGCCAGCGGCGCCCCCGAGAGCCCGGCGACAGCCGTCCGGCTGACCGAGCCCGGTGGGCGCCTGGTGCTGGTGGGCCTGCCCGGTCGCGCGAGCATGCTCGACGCCCGGAACCTGGTCTTCGGTGACCTGACGGTGTCCGGCCTGCTCGGCGCCTCCGCCGGGCTGGAGGGGGCCATCGCCTGGTACGCCGCCGGCGAGGTCGTGCCCGACGACCTCGTGGCGGCGGTGGTGGGGCTGGCCGAGGTGCCCGACGTGCTCCGCGGCGTCCGACCGGCCGGAGCGCTACCCGGACCGAAGATCCTGGTCCAGCCCTAGCCACAAGGCAGGGAATGCGGCCCCGCTGCGGGATAATCGAGCCGTGGCCCCCTCCAACGCGACTTCGGTCTTCATCTCCCGGATCCGGGGGCTGCCGGTCCTGGACGCCGGCGGGGACCAGGTCGGCAAGGTGCGCGACGTGGTCATTCAGCGCCGCGCCGCCGGTCGCGCCCCCCGGGTCAAGGGCATGGTCGTCGAGCAGTTCGGTCGGCAGCGGATCTTCGTGCCGATGGGCTGGGTGCAGCGGCTCGACGCCGTGCAGGTCACGGTCACCGGGCCGGTCAACACCAAACGCTTCGAGCGGCGCGAGACCGAGACGCTGGTCATCGACGACCTCTTCGACCTCACGGTCGAGCGGCTGGACCACCCCGAGGCCGCCACGATCTTCGACATCGCCATGCGTCCGGCGCGCACGCAGGAGTGGGAGCTCTCAGAGGTGGCGCTGCAGGTCGGGGCCAAGCCGGGCCGCTTCAGCCGACGCAGCCAGCACACCACGATCGTCGACTGGTCGATGATCACCATCCTGAGCGTGGACCACAGCCGCGGCACCGAGCAGACGCTCGCGCAGCTGGACGACATGAAGGCCGCCGACGTGGCGCGCGAGCTGCACGACATGTCTCCCGAGCGCCGGGCCGAGATCGCCTCCGCCCTCGACGACGCGAAGCTCGCCGACGCGCTCGAGGAGCTGCCCGAGGACGAGCAGGTGCTGCTGATCACCGCGCTCGACCCGGACCGCGCCGCCGACGTGCTCGAGGAGATGGACCGCGACGACGCCGCCGACCTGATCGCCGAGCTGGCGCCGGAGCTGGCCGAGGTGCTGCTGGCCCGGATGGAGCCCGAGGACGCGAAGGACGTCCGGCGGCTGCTGAACTACGCCGAGTTCACCGCCGGCGGGATGATGACGCCGGAACCGGTCGTGCTGCCCCCGGACGCCACCGTGGCCGAGGCTCTGGCCCGCGTCCGCGACGCCGAGCTCACCCCCGCGCTGGCCTGCATGGTCTACGTCTGCCGCGCGCCCCTGGAGACCCCCACCGGCCGCTTCATCGGCGCCGTCCACTTCCAGCGGCTGCTGCGCGAGCCGCCGTCCACGCTCGTGTCCGCCCTGATCGACAGCGACCTCGAACCGCTGACCCCGGGAGGCAACCTGCACGCCGTCAGCCGCTACTTCGCCACGTACAACCTGGTCAACGCCCCCGTCGTCGACGGCGACCACCGGCTGATCGGTGCTGTCACCGTCGACGACGTCTTGGACCACGTGCTGCCGCAGGACTGGCGGGGCACCCAGCTGGACGGGCTGGTCGTTGCGCCGGTGAGCCGTGGCTAGGGCCGAGCGGGCCTCGGCGCGCCTCAACACCCCGGGCGCCCGCCGTCGCCGGCTCGAGCTGCCGCGGTTGACGCTGGACCAGGACGCCTTCGGTGCGTTCGCGGAAGGGTTCGCCCGCTTCATGGGGACGGCCCGCTTCCTGGCCTGGATGACGGTGATCGTCGTCGTCTGGGTGCTCTGGAACATCCCCGCCGGTCCGGAGCGGCCGCGCTTCGACGCCTACCCGTTCATCTTCTTGACCCTGGTGCTGTCGCTGCAGGCCTCCTACGCCGCGCCGCTGATCCTGCTGGCCCAGAACCGCCAGGAGGCCCGCGACCGCGTCGGACTGGACGCCGACCGGGCCCAGAATGCGCAGAACCGCGCCGACATGGACTTCTTGGCCCGTGAGATCGCCAGCCTGCGGAACTCCGTCGGCGAGCTCGCTACCCGCGACTACGTCCGCTCCGAGCTCCGGGCCGAGCTGCGCACCATGCTGGCCGAGCTGGACGCCGCTGAGGAGGACCGGCCGCCCCCTCGGGACGGCGACAACGGCTACCGGCCGAGCAGGCGCGACGCCGACCACCGCTGACGGGGCAGCACTGCGGTCAGGAGGCTCTGCCAGCCTCGCCTAGGCTGGACGCATGTCTGCCGTCGTTCTCGACCATCCCCTGCTGCCCGCGATCAACGCCGCACTCGCGAAGGTGGACGACCCCGAGATCAAGCGGCCGATCACCGAGCTCAACATGGTCAGCGCGGTGGAGGTCGACGCCGAGGGCCAAGCCCGGATCGAGATCCTGCTCACCGTCTCCGGCTGCCCGATGAAGGAGACGTTGACCCGCGAGGTCACCGCTGCGGCGTCCTCGGTCGCCGGCGTCACCGCAGTGCGCGTCGACCTCGGCGTGATGAGCGACGACCAGCGCAAGGCGCTCCGCGAGCAGCTCAAGGGCGGTCAACCCGACCGGGAGATCCCGTTCGCGCGTCCGGACACCCTGACCAAGGTCATCGCGGTGGCCTCGGGCAAGGGCGGCGTGGGCAAGTCCTCGGTGACGGTCAACCTGGCGCTGGCCCTCGCGGCCGCCGGACGCAGCGTCGGCGTGCTGGACGCCGACATCTACGGCCACTCGGTGCCCGCGATGCTGGGTATCGCGGACGCCCGTCCGACGTCGGTCGAGGACATGATCCTGCCGGTGCCGACCCTGGGGCTGAAGGTGATGTCGATCGGCATGCTCAAGCCGCGGCGCGACCAGGTCATCGCGTGGCGGGGACCGATCCTGGACCGGGCCCTGACCCAGATGCTGGCCGACGTCTACTGGGGCGACCTGGACTACCTGCTGCTCGACCTGCCGCCAGGCACCGGTGACGTGGCGATCTCACTGGGCCAGAAGCTGCCCAACGCCGAGGTGCTCGTGGTGACCACGCCGCAGGCCGCGGCCGCTGAGGTGGCCGAGCGCGCCGGCACGATGGCCTCGATGATGAACCAGCGGGTGATCGGGGTGGTGGAGAACATGTCCTACCTCGCGGTGACCTGCGCGCACTGCGGCGAGGAGCAGCGGCACGAGGTCTTCGGCAGCGGTGGCGGCCAGGACACCGCCGACACCCTCACGACCCGGTTGGGCTACCCGGTGCCGCTGCTCGCCCAGGTCCCGCTCGACCCGAAGCTGCGCGCAGGGGGCGACGAGGGCGTCCCGGTGGTGACCGGCGATCCCGGCCTGCCGGCCGCGCGCGCCCTTCAGGGCCTCGCCGACGGCCTGGACCGACGCGGCCGCAACCTGCTGGGCCGCCAGCTCGGGCTCGCTCCTGCCGGGCGCTAGACCGGGGCGGTCCTCAGGTCGCTTCGGAGTCGAACGGCGTGCCGGTCTGCCCTGAGATGGCGCCGGCCGCGACCGGCTGGCCGTTCTTGGCGTCCTCGATGGCGGCACTGACGTCCCCGGCGGCTCCGGTGACCGTCGAGGTGACACCGCTCAGCTCGGCCTTGACGTCGGCGACGATCGGGTCGACCTCGTCCAGCAGGTGCTTCTGGATGAACGACTTCGGGTTGAGGTCGCGGAAGTCGAGGTTCTCGAAACCGGGGCCGAGCTCCTTGCTGAGCTGGTCCTGGGCGCCGGCGGCCAGGGTGCGGACGTACTGCACGAGACGCGCCGCCTTGCGCGCCAGCTCGGGCAGCCGTTCGGGTCCGAAAAGGATGACCGCGAGCACCAGCAGCAGGACGAACTCGAGCCCGTTGACGTCCAGCAGCTGGGGCACCAGCAGCTGGGGCACCGGCAGCGGTGGTAGCGCGAGGAGATCCACCTCAGCCCTCCTTGCTGCCGAGGACGACCTTCGCCGACCGGCGGGCCGAGCCACGGCTGTAGTCCAGGACGACGGTCTGGGCGGGCAGGTGGGTACGGATCATGACGACCAGCTCCTCCGAGGTGGAGACCGCCTGACCGTCGATCCTGGTGATGAGGTCGCCGCTGCGGAGCCCCGCGTCGGACGCTGGGCCACCGCTCTGCACGCTCTCGAGCGGTACTCCGGCGGTCGAGCCGTCCCCGACCGTCGCCCCGATCACCGGGTACCGGGCCTTGCCTCGGCTGATCAGCTGCTTGCCGATCACGGTGGCCTGGTCGATGGGGATCGCGAAGCCCAAGCCGATGTTCCCCGTCTGGCCGGCGCTAGCACCGAGGGTGAGGATCGCTGAGTTGACCCCGACGACCCGACCGGCCGCGTCCACCAACGGGCCGCCGGAGTTGCCGGGGTTGATCGGGGCGTCGGTCTGGATCGCGTTGATGTAGGCGGTCGGCTCGTCGGCCGACGAGCTGGCGTTCACGACGACGGGGCGGTCCCTCGCACTGACGATGCCCTGGGTGACCGTCCCCGGCAGACCCAGCGGCGCCCCGACCGCGATCACCGGCTGGCCGACCTGGACGGCGGACGAGCGGCCCACCGGCAACGCCCTCAGCCCGGCCGGGTCGACCTTGATCACAGCCAGGTCGTAGGAGGGGCTGCGGCCCAGCAGGGTGGCCGTACGCCGCTTGCCGTTGGAAAGGACGACGCGGATCTTGGTGCCGTCCGCTGCGGCGGCGACGACGTGGTTGTTGGTCATGATCCGCCCGGAGGTGTCGAGGACGAAGCCGGATCCGGTCCCGCTGCCGACCTGGATCATCACGGTGGCAGGCACGACCCGCTTGGCGACCTCGACGGTGTTGGCTTGAGCGGGAGCCGGGGGCAGCGGCGCCGCACTGACCGTGGGCTCGGGAGAGGCCGGGTCGCTGGCCGGCGCCCCTGCGGTGGCGGCAGATCCGGGCGCCACTGACGCCGAGCGTCCTGCCAGTCTCGCGCCGCCGTAGCCGGCAGTGCCACCCACGACGAGCGCGGTGAGCGTCGCGACCGCCACCACGGAGGCGGCCCGGAGGCCACGGCGCGGCGGTGCAGTGGCCGCGACGGGCGGTTGCGGGGCCGCAGGCTGAGGCGGCGGTGCCGTCGTCCAGGCGGGCGGGTAGGTGTCGAAGCCAGGCCCTCGGGGTGTGTAGGGCGACTGGTCCTGGGCTGGGCCGAAGGGACCGTAGTAGCGGTCGCCGGGGGCAGGACCGCCCTGGCCCTCCTCGGATGAGGTCACGAGTCCCTTCTCTCCACGCCGCTAGCCCGTCATGTCGGCGAGAATCCGTCCCCAGCCCGCTCGAATCCTCTTCATCGTAGTTGGCCGGGGTGACGGTTCGTGGGGCAACGAGGCCACCGCGGACGCCAGCAGCTCCGCCGAGCCATCGGTGACCACCGTGAAGACCGTCCTGCCGGACTGCCAGCTGGCCAGGTTCGAGGCTCCGTCCTGCACGTAGGCACCCAGCGTCGCGTCCCACGAGGAACCGGCCGGTGTGTCCGCCAGCCGGCCCTGCTGCTCGTAGACGCTGACCGTGGCCAGCCCGTCGCTGTAGACCAGGTGCAGGGCCGCCGGGGTGGTGGAGCTGTCGCTGCGCAGCCGGACCAGGGTCAGCGGACCCAGCCGGGTCGCGCAGGCCCACCCCTGCCGGCCGAGCTCGGGCGCAGCGCCGAGGGTCAGCACCGTGTCGGTCGAGGGCAGCGCCAGCTGGACGGGCCGGACAGCCGGGACGCCGCGGGAGCCGAGGACCTGCAACGAGGTGAACGCCACCTGCACCGCCGGCCGGCCCTCGTCGTCGAAGCTCTGCTGGGCGAGGACGAGGCCGCTGGCGTCGTCGACCCACCAGCGAGCGGCGAGGCGACCTTGGTGTCGGGCCTCCACGACGGTGGCCGGCCGTTGAGCGGCCCGGGCTCCCGTCCAGGCCTGCAGGCTGTAGTTGTCCTCCAGCAGCCGGACGAGGTCGGAGTCGGCCACGCGGGCGGTCGAGACCTGCCGTGCGAAGCCGCGACCCACGAGCTGTCCAGAGGCGTCCAGCACGCGCGACCAGGTGCCCTGGCCCGCAACGGACTCGACCTCGACGGTCGCACGGAAGGTGTGGCCCCGGGAGTCCGCGCGAAACGACTGTCGACCGGTGTAGCCCACGGACTGTGCCGCCGAGGCGGCGCGGGCCATCGTCTTGTGGGCCTCGTCAGCGCTGAGGGCGCGCGTGCCTCCGGCCGCGGGGAAGCCCTCGGACAGCCCGACGGCTCCGCTGGGGCCCGCGCTCGTGAGCGCCGTCGAGCGGGTCGACATCACCGCGCCCAGTGCGTCGTTGGCCAGCGGGAGCTGCGCCAGTACGGCGCTGAACTCGGTCCTCGCCGCCGCTCCCGGGTCGGTCACCTCGGCCAGCGCGGTCGGCGGGGCGGAGAGATAGCCGACCATCGCGGCCGATGCCACCGTGGCCCCGACCGCGACGGCTGCGGCCGTCCGGCGCAGCCGCTGGGTTCGGCGGCGGCTGGTCAGGTAGCCGGGTGGCGTACGGCGGAAGGGCCGGCTCCAGAGCGGGGCGGTCGCCTCCTCGCCGGCGATCGAGACCAGCCGCTGAGCCAGTGCACGGGGTGCGTCCGCGGCCGCCGGCGTGCGCAGCTCGTCTCGGAGCCGGCGCAGCTCGGCCACGTCGGCGCGACAGGAGGTGCAGTGGACGAGGTGCGCCAGCAGCAGCTCTCGCCGGGCTGGCTCCAGGGCACCGTCGACGAGAGCTGAACGATCCTCGGCGAGGTCGGCGCAGGAGCCGCTCCGCGAGGGGCGGCCTCGGCTCACCGCACGCGCTCCGGCTCCCGGTGGCCTCGCGGCCGCCGGACCTCGCCGGGCTCGACCGCCACCCCGAGGTAGTGCGCCCGCTCGCCGGTCGGTCGGCGGTGCGCCAGCGCGGTCCGCAGCTGGGCCCGGCCCCGGTGGATGCGGCTGCGCACCGTACCGATCTTGATGTCGAGGACCGAGCTGATCTCCTCATAGCTCAGGCCCTCGATGTCGCACAGCACGACGGCCGCGCGGAACTCCGGGGTCAGGGCGGCGAGCGCCGCGGCGACGTCGTGGTCGAGATCGGCGTCCGCGAGCTGCTCCGACGGCGTCGGCCACGAGCTCCGCAGCCGCTCCTCCGCACCCTCCCCCAGCCCGTCGAAGCGGATCTTCTGCCGGCGGCGGGCGCCGTCCAGGAAGAGGTTGGTGGTGATCCGGTGCAGCCAGCCCTCGAAGGTGCCGGGCTGGAAGCGGTGCAGCGAGCGGAACACGCGGATGAAAACGTCCTGGGTCAGGTCCTCGGCGTCGTGCGCGTTGCCGGTCAGCCGGTAGGCGAGCCGGTAGACGCGAGCGCTGTGGAGACGGACGACCTCCTCCCAGGTCGGGGGCACCCAGGCGTCGACCTCCGGGTCGGTCACCTCGCCCGGCGCCGCTGGAGGGTTCTCGGCGGGAGCCTGCCACTGGGTCGGATCAGGAGCTGGCCACTGCTGCGTCGGCGCCATCAGGTCGCTCTCCTCGTGGTCGGCACGACGCAGAACGCGCGTCGCATCCTCACCACCATGGACGGGGTTGCTGGCAGGGCGCTGGCCCGAACCTGTCAACCACCTGTGCATCGCGTCCGCCTCCTCTCCGCCCACAACGAGCAGGCGTCGCGGCCTGTTCCCTCAGCCGGTCGGCACGGGCAGGCCGACCGCGGCCAGGCAGGCGGCCAGCGCGGTGCGCTCAGCCTCCGTGGCCTCGACCAGGGGCAGCCGCAGGCCGCCCACCGGCCGTCCTTGCAGGGCCAGACCCGCCTTGACCAGGATCGCCCCGGACGTGGCGAAGATGCCGGTGTAGAGAGGCAGCAGCCGCCGGTGCAGGGCCAGGGCCTGCGCCACGTCGCCGGCCAGGAAGGCCTCGATCAACGCCAGAGTCTGCGGACCGACGAAGTGGGTCGAGGTGCCGACGACGCCGACCGCCCCGATCGAGAGCAGCGGCAGGGTCAGCCCGTCGTCGCCGCAGTAGTAGGCCAGATCGGTGGTCGCGGTCACGGCCGCCGTCGCGGACAGGTCGCTCTTGGCGTCCTTGACCGCCACGATCCGCGGGTGCTCGGCCAGCCGCAGCATGGTGTCGGTGGCGATCGCCACCCCCGACCGGTGCGGGATGTCGTAGAGCATCACGGGGATGTCGGTGGCGTCGGCCACCGTACGGAAGTGCGCCAGCAGGCCGGTCTGCGGGGGCTTGGAGTAGTAGGGGGTCACCACGAGCAGACCGGCGACACCCAGCTTGGCGGCCTGGGTCGCGAGCTCGCAGGAGTGAGCCGTGTCGAAGGTGCCCACGCCGGCCACCACCGAGGCCCGGTCACCGACCGCGTCGACGACCACTCTCAGCAGGTCGGCCTTCTCGGCGTCACTGGTGGTGGGCGACTCTCCGCCGGTCCCGTTGATGACCAGGCCGTCGTGCTGCTGCTCGTCGACGAGGTAGGTCGCCAGCTCGGCAGCCCGGTCGAGGTCGACGTCGCCGTCGGGGGTGAACGGGGTGACCATGGCGGTCAGCAGACGACCGAACGGCGGTGCAGTCATGGCCCCACCCTATCGGGGGGACTGATGTCCAGCGGTCAGGTCCGGGGTCGGGCTCCGGCCGGCTCGATGACCACCAGCGGGTCGCCGTCGTTGACCACGTCCCCGACCTCGACCGTGATCTCGGCCACCGTGCCCGCGACCTCGGCCAGCACCGGGATCTCCATCTTCATCGACTCCAGCAGCACGACGGCGTCCTCGGGGGCAACCCGTTGGCCGACCGACACCTCGACCCGCAGAACGGCGGCCACCAGCTCGGCGACGACGGTATGGCTCATGACGACATCGTAGGGGTGGCGCCGTGCCGCTTCGCTATGCTCACCCGCGTGACCGCGTCAGCCAGGACCTCCCCCAAGACCGCTCCGAAGCCTGCCAGCTGGGCCTACGCCGAGGAGTTCGTCCCCGAGACCGAGGCCGCCACCTCGGCCCGCGACAGTGGCGGACCGCTCGGCGTCAGCGCCATCGGCCGCGGTCCGGCCAACGCGTTGACGTTCCTGGCGCGGGTCGTCCAGGCCAAGGCGGTGGTCGAGATCGGCACCGGGGCGGGGGTCTCCGGACTGGCCCTGTTCGCCGGGATGCAGGCCGACGGCATCCTGACCAGCGTCGACGTCGAGCCCGGGCTGCAGCAGGCGGCCCGCCGTGCCTTCGTGTCCGTCGGCATCGCGACCCAGCGCTTCCGGCTCATCACCGGCTCAGCCCTCAGCGTGCTCCCCCGGCTCAGCGACGGCGCGTACGACCTCGTGCTCGTGGACGGCGACCTGGTGGAGTACCCGGAGTACGTCGAGCAGGGCGTCCGGCTGCTGCGCCACGGCGGCGTGCTGGCTGTGCACCACGCGCTGCTGCACGACCGCACCGCCGACCCCGCGCAGACCGACGAGGAGACCGAGTCGGTCCGCGCCGCCCTGGAGCTGATCCGTGACAACGAGGACCTCGTCACCTCGCTGCTGCCGGTGGGCGACGGCCTGCTGGTGGCCGTCAAGCGCTGAGCGCCGATCCGTTACACCGACTTGTCAGCCGCTCCGGGGTGCACCGCCCCTTCGCGTGCTGACAAGTCGGTGACGCGCTAGACGGGGAGGACCTTCACGCCCTTGCCCACGACGGTGATGCCGGTGTCAGAGATGGTGAACCCTCGGGCGAGGTCGTCGGCCTTGTTGACGCCGACCTTGCCGCCGTCGGGGACGACGACGTTCTTGTCCAGGATGGCGTTGCGGATCTCGGCGTTCTTGCCGACGCGAACGTTCGACAGGATTACCGACCGGCTCACCCGCGAGTTCTCCGAGACCCGGACGTTCGGCGACAGCACCGACGTCTCGATCGAGCCGCCGGAGATGATGCAGCCGGGGCTGACGATGGAGTCCAGCGAAAGCCCGCGCAGGGTGAACTTCGCCCCGGGCATCTGCACCGGGTAGGTCCAGATCGGCCAGTCCAGGTTGTACAGGTTGAAGACGGGGTCGATCGAGACCAGGTCCATGTGCGCCTCGTGGTAGGCGTCGATGGTCCCGACGTCGCGCCAGTAGGCCCGGTCGCGCTCGCTGGTGCCCGGAACCTCGTTGCTGCTGAAGTCATAGACCTGGGCGTCGCCGCTGTTCACGAAGCTGGGGATGATGTCGCCGCCCATGTCGTGGCGGGAGCCCTCCAGCTCGGCGTCGCTGGTCAGGGCCTCGATCAGCGCCTGGGTGGTGAAGATGTAGTTGCCCATGGACGCGAACGAGGAGTTCGGGTCGTCGGCCAGCCCGGGCGGGTCGGCCGGCTTCTCCAGGAACTGCTCGATCTTCGCGTCGGGACCCGCGTCGATCACGCCGAAGGCGCTCGCCTGAGCACGCGGTACGCGGATCGCGGCCACGGTGCAGGACCGGCCGCCCTCGATGTGGGCGTCCAGCATCTGCTTGACGTCCATCCGGTAGATGTTGTCGGCACCGAAGACGACCACGTAGTCCGGCTCGTCGTCCAGGATCAGGTTCAACGACTGGAAGATGGCGTCGGCGCTGCCCTGGTACCAGTGCGGGCCGAGCCGCTGCTGCGCTGGCACCGGCGTGACGAAGTTGCCGAGCATCGTCGACATCCGCCAGGTCAGGGAGATGTGCCGGTCGAGCGAGTGCGACTTGTACTGCGTCAGCACGGCGATCTGCCGCATCTCGGCGTTCACCAGGTTGGAGAGGACATAGTCGATCAGCCGGTACGTGCCGCCGAAGGGGACGGCGGGCTTGGCCCGGTCCATCGTCAGCGGCATCAGCCGCTTCCCTTCGCCACCCGCCAGGACAATCGAGAGCACCTTCGGTCGCGCTGCCATACCCCGAACCTAGGGCGTCGGCCTCCAGGGCGACAAGGGGGCCCCCGCCTCGACGGCTCCGGTCGCCCTGTTGGGGCCGGTGCCGCTATGGCAACATGCGCTCTATGACGACCGCGAGCGCTGACGCTCAGACCTCCAGGGACCGGCTCTCGATCTCACTCCTGACCCGGGAGTACCCGCCCAGCATCTACGGCGGTGCCGGCGTCCACGTGGCCCAGCTGGTGCCGCAGCTGCGCAAGCTGATCGACGTCGACGTGCAGTGCATGGGCGAGCCCCGCGAGGGGGCTACGGCGCACGCCGAGTCCTACCCCCCGGGCGCGAACGCCGCACTGCGCGTCTTCGGCGCCGACCTGTCGATGGCGGCGGCGATCCCCGAGGTCGACCTGGTGCACTCCCACACCTGGTACGCGAACCTGGCCGGGCACCTGGCTGGACTTTTCCACGGCATCCCGCACGTGGTCAGCGCACACTCCCTGGAGCCGCACCGGCCGTGGAAGGCCGAGCAGCTGGGCGGTGGCTATCAGCTGTCCTCCTGGGCCGAGCGGACGGCCTTCGAGGGTGCGGACGCGGTGATCGCGGTCAGCAACGGCATGCGTACCGGCGTCCTGGAGTCCTACACCGACCTCGACCCGGCCAAGGTCCACGTGGTCAAGAACGGCATCGACACCGACGAGTTCGCTCCTGACCTCGGGACCGACATCGTCACCGGCCTGGGCGTGGACCTCGACCAGCCCTCGGTGGTCTTCGTCGGCCGGATCACCCGGCAGAAGGGTCTGGTCCACCTCGTCCGCGCGGCCGAGCAGCTCGACGCCGGCACCCAGCTCGTGCTGCTGGCCGGGGCGCCGGACACGCCGGAGATCGCGCGGGAGTTCGACGACGCTTTCGCTCACCTCAAGTCAGCACGCGGCAACGTGATCTGGGTCCAGGAGATGCTCCCCCGCGCCTCGGTCCGTCAGGTTCTCAGCCACGCGACCGTGTTCGCCTGCCCCTCGGTCTACGAGCCGCTCGGCATCGTGAACCTCGAGGCGATGGCCTGCGAGACGGCCGTGGTGGCCTCGGCCGTGGGCGGCATCCCCGAGGTCGTCGTGGACGGGGAGACCGGCTACCTCGTCCCGTACAACCCGGCCGAGGCGGGCGACCCGAAGGCCGTGGCCCAGTTCGAGGCCACGCTCGCAGAGCGGATCAACTCCCTGACCGCCGACCGCGACCGCGCCGCCGCCTTCGGCCTCGCCGGCCGGCAGCGCTGCATCGACGAGTTCAGCTGGGCCAAGATCGCCGGCGAGACCGTCGACGTCTACCGCGAGGCCATCCGCGTCCACTGACCATCGCCGCTCGCGCCCGGTCGGACCCAGGACCCTCCCTTGCCGACGCTTGCGCCGGGGTCGACTTGCTCCAGATGGCGCGAAACCCCGCCGCACCAGGTGCAGCGGGGCTCCGACTATCAGGGACCGGGCTCAGCCGACGACACCCTTGAGGGCTCCGGCCAGCTCGGCGGCCTCGGTCGCGTTCAGCTCGACGACCAGCCGCCCGCCTCCCTCCAGCGGGACGCGCATGACGATTCCCCGGCCCTCTTTCGTGACCTCCATGGGGCCGTCACCAGTCCGCGGCTTCATTGCAGCCATCGTCCATCCTTGTCTGTCGTCTTTGCTCTTCCGGTGTTTGGCTCAATTATTCCGCACTGGCGAAGTCCACGCCCGCACCGGGGCCGAACAGTCGGCCGGAGCATCCCCGTGACGGCCCGATTAGAGTCGCAGCCATGACGACGCCCGGCCTGCAGATCGAGGTGGCCGACGCGGTCGGCACCGTCACCTTCACCCGGCCCACGGCCCTGAACGCGCTGGACGACGCGACCAAGACCGCGCTGCTGTCCGGGCTGCGGGAGCTCTCGGTCGACTCGGGAGTCCGCTGCGTCGTGCTCACCGGGACCGGGCGTGCCTTCTGCGTCGGCCAGGACCTGCGCGAGCACGTCCAGGGACTGCTGCACTCCTCCGCCGACGAGGTGTGGCGGACCGTCCCCGAGCAGTACAACCCGATCGCGAGCACCCTGCACGGGATGGACAAACCCGTCGTCGCGGCGGTCAACGGGGTCGCGGCGGGCGCCGGTGCCTCGCTGGCCTTCCTCGCCGACGTCCGGCTGGTCGCCGCCTCGGCTTCGTTCACCCTCGCCTTCGCCGGCGTCGGGCTGTCCTGCGACACCGGCTGCTCGTGGACGCTGCCCCGGCTGATCGGCACCACCCGGGCGATGGACCTGCTGCTGAGTGGTCGTGCGGTGTCGTCGGCGGAGGCGGCCGAGCTGGGGATCGCCACCGAGGTCGTCGCCGACGAGGACTTCGCCGCCCGGGTGGCCGAGCGGTCCCGGGCGCTGGCGGCCGGCCCGAGCCTGGCGTACGGGGCGATCCGGCGGTCGGTGGCCTACGCCGCGGGCGCGCCGCTGGCCGAGTCGCTGGCCTTCGAGGCCGAGCAGATGCGCCGGACCGGCGCCTCGGGCGACCACCGGTCCGCTGTCGAGGCGTTCCTGGCGAAGCGGCCGCCGGTCTTCACCGGTCGCTGAGAGCCGGGCAGGCCCGAGTTGTCAGAACGTCAGGGGTGCTCGAGCGCCTTCAGTTTTCTGACAGGTCGGGAGATCGAGGCGGCACGAAACACTCAGCCAGGTGGTCGTCCACCAGCCCGCAGGCCTGCATCAGGGCGTACGCGGTGGTGGGGCCGACGAAGCGGACACCAGCCCGCTTGAGGGCCTTGGCCAGCGCGACCGACTCCGGGGTGGTGGCCGGGACCCCGCCCGCGGCCGGTCGCGGGCGGTCCGGCGGGGCATAGGACCAGATCAGCGACGCGTACGCCGGTCCGAGCTCGGCGACCACGCGGGCGTTGCTGATGGCCGCGTCGATCTTCGCCCGGTTGCGGACGATGCCGGGGTCCGCCATCAGTCGCGCGACGTCGGCTGCGTCGAAGGTGGCCACCCGTGCGGGGTCGAAGCTGGCGAACGCGGCCCGGAAGCCCTCCCGTTTGCGCAGGATGGTGATCCAGGCCAGGCCGGACTGGAAGGCCTCCAGCGTCATCCGCTCGTACAGGCCCTGGACGCTGCGGACGGGCCGGCCCCACTCGAGGTCGTGGTAGTCGACGTACTCCGGCGCCCCGAGCGCCCACGGGCAGCGGAGCCGGCCGTCGGTCCCGGCCAGAGCAGTCACGAGCTGCGGCGTCCCTCGGCGACGGCCGCGAACTGGCGCAACGAGGCTGCGAACCCGGCCCGCATCACCGGCAGCAGGAGCCGCGCCGGCGCGTTGGTGGGCGGCCCGCCGGGCACGGTGAACAGCTCGGTCGCGCTGACCTCGGTCTGGTCGCCGAGGTCGCGCAGGTGGAAGACCCCCTCGCCGGTGAAGTACGGCCCGAGATGCAGCACCTCCAGCTCGGCCTCGCCGTCGTGCGGCGGCGACCAGCCCGTGACGACGAAGCGGTCGAGCAGCCCCAGCGGGAGCCGACCGAGCCAGAAGCCCGAGAGTGCCTCGAGCCGGGCGCCCAGCCCGCTGCCACTGACCTCGCGAACCGTGGTGAACGGGATCCAGCGGGACTGGCCCGCCCAGTCGACGAGCACGTCCCAGGAGCGGTCGAGGGCTGCCGTCGTGGTGGCGATGACCTCAAGGCGGGTGCTCACGGGCGTACCGGCTCCGCGACGGCCGCGGATGGCTCAGCCACCGAGTCCGTGACGGGCTCAGCAACGGCAGTCGGCTCAGTCAGTGCGGCCCGCTGGCCGGTGAGCTCGGCGATCAGGGCGTCGCGTTCGGCGATCTCGCGGCCGAGCCGTTCGAGCAGGTCGTCGACCTGGCCCATCGCGTAGCCGCGGAGGGCCACCCCGAAGCGGGCCCCGGAGATGTCGGCCTCGGTGAGCGGGCGGTCGGGCAGCTGAGCCCGGTAGGTGTCGTAGACCGGTTCGCTGCTCATGCCGCCTCCACCTCCGGCTGCCGCCATCGCGGCAACCCCCAGGGCCACGATCGCGGCCGCTGCGATGAACCACTCCATCCCCTGATCGTGCCAGACCGGACCGCGCTCAGTGGTCGCCGAGCACCAGCGTGATCGCCTCGTCGACGTCGTCGGTGATGTGCACCAGGTCGAGGTCGCCCGGCGAGATCGTCCCCTGGGTCAGCGCGGCGCCGCCCAGCCAGTCGATCAGGCCCTGCCAGTACGCCCGGCCGAAGAGCACGACCGGGAAGGAGGTGACCTTGCGGGTCTGGACCAGGGTGAGCGACTCGAAGAGCTCGTCCAGCGTGCCGAAGCCGCCCGGCATCACCACGAAGCCCTGGGCGTACTTGACGAACATCGTCTTGCGGACGAAGAAGTAGCGGAAGTTGATCCCGAGGTTCACGTACTCGTTCAGCCCCGACTCCATCGGCAGCTCGATCCCGAGACCGACCGAGACCCCACCCGCCCCTGAGGCACCCCGGTTGGCCGCCTCCATGATCCCGGGACCACCGCCGGTGATGACTGCCCGACCGGCCTCCGCGAGGCGACGTCCGACCAGCTCGGCGGCCGCGTAGAACGGGTCCTCCGGTTTCGTCCTTGCCGAGCCGAAGACGCTGATGGCCGGCCCGAGCTCCGACATCGTGCCGAAGCCCTCGACGAACTCCGCCTGGATGCGCAGCACGCGCCACGGGTCGCTGTGCAGCCACTCGTTCGAACCAGGCTCGTCGAGCAGGCGCTGGTCAGTGGTGGTGTCTGGGACCTGCCCGCCCTCGCGGACGACCGGCCCCTGCATGTAGCGGTGGTCAGACATCCGACCAGCCTAGGAGACGACTCCCAGACCCTTCGGCAGGCTCAGGCAGGCGGGGCTCAGCCCAGCCAGCGCAGCAGCGCGTCGCGGCAGGCGCGGACTTCCTCGGCCGGGCAGAACTCGTCGTCGGCGTGCGCCTTGTTCGGGTCGCCGGGACCGAAGTTGACCGCGGGCACCCCGCGCGCGCTGAAGCGGGAGACATCGGTCCAGCCAAACTTCGCGCTCGGCTCGCCACCCACGGCGGCCAGGAACTCCGCCGCGGCCGGCTGGTCCAGGCCAGGACGCGCACCTGCGGCGACGTCGGTGATCCGGACCGGGAAGCCCGCCAGCACCGAGCGCACGTACGCCTCGGCCTGCTCGGGCGACTTGTCGGGCGCGAAACGGTAGTTGACCTCGATCTCGCAGCGGTCGGGGATCACGTTGCCGGCGATGCCGCCGCTGACCCGGACCGCGTTGAGACCTTCGCGGTAGGTCAGTCCGTCCACCACGACCTCCGCGGCCGTGTGCGCGGCGAGGGCCTGCAGCACGGCCCCCGCGTCGTGGATGGCGTTGTGGCCCTTCCAGGAGCGGGCCGAGTGCGCCGCCACGCCGGCGAGCTCGACCAGAGCCCGCATCGTGCCCTGGCAGCCGCCCTCGATCCGGGCGCTCGTAGGCTCGCAGAGGACGGCGAAGACGGCGTCCAGGTGCTCGGGGTGCGCGGCCGCCAGCGCCTTGAGACCGTTGCGGTCCTCCTCGACCTCCTCGCCGTCGTAGAAGATCCAGGTCAGGTCGCGGCGAGGTGCGGTGCTCGCGGCCGCCACCGCCAGCTGGACCGCCACGCCGCCCTTCATGTCGCAGGCGCCGCGACCCCAGACCAGCGTGCGGCCGTCCTCCTCGGTGACCCGGGACGGCACGTTGTCCGCGATCGGCACCGTGTCCAGGTGACCGGCGATGACCACCCGCTCGTCCCGCCCCAGCTCGGTCCGGGCGACCACGACATTGCCGTACCGGCTGACGTGCAGGTGCCGGTACGGGAGTAGCGCCTGCTCGACCAGGTCGGTGACCGCCTGCTCGTCCCCGCTGACAGACGGCACGTCGATCAACGCACGGAGCAGGGCGACGACGTCGCCGTCGAGATCAAGGGGAGCAGCCACCCCGGCACCCTAGCGGTCGGTACGCCGGCCCTGCCGAGCTCACCGGTACGCTTCTCCCCCATGACCACCGAGACACCGACGCCCGCCCGACCGGCCTGGGGCTGGGGGCTGGCGACGGTGCACCAGAGCGTCGGAGTGCTCGACACCTGGTTCCCCGCACCCGCACTCGGCGCACCGGCGCCAGCTCAGGAGCCACCGGCAGAGCTCGTCGCCGCGGTCCGGACCGACGCGGACCGCGAGGTCGCTACCGAGCTCGTCCGCGTGCTCGTCGACCTCGACGCCGCGCCCAGCGGCACGTCCGACGTCTACCTGCGGCTGCACCTGCTCAGCCACCGGCTGGTCGCGCCACGCAGCGTCAACCTCGACGGCCTCTTCGGCCAGCTGCCCAACGTGGTCTGGACCAACGCCGGGCCGTGTGCCGTGCCCGGCTTCGAGGCCGTCCGGGCCCGGCTGCGGGCGCAGCTCGGGCACGTCACCGTCTTCGGCGTGGACAAGTTCCCACGGATGGTCGACTACGTGCTGCCCGCCGGTGTCCGGATCGCCGACGCCGACCGCGTCCGGCTGGGCGCGCACCTGGCTGAGGGCACCACCGTCATGCACGAGGGCTTCGTCAACTACAACGCGGGGACGCTGGGCACGTCGATGGTCGAGGGGCGGATCTCGGCCGGCGTCGTCGTCGGCCCGGACTCCGACATCGGCGGCGGCGCCTCGATCATGGGCACCCTGTCCGGTGGCGGCACGGAGGTCATCTCGATCGGCGAGCGCTGCCTGGTCGGGGCCAACGCCGGCGTCGGGATCGCCCTCGGCAACGACTGCGTGGTGGAGGCCGGCCTCTACGTCACCGCCGGCACGAAGGTGACGCTGCCCGGCGGCCAGGTGGTCAAGGCGCGCACCCTGTCCGGTGAGCCGAACCTGCTCTTCCTGCGCAACTCCTTGACCGGCACCATCGAGGTCCGTCGGCGGGTGGGCGTCGGGGTCGAGCTGAACGAGGCGCTGCACGCCAACTAGTGGTCACCTTCGGAAGTTCGTCGAGAGTCTGCGTTGTTCAGGTGCGTGCATCGCCAGGCCGACGAGGGAGGGATACCGGGAGTACCTCGATCGAGGAGAACGCAGCGAGGTGCGTGCCTGGGCGGCGCAGCCCCCGACGAACTAGCGAAGATGGCCACTAGCCGATGACCACCCATGTCACCCGGCGCGGGGCCGGCTGCCTGCTGCTGGCCCTGGTGCTGCTCGCCGGCGGGATCGTCGGGACCATGGCACTGCTCCGCAACCAGGGAGTCACCGCCCCCATCCCGGGCCGGCAGCGCTGCGTCGCCACCGCCGGGGACCGGTCGGTGGTGCTGACGCTCGAGCAGAGCCATCTCACCTCGATCATCGTGGGGCTCTCGGTGCGCCGCGGGCTGCCCCCGCGGGCAGCGTCGATCGCGATGGCCACGGTCTACCAGGAGTCCGGCATCCGGAACCTGGACCACGGCGACCGGGACTCGGTCGGGTTGTTCCAGCAACGGCCGTCCCAGGGCTGGGGCAGCGCCAAGCAGCTGCAGGACCCCTACTACGCGACGCGGAAGTTCTACGACGCGCTGGTCAAGGTGAAGGGCTGGGAGACCGACGACATCAACGACGTCGCCCAGAAGGTGCAGCGCAGCGGCTTCCCCGAGGCCTACCGCGATCACGAGGCCGACGGGAGAGTGCTGGCCAGCGCTCTGACGGGCAGCTCGCCCGCAGGCCTGAGCTGTCTGGAGCGGCAGAACCACGCCGGGGACGCGGGGGGCTTGGCCACCTCGATGGAGAAGTCTCTGGGCACGGTCGAGCACACCGCGGACGCCGGCACGGTGTCGGTCGAGGCGGGAAAGTCACGGCGGGCCTGGGCGTACGGGCACCACGCCATCGCCAACGCCGCCCGCTACGGCGTCACCGCGGTCACCGTCGGCGACCAGAGCTGGCGAAGCGACGGCGTGAACCTCCCGTCCTGGGGGGCTGCGCCCGAGCCACTGGCGGCCGGTCAGGTCCGGGTCAGTCTTCGCGGAGGCTGATCCTCGGGCAACGCGCCCGAAGCCTGTCGAAGACGCGGAGGGGCGCCCTCAAGCCGTCAGTCGGGAGGCGGCGGCGGCGATGCGCTCGTCGGTGGCCGTCAGGGCAAGGCGCACGTGCTGGGCGGCCGCCGCGCCGTAGAAGTCACCGGGTGCGGCGAGGATGCCGCGGGCAGCGAGGAAGTCCACCGAGGCGCGGCAGTCCTCATCCCGGGTCGCCCACAGGTAGAGCGAGGCCTCGGAGTGCTCGATCCGGAACCCCGCCGCCTCCAGCGCCGGCCGCAGGACCGCCCGCCGGGCGAGGTAGCGCTCCCGCTGCTGCTCGACGTGCGCGGTGTCGCCCAGGAGCACCGTCATCGCCGCCTGCACCGGCCGCGGCACGATCAGTCCTGCGTGCTTGCGCAGGGCGAGCAGCTCGGCCACCAGCTCGGGGTCGCCCGCGACGAAGCCGGCCCGGTAGCCGGCGAGGTTCGAGCGTTTGGAAAGAGAATGCAGGGCCAGCAGGCCCGAATGGTCGCCACCACTGACCTCGGCAGCCAGCACGGAGACCGGCTCGACCTCCCAGCCGAACTCGCCGTAGCACTCGTCGGAGGCCACGACGGCGCCCCGCTCGCGCGCCCAGGCCACCCGCTCGGCCAGCACCCCCCGGCTGAGCACCTCACCCGTCGGGTTGGACGGTGAGTTGAGCCAGACCAGAGCGGGTCGCTCGGCACCGAGCTCGGTCAGGTCGTCGACAGCCCGGGTCCGGCAACCCGACAGCTGGGCGCCCACCAGGTACGTCGGATAAGCCGTCCGGGGCACCACCACCAGGTCGTCGGGGCCGAGCCCGAGCAGGGCCGGCAACGACGCCACCAGCTCCTTGGTCCCGATCACCGGCAGGGTCGCGTCGGCGGCGATGCCCCCGGCGCGCCAACGCTGGTCGAGGTAGGCCGCGATCGCGGCCCGCAGCTCAGGCGTGCCGGCCGTCTGCGGGTAGCCAGGGCTGTCGGCAGCCGCAGCAAGCGCCTGCCGACCGAGCTCGGGCGTGGAGTCGACGGGAGTCCCGACGGAGAGGTCGACAATCCCGTCCGGGTGCGCGGAGGCTGTGGCCTTCGCCCCTGCCAGCGTGTCCCACGGGAAGTCCGGCAGACCTGCCGAAACCCTCCCGCGCACCGGCAGGAGGGACGTCACTCCTTCTGCTCCTGCGGCGGCAGCGCCTCGATCAGCTCGTGGTCCTTGTCGATCACGCCGAGCTTGGCAGCGCCACCGGGGGAGCCGAGGTCGGTGAAGAAGTCCACATTCGCGTTGTAGTACGCCTTCCACTCCTCGGGCGTGTCGTCCTCGTAGAAGATCGCCTCGACCGGGCAGACCGGCTCGCAGGCGCCGCAGTCGACGCACTCGTCGGGGTGGATGTAGAGCATGCGCTTGCCCTCGTAGATGCAGTCGACGGGACACTCCTCGACGCACGCCCGGTCCTTCAGGTCGACGCAGGGCTGGGCAATGACGTACGTCACGGGTACTCCTCGTTCGGGCTGGCAGATGTTGCTCGCCCTAGTATCACCTCCGACGCCAGCCTCGCTCCACGCAGGCATACCTCAGAAACGGACCCGTTGCCCGATCCTCACCCCCACGACCTCCTCCGACCGGCGCGACCGGGCGAGCGGTGGGCGGTCCGCCACCGGCTGCCCGACGGCTCAGCGACCGACGTCCTCGGCTGGCTCGACCGCCTCGCGCCCGAGCACCTGCACCTCAGCACCGCGGACGGGCAGCGGCACGTCGTCGAACGCGCGCACGTGGTGGCCGCCCGCCGCGTCCCCGCAGCGGGCGGCGGGCCACCCCCCGAGCGCGTCGGGGCGGAGGCACTGGAACAGATCACGCTGCCCGGCTGGCTGGCGCTGCACGAGCCGTTGGGCGAGTGGACCCTCAGGGCCGGCGGTGGCTTCACCGGCCGGGCCAACAGCTGTCTGGCCGTCGGTGACCCCGGTGTCCCGGTCGCCGAGGCAGCCCGGCAGATCGAGGCGTACGCATTGCTCAACGGCATCGCCGCCCGCGCCCAGGTGGTGCAGGGCGGTGAGCCCGAGGCCGCCCTGCGCGGGCTGGGCTGGGTCGAGGACTACGTGCCCACCGATGTGCTGGCCGTCCGGCTGGCCGACCTGCTGGGCCTGGACGCGCCGCCGGCCGGGGTACGGGTCACCGAAGAGCTGGAGGTGCCGTGGTGGCACGCGTACGGCGAGAGCCGGCCGGCAGTGCTCGATCAACCAGGAGGGGCCGATGCGGGTCTGCTCCGGCTCATCCTGGCCGGCCACCCGCCGCGAGCCTTCGCCTCCGTGCCGACCGCCGACGGACGTCCGCTGGCCATCGCCCGTGGCCACCTCAGCGAGGACTGGGTGGGATACGCCTCGATCTGGACCCGGCCCGAGCACCGTCGCCTGGGCCACGCGAGCCGGATGATGGCCGTGCTGGGCCACTGGGGCGCCCGACGCGGCGCGCGCTACGCCTACCTGCAGGTCGCGACAGCCAACGAGGCCGCTCGGACCGCGTACGAGCGGATGGGTTTCCGCCTGCACCATCGGTACCGCTACCTCGCACCGCCGACGGGCGGCACGGTCGACGATCCGGCGGCGTAGTCGCCACCGGGTCGTCAACGAGACTCAGCCGCAGCGGATCCGGTCGGTCGGTCCGTAGCGCCAGGAGAAGTTCTGCCGCCTGGCGACCTCGCCGTCGCGGTAGAAGAGCCGGGCGTAGCTGACGTCGAAACCCTGCGCCGGCGCCTGCGGCTCGCACGAGGCGGAGGTGTCGACGATGTCGCGGCCGCTGGTGAAGTTCGACTTGGCCGGCGTGGTCGAGGTGACCTTGTCCCACATCTTCGTCGACCACATCGTCACGGTGATCGAACCGCGGCTGCTGGACGTCGCCTTGGTGACCCTGGCCTCCACCAGCACCCCGTACCGGGTGTCGTTGCCGAACTTCAGGTCCAGGTCGGGCCATGCCACCGTGGCCTCGCGCCCCGGCGGGTACCGGTCGATGTAGAGCGTGTGCGGCTGGTGCTCGACGTCCTGCAGCCCGGCGAAGAACATCGCGTTGTAGGTCGTGGTGGCGCTCTGGGAGACGCCGCCGCCGAGCTCTCGCTTGAACTTGCCGCCGGAGATGATGAAGCCTTCGGTGAAGCCGTTGGCCTTGGTCCGCTCCCCCACCACCTTGTTCAGCGAGAAGGTCTTTCCCGGCCTGACCACGGTGCCGTTGATCAGCTCGGCCGCGCGGCCGATGTTGATGTTGCGGTATTCCGCGTACGGGAAATAGGTCGTGAACGTACCGGTCACCTCCTTGATGCCGAGGGCCTTCGCGTCGGCGGTCGAGAAGGACGCCTTTGCGCCGGTCAGCTCCACGGTGACCGTCCGCTTCGAGCCGCGCTCGGTGAGCGCCGGCTCGAGGGCCTTGGCCAGCGCCGCGGCGGAGACCTCGGTCCCGTCGACGGCGGGTATCACCTTCGGCTCACCGTCGACCAGCCGGACGGTCGCATCCCGCGGCTCGTCGGACACGACCGAGCGCAGGGCCGGCTCGGCCGCCCGCCGGAGCGCCTCCGCGTCCAGGTCGGGCGCCAGAGTGCCGTCCTTCTCGGTGAAGGTCAGGGCCTTGGCGATCATCGCCGGGGTGACCGAGAAGCTGTCGGAGTCGCCGGCTCGGACCCGGACAGGCGCACTGAGGGCCGGCGCCGCGACCATCGCCTGGACCTGCTCGGCCTCAGCGGTGGTCACCGCCGGCTCTTGCGCGGTTGAGGGCAGCCGAACCGGCTTGGCGTCCAGCCAGCCCTCGACCACGGCTGTGGCCGCCTCGGGCCGCTGCAGCTGAAGGCCCGGAAGTCCCTCGATGACCCGGTAGGACCGACGGTCGGGGCTCAGGACGAGCCTGGCATCGACTGGCTCACGGTCGAACTCGAGGGCGATCGGATCGAGGGCGGCGTCGAGCCGTTGCCGGTCGACCCCCGTGACCGCCTCGGTGTCCGACCCACCGACGAACAGCACCCGGACGATCTGGCGTGGGCTCCAGCTGCTGCCGCCCCCGGCGGCCCGCAGGCTGGCGTCGTAGTCGATCCCGAGGCCCGCGTCGGCGGGCACGAGGTCGGTCGTGCCCCCGCTCACCTCCAAGGCATGCGGAGCGTCGGCCCGCGGGCCCAGCTCGGCCACCAGCCGCTCCCGGGCCGACTCGCGGCTCAGGCCACCGACGGCCACCCCGGAGACCTCGGCGTCGGCCGGCAGCCGGTCACCGGCCAGCAGGTGGCCAAGGAGGTACAGCGCGGCGGCGACGGCCAGCACGGCCACGCCCATTCGAAGCGGTGACCGGCCCGGACGGTGGTGGGGCTCGGCGGCGGAGGTCGTCTCGGTGCTCGAAGCGATATCGGTGCTGGACTCGGGCTGGTCGGTGGACGCGGGCTGCTCGGTAGACAGTGGTCAGCCCAGCCCGGCGAACAGGTCATCGGCCCAGCCGTCGCGGTCGGGGAAGGGCACGCCGGCGGCGAACCGGTAGTACTCCTTCGCCCACATCTGGTCCCCGACCACGTCCGCGCCGGCGAAGAACGGACCGTCCTCGGTGATCTGGGTGGCGTGGGCCCGCATCGCCTTGAGCTTGGCCCCCACGTAGTCCTCGCCGCTGATCTCGGCGGCGATGTCGGCGTCGCCGGCCACCATCAGCATGGCTGGGTTGTCGAGGTCCCAGTCGGCGAAGGTCTCGGTGTCGCCGGCCGCCCGTAGCGCCTCGATGCCCTCCCGCATCCGCTCCCGGCTCATGGTGTTCCAGAGCACGCGCGGCACCGACCACACCTCGCCCAGGTCCGGACGGTAGCTGGGCACGCCGGCGAGCACGTACGCGTACATCGCGACCCGGTGCGCCTGGACGTGGTCGGGGTGTCCGTAGCCGCCGATCTGGTCGTAGGTCACCAGGACGTGCGGACGGCGGTCGCGGATCAGCGGCACCAGGTCGTTCGCCGCGGCCAGCAGGTCGGTGGTCCAGAAGATGCCGTCCCGCAGCACGTCGCGGGCGATGGCCTGGCGCTGGTCGTTGTAGGCCATCCCGGAGTCGCGGTAGCCGAAGTCACCGCCCAGCCGGACGAAGTCGGTGACCCCGAGAGCGTCCATCGCCTGCTCCAGCTCGCCGAGTCGGTGCGACCCGAGGGTGTCGTCGTGGTCGGCGCCCAAGTGCTCCAGCTCAGGGACGAGGACCTCGCCCTCCTCGCCGAGCGTGCAGCTGACAAGGGTCACGGCCGCCCCCTCCGCGACGTAACGGGCCATCGTCACGCCGTTGCCGATGGTCTCGTCGTCGGGGTGGGCGTGGACGAGCAGGAGGCGGCGGTCGGGACGGCCACCAGGGGCAGGAGCATCGGTCACCGGATGATTTTAGCGATCCGAACCCAGTTCGGAACCAGGCGCTCAAGAGCGAGCAGCCGCTGTTACTGTGCTCCTGCCTGCGAGTTCTCAGGCCTCGCTCAGCTGGGCCGGCCGGGACTTGGAGACAAGATCGGTGCCGACGCAGAACCAGACATCTTTCTCTTCATCTGCTTCGCCGGCGCAGACTCAACGGCCTTCGGTCCGTGGGGCAACATCATGGTCGAACGACGGTCCGTCCCGCTCGAACTCCATCGGAGGGCTTCATTCGGCCGCGCTGAAGACTGTGCGGTGCCAGCCCTTGCGGGCGGTGCCGGTCCGGTCCATCGCCACGTGCTTCACCGCGGTGTACTCGGCGAGGGAGTACCCCGACATGTCCTTGCCGAACCCGGAGTCCTTCACTCCCCCGTGCGGCATCTCGGAGAAGATCGGGATGTGGTCGTTGACCCAGACGGTCCCGGCCTCGAGCTCGGCGCTGGCCCGCAGTGCGCGGCTGAGGTCACGGGTCCAGGCCGAGGCCGCGAGGCCGTACGGGGTGTCGTTGGCCAGAGCCAGAGCCTCGTCGTCGGTCTCGAAGCTGCTCACGGTGAGGACCGGTCCGAAGACCTCGTCCTGGACGATCGCGGACCGCTGGTCGGCGCCGGTGACCAGCGTCGGGGGATACCAGAAGCCGCCGGCGAGGTCGCCGTCCGGCAGCCGGGCCCCCTGGCAGATCGTGGCGCCCTCGGAGCGGGCCCGCTCGACCATCGCGGACACCTTGTCGCGGTGCCGGGCGCTGGAGAGCGGGCCGAGGTCGGTGGCCGGGTCGCTGGGCGGTCCTAGCCGGATGGCGGCGTACAGGTCGGCGACGCCGGCCACGAAGGCGTCGACCAGGGAGGCGTGCACGTACGCCCGGGTGGCCGCGGTGCAGTCCTGCCCGCTGTTGATCAACGACGCCGCAACAGCGCCGTGCACAGCCGCCTCGAGGTCGGCGTCGTCGAAGACGACGAACGGTGCCTTGCCGCCGAGCTCCAGGTGGACGCGGGCCGCGCGGCCGGCGCAGGTGGCCATCACCTGCCGTCCGACGGCGGTGGAGCCGGTGAAGGAGACCATCGCCACCCGCCGGTCGGAGACCAGCGCGTGCCCAGCCTCGGCCCCGGTGCCCGCGACCACGGTGATCACGCCTTCGGGAAAGCCCGCCGCCGTGGCGGCCTCGGCCAGCAGCACGGCGGTCAGCGGGGTGATCTCGGCCGGCTTCAGCACGATCGTGTTGCCGGCCGCTACCGCGGGCAGGACCTTCCAGCCGGCCATCTGCAGCGGGTAGTTCCAGGGAGCGATCGAACCGACGACGCCGAGCGGCTCGCGCCGGATCATCGAGGTGTGGTCCGGGGAGTACTCGGCGGTCGCGCTGCCCTCGAGCACCCGCGCGGCGCCGGCGAAGAACGCGGTGTTGTCGATCGTCCCCGGCACGTCGAAGCCCGAGCTGAGCCGGATCGGCTTGCCTGTCTGGGCCGTCTCGACCTCGGCCAGCTGGTCCGCGCGGCTCCGCAGCTCCGCCGCCAGGGCGTGCAGCAGGTCCGAGCGCTCACCGGGCGTGGTCCGCGACCAGCTCTGGTACGCCCGCTGGGCCCGGGTGATCGCGGCGTCGACGTCCACGGCGGTGGCCAGCGGGTACCGGGTCAGCACCTGCCCGGTGGCCGGGTCGAGCACCTCGAACTGCTCCCCCGACCCGCCGTGCGGCAGGCCGGCGACCGGCACGGTCATCGGTTGCGCCGCTCGCTGACCAGCCGTCCGGTGATGGTGAGCAGCAGGGCGATCACGAGCATGGCCGTACCGATGACGTTGATCTGCGGCGGCAGCGCCTTCTTGGCCGCGCCCCAGACGAACATCGGGAACGTGACCTCCGAACCCGAGTTGAAGTTGGTGATGATGAAGTCGTCGAAGGAGAGCGAGAACGACAGCAGTGCGGCTCCGACGATGCCCGGCATGATCAGCGGCAGCGTGATCCGCAGGAAGGTCTGGACCCGGTTGGCGTAGAGGTCCTGGGCCGCCTGCTCCAGCCGCGGGTCGAGCCCGACGAGCCGCGCCTTGACCGTGACCACGACGAAGCTCATGCAGAACACGGTGTGGGCGATCCAGATCGTGGCCTGGCCCAGCGGGAAGCCCATCCCGACAAAGAGCACCAGCAGCGACGAGCCCGCGACGACCTCCGGGGTGGCCATCGGCACGAAGATCAACACGTTGGCCAGCGCCTTGCCGCGGAACTCGTGCCGGACCAGCGCGAACGCGGCGAGGGTGCCGAGCACGGTGGCCGCCAGCGTGGACAGGACGGCGATCTTGATGCTGAGCAGGAGGGACCCGCACATGCCTTCGACGCTGCACGGGTGCGCCCAGGCGTCGAAGGAGAACTGGGTCCAGGTGTAGTTGAACGAGCCCTCGGGCTTGTTGAACGAGAACACCACCACCACCGCGATCGGGATGAACAGGTAGGCCAGCGCCAGGATCCCGAACAGAGTGACGAGGTGGTCGCGAACCCAGCGGCCCGTCCGCCCCTTGATCTTGCGGCGGGGCGGGTCGGGGCGGGGCGCGGTCGCCGCGGTCTCGCTCGGCTTGGTGAGAACGGCCATCAGACCAGGTCCTCCGTCCCGGCGCGCCGGACGTAGTAGACGACGAGGACCACGATGGCCACCATCAGCGAGATGGAGAGCGCGGCCGCGTGGTTGTAGTCGCGCACCCGTAGGAAGAGGGCGTCGATCACGTTGCCCGACATGGACTCGCGCATCGAGCCGAGGAACGTGGCGTTGATGTAGTCGCCGGTCGCTGGGATGAAGGTCAGCAGGGTGCCCGAGACCACGCCGGGCAGCGATAGCGGCCAGGTGATCTTCCAGAAGCCGGCCCAGGCGCTGGCGTACAGGTCGCCGGAGGCCTGGATCAGGGACCGGTCCTGCTTTTCCAGCGAGGCGTAGAGCGGCAGCGTCATGAAGGGCAGGAAGTTGTACGTCAGGCCCAGGATCACCGCGAGCGGGGTGGCCAGTACGCGGCCGTCGCTGGTCAGGCCGATCACGTCGGTGAGGCCCAGGAAGCCGATGCCGTGCAGGACGCCGACCACCGGTCCGTCGTCGGCCAGCACCGTGGTCCAGGCCAGCGTCCGGATCAAGAAGCTGGTGAAGAACGGCGCGATGATCAAGACCAGCATGATCGGCCGTACGCGGTCGCTCACCTTGAACGCGATCGTGTACGCCAGCGGGTAGGCGATCAGCAGCGCGAGCGCGGTGGAGACGGCGGCGTAGGCGAAGGAGCGGAGGAACTGCGGCCAGTAGTCCAGCCAGACCTCGCGGTAGTTGCTGAACTCCCAGGTGAACCGGTAGCCCTCCTCGAGCCCGCCGCTGGTCAGCGAGCTGTTGATCTGGCTCAGCAGCGGAAGCAGGAAGAACACGATCAGGGCCAGGGCCAGGGGCAGCAGCAGGAAGTACGGGGTGAGCTTGCTGGACCGGGCCCCGCTGGCGCCCCCCTGAGCGTCCTCGCCATCCGTGCCGGTGGTCTGGCCGAGGGTGGGGCCGACGGGGGCCGCAGCCACGCTCACGAGGCCGTCTCCGCAGCCTCGGCCTCGATCCAGGCCCCCTCGTGCAGGCCGAAGGTGTGCTCGGGGTGCCAGTGCAGGCTGACCTGCTCCCCCACCCGACGGATCCGGGTGGCGCTGTTCTGGCTGAAGACCGCGACCTCCTCCTCGGCGTCGGCGAGCGCGCGCACCACGTACTGGGTGGAGACGCCGATGAAGGAGGCGTCGATGATCGTGCCGTCGATGGTGTTCATGCCGCTGGGCGCCTGGCCGAGGTCGGCCATCGAGATCTTCTCGGGCCGCACGCCGGCCTCGACCGCGGTGCCACTGGCGGTGAGCCGGTCGGCCGGCATGGTCAGGCGGACGCCGTGGAAGTCGACGACGACCGTCGAGGCGTCGCGGCTGACGACGTCCACGCTGAGCAGGTTGGTCTGACCGAGGAAGCCCGCCACGAAGGCGGAGTGCGGGTTCTCGTACAGCTCGACCGGCGCGCCGACCTGCTCCACCTTGCCCTTGTTCAGCACCGCGATGGTGTCGGCCATCGTCATGGCCTCCTCCTGGTCGTGCGTGACGTGGATGAAGGTGATGCCGACCTCGGTCTGGATCCGCTTCAGCTCCAGCTGCAGCTGGCGGCGCAGCTTCAGGTCCAGGGCCCCGAGCGGCTCGTCCAGCAGCAGCACCTTCGGCTTGTTCACCAGCGCCCGGACCACCGCGATCCGCTGCTGCTGGCCACCGGAGAGCTGGGTGGGCTTGCGCTTGGCCAGGTGGGACATCTCGACGAGCTCGAGCATCTCGTTCACCCGCCGGTCGATGTCGGGCTCCTTGCGCCGGCGCAGACCGAAGGCCACGTTCTCGAAGATCGTCATGTGCGGGAACAGTGCGTAGCTCTGGAAGACGGTGTTGACGGGGCGCTGGAAGGGACGCAGGTGCGAGATCTCCTGGCGGCCGATGCGGATCTCACCCGAGGTGGGCTCCTCCAGCCCCGCCACCATCCGCAGCGTGGTCGTCTTGCCGCAGCCCGAGGGCCCGAGCAGGGCGAAGAAGCTGCCTTCCGGCACAGCGAGGTCGATGTCGTCCACCGCCCGGAACGAGCCGTAGTGCTTGTGCAGACCCCGGATGTCGAGCCCGCTGCCCTCGTCGGCCTGGGCCTGGCCGGCCGCCGCCGTCTGCGTCGCGGTCATGCCCTCGGGCCCCGGTCGACCGTCATGCTCCGGTCAGCTTCGCGAACGCGCGGTTGCATCGGTTCTCCTCTTCCTCGGTCAGGCCCATGAAGACCTGCGCCTTGGCCAGCGTCTTCTCGTTCGGGAAGACCAGCGGGTTGGCCAGCAGCTCGGGGTCGTAGTCCTCCATCACCTTCGCCGTGCCGTCGACGGGAGTGATGTAGTTGATGTAGTCCTCCGACTGCGCCGCGATCTCGGGGTCGTAGTAGAAGTTGATCAACGTCTCGGCGTTCTTCTTGCGGGGGCTGCGGATCGGGGCGACGAAGTTGTCGCTCCAGATCGTGCAGCCGGCGTCCGGCACCACGAAGGTGAGGTCGGGAGTGTCGGCCTGCAGGCTGACCACGTCGCCGGTCCAACCGACGCAGGCGGCGACGTTACCCTGGGCGAGGTCGGAGCCGTAGTCGTTGCCCGTGAAGCGGCGGATCTGCCCGGAGTCGACGGCGGACTGCAGCTTGGCGATCGCCGCGTCGAACTGCTCGAAGGTGAAGTCGGCACAGTCGTAGCCGAGGTCCATCATCGTGAGGCCGACCGTGTCGCGCATCTCGGTCAGCAGGGTCACCTTGCCGCGCAGCCGGGAGTCGGTGAGCAGCTGGTCCATCGAGGTGACGTCCAGCCCTCCGGTCGCAGCCGGGTTGACCGCGATCCCGGCCAGGCCCGACTGCCAGGTGACGGAGTACTTGCGGCCGGGGTCGTAGCTGACGTCGCGCAGGTCGGCCCGCAGGTTCTTCAGGTTCGGCATCTGCTCGTGGTCGAGCTCGGTCAAGAAGCCGAGCCGGATCAGCTTGCCCACCATCCAGTCGGTGACCACGAACAGGTCCGCCGCGATCGCCTGGCCGCCGGTGAGCTGCGGCTGGATCTTGGCGAAGTACTCGTCGTTGTCGTTGACGTCCTCGGTGTAGGCGACCTCGATACCGGTCTTCTTCGTGAACAGCTCCAGCGTCGTCGGGTCGGTCGAGCCGTCCTCGGCCACGTCGATGTAGAAGGGCCAGTTGGACCAGCTGAGCGTCTTGTCGGTGTCGGAGCTGTCGGGCACCGGGGTGTAACCGGTCACCTTGATGCCGGGGATCCCGCAGCCGCCGAGCGCCGCTCCCGCCATCAGGCCGGCACCGGTCAGGCCCGCGCCCCGCAGGAAGGAGCGTCGACTCACCGGAGCCCGGCGCCGAGGAGGTGGCAGTACTGTGCCCCCGGGCCACGAACCCTTCACATGTCCCCCTCGTGTTGTGCACTCGGTCGGCTGGGTAGCGGCCACCGCTCCCCGACGGCCACCACTTCCCCCGACACCTACGTTTATCGCAGTCAGCGGGGGGTTTGGCAAGGGAGTCGGTGTTGCAGTCGTGTTTCTCCTGCGGATCCGCTTGCCTTGGCCGACGTAGCGGGCCATGATCGGACCGTGAGCACTCTCGGTGCCGAGCCGGCCACGCAGGCTCCCCCCTTTCCCGAGCAGCCCAGCCCGCTGACCGCGGTCCCGCCCCGACCGGCCGACGCCGACCGCGCACCGGTGCACCTGGACGACATCGCCAAGGCGATCATCGAGCAGCTGCAGCAGGACGGACGACGCTCGTACGCCAAGATCGCTGCCGCCGTCGGGCTGTCCGAGGCGGCCGTCCGGCAGCGGGTCGCGCGGCTGACCGACGCCGGCGTGATGCAGATCGTGGCGGTGACCAACCCCCTGCAGCTCGGCTTCCGGCGCCAGGCGATGCTGGGCCTCAAGGCCGAGGGACGGCTGGAGCCGATCGTCGAGGCGCTGAGCGCCATGCCAGAGGTCGACTACGTGGTGGTCACCGCAGGCTCGTTCGACGTGCTGGTCGAGGTGGTCTGCGAGGACGACGACCACCTGCTGGCCCTGCTGGAGAACGAGATCCGCACCATCCCCGGCGTCCGCGCCACCGACTCCTTTGTGTACCTGAAGCTGTCCAAGCAGACCTACCAGTGGGGAACTCGATGACCAGTCCGAACCCGACCCTCGACGGCGTGACCGACCACGGCCTGGCCGGACCCGCACCGCAAGGCGGAAACGCGGCCGACCACCTGTGGATGCACTTCACCCGGATGTCGACCTACGCCGACAAGCCCGTGCCGACGATCGTGCGCGGGGAGGGCGCCTACATCTGGGACGCAGAAGGCAAGAAGTACCTGGATGCCCTCTCCGGACTGTTCGTCGTGCAGGCCGGCCATGGTCGCGCCGAGCTGGCCGAGGTGATGGCCGAGCAGGCCCGCACCCTGGCCTTCTTCCCCATCTGGTCCTACGCCCACCCGAAGGCCATCGAGCTGGCCGACCGGCTCGCGGCCGAGTCGCCGGGAGACCTGAACAAGGTGTTCTTCGCCACCGGTGGCGCGGAGGCCGTCGAGACAGCGTGGAAGGTGGCCAAGCAGTACTTCCGGCTCACCGGCCGGCCCGGGAAGTACAAGGTCATCTCGCGCGCCATCGCCTACCACGGCACCACCCAGGGTGCGCTGTCGATCACCGGTGTGCCGCCGTTCAAGGCCCCGTTCGAGCCCCTCGTACCCGGCAGCCACCGGGTGCCCAACACCAACTTCTACCGCGCACCCGAGCCCGTCGCGCTGGATGAGAAGGCATTCGGGCTGTGGGCGGCCAACCGCGTCGAGGAGGCCATCCTCGAGGAGGGCCCCGACACCGTCGCCGCCGTCTTCGTCGAGCCCGTCCAGAACGCCGGCGGGTGCTTCCCGCCGCCTCCCGGCTACTTCGAGCGGCTGCGCGAAATCTGCGACACCTACGACGTGCTGCTGGTCTCCGACGAGGTCATCTGCGCGTACGGGCGGCTGGGCACCATGTTCGGCGCGCAGAAGTTCGGCTACCAGCCCGACATCATCACCAGCGCCAAGGGCCTGACCTCGGGCTACTCCCCGCTCGGCGCGACCCTGATCTCCGACCGGGTCTTCGAGCCGTTCAGCCGCGGCAACACCGTCTTCCCCCACGGCTACACCTTCGGCGGCCACCCGGTCTCCTGCGCCGTGGCGCTGGCCAACCTCGATCTGTTCGAGCGCGAGGACCTGCTGGGCAACGTCCTGCGCAACGAGAACGCCTTCCGGCAGACGCTGGAGAAGCTGCTCGACCTGCCGATCGTCGGCGACGTCCGAGGCGACGGATACTTCTACGGCATCGAGCTGGTCAAGGACAAGAACACCAAGGAGACCTTCGACGCCGCCGAGTCCGAGCGGATCCTGCGGGGCTACGTCTCCGGCGCCCTGTACGAGAGCGGCCTCTACTGCCGGGCCGACGACCGCGGCGACCCCGTGGTCCAGGTCGCCCCGATGCTCACCTCCGGCCAGGACGTCTTCGACGAGATCGAGCAGAAGCTCCGGCACGTCCTCACCGAGGCCTGGACCCTGGTCTGAGCGCGGCCTCCCTTCCCTGACTCCCGAGCTCAGGACGCGTAGCGGCGGACCGAGCGCAGCGCCCGCCGGAGCTGGTCCGACGCGTCGACGACCTCACGTCGTAGCGACGCCGGCAGGTCGGTGGCCAGCAGGCGCTCGGACCGCTCGACGGTGGTCTCGTCCACGGCCAGGGAGGGGTAGGCCTTCCGGGCGACCCGCGCCAGAGCCCAGCCGCTCCGGTGCTCGACCGTGGCGGCCACCTCCTCGAAGTAGCGCGCCACGTAGGGCGCGGTCAGCTCCTCCTGGCCGGGCACCCAGAAACCCTCCGCGGTGGCGTAGAGGTCGTACGCAGTGGCGGGGCTGGGCTCCATCAAGAGCCGCCAGGCGGCAGCTTTGGCCGTCGCGTCCGGCAGCATCGCCCGCGCCTCGGCGGCGTGCCCGGACGCCGCCGACGACAGGTCCTGCGCCAGCGTCCGCTCCACCAGCTCGGCGTCGCCGGCGACCGCAGCCAGCCGCTTGACGACGCCCCAGGTGAGCCCGGAGTCGAGCACCACACCGGCGGGTAGCTCGTGTCCGCCCAGCCAGGCCCGCAGCCGGTCGGGCTCCGCCGCGGTCAGCACGGCCAGCCGGAAGCCGGCGAGCTGACGGTCCGAGCCGGTCGGGCTGCTGTCCACCACCTGGACCGCAGCCGCGTGCACCTGGGCCAGCCGCGCGTTGCGCTGCCCCGCAGGGCTGAAGGGTCCGGCCAGCAGCTCGATCGCGGAGGCCAGCAGCACGCCGACCAGGTCCTCGGACTGCTCACCGGGCACCGAGGCGCAGACCAGGTCGAGGGCCATCGCCGGATCCAGGTCGGCGTCTCGGACCGCGTCCCGGATCGCGTTGTGCACCACGACCAGCACCGCCTCGTCCTGGACCTGTGGCAGCACCCGGGCCAGTCGGGACCAGCCGTCCGCGCCGAAGCGGACCTTGGCCCAGCCGGCGTCGGTCGCGTCAGGTACCACAAGCACGCCGGCTGCGGGCGGCTGCAGGAGCTCGGAGCGACCCTGCAGGCGCAGCTCCGCGACTGTGGTGACGGCTCCGGTCGCGTCGACGCTTCCCACGGTGAGCGCGTGCGTCCGTGGCGACGGTCCGCCGTCCGGCGCGGTGACCTGCAGCCGCACCCCGTCGGCGGCATCGAGGACCTCGACGGTGTCCATCCCTGCGGTCCGCAGCCAGCTGTCGGCCCACCCGGACAGGTCCTCGGCTCCCGCTTCGGTCCAGCAGGCGATCAGCTCGGCGAACTCGGCGTTGCCGAAGGCGTAGCGGTCCAGGTAGGCGCGGAGCCCGCCCAGGAAGACATCCTCGCCGAGGTAGCCGACCAGCTGGCGCAGCACTGCCGCACCCTTGGCGTAGCTGATGCCGTCGAAGTCCTGCAGCGCCGCGGCCGCGTCCACCGCCCCGTTGCCGGCGACCGGATGGGTGCTCGGCGACTGGTCGGCGACCGAGCCCCAGTGCTTGCGGCGGACGCCGAACTCGGTCCACCGGGGATAGCGGGTGGCGTCGGTGCAGCAGCGTTGACCCATGTACTCGGCGAACGACTCGTTCAGCCAGAGGTCGTCCCACCAACGCATGCTGACGAGGTTGCCGAACCACTGGTGCGCCATCTCGTGGGCGATCACGGTGGCCCGTGACCCCCGCTCGGCGTCGGTGGCGCGGCCACGGTAGATGTAGGAGTCGCGGAAGGTGACGCAGCCGGGGTTCTCCATGGCGCCGGCGTTGAAGTCCGGCACGAACGCCTGGTGGTACTCCCCGAACGGGTACCGGACCCCGAAGATGCGGTGGTAGTAGTCGAAGCAGGCGGCCGTCACTGCGAGCAGGTCCGGTGCCTCGGCCTCCAGCTGCTCGCGCAGCGAGGCGCGGGCGTGCACGCCCAGCGGGATGCCGTCGTGCTCGGCCAGCACCGACGCGTACGGGCCGGCCACCAGCGTCACGAAGTAGGTGGCCAGCGGCTGGGGCGCGACGATCGTCCACCGTCCCGGCGCCGTCGGCGTGCTCGGTCCGTTGCCCAGCACCGTCCACTCGGCCGGAGCCGACACGTCGAAGCGGTAGCGCGCCTTCAGGTCGGGCTGGTCGAAGCACGCGAACCAGCGCGGGCCGGCGTCCAGAAAGGACATGGCGTACAGGTACGTCTGGCCGTCGGCGGGGTCCACGTGGCGGTGCAGACCCTCACCGTCGCTCGAGTAGGCCATCAGCCCCTCGACGACCAGGGTGTTCTCCGGGCGCAGCCCCGTCAGCTGGATCCGGCCGTCCTGCCAGGCTCCAGGGTCCAGGTCGGCGCCGTTGAGGGTGGCCCCGACCAGCTCGCGGCCCAGGAAGTCGACGAAGCTCACCGGGACCGAGCAGCCGAACGTGATCGTCGTGCGCGAGCGGAAGGTCTCGGCGGCAGGAGCAGTGAGGTCGAGCTCGACCTCCACCGTGTCGACCCTGAGGGCCGCGGCGCGCGCCTGCGCCTCGGTCCGGAGCAGGCTCGGCACGGCTACTGGTCCGCCAGGTAGCGGTCGTAGGCGTAGGTGGTGAAGAACTGCGGCCAGTCGGGGGTCAGGCAGGTGGCCTCGAAGATGTCCACCGCTGCGCCGACCAGGCCGGTGACCCGCGCGTCCGCCCCTTCGGTCAGCTTGGCCGCCTCCTCGGCGAGCAAGGTCCGGGCCAGCTGGTCGGTGACCGTCGTGCCGTCGTCGGTGACCGCGCCGTGGCGGATCCAGTGCCACACCTGCATCCGCGAGATCTCGACGGTGGCCGCGTCCTCCATCAGGTAGTCGATCGCGACCGCCCCGGCTCCGCCGACCCAGGCGGCGAGGTACTCCAGGCTGATCCGGATGTTGGTCCGCAGACCGTTGACGCTCACGTGGCCGCCGGCGCTGGCCACCTCGACCAGCTCGGCTGCGCTCACCGTGACGTCGTCGCGCTGCCGCTCCAGCTGGTTGGGCTGCTCGCCGAGCACGGCGTCGAAGGCGTCGACGCAGGTCTGGACGAGCGCGGGGTGGGCCACCCAGGAACCGTCGAAGCCGGCGGCCGCCTCCCGCGACTTGTCCGCCATCGTCTTCTCCAACGCGGCAGCCGTCGCCTCCGGGTTCGCCTTGCTGGGCACGAAAGCCGCCATCCCGCCGATGGCGTGCGCACCGCGGGCGTGGCAGGTACGCACCAGCAGGCTGGCGTACGCGGCCATGAACGGCGAGGCCATCGTGACCTGGCTGCGGTCCGGGAGAAGATGATCTTCGTCCTCGGCGAAGTTCTTGATCATGGAGAAGATGTAGTCCCAGCGGCCGGCGTTGAGGCCTGCGGAGTGATCACGCAGCTCGTAGAGGAACTCCTCCATCTCGAACGCCGCCGGTGTCGTCTCGATCAGGCAGGTTGCTCGGATGGAGCCGTACGGGATCTCCAGCCGCTCCTGGGCGTAGGTGAAGACGTCGTTCCAGAGCCGCGCCTCGAGGTGGGACTCCATCTTGGGCAGGTAGAAGTAGGGACCGGCACCGGAGTTGATCAAGGTCTGCGCGTTGTGGAAGAAGTACAGCCCGAAGTCCACCAGGGAGCCGGGCACCGCCTGGCCGTCCAGGGTGAGGTGTCGCTCGTCGAGGTGCCAGCCGCGGGGCCGGACCAGGATGGTCGGGGTGGTCGCGCCCACCTCGTAGCGGCGGCCGTTGGCGTCGGTGAAGTCGATCTGGTGCCGGATCGCGTCGTAGAGGTTGACCTGGCCGTCGACCACGTTGAACCAGGTCGGCGCGGTGGCGTCCTCGAAGTCGGCCATCCAGGCCTTGGCGCCGGAGTTCAGGGCGTTGATGGTCATCTTGCGCGAGGTCGGTCCGGTCATCTCCGCGCGACGGTCGGCCAGCCCGGGCGCCGGGGGCGCCACCCGCCAGGTCGTGTCCTCGCGCACCGACGCCGTCTCGGCCAGGAAGCCGAGCGAGTGGCCCGGGTCACCGGCGGCGTACCGGTCGGCTCGCGCCTGCAGCAGCTCCGCGCGTCGAGGCCCGAAGCGCCGGGTCAGCTCGGCGACGAAGTCGAGGGCGTCCGCGGTGAGGATCTCGTCGAACCGCGGCTGCAGCTCGGCCTCGACCGTGATCGCGGGAGTGGGACCGGGTGCGAGGTCTGGCTGTGCAGGACTGGTCATCGGCTCAGTCTGGCAGTCGCGTCGGCACAGCACGAGAACGGGCAGCCGGGCTAGTAGTTTGTCGCCGGTGACCATCGCCGTCCGTCCGCTCGAAGCCGCCGACGCCGAGGTCGCTCGCCAGCTGGGCTGGGAGGCCTTCGGCCCACCGGCCGGCCCGCCCGCCTCGGCCGCGGCCGTCGACCAGCCCGGGACGGCCTGGTTCGGGGCGTTCCAGGACGGCGAGCTGGTGGCCCGGATGATCGACCGGACCTACGACTCGTGCTTCGGTGGCGTCCACGTCGCCACCAGCGGCATCGCCGGCGTGACCGTGGTGGCCGAAGCGCGCGGCCGGGGCACCCTCTCGCCGCTGTTCGAGGCGACCCTGGCCCACGCCCGGAGCCGGGGCGCCGTGATCTCCACCCTGTTCCCGACCGCCCCCGGCATCTACCGGCGGTTCGGCTACGAGCTGGTGGCGGACTTTGCGACGGTCGAGGTGCCGACCTCGGCTCTGGCTGCCGTCCGCGCTCCGCGCAGCACCACCACCCGCCGGGCCGTGGTGGCCGACGTCGACGCCATCCGGAGCGTCTACGACACCTGGGCGATCGAGCAGAACGGGCCACTGTCCCGCCGCGGCGTCAGCTTCGTGGCCGGACCTGCGGAGTTACTGGAGGAACACACGGGAGTCAGTGTGGCGGTTGGCCCCGTCGGCGACGTCGTGGGCTACGCGTCCTGGAACCGCGGTCAGGGCTACGGCGCGAGTGCCGCGATCGAGGTCAGCGACCTGCTGGCGACCACCGCCGAGGGCTACCAGGCTCTGCTCCGGCTGCTCGGCAGCTTTGCCAGCGTGGCGCCGACGACGCGGCTCCACACCTCGGGGGAGGACCCTGCCCGGCTCCAGCTGCCGACCGTGGCCTGGCGCGTCGCCGACTCCTCGCCGTACATGCTGAAGATCCTCGATGTCGTCGGGGCGCTGACGGCGCTGCGCTACCCGCGTTCGGTCTCAGCCCGGCTGCCCTTCACCCTGGCCGGTGACTTCCTGAGCGACCTCGACGGCGGCTACCGGCTGACCGTCCAGAACGGCCGCGCCGCCTGCGACCGAGTCGAGGCCGACGACCGGGTGCTCACCCCGCGCGGGCTCGCGCTGCTCTACGCAGGCGCCCAGTCCTGCGCCAACCTGCGGGCCGCCGGCCACCTCTGCGGTGGGGACCGGGACGAGGACCTGGACTGGGACGCCCTCTTCGGCGGCCGCCAGGCCCACATCCGCGACTACTTCTGATCCGTCGCTCGCGGCCCTGGGCTCGTCGCCTCCGAGCCCAGCGACGCGGACTTGAGCCAGCACTGATCACAACCTGAGGTGGTCTTAGGGCTTCCTGCGGCTTCTGTGGACCTCAGCCCGAGGTCGGTCTCCGACTCTAGTGACACGAGCTCGGGGCCAAGCCTGAAAGGACAGATGATCATGTCGACATTCCGTGAAGACTGGGCCGCCGACGCCAGGTGCCGCGGCACTGGAGACGTCCTCTTCGTCGAAGGCGCTGCCCAGCGCCGCGTCCGCGTTCTCTGCGAGGACTGCCCGGTACGCCGCGAGTGCCTCGCGGAGGCGCTCGACAACCACATGGAGTGGGGCGTGTGGGGCGGCATGACCGAGCGCGAGCGCCGCGCCCTGCTGCGCCAGCGGCCCGACGTCCCCTCGTGGCGCGAGGTCCTGCTGCCTCAGACCGCCTCCGTCAGCTGACCCACCCGCCACGTGCACGCCCTCCGTCCCGGCGCACGAGTGAGGCTCCGCTAGCCTCGGCCAGGTGAGCGACGCACGCGAAGACATCCGCGGGGGACGCACCGCGCTGGGCATCGAGCTCGGGTCGACCCGGATCAAGGCGGTGCTGGTCGGGGCCAACCACGCGCCGATCGCTGTGGGGAACCACGACTGGGAGAACCAGTTCGTCGGCCGGCTGTGGACCTACTCCCTGGACGAGGTCTGGTCCGGCATCCAGCACTGCTACGCCGCACTGGCCGCCGACGTGCAGCAGCACTACGGCGTCGAGCTCACCACCGTCGGCGCCCTCGGGGTCTCGGCCATGATGCACGGCTACCTCGCCTTCGATGCGGATGGTGAGCTCCTGACCCCCTTCCGCACCTGGCGCAACACCAACACCGGCGTCGCCGCCGAGCGGCTGAGCGCCGAACTCGGCGCCAACATCCCGCACCGCTGGAGCGTCGCCCACCTCTACCAGGCCGCGCTGGACCGCGAGGAGCATGTCCCCCGGGTCGCCCAGCTGACCACGCTGGCGGGGTACGTCCACTGGCAGCTCACCGGCGAGAAGGTGATCGGAGTGGGCGACGCCAGCGGCATGTTCCCCATCGACGTCGGCACAGGCGGCTACGACGCTGCGATGCTGGCCCGCTTCGACCAGCTGGCCGCCGAGGCCGGCGCGGACCTGACCCTGCTCGACCTGCTGCCGACGGTCAAGGTCGCCGGCGACCCAGCCGGCGAGCTGACCGGGGCGGGGGCGGCGCTGCTGGACCCGACCGGGACCCTGGAAGCCGGCAGCCCGCTGTGCCCGCCCGAGGGTGATGCCGGCACCGGCATGGTCGCCACCAACTCCATCGCCCCGCGTACCGGCAACGTGAGCGCCGGCACCAGCATCTTCGCGATGGTCGTGCTCGAGCAGGAGCTCAGCCGGGCCCACCGCGAGCTCGACCTGGTCACCACCCCGGCCGGCGACCTCGTGGCCATGGTGCACTGCAACAACGGTGCCAGCGAGCTGAACGCCTGGGTCGGTCTGTTCGCCCAGTTCGCCCAGGCCCTCGGCGTCGAAGCCGACTCGGGTCGGGTGTTCGAGACGCTGTTCCGCGCGTCTTTGACGGGCGCCCCGGACGGGGGCGGGATCGTCTCGTACAACTACCTCTCGGGCGAGCCGATCACCGAGCTGGAGGAAGGTCGCCCGCTGCTGCTGCGCTCCCCCGACAGCCCCTTCGACCTCGGCACCTTCATGCGGGCCCACCTGTTCGCCTCCCTGGCCACGCTGCGGATCGGCATGGACGTGCTGCTGCAGGACGAGGGCGTCGCGTTGGACCACATGTTCGCCCACGGTGGTCTCTTCAAGACCAAGGGTGTGGCCCAGGGCTACCTCGCCGCTGCGATCAACACTCCGGTCTCGGTCGGGGACGTCGCAGCCGAGGGGGGCGCCTGGGGCATCGCCGTGCTGGCCGCCTTCGTGGCCCGCAAGGACGAGGGCCAGAGCCTCGTCGACTACCTCGAGCACCAAGTCTTCGAGGGCGTCACCCTGGACACCGTCGAGCCCGACCCGGCCGACGTCGCGGGCTTCTCGTCTTACGTGGAACGCTTCGTCGCCGCTCTCCCGGTGGAGCGGGCGGCCACCGAGCACAGCTGAGGGGCGTCGGGGCCGGCCGAGCCCGCATCCTCGTGGATCACACCCTCGGCCGGATCCGCAGGCTGTTGAGAGCGGCGAGCAGCAGCAGCCCGGCAGCGACGCCGAGGCTGATCCGGGCGCCGGACAGGAAGTGGTCAGGTCGGGCGATCAGGGCACCGAAGACGGCGATCGCCACCGCCCCGCCGACCTGACGGAAGGTGTTGAAGACGGCGCTCGCGGTGCCCGCCCGTTCGGCCGGTACTCCCTCGAGCACGACGCCGGTGACCGACGGCATGGCCAGCGACCCACCGAGCCCGATCGGGAGCAGGCAGAACGTGGTCACCAGGGGGCTGCCGACGTCGACGGTCAGCAGCAGGGCCAGCAGGCCGACGGCCATCAACAGCAGACCACTGACGACCGGGAGCCGGGCCCCGTAGCGGTTGCTGACCGGACCGCTCACGAGGTTGCCGACGACGGCGAATCCGGCCGAGGGCAGGAACACCAGCCCGGCGTCCAGCGGCGACAGCCCGAGCTGCTGCTGCAGGTAGAGGCTGATCACGAACACGTTGCCGTAGTTGCCGACCATGAACGCGAACCCCACCGGTAGCGCCAGCCGGAAGCCGTGGGAGCCGAACAGCTCCAGCGGCATCATCGGGTGCGAGCTCCGGGCCTGGACGCGGACGAACCCGACCAGGGCCACCACGGCGACGAGCAGGGCCGCGACCACATCGGGCTCACCGAAGCCTGCGTGCCCGCCCTCGATCAGCCCGAACACCAGGGCGCCCAAGGCGACGACGGCGAGAACCTGACCGGGCCAGTCGAAGCGCGCCGGAAGGGTGGGCGAGGCACCCACGGCTAGGAGGGACCCCACCATAGCCACGCACACCGGCAGGTTGATCAGGAACACCCAGCGCCAGTCGAGAGTGGTCAGCAGGCCGCCCAGCGGCTGACCAACCAGCCCGGCGACCGCTCCGCCGACCGCCCACACCCCGAGCGCGCGGGCCCGGCGACGAGGGTCGGGGAACGCCTCGCGGACCAGCGCCATCGAGGCCGGCAGCATCACGGCAGCCCCCGCGCCCTGGACGCCACGGGCGGCGATCAGGGCGCCGATCCCAGGTGCTGCAGCACAGGCTGCGGAGGTGAGTCCGAACACCACGATGCCGAGCGTGAGGGCCTTCTTGGCTCCGATCCGGTCGCTGAGGTTACCGGCGCACAGCAGGAGTGCGGCGAACATCAGGGTGTAGCCGTCGATCACCCACTGCTGGCCGGCGGTCCCCCCACCCAGGTCGCTGGTGATCCGGGCCAGCGCGACGTTCACGATCGAGATGTCGAGGGTGATGAGGAAGAACCCGGCCGAGGCGATGGCCAGGACGGTTCGCGCGCGGTGGCCGTCGGGTCCGAGGGCGGGCGCGGCCGTCGGCCCGTCGCTCGGGTCAGTCCGAGCTGGGCTGCGTGCGGCTTTGATGGCGGTCTCGTCCAGTCGGTATCGATGGGTTGGTGGGCGAGGCAGCCAGGGCCCGGACGTCGTCCCTCCGGACGGCGTTCACCCTGTGCACGTCCTCGACGCTACGGCGAGAGTTCTGGGCGCGGGAACCCCTGTCCGCGGCGGCTCTGTCGTGGGTCCGACCGGCGCTCCAGCACGCTCCCGTCGAGACGTCGGCGGTCTAGTCAGCCGGGCAGCCACAGTGTCCGAGCCCGTGGGCCGTCGGGAACCGGCAGGCGAGTGGGACCCCAGGACGCCACTTCGGGGAGCGTGCCTGAGGGTGGCGGTAGTTGCCACCGCTGGCGGGCGACAGCTTCTTCACGATGCAGAGCGGGCACCACCCGGTGTCCTCGCTGAACGGCCTTTCGGTCGTGAGCGTGCCCGTCGTGGTGTCCTCGTCGACGGCCCGTATCCACGCCTCGTCGACCTCGGCGTCGGTCAGCGGGACCAAGCTCGGGCTGTCCGCGGGGTACTTCCGCAGGGTACGACAGCTCGCGAGGTGGAGTTCGCGGCGAGCACCGGTCTTGGACTCGAGGTTCGCGACGACCGGCTCGCCCGTCACCCGGTAGAGGCGCCCTTGGAACAGAGCCTCGGACTCGATTGACATACTGCGTACTCCTTCGAGGTTGACTGGACTGCAGGTGGACGTGGGACCGGAACGATCGGGCAGAGGTCGGACCGCGTTCTCCGGACTGACAGAGCTCACGGTGAGATCCCTCGGGCAGTGGCCGCGTCCACCAGTGCGCGAGCGACCTGCTCGGCCTTGTCGGTAGCGGCAGCGCCGACCGGCTTCGCCTCGTAGCGGTCCTGGTGACGGGCGCGCCGGAGCCGGTCGAACTCTCGCGCCGCCTGGTCGGCGGGCGGGTGGTCGAGGACGGCACGCAGATAGCGGCCGAGCGCCTCGTGCTGGCCAGGCCCGTTGGTCGTCCGGAACCCGTAGGCCGCCAGCAGCGCCTCACCGGTGTCGTGACAGGCGTCGTACGCGAGGTCGTACCTGACGGCAACGCTGGTGAGGAGCGGCAGCTGGCTCAGGCGATCCTCGGCCCGCCGAAGGAAGGACGCGGCGCGCGCAGGGTCAGGGGGCACGGCCGCGAGTCGGCGCGCCTCGGCCAGCGCGAGCACCGTCGCCTGCTGGACGCGGGTGAGCGGAATCAGCGCCACCGCAGGCCCCCAATCACTTCGACTGCCCGGCCGCTGCGTACGTGGTCCAGGAAACCGGAGGGCGCAGCGAACTCTGCCGCCGTGAGGATCGTGGGGTTCACGGGCCGGTGGACCGCCGACTCGACTCGCCCGCACGCCTCGTAGACCGCGTCCACGTCAGGCTCACCGAGCACCATGACGTCGATGTCGTGCGGGGCCGGACCGTTGTCCCCGAGCATCCGCGCCGCGAAGGAGCCATAGAGGAAAGCCGACTCGATCCCAGAGATGCGGGCGAGCTCCTCGGCCAGGAGGACCACGGGGCCGGTCGCCACCCTCAGGATCTCGCGCAAGGGCCCCACCAGCGGGCTCTCACTGTTGGCCCGCATCAGCCGCGTACGCCCGACCGGCCGCTCGGTCAAGATGCCGGCGTCCACCAGGCGCGCAACCTCGCGGTGCACGGTCGGGTAGGCCAGGCCGGCCCGTCTGGCCAGATCGGTCACGCTCAGCTCGTCGCCGGTCAGCAACAGGGTGGAGAGAAGACGCGCTTGACCGTCCGACCGAAAGATCGGCGCCAGGAGCGGGGCCTCCGTTCTCATATAACTGAGGTTATCCTCCACTATATCGATGGTCAACGGTCCGTCCTTCACACGTTGAACCGAAACTCCACCACGTCGCCGTCGGCCATCACGTAGTCCTTGCCCTCGAGCCGCACCTTGCCCTTGGCCTTCGCGGCCTGCATCGAGCCGGCGGCGACGAGGTCGTCGAAGCCGACGATCTCGGCCTTGATGAAGCCCTTCTGGAAGTCGGTGTGGATCACGCCGGCCGCCTCGGGGGCGGTAGCGCCCTTGGGGATCGTCCAGGCCCGCGACTCCTTGGGGCCCGCGGTCAGGTAGGTCTGGAGACCGAGGGTGTCGAAGCCGACGCGGGCCAGCACGTCCAGGCCGGGCTCGGCGACGTCCATCTCGGCGAGCAGCTCGCGGGCCTCGTCCGGCTCCATCTCCACGAGCTCGGACTCGATCTTGGCATCCAGGAAGATCGCCTCGGCCGGCGCGACCGCCGCGCGGAGACGGTCCAGCAGCGCCTCGTCCGCGAGCTCGTCGGAGTCGCAGTTGAACACGAAGAGGAGCGGCTTGGCGGTGAGCAGGAACAGCTCCCGCAGCGGTTCCCGGTCGAGACCGGCCGAGAAAATACCGCGTCCAGAGTTCAGCACCTCGTACGCCTCGCGGACCGCAACCAGGATGGCGGCGCGCTCCTTGTTCATCCGCGACTCCTTCTCCAGCCGCGGGATCGCACGCTCGACGGTCTGCAGGTCGGCAAGGATCAGCTCGGTGGAGATGGTCTCGATGTCGCCGGGCGGGTTGACGGCGCCGTCGACGTGCGTCACGTCGGGGTCGGTGAACACCCGGGTGACCTGGCAGATGGCGTCCGCCTCGCGGATGTGGGAAAGGAACGCGTTGCCCATTCCCTCTCCCTGGCTCGCCCCGCGCACGATGCCGGCGATGTCGACGAAGCTGACCGTCGCAGGCACCACGCGCTCGGAGGAGAAAAGCTCGGACAGCACCGCCAGTCGTGGGTCCGGGACGCCCACCACCCCGACGTTCGGCTCGATCGTCGCGAACGGGTAGTTGGCCGCGAGCACATCGTTGCGGGTGAGTGCGTTGAACAGGGTCGACTTGCCTGCATTCGGAAGACCGACAATGCCGATGGAGAGGGCCATTTGGCCAAGCCTAGATGCTCAGGAAGGCCCGTATCGCCAGACTCAGGGACCAGGGGTCCTGGACCCCCGCCAGCTCGCGGGCGGAGTGCATGGACAGGAGAGGGATGCCGACGTCGATCGTGGCGATGCCGAGCCGGGTGGCGGTCAGCGGCCCGATGGTCGATCCGCAGGGCAGGGCGTTGTTGGAGACGAACTCCTGCGTCGGTACGCCGGCGCGGCGGCAGGCCCGTCGCCACAGGGCCTCGCCGTGGGCGTCGGTGGCGTAGCGCTGGTTCGCGTTGATCTTGAGCAGCGGGCCGCCGTTGAGCACGGGAAGGTTCGCCGGGTCGTGCCGGCCGGGGTAGTTCGGGTGGACGGCGTGGCCGGCGTCGGCGGACAGGCAGACCGAAGCAGCCAGTGCCCGGTGCTGCTGGTCGGGCGTGGCGCCGAGGCTGCCGAGGACGCGTGAGACCACATCGGCCAGCAGCGGCCCAGCGGCTCCGGAGCGGGTGCTGCTGCCGACCTCCTCGTGGTCGAAGGCAGCAACCAGCTCGATCCGGTCGCTGCCCTCCGACGCCAGCAGCGCGGCCAGGGCGGCGTGCACGCTGCTCAGGTTGTCCAGCCGGCCGGAGGCGAGGAACTCCTGGTGGGGCCCGAAGACCGCCGGCGCCGCACTGTCGAAGGCGACCACGTCGTAGCCGTCGATCTCACCCCGGCCGCAGCCGGCGACGTCGGCGAGGTGGTCGAGGATGCTCAGGCCCCGGTGACCGACGCTCCAGACCGGAGCTGTGTGCTGCTGCGGGTCGAGCTTGAGCCCCTCGGCGTTCACCCCCCGGTCCAGGTGGATCGCCAGCTGCGGGATCCGCATGATGGCGCCGGTCCGGACCAGCTGGGTGCTGCCGTCGCTCAGCACCAGCCGACCGGCGAGCCCGAGCTCGCGGTCCAGCCACGAGTTGAGCAGCGGGCCGCCGTAGACCTCGACCCCGAGCTGCTGCCAACCAAGCCCGCCGATGTCAGGGCGCGGCTTGAGGACGAACGTCGGTGAGTCCGTGTGTGCGCCGACGATGCGGAAGGGAGTCGTCGGGCCGGCTGCCTCGGGGATGCGCCAGGCGAGCAGGGCACCGCCCCGGACGAGGTAGTGCCCCCCGGGTGCGGACTCCCACGCCGCCCCCTCGTCCTGGGCCGTGAAACCGGCAGCGGCCAACCGGCGGGCGCCCTCGGCGGCGGCGTGGAAGCTGCTGGGCGAGGCGGAGACGAAGGCGCCGAGATCGGCGGCGTGGTCCAGCGCGGTCATGAGCGGAGCCTCTCGGGAGTGAGGAGTGATTGCGGACGACGCGCCCCTCTTGACCGACGCAGACCACCGTCGTCCGGAATCGCGACGAACGAGCGAGACCGGGCGACGCTCAGGACCCGCGAGCGCGAAGCGCGACAGTCGGACACGGTCATGAGCGGAGCCTCTCGGGAGTGAGGAGTGATTGCGGACGACGCGCCCTTCTTGACCGACGCAGACCACCGTCGTCCGGAATCGCGACGAACGAGCGAGACCGGGCGACGCTCAGGACCCGCGAGCGCGAAGCGCGACAGTCGGACACGGTCATGAGCGGAGCCTCTCGGGAGTGAGGAGTGATTCAGGACGACGCGCCCTTCTTGACCGACGCAGACCACCGTCGTCCGGAATCGCGACGAACGAGCGAGACCGGGCGACGCTCAGGACCCGCGAGCGCGCAGCGCGACAGTCGGACACGGTCATGAGCGGAGCCTCTCGGGAGTGAGGAGTGATTCAGGACGACGCGCCCTTCTTGACCGACGCAGACCACCGTCGTCCGGAATCGCGACGAACGAGCGACCCCACGCTATCCCCGGTGCGGCGTCCCGCCTTTTGTCAGTGGTCTCACCCAAGATCGAGGGCATGAACGGGTTGGGCGTGGGTGCGTTGGTGTGCGGGCTGGTGCTGGGGCTGCTGATCGGGGCGGCCGCAGCGCTGGTCGTCGCCCGCTCACGCCGTGAGGTGCTGGCCGCCACCGACCAGACGGAGGCCGCCCAGCTGCGCGCCGCGCTGGCCTCGGCCCGTGGCGACGCCGAACGGTTCCGGGCTGAGACGGCCCAGGTCCGCGCCGAGGTCGAGCACGTCCGGGCGAACGCGGCAGACACCCGGGCCGCGGTGGCCGAGCAGCTGTCCGCGGTGCGTACCGACGCGGCCGAGGCCCGTACGGAGGCAGCGAACGCGCAGGCCGAGGCGGCCGAGGTCTCCGCGGGCCTCGCCCGGGTGGAGGCGGCGCGCGACGCCGCCGTGCAGCGCGCGCAGGAGATCGAGGCCGACCGGGAGAGCCTGCTCAACCGGTTCAAGGTGCTGTCGGCCGAGAGCCTGGAGCGTCAGGGCAAGTCGGCCGAGGCTGCCGCGGAGCAGCGGCTCAAGGCCACCGAGCAGCTGATGCTGCCCGTGCGGGAGAGCCTTGACCGCTTCAACCTGCGGCTGACCGAGGTCGAGAAGGAGCGCGTGGCGATCTCGACCGAGCTCCGGGCCCAGGTGCAGAACGTCCAGCTCACAGGCGAGACGCTGCGCCGCGAGACGAGCGCATTGATCACCGCGCTACGCAAGCCGCAGGTGCGCGGCGCCTGGGGCGAGACCCAGCTCAAGCGGGTGGCCGAGCTCGCGGGCATGATCGAGCGCTGCGACTTCGACCTGCAGCACACCACGCGGACCGACGACCGGACCCTTCGGCCGGACATGCGGGTCAACCTCGCCCAGGGCAAGCACATCTTCGTCGACTCCAAGGTCCCCCTGAGCGCCTTCCTCGAGGCCGCCGCGGCCGAGGACGACATCACCAGGAACGAGGCCCTCACCCGCTACGGCCGGCACGTCCGCACCCATGTCGACCAGCTGTCGTCCAAGCAGTACTGGAAGGCGGCTGAGACGCCCGAGTTCGTGGTGCTGTTCCTGCCCAACGAGATGTTCTTCTCCGCTGCGCTCGACCAGGTCCCGGATCTCTACGACTACGCCGCCCAGCGCGACGTGGTGCTGGCCACGCCGACGACCCTGATCGGGATGCTGCGGGCGGTCGCCTACGGATGGAAGCAGGCCGCGCTGGCCGAGAGCGCGGCCGAGGTGTTCAAGCTGGGCCGCGACCTGCACGAGCGGCTGGGACTGATGGGCAACCGCTTCGACAAGCTCGGCCGGGCCCTGCGCACCTCGGTCAACGCGTACAACGAGACCATCGCGACCGTCGAGGGCACGGTCTTGGTGCAGGCCCGCAAGTTCCGCGACCTGAAGGTCAGTGAGAAGGAGCTGGAGGCGCTGAGCCCGGTGAACGAGCCGGTGCGCCAGATCCAGGCGGTCGAGCTGGTGGAGGACGCCGTCCAGGTCGAGCCGCTGGTGGGGCGCCTCCGGCGTCGGCCGGCGATGCCGGAGGCCGCCGAGCTGGTCCGTCCGGAACCCGACCTGCTCGAGCTGGTGGAGAGCGCGTCACCTGAGGGCTCGGTCGACGAGCACGCGGAGCAGGGCCGGGCGACCTCCTGAACGCCCAGCCTCGGCCAGTCCCTAGTCCGAGGCGATGCCGCGGCGGAGGTCACGGCGCAGCTCCGGCGGCAGGGCGAAGACCAGCGACTCCTCGGTCAGCCGCTCCTCCTGGGCCACCGGGAAGCCGTGCTGGACCAACAGGTCGAGGACGCCCTGGACCAGGTTCTCGGGCACCGACGCCCCGCTCGTGACGCCGACGGTCTCGACTCCCTCGAACCAGGCGGGGTCGACCTCGCCCGCGTTGTCCACCCGGTAGGACGCCCGAGCTCCGGCCTCGAGGGCGACCTCGACGAGCCGGACCGAGTTCGAGGAGTTGGCCGAGCCGACCACGATGACCAGGTCGCTGCGCTGGGCGATCTGCTTGATGGCCAGCTGCCGGTTCGAGGTGGCGTAACAGATGTCGTCGCTGGGCGGGTCCATCAGCTGCGGAAACTTCTCGCGCAGCTTGTCCACCGTCTGCAGCGTCTCGTCCACGCTCAGCGTGGTCTGGCTCAGCCAGGCCACCCGGCTGGGGTCGCGGAGCTCGACGCCGGCGACATCCTCGGGCGACTGCACGAGGGTGATCCGGTCGGGCGCCTCACCGGTCGTGCCCTCGACCTCCTCGTGACCGGCGTGGCCGATCAGCAGGATCTCCAGGCCCTCCTTGGCGAAGCGGCGCGCCTCGTGGTGCACCTTGGTGACCAGGGGGCAGGTCGCGTCGATGGCCTTGAGCCCGCGTTCGGCCGCCTCGACGTGCACGGCGGGCGAGACACCGTGGGCGGAGAACACCACGGTGGCACCCAGCGGCACCTCGTCGAGCTCCTCCACGAAGATGGCGCCACGGGCCTGCAGGTCCTCCACCACATGACGGTTGTGGACGATCTGCTTGCGCACGTAGACCGGCGCACCGTAGGTGTCGAGGGCCTTCTCGACCGTGATGACGGCTCGGTCGACGCCCGCGCAGTAACCGCGCGGAGCGGCGAGCAGGACCTGACGGCCGCCCTTCGGCGGCTCAATCAGGCCGGGGCTCATGGTCTCGCTCATGACCCCCAGTCTAGGTTGCGGTCCGACGGTAGGGGTTGCCGTTAGGCTCGGGCCGTGCCCCTGGAGTCCTCGCCGGAGAACCCCCAGCCGCTGCGCCGGGTGGTGCACCTCGTCCGTGGCTGGATCGAACGGCTCGGCCCGGTCTGGGTCGAAGGCCAGCTGATCGAGATCAACCGCCGCTCCGGCAGCCGGCTCATCTTCCTCACCCTGCGGGACAAGCTGGCCGAGGTGTCGGTGTCGGTCACCGTCTCGCCGGCCACCCTCGACGCCGCCGGTCCGCTGACCGAAGGCTCTACCGTCGTCGCGCGCCTCAAGCCCTCCTACTACGAGGCGTCGGGCCGCTTCTCGTTCTCCTGCGACGCCATCACCCCGGTCGGTGAGGGCCGGCTGCTGGCCCGGCTGGAGCAGACCAAGCGGCTGCTGCAGGCCGAGGGACTCTTCGACCGGACCCGCAAGCTGCCGCTGCCCTTCCTGCCCCGCGTCGTCGGGCTGGTGACCGCCTCGGGCAGCGCGGCCGAGCGAGACGTGGTCGAGAACGCACGCCGGCGCTGGCCCGCCGTCCGGATCGAGACGCGCTATGCCCTCGTCCAGGGCCCGCAGGCCGGCGAGCAGCTGATCGCCGCCGTCCGGACCCTGGACAGGCTCGATGAGGTCGACGTCATCGTCGTGGCCCGCGGCGGCGGCTCGCTGGAGGACCTGCTGCCCTTCTCGGACGAGGGTCTGGTCCGGGCCGTCTCGGCCTGCCGGACGCCGGTGGTCAGCGCGGTCGGACACGAGACCGACAACCCCATCCTGGACCTGGTCGCCGACTACCGCGCGTCCACGCCGACCGACGCGGCCAAGCGCGTGGTACCCGACGTGGCCGAGGAGCTCGCCCGCCTCAGCCAGGCCCGCACGCGGCTGGACCAAGCGATACACACCACGCTCGACCATCGGCAGCAGCAGCTCGACGGACTGCGGTCACGGCCGGTGCTCACCGATCCGACCGCCTCGTTCGCCGTCCGCTACGAGCAGCTCGCGGGTCTGCGGCACCGGAGCGAACGAGCCGTGGGCGGCAGATTGGAGCGGGAGCGGGTCAATTTGGACCACCAGCTGGCCCGGGTCCGGGCGATGTCGCCGAAGGCCACCCTGGAGCGGGGCTACTCGATTCTCGTCGGTCCCGACGGGCACGCGGTCACCTCGGTGAGCGAGGTCGACGAGGGCGACGACCTGCTGGCCTACCTGGTGGACGGACAGCTCGTGCTCGAAGCGCGCGAGCAGCGCCCGGCCACGTGGCCGACGTCGGGCGGTGCCCGGTGACCGGCGAGGGTTCGGGTCACCTCGCCGACCTGACCTACGAGCAGGCTCGCGACGAGCTGGTCCAGGTGGTGCAGCGGCTCGAGTCCGGCGGGGTGCCGCTGGATGAGTCGCTGGCCCTGTGGGAACGCGGCGAGCAGCTGGCGGCCGTCTGCCAGCAACGGCTGGACGGCGCCAAGGCCAAGGTCGACGCCGCGCGGGCCGGCAACCCCACCCCCTCCTGATCCCGCTGTCAGACCTAGGCGGAGAGCTCGAGCTCGTCGGCGGCGGGGACAGGCGGCCGGGGGGCGACGAAGCGACGGCGGTAGTCCACCGGAGCGAGCCCTATCTCGCGGCGGAAGTGCTCGCGCAGCACCACGGCGGAGTTGAAGCCGACCCGGGTGGCGATCTGCTCGACCCCGAGGTCACTCTCCTCGAGCAGGCTGCGAGCGGCCAGGATCCGCTGCTGGACCAGCCAGCGGTGCGGCGTCGTGCCCGTCTCGGCGCTGAACCGGCGCGCGAAAGTGCGGTCACTCATCGTCGCTCGCCGCGCGAGCGAGGACGCCGTGTGCGGCTCGGCCAGGTGATCGAGCACCCACTCCAGGACCGGGGACAGGCTGTCCGCCGTGAGCACCGGCACGGGCATCTCGACGAACTGCTGCTGACCACCATCCCGCTGCGGGGGCACGACCATCCGGCGGGCGATCCGGGTGGCGACCGCGGTGCCCAGCTCGCGGCGGACCAGGTGCAGGCAGGCGTCGATCCCGGCGGCCGTACCGGCGCTGGTGATGATGTCGCCGTCGTCGACGTAGAGAGCCTTCGGGTCGAGCCTGGCGAGCGGGTACGCCTGTTGCATCGCCGCCACGTGGCGCCAGTGGGTGGTGCACGCGCGCCCGTCCAGCAGGCCCGCAGCACCGAGCACGAACGACCCCGAGCACAGGCTCAGCAGGATCGACCCGGCGGCGTGGGCCTGGCGCAGCGCCTCGAGCACCTCAGCGGGGTACTCGGTTCCGGCTCGGACGGGCGTGGCCGCGACGACCACCAGGTCGCTGCCCACCACGGCATCGAGCCCGTGACCGGCCGAGACCGTCAGCGCAGCGGTGGTCTTCGTGACCAACGGCGTGCCCGGGCGCTCCGCGCAGACCCGGAAGTCGAACCGCGGCACTCCGTCGTCGGTCCGGTCCAGCCCGAAGACCTCGACCACGACGCCGAACTCGAAGACAGAGACGGGTTCGACCAGGATGACGCTGACCGTCGAGAGTGGGGACCGGGGAGACACCGCGTCAGCCTAATGGCAGAAATCTTGCGGCAAGGACTGCTCGTGCCACCGCGGACAGCAGCGTGGCCGTAGCCGGCCGGACTCAGCCTGCGGTCGTGAGCGAGGCGGCGTACGCCTCCAGGTCGGCGTAGGGGAGGTCGCCCACCACGAGCGTGGTGACGGCGGACGACGGCAGCACCAGCGCCCGCGTCCGCTCGTCGGAGCTGATCATCCGCTGCCAGACCTGGTCGCCGACCGTGCTCTGCCCGTCCGGCAGGCCCTGCCGGGTCCGGTCGTCGATGAGTTCCTTGCCCCGGAGGTCACCCTGGTCGAGCTCGAGGTACACCTCGTCGTCGGTCAGGAAGCCGAGCTGCCACAGGTTCCGCGGCGAGGGATCGCCGCCGATCCCTGGCTGACCAGTGGTCAGCCAGCTGGCGCGGGTCGCTCGCCATCCCTGCGGCACCGACGACGGCGCGAGGACCGGGAAGGGTGCCCGCGCACGAGCCTGGGCCAGCACCGGCCGGTAGTCGACGACCTGGACGGCGGGGCTGTCGGGTGAGCGGGTGAAGAAGTAGGTGATGATCACGAGCGGGATGACGATCACGGCGATGGACCGCAGCAGGTCACTCGTCGTCGAGGGTTTCTTCGCGCGTGCCACGAACCTATCCTCACAGACCGGGCCAACTGGCCCGAGCAGCCGAGCTCCGCAACGCCTTGCGCTGGCACTCTCGCCACCGGAGCCAGTCAGCTACTCCGGACCGGTGTCCCGTGGCTCGGCGATCTGGCGGTGCAAGGCCGCCTTGAGCTTGTCGGGCACGACCTTGGCTCCAAGCTCTTGCGCCTTGGTCAGCAGCGACGCCGCGACGACCCGATCCTTGCCGGCCAGCAGGGCTTCGTAGCCCTGTCGTGCCACGTCGGCTGCCTCGTCCTTCGGGCCGCGGCCCATCACGGTGTCGTCCATCTCGGCGCGGTGGAAGAAGTTGGTCTCCGTCGGCCCGGGCATCAGCAGGGTGAGGGTGACCGGGCTGTCGCGCAGTTCCTCCTGCAGCGCCTCAGCGAAGGACTGCACGAAGGACTTCGAGGCGTTGTAGACCGCCTGGAAGGCGCCCGGGACGGTCGCCGCGATCGAGGAGGTCAGCAGCAGCCGGCCGGCGTCGCGCGCCACCATGTCGGCCAGCAGCAGCCTGGTGAGGTGCATCGTCGAGGTGGCGTTGAGCTGCACCACCTGGAGCAGCGCGTCCACGTCGGTGTCGACGAACGCGCCGCCCTGGCCCACGCCGGCATTCAGTGCGGCCAGGTCTACCGGCCGCCCAGTGGCGATCACCGCCTCGTACAGGGACTCGACGCCGTCGCGGCTCGCGAGATCGGTCTGGAACCTGCTCACCTCCACCCCGGCCGCCCGGCAGCGGGCCGCCGCGAACTCGAGGGCGTCGTCCTCCGCGCACAGCAGCAGGTCGTAGCCGTCGCCGGCGAGCAGCAGGGCCAGCTCGAGGCCGATCCCGCTGGAGGCGCCGGTGACGACGGCGAAGCCCGACGGCTCCAGGTCGACCGCGGTCACGGGGTCGGCATCCCGCCGTTGACGTGCAGGGTCTCACCGCTCACGTAGCTGGACTCGGCCGAGGCCAGGAAGACGTACGCGGGGGCGAGCTCGGCCGGCTGGCCCGGGCGCCCGAGCGGCGTGCTCTGACCGAACTCCGGCAGCGCCTCGGTCGGCTGGCCGCCCGCGGTCTGCAGCGGGGTCCAGATCGGACCGGGGGCCACGACGTTCACCCGGACCCCCTTGGGCGCCAGCTGCTGGGCCAGCGCCTTCGAGAACGTGTTGATCGCGGCCTTGGTCGTGGCGTAGTCGACCAGGGTCTCCGAGGGCTGGTAGGCCTGGATGGAGGAGGTGTTGATGATCGTGGAACCCGGCTTCAGGTGCGGCAGCGCGGCCTTGGTGATCCAGAACATCGCGTAGACATTGGTCTTGAACGTCTCGTCGAACTGCTCGTCGGTGATGTCGTCAAGCGACTCCTGGGTCTGCTGCTTGCCCGCGTTGTTGACCAGGATGTCGAGTCCGCCGAGCCCTTCGACCGCCCGGGCCACCAGGTCGCGGCAGAAGGCGGGGTCGGTGATGTCGCCGGGAAGGGTGACGGCGGTGCGTCCGGCCTCGGTGACCAGGCCGGCGATGCGCTGGGCGTCCTTCTCCTCCTCCGGCAGGTAGGAGATGGCGACGTCAGCGCCCTCACGGGCGAAGGCGATGGCGGTCGCGGCGCCGATGCCGGAGTCCCCGCCCGTGATCAGGGCCTTGCGGCCGATCAGTCGCCCGAGCCCGCGGTAGGTCTCCTCACCGTGGTCGGCCTGACCTTCGAGGTCCGCGTCGAGGCCGGGACCCGCCTGGTCCTGAGCCGTGGTCTCGACATCGCTGTACAGCTGGCTGGGATCGGTCGTCGTGTACTGGTCGGTCATCGCTGCTCCTCAGGTGCCGGTCCGTCCGGACCGCAGTGTCATCTTGTCCCCTACCCAGGAGGAGGGCGTTTCAGCGAGCAGCAGGCTCAGTTCTGAGGCGGTCGCTGGTTCCAGCGCCGAGCCGAGGCGCGGCCCAGGACCGTCACGGCCCTGACCAGGGCCGCCGGGACGGCCTTGAGGCGCTGCTCCACCTGGTAACCCTGCACCGTGTCGGTTCCCGACGGCGGCGGGCCGCTGGGCAGCAGCCGCGAGAACAGGCCCATCGCAACCGCCGTGGACGTCGGCGCCAGGCCGTTGACCCGGCTGCCGATCTTGGTGAGGAGGCTCAGCAGCACGTAGGCGCGGCCCGCGAGGATGCCGTCGACGATCTTGACGGCCGCCTTCTCGGGATCCATCGAGATCAGCGGCAACGTGGCCGAGGGTGCGAACCACGCGTACTCGGCACCCTGGCGACCGGTGAAGGTCGCCCGGAGGTGCGAGCCGGTACGCATCAGCCCGGGCGCCACGGTGGTGACCTTGACCCCAGTCCCGGCAAGCTCGGAGCGGAGGCCGGCCGAGAACCCGACAGCACCGAACTTGGCCGTGCTGTACGGCAGCAGGTGCGGTACGGGGACGAGTCCCCCGATGGAGGCGATGATCCCGATCCGCCCGGTGCCCCGGCTGCGCATCCGTCCGGAGACGGCGAGTCCCACGTTGATGGGGCCCCACAGCATGATCGAGATGGCCTCGTCGAAGTGAGCTCGGGTGAGCGAGGCCAGAGGTCCGACCTGGATCACCCCGGCGACCACCACGGCGACCGCGAGGGGACCGTCCTGGCTCTCGACCGCGGCCACCATCTCCTCGACGGCGTCCGCGTCGCTGACGTCGCACACCACCGTCCGTACGGCGAGCCCCTCCCCCGTCAGCTGGGTCCGGGCACGGTCGAGCTCGTCCGTGGAGCGAGCGCAGACAACCAGGCGATGACCTCGCCGACCCAGCTCCCGGGCGACCAACAACCCCAGGCCCCGCGAACCGCCGGCCACGAGGGCCAGCGGTGCGGTGGGACCTGGGGTCGGTGAGGTCATGACCTGGTCTTCGAAGGTGTTCAGGAGGTGGCCGTGTCCTGGACGTTGCTCTTGGCCTGCTGTGCCTGACCCTGCACATCGGAGGCTGCGGACGCGCCCTCCGAGGTGACCGTGTCCTTGGCCTGCTGAGCGTGGTCCTTGACGTCGGCAGCCGCGGAGGCGCCCTCGTCCTTGACCGTGCTCACCGCGTCGGTCGCGGTCTCCTTGACCGACTGCGCCGCCTGCTGGGCCGGCTCCTTGAGGTTGGAGGCGACCTCCTTGGCGGCGTCGGTGATACCGGCCTTGAGCGGCTCGGCCTTGTCCTTGACCGCGACGGCCAGGTCCTTCTCCTTGGTGCTGGCCGGGATCAGCGAGCTGATCAGCAGACCGGCACCGAAGGCCACCAGGCCAGCAGCGAGCGGGTTGCCCTGCGTGCGCTGCTTGGCCAGCGCCGGGGCGTCAGCCACCGTGCCCTGGGCCGACGAAAGCGCGCCCTGGGCGGAGGACAGCGCGCCGTGGGCACGGTCGGACACGTTGCCGGCCACCTCAGACGCGGTGCCGGAGGCGTTGTCACCGGCATCGTGCAGCGCGTCGGTGGCGTCGTGGACCTTGTCCACGACGGCGTCCTTGGCGTCGTCGACGGTGCCCATGATCCGGTCCTTGATCCCGACGCCCTTGTCCTTGACCTTGTCGACCTGGCGCTTGGCGATGTTCTTCGGGTTCGCCGTGTCGGCCAGGGCGTCGACGTCGTTGCTCAGGTTGGCCCGCGTCCGCTCGATCTCGGCGCGGATCTCTTCTGGACTGTTGCTGCTCACAGGTTCTTCTCCTCTTGGCCCTTGAGTGCGTTGGGGATCTTGCCGAGGGTGTCCGTGGTGTCGGGCACGCCACGGACCTTCTTCAGCTCACCACGGCCGACGACCGCGAGGATCGCGGCGATGATGCCCCAGATGACAGCGACGATCAGGGCCGCCTTGCCGTATCCGATGGAGTTGCCGATCGCGATGGTCAAGGCGACCGACAGAAACAGCAGCAGGAAGAAGCCGCCGAGAGCGGCGCCGACCAGCATGCCGATGCCCTTGCCCGCGTTCGATGCGGACTGGGTCACCTCGGCCTTGGCCAGTGCCACCTCCTGCCGCATCAGGGTGCTGAGGTCACGAGTGACGTCGCCGAGGCGCTCCCCGATCGAGGGAGCGTCGTGGCTGGACCGCTCCGGCTCGATCGAGGACGCTCCGGTGGGGTAGGCGCTGGTCATCGGGTGATGTCACCCCGACCCGGCTCAACGTAGGAGACGGTGTCGTCGTAGCCCACGGTCTCGTCGTACCCGCCCACCGGCGCGTCAGTCGCGTAGCTGGGAGCGTCGGTGACATACGTACCGGCGGCGGCGTAGGCCCCGGTCTCGTAGCCACCGGTGCTGTAGCTGCCGGCGCCGTAGCCGCTGCCGGCGGCATAGGTACCGGTCGAAGCCGGGAGCGTGGGGGTCTCCGCCGCCACCTTGTTGTCGTGCGCCTCGGAGGCGAGGCTCCGGCTCAGGCGGCCAACGACGATTCCGGCCAGTGCGGCGCCGGTCAAGAAGGCGACCGGACGACGCCGCGCGAAGTTGCGGACGTCGTTGAGCAGGTCGCTCGGCTGGCTGTTCTCGAGCCGGTTGGCGAGCTCGCTCACGGTGCGCGAGCCCTGCTTCGCCAGACCGCTGAGCGGGCCGGGGTTGTCAGCGCTGGAGCCCATCGAGCCGAGCTCGTCGGCGAAGGAGTGCGCAAGCGTGCTGAGGCGCTGCTGCTGGGTCACCAGCTGGCTGCTGAGCTCGTCGCGCCCCTGGCTGAGCAGGTCCTTTGCGTGGTTGGAGGCCTCGGTGGTGACCGCAGCGGCCTGCTCCTTGGCGACGTCGACCACCTGCTGGCCCTTGTCGACCGCGGTGTCCTTCACGGCGCCGGCCTGCTCCTTGGCCACGCCCGCGACCTGCTGGCCCTTGTCGACGGCAGTGTCCTTGAGGTCACTCGCCTCGCTCTTGGCGGTCCCGGCGGTGGCCTGGGCGGTCTGCTTGGCCTCAGAGGTTGAGCTCGAGGTGCCGGTGTCGACCGGGGCGTACAGCTCGTCCGTGGCGGTGCTGGCGACGAGCGGGTCGGTGACCGGCTCGTCGAACTGCCCGTACGGGGCTGCGGGGTCGAAGTCGGCCTGGTTGGCCGGCGCGGGCGATCCGGTGCTCGCCCACTCGCCCGTCTGAGGCTGCTGTCCCCCGTCGGAGGGGAGGTACGGCGACTGAGTCACGTGATCTCCAATCGATCTAGTGCGTGGTGCCCCGAATGGCGAGGCATCCCTCTCGTTGTACCCGAGGCTTTACGATGTAAACATCCGCTACTCCCGGGTGCGGCCGAACGGCTGTCTGCTCAACCGATCGACCTCGACGCGTCACCGGCCCAGGACCGGATCGCGCCGTGCTCCTTGACGTACCCACGTCTGCGCCGACCAAATCAGTACCTCCCCAGGGGTGGTACCGGTTCCCCGCCGACCGCGCTATCGTCATCAGCAGTCGGTCGAGCAGTCTGCCGTCGCCCTCTAGATCCGTGAGGCGGCCGCATGCCCAGTTCCACCAGTCAGCTCCGGGTGACCAGCCCCCGGAACACCCCCGCGCTCCGCCCGACCACAGAGCGCGGCCCGAGCATGCGGCCGTCGGCGGTGTCGACTCTGCCGCGCTCCTCGGACCAGGCCAACACGCCGGCGAAGCCGGGGTTCGACCTCTCCGGCGTCGCGGAATCAACCGAGACGAACCCGCAGCTGCGGCGCGAACGCTCGGCCCAGATCACCGCCGACCTGCTCGTGGCCGGCGGCGAGCAGGAGTCAGCCGAGCTGCGCCGTCGCCTCGTGCTGCTGCACATGGACGCTGCGGAGTCCGTTGCCCGGCACTACGGGCGGCGCGGCCAGGATCACCAGGACCTCGTCCAGGTGGCTCGGCTCGGTCTCGTCGAGGCCAGCATCCGCTACGACCCGTCGCTCGGCTCGTTCCTCGGCTTCGCGCTCCCCACCATGATGGGGGTGATCCGTCGGCACTTCCGGGACCGCGCATGGTCGGTCAAGCCGCCCCGCTGCATCCAGGAGAACGCCGCGAGCATCGCTCGGGCGCGCGAGGACCTCACCCAGGAGCTGTTGCGGTGGCCGACGGTGGGCGAGCTCGCCGAGCACCTCACGCTGACCGAGGATGAGGTGCGGGCGGCTCGCCAGGTCGACGGCTGCTTCCAGGCGTCCTCGCTCGACGCACCGGTAGGTCAGCGGGCCGAGTCGCTCGGCGAGAGCCTGGCTGAGGTCGAGACCCGCTACGACCTGGTCGAGACCTCCCTCACCCTGCAGCCGGCCTACCGTCGGCTGAGCGAGCGGGACCGCCGCCTGGTCTACCTCCGCTTCTACTCCGAACTGAGCCAGCGGGAGATCGCCAACGAGTTCGGGGTCAGCCAGATGCAGATCTCGCGCTGGCTGGTCCGCGTGCTCCGCTCGCTGCGGGAGTACCTCGGCGAGGACGAGATGAGCCCGCTCGCCAGCTGAGAACGGTCACGATGGGGACATGAGCGACCTGACGACCGTCGCGTCGGGGACGTCCCCTCGTGGCGACCTGCTGCTGCGACGACGCCCCACCGAGGCAGGCCCCGTGACCGAGCTCGTGGTCAACGGGGTCTTCGCCATGGACAGCACCGAGACCTCGAGCGAGCGGGCGTTGGCTGCACTGCTGCCCGCCAAGGCCCGTCGGGTGCTCGTCGGGGGGCTCGGGCTCGGGTACACGGTGAGCGCCGTCCTGGCGCGCGACGACTCGAGAAGCGGCGGTCCGGTGCTGGACCGGGTCGACGTGGTCGATGTCGAGCCGCTGCTGGTGCTCTGGGCGCAGCAACGCCGCACGCCGGTGCTGGCCGCGGTGGCGACAGACCCCCGGGTCCGGCTGCACATCGGCGACATCGCCACCGTCTTGTCCGATGGGGTGCTGCCCGGCCAGGTCGCCTCAGCCGGTCCCTGGGACGCGGTCCTGCTCGACGTCGACAATGGGCCCGACTTTCTGATCCACGACGCCAACGCCGCCCTGTACGGCGCGGAGATCCTGGGCCGGGCGTACCGGCGACTGACGCCGGGCGGCGTCCTGGCCATCTGGTGCCAGGGCCCGGCGCCGGAGCTGCTGGCCACCCTGACCGGTATCGGCCCGGCGGTCGAGCACCGCTACGAGGTGGCGCGGGAGGGCCGGCACTTCACCTACGTCATCTACACCGTGGAGCGGACCCCATCGGGCTCAGGGCACAATGACGACCATGGCTGACGACTTCCGGATCGAGCACGACACGATGGGCGAGGTACGGGTCCCCGCGGCCGCCCTGTGGAAGGCACAGACCCAGCGCGCGGTCGAGAACTTCCCCATCTCGGGAGTGCAGATCGACCCGGCCCTGGTGGCGGCGCTCGCCCAGATCAAGGGGGCGGCGGCGAAGACCAACGCCCGGCTGGGTGTCCTGACCGCTGAGCGGGCCGACGCCATCGTGGCCGCGGCGGCAACGGTGGCCGCCGGTGAGCACGACAGCGAGTTCCCGATCGACGTGTTCCAGACCGGTTCGGGCACCTCGAGCAACATGAACGCCAACGAGGTGATCGCCTCGCTCGCCAGCAGACTGCTCGGCGAGACCGTGCACCCGAACGACCACGTGAACGCGTCGCAGTCCAGCAACGACGTCTTTCCCAGCGCGATCCACATCGCCGCCACGCAAGGGCTCGTGGACGTGCTGGTGCCGGCGCTCGAGCACCTGCATCGGTCGCTGTCCACGAAGGCCGACGAGTTCGCCGAGGTGGTCAAGAGTGGCCGGACGCACCTGATGGACGCCACCCCGGTCACCTTGGGCCAGGAGTTCGGCGGCTACGCCGCCCAGGTCGCCTACGGCGTCGAGCGTGTCCAGGCTGTCGTACCGCGGGTGGCCGAGCTGCCGCTGGGCGGGACGGCCGTGGGTACAGGCATCAACACCCCCGCCGGCTTCGCGCCGTCGGTGATCGCGATCGTCGCCGAGCAGACCGGGTTGCCGCTGACCGAAGCGCGCAACCACTTCGAGGCCCAGGGGGCCCGCGACGCCCTGGTGGAGGCATCCGGGGCCTTGCGCACCGTCGCCGTCAGCCTGAACAAGATCGCCAACGACCTCCGCTGGATGGGCTCCGGTCCGCGCGCCGGGCTCGGCGAGATCGCGCTGCCAGACCTGCAGCCCGGCTCCTCGATCATGCCGGGCAAGGTCAACCCGGTGCTCTGCGAGGCGACCGTGATGGTGTGCGCGCAGGTCATCGGCAACGACGCCGCCGTCACCTTCGCCGGCGCGGCAGGCAACTTCGAGCTGAACGTGATGCTGCCGGTGATGGCGCGCAACGTGCTCGAGTCGATCCGGCTGGTCGCCAACGTCAGCCGGCTGCTGGCCGACCGCTGCGTCGACGGCATCACCGCCAACGTCGAGCACTGCCGCACCCTGGCCGAGTCCTCGCCCTCGATCGTCACGCCGCTCAACCGCTACCTCGGCTACGAGAACGCCGCCGCGGTGGCGAAGAAGGCGCTGAAGGAGGGCCTCACCATCCGCGAGGTCGTCCTCGAGTCCGGATACGTCACCGACGGCACGCTCACCGAGGACCAGCTCGACACCGCCCTCGACGTGCTGGCGATGACCCGCCCACCCGTCTGACCCCTCAACCCCCGCCTCACCGAGCAACTCCTCGCCCCTCCCCCGGGAACCGGTGGGACCATGAGACGGAGCCGGGCTTGGTCGGAGGGGGTCAGCCCTGGGGCTGCTCAGCGGCGATGTTGGCCATCCACGGGACGCCGAAGCGGTCGGTGAGCTGGCCGTAGTAGTCGCCCCACATCTGCTTCTCCAGCGGCATCGAGACCTCGGCGCCCTCGGAGAGCTTGGCGAAGTAGCCACGAAGGTCGTCGACGTCGGTGCCACTCAGGCAGACGGTGATGCTGTTGCCGGACGGCTGCTCCATCCCCGGCGGGGTGTCAGAGGCCATCAGGACGAAACCCTTCTCGGCGTTCACCTGACCGTGCATGATCTGCTCGGGGTCGGCGCCGTGCGCGTCCATCCCGAACTCGCCGAAGGTGGTCAGCACCACCTCTCCACCGAACACCGACTGGTAGAACCCCAGCGCCTCCCGGGCGTTGCCTGCGAAGCTCAGGTAGGGACTCAGGACTGCTGACATGACGCTCTCCTCCGGCAAAGGGCCGGCGCCCCGCCGACCTCGTGCCCATCATGACCGTGGCCGCTGGCGAAAGTCATCGGTCAGCGGCACCGGGCAGGATGAGCCCAGCGAGATCGCCGTCCAGGAGACGGCGGGCAGCTCAACGGTGAGGGTCACCTTCTCCCGGCGGCTGACTCGTCGAAAGTCGAGAGCTCAGTACCAGCCGTGGGAGCTCTTGAACCCCCAGGCCGCGCACGGGCTGCCGTAACGGGTCTTCATGTACTGGACGCCCCAGATGATCTGGGTGGCGGGGTTGGTGCGCCAGTCGTCGGCGACCGAGGCCATCTTGGTGCCGGGCAGAGCCTGCGGGATGCCGTACGCACCGGAGCTGGCGTTGGTGGCGTTCACGTCCCAGTTGCTCTCACGGATGATGATGTTGTTGAAGCAGCTGTACTGGTCGTCGCCGTAGTCGAACTTGTTCTTCAGGATCTGGCGGGCGATCTCGCGGGGGTCGGCGGTCCCGGGCTTGTAGCCCTGCTCGTTCATCGCCTTCTTGGCTGCGGCTGCTCGGGCAGCAGCCTTGACCGCGGCGGCCTTCGCCTTGACCGCGGCGGCCCTCGCCTCGGCCTCACGCTTTTTGGCCGCGGCGAGCTTGGCCTTCTGGTTGGCCTTGATCTTGGCCCGCTGGGCGGTGATCGCGCGGCTCTGCTGCTCGAGAGCGGCGGCGCGCTGGCCGGCCTGGGTGCTCGCGGCGACCAGCTGGGCGCGGGTGGCGCTCCGGGACTCCTCGGCCTCCCGGGCGGCACGAGCCGCATCGTCCTCGACCTCGACGCTGGGCGTGCTGACCGGAGCACTGACGGCGGCAACGGGGGCTGCGGCAGCGGTGGTCTCGACGGGGGGGCTACCGAGGCCGGCGACCGCCGTACTGGTCACCACGGCCACAAAGCCCACGCCGACGAGGGCATGTTGGACGAGGCGACGCACGAGGGCCAGCCTGCCACACCGCCGTTATCAAAACGAAATCTTCACCCAACCCTGAGCAGACGGTGACCTCAGCGTGACCGGGCAGCCACACCCGTCCCAGACGTCTCAGATCCGATGTCTTCGAGCATCTCGGTGACCAGAGCGGCGATCGGCGAACGCTCCGAACGGTGCAGCGTGACGTGCGCGAACAGGGGGTGACCCTTCAGCTTCTCGACCACCGCGACCACGCCGTCGTGTCGCCCGACGCGCAGGTTGTCCCGCTGCGCGACGTCGTGGGTGAGCACGACGCGCGACTCCTGGCCGATCCGGCTGAGTACGGTGAGCAGCACGTTCCGCTCCAGCGACTGGGCCTCGTCCACGATGACGAACGCGTCGTGCAGCGAGCGGCCGCGAATGTGGGTCAAGGGCAGCACCTCGAGCAGTCCCCGCTCCATCACCTCCTCGATGACGACCTTGGAGGTGACGGCGCCCAGGGTGTCGAAGACGGCCTGAGCCCAGGGCGCCATCTTCTCCCCCTCGCTGCCGGGCAGGTAGCCGAGCTCTTGGCCACCGACGGCGTAGAGGGGCCGGAACACGACGACCTTGGAGTGCTGACGCCGCTCGAGAACCGCCTCCAGCCCGGCGCAGAGCGCGAGAGCCGACTTGCCCGTCCCGGCCCGGCCACCCAGCGAGACGATACCGACGGTCGGGTCGAGCAGCAGGTCCAGCGCCACCCGCTGTTCCGCCGACCGGCCGTGCAGACCGAAGGCGTCGCGCTCCTTGATCAGCCGCAGCTCCTTGCCCGCGGTGACCCGGCTGAGCGCCGAGCCGCTGCTGCTCAGCAGCACGACGCCGGTGTGGCACGGCAGGTTGCGGGCCTCCTCGAGGTCGAGGGTGCCGCTGGTGTAAAGCTCGTCCACCTGGGCGGCGTCGACCTCGATCTCGGCCATGCCCGTCCACTCGGTCGAGGTCGGCAGCTCGGCCCGATACTCCTCGGCAGCCAGGCCGACCGCTGAGGCCTTGACCCGCATCGGCAGGTCCTTGGAGACCAGCGTCACCGAGCGGCCCTCGGCGGCGAAGTTCAGTGCGACGGCGAGGATGCGCGAGTCGTTGTCGCCGAGCCGAAAGCCGGCCGGCAGCACGTCCGGGTCGGTGTGGTTGAGCTCGACGTGCAGCGTGCCGCCGACGTCGTTGACGGGGATCGGGGCGTCCAGCCTGCCGTGCGCGATCCGCAGCTCGTCCAGGTGTCGCAGCGCGGTCCGGGCGAAGAAGCCGAGCTCGCTGTGGTGGCGCTTGCCCTCCAGCTCGGTGATGACCACGATCGGCAGGATCACATCGTGCTCGGCGAAGCGGCGCAACGCGTGCGGGTCACTCAGCAGAACGGAGGTGTCGATGACGTACGTGCGGCGTTCGGACACGATGGCTGCCCTTCTTGGAGGCCGCACGCGTCTCACACGCCCGGCCCCACGGTCAGGTGGTGGGCCGGATACGACGTCGAGCCGCGGACGACTCGAGGGTGGTGACCGTCAGCTGACGGTGCATGCATCGCCTCCCGGGCGAGCCGCTTTCTCACGGCTCGTGGGGCCGACGCTACGGCCCGACCAGCACCACCCGACCACGCCACGCCGCTTGTTCACCCGATCGTCACGCCCGTCTGAGCCGGATCCGGAATGCCTGATCGGACGGCCACCAACGAGGTTCTCCACGAGGCGCTGTCGATCGATCCGTCAGCCGACTCACCGAGAACTTCCTCGACAAGGCCAGCCACAGTCCGGTCTGCACGCTGAGAAGGTAGGTCAAGGCGCCAGCGACGAGATTGTGACCAAGGGATGTCAACCGGGGAGGGGACTGCGGCGAGTGACACGGTGATGGACGCACACGGGGCAACCGCAGCAGGCGCCGCCACGCCAGGCCAGTGGCAGCGCCCGGCTCTTGCTGCGGTCCCTTCGGCGGACGGCACCGACGGGGCGCCCCCCGCTTACGCCGACGCAACGAGCAGCGCCGGTCGCCGGCCGGCGTCATTCGACGAGTTCTACCGCCAGGAGTACCGCCACGTTCTGGGACTGGCCTATGTCCTGACGGGTAACGCGGCGGTCGCCGAAGACACGACCCAGGATGCGTTCACCGCGGCGTACCGGCAGTGGGCGTCGATCGGCGGCTACGACTCGCCAGCGGCCTGGGTGCGCCGGGTCACCTGTCATCTGGCCGCGTCAGTGGTTCGACGGCGGGTGCGCGAGGCGAAGGCGATTGTCCGACTCGCGTACCGGACGCCGACCCACATCGAGCTCGACGAGGGCGATGCGGAGTTCTGGCGGTCGGTTCGCGCCCTGCCTCCCCGGCAGGCCCAGGCCGTCGCCTTGTTCTACCTGGAGGGCTACAGCGTGCGCGACATCGCTGCGGTCCTCGACTGCAGCGAGGGCACAGTCAAGACCCACTTGAGTAGAGCGCGCACCGCGGTCGCGCGCCAGTTGCGCCTGGAGCGCGTGGAGGACGACCATGAGTGACCCGAACGATGACGCCGAGATGAACGGTCCGAAGGCGGATGACGCCGAACCGAGCAGCTTTGAGACGCGGGCTCGCAAGGCGTCGGAGTCCGTCCTGCAGCAGCTGGCTGCGCAGGAGCCAGGCGATGAGCTCGGCCTGCGGCGAATCCGCCGCCCGGTCCACGGCAGAGCCATCCCGCGAATCGCGGCCGCCGCGGTGCTCGTGGCTGGCATCGGCGTGATCGGACCGTCGGTCGTTGGAGGTGGAGGCAGCCGGTCGGGCCTGGGCGGCGCTGGTGTGGCGTACGCAGCCGGGCCGTTGAAGGCGTTCGCGAGCTGCGACGCGGTGCTGGGCTACTTCAGGGAGCAAGCCCCGGACTACCTGATCGAGCAGGCGAGCGGAGGGCGGGCGAGCGCTTCCGCGGGCTCCCAAGCCATGCCGGCAGCGGGCCGCGCAACCTCCACCGCCGCCGAAGACGCTGCGTCAACGCCGGATCACTCGTCCACCAACGTCGCCGAAGCCGGTGTCGACGAACCCGACCTGGTCAAGACCGACGGGAAGGTCATCGTTGCCGTGGCCCGTGGTCGCGTGCACCTGATCAGTGCGGACCACGGTCGGATGTCCAAGCGGGCAACCCTGCCCGAGACTGACGTACGCAACGTCTTCCTCTCCGGCACTCACGTGCTGGTGTTCAGCGGGCCGCCGCCGGAGTTCGCACCCGAGCCCCGGTCTGTGGCGCAGCGCCAGCTGCTCACCACGTACGACATCGCGAACCTCCGGACACCGGAGCGGTTGGCGACCCTGGCGGTCGACGGTGCCGTTCTGGACGCCCGGCTGGTCGGGACCCAGGTGCGCATCGCCACCGCCTTCTCGCCGGACCTCGACGTCCCGTCGCCGTACTACGGGCGCGAGGGTGGCATCGCTCCGGAGTCCAAGAAGCAGCTCAAGGACGCGGTCGCGAGGTCGACGGTGGACGACTGGCTCCCGACCTACACCCTGACCGACGGTGCCGGCACCCAAGTGAGCAGTGGCCGCCTGGTGGACTGCTCCACTCTGTCCACACCCGAGAAGTTCTCCGGCATCGACACGGTGGCCGTCTCGTCGTTCGACATCACCTCGACCCTCCAGGACCGCCGCACCGTGGGCGTGGTCGCCGGCGGTGAGCAGCTCTACGCCACCAACACCGCGACCTACGTCACGACGACCGAGTGGAGCCGCGACGAATCCGCACCCTCGACGAGCCTCCACAAGTTCGTGACAGCCTCCTCCGGCGCGACCTCGTACCGCGGGTCCGGTGAGGTACCGGGCACGCTGCTGAACCAGTACGCGATGTCGGAGTTCGAGGGCGTGCTGCGCGTCGCCACGACGCTGTCCGAACAGCGCGGCTGGCTGAACTCGCGGATGGTCAACGAGGGCCTGGTGACCACGCTGCGCGAGGAAGCCGGCGCGCTGAAGCAGATCGGACAGGTCGACGGGCTCGGCCGCGAGGACAACGAGTCAATCCGCGCCGTACGGTTCATCGGCAACGTGGGCTATGTGGTGACCTTCCGCCAGACCGACCCGCTCTACGCGCTCGATTTACGCAACCCTGCTGCGCCCACGATCACCGGTGAGCTCAAGATCCCTGGCTACTCGGGCTACCTGCACCCAGTCGGGACAAACCTGTTGCTCGGCGTCGGACAGAGCGGGAAGGGCAAGGTCCAGTTCTCCCTGTTCGACGTCAACGACCCCGCGGCGCCTCGGCGTATCGACACCCAGGCGTACGGCTGGGGAAACGCCGCGGCCGAGTTCGACCAGAAGGCGTTCCTGTCGTGGGAGCCGCGCCATCTGGTGATGGCCCCGATCACCTCCTACGGCCGCAGCAAGCTCGCCTTCCGCGGACTCGTGGTGCTGCGAGCCGACGCGCGCGGCCTGCACGAGGTCGCCCGGGTCACGCCACCCCGCTCGGCCGGGGAGGCCCTTCGTTCTGTCGTCATCGGCGACGACGTCTATCTACTGTCCGGCCGCACCATCCAGTCCAACCGCCTAGACGGCTACCGCCTCGTCGACCGACTGACGTTCTGAAGGCGGCTCCCAGGCTCAGGGCGGCGGCGACGTCAGTTCGGCGTTCAGCCAAGAGACGGATCGCAGCCGGCAGGACGACCCGACCCCGAGTGCCGATGACGATCGCCGCAGCCACCGTCAGTCCCCGTCCGGCGGCGCGAGCACGGTGATCACGCTGGAGTCGTCGGACGCGGCGAGGCCCTGAGCCTGACCGATCAGGTAGAGCTGCTCGGCGGCGGCGGCCACGGGCGTGGCGAGCCCGGCCTTTCGGGCGGCGGTGTTCACGATGCCCATGTCCTTGACGAAGATGTCGAGGCGGCTGCGCACCTCGGCCCCGCCCTCGTCGCCGGCCTGCAGCATCCGGGGACCGCGGTCGCCCAGCATGAACGAGGCGGCGGCGCCGGCCTGCAGCGTCTCCAGCGCCAGCGCCTGGTCGAGCCCGAGCGAGCCGGCCAGGGCCAGCGCCTCCGCCGCCGCGGCGATGTGCACCCCGCAGAGCAGCTGGTTCACCGTCTTCATGGCCTGGCCGTCTCCGGGGCGCTGCCCCACCCAGATCAGCGTGGACGCCATCGCCTCCAGCAGCGGCTCGGCGGCGGCGTAGGCGTCTGGCTCGGCGCCGACGGTGATCAGCAGGTCGCCGTTGCCCGCCCGGACGGGGCCGCCCGAGACGGGCGCGTCGACCAGCCTGCGACCGACGGCGGCGACTCGCTCGGCAGTCTCGCGGACCGCCTCGATCCCGACGGTGGAGGTGAGCAGCACGACCCCGCCGGCCGCCAGCACCTCCGCCACCCCATCGTCGCCGAACAGCGCGTTGTCGAGCTGGGCGGCGTTGCGGACGGCGAGCAGCACCACATCGGCTCCGGTGGCCGCTTCGCGGGCGCTGGTGCAGACCTGAGCGAGATCGGCGGCCGCCTCCCGGCGCTCAGGAGTCGGGTCGTAGCCGCGGACGACGTTGGCCTCGGACAGGGTGCGCGCCATGGGCAGGCCCATGGCGCCCAGCCCGAGGACGGCGATCGTGGTCATGACGCGCTCCGATCAGTGGCGGGCGAGGTGGGGGCAGCGAGCAGGTCGACCACGTCGGCCAGGCTCTCCGGACCGCCGACGTTGCCGGCGAACACGACGTACGGGATGCCGCGGGCCGGACCGCCGGCGGGCTCCCAGAGCGAGACGATGCCGGGCAGCATGGGGCCGCGCACCATCGCCCGGGTGATGCCCAGCCCACGGGCGGCCACGTCGGACGACGTGATGCCGCCCTTGGCGACCACGAAGCGCGGCGGCCGGACGGCCAGCACCTGCTGCACCACCTCGATCAACGCCGTCGAGACGCGGCGGGCGATGGCGAGCGACTCGTCCTTGCTGACGCCGTCGACGCGGAGCCGGCTGGTATTGACCACGACGTCCTCCTCGGCCATCGCGGCAGCCGCACGAGCAGCCACCTCGCTGACGTAGACGTCGGTGTCGTCGCCGAGCACCGCGGCGACGTCAAGCTCGACCCGGACCGGGTCCCGGCGGGCGATGAGGGCCTCGAGCTGGCTGGTGGTCAGGGCGACGTGCGAGCCCACCACCACGAGCCCGCCCCTGGCATCCTCGGCAAGACCGCCCTGCCGGATGGCGGCCAGGTCCTCAGGACGCAACGGCGGGTGCGGAGCCTGCCCGACCAGGGCCCGCGGAAACGGTGGTCCGGCCCGGACGACGAAAACGGCGCCGGCGTCCTGGGCGTCCAGCACCGCCTCGGCCAGCAGCCGGAGGTCGTTCTCGGTCACGATGTCGACGACGACCGGTTGCCCGTTCCGGAGGCCGCCCAGGGTGCGGGCAACCTCGGCACGGGCCGTCCGTAGCGTGGAAAGGTCGATGGCGGCCACCTGCTCGGCCGGGATCCGGCCCTCGGACTTCTCCGCGATCCAGTCCCGCAGGTCGGAGGAGGCGTAGCCGAAGGTGGCGTCCCGCGCGAACTCGCTCTCGCCTACGGGCACGTAGCCTCCGGCCCCACCGGTGTAGTGCACGCCGTCGACGGTCACCCGGCCGGCGTCAGCGAAGGCCGGCACGAGCAGGACGCCGTCGACCGCCCGACCGGTCACCGCCTGGATCTCCCGCGCGAGCACGTCGGTCTCCAACGGGAAGTGACCGCGCAGCGTGGAGTCCGAGCGGGAGACGAAGCAGAGCTCGATCCCTCGCTCAGCCGCCGCCGCCAACGCGTTCCTCGCTACCTCGACGTTGCGCTGCTCGGCCTCGGCCGGATCGAGGCTGCGGGTGTTGGTCATCACGTACACCGCAGGCCGGGCCTGGTCCAGGGCCCAGCCGAGCGACTCGCGCGTCCAGTCCATCAGCACTGGCAGGTCCGCGACCGACTGCGTCCCGGTCGGGTCGTCGTCGAGCACGAGCAGCACCCGGCCGGACGCCCGCACCCGTTCCCCCAGCGCAGCTACGTCGACCGCGGGGCCGTCCGGCCGCCCGGCGAGCAGCTCGTCGAGGGCCGGCATCAGTGCGGGACGACGACGCGGTTGACGCCCTCGATCTGGCCCGCTTCCACCTCGTTGGCCTTCCGGAAGAACGCAGTCAGGGCGAACAGGATCGAGCCGACGACCGCGCCGACCGCGAGGGAGTAGAGGCCGGCGTTGGGCCCGACGTTCTCCACGAAGTAGTCACGCATGTTGGGGGCCAGGAAGCCGCCGAGGTTGCCCAGGGAGTTGATCAGACCGATGCCCGCGGCGGCGGCGTACCCGGTCATGTACTCCGTCGGCAGCGTCCAGAAGATCGGCTGCATGGCCACGAACCCGATCGCGGCGAGTGACAGGCCAGCGATCGCCAGCACCGGGGTGCCGCTGAGCGCACCGGACGCCGTGATGCCGATCGCCGTGACCAGCAGCAGCGAGCTACCGATCAGCCGGTGCTTCCGGGTCCGGTCGGCAAGGCCGGGGAAGAACGCGACCGAGGCCAGGCCGAAGATCCATGGGATCGCCGTGACCAGCGAGGCGGTGAATCCGAGCTTCTGCCCGGTGATGGCCACCACCTGCGTGGGCAGGAAGAACGTCACGCCGTAGACGGCGACCTGGATGCAGAAGTAGATGGCGGCGAAGTACCACACGCGCCAGCTCGCCAGCGCCGCCCAGACGTGGCCCGGACCGCTGCCTTCGGTCTTGGCCCGGTCCTCGCTCGCGATGGTCTCGATCAAGGCGTTGCGTTCCTCGGTCGGAAGCCAGGTCGCGTCCTTCGGCCGATCCGTCAGGTAGAAGTAGGACCAGACGCCGACAACGATGGCGAGCAGGCCCTCGATGGCGAACATCCACTGGTAGCCGCGGAAGCCACCGACGCCCTCCAGCTCGAGCAGGCTGCCGGACAAGGGGTTGCCGAGGATGCCGGCCAGCGCGATGCCCATGTAGAAGTAGCCCCGAGCGCGACTCAGATGACGCGCCGGCACCCAGTAGGTGAGGAACATGATCACGCCCGGGAAGAACCCGGCCTCCGTGACGCCGAGCAGGAACCGCAGCACGTAGAAGCTGGTCGGGCCCTGGACGAAGACGAAGCAGGTCGCCACGATCCCCCAGGTGACCATGATGCGGGCCAGCCACCAGCGGGCGCCGACCTTGTGCAGCAACACGTTGCTGGGCACCTCGAAGATGGCATAGCCGACGAAGAAGAGTCCCGCACCGAAGGCGTAGGCCGCGGCGCTGATCCCGAAGTCGGCCTCGAACTGCTTCTGGGCGAAGGAGACGTTGCTGCGGTCGAGGAAGGCGATTACGTACATCAGCAGCAGGAACGGCACCAGCCGCCGGAACACCTTCTTGGTGGCCTGCTCGCTCAGCTCGAAGCGTCGGCCGGAACTCACCTGCGTGGACATCCTCGTCTCCTCCGGTGGTGGGGTTGGGTGGTGGGGCGTGCTCAGTGCATGTGCTTGCCGCCGTCGACCTGGATGGTGGCCCCGTTGATGTAGCCACCACCCTCGGACAGCAGGAAGGCGATGGTGGCGGCGATCTCGGCGGGCTGACCGACCCGGCCGAGCGGGATGCCCGCCGACATGGACTCCTTGCGCTCGTCGGTGAGCTTGCCGCCCATGATCTCCGTGTCGACCGGGCCCGGGGCCAAGACGTTGACGGTGATGCCGTGCGGCCCCAGCTCACGGGCACCGCCGTGCGCCATGCCGATGACCGCAGCCTTGGCTGTCGCGTAGACGCCCTTGGAGAACGTCCCGCCGCCGTCGAAGGCGGTGATCGAGGAGGTGTTGACGATCCGCCCCACGCCGCCCGGGATCATCCGTTCGGCGGCAGCTCGCAGCATCAGGAACGAGCCGGTGACGTTGACCGCCATCACCCGCTCGAACTGGGCCAGGTCGCACTCGTGCAGCGGGACCGGGCTGGCGATGCCGGCCAGGTTGACCAGGCCCACCACGGTCGGCAGCTCGGCGTCGATGCGGGCGAAGGCAGCGGCGACCGACTGCTCGTCGGTGATGTCGGTGGCGATGCTGATCACGCCTTGGTGCCCGGCCTCACGCAGCTCAGCCTCGACCTTGGCCAGCCCTTCGGCGTTGACGTCGATCAGGGCCACCTGCCAGCCCTGCTCGGCCAGCACCCGGGCGGTCACCCGGCCGATACCGGCCGGTCCGCCCGCCCCGGTGACGACGGCCGTGCGCTCGGACGGGAAGGTGGGGCTCGTCATCGTTCCTCCGGTGGATCGGGTTCGGGTCTGAGGTGGGTCAGTCGAGCAGGGTGGCAAGGATTCCGCGGATGTACTCGCGGTTGCGGGCGATCACGCCGAGACTGTCGCTGCCGTAGTGCTCGCAGAGGAAGGCGCCCTGGAAACCCAGCTCCAGCGCGCGCGTGATGGCGGCTCGGTAGTTGATCAGCCCCATGTCCATCGGCACGGGAAAGGTGCTGATGACGCCGCTGGCCGGGTCCTCGTCGCGCGAGTAGTTCTTCACGTGCCAGTAGTTCGCGTACGGCAGCACCTTCTCGAACATCTGGGGCACCGGCTCCATCGGGCGGTGCAGCCGGATGAAGTTGCCGATGTCGGGGTTGAGGCCGCAGGCCGGGTGGTCGATCTCGGCCAAGAAGGCGACGGCGGAGTCACAGGTGCCGATGTAGGTGTCCTCGTACATCTCGAGCGTGATCTGCTGCCCGTTCGACGCGGCGTGCTCAGCCAGCTCGCGCATCCGGCTCGCGGCGACGGCGCGGACCTCGGGCGACTCGTCGTCGCGCCAGCCGTCCTCCAGCCAGAACCACAGAGCCTCCTTCTGCGCCGGCGTGAACGCCTGGAAGAAGCCGTAGCTCACCATCGGGATGCCGAGCTCAGCGGCCGCGTCCAGCAGCCGGTGGCTGTACTCGAGGTTCTCCGTGCCGTGCTCGGGGTCCATCACGCTGCGCCGCGAGGTGGAGACGGCCGGGATGGTGAGGTTGGCGTCGGCCAACACGTCGCGGAACTCCGAGAGCCGCTCGGGGGCCAGGTCGCCCACGCGCACCCAGGTGTCGGTCGGGTCGACCTCGGTGAAACCGAGCCGCGAGACCAGGCGCAGCTGCTTGGCCCACTCCTCGGCCGGCGCGTCCTGGATCGGCCCACCCTTGGAGTCGGCGCCACCGAAGGCCAGCATCGCGGCGGCGATCGGCCAGGTGTCGGCCGTCCAGGGGGCATCGGTCGTCGTCATCGTCGAGTCACTCCTTCGTGGCGGTGGGTGCCGGGCCGAGCTCGCGCAGCAGCTGGCCCAGCCGGGCGTACGCCCGGTTGCGGTAGGCGACGAGCGGGGCCGAGTCGCCGGCGGGGATGACGAAGCCGCCGTCCTTCTTGACCCCGTAGTGGCCCTCGGCGACGAGCCCGGTCAGCACGGCCGGCGGGTCGAGCCGCTCGCCGTAGTGCTCGGCGAGGGTACGGAAGCCGGCGGCGTAGACGTCGAGCCCGGCCATGTCGGCGATGGCGAACGGACCGAAGAAGGGCAACCGGTAACCGAAGGTGGTGCGGACGATGATGTCCACGTCCTCGGCGGTGGCCACACCCTCCTCCACCAGGCTGGCGGCCTCCTTCAGCAGCACGTACTGCAGGCGGTTCAGGACGAACCCGGCCTGGTCGGAAACCCGGGCGCTCAGCTTGCCCGTCCGGGCGACGAGCTCTTCGGCGACCACCACCGCGGTCTCGTCGGTGCCCGCGTGGGCGATCAGCTCGACGCCCGGGATGAACGGTGCGGGGTTGGAGAAGTGGACGCCGAGAAAGCGCTCCGGGTGCGTGACGTTCGCGGCAAGTCCGCTGATCGGAAGTGTCGAGGTGTTGCTGCCGATCACCGCGTCGGGCCGGGCTGCGGCCGAGATCGCGGCGAGTACCGGCCCCTTGATCTCGGGCACCTCGAGCACGGCCTCTTCGATGAAGTCGGCGCCGCCGACGGCCTCCTCGAGACTCTCCGCAGCGCGCAGGTTGGCCGCAACCAGCTCGGCCGATCCGGGGTCGAAGAGACCCTGCTCCTCAAACTCGACCGCCTCACGGCGCAACCGCTCGAGATGGTGCCGAGTGGTGGCCGGGTCGGCGTCGGCGATGACGACCTGGAAACCGGCCATGACGAGCACCTGGGCGATACCGCCGCCCATGTAGCCCGCGCCGACGACGGCGACCTGCGCGATGGTCATACGGCTCCTCAACCTCTGGGCGACGTCGACGTCGTCCTCGGCGCCACCGTATCGCGGCGTCCCGACGGCCGGACGACCAGTCCGGACCGCGCCTTTGACACTCGGTCTGCCCATGGCTAAACCGAGCATGGAGGCCGCCGGGACTCTTGGCGCCACAAGGGATCCAGTCTGTTGATCATGCTCATGATCGGTTCACCGGTCCTTATGGTCAGCGGGCTCTCCGCCTACCTTGCCGCCCTGGGCGTGACCGCGGCCGCGTCCGTGCCGGCTGCTCTGGCCAAACGCAGGTCAGGTCACCGACGGCGCCGGCCCTGGTCGCGGCCGTCGGTCTGCGGGAATGCCAGGAGACCCGGCAAGCCACCTGAGCAACGGCACCGCGACGATACTGGCCAGGTGAGTGCAGCCGGCGGTGGACCCGAGCTGCTCGAGACCGGGCCGCAGCCCCTCTCCCCCGGCGCCCGACGCCGACGGCGGCTGCTCGTGGCCGCAGCGGTGCCGGTGCTGGTGGTGCTCGGGCTGACCACCCTGCTCCAACGCCAGCAGCAGGCGATCGAGGAGCCGGCGCCCGGACCACAGGCACCGTCGGCCGGCCAGTCGCCGAGCCCTCTCACCGTCTCTTCGACCCGGCGGCCGCAGCCGGACGCCCCGGTGGTGCTGCGCCGCGGCGGTGCGCCGGTGGACGGGTTCGACACGGGAGAGCTGTTTGTCCGCGGCCTGGACACGGTCTACCGGATCGGGCTGACCAGTGGACGCGTCACCGCCACACCCGCACCGGTCGGCATGTCGGCTCCTGTCGCCTTCCTGGCCGGCCCGTCGCAGGTGGTGCTGCGACCGCTGGATCGCGTACCGGGCCTGCTGGTCCCCGACGACCGACCGGCGGTACCGCTTCGAGGCGCACTCAGACGGGCCACCCGGGTGCTCCCGGCCACGGACGGACGGCTCTGGGTAGGCGGCCCCTTCGATGGACGGCGCTCCAGCCTTGAGCTGCTCGACTTCGACGGCCGGCCGGCGGGCAAGCGGCTGGCGGGCGCCGGCATCCTGGTGACCGACGGGTCGGGGGGCCTGTTGCTGGTGGATGCGACCGGCGTCCAGGAGCAGCGGGACGGCCGTTGGCACCGCATCGCGACCGGCACGGTCCTGGCCGCGGGACCGCACCACTACCTGTTCGGTGACTGCGGCGGTGGGCACGCGGCCTGCACCACGACGCGCTACGACCGCCGGTCCCGCACCCGCACCCGCGTGCCGGCGGAGCAGTCGCAGCTCTTCGGTGGCGGTGGGCTGATTTCGGCGGACGGCCGGTATGTCGCGTCCATGACCTACGGCCCGGACGGCGGCGGGGTCGCCGATGTGGTCGACCTGGAGTCCGGCCGCCTCGTGATCCGGCTCGCCGAGCCCAGCGCGTCGGCCGACATCACCAGCGTCGCCATCTGGTCACCCGACGGCCGGCACCTGGCGGCCCTCGACGACGGACGGCTGGTCGTGCTCGACCCGGCCACCGGGCGCACGACCGAGCCCGACCTGGATCTGCCCACCCTGGTGGGGCTCACCCTGCGGACGCCTTGACCGCGGACCAGGTGCGGGGTCAGCGCCCGAAGCGCCGCTCCCGCTGCCCGTACGAGCGCAGCGCCCGGATGAAGTCGACCTTGCGGAAGTCGGGCCACAGGGCCTCGCAGAAGTAGAACTCGCTGTGCGCCGACTGCCACATCAAAAAGCCCGACAGCCGCTGCTCACCCGACGTCCGGATGATCAGGTCGGGGTCGGGCTGGCCCTTGGTGTAGAGGTGCTCGGCGATGTGGTCGGTGTCGAGCGTCTGCGACAGCTCCTCGATCGACGTGCCGTTCGCGGCGTGCTCGGCGAGCAGGGACCGGACCGCGTCCCGCAGCTCGTACCGTCCGCCGTAGGAGATGGCGATGTTCACGACCATCCCCGGCACCTCGGCGGTGTCGGTCTCGGCTCGACGCAGCAGCGCGGCCGAGTCCTCAGGCAGCAGGTCCAGGGCTCCGAACGGGTGCAGCCGCCAGCGCCGGCTCTGCGCGAGGTCGGTGACCATCTCCTCGATGACCTCGAGCAGCGGCGCGATCTCCTCGGCGCTGCTGCGGGAGAAGTTGTCGGTCGACAGCACCCAGAGCGTGACCACCGGGATACCGATCTCGTCGCACCACTCGACGAACTCCTTGAGCTTGTCCGAGCCAGCCCGGTACCCCGCGACCAGCGGCTGCCCGGGCGCGTTATCGCGGGCCCAGCGCCGGTTGCCGTCGGCCAGCACGGCGACGTGGTGTGGCAGCCGGCTGCGGTCGAGCTCGGCGATCAGCCTGTGCTCATAGGTCGCGTAGAGGAGCCCGGATGGGTGGAGCCGGTCGACGAACTCTCTGAACCGGTCCAGTCGCGCCACGCCTCGCAGCGTATCCGGCTCCCGCGTGAACGTGCCCAGACCGCCTCGCTGCCTCACCTACTGAGCTCTTCGAGGCGACCGCCTGTTTCAACATCAAGCTGCACCGATGCAGGCACCGCCAACGGGAATGTCACCGGGCAGGTCCTGCGAAACGCGCCGCCTCTCTGCCCACGGTGTTCTGGGCAGGGCGCTCATGTTCCTTGAGCAGCAGTCCACTGACGTGCTCCGCAGGAGGGTTGCGCTTAGGCGCTGTTCCACACATCCCCGCAGCAGCGCCACACGTCACCGTCGCGGCGCCAGACTGTGATCGCCCGGCCTGGGATCGCCATCGGCTGCCCGTCGTCCCCGGTCATCTCGACCTTGTTGGTGCCGAGGATCCAACCCATGGAGGCATCCGCGGAGACGTCGACGCTGTCGGTTGTCCAGGAAATCCGGAACCCGGGGATGGCCAGACTGCCAGCGACGTAAGCGCGCAGGGCATCCTTTCCAACCACCGGCGGCATGCCCGGCGGGATCACCACGGCGTCATCAGCCCAGAAGTCGAGGATCTCGTCGAGGTCCGCCCCGGACGAGGCCGTAGTCGACCACGCGGCATCACGCTCTCTCAGAGCCTGGCGGTGAGCGTCCAGATCCATGGCGTTCCCCGTTCCGTCGAGGCCGCCGGCCAGCAACCGGTTCGATCTTGGCAGACACCCAAAAGCCGATCAAGGGGATCGGGGCCCGAGTCCCTTCCGCTTGCGGTGCCCCAGCTGTACCGGTAGCCGGTCGTCCACTGGTCGTGCTCCGCACGAGGGTCGTCCACTGGTCGTGCTCCGCACGAGGGTCGTCCACTGGTCGTGCTCCGCACGAGGGTCGTCCACTGGTCGTGCTCCGCACGAGGGTCGCCTTGCGGCACGTGTCCGCGGGCAAGATGGGGCTGTGAGTGAGCAGGAGCTGGAGGGTGGGAACGCCGGCGGCGCGGTCCGGGTCGGTGACACGGTCCGTAAGGCAACCGGGCTGTGGACGCCGTCCGTGCGCAGCCTGCTGCGGCACCTCGACCGCGTCAATTTCGTGCAAGCACCGAAGCCGCTCGGCATCGACGAACACGGGCGAGAGGTGCTGTCCTTCCTGCCGGGCAACACGGTGGGCACCAGCCGCCCGTGGCCCGCCTGGGTGCACTCCGATGAGGCGCTTGTCCAGGTCGCGCAGTGGCTCAGGAGCTACCACGCGGCCGTGGCGGACTTCGTACCCCCAGCCGATGCCGTCTGGCGTGAGGGCGGCCACTGGGAGCCGGGCCTGATCATCGGCCAGAACGACGCCGCCCCGTACAACGCTGCCTGGTCCGACCAGGGACAGCTCGTTGGCTTCTTCGACTGGGACTTCGCAGCCCCAGTTAGTCCCGAGTGGGACCTCGCCTTCACCGCGTTCGCCTGGGTGCCTCTCCACGCCCGCCACGTCGTCGAGGCCGAGGGGTTCACCGACTTCGACGACCGGTCTCGACGGCTCCGCCTCTTGCTCGGCGCATACGGCTGGGAAGGCGACGTGGAAGCGTTCCTCGAGACTGTACAAGCCCGGGTGCTGGCCGCGGCCGACGGCATCGAGCGCACCGCGCGCCGCGGAGACGTTGTCTACCAGCACATGCTCGAGGCAGGGGTGGCGGACTCGCTGCGCGCAGCCGCAGCGGAGCTCTCGCAAGACGCCGGCAGCCTCGCGACGCCGTCCCGCCAGCCGTTCCTCTGCTGGGACGGGCTGAGGAACGTGAACGCTAGCGAGTCCTGGAAGAACACCGAGACGTCGGGCCGCGATCACAACGGCGGCGGAAGCTCGACGCCAGCAGCTATCGGAGACGACCGTTTGTGGTGAGCGGAGTTGACTAGGGTGAACCGGTGAACAGGTGGCAGGCACTGGGGGGCGGCCCGCTGACGATCGTGATCGGTGAGGTTCTCCTCCTCGTCTGCAGCCTGAGCTACCTCGCTTGGTGGACGATCACGTTCAGACCGTCGCTGCGGTCGTCACCTGGCGGCGGGCACTTCCTCGCGGGAGCCGTGCTGAGCGGCCTCGGCGGCCTGCTCCTGCTGGCCATCGGCATCGCGACCCTTCTCCCGAAAGCGTCCTTGCCGGCGCTGGGCGCGACGATCGTTGGTGGCGTGCTGGTCGGTGCGCTGTTGTACTACCTCACCTCTCGCGTCGCCCACCGACCCGTCACCACCGAGCTCCCGCTAATCATCGTCTGGGCCACTATGCAACTCGCTGCCGGCATCACCTTGCGGACGGCCGGGGTGCTGGAGGCGCCGGGGGCGTCCGCCTGGATCCTCGCGACAGCGATCGCGACGCTGGTGGGGCTGGCCTGCTACCAGATCTTCTACCGGCTCGATCCGGTCCCCGCGTACTGGGTCGGCATGGTGCCCCTCGCCGTCGACGGCGTGGTGGCGGCGATCTTGGCCGCAGTCGTGATGCTTGCCCGGATGACGTAAGTGGCCGCCCGGTCGGTCGAGTTCTCGCGTCCCGCACACGGGTCGGCCACTGACGTGCTCCGCACAAGGGTCGGTTACTGCGCGCGTCCGCACGAGACATCCCACGGCGGAAAGTCGTCAAGCGGCGAGGCTGGTCGGGGGTTTGACTGGTCCGGGCGCTTGGGCCGCGAGGTCGGGCTTGATCCGTCGGTCCAACGCGATACTGACGACCTGCGAGGTCCTCCGTTCGTGTAGCAAACCGTTGACACACAAGTTCTCGGGGGTCGGGCCCCCCGTGGTTGGCACCGCGCTGGCCCTTCCGGAGTCCTCGCTCTCCTCGCCGGCGCGGCCGTCGCGGGCCGCACGGTGCTCGTGGCGGTCTCCCTGCCCGGCGCCGTTCGCGCCGGAACCCCGGCCGGTACCTTCACCGTCGCGGACCCGGCCCGGCCCGGTGCGGCGTGAGCACGGTCGAGGTCGACCCGAGCGGTCCGCTCCCTCCGTATGAGCAGATCCGCAGCCAGCTACACGACCGGATCCGCTCTGGGACGCTCGGGGGCTGCGCGCGCCTGCCGTCCATCCGCCAGCTCGCCGGCGACCTGCAGGTGGCCGCAGGCACGGTCGCCCGCGCGTACGCCGAGCTCGAGTCCGCCGGTTTGATCGAGAGCAGCCGCGCCTTCGGCACCCGCGTCCGGCCGGGACAGGTGCTCGACGACGAGGTCCGGCGAGCCGCCGCCCGCTTCGCCGGCTCGGCCCGGGCGGCGGGCATTGGGCTCGCCGACGCACTGGGGGTGGTTCGGGCGGAGTGGGAGGGCGTCGGGGCGGCGACCAAGCCCACCTAGGGCGGACGTCCCGGAGCTCGCTCGGCCACCGACATGCTCCGCACGAGGGTCAGCCACTGACGTGCTCCGCGCGAGGGCCGGCCAGCTCGAAAAGCGCGCTCAGCCTCGATCGTCGCCCCTGAACTCGACCAAAACACCCCTAGGCGGCTCGGGCGGGGCTCAGTCCCGGTCGAGCGAGGACAACTCCTCCGGAGCCAGCTCGAGGTCAGCGGCCGCGGCGGAGTCGAGAATCGACTGCGGCCGCTTGGCCCCCGGAATCGGGATGACCACGGGCGACTGGGCCAGCTCCCAGGCCAGCGCCACCTGCTGGGCGCTCACGCCGCGGGCCTCGGCCACCTGCTGAAAGGCCGGGTGGTGGGTGGCCAACTCCTTGGCGTCCGACAGCCCGCCGAGCGGGCTCCAGGGCAAGAAGGCTAGCCCCAGCTCGGTGCACACCGCGATCTCGGGCCGGCTGCTGCGGAACTTCGGACTGAACTGGTTCTGCACGCTGACCAAGCTGTCGCCCAACGCCTCGTGCGCCGCTCGGATCTGGCCGGGGTCGGCGTTGGACAGCCCGATCATCCGCACCTTGCCGCTGGCAGCGATCTCGGTCAGCGCCCCGATGGTCTCGTCGTAGTCGATCTTGGGATCGGGGCGGTGGTGCTGCCACAGCGCAATCTGCTCGACCCCGAGCCGCGACAGGCTGGCGTCGACCGCCCGGTACAGGTGCTCGGGCCGTCCGTCGTGGTCCCAGCCGCCGCCCTGGGTCCGGACGGCACCGCCCTTGGTGGCCAGAAGCACGCGGTCGCGGACGCCCAGCTCGTCGAGGATCGAGGCGATGAGCTTCTCATTCTCGCCCTGGGCGTCCGGGCCCAGTTCCTGGCCGGGCCCGTAGGCGTCGGCGGTGTCGAAGAGGGTGACGCCGGCGTCAAGCGCGGCGCGGACGGTGTCGAGCAGCTGCTCGCGGGGCTGGTGGCCGGTCTGGTCGAAAGTCATCAGGCCGAGCCCGACCGCCCCGACCTCGACGCGGCCGACGGTGTCGTTGCCGAGTGCACGTGTCTGCATGGGCCGACCCTACGGACCCTCCCGCGGACCAGCGGGCGCGGGGCGTCGGGGGCGGGGTGTCGGGCCAAGGTCGAGAGGGTCGCTCCGGGTGCTCCGCACGGGGGTCGTCGGGTGGTGCCTAGAAGGATCGCGGCGGACTGACGTCCTGAACGCCGAGGTAAGAGGCCAGGGCTTGCTCGACTTCGCCGAGTTCGTCCCGGCTGAGGAAGTCGACGGGGTCGCCTGCGACGAAGTTGACGTCGATTGCTCGGACCTGGTCAACCAGCATCCGTGTTGCTTGACCCCCGATCTCGAGCTCGGGGCGGTGGATGGAGGGCCTAGCCGAGGTCGAGGTGGGGATGACGGTCACGACGGAGAGCGGTGAGTCCGAGGGTGACACGATCAGTCCTAGACGCCTGCCGCCTTGCTCGTGACCTCGTGGCCGGCCGAGGTCGATGCGGTACACAGCGCCGCGGATCACCAGGCCTCGGACTCGTCGTTGAGGTTCTCGTCTCTCAGCGCCTCAGCGTCCGCGTGGAACTGCTGCAGCCATCGGTCATGATCGAGGAGCCGCAAGGCTCGGCGCAGTGTTTGCGTCGTGCTCTCGCCGGGCCGCGCGGCCTCGCGGAGGATCCGTTCGTCGTCGGGTGTTGGACGAAAACCGATACTTGTGGACACGTCGGCCATGCTAGCGCGCGTCGAACAAATGTTGAACGCCGTGGTCGGACGCGTGCGCTAAGTCGGACGCGTGCGCCAAGTCAGAAACCCCGGTACTGCGCCTTGCACGAGGGTCGGCTGCTCGGGCGGCTCGTCAGCGTTCGTCCCGTACAACGGTCGCCCGGTGACGTGCTCCGCATGAGGGTCCCCGGGCTGGAACGGGACGGCGCCGTAGAACGGTGCCCGTCTCGAAGGTGCTGCTGGTGGACGGCTCGACCCTGCCCGCCTACGAGGAGTCGACCGCGACGCTCGGCACTCGAGCCAGGGCGGCCTTCAGGTCGGCGAGGCGGACGGGCTTCGCCAGGAAGTCGTCCATGCCCGCTGCCTGGCACGCCTCCCGATCGTCCTGGTAGGCATTCGCCGTCATGGCCACCATGTAAGGGCGGTTGTCGGCGTGCTCCATCCGAATCTGTAGGGCGGCTTCCAGGCCGTTGACCCCGGGCATCTGGACGTCCATCAGCACGACGTCGTACGGGCTGGCACGGACGGCGATCACCGCCTCGTGGCCGTCGCCCGCCAGGTCAATGTCGTGGCCGAGCTTGGTGAGCATCAACTGAGCCACCCGTTGGTTGACGGGATTGTCCTCGGCTACAAGGACCCGGAGCTGTCGCTGGCTCTCCGCGGCTTCGCGAGGCTCGGGGGCAGACTCCGCCTCGGTCACTGCAGTGGACGCAGCCAACCCGTCCCTCAACTTTTGCAGCAGGATGCCACTGCGGACCGGCTTGGTCACGACGGCGTGGACGAGGGAGAAGTCGACCGGGGACGTCCGCCGGTGCACGCCTGCAAGCAGGATGACCGGTGGCCGCCGGGAATCGGGCAGCCGGCGCAGCGCTGAGGCCAGCTCGAGACCGTCCATCCCTGGCATCTCCAGGTCGGCCACGACGACATCGACAGAGCCACCATCGGACAGCAGCTGGAGGGCCTCAGAGCCACTGGTCGCCTCAGTGGACGTGGCTCCCCAGCCGTCGAACAACTCGTGCAGCATGGATCGGCTGGAGGCGTTGTCGTCGACCACGAGGACCCGAGAGCCGGCCAAGGCGCCGACGGATCCCGCAGCGGAACTGGGCTCGGTGGCCGGCACGGCGCCCATCAAGGCTGTGAACGTGAAGGTGGAGCCCGACCCGACCGCACTGGTCACCACCAGGTCGCCATCCATGGCCTGCGCCAGACTTCTGCTGATGGCGAGCCCGAGACCGGTCCCGCCGCGTCTAGAGCTGTCCGCTGGTGCGATCTGGCTGAATGGCTGGAAGAGCCGGCCGATCTGGTCATCTGGGATTCCGATTCCGGTGTCCCTGACCTTGACAACGGTCCGCAGGTGACTCGTCTCGTCGACTTGTACTGTCTCAGCCTGCGCGGAGAGGACCACCTCGCCGCGGGGCGTGAACTTCACGGCGTTCGACAGCAGGTTGACGACGACCTGCCGGAACCGCGACTCGTCCCCGACCACCGTCTGCGGGCACTCCGGGCTGACCCGCGCCACCAGCTCTAGCCCCTGAGCGTTTGCGAGGTGAGCGACCAGTGCAACTGCATGCTCCAGGCACGTGAGCAGGTTGAAACCGGCCGACTCCAGCTCGAGCCGGTCGGACTCGATCCTCGACAGGTCGAGGATGTCGTTGATTAGGATCAGCAGCGCTTCCCCGCTGTCGTGGACGGTCTCCGCGAGGGCTCTCTGCTCATCCTGCAGCTGCGTGTCCATCAGCAGTTCCGTCATCCCGATCACGGCGTTGAGCGGAGTCCGGATCTCGTGACTCATCGTGGCGAGGAAGGTGGACTTGGCCCGACTTGCCGACTGCGCCTCCAGGTTCGCCCGCTCCGCGCGGTCCCGCGACTCGGACACTTCCTCGGCCTGGCGTCGCAGCATGACATTTGCCGAGGCCAGCCGCTGCTCACTGTCTCGCAGCTTCTGCTCGGCGGCCCGCCGCTCAGTCATGTCACGGGTCACCTTGCCAAAGCCCCGCAGCCGGTCGTGGTCGTCGTAGAGCGCGGTGATGACCACGTCGGCCCAGAACCGGCTGCCGTCCTTGCGGACACGCCACCCCTCATCCTCCACCCGGCCCTCCGCGGCGGCAAAGACCAACAACGCCTCGGGCTTACCTGCGGCCACGTCCTCGGGAGGATAGAAAACGGAGAAGTGCCGACCAAGGATCTCCGGCGCCCGGTAGCCCTTGATGTGCTCGGCGCCCGCATTCCAGCTGGTGATGTAACCAGAGACGTCCAAGCCGAGAATCGCGTATTCGCGGACGCTGTCGACGAGGAGGCGGAACGATTCCTCCGATGCAGCTGCCCGAATCTGAGCATCGGCGTGCGAGGAGTCAGGATCTGGAAGCGAGCTCATGCGGCGAGAGAACAGAAAGGACGTGACGACAGCCCAGGACCGACGAACCAGCGTCCAGCATGAGGGCCCGCGACTGGCGGCACGCTTGGGATGGGCGGCATCCAACTCCTCGATCTCGGCCCGAGCCCGTATCCGCCACATCCTACGATGTCGCCGAGGATCAACGCATCGAAGTTGAGACATCCGCAGCGTCCCAGCAATGGGCGTGAGGTCGACGGGGAGAACCTGTCCATCGCCGACGAGTTGCTCGCGCGGTGCGCGGCGGCGAACATGATCCTCGAGCTCGAGGTGGGCTTCGTCGGTGGCGAGGAGGACGGCGTCAGCCCTGAGATCAACGAGGAACGCTGCACGACCGTCGGTCGGGCGGCTACGGATCGTCGAGGCACTCGGCACCGGCGAGCAGGGCAGGTACATCACCGAGCTGACCTTCGCCAACGCGCACGGCGTCTACAAGCCAGGCTCGATCAAGCTGCGTCCCGAGGTCTTCAAGGACGTCCAGCAGTAGGTGGGCCACAAGCTCGGCAAGTCGAACCCCTTCGACCTAACGGCGCGGCTTGTCAGCAGATCCGGTTGCTGCCCGTGTCACGAGGTGGTGGCCTACCAGCACCCCACGGCACGGTCGGCTCCGTCGTCCCGTAAGAGCGTCCCTCACGGCACGGGCGGCAGTCTGACCCTTCGGGGTCGTGCTCTCTCAGATGTCGAGCCCGAGTGCGCCTGCGGTGGTGACGAGAGACTCGAACCCCGCCTCGACCCAGCCCTCAGCCAACGATGCTGTGCCCTGGATGGCCGGCTTGTCGATGAGGTGGAAGTGCAGATTCTCGATGATGCCCATGACGCGCAGCCAGGGCAGGGCCTCCAGCTCGACAGGTGGGAGCGAACGGACAGCGGTATAGCCGCCCAGGAACGCATCCGCGAAGCTGGTCGACAAGGCCCCAGTCAAATCCTCGACCTGCCAGCCCGGCCCCGCAAGATCCAGGTCGTAGAAGTAGAGCCCCGAGTCGCTCACATGAAGATTGTCAAGCGAGAGATCACCATGTTTGATCCCCCAATGCAGGCCCCTCTCGGAGAAACGCGTGAGCTGTCGCTGCGCCTCGGCGCCAGCTTCCACGATCAGGCGTCGGCGCGGGGATTCGAGGGCGAGCACATCACTCACCTCACGGATTTCATGTCCTGTTCGAACGGTGCGACGCTCGTGGCTGCTGTGGAACTGGTGGACGGCTCCGTGGAAGTGGGCCAGGGTCCTCCCGACGTCCTCGTAGAGGTCGTCGGTCCACGGTGGCTGTGGCTTGTCGCCCGGGACCCATTCCGCCAGCGCGAAAGGGCGCATTCCCTCCGGCGCGTCCAGGACGCCCACGCTGTCGCCGCCGTGCAACGGCACGTCAGCGGCAACCGGGGAGCCCGAGTTGATGAGGTGGCGCGCTAGCTGCTGTTCCCATCGCACCTCATCGGGCGTCCATCTGCCTACCCCGTACACCTTCAAGGCATACGACCCTTGGGCCGTATCGACCCGGTACACGTCGTTCATGAACGACCGCACCAGCACTACTCGGGTGACGGCAAAGCGGTACTCGTCCTCGACGAGCCGGCTAACAGCGGCAACGCTCGGTACGGACCTCACCCAGTTCCGTGCCTCGGATGTGTTGTCCACCCCGGCCACCCTAGCCAGGCCGCACCTCGGGCCACTCCGCAACGACGCCAACCAGTGGCTGACGGGCACAGTGATCAAGCGAGTAGCCAAGCCGGCTTCCTTCCCTGAGAGCGGCGTGGGCCGTATGCCCAGCAGCCGAAGCGACGAGATGCGCGGTGTGTCTGCCTCCACCGACCCGGAGGGCTTTCTCTGGCTCTTGGAACAGCGCATGTCCAGGGCTGCCCTCTCGGCCTCACAGCGACGACGACCGAGCCGGAGTCAAGGAGCTCTCGCAGCCGACCGGCATCCGGCGCACCGGGCGGCAGAGGTGCGTCGCTTGAGGGTCGGTCGCTGACGTCCTCCGCACGAGGGTCAGCCTGCGCGCCCGAATCGATCGCTCCGCCACTCGCAACTCAGGAGGGCGAGATGACCATCTGCACCGCAGCTGCCAGATCAAGGGGACTATTTACCGCCGCATTCCTGCACGTGTTCGGGCCACGGACGTCGCCGCTATCCCCTTTCACAACTCACGTGACCAGCGCAGCGCCAATCACGAAGGCCGGATACAGGACCACCAGCTCTACCGTCGAGGGGCAACTCGCTCTGGCACACTGCCATGGTGAAGCTTCCCATTGTGGGCGTCCGGCAGATCAAGTTGCCCGTGAGTGATCTCGCCGCCAGCGCCCGGTGGTACGCAAACCTCTTCGGCCTGGAACTGGCCAACGAGTTCTTTGAGGACGAGGCGGTGAGAGGTGTCGTCCTTGCCGATCATGAAGCAGGGTTCGTGATTGGGTTGCGTCAGCGCGAGTACTGTGCGAGCAGTCCGGTCCTTGACGGATTCGATGTCTGTGCCTTCATGCTGCGGACGCCCGAGGAGATGTCGAGCGTGATCGGCCGCTGCGCCGAGCTCGGTATCGAGCACAACGACATCGACGATCGCGGGGAGTTTGGGGTCGCTCTCGACATCGCTGACCCAGACGGGACCGTGCTGCGCTTCGTGGCCGGCCCGCACACCGGACCTGCCGGCGGATTCGCTGGCATCGCGTTCGGATCCGGGCCGCCCACGATCTATCACCAGCCCCGACTCAACTTCTAGCGCACCGACGCACCAACCAGTCCAGGACCGGCCAGCGGCGCGGGGGGATGCGGGCGAAGGCGGCCGCTACTGCCTGGCAGCCTGGTCATAGAACGTCGATGGCTGCCAAGCTCGCTTCGGCAGCGGTCTGACCGTCTTCCCGGAGCCGTGAGCCAGGGAGTGCGACCCCAGCCATGCGGCTCCCATCAGTCCTCCTGGGCGGCCGCCAGGCGTGATTGGTGTCGCCTGAGGTCACTGCTCGCCGCGATCAGATGCCTCGTCGCAACACTCGACCTCGTCGGTGCTTTCGCTGAGGATGGTGACATGTGGACTCTTGCCGTCCCCCATCCAGCCGACGGGGTCGGCGACGGCCCTCCTGCCAACCCGATGCATGAGGGAGCCGTCTACGCCCTGATCCTGGCCTTCCGTCCTCCAGAGCTGGCTGTCGAAGGTGTGGTCCCGGCGCCCGGTTGCGACCCTCGCGCAGGTGGACACGGCCGCTACTGGGTGACCGGCACGGTCGGCAAGGACGTCCGCTACCTGAAGAGAGATCCCCAGGTTGGAGGAGGGCCGAGCCACCGCTTCCTCCTGAAAGTCGGAAGCCTGCGGTTCGTGGGCAAGGTCGTCGCCTCCCGCCGCCAGGTAAAGGTCCGACCGGGCCACCGCGTCACCGTCGACTGCGTCTTCGCCCTCCCCCACGAGGACGACTGGCACGCCGACGACCTCCCCGTGAAGTGGTGCTCAACATGGCAGATCCGCGGCCGGACAGCTGACGGCGAGCTGGGGTACATGCTCGACCTCGAACCACCGGCTGACCACGACGACGAGGCAGCGACCGCAGGTGACGGCCGACGTACCCCGCTGCTCCTCGACACCGACCACGGCGGCGGCCCCCTGTGGTACCGCAGCTCCGACAACAGGGCCCCCTGGGGACTCGACCTCGAAGACCTACCTCTCAGCAGGGCCCTACACGACCGACTCGAGAAGTGGACCGCCGGGGACTACCACCTCCACTGCGACTACGAAGGCGACGACCCCGAGCACGAATCAGCCTGGGACGGCGAAGGCCTTGCCCTCCTGGCCGACCTCCGGACCGAGCTGGGCCCCGGCTACGACATCAAGTACGCCCACGACCTCAACGCATGATCCTCGGCGGCGGACACTATCCCCCACCCCCAGAGACTCTTTCGATCCGACAGTCCAGATATCCAAGACCCCGCCGCTGAACCGGGCACTCAGCAGTGCCGACCGTCGGTCATTGGTCGTGCTCCCAAAGGCGAGTCCGCCACTGAGGTGCTCCGTACGAAGGTCCCGAACCGGCCAGCGTCGCTTCACCCGTAGCGAGGGCGAGGACACGCAACCAGGTGGCAGTCTTGTTGGGTGTTCGAAGCTGTCTTCCTGAACGGCACGGTCGGAGCAGGCAAAACGACGACAGCGGTCACGCTGTCCGACCTGCTACGTGCTCAGCGAGAACCCCATGGGTTGGTGGACCTCGACCAGCTTCGGCTCGTGTTCCCAGCTCGGCCGGAGGATCCGTTCCAGCACGAGGTCGAGCTCGCCAACCTCCGCGATGTCGCCCGCAACTATCGGTCAGCAGGGGCGGTGAAGATGATCGTTGCGGGTGTGCTTGAGAACCCCCACGAGATACCACGCTACGTTGCCGCCCTTGGGGCGGAGTCGCTGCTGATCTGCCGCCTCCTGGTATCCGCCGGCGCAGCGCGGGCCCGCCTCAACCACCGCCACGCCACCGATTCTGAAGGGCGAGACTGGCACCTGCACCGCACAGGGGAGCTCTCCACCGTGCTGGACCGGGCTGGAGTCGACGACGTCGAAGTCGACACCACTCGGTGCACTCCACTCGAAGTCGCTCGCGAAGTTGGGCGGCACGCCGGGTGGAGGCTGCCAGGTCCCGCCGATTGACGGTCCGTTACTGCGTGCGTCCTGCACGAGGGTGCGACTACCGGGTGTGTCTACCGCTACGAGGGTCGGCTTTGGGCACGGAGCCTGCTGGCCGGCCCGGTCGAAGGCTGGTCGAGAGCTTAGGCGTGGTGAGGCAGGGCGCGACGCCGGTCAGCGATGACGACGTCGAGGAACGGGTCGTCGAGCAGCTCGGTCATGGCGGCCTCGCTTGCCCCGGATCCGGAGTCGGACGGCTCGCGTAGCGACGCCGGCACTCGCGCTCGCAGAGCGAACTCACCTTCGCCGACCGCTAGCAGACATGGATTTAGGGGCTGGCATCAAGCAGCATCTCGACGATCCGGCTGACGTGGTTGGTGAGTCCGCGGCCGTGTGGCAGGAGCTCTGGCGTGGCGTGGGCGATCTGCGCATGGCCGAGGTACGCGGTGTAGGCGAGCAGCGCGCGCTGCCTCGCACGGGCTGGTGGGAGTCCGAGCTCGACATACAGCTTGGTGACCACTTCCAGCCGTCGCCGGGTGACGCGCTGCAAGGTCGCGGCCACCTTGGGATGCGACGCGCTCGCCTGTAGCGCGAGCTCGACTGTCCCGCCGTGGCCAGCCTGCCCGGTACCGACTGCCGCGAACGTCAGACGGAGCAGGGTGCGCAGCCGGCTCATGGCGTCCTGCGCCTGGTCGAGGTCGGCGATCACCCGCTCGGTGTCGCGTCGCTCCCACAGCTCCAGAGTCGCCTCCAGCAGGGCGTTCCGGTCCGCGAAGTGCCAGTAGAAACTGCCCTTGGTCGTACCCAGCGACTTCGCCAGCGGCTCGACAGCCACCGCAGCCAGCCCCCCAGCCGCCAGTGCGTTGAGCGCAGCCTCGGTCCAGTCCGACGGCCCCAAGAATTCACGCTTCCCATCTGCCATACCCATACGCTACCGTACGGATCAACCTCCATACGGGGGCGAATGGAGGAAGTCATGGGCGTCGTCACCGGAGCCGTTGTCCAGGCACTCACGCGTACACGGGAAGCACCCGCACCTGCCACGGGGACGGGGTCGGATGTCTACGCCGCGCCCCTCCGGGCCGAGGGGAGGACGTATGACCCGCAGGACTCGGCGGACGCGGCCTTCCGCTGTCCGCCGGGGTGGGTGCGCATCTTGCTCGGGCTTCGGCAGCTGGCCGTCCGGACGGTCGGCATCGAGGCGGCTGACCGTCACGTCTTCGACACCCTGGACCGCTGCGAGGCCGCGTCTACTCCCACCTCGTCTGCCACATCCATCCCTGGGTGGTGCGCCGCCTGCTGGCATGCGCAGCACAGCGGCTGACGGTGCGCCATGGCCGTCACGCCGCCCGACCCCGTATCCACACCGCAGCGTCGACCTAAGACGCGCTCATACAGGAGGACACATGTCCATCGCCACGCGTGAACGCACATATGAGTGGGACGACCCGACACCCACGGTGCTCGCCGGCGTCGCCCAAGACGGTCTCACGGTCCTGCAGGCCATTCGCGCCGGCACGCTGCCGATGCCGCCCGCCCTGAAGACGCTGGGCATCGAACCCCTCGAGGCAGACCCCGGCCGGGTCTCCTTCAGCATGAACCCCAGGGAGTTCCACCTCAACCCGTTCGGCATCGTCCACGGGGGCGTCTTGACGACCCTGCTGGACACGGCAATGGGGTGCGCCGTCCACTCGTTGCTCCCTGCCGCCGTCGGCTACCTCACGAGCGAGCTGAACGTGCGGTTCGTGCGCCCGGCGCTGCTCACCTCCGGCCCACTGGTCTGCACCGGTGAAGTGGTCCACCAAGGGCATACCACGGCGTTGGCGGCCGCGCGCATCGTCGACGTGAATCAACGGCTCCTCGCCCTCGCCGGTGCGACCTGTCTCCTACGCAGAGCCTGACGTGCCCCCACCCCGGCCCCGCGGGGACGGCGACACCACTGAGCCCGGAGCGGAACGCGCCGGTCCTCAACAACGGCGAACACCTACCAATGACGACCTCGCCGCTGCCAACCATGAGCAACCCGCACCGCTACCCCTGGAGAGGGACATGACGACCACCGTTCGACACGCGCCGAGCGCGCACACGACAGAAAGCCCGAGGAGCTCGCGCAGGAGAGCCGGGCGCCTCGGAGGCGCTCTCTACCTGCTCACCTTCGCCGCCTCGATCCCGGCTCTCTTCCTCCTCGGCCCAGTCCTGAACGACGCCGACTACATCGTCAGCTCCGGCGCGGATGCTCGCGTCACCTTGGGAGCCTGCCTGGACCTGGTCAACGCACTGGCCTGCATCGGCACCGCCGTCGCGCTGTACCCCGTGCTAAAACAGCACAGCGAAACGCTGGCGTTCGGCTTCGTCACCGCCCGGATGTTCGAGGCCGCGGTCATCGCGGTCGGTGTCCTCGGCCTCCTGACCGTCGTCACCTTGCGTCAGCCTGGCGCATCCGGATCCGACGCCGACTCCCTGAGGGTGGTCGGGCAGTCGCTGGTCGCGGTCCGTGACTGGACATTCCTGCTCGGACCGAACGTCATGGCGGGCCTGAACGCGCTGCTGCTCGGCACCCTCCTTTACCGGTCAGGACTCGTTCCTCGGGTCATTCCCGCTCTCGGACTTCTTGGCGCTCCACTCATCCTGGCCGTCACCCTCGCGACCACGTTCGGCCTCACCGAGCACGGAAGCGTCTGGTGGATCGCGGTCGCACCGATCTTCGCGTGGGAGCTGTCGCTCGGGATCTACCTGCTCCTTGAGGGCTTCATGTACCGCTCCGTCCTGACCAGCACCGTCGCCGCGGTGTCCGCCCACCACCACAAGGGACAGTCATGACGCGGAGCGACACGCTTCCGCTCTCGCCCGAAGGTTCGGCAGGAGCGGACGTATCCGTGGTCGTCATCGGGGCCGGGTACGCCGGTGTGCTGGCCACCAACCGGTTCCTGGCTTCGCTCACCGACGGGGAGCGCGAAAAGGTGCGACTCACCGTCATCAACCCCCGTGCCGACTTCGTCGAACGCATTCGGCTCCATGAGCTGGCTGCCGGCTCACGCACGTCCGTGACGTTCCCGCTCTCCCACATCCTCCACCGTGAAGCGCGCCGCGTAGTCGGTACCGCCACCGCCGTCGACGCCAAGGCACAGACCGTGACAACCCAGACGGCGACAGGTGTGACCACGGAGCGCTACGACTGGTTGATCTACGCCCCCGGGAGCGCGGCGTCATCCCCGATTCCAGGGGCCCGCGAGCATGCACACCTCATCGCCGACCTCGAGGGGGCGGGTTCGGCAGCACGAGCCGTCTCCGACGCCGCACGTGGTGCCCGGGTCGTGGTCGTCGGCGGCGGGTTCACCGGTGTGGAGACCGCAGCTGAAGTCGCCGACCACCGCCCCGACCTCAAGGTGACCCTGCTGTCCGACGGGCCGATTCTCCGGCACATGCGCCCAGCCGCACGACACTCCATCTTGAGGACGTGCCGCCGCCTCGGGATCAGATCCGTCCAGGACTCGGAGGTGCAGAGCATCACCGCCGATGCTCTACATCTACGCGAAGGCGAGTCGGTGGAGTTCGACGTATGCCTGGTCGCACTGTCGTTCACCGCCCCTGACCTGGCCCGCGTGAGCGGACTGGCCGTGGACGGCATGGACCGGTTGAGGGTCGACGAAACGCTGCGCAGCATTACCGCACGCAACATCATCGGCGCCGGTGACGCGGTCGTGACTCCGCCGGGAGTGGGAGCACACCTGCGCATGGGATGCGCGGTTGCCTTGCCGCTCGGGGGGCACGCAGCGGAGACCGTGCTCCATCTCATCCGCCAAGAGCAGCCGGCGCCCATCTCGATCGGGCTCGTCCTCCAGTGCCTGAGCCTGGGTCGCAGACGCGGGTACATCCAGCTCGTTCGTCCAGACGACAGCCCCGGCAGGCTAGCCCTGAACGGCCGGCCGGGGGCAGCGGTGAAGGAGATCGTCAACCGCTTGGTGGTGACCAGCCCTCGGAAGGAGCGCGAGAAGCCGGGCGCCTACCGAGCAGTCAGAGGACCACGGGCCGCCCGCGACCGTGCGCCCGTCGCCCGCACGCGCGTAGGCAAGATGTTGGCGGCTGGCCTGCTGACCGTGACGGCGTTCCAGGTTGCGCTTACCCTCGGCGCTCCGTTCGGAACGGCCGCTCTAGGAGGAACGAACCCCGGGCAGCTTCCCGGGCCACTCCGCCTCCTGACGGCCGCTTCCGCGGCCCTGTGGTTCACCGGAGCGATCCTCGTCGCGGCCAGGGCCGGCCTCGGCCTCCTCCCCGTATCCAAAGCTCTCTACGAGACGGGAAGCAAGGGGCTCGTTGGTCTGCTGGGGATCGGGGCGTTCCTCAACCTCGCCTCATCCAGCCCTTGGGAACGCCTCGGGTGGGGACCGTTCACAGTCGTGCTGTTCATCCTCAGTGTGGTTCTCGTCCGCAGCGACCAGCCGGGCCAGCCTGCCGCTGAACCCTGCTATCTCAGTCGATGACCGACCAGCGGACCCGAGCCGCGCCCAACCACCGCGTGCCCCTGCTGCCACCTGTCATCGAAGGAGACACCATGCTCGCCTGGACACCTACCGCAGACCCAGATCGCCCTATCGAGGTCACGCACGTGGATGCCCCCACCCCCGCCCCCAACGAGGTGGTAGTCCAGGTTGAAGCCTTCTCAGTCAACCGAGGGGAGGCATTCCTCATGGAGGCACCCCGACCGGGCTGGCGGCCAGGCAAGGACGTCGCAGGGACCGTTGTCCGGGTAGCTGCCGACGCCTCTGGCCCCTCCGAAGGCCAGAGGGTGGTCGAGCACCCGCCCTCCCGGGGATGGGCCGAGAAGCTGCCCTCGCGGTCCTCCCTCCCGACATCAACCTCATCACAGCGGCTGCACTCCCGCTGGTTGCCGAGGCGGAGCACACCGTCGTCGTCGGCATCTTCCTGCGTGTTTGTCATCCCCTGGCTGATCGCCTTTCCGGGGGATCTGCTCCGACCGTGGCTCGATCATCCGCCTCGTCGGCACCGTCCTCGCCGAACAGCACGGCGAATGGGGCCGCATTCGGCAAATGTCAGGACGACGTCGCTGTCGCCTGCTCAAGCGCCAGGTGGACGTTGCCACCATCTGCTGCACGAGGACCTGAACTTGTTCGGGCTTCCCGGCCGCAGGTGCCTCGTCGAGCACCTGGGGGATTCGCTCAGCCTGGGCCCTGGTGGGGACGCTCTACGTCATCGGTACGAACTCCATCACCAGTGGCGATCGATTGGGCCAGACGTTGTCAGGCGTGCCGGCCAGCGCTTGCAGAGGCCTAGTGCCGACGTGGACGGGGCGACCGGAGCCATGCCCGGTCGAGTCCGCAGGTCTGCCCAAACAAGTTAGCGTCGCCAATCGCCGAGCTGACCAACACCTGTAAATGCCGACAGGGCGTTCCAGGGCATTGGCTGGGCTGGGCCGGCTGGGGTAGAACCGTCGAGGTTATTCCGCTCGACAAGGTGACTAAGGTCGCGTGATGGCCGGCTGATCTCGTTTCCACTACGGAGCGCCACTCCACTAGGGTTAAAAGCACCGGCACCTCGGGGTGAGTGTCGAGGCTCGAAGTTGAGTCAGCGATGAAGCAGAAGTGGTCGCCAATCTGCCCGTGACTCAAGGAGTATCCATGATCAGACGCGTGATCACTTCCCCGACGATCTCGATCATCGTGCCGGTCAAGAACGAGGCGGCGAACCTGCGCGAGGTCCTGCCGCGGCTGCCACCGGTGCACGAGGTGATCGTGGTGGACGGCAACTCGGTGGACGACTCGGTCGAGGTGACGCGGGAACTGATGCCCGAGGCGCTCATCGTCCGGCAGACGCGCAAGGGCAAAGGCAACGCCCTGACTGCCGGGTTCCTGGCAGCCTCCGGCGACATCATCGTCATGTTCGACGCCGACGGCTCTGCGGACCCGGCCGAGATCCCGGCCTTCGTGGAGGCGTTGGTCGATGGCGCAGACTTCGCGAAGGGCTCTCGGTTCGCCCACGGTGGTGGCTCCGAGGACATCACGGGGCTGCGGTCCCTCGGCAATCGGGGGCTGAACTTGGTGGCCAACACGGCGTTCCGGACCAGGTTCTCCGACCTCTGCTACGGCTACAACGCCTTCTGGCGCGACCTTGTCCCGGTGCTGGACCTGCCCGAGCTGGATCTGCCGGCGCCGGAGTCGGGGATGCTGTGGGGCGACGGGTTCGAGATCGAGACCGTCATCAACTGCCGGATGGCCGCGGCCCGCGTCGCGATCACCGAGGTGGGCAGCGTCGAACTGGAGCGGATCCACGGCGAGTCGAATCTGCGCACGTTCTCCGACGGGTTCCGGGTGCTGCGCACCATCATCGCCGAGTACCGGCGCGCCTGGGGCAGCCGTCGCCGTCCGGTGGTGACCCGGCTGGACGACGTTCGCGCCTTCCTCCACCCCCGGGTTGACCTGGTGGAGCCCGTCGCCAACGAGCCGTTGCAGCTCGCCGAGCAGACCGCCTAGCGGTCCCCCACTCCGAAACCGACCTGCCGCTGGGCCTGCTGTCCCCCGCTCTGGCTGGCACGCCTGTGCTGTTTCGGAGGTGTCGGTGGGCCGACTGCGACACCGCGCAGAGGTTGTCCAAGCACGACGGTCGTCCTCGAGAGCGAGTCATTCGCCAACGGCGTCATCCTCAGCGTCGGCACGGTGCAACGCTGATCGGCCTCCGGGACCATGGAACCCGATGTCCGAGGTCGGCCGATAGCGCCGACCCAGCAGGCGACCGCGTCGACCTTCCCGTGCAGATGTCGGCCCCTGACGCGCTCCGGACGGTGGTTGCTTAGAGGCTGCCCGCTGACCGTGTGGCCGCCGACAGCCACGCGGTTAAGGTTTGCCCTGTGACCTCCGCTGATCTCCGCTTCTACTTCGACCCCGTGTGTCCGTTCTGCTGGCTGACCAGCAAATGGATCCGGATGGTGCAGGCCGAGCGGGACTTCACTGTGGACTGGCGGTTCATCTCCCTGCGGCTGATCAACTCCCACATCGACTACGACGCGCACTTCCCGCCGGAGTACGAAGCCGGACACACCGCGGGACTTCGGCTCCTGCGGGTGGCCGCTCGAGTGCGCGCCGAACACGGCCTGGAGGCACTGGACCACCTCCAGGCCGCTTTCGGGGCGCATATCTTCGACACGCCCCCACCCACCGACGTTGCCGACGAGCAGGAGAATCGTGAGCGGCGGGGCACCCGGGAGTTCGTCGAGCCGATCCTGCGCGAGGCCGGTCTGCCCATCGACCTGGCCGATGCCCTGGACGAGGAGTCTTGGGACGACGAGATCCGCGCCGACGGCGAGGAGGCGCTGACGCTGACCGGCAAGGATGTCGGTACTCCGATCATCCAGTTCGAGCCCCCGGACGGGGTGGCGTTCTTCGGGCCGGTGATCAGCCGGCTCCCCGAGAAGGAGACGGCCGGCGAACTGTGGGACCACGTGCTGGGCTTGGCTCGATTCCCCGGATTCACCGAGCTGAAGCGCAGCCTTCGAGAACAGCCGCAGCTGGTCGGGTTCGGGGTGCCGGCGGGCACCACCGGCAAGCAGGAGGACTGGCACGGCGGCAGCCGCCGACAGAAGAAGTGAGCGGGATGACCGAGACGCCAGCGCGTACCCATGAGCAGTCGATCACCGTCCAGGCCACCCCGGATCGGCTCTACGACCTCGTCAGCGACATCACCCGCACCGGCGAGTGGAGCCCGATCTGTACGGCGTGCTGGTGGGACGACCCGGGCGAGGCAGGCCAGGTCGGCACCTGGTTCACCGGCCACAACGAGCTGCCCGGACGCTCCTGGGAGACCCGGTCCCAGATCGCGGCGGCCGACCGGGGTCGGGAGTTCACCTGGATCGTGGGTGGCAGCTTCGTACGGTGGAGCTTCACTTTCGACCTCGACGGCGCGGCTACGAAGCTGACGGAGAGTTGGGAGTTCCTGCCCAGCGGGATCACCATGTTCGAGGAGAAGTATGGCGAGCGGGCGACGGCAGAGATCGACGCACGCACCCGGCAGGCTCACGACGGGATCCCGCAGACGCTCGAGGCGATCAAGCGGATCGCCGAGTCCTCCTGAATCTCACGAGCGAGAGGGCAAGAGACGCCGGTGGGCCGGTGCCCACGAGCGCATCGGCAGTCCCAAGCGCAGGATGGTCTACCAGCGGCCCACGAACTCGAGTCGGTACCTACGCCCACCTCGACACCCCTTCCCTCCGCCAGAGGGCCTGCTGGCGATTCGAAGGTCGCAACGACGTGCCCAGCCACCGTCATCAGGTCGAGCAGCGTTGACAGACCGGCCGGCACCAGCGGGCTGCGTCGAGGTCGAGGCTGAGGCGTTGAAGCCAGCGATCCGGCGGCCCCGTTGTCCCGAGAGCGGCCGATCGGCGTCGGGAAACTGGTCCAGTTCTCCCGAGGTCTGGGCAGCCGGGCAGTGACCTGGACGCTGAGCTTGGAGCCGTGCCAGGCTACGCCGCACCCACCCTCTCCACCCTGATGAGGTCCCGATGAAGTTCAGGATTGCCGCCGTGCTCGCCGCTAGCGCCCTTGCGGTGGGGGCAATGCCGACCGCATCTGCCGAGCTCGGGCCACCCTCGCTCGCGTTCACAGGACCAGTGCGTTACTCGTCGCCCTACCAGGGCTATTTGACCGTCACCTACGCGTGTGACGCTGCTGTAAGCGGCTTCGCCAACATCTTTGCCGATGTTACCCAGCGGCTGGACGGCCCGGACGTAGCACCCTCAGCTACTGGCCTCGGGGGTGTCTCCATCTCCTGTGTCGGGGAGCCGATAACGGTCAACGTCCCGCTGCTGCCGCAAGACGGCAAGAACCGGGACTTCGGGACGGGAGAGGGAGAGGTCAGCGTCTCAATTGGTTACGAGGCGTCGTCGGGTGGCCCAGCGAGGACCGTTGAAGGTCTCGCACACTTTGTCGTCGCCGAAGTACCGATCAAGCTCACGGCGGACGCCTCGCCGGAGAAGGTCGTCAAGGGCAAGAAGATTACGGTCAAGGGCACCAGCCGGCGCGACGGCAGAAACGCCGGGGTCCCCGTGAAGGTCGCGCTGGAGTTCAAGGCCGACGGCAAGACCTACAAGAGCGTGAAGACCGTCACCAGCGAATGGAGCGCATCAGGCCCCGTTCTGTCGACCTCCGCCACCGCGACCAAGTCGGGCACCTACCGCTTCCGGTTCGCGGGGGATTCGACCACCAAGAGCGGCGTGTCGGCAGGCGACCACATAGTCATCAAGGCTCGCTGAGGCCCGTGGCTTACCCTCCTGAGAGGTCCCCCGTGATGACGAAGGACCGAGCTACGGATGGTCGTTCCCCAATCCCCCTGCTGCTCGCAGGCTCGCTGTTTGGGCGAATCGGCTAGTTGGAGCCGTAGGAGATTTGCATGGCCACCCGCGGTCAAACCATTGCGAGTGAAGCCCCATCACCGTAGACATCAGGGCGTGAATCTCGACCGAGCTGTCAGTCCGGCTGATCCGCCACTGCTCGGCGACGTTCTTCCGCTTCCCGCGTGGGACCTGGGTCGTGAGAGTCGGCGATCGCCAGGCCACCACGCCGCTCCCACGCTGACGAACGGCTCGGCGTCGGCGAGGAACTGCGCGGGAGGTGCCGATGGAATCTCTTGAGTCTCCCCCTGCGGCTTTCCCAGACCCCCGGCAGACGGTCGGCTATTGCCTACGTTCCATCAACCCGTGGGCTGTATTGGTCCCGCACGAGGGTCCCTCGGCGAGCTCCGCACGAGGTGGTGCTGCGTGATGTGCATCAGTTGCTGTCGAACCTCCGACGATGCCAAGTGGGCTGCGGTCTGCCGACTTTCGTAATACGATATGGAGGTGGACGTGACCGAGACAATCAACGGGGTTCGCGTCACCGAGCAGCAGATTGCCGCCTGGGCAGCGGAGGCTGAGGCCGGCTACGACACCCAGGAGCTGAAGAGGCGTGGGCGCGGCAGACCCGGTCGAGGCGCCGAACCATCGCAGGTCGTAGCTCTGCGGCTTACGGCTGAGGAGCTCGAAGCACTTGACGCGCGAGCGGCACGCGAGGGCAAGTCTCGATCAGACGTCATCCGCGAAGCCCTGGCTACTTCGGCTGCGTGAAGGTTTACACGTCGGCGCTCAAGCACGGAGTACCAGAGCATGACGCCATTCAGGCTGCGCCTTGGTCCCTCTGGGTCGAGGACCTCGACGACGACAGCCCTGCTCGACAGCTTCGGCTCGGATTCGACACTGCCGGCCGCCTGTTAGAGACGGTTGTCCTCGTCTTCGACAGCGGCAATGAGCTCGTCATCCAGGCCATGAAGGCTCGCCCTCAGATGTATGACCTCTTGCCGTAGCAGCGCCAGTCTGCCCAACCTCGTGCGCTCCGCAGGAGGGACGCCCATCGGTCGTGCTCCGCACGAGGCTCTCGTGTGCTACGACGGAGTTATGACTAGGACGAGTTTCGACGGGAGCGAGCCGGTCGCCGTGCTCCAACGGTGGGAGGACCTGGGTGCGGTCTGGCGGGTGGTCGGCGAAGGCGATGTCGGCGTGACCGTCGCGCTATACCGCTGCGACGGCGGCGAGCTGGTCCAGCGCTTCAGCTCCGACGACCCTGTCCTGCTCAGCTTCCTCGACGGCCGCACCAGTAGCGAGGACGAATCCGGTCACCGCACCGTCGACCGGGAGCGCAACGCTCAGGGCCGCGCCCAGAACGCCCGGCCGCGTGACGCCCTAGGCCGGCCGCTGCCCCGGGGGGCCGAGGGCGTGCCCCGAGTCCCCGACGACCTCGTGCTGCCGCCGCTGCCCGCACTCGCGGAGGCGCAGCGGCTGCTCGACCAGGGATTGCCGTTTCACGCTCACGAGATCCTCGAGGGAACCTGGAAGGCGGCACCGTCCACCGAGCGCGACCTCTGGCAAGGTTTGGCCCAGCTGGCCGTCGGCTTCACGCATCTGCTGCGAGGCAACTGGGCGGGAGCCGCCACCCTCGTACAGCGAGCGCAGCGACGGATCGGCCCCTACGCCGCCGACCCGCCGCACGACGTCGACGTTCCCGGCCTGCTTGCGTGGACCGACGCGGTGCTGGCCGGCCTGACTCACGGGGCCGACCCGCAGCAGGTCCCGACGCCGCAGCTGCGGCGACACACGCCGGTCACCAGCTGACCTCGGGCGGTCGCTCGACCCGCCTCGGTGCTCCGGGGCACCTCGAGCACGATTTCCATGGAGACGGCGGCTAGCACAACAACGTCGAGCACATCAGCCGCAACCTCCTCGCCAGCATCGGCGAACGCAACACCAGAGGCCACGAACCTGAGCATTCACAGCTGACCATGGACTGGCGTCCCGCACAACGGTCGTCCACTGGTCGTGCTCCGCACGACGGTCGACTCCTGCGGCGGCCGCTCGGTGGACGATGAACAGGTGATGCCCCGTGTGACGCCTGTCGTTGCTGCCAGCCTCGATGCGTGGTGCATCGACCACCTGGGCAGCGCCCCAGCAGCTGAGCTGTTCAGGTCTGGCCATCTGTCCGAGGTGATCGGGGTGCGCCTAGCTGATGCTCGCGAGGTCGTGGTGAAGGTCCGCCCAGCCCTGCCCCGGGTAGCAGCGTGTGTCGAGGTTCACCGACGCATGTTCGAAGCCGGCTAGCCATGTCCAGCGCCGCTCGCCGGGCCGACCCCCCTCGGAACCGGCGTGGCAACCGCTGAGGCCTACGTGCCCGGTGGCCGCGCTCCCCCAACATGGAGTACACAGCTCAACTGTCCGCTCAGGCATTCTCGCGGCTCATCCGGCTCTCACCTCGCCCGGCGGAGGTGCCCTCGCTGGATCCAGCGCCTTCGTGGGCAGCATGGAATCACGACGACGCCGGGTTGGGCCGCGTCCCGAAGGCTCCGAGATGGACCTCAACGCCATGGGTGGCCCGGAGTGGTTGCACTGGGCTGGCAGTGCTGCCCGTGACCGGCTGAGGGCTGGCGAAGGCGAGACCGTGATCGGTCATTGCGACTGGCTCGCTGACAACGTGCGCTGGCAGGGAGACGAACTGCTGGTTGTCCACGACTGGGACAGCGCGGTCGCCGATACCGAGCCTGTGCTGGTTGGTTTCGCCGCAGCCTTGTACTCGACCGGCAGCCTCAGCGACCTGCCGACGGTCGAGGAAACCGACCGCTTTCTTGTGGCGTACTGCGATGCGCGCGGTCAGTTATTCAGTGCTGATGAGCTAGAGCGCGCTTGGGCGGCTGGCGTGTGGACGCGGGCGTGTGACGCCAGGGAGCAGTACCTAGCCGGGCACGCCCCCGCCTTCCTCTCCGAGACGGAGGCTCGAGCGCGCCTACGCCGCGCGGAGGTCCACTTGCCGTTGTAGTGCCTCCTATCCGGCGCAACACACCAGGACCTGCCTTGCCAGGGGTCCTCCTAGCGTGGTCAGCACGAGGGTCGTCCACTGGTCGTGCTCCGCACGAGGGTCGGCTTGTGGACTTGTTCTGGGCGGTTAAAGAAGGCGGATTTCCGAGCCGTCCATCACCAGTGCTTGACCGTCGCTCAGCGCCCAGTAGGGCTGGCCCTCAAGGTCATACTGCGCGGCGACGCGTGCCAGGAGGGCCGTCTCGGGGTGCTGCGGGGAGTTGAGGTGCGGAACCACAGGTCGGTCGAGGACCGCGAGACCGTCGTAGCGGACGCTCCCGTAGGCGGCACGGCACACGTCGGGTGAATCGCACAACTCCAGCCCTACCAGGCTCGGCGCCAGGACGCAGGGCCCAGCGCTGAAGCCGCCGTAGACAAACCGATCGGCGCCGAGTCCTTCGACGAGAAGACGATCGAGGCCGGATAGAGCCATCGCCATGCGCAAGGTGAAAACGTTGCCACCGCGAACCCAGACAAAGTCCGGATTGCCGAACGCCTGTTTGATGCTCGCCGGGTTGAAGCGACGGAGGTCGAAATCCGCCGCCTTGAGCCCGATCAAGGCGAGGATGTCGATCTGGCGGCTGGTGTCCACGTTGCGTCGGTCGTCGTCAAGGCCGTCGAGCGCGTTCGCTATCACCCACCCACGGCGGGCTCCGCGAACCAGACGCGTTAACTGTTCCGGCTGTTCGCCCAGCTGGTAGGACGACAGGTACAAGCGCACATCGAGCATCGTGTCAGGCTCGCGGCTCGAGCCGTTCTCTAACGGCTGGTGCCGGTCCCACTCAACCTTCCCTCCGCGGCGCCCGGCGGTCGTGTAGAAGGGTCGTCCACTGAGACGAGCTGATGGCGCGCCATTCGTGGTCACTGTCCAGCGGCGGGGAGCCGAGCAGCCGCCGGAAGATGTGAGCCAGAAACCGGCCTACGTCGCCGGCAACGGGCCAGTACATTGCGGGAGGAGCGACGGTGGAGGTGTACGAGGCTTTGCACAGCCACCGGACGGTGAGGGCGTTCGGCGGACAACCACTGCCCCAGCAAGTGCTCGCGCCGGTCCTGATAGCTGCGCGGCGAGCGCCGTCCAGCGGCAAGCCGCAGCCGTGGCGCTCGTTTGTCGTCGCAGGCGAACCGTTGCCCCAGCTCAAGCGTCGGGCGACTGCCAAGGCACTGTGCGCAAACCCAGCCGATGATCAGGGAATACCCCATGGACTCGGTCGGGCTGGTTGTTGACTCGACGCTGAACGGTCGACCGCCGCGGCCAGCCAGCGCTACCAGCCGCTACGGATCGACCGCGAGGACGCCGACCGCCCAAGGAAGATCGCGGCGCTCACCGTCAACACCTCAGGAGCCCGGTCCTGCTCCTCTGCTACCTAGCCCGACGATGAGTCCAGGGCGGTGCAGGTTGAGGCGGCACCGGTTGGGGTGGTGTTGGTCAAGACTGTGCGACGGCTTCCGCGTTGAGCGCTAGCACCGGCGAGGACGACGAGGGCAATGGATACGAGCTGAACCGGGGTCGGGTGCTGGGCCAGGACGAGCAGCCCGAGAAGAAGACCGATGGCCGGTTCGAGGGCCATCAGGGTGCCGAAGGAGGTGGGCGTCATGCGGCGCAGGGCGAGCATGTCGAGGGCGTACTGCAGGACCGGGAACAGCACGGCGAGTCCTGCGGCCGCGGCGACCACCTGGAGGTTGAGGTGGCTGGCGGCCTGCGGCACGCCGACGACGGCCGCGGTGGCGGCGGCGATCGGCACGGTCATCGATAGTGCGGTGACGCCGGTGAAGCGGTCCCCGACGTGCTGGGTGAGCACGATGCTGGCTCCCCAGCCGATCGCGCCGAGGGCGGCGAAGCCCAGACCCAGGAGGTCGATGCTGCCCTGCCAGGGTTCGGTCAGGCCGAGGACCCCGATCAGCGCCAGCCCTGGCCAGCACAGGGCCCGGACGGTGTGGCTCCGTACCGCCGCGACGGTCAAGGGGCCGAGGAACTCGACCGCGACGGCCGTGCCGAGTGGAATGCGCTCGATCGCGGCGAGGAAACAGATCGTGACGAGACCGCTGACCACGCCGAGCCCGATCAGCGCGGGCAGGTCGACCCGCCGGATCGACCGCAGCGGCGGGCGGGCGATCACGAGGAACACGAGCGCGCCGGCGGTCAGCCGCAGCCATGCTGTTCCTGCGGCACCGACCGTGCCGATGAGGGGCACCGACAGTGCGGATCCGAGCTGCACGGACAGCATCGCCCCGACCGCCAGCGTCCACGGAGGCACAGACCGAGCGACGGGGATCCGGGCGGTCACGGTTGACTCAGCAGACGTCGGGCCACCTGCAGGTCGCGACCGAGACGGCTGAGATGTGCGACTAGGTCGTCGGCCGCCGCGACGAGCGCGTCATCGGTGAACGGATTGAGGGCGTCGAGGATGAACAGCGCGCTCCTCGTGTCGTCGGTGAGCTGGGTGCGTGTGGCCTGCCGCCAGTTCCAGCGGCGGCAGGTGACGCCCGCGTCGTCGCACCAGACGACCTCGCCGGGGTCGGGGTGCTCGATGGTCGTCTGGCCGCTCACCGTGGTGTCGAACGGTTCGTGGCCGGTGGCGCGGACCAGCCGGGGAGGCCCGGCGTATCGGTCGAGGTCCTCGCCGCCGAGCGGCACCTGGTGCAGCACGGAGATGGCGTTGTAGGTATCGGTGAGCCGGTTGACCCGGGGCAGCCCGGTGGCGGCACGGCGCAGCAGAGCCTCGAGGCTGTTACGGGTGCGCTGCGGTTTGGCGCCGAATGCCCGGTACGCGTCTCGCCAGGCGGCGACATGCGGCAGGTTCTCGACCGGCCGGTCCGCCAGCGCTTGCCGCGCGCTCGCCTCGGCCCGTTGCAGCAACCGCTCGCTGTCGTCGTCGCTGGGGCCGGGTTCGATGCCGTCGACCGCCACCAGCAGGGCCCGGTAATCCGGGCGTAGCGTCGATACGGCCTTATCGACGGTCGCGTGCGCCACGAACGTCTGCAGGGTTGTCAGGTCAGACATGGCTGGTCCTCGCTCGGGGTGGGGCACCGACGGCTGGCTCGAAGACGGACAGCGAGAAGCGGGCTGAGGTCGTCGACGTGTTGGCGTAGGCGTGCGGCACGTCGCCTGGGAAACACAGCGCATCTCCGGTCCGGAGGGTTACCACCTGCTCGGTGGTGTCGACGTCGACGGCGCCCTCCAGCACGTGCAGCAGCTCCTGGGTCCCATGGGCATGGGCGTCGCTGGCGTGACGGTCCCCCGGGCCGAGCGTCCAGTCCCACAGCTCGACGACCTCAGGCGGCGCCGTGCTCGCGACGAGCATCGCGCGTCCGCCCGCCTCGCCCGACCACAACACCGGGCCGGCGCCGCTGCGCGTCAGCTGCATTCCGGACGGCTTGGGCGAGTCAACCAGCGCCGCCAGCCCCACTCCCAGGGCGTCGCTGAGCTTGAGCAGGATGGCGATGCTCGGATTGGCCACGCCCTGCTCGATGTTGATCACCATGCGCCGGCTGACGTCGGATCCCTCGGCCAGCTGGTCCAACGTCCACTGCCGAGCTTGACGTTCGTGTCTCACCCGCTCGCCGATCAGTCGGGCCAGCAACGCCGTATTGGTCATGCAGTGCAGCATAGTGCATCTGAAAGTGCAAAGGTGAACGATCAGAACGGGAGCAGCCAGACAGGACCTCGTCCATCGTGACGTGGGCGGCATGCAGCCCAACCTACGCAACCGTAGGTTGCCCGGTAGGCTTGAACGGTGCCTCGTCCCGCCGCCGATCACCGTGCCGACCACGAGTCGCAGGGCCCCGGCGAATCCCTGGCCGCCGTGGTCGCCGAGGTCAAGCCGCGGCTGCGGGGCTGGCTGCACGCCGGCACGACTCCCATCGCCTTGGTGGCGGGCATCGTGCTGGTCGCGCTGGCGCCCACCGCCACCGGCAAGTTCGGTGGCGCGGTGTTCCTCGCAGCTTCGGTGCTGCTCTTCGGGACGAGCGGGATCTACCACCGCCGCAGCTGGGGCGACCGGGGTGAGGCGGTGATGCGCCGGCTCGACCACGCCAACATCTACCTCTTCATCGCCGCGAGCTACACCCCGATGGCGCTGATGATGCTCACCGGCCGGTCCCGGGCGGCCCTGCTGACCATGATCTGGCTGTCGGCGTTGGGCGGATGCGCGTTCCGGCTGTTCTGGCTGAACGCACCGCGCTGGCTCTACACCGCGCTCTACCTGGTGATGGGCTGGGCCGCAATGGGATGGGTGCGCGGCTTCTACGCCTCCGGCGGGCTGGGTGTGCTGCTGCTCATCCTGGCCGGCGGGGTCGGCTACACCGGGGGCGCCGTGGTGTACGCCCGCAAGCGTCCGAACCCGTCACCGGCCTGGTTCGGCTTCCACGAGGTCTTCCATCTCGGCACCGTCCTCGGCTTCAGCTGCCACTACGCCGCGATCTCGATCGTCACCTACCGCGCGGTCTGAAACGCCCCGGACGGGTCGAGGAGTGCGGCCAACGCAGCCGGCGAGGTGACGGGCAGCCGGCAGACGAAGTGCTGGCAGACGTAGGCGGTCGCCACGCCGCCAAGCGCGGCCCGGTCGACGAGCAGGGCGAAGCCAGCCCGGTCCCCCTCCCCCGCCACCACGACCGAGCCGGCCGGGGCCGCTCGGTAGGCTGTCCGGACCAGGGCGTCGCGCTGCGGCCCGGGCGGGCCGACCACCGCCACCTGCACAGGAGCCGCGGCCGGTCGCCGGCGGCTGACCGCGTCCGCCAGCAGCCAGCCGGCGAACCGGGGGGCGCGAGCCACCAGCCCGCCTGCCGTCGCCGCCGCGCTCTCGGCCCGTTCGGCGTAGCCGTCCTCGCCGGTCAGCTGGGCGAAGAGCTGGAGGGCGTGCACCGCGGAGCTGAGGCCGGACGGGGTGGCGTTGTCGGTCGGGTCCTGCGGTCGGACGTAGAGCTGCTCGGCGTCGGACGCGGTGTCGAAGAAGCCGGTGCCGTCGTCGTCGAACCCCTCGAGCACCACGTCGAGCAGCAGCCGCGCGCGGTCGATCCAGACCGGGTCGGCGAGGGCTGACGCCAGCCGGGTGGCCGCCAGCGCCAGCGCGGCGTAGTCCTCGAGGATGCCTGGCGCCTGGCCGACCTCACCCGCTCGCGACGTACGGCGCAGCCGGTCCTCGACCCAGTGCAGCCGCCACAGCAGCTCGGCCGCCTCCCTCGCCGCCTCCAGCCAGTCGGGCCGCTCGAAGACCATGGCGGCGCTGACCATGGCGTCCACGGTCCAGCCGTTCCACGCGGCCACCACCTTGTCGTCGCGCCCCGGCCGCGGCCGGGTGGCGCGGGCGGCGGCCAACCGGGCGCGGACGTCGGCCAGCCGGTCGGGTTCCGGGTCGGCCGGCAGCTGCAGCGTGGACTGCCCGTGCTCGAACGTGCCCGCCTCGCTGACCGCGAACGCCTGCGCCGCCCAGTCGCCGTCCTCGGCGCCGAGGACCTCGCGCAGCTCCGCCGGCGTCCAGACGTAAAAGGCCCCTTCCTCGGCGTGGCCTGAGGCGGCCGTGCTGCTCGGCGGCAGCGAGTCCGCGTCGAGGCTCGCCGCAAAGCCGCCCTCGGGGGTCCGCATCTCCTCCAGCAGCCAGGTCACCGTCTCGGTCACCACCCGACCAGCCAGCGCGGAGCCACTTCGCCGCCACCAGTGCGTGTACGCCCCGAGCAGGAGCGCGTTGTCGTAGAGCATCTTCTCGAAGTGCGGCACGACCCAGCCGGCGTCGACGCTGTAGCGGGCGAAACCGCCCGCCAGCTGGTCGTACATCCCTCCGCGCGCCATCGCCGTCAGTGTCTGCCCGGCCATCCAGACGGCTCCCTCGCCGCCGTCCCGCAGCAGCGCCTCGAGCACCATCGACGGCGGGAACTTGGGCGCGCCGCCGAAGCCGGCGTGCTCGCCGTCGAACTCGGTTCGCAGCAGCGCCAGAGCCCGGTCGAGCTCGGCCTCGCCCAGCTCACCCGGCACCGCTGTCACAGCCTGACCCGCCAGCTGCTGGACAATCTGGCCGGCGCTCGCCAGTACCTCCGACCGTCGTTCGCGCCAGGCCGCGCCGAGCGCCTCGAGCAGCTGACCGAATGAGGGCAGCCCGTGCCGCGGCTGTGGCGGAAAGTAGGTGCCGGCGTAGAACGGACGCCGGTCCGGCGTCAGGAAGACCGTCATCGGCCAGCCGCCCTGACCGGTCATCGCCTGGGTGGCCCGCATGTAGACGGCGTCGACGTCGGGACGCTCTTCCCGGTCGACCTTGATCGCGACGAAGCCCTTGTTGAGCAGCGCGGCGGTGGCGGGGTCCTCGAACGACTCGTGCGCCATGACGTGGCACCAGTGGCAAGCCGCGTAGCCGACCGAGAGCAGGACCGGGACGTCCCGCTCGGCGGCACGCTCGAAGGCTTCCGGGCCCCACTCGTACCAGTCCACCGGGTTGTCCTGGTGTTGCAGCAGGTACGGGCTCCGGGACCACCTGAGCCGGTTCATGCCGCAGTCACCGCCGGCAGCGAGGTCCGTTGGAGCGGGTGGCGCCGCAGCTGCCACAGCAGGAGGGCGATCGCGATCCCGAGGACCAGCAGCGACTGAGCCAGGGTGAGCGGGGTCCCGGTCGTCGTCGTGTCGACGAAGGAATCGGCATACCCGCCGACGGTGATGGTGATGATCCCGACGGTCACGTTGTTGACCACGTGCAGCGCGATACCGGTTTCCAGGCCGCCCGTACGCCAGTTCAGGTAGCAGGCGGCCACGGCCAGCGCGCCGATGTCGAGCAGCACCCACGGGTCGAGACTGCCGTGGGCCAGCGCGAACAGCGCGGCCGAGCAGACCGTGCTCACCACCCAGCCGAGGACGCGGTTGCCGAACCAGACGCCGACGTTCTGCACCAGCCAACCGCGGAAGAAGTACTCCTCACCGGCCGCCTGCAGCGGCGTGACCACGACGGCCAGCACCAGCAGCGCCACCCACTGCTGCGGGCGGCCGAGAGCCGGCGGGTCGAGGAGGAACGTGGCCGCGAGGTAGACCACCCACAGCGGCAGCAGCACCAGGACGCAGCGCACCAGCCAGCGCCAGCGAAGTCTGCCGGTCACGCTGCTGAGGAAGCCGGGCCGCACCCGGTGCACGACCCAGGTGGCCAGCACCGATGCCGGGATCAGCGCGGCGAGGGAGAGGTCGAGGACCAGCTCGGGAAGCACCGCGGTCCCGTCCAGGTCCAGGCCCTCGTCGAAGGCCGAGCCCAGCGGACGGCCGTTCAGCGCCGCGTCCGCGAGGTCACCGGCGGCGAAGACGACGATCAGCGACAGCCCGATCAGCGCGAGGACCAGGACCAGGGACAAGGGTGGCTTCCACCACCGCGCTCGTGGCCCCCGCAGCAGCTGGTGGTAGTCCAGCGGCCGGCCGCGACCCTGGGGTGCCGCGACCGGAGCGGACGTCCATGGATCGGGCCACGAAGGCACGGGGTCCCAGGTCGCGGGACCCAGGTCACCGGCCTCACCGACCGGCCGGACGAGGGTCACCGCGCCTCAGACGCCAGGCGTGTGTTCGTCCCGAGGGGGCTCGCCGGACCCGGCCGGAGTCGTGGCTGCCGTCGAGGCCGGACGGCCCTGCCCGGCCTCGCGGATAGTGGTCTCGGCCGGCGGCTGGACGTCGTAGTTCACGTCGACGCGGCGGAACTGGCGCCGCATGCTGCGGAACAGCAGGTACATGACCGCGGCGAGCCCGATCGTGATCAGGAACGGCGTCCATCCCGGCTTCACGATGTTGGGGTCGAGCTCCAGCAGGAACATGGCGCCAGCCTACCCGGCGGCCGCGCTCAGGGCGGGGACAGCGATTCCGGCGAAGAGGTCGTCCTCGGGCAGCTGGGTGGGCACCTCGCTGCGCACCAGCTGCCAGTCCTCGCTGGGCCACGCGCGCTGGTGCACCTCCAGCGGAACGGCGAACCAGGCCCCCTCGGGGTCGACCTGCGTGGCATGCGCCAGCAGGGCCCGGTCGCGGACGGCGAAGTACTCCGCGCACGGCACCTGCGTGGTGAGCCGCGCCTCGTGCTCTGGGTCGACCTCCCAGCCGGCCAGCCGTTCGGCGTAGGGCGACTCGAGCCCACGCTCGGTCATCGCCCGGTCGAGGGCCTCGATCCGCGGCCGGTTGAAGCTGAGCTGGTAGTACAGCTTCTGCACCTGCCAGGGCTCCCCGAGCTCCGGGCTCACCGTGGGGTCGGCGGCCGCCGACACCGCGGCCAGGCTGATGAGGTGGCACATGATGTGGTCCGGGTGCGGGTAGCCACCGTTCTCGTCGTACGTCGTGAGCACGTGCGGTCGGAACCGGCGGATCAGTCCGACGAGCGGCTCGGCCGCCACGTCGACGTCCAAGGTGGCGAAGGAGCCCTCGGGCAGCGGTGGCAGCGGGTCGCCCTCGGGCAGCCCCGAGTCGACCCAGCCGAGCCAGACCTGCTCGATGCCCAGGATCTGCCGAGCGCGGTCCATCTCCTCACGGCGGATACTGGCGATGTTGGCCAGCACGTCGGGCCGGTCCATGGCGGGGTTGAGGATGGAGCCGCGTTCGCCGCCGGTGCAGGTGGCGACGACGACGTCGACGCCCTCGGCCACGTACCGGGCGGTCGTAGCCGCCCCCTTGCTGGACTCGTCGTCCGGGTGCGCGTGCACGTGCAGCAGGCGCAACCGCTCGCCGGCCGCGTCCACGCGGAGCGCGGGATGATTCATGGCGTCATCGTGTCACGGTGCGACGGGACGCCCGCGGCTCGATCTCACCAGCCAGCGCCGACACGGGTACCGGGCCGCCAGGCAGAATGAACAGGTGACCGACGCCGCTGCTCGCCTCGCCCGGCGCTACCCGCCGCCTCGCGCGTCCCGGCGGCTGATGGTCACCCTGGTGACGCTGGGCACCGCGGTGGCCATGACCTGGCTGATCTGGGCGGCCTGGCTCAACTCCCAGCCGGTCGCTTCGGCCCAGGTGCCGTACTACAACGTGACCTCCGACACCAGCATCGACATCACCATCACGGTGCAGCGCCCGGACCCGTCGGTTCCCGTCACCTGCCGGGTGCTGGCCCAGTCGACGGATTTCCAGCCGGTGGCCGAGCTCGAGGTCGAGATTCCGGCCAGCACGGTGAAGCTCGTGGACACGAAGGTCACGCTGACCACGCTGCGGCGGGCCACCTCAGCTTCGGTGAGTGGCTGCAGCCCGTAGCCTGCGTCGGGCGGCCGGATTGGTTAGAGTGCCAAGATGTCCGAATCCACGACGAACGCGATCTGGCTAACCCAGGAGGCTTTCGACAAGCTCCAGGGCGAGCTCGACCACCTCTCCGGTCCCGGCCGCGCCGAGGTCTCGCAGAAGATCGCGCGGGCGCGGGACGAGGGCGACCTGAAGGAGAACGGCGGCTACCACGCCGCCCGCGAGGAGCAGGGCGTGCAGGAAGCCCGGATCCGTCAGCTGGCCGACATGCTGCGCCGCGCGGAGGTCGGGGAGGCGCCGGCTAACGTCGACGAGGTCGGCCCCGGCACCCAGGTCACCATCGCCTTCGGCGGCGACGAGTCCGACACCGACAGCTTCGTCCTCGGCTCCCGCGAGCTCCTGGGCCTCGACGAGAACGTCAGCGACACCAACGTGTACAGCCCCCAGTCGCCGCTCGGCTCAGCCATCCTGGGCAAGAAGAAGGGCGACTCGGTCTCCTACGTCGCCCCCAACGGGCGCTCCATCGACGTCACGATCATCAAGGTCGAGCCCTTCCCGACCTGAGCCCCCGGGATCCTGCCTCGAGGCAGGATCCTCAGGAGAGGGAGGCCAGCAGGTTCTGGGCCTCGGCCGGGGTGAGGGCGCCGCTCGCGACCTCGGCCAGGATCTGGTCCCGGGTCAGCATCGGAGCCGTCTGCTCACCCTGCTCCCCGAGCCCGAGCTTCTCCAGCAGCTGGTTGAACTTGAGCCGGGCGGTCGGGTAGGAGACGCCGAGGTGCTTCTCCAGATCCCGCAGGTTGCCCCGCGAGGCCAAAAAGACCCGGAGCATCTCGGTTTCCTTCTCGTCCAGGGCACAGAACGCGCAGGGTGCAAAGACGCCGGCCAGCTCGCTGCCGCAGGAGCCGCAGCCCAGCCGGGTGACCGACAGGCGGTCCCCGCACACGGGGCAGTCGACCGGCGCGCGGTGCTCGTGCGCCGGCGTCCGTCGCGCTCGTTCGCTCACTTGGCGCTCCCCTTCTTCTTGGTGGCGCCGTCCTTGGGCTCCTTCGCCTCGGCCACCGGATCAGAACCGATTCGGACCTGGGCGTGACCCATCACCACCTGGACTTCGAGCTTGGCGCTGCCGTTGCCCATCACCACCTCGTCCCCGGCGCCGGTGTGGCCGCCGCTCCAGGTGACCCGGCCCAGCTGGGCCTCACTCGTCACCGTGACGTTGGAGTCGTCGGCCAGCGTGATGGCCAGCGAACCCGACTCCGCCCGAACACGGTTGCGGCCACGGTTGACCGCACCCTTGATGGTGGCCGAGCCGGCCTGGACGAGGACGTCGTTGACCTGGTTCACGTCCAGCAGCTTCGCGCTGCCGGCCGTCACCCGGATCTTGCCGAGGTGCGGCACCCGTTCGGTGCTCAGACTGCCCGCCGTGACCTCGACGTCGACGGTGATGCTCGGGTTGACTCGTAGCAGCAGCTCCTTGCCGAAGCCGATTGCCCGCAGGTCCTCCATGGTGCGGGGCGCACCGCGCAGGATCGAGAACCCGTCGAGGCTGGGTCCGATCTCGCCGTCGCTGGACACCTCGAGCACGGCTCCGTTGCGCCGCAGCACGTGCGGCCCGTCCGCCGACAGGGTGGCGACGCCCGTCTCGCCGAGAATCCGGACCCGACGGCCAACCGCCCGGACCGAGATCCGCTCGACGCCACCGGTGTTGACCGGCTTGCTCCTCGGGGGTGCCGGGTCGGGCTCCGGTTCCGGGACCTGCTCCGGAGCGGAGGCCGGCACCTCGTCGGCCGGGGGTTTGGCAGGAGCGAAGCGCTCCGTGCTGTGGGTGGCGTGCTGCGGCCGGTCCGTGCTCACCGCCCAGGCTTCGTCGTCTACGGGCGGCCCTGCCTCCACCCGCGGCTCGGGGCGCTCGGCGGGAGCGGCGGGCAGACCGTCGATTTGCCGCGCCGCCTCTGCCGCGTCGATGCGTCCTGCTGCCAGCTCTTCGAGAATCACTGCCATGGTCGTCATAGAGAGAATGTAAAGCGATGCTTTCGTTTCCTCAAGGTCTAACACCGACTCCGGGAGATCTTCAGGGTGGCCCAGACTCTTGAAGCTGCTTCAGTCGCCCTCGACGCTGGCGACCTGGTGCAGCGTGCGCCGGGCGGCAACCAGGCGCGATACGCAGGCCGGCGGTCTCGGTGCGCTCTGAACTCACAAGCTTCTCGAGCCCTCGGACGGGGGCAGTCCTGGAGTGCCCCGAGATCAGCTCCGGGCACCAGGTCCGGGCCGAGGCCGCCGCGGATGACACAGCGAGCTGACCAGCCGGTCGCGGTTCGTGACCCAGGTCTCACGAAAATAGTTGGGTGCGCTCTGCAACGATCTATATGCTTGTGTCATGCAAACAACACTGCCTGACCGTACGACAGAGGCACCTGCCGTTGTCGACTCGGTCCTGACGGCCCTGATGGCCGTGGGCCGGGTGATGCGCCAGCGCGTGGACGGCGACAACCTCGACCCGGGCACGATCTGGCTGTTGAAGACGCTCGGGGCCCAAGGCCCGATGCGCGTCACCGAGCTCGCAGGCATCACCAACCTGGACACCTCGACCGTCTCGCGCCACGTCGCCCAGCTGGACCGGTCCGGGATGGTGGAGCGGACGCCCGACCCGGACGACCGACGGGCCCACCGGATCAAGCTCACCGACCAGGGTTCGGAAACCCTGCAGGACGCCTTCGGCCGCCGCCGGGCGCTGCTCAGCCGCGGCATCGGCACCTGGGATCCCGCAGACGTCGCCCAGCTGGGCGACCTCCTCGGCCGCTTCGTGAAAGACATCGAGAACCTCAACGCAGATCTGGAGCAAGCATGACCAAGCACGTACCCCGTCGCGCGCTGATCGAGGACGACACCGTCAGTCCTCGGCACGCGGTCCGGGACGCGGTGACCGCCACCGCACCAGCCGCGAGCGCGTCCGACTCGCCCGTCGCCGACACCGCCTCGACTGGCGGCTACCTGACCCACCGGCAGATCCTGGGCGTCATGGGCGGACTGATGGCCGGCATGTTCCTCGCCGCCCTCGACCAGAGCATCGTCGGCGTGGCCCTGCCCAAGATCACCTCGGAGCTGGGGGGCCTGGACAAGCTGTCCTGGGTCGTCACCGCCTACCTGCTGACGTCGACGGCCGCCACCCCGCTGTGGGGCAAGATCTCCGACCTCGTCGGCCGCCGGCCGATCTTCCAGTCCGCGATCGTGGTCTTCCTCATCGGCTCCGTCATCTGCGGCTTCGCCTCCCCCATCGCCGGCTGGCTGAACCTGCCCGGCATCGACGTGATGATCGGCGGCAGGGCGATCCAGGGCCTCGGCGGTGGCGGGCTCATGTCCCTCGCCCTCGCGGTCATCGGTGACGTCATCCCCCCGCGCGAGCGGGGCAAGTACCAGGGTCTCTTCGGTGCGGTCTTCGGCGTCTCCTCGGTCGCCGGCCCCCTGCTCGGTGGCCTGTTCACCGACCACCTGGGCTGGGAGTGGATCTTCTTCATCAACCTGCCCATCGGCCTCGGCGCCCTGTTCGTCACCTCGATCTTCCTGAAGCTGCCGCACGTCAAGCGTCAGGCGTCGGTGGACTACCTCGGTGCCGCCACGATCGTCGGCGCGGTGACCAGCCTGATCCTCTACCTCAGCTGGGCCGGGCCGTCCACGGCCGCGAACCTCGGCTGGGGCTCGGCCACCGGCGTCGGCCTGATCGTCGCCGCGGTCGTCCTCGTCGGACTGTTCATCCTGGTCGAGAGCAAGGTCAGCGAGCCGATCATCCCGCTGGGCCTCTTCACCCACTGGACCTTCACCAGCAACATCGTGTTCGCGATGATCATGGGGGTCGGGATGTTCGGCGGCCTGATCTACCTGCCCATCTACCTGCAGGCCGTGAAGGGCATGAGCGCGACCGAGTCCGGCCTCGCCATGCTCCCCTTGGTGGTCGGCATCTTCTCGACCTCCATCAGCGGCGGCCAGATCATGTCGCGCACCGGCCGGTACAAGTGGATGCCGATCAGCGGCTCAGTCCTGGTCGGACTGGCGCTCTTCGGCCTGTCCCGGCTGCAGGTCGACACCTCCTACTGGCTGATCGCCGGCCTGATGTTCCTCTTCGGCGCGGGGCTCGGCCTCACCATGCAGGTCGTGGTCACGGCGGTGCAGAACAGCGTCGAGCGCAAGCACATGGGAACGGCTACCGCCTCGGTGACCTTCTTCCGCTCGATGGGTGGCGCCATCGGGGTCGCTCTCTTCGGAGCCATCCTCAACACCCGCCTGCCTCAGCACCTCGCCGAGGTCGTCCCGGCGCAGGCGCAGAGCCAGCTCGGCTCGGCGTCGGCCTCGATCAACGACGTGACCGCGATCCAGGGTCTGCCCGAGCCGGTCAAGACCTGGGTGCTGACGGCCTTCACGCAGTCGATGGACGACGTCTTCCTGATCGCAGTGCCGTTCATGGCGGTGGCTTTCGTGATCGCGCTGACGATGCGGGAGAAGCCGCTGGCCGGTCGCCAGCCCGCCCCGTCGGAGGCGACCGCGGAGCGCTCGGACGAGCCTCAGCTGGTCTCCGTCGGCCACTGACCCGGCGCGCGCTTCCGGCCCGTCCCTAGCACGGGGGGCGGGCCGGACCGTGCTCGGCGCGCTCATGATTCCAGCATTGTCACCTCGCAGTGGCACCCTGGTTGGACCCCAGCTCGACTTCGGAGGACCCTCATGACCCGTAGCTCCCACCTGGCCAGCCTTGCCGGCGTGGCCGGTAGCGTCCTGCTGGCGACCGCCCTCACCGGCTGCGGCGCCCTGGCCGGCAACCAGCCGAATGGCTCGACGTCTCCCAGCTCGAGCACGGCGCCCTCGGCCAGCAGTACGCCCTCGGGCGCGCCGACCGCCCAGGCCGCCGGGCCGGTGAAGCTGAAGGCCAACGTCGCCGACGACGCCACCAACGTCCAGGTCGACACGCGGGTCAAGGTCACGGCCGACGCCGGCACCGTGTCCCGCGTCAAGCTCACCTTCAAGGGCGTGGACGGCAAGGGCAACAAGGTCGACGGCCAAGTCAAGGGCGCGATGAGCAAGGACGGTTCGACCTGGACGGCCGCCGACCGGCTGGAGCCCTCCGCCACCTACACCCTGGCCATGACCGGGGCGAACGAGGACCACCAGAAGAAGGCGTCGACGTCGACCTTCACGACCCAGAAGCTCACTCTCGCGGAGCAGACCTTCGCCAGCCTGTACCCCCTGCCGCGCAGCTCGGTCGGGGTGGGCATGCCGCTGACCGTCAGCTTCGACGTGCCGGTACGCGACCGGGCCGCGTTCGAGAAGAACTTGCATGTCACCTCCAGCCCCGCCCAGAAGGGCAGCTGGAACTGGCTGTCCGACACCCAGGTCCACTTCCGGCCCAAGAGCTACTGGAAGCCCGGCACCACGGTGAAGTTGGACGCTGACCTCAACGGGGTCGCCGCCGGCAACGGCATCTACGGCCAGAGCTCGACCTCCACCTCGTTCACGGTCGGCCGCAAGATGGTGACCGAGGTCAATCTGAACACCGACCGCGCGAAGGTCTACCGCGACGGCAAGGTCGTGCGGACCATCGCCGTCACCGGTGGCAAGCCGGGCTGGGCCACGCGCAGCGGCACGAAGCTGATCATGGCCAAGGAGTACAACAAGGTCATGACGAACGAGATGATCGGCGCGAAGGAGAAGTACAAGCTCACCGCGAAGTACGCCCTGCGGGTCACCAACTCGGGTGAGTTCTTGCACGCGGCACCCTGGAGCCTGGCGAACCTCGGCGTCCGCAACGCGAGCCACGGCTGCGTCGGCATGAGCATCGCCGACGCCGGCTGGCTGTACGAGAACTCCCTGATCGGCGACCCGGTGGTCACCACCGGCACCAGCAGGGGCCTCGAGCAGGGGAACGGCTACGCGGACTGGAACGTCTCCTTCGCCCAGTACAGCAAGGGCTCCGCACTCTAGGAGGCGGCTGAACAGTGCTGTCCCGCGTTACCGGGACCAGCTCCAGGCGTGCACGCCGATGTCGCCGCCGGGCTGCAGGCGCAGGTCCCGCACGAAGTCGCTCAGGTCACCCTCGACTGCCGTCGCGCCGCCCACGGCGGGTCGAGCGGCGTCGAGGTGGCGACGTACTTCGTAACCCCGCCATGAACGTGGCAAAGGGCTCGATGCCGCTGCTCGGCCAGTACCGGCCCACTCCCGATAAGTGCGCCGTCCGAGGATGACCGCGTCCTGCGATCCGACGACGGCACCGAGATTCGGGTCCAACCCGTCGTCCCAGGTGAAGAACCGTTCCGGATCCTCGGCCACCCCGTCGAGGGACCAACAGGGCGTGGCCGACGATCTTGCGCATCATGGCACTGACGGCTGGCCGCGGTCGGCAACCGGGACAGGATCTGTCCCCGCCGGCTCGCTGTCCTCGACTTGGCCAGCCGGGGTCGGTTCGTGGTCAGGTACGGCCGCGCCGGTATCGGGTTGCTCGTCGAGTGAGGCGTGGTGGGCATCGCCGGACGGGATCTTGTGCCCGCGCAGGTACTCCGCGAAGGACTTGGTGAAGGCCAGCAGCGGCACGGCCAGCAGGGCGCCGATGACACCGGCGATGACGATCCCCGACGCGATGGCGAGCAGCACCGCGAGGGGGTGCAGCTTGACCGCGCGTCCCAACAAGATCGGCTGCAGCAGGTGACCTTCGAACTGCACCACGGCGATGATGACTCCCAGCATGAGCAGGGCCTGGACCCAGCCGAGGGCCACCAGGGCGACGATCACGGCGACGAACCCGGAGACGAACGCCCCGACGAGCGGCACGAAGGCGCCGATGAAGACCAGCGCGGCCAGCGCCGGCGCGACCGGGACACCGATGATGAGGGCACCGATCAGCACGCCGATCGCGTCGGAGAAGGCCACCAGGATGGTGGCGCGGACGTACCCGGAGAGGGCCCGCCAGCCGTTGGTCGCCGCGTGGTCGACCCGCGGGCGCGACTCGGCGGGGAAGAAGCGCAGCAGCGCGCTGAAGATGCCGCGGCCGTCGTAGAGGAAGTAGAAGAGTGAGAAGAGCATGATGGCCACGCCGGCGACGAAGTGTCCGAGCCGCGAGCCGACCTCGGCGGCATAGGTGGCGATGGTGCTACGGCTCTCGGTGAGGAAGGTCTGGATCCGCTCACCCCACGCGCTGGAGTCGAAGTAGGACGCGTTGATCGGCAGTCGGCTGTTTTGCAGCGCGGTGACCAGGTGGTTGAAGCCGGCGGTCACGTTCTTGGTGAGCTCGCTGGTCTGGCCCACGATCTGCGTGGTGATCAGGGCGAGCGCCCCGGCGATGAGGATGATGCCGCCGAGCAGCGTGAGCGCCGTGGCGGCGCCCCGGGGCAGACCCCACTGACGCAACCGGTTGCACACCGGAGCGAGCATCGCGGCCAGCAGGATCGCGACGGCCAGCGGGATGAACACCTCGGACAGGTAGCCGGCGATGCGGCCCAGCCCGTAGATCAGGGCCCCCACCAGGATCAGTCGCCACGACCAGGAGGCGGCCAGCCGCAGACCGCCGGGTACGGCTCGGTCGGTGTCCTCGCCCGCGGTGAGGACGGGCACGACTACCGGGTGCTCGAGCCCGTGGAGTCCGCTCGGCACGGCCTCGGCGCGCCGGTTGATGGCCTCACGCCATCCCGCCACACCCGTCAGAACCCTGCTGGGTAGTCCCACGCCATGCCTCCTTGCCGACGACCCCGAACGAATCAACGCTATCTGACACCACTGGCAGACTGTGCCGGTGCTTACGGTTCGCTCGGCCCGGTCCCGACTGCGTGGCTCCTCCGGACTGCCGCGCGAGGTCTACGTCCTGGGCCTGATCGCGTTCTGCGTGGCGGTCGGCTTCGGCGTGCTGGTGCCGGTGCTGCCCGTCTTCGCCCGCAGCTTCGGGGTCGACAACTTCGCGGTCGGCGCTGTCGTGTCGGCGTTCGCGGCGATGCGGCTGGCCACCAGTCCTTTCTGCGGCCGGCTGATCAACGCGCTGGGCGAGCGGATCGTGATGGCCACCGGGATCTTCATCGTGGCTCTGTCCAGCGGCGTCGCCGGGATCTCGCACAGCTACGTGCAGCTGCTGGTGCTGCGCGGCGTGGGGGGTATCGGGTCGGCGATGTTCACCGTGTCGGCCACCACGCTGCTGCTGACGTCGGTCGAGCCCGGTCTGCGCGGCCGCGCGGCCGGCTTCTTCCAGGCCGGCTTCCTGCTCGGGGGGATGGCCGGGCCGGCCATCGGCGGGCTGCTCTCGGCGATCTCGTTGACGGCTCCCTTCTTCTTCTACGCGGCCACGCTCGCGGTGGCCGGCACCGTCGGCCTCGTGCTGCTGCGGACCCGCAGCGAGGGCCGGACCGGCGAGGCCCTGCCGGTGGTGCCCTTCCGTCAGGTGCTGCGGGACCGGCGCTACCAGGCGGCCTGCGTGACGAACCTGGCCCAGGGCTGGACCTCGTTCGGCGTTCGCAGCACCCTCGTCCCGGTGCTGGTGGTCGAGGTGCTGCACCGACCTACCTCGTGGACCGGCATCGCGTTCGCCTGCGCGGCAGTGGCCCAGACCGTCGCCGTCGGACCGGCCGGGCGCTTCGTCGACACGGTCGGCCGACGTCCGGCGATGATCGCCGGCGGCACCCTGGCCGGGCTGTCGATCCTCGCCGTGCCGTTCGCCCCGAGCATCGGACTGCTGATCGTCGCGCTCTGTCTGTACGGGGTCGCCGCAGCGTTCCTCGGGACCGCGCCCGCGGCGTCGGTGGGCGACGCGGCCGGCGGCCGCGGCGGTACCGCTGTCGCCGTGTTCTCGATGTGCTCCGACGTGGGAGCGATCGTCGGTCCGCTCGTCGCCGGACTGCTCGCCGACTCCTTCTCCTACCCGGTCGCCTTCGCCGTCGGGGGCCTGCTGCTGCTCGGCGGGGCCGCGGTCTCGGCTCGAATGCCCCGCGTACCCGTCCAGGAGGCCGGCCTTGTCACTCCCCCCCGCTGACCTGCGCGCCGGCCTGGGAGCAGGTTGGGCCGAGGCGTTGGCCCCGGTGGCCTCCGACCTCGCCGCCCTGGAGGACTTTCTGGCCTCGGAGGAGCGCGCGGGCCGCGGCTACCTCCCGGCGCGCGAGCACGTGCTCCGGGCTTTCAGCCGCCCCTTGACCGAGGCCCGGGTGCTGGTGGTCGGACAGGACCCGTACCCGACACCCGGACACCCCATCGGGCTCTCGTTCGCGGTGTCCCCCGACGTCCGGCCCGTGCCGCGTTCGCTGCAGAACATCTACGCCGAGCTGCAGTCCGACCTCGGTGTGCCGCCCGCGGCCCACGGCGACCTGACGCCCTGGTTCGACCAGGGGGTGCTGCTGCTGAACCGCGTCCTGACCGTCGAGCCGGGAAAGTCGGCCTCGCACCGCCGGCGCGGCTGGGAGCGGGTCACCACACGGGCTATCGAGGCCCTGGTGCAGCGCGGCGGTCCGCTGGTGGCGATCCTGTGGGGCCGCGACGCCCAGTCGCTGCGGCCACTGCTGGGGGACGTTCCGTCGGTGACCAGCGTCCATCCGTCGCCCCTGTCAGCGCGCAACGGGTTCTTCGGCTCCCGCCCGTTCAGCCGGACGAACGCCCTGCTGGAGGCCCAAGGCGCCGACCCGATCGACTGGTCCCTTGCCTGAGGCCGACTTGTCAGACCCTCCGGGGCTGTCGGTCCCCTGACGTTCTGACACGTCGGGCTATCAGGAGCCGAGGGCCCGATCGAGGTCGGCGATCAGGTCGTCGGCATCCTCGATTCCGACGCTCAGCCGCACGAGGTCGGCCGGGACCTCCAGCGCCGTACCGGCGACCGAGGCGTGGGTCATCCGGCCGGGGTGCTCGATCAGCGACTCGACGCCGCCGAGGGACTCGCCGAGGGTGAAGACCTCGGTGCGGCCGCAGAGGTCGACCGCCGCCTGCTCACCGGCAGCGACGCGGAAGCTGACCATGCCGCCGAAACGGCGCATCTGGGCCTTAGCCACGACGTGGCCGGGGTGGGAGTCCAGACCCGGATAGAAGACCTCGGCCACCTGGGGATGGTCGACCAGGTAGGCGACGACCTTCTCCGCGTTGTCGCAGTGCCGCTCCATCCGGACAGCGAGGGTGCGCAGCCCCCGCAGCACCAGCCAGGCGTCGAAGGGCCCGGCGACGCCGCCGATCGCGTTCTGGAAGTAGCGCAGCTGCTCGGCCAGCCCGTCGTCGTCGGTCACCAGCGCGCCGCCGACCACGTCGGAGTGTCCGCCGCAGTACTTGGTGGTGGAGTGCACGACGACGTCGGCGCCCAGAGCCAGCGGCTGCTGCAGGTAGGGCGAGGCGAACGTGTTGTCCACGATGAGCAGGGCACCGGCGGCGTGCGCCAGCTCGGCGATCGCCGCGATGTCGGCCACGCCGAGCAGCGGGTTGGTGGGCGTCTCCACCCACACGGCGGTGGTCTCGCCGGGCCGGATCGCGGCCGCGACCGCCTCCAGGTCGCCGAGCGGGGTCGGGGTGTACGACAAACCCCAGGGCTCGTGCACCCGCGCGAACAGCCGGTACGTGCCGCCGTACGCGTCGTCGGGGATCACCACGTGCGCACCGGGCTTGCCGATCGTCCGCAGCAAGGTGTCCTCGGCGGCCAGGCCACTGGCGAAGGCGAAGCCGTGCGCGCCGCCCTCCAACGCCGCCAGGCACTCCTCGAGCGCGGTCCGGGTCGGGTTGGCCGAGCGGGAGTACTCATAGCCTGAACGCAGCCCACCGACGCCGTCCTGGGCGTAGGTCGAGGTGGCCCAGATGGCGGGCGCGACAGCCCCGTTGCCAGGGTCGGGCCGCTGACCGGCGTGGATGGCACGGGTGGAGAAGCCGGGTTCACTCATGGGTCGAGCCTACGGAACAAGGCCGCACCGGGGTGACGTTGCACCAGGTGCGGACCGCAGACCAGCGGTGGCGCAGAGAGGCAGACTGAACCCATGTTCTTCTCCAAGATGAAGTCCACGCTGATCGAGCCCGAGCAGGCTCTCCGCGGACGCGAGCGCTCCGTCCTGGTCGACCCCACCTTCCACGACATCTTCGGCATCCCGGTGCAGAAGGTGCCGGCGGGATCTGAGGTCGCCTACTTCGCTCTCGGCTGCTTCTGGGGTGCGGAGAAGCTCTACTGGAAGACCCCCGGCGTCACGAACACCGCCGTCGGCTACGCCGGTGGCTACACGCCGAACCCGACCTATGAGGAGGTGTGCAGCGCCCGCACCGGCCACACCGAGATCGTCAAGGTCAGCTACGACCCGGTCAAGGTGAGCTACGAGGCTCTGCTCAAGGTGTTCTTCGAGAACCACAACCCCACCCAGGGAATGCGCCAGGGCAACGACGTGGGCACCCAGTACCGTTCGGCGGTCTACACCACCTCCGACGAGCAGCTGGACACCCTGAAGCGGGTCCGCGACGACTACCAGGTGCAGTTCACCCGAGCGGGCTTCGGTCAGATCACCACTGAGATCAAGCCGGAGCCGACGTTCTTCTACGCCGAGGACTACCACCAGCAGTACCTCGACAAGAATCCCTTCGGCTACTGCCCGATCCACGCCACGGGCGTCACCTGCAACTAGTGACGACCCGCTCCTGAGGGTGGAGGCCCGGGAATGTTCCCGGGCCCTCACTGTTGGCTTTGGCATGAGCGCCCCTGACCCCGCCACGCCCTCCGCCAAGCCGTCCGCCCGCGCCCTCGTCGTCGGGGCGACCGGCATCGCCGGGGCCGCGATCGTCGACCAGCTGCTCGAAGCCGGTTGGCCGGTGACCGGTCTCGCGCGCCGCCCCGGACCTGAGCGGCCGGGCCTGCACTGGGTCGCGGCCGACCTCACCTCGGCCGACAGCCTGAGAACGGCTCTCGCCCAGGAGCGACCCACCCATGTCTACTTCACCGCGTGGCTCCGGCAGGAGACCGAGGCGCAGAACATCGCGGTGAACGGTGGCATGGTCCGCGACCTGCTGGCGGCGCTCCGGCCGGCGCCGGTAGCCCACGTCGCCTTGATGACCGGGCTGAAGCACTACCTCGGGCCGTTCGAGGCGTACGGCCAGGGCACGATGCCAGACACCCCCTTTCACGAGGACGAGCCCCGGCTGGACGCCCCGAACTTCTACTACGCCCAGGAGGACGAGCTTTTCGCCGCCGCAGCTGCGGCCGGCTTCACCTGGTCGGTCCACCGCTCCCACACCGTGCTCGGGTACGCCGTCGGCAACGCGATGAACATGGGCCTGACGCTGGCCGTCCAGGCCGCCATCTGCCGGCACACCGGCCGGCCGTTCGTCTTTCCCGGCAGCCGGACGCAGTGGGACGGGTTGACCGACGTCACCGACGCGACGGTCCTGGCCGAGCAGATGGTGTGGGCCTCCACCACGCCGGCGGGCGCGGACCAGCCGTTCAACATCGTCAACGGCGACGTCTTCCGCTGGCGCTGGCTGTGGCCTCAGCTGGCTGCGCACCTCGGCGTGGAGCCCGTCGGCTTCGAGGGGGAGCCGCGTCCGCTGGAGCAGCAGATGGCCGACGCCGGGGCCGTCTGGGCCGAGATCGTCGCCCAGCACGACCTCGTCGAGCCGGACCTCGCCCGGCTGGCCTCGTGGTGGCACACCGATGCCGACCTCGGGCGCGACATCGAGGTGGTCACCGACATGAGCAAGAGCCGGCTGGCCGGCTTCACCACCCACCACCGGACCGTCGACTCCTTCCGCGCGCTGTTCGACCGCTACACGGCTGCACGGCTTGTCCCTGAGGTGTCCTGAGCTCGCCGGACACCGCAGACCTCAGCTGACGGCGCCAGCGGCGAAGGTGTCGCAGGCCTTCGGGTCACCACGGCGAAAACCTGTGGTCAGCCACTTCTGACGGTTGGCCGCGGACCCATGGGTCCAGGTCTCCGGCGACACCTGGCCTTGGGTCTTCTGCTGGATCCGGTCGTCGCCGACGGCTGACGCCGCGTCCAGTGCGTTCGCGAGGTCGGCCGAGGTCACCTCGCTGATCGGGCTGTCGGGGTCGTTCGTCGCGTGGTTGAACCAGACTCCCGCGTAGCAGTCGGCCTGCAGCTCCAGCCGGACCCCGGACGAGGTGGGGCCGGTGCCCTGCGAGCCGCTGCCCTGGACCTTGGCCATGGTGCCCCTGAGCTTTTGGATGTGGTGCCCGAACTCGTGCGCCAGCACGTAGGCCTCCGCCGCGTCACCGCCCTTGGCCCCGAGCTCGCCGGTCAGCTGGTCGAAGAAGCTCAGGTCGAGGTAGACGGTCGTGTCGGCCGGACAGTAGAAGGGGCCGACGGCTGAGGTGGCGTTGCCGCAGCCGGTGGCGATGCTCCCGGTGAAGGTGTCGACCTGGATCTTCTGGTAGTCAGGTTCCGCCGACCCCCAGTAGTCCTGGATCGAGTTGGTGTACGCGACGAAGCGGCAGTTGCGATCGGTGTTGATGTCGGAACCCCTGGTGCACTGGGCGAACGCGGTCGACTGCCCCGAGCCCGTCCCTGGGTCCGTGGTGGTCGCGCCGCCCAGGATGTCGTTCGGGTTGATCCCGAGCAGCAGGGCGATCACCAGCACCACCACACCGGCCCCGCCACCCAACGCGATCTTGCCGCCGCCACCCCGGCCGCCCCCGCCGCCCACCTGGGACGGGTCGAGCCGGGCCTGGTCGTTGTACTTCACGTCACCTCCGCGGTCGGGCGCCGCGCCCGTGACGCGGCAGCATACCCAGCGCCGGCGCTGTCAGGACGCCCCAGCCTGACTGGGACAACGATTTCGAGGCGAGGCGGCGAGACGCCACGTGATCGTTGTCGACTTGCGGGGCTTCCGGAGCGGCGTTGACCACGGGTCGGTGCGCGAGGCGATGACCGCCTTTCCGGTGGAGTCGATGGTCGGTCCAGCCCGAGCAGTGCGGGCCGCTGACAACTACCGGCTGCTCCGGTCTCGCGTTGTCACGGCGGCAAGACCGTCGATGTGCTGATTGGCGCCTTCTGCGTGACTGACGCCTGTGCCTATGAGGAGTCTCGGGCCGTGAGTCTGGTTCGGCGCAGCCAGAGCAGTCCCAGCACCGGCAGCACCAGCGGCACAAAGCCGTAACCGATGCCGTAGGTCGACCAGACGGTGGCCCGCGGGAATGCGGCGGGGTCCACGATGCTCGCAGTACCGACGGCCAGCACGCCGACGAGCTCGAGGGTGATCGCCGTCCAGGCGACCCGTCGCGACGTCCGGCTGCCGCGGGCCAGGGTGAACGTGGCCACGATGTAGATCACGCCGGCCACCAGGGACAGCAGGTAGGCCAGCGGCGCCTCGGCGTAGTCGGTCAGCAGCTGCACGACCGCCCGCGCTGTGGCGGCCAGGGCAAAGAGCCCGTAGACGGCGACCAGCACCCGGCCGGGACCCGAGGAGGTGCGGACGGGCCGCGGTGCCCGGCTGATCATGCCGGCACCTCGGTCCACAGCTGGAGCAGCCGCAGCGTCATCGCAAGCACCGAGAGGGCCGCTACCGCGAGCACCACGCCGGACCAGCGGGTGCGCTCGGTGTTTGCCCAGAACCAGGCCAGTGGTACCAGGACCGCGATCCCGACCAGGTAGCCGATCGTGGTCGCCAGCTCGACGGGGCGGAAGCCGCCCGCCAGCCGGGCGAACGCCACGCCAGACTGCACGAGCGTGGCCAGCTCGACGACGCCGGCGTAGATCAGCTGCGCCTTGCCCGGGGGCTTGTCCGCCACTGCGGTGACGATGCCCCAGAGCCCGCCGACAGCCGCCAGGGCCACGACGGCGTACGCGAGTCCGGAGATCACGACAGGTCTCGCTCGCAGCGTCGGCATGGCACGAGAAGCCAGGCTACCCACCTGCGAAACTGAACCAGCGTCTCGAGGTCGATACTGGGCGGGTCCGGAGGAGGACGGCGATGAGGGTGGTCGGCATCACCAGTGCGTCTGTGGCCGCGCAGCCCGCCTTCGACGTACGGCTGGAGCACGGCGCGGACCCGGCCGTCGTCGCGCACGACGAGGGGTACGCACTGGTCCGGCCGCTCGAGGCGGTCCGAACCGTCGACGACGACCTGCGGCTGGTGCTGCAGGTTCGTGCGCTCGATGGGGAGCCGCGGCCCCGGCTCGGCCGGCGCGGTCAGGACGCCGGGCTGGTGGTACCGCCGGGCGTCGAGCCGGAGGTACGGCAGCGTGTCGCTGCGTACGCGGTCGTCATCTCCAGCCGCGGCCTGCTGGCCACCGAGTACTCCGACCGGACGGGCGTCGAGGGCCGGTGGGGCATGCCCGGTGGTGGCATCGACGCCGGCGAGCAGCCGGCCGACACGGTCCTCCGCGAGGTGGTGGAGGAGACCGCGCAGCGAGTCGAGCTGGGTGAGCTGGTCTCGGTGCAGACCTCGCACTGGATCGGCCGGAGCCCCAGACGAAGGCTGGAGGACTTCCAGGCGGTCCGGCTTGTCTACCGGGCCAGCTGCCCGGAGCCGACGGAGCCCCGCGTGCTCGACCTCGGCGGCACCACCTCGGCAGCCCGCTGGGTGCCGTTGTCGGAGTGGGAGTCGCTTCCCTGGACGCACAACTGGCAAGAACTGCTGGGCGAGCTGCTCAGCTCCCCCTCCTGAAGCGGCTCAGCCGACGTCCCCGAGCAGGTCCTGACGGGTCAGGACGCCTACCGGGCGGCCGTCCTCCAGCACCAGCAGCGCGTCACCGTCCACCAGCAGCGCCACCGCGCTCGCCACCGACTCGGTGGCGCCGAGCGTCGGCAGGGCGGCCTCCATGGCGGCAGCCACCGGGTCGGCCGGACGCACGTGATGGCCGAACAGCGCGCCGAGCAGTCCCCGCTCACTGACGGCACCGACGACCTCCGCCGCCATCACCGGGGGCTCGGCCCGCACCACCGGCATCTGCGAGACGCCGTACTCGCGCAGGATCGCGACAGCCTCGGCGATCGTCTCGTTCGGGTGGGTGTGCACGAGGCTCGGCAGCTCCCCCGACTTCTCCCGGAGCACGTCGCCCACGACGCGGACGGCGTGCTCGGGCCGGGGCGCGAACCCGTAGCGGGCCAGCCAGCTGTCGTTGAAGATCTTGGTCAGGTAGCCGCGGCCGGAATCCGGCAGCAGCACCACGATGACCGCGTCCGGGTCGTCGATCTCCGCGGCCACCTGCAGGGCCGCGGCAGCGGCCATGCCACACGAGCCGCCGACCAGCAGCGCCTCCTCCCGGGCGAGCCGCCGGGTCATCGCGAAGGAGTCCCCGTCGGAGACCTCGATCACCCGGTCGCAGACCTCGGGGTCGTAGTTGGCGGGCCAGAAGTCCTCGCCAACACCCTCGACCAGGTAGGGCCGGCCGGTGCCACCGGAGTAGACCGAGCCGCTCGGGTCCGCCCCGATCACCTGGACGCGACCCCCGGAGACCTCCTTGAGGAAGCGCCCGGCGCCGCTGATCGTGCCGCCGGTGCCCATCCCGGCCACGAAATGGGTGATCCGGCCGTCGGTCTGCGCCCAGATCTCGGGCCCGGTGGTCTCGTAGTGACTGAGCGGGTTGTTCGGGTTGCTGTACTGGTCCGGCTTCCACGCACCCTCGATCTCTCGGACCAGCCGGTCCGAGACCGAGTAGTAGGAGTCGGGGTGATCGGGGTCGACCGCCGTCGGGCAGACGACCACCCGGGCACCGTACGCAGCGAGCACGTTCCGCTTGTCCTCGCTCACCTTGTCGGGGCAGACGAAGACGCAGGAGTAGCCCCGGCTCTGGGCCACGATCGCCAGCCCGACGCCGGTGTTGCCGCTGGTGGGCTCGACGATGGTGCCGCCTGGCTTCAGCAGGCCCTCCCGCTCGGCCGCGTCGATCATCCGGACCGCGATCCGGTCCTTCACCGAGCCGCCCGGGTTGAGGTACTCCACCTTGGCCAGCACCAGCGGCTTGGCCTCCCCGACCACCCGCGACAGCTTGACCAGCGGGGTGTTGCCGACGAGGTCGATCAGCGAGTTCACGTACTGCACCAGGAAAGACTAGTGCCGGCTCATGCGACTTCGAACGCACGAGAGCCGCACCCCGGGTGGGGTGCGGCTCAGGTGAGGAGCCTTTCGCCAGGCTCAGAAAGCCCTGGTTACCTGCGGATGTAGGACAGCAGCCGCAGCATCTCGATGTAGAGCCAGACCATGGTCACGGTCAGGCCGAACGCCGCCCGCCACGACTCACGAGCCGGGGCGCCCATGGCGACACCCTTCTCGATGTAGTCGAAGTCAAGCACCAGGTTCAGCACGGCGAGCACGATGGCGATCGCGGAGAACAGGTACGCGATGGGGCTCACCGGACCGGTGAGGCCGCCCCGCAGGCCGGGCGAGCCGGTGAACAGGCTGAAGATGAAGTTCACCAGCATCATCGCCGCAAAGGCCAGGGTGGAGATGACGACGACCTTCTGGAACTTGGCCGTCACCCGGATGTTGAAGAACTTGTAGGCCGCCAAGGTGACTCCGGCGGCGATGAAGGTCGACAGCACCGCCTGACCGACGATGCCCGGGAACTGGGCCTCGAAGACCTTGCTGATCATGCCGATGAACACGCCCTCGATGGCCGCGTAGGCCAGCACCATGGCGGGCGAGACGTTACGGCGGAACGAGACCACCATGACCACGACGAAGCCGACCAGGCCTGACAGCACCATGGCGGGGAAGTACAGGCTGTCGGGAACGATCTTCCAGGCCACTGCAGCCGCAATGGCCAGCGTGCCGATGGTGACCGCGGTCTTGGTGACCACGTCGTCGAAGCTCATCCTGGCCTGCGGCGCCTGGGGGGCCGGCGCCTGCTGGTAGGCCTCCGGCGGGTACTGCTGGTACGGGGAACGGCCGAACTGGCTCTGGCCGTACTGGGGCGCTGCGGGCGTGAACGCGTCCTGCTTGGAAAGGATCGGGTTCGAACTACGCAACATGTGATGTCCTCCTGAGAGGCACCAGGGGCGGTGCCGACATCGTCCAGTCTAGGAACGGCTGCTGACCAGACACTGGTCGCGACGCCATGAATCGGCTAAGAAGGCCGCAGGTTCAGTGCCCCCGATGGGACTCGAACCCACACTGTGGCGGGTTTAAGCCGCCTGCCTCTGCCGTTGGGCTACGGGGGCCCGGGCGGATCTTAACCGCCCGTCTCAGCCGGTAGGCGCGGGAACAGGGGTCGTGCTGCTGCCCGTGAGCTCAAGCCGCGTCTCGGGGGGCAGGGCGGCGAGGTCGCCGGTCGGGATCCGGTCGTCGATCACCACCTTGGCGGTGGGGGTGATGTGGACGGGCTGCACGCCGGTGATGAGACCCGTCGCGTCGTCGCGGTAGTAGAAGTAGACGTCAGCGTTGATCAGCGGTGGTGAGAACGGCGTGCTGAACGAGGCCAGGGTCGGCTGCTTGACCCCGCCAGCCGTCCCCTCCTGCATGCCGACGGTCCACGAGCCGTCGCTGTGGGTGAGGACCGTCGGTCCGGACTGGGAATGGAAGTGGCCCCAAGCGATCAACCGCGCGGGCGGGTCGGCTGCGCTCATCAGTACCACCGACGTTGCGGGCTGGTGGACCAGCAGCACGTCCACGGGCCGGGCACCGGCAGCGCTGATCAGCCGCGCGGCCATCTCCTCCTCGGTCTCGGGCCGGTCGCGGTCGCGGTCCTGGCTGAACGGGATGTTGTGCTCGGGGTCGTCGTCGCCCAGGACCTGCAGCCCGGCTGCGTCGACGGTGCTGCCGTTGAGGACGACCATCCCGTCGGAGCGCATCTGGGCCTCGGTGGTGTCGGAGTCGTGGTTGCCGCTGGCGACCACGAACGGCACCTCGGGGTAGATCGCCGCCTCGCGTCGGATGCACGTCTTCTCCACGGCCGTGCCGTTCACCGTGTCGTCGCCGGAGCTGAGCACGACCCGCGGTGCCGTGACCCGGGCCAGCCGTCCGATCAGGTCGGTCATCGCCTGGTTGCAGTGCAGGTCACTGAAGCCCAACAGCAGCGACTCCCCCGGCCGGGCCTGGGGCAGCCGTCCCACCTGCGCCGACAGGCTGGCCACCGCTTCGTCGGTGAAGGCGCGCACCGCCTGCTGCTGGCGACCGCTGAGCAGGGTCACCCCCTTGACCCCGCGGTCGAGCAGGTCGGCCAGGGCGCCACTGTCGACGGTGATGTCGGCGTAGCGGCTGCCGCTGGCGATGAAGACCGGATACCGGGTCCCGTCCGGCGGCCGCGGGCTGAGCACGGAGCCGACCACGACCACCAGCACCAACAGGTAGGCCGCGGCTGTCCGACGGCGGGTGGCGTGGCGGGCGACCCAGGGGCTGAGCAGCTGGGCGCGGAGCCGCCAGAGAGCGAAGCCGACCAGCAGCACGACCTCGGCCAGGGCTGCCTCGCTCGCGGCGTCCAGCCCGAGCCGCTCGACAATGCCCTGCAGGGCCACCTGCGGATGGTCGTAGAGGTCCACATAGGCCGACAGCGTCTGCTGCGAGAACAGCGCGCTCGCACTCTGGGCGGCCGACCCGACGCTGCCCACCGTGGCCGTGACCCCGATCGGAGCGGCGGGGCTGGGTAGGTAGGCCCTGCCGATCGGCCCGAGGTCGAGCTGCACCTCACCGGAGAAGTTCGTGGCGAAGAGCACCCGGTTCGGGCCCAGGTAGTCCTGCACCTCGGCGTGGCCGATCCCCCAGACCGCCGCGAACGGTGCGGCGAGCAGTGCCGCCACCAACGTCACCCCGAGGGCGCGCGCCAGTCCGACCAGCAGGGTGCGGCGCGAGCCGACCCGGGCGGCGTGCCGGGCCAGCACCGTGACCAGGCTTCGCCGGCGGCGCAGCAGCAGGTCGGGCGCCCGGGGGACGCGACGGGGCGACACGGTTCAGGCCCGGCGCAGCAGCTCGAGCGCGGCCCCGTCGAGGATGTCGGACTCGCTCACCCGCAGTCCGTCCACGCCCGAACCGAGCCGGTCGGCGATCCGGACAGCGATCAGGGTGCCTGCGGTCACGACGTCGGCGCGACCAGGGTGCATCGACGGGAGAGCACGGATCTCCTGCACCGTGCTGGCCACCAGCCGGTCGAACAGGGCATACAGGTCGGACAGCGGGATCAGGGACCCGTGCACCAGCTCGCGGTCGTAGCGCTCCAGCCCCAGGTGGACGCCCGCCAGGGTCGTCGCGGTGCCAGCCACCCCGATCCACGTGCCGACGGCGAAGTCGATCCCGCTGCCCTCGAGCAGCGCGTCGACATGGTCGGCAGCAGCCGCGACGGCCTCCTGCGGCGGCGGTCCCGCACCCAGGAACCGCTCGGTCAGCCGGACCGAGCCCACGTCGAGCGAGACGGCCGCGGTCACCCCGCCCCCGTCGCTTCCCACGATCAGCTCGGTGGAGCCACCGCCGATGTCGACCACCAGCACCGGCTCGCGCGCCGACTCGGTCCGGCTGAGGGCGCCGGCGAAGGAGAGCGCGGCCTCGGTGTCACCGCTGATGACCTCCGGCGTCACACCCAGGCGCTGACGGACGCCGTCGAAGAACGCCTCCCGGTTGCGTGCGTCGCGGGAGGCCGACGTCGCGACGAAGCGGAGGTGCTCGGCCGCCACGCCCGCGTCGCGGACCAGGGCGGCGTAGGCCTCGGTGGCCGCGAAGGTGCGCGTCAAGGCGTCCGGGTGGAACTCACCGGTCGCGTCGACGCCCTGGCCGAGGCGGACGATCTCGGTCCGCCGCTCCAGCTCGAGCATGGTGCCGTCCGGTCCGGCCTCGGCGATCAGCAGCCTGATCGAGTTCGTGCCGCAGTCGACCACCGCCACCCGGGAGCGCGGAGCGCGACCAGATGGCTCGGTCATGAGGGAAGCCTCTCGGGAGTGAGGAGCGGTTCCGGGCGACACGCTTTTCCGTCGCCGGGAACCGTGACGAACGAGCGAGATCGGGCGGAGCTCATGACCCCGGAGCGCGGAGCGCGACCAGATGGCTCGGTCATGAGCGAAGCCTCTCGGGAGTGAGGAGCGGTTCCGGGCGACACGCTTTTCCGTCGCCGGGAACCGTGACGAACGAGCGAGATCGGGCGGAGCTCATGACCCCGGAGCGCGGAGTGCGACCAGATGGCTCGGTCATGAGCGAAGCCTCTCGGGAGTGAGGAGCGGTTCCGGGCGACACGCTTTTCCGTCGCCGGGAACCGTGACGAACGAGCGAGATCGGGCGGAGCTCATGACCCCGGAGCGCAGAGTGCGACCAGATGGCTCGGTCATGAGCGAAGCCTCTCGGGAGTGAGGAGCGGTTCCGGGCGACACGCTCTTCCGTCGCCGGGAACCGTGACGAACGAGCGAGATCGGGCGGAGCTCATGACCCCGGAGCGCGGAGCGCGACCAGATGGCTCGGTCATGGCCGCTCGCCGCTCTCGTCGAGGCAGGGTCGGCGCCAGAACTCCCCCAGGGCAGCCACGGTCTCGTCGCCCAGGGGGTTGACGCCGGGCCCCGCGGCGAGGCTGTGGGCGGCGAGCACGTGCAGGCACTTGACCCGGTCCGGCATCCCCCCGGCGCTCACCCCGTCGATCTCGGGCACGTCGCCGAGCTGCGCCCGGTCCGCCAGGTAGGCATGGTGCGCCTGTCGGTAGGCCGCCGCGAGCTGCTCGTCTTGACCGAGCCGGGCGGTCATCTCCGCCATCACGCCCTGGGACTCCAGGGTCGAGCAGGCGGCCGTGGCCCGGGGGCACGTCAGGTAGTAGGTGGTGGGGAACGGGGTGCCGTCAGCCAACCGCGGCTGGGTCGCCACCACGGCCGGCCGGCTGCAGGGACAGCGGTAGGCCACGGCCGCCACCCCACGCGGGGGTCGCTGCAGCTGGGCCGTCACGGCGGCCTCGTCCTCGGCTGTCAGGGGTTCACGCACTGCCCCAGTCTCTCAAATACGCTCCCGACGCGACGCCGTTACGATCCCCCTCATGCTCACGGTCGCTGCTCTGAGTCCGTCGCTGGACCTGACCTACTCGCTCGAGCACTACCGGACCGGGCAGATGCACCGGACGCCCGGACCGTTCGCGGTGGCGGGCGGCAAGGCGCTGAACATGGCGCGGGCAGCGCGCGCCATGGGTGCCGAGGTGGTCGTGGTGACCCTGCTCGGCGGGCCGACGGGAGCGCGGGTGGCGGCCCTGGCCGAGGCGGAGGGGATGCCGCTGGTCGAGGTCGCGAGCGGTGTCGAGACCCGCACCTGCGTCTCGGTGGCCGCCGCCGATACGGGAGAACTGACCGAGATCTACGAGGACTCCCGCCCGGTGGAGCCTGAGGTGCTGCAGGACCTCGCCGCCGCCGTGGCCGAGCAGCTGGCGACCCGACCCGGCTGGCTCTCGATCTCTGGCCGGGGCCCGTCGGGCTCGGCGGACGCTGTGGCCGAGCTGGTCCGGCTCGGCCGTTCCGAGGGCGCGTCGGTCGCGGTCGACACCCACGGCGAGACTCTGCCCGGAGCAGCGGCGGCCCGCCCGGCCCTGGTCAAGATCAACCGGGCAGAGGCGGCCGAGCTGCTCGGCCGGTCCGCGACGACAGACCTGGTGATGTTGGCGACGCAGATCCAATCCCGTACGGGGGCGCTCGTCGTGCTCACCGACGGGACGGCCGGAGCCGTGGCCCTGGACGAGAACGAAGTGGTGCAGGTGGCCCCGCCGGCCCGGCACGGCCGGTTCCCCGTCGGCAGCGGTGACGCTTTCCTCGGCGGCCTGCTGGCCGCGCTGGACCGGGGTGACGACCTGGCCGCGGCCGTCCGACTCGGCACCGGCTGTGCAGTGGCGAACGCTCTCGTCCCTGGTCAGGGCTATTTCGACGCGGCGCTGGCTGTGCAGATCGCGGCCGAGACGCGGTTCAGCGAGCGCCGGCCGGCTTCGTCTTCGCCGTGATCGGTCCGGCGTCCCTGGCCTTCTTCTTGGCCGGCGCCGGCTGGTCGGCTGCCTCGACCGAACCCCAGAGCTTGGACCACCAGACGTCTTGCTGTGCCGCGGTCGGGTCCGTGCCGTTCTCGATGGCCGCACCGCCGCCCAGGGGCTGGCCGTCCGCTCCGACGACCTGGTAGCCCGTCTCGCCCGGCACCACCCAACCCAGCTGTTGTCGGGCCTGGGTGCGTACGTAGTCGGGGTCGTCCCAGCGGCCGAGCTCGGTCTGCAGCTTGGCGATCCGCTGCTGGCGCTCGCTGATCTCGGCCCGGCTCGCCGAGATCTCGTGGGCCTGCGAGAAGTAGATCCGCAGGCTCGACGCGTAGGAGATCACCAGCACGAGCAGCACCACCACGAGGGCGATCGCCCGCGTCGTCACGTTCGACCGGCGGGCGGGTCGCGTGGCCGGCACGGTCGCCGGCTCGGTGACCGGGCCGGGGCTGGAGGGAGACGACGGAGTCGCCGCCGGTCCCGTGCGCGCGGTTGGCCGCGTACGGGACCGACTGCGGCCCGGCCCGGCCCCCGGGCGAGCCGGGGGTCGGGGGCCGGCCGAGCTAGGCACTGAACCTCGGGAAGGCGGCCGCGCCGGCGTACCGGGCCGCGTCGTCGAGGTCCTCCTCGATCCGCAGCAGCTGGTTGTACTTGGCTACCCGGTCGGTCCGGGCCGGGGCGCCGGACTTGATCTGGCCGCAGTTCGTGGCCACGGCCAGGTCAGCGATCGTGGTGTCCTCGGTCTCGCCGGAACGGTGGCTCATCATGCAGCGGAAACCGGCCCGGTGGGCGAGGTCGACGGCGTCCAGGGTCTCGGTCAGCGAGCCGATCTGGTTGACCTTGACCAGCAGGGCGCTGGCGGCCTTCTCGGTGATGCCGCGCTGCAGGCGGCTGACGTTGGTGACGAAGAGGTCGTCGCCGACGACCTGGACGCGGTCGCCGATCCGCGCCACCAGCGCGCTCCAGCCGGCCCAGTCGTCCTCGGCCAGCGGGTCCTCGAGGGACACGATCGGGAAGTCGGTGATCCACTGCTCGTAGATCGCCGTCATCTCGTCGGCGGACTTCTGGCCGCCCTCCCAGTGGTAGACCCCGTCGCGGAAGAACTCGCTGCTGGCGGCGTCGAGGGCCAGCGCGATGTCGGTGCCCAGAGTCAGCCCGGTCGACTCGACCGCGGTGGAGATCAGCTCGAGCGCGGCGACGTTGGCCGGCAGGTTCGGCGCAAAGCCGCCCTCGTCGCCGAGGCCGGTCGACAGACCCTGCTTCTTCAGCACCGACTTGAGCGAGTGGTAGACGCTCGCGCCCATCTCGAGCGCGTCGCGGAAGGTGGCCGCGCCGATCGGCGCGATCATGAACTCCTGGATGTCCACGTCGGAGTCGGCGTGCGAGCCACCGTTGACGATGTTCATCATCGGGACGGGAAGCACGTGCGCGTTCGGTCCGCCGACGTAGCGGTAGAGCGGCAGGTCCGCGGAGTTGGCGGCCGCGTGAGCCACGGCGAGAGAGACCCCGAGAATGGCGTTCGCGCCGATGTTGGCCTTGTTGTCGGTCCCGTCCAGGTCGATCATGGCCTGGTCGATCAGCCGCTGCTCGCTGGCCTCGTAGCCGACCAGCTCGGGCCCGAGCTGGTCGATCACGCCGAGGACGGCCTTGCTGACGCCTTTGCCGCCGTAGCGGGCGTCGCCGTCACGCAGCTCGACCGCCTCGAACGCGCCGGTGGACGCACCCGAGGGCACCGCAGCCCGACCTTCGGACGCGTCATCGAGGATGACCTCGACCTCGACCGTGGGGTTGCCGCGTGAATCCAGGATTTCGCGTGCGCCGACGAACTCGATACTCGCCACGAGTGCTGCCTTTCCGGTGGTGCCCCGACCTCATCCGACCCCGGGACGTGAAGATCTGGTGTCGGACTCACCCTAACGGCGTGGGCTCGACCCTCCGGCCAGGCGCCCCCGGCGCGTACCCAACCTGTGTGCCATGTTGACGCCGACGATGCCGGCCCACGAGACGGCGACGCCGAGCAGGCCGGGATCGACGTTCGTGGAACTGATCGCGGTGATCGGGATGCCGACGTGTCAGGTAGCGCACGCCGGCCGTCGGAAACCGCTGAGCGGCGACAGCTAGAGGTCGAGCAAACCCGTCACCGCCTAGCGGTTTCGACGCCCGTAGGAGGACTCGGCCACCAGCAGCCGCCATCGGGCCAGCCGCTCGGGGTTCCAGCTACGACCAAGCAGCGCGTCGACCGAGGCAAGGATCGGACCGCCCCCGTGCAGCACGTCGGCGGCTGTGTAGCCGTGACGCTGCCAGCCGGCCTCGACGAGGCGTCGGTCCCGCCCGAGGTCGTGCCGATGCGTTGCCGCGTCCAGGTGGCCGCCACCGTCGTACTCGTGGATGCGGCGGGTACCCACCAGCCAGAGGTCGGCTCGGGCGACGAATCGACCGACGCCGTCAAGAATCTCGTGCTGCGGCTCGACGAGGATGTCGGCCGCGCGATGCAGCACCCGCATGATCGACTCCCAGGCCGACTCGCTACGGAGATCGAGCTGGCCGAGAACCGACCGCAGCCGTGGCGCCCCTCGGCGCCGAGTGGCGGCGATCGCCGTCAGTTCCTCAAGGCTGCAGGCACCACTTCGGAGCGCTGAGTCGGCCAGTGGAACGAGGTCGAGTGTCGTCAGCTCCGACGCCGCCGCAAGCACCGTCTCGGCCGACGTGGCTACCGGCAAACCCTGCACGAGCTCTCGGTCCGGACGGTCCTTGAGCCGGAGCACCTGCAGACCCCGGCGCTGGGGATGCGAGTCCCGATCCCCGACCGCCACCTGGACCAGCGGGTGCGGCTCGGCCGGCAGCCACCAGCCCCGGAGCGCGGCCGCGGTGAGGGAGGTGAACACCGACTCCTCCGGCAGCGCCAACCGCCACGCTCGCAACCGGTCGACCAAGTCGACCTCGCCCATCGCCTGGTTCTCGCTCAGCACGTGCAGCCCGTAACCGACCGAGGTCCATCCCGCGCCCCGGCGCCGACCCCGCACAACCTCGCTCACCGCAGCAGTCTCAGGCCCTCCGAAGCTATCCTCCACCCCGCAACGAGACCCTGTGCACAGCGGCTCTCGCCGACCCTGTGGACAACGGCGCAGCAACCGCTGGGCGGCGACACCACGCCCGCCCTCGTCGACGCCGCCGCTCAGCAGTCTTCCGCGGCCACGACCTCGGCCGCCCGGACCTGGGCCTCGAGCCCGCGAACGGCGTCGCGGACGGCCTGCTCGGGATCGACGCCGGACGCCTGGGCCCGGGCGACCAGGGCGAGCACCTCGGCGCCCACGGTCTCGGCGGTCACCGGCTCGGTGGGCAGGTCCAGCGGCACCCGGCGTGACCGCGCCCGGCTGATGATCTTGTGCGCTCGCGCGAGCGCCGACAGCTGCTCAGGAATCCCTTGCAGGGCTGAGGTCCGGCCCTTCTCGACCGCCTTGCGCTGCTCCCAGGTGTGGTGGAGATCGGCGGGGACGCCGTCCCCGGCGAAGACGTGCGGGTGCCGGCCGACGAGCTTGTCGGCGACGCCACGAGCGACGTCGTCCAGGTCGAAGGCGTCGGTGATCTGGGCGTGGAACACGACTTGGAGCAGCAGGTCGCCGAGCTCCTCGCGCAGGTCGACCAGGTCACCGGACTCGATCGCCTCGACGGTCTCCAGGGCTTCCTCGACCAGGTACTGCACGAGCGACCGGTGCGTCTGCTCGGCGTCCCAGGGACAGTGCTGCCGGAGCGCGGCCATCACCGCCACCAGCCGGGCAACCTCCGGCAGCGGCGCCGTCGGGTCGGCCTCGGGCACGGGCTCCCCCGCCGCTGGGCGGGGCGCTGCCGGTCCGCTCAGGGTGCGGCCACCGAGGCGTTCGGCGCCGGCACCGACAGGGAGCCGGACTGGTCGGTGATGATCGTCTTCTGAGCCGGGTCGAGCACGCCGTATCGAGGATTGAGGGTGACCGTCCGGCCCTTCACCGCGTCGAGGTAGGCAGCGGCCCCGAGCTTCTGGGAGACGATCGCCTGGTCGGCGACGTCGAAGACCACCGGCTGGGCGTCCGGCACCTTGACCAGACCCTCCAGGTTGGTGCCCTTGAGGACCTTGTCGCGGTCGGCGTTGGTAATCGCGATGTTCTGCTCGGTGGCGATCTGGTCGGACAGCTCGCCCTGGATGAGGGCGTTGACCACGGCCTCGACGGACACGCTCTGGCCAGCCTCGACGATCGAGCTCAGACCGGAGACGGCTTGGTCGACCTGGCTCTGGCTGACCTCCTGGTCACCGACGTACGCCGCGACGCCCGGGTCGGCCTGGCCGCAGGCGGACAGCGTCAGCGCCACCAGACCCACGACCCCTAGTCGCAGCGTGCCGACCGCCGATCGCCGCAGCTGTGCGGACAGAACCGTCATGACCATCCTCGAATCTCGTTCCCCGGGTCCGTCCGGGACTCGCGGGCGATCCTACTTCCCCCGGGCGGGCTCGCCGTTCAGGCGATGAAGACGTCGTTGATGACCTTGGTGCACCAGGCGAGCAGGGCGCTGTCGGTGATGGGCGGTCCGCCGACCGTGCTGCTCATCGGCCGCGGCACCAGGATGAAGTTCGCCGTCTCCTTGACCAGGGAGCGCGGGTACAGCCGCTGCAACCGCAGCTTCTTCGAGTCCGCCAGGTCGGCCGGTCCGAAACGGATGTGGTTGCCCTGGCTGACGATCTCGCGCAGCCCGGCGTTGCGGGCCACCATCCGGAAGCGCGCCACCTCGAGCAGGTTGCCGACCGCCGCCGGCGGGGTGCCGTAGCGGTCGTGCAGCTCGGCCTCCACGCCCTTGAGGTCGGCCTCGGCCCGGACCTCGGCCAGCCGCTTGTACATCTCCAGCCGCAGCCGCTCCGACTCCACGTAGTCCGCAGGCAGGTGGGCGTCGATCGGCAGCTCGATCCGCACCTCGGGGTCGGGCTCGGAGTCGTCGCCGCGGTACTCCGCCACGGCTTCGCCGACCAGCCGGATGTAGAGGTCGAAGCCGACGTCGGCGATGTGGCCGGACTGCTCACCGCCCAGCATGTTGCCGGCGCCGCGGATCTCCAGGTCCTTCATGGCCACGGCCATGCCGGCACCCAGGTCGGTGTGCGCGGCGATAGTGGCGAGCCGGTCGTGCGCAGCCTCGGTCAGCGGCCGGTCCGGCGGGTACATGAAGTAGGCGTAGCCACGCTCGCGGCCCCGACCCACCCGTCCACGGATCTGGTGCAGCTGCGAGAGGCCCAGCAGGTCGGCCCGGTCGATCAGCAAGGTGTTGGCCGTGGCGATGTCCAGACCGGCCTCGACGATCGTGGTGGAGACCAGCACGTCGGCGCGGCGCTCCCAGAAGTCGACCATCACCTGCTCGAGCCGCTGCTCGCTCATCTGGCCGTGTGCGGTCACCACCCGGGCCTCCGGTACCAGCTCGGTGATCCGGCGAGCGACCTTGTCGATGCTCTGCACGCGGTTGTGCACGAAGAAGACCTGGCCCTCGCGGCTCAGCTCGCGCCGGATCGCCGCGGTGACCTGGGCCTCGTCGTACGGTCCGGCGAAGGTGAGGACCGGGTGCCGCTCCTCCGGCGGGGTGGCGATCGTGCTCATCTCGCGGATACCCGTGATGGCCATCTCGAGCGTGCGCGGGATCGGGGTGGCCGACATGGCCAGCACGTCGACGTGGGTGCGAAGCCGCTTCAGCTGCTCCTTGTGCTCGACGCCGAACCGCTGCTCCTCGTCGATGATGACCAGTCCAAGGTCCTTGAACTTCACCTCGCCACCGAGCAGCCGGTGCGTGCCTACGACCACGTCGACCTTGCCCTCGGCGACAGCCTCGATGGTGGTGCGGGTCTCGGCGTCGCTCTGGAAGCGGCTGAGCGGGGCGACGTTGATCGGGAAGCCTGCGTACCGGTCGGCGAAGGTGGCGTGATGCTGCTGAACGAGCAGCGTGGTCGGCACCAGGATGGCCACCTGCTTGCCGTCCTGGACGGCCTTGAACGCGGCCCGGACGGCGATCTCGGTCTTGCCGTAGCCGACGTCGCCACAGATCAGCCGGTCCATCGGCACGATCTGCTCCATGTCCCGCTTGACCTCATCGATCGCCGCCAGCTGGTCGGGCGTCTCGACGAAGTTGAACGCGTCCTCCAGCTCGCGCTGCCAAGCCGTGTCCGGACCGAACGCGTGGCCGCGGGTGGCCTGCCGCGCTGCGTACAGCTTGATCAGCTCGGCGGCGATCTCGCGGACCGCCTTGCGGGCGCGGCCCTTGCGCTTGTTCCAGTCGGCGCCCCCCATCTTGTCCAGGGTCGGGTTCTCACCGCCGATGTAGCGGGTGACCTGGTCGATTGAGTCCATCGGCACGAACAGCCGGTCGCCCGGCTGGCCGCGCTTGGACGGGGCGTACTCGATCAGCAGGTACTCACGGGTGGCGTTCTGGACGGTCCGCTGCACCATCTCCTGGTAGCGGCCGACGCCGTGCTGGGCGTGCACGACCGGATCGCCCGGGCTGAGCTCGAGCGGGTCGATCTGGTTCTTGCGCCGACCCGGCATCTTGCGTGCGGACTTGTCGGCCGGACGCTGGCCCGACAGGTCCGTGGTGGTGTAGACCGCCAGCTTGAGCGCCTCAGCGACGAAGCCGGCGCTCAGCTCGCCGTTCACGATGGTGACGAAGCCCTCCGCGGGCGGGGTGCGCAGGTCGGGCTGCTCGCGGACAGCGATCTCACGCTCGGCCGCGACCTCGGCGTAGCGGTGGCTGGTGCCCTTGCCCTCGGCGACCAGCACGACGCGCCAGCCCGTTTTGGCCCGTGCGGCGATGTCCGCGATGGCCGCTTCCGTGTCGCCGCGGTGGCTCTCGGCCAGGTGGCCGGCGATGGTGCGGGACTCGACCCCGGCGGTGCTGACGGAGGTGCGGAAGTCGACGATCTCGCCATCGTCGGTGCGGGTCGGCGCACCCGCGTCGTCGGCAGCAGGGCCGGAGCTGAACGGGGACAGCGTCCACCAGGACAGCCCGCGCGCGATCGCCGCGGCCCGGACGTCGGCGAGCGGCTGGTAGGAGGAGGCGCCGAGGTCGATGGGCGCCTTGCCGCCGCCGGCAGCGGCCGCCCAGGAGGCCTGCAGGAACTCCGCACTGGTCTTGACCAGGTCGATCGCCCGGCCGCGCACCAGCTCGGGGTCGCAGACCAGGACGTGGGTGTCGACCGGCAGCAGCTCGACCAGCAGCTCCATCCCGTCGACGAGCACCGGCGACAGTGCTTCCATGCCGTCGACGGCATGGCCCTGGGCGATTCGCTCCAGCATCTCGCCGAGCTCGGGGTGCGCGGCGGCGATCGCCGCGGCCCGGCGACGAACCTCCTCGGTGAGCAACAGCTCTCGGCAGGGAGAGGCGGTGACCTCGGTCAGGGTGAACTCGCTCGAGCGCTGGTCGGCAACGGTGAAGTAGCGGATCTCCTCGACGGTGTCGCCGAAGAAGTCGACGCGGACCGGGTGCTCCTCGGTGGGTGGGAACACGTCCAGGATCCCGCCGCGGACGGCGAACTCGCCCCGCCGCTCCACCAGGTCCACCCGCACGTACGCGGCGTTGACCAAGGCGGTGGCCAGGTCGCCCAGGTCGTGGTCCTCACCGGCCACGAAGCGGACGGGCAGCAGGTTGCCCAACCCTTTGACCTGCGGCTGGAGCACGCTGCGAACGGGGGCGACGACAATTTTCGGCGCCGGCTCGGGGCTGTTCCCCGCGAGCCGACGCAGCACGGCCAGCCGACGGCCGACGGTGTCCGAGCGCGGGCTCAGCCGTTCGTGCGGCAGCGTCTCCCAGGCGGGGTAGTACGCCACGGCCTGGTCGCCGGCGAGAGACTGCAGCGCGGCCGTCACCTCCTCGGCCTCGCGGTAGGTGGACGTGACCACGAGCACGGGTCGGTCAGCGCCACCGCGGTCGCTCGACGCCGCCAACGCGGCAGCCACCAGGGGCCGCATCGAAGGCGGTGAGGTCAGGTCCAGGGCCGTCAGCCGGCGCGTGCGTGCGTCGTCCAGCGTGGCCGCGAGAGTGGGGTCGGTACAGAAGAGGTCAACGAGTCCCGTCAGGGTCACCGGGCAAACTTACAGGTCCGCCGGAGGCGACCCAAGCCCGAGCGGCTCGATCGGGGTCCGCTCGCCACGCACGTGCTGGTGCGCTCCGCGCAGCACCAGAGCAGGCAGAGGGCGTAGGTGCGGATCGCGTCAGGAGTTGAAGGCGCTCTGGGTCCGGTCGAGGCCGATGGTGACCAGGGACTCGACCGCGTCAGCGGCCCGGGCGAGTTCGACGGCGAGGCCGTCACGCTCACGGGCGGCGAAGTTGCTGAGCAGGTAGTCGGCCGGATCCTGGCGACCGGGCGGACGGCCGACACCGACCCGGACGCGGTAGTAGTCGCCCGTACCGAGGGAGGTACGGATCGAGCGGAGGCCGTTGTGACCGTTGTCCCCACCGCCGAACTTGACCCGCAGCTGGCCCGGGTCGATGTCCAGCTCGTCGTGGACCACGACGAGCCGGTCAGGGGTGATCTTGTGGTAGCGCAGCAGACCCGAGACCGGTCCCCCGGTCTCGTTCATGTACGTCCGCGACTTGCTCAGGACCAGCCGCGGCACGTCGACGCCACCGGGAGCGCCGAGACGGCCCTCGGCCACCTCGGCGCGGATGCCCTTGGTGACGCTGAAGCGGGCACCCGTCCGGGAGGCCAGCTCCTCGACGACGCCGAAGCCGACGTTGTGGCGGTGGCCAGCGTAGGTCGGGCCCGGGTTACCGAGCCCGACCACCAGCCAGGGCAGCATCGCCGTCCCTATGAACTCAGCGGCAGGACAGGGTCAGGACTGCTCGTCGGCGTCCGCGGCCTCGCCGGTCCCGGCGTCGCCGTCACCCACCTCGGGCACCTCGTCACCCTCGGCGACCGTCGGGGTGATGCCGGCCTCGGCCTCGGCCTCGGCGAGCTCGGCCTCCAGGGCCGCCTCGGACTGCGCACCGGTGATGTTGACGATCAGCGTCTCGGGGTCGATGCCGAGGACGGAGCCCTCGGGCAGCTTCAGGTCCGACGCGAGGATCTGGGTGCCGGCGGCGAGCCCCTCGATCGAGACGGTGATCTCGGTCGGGATGTGGGTGGCCTCGGCCTCGATCGCGACGCTGTTGCGGTCGACGACGACGAGCGTCTCCGGACCTGCCTCGCCCTCGATCAGGATCGCGACGTCGACGGTGACCTTCTCGCCGCTGCGGACCAGCACGAGGTCCACGTGCTCGATGGTGTGCTTCAGCGGGTCGCGCTGAACCTGCTTGGGCAGCGCCAGCTGCGAGGTGCCGTCGACGTCGATCGACAGCAGGGCGTTGGCGGTGCGCAGCGCGAGCAGCGTCTCGTGCCCCGGCAGCGTGATGTGGATGGGGTCGGTCCCGTGGCCGTACAGAACGGCGGGAACCTTGTCGGCGCGGCGGATGCGGCGGGCTGCGCCCTTGCCGAACTCGGTACGAACTTCGGCGGTGAGCTTGACCTCGGGCACGAAACGAACTCCTCTGACGAACGATGACTGTCTACGGGGAGCCTGGCGAGGAGCGATCCGACCGGGGGCCGGCTCGACCCACCCATCGTCGATCACGGTCTAGGACCCTCGCCGAGGCAACCTGGCTACTCTAGCCGACCTCGGCCGCGACGGGGAAACCTGAGCAGTCAGCTCTGCCCGTCGAACATCGCGGTGACCGAACCGTCCTCGAAGACCTCGCGGATGGCGCGGGCCAGCAGTGGCGCGATCGAGAGCACAGTCAGCCCGGGGAACCGTCGCTCCTCCGGGATCGGCAGCGTGTTGGTGACGATGACCTCCTCGAAGCCCGCCGCGGTCAGCCGCTCGACGGCCGGCCCCGACAGCACGGCGTGCGTGGCGGCGGCGATCACCGCCTTGGCTCCTCGAGCCTTCAGGGCTTCGGCCGCCTGGCAGATGGTGCCCGCCGTGTCGATCATGTCGTCGACGAGCAGGCACACCTTGCCGCGGACGTCGCCGACGACCTCGTGCACCGCGACCGTGTTGGCCACGTTCGGGTCCCGGCGCTTGTGGATAATCGCCAGGGAGACGCCGAGCCGGTCGGTCCACATGTCGGCCAGCCGGACCCGCCCGGCGTCGGGCGAGACCACGGTCATCTCGGCGGTGTCGTAGTGCTCGGACACGTAGCCGCTCAGCACCGGCAGCGCCCACAGGTGGTCGACGGGTCCGTCGAAGAAGCCTTGGATCTGCGCCGCGTGAAGGTCGACCGACATCAGCCGGTTGGCGCCGGCGGTCTTGAAGAGGTCGGCCATCAGCCGGGCCGAGATCGGCTCGCGGCCTCGGTGCTTCTTGTCCTGGCGGGCGTACGGGTAGAAGGGTGCGACCACGGTGATCCGCTTGGCCGAGGCCCGCTTCAGGGCGTCGACCATGATCAGCTGCTCCATCACCCACTCGTTGACCGGCGCGGCGTGGCTCTGGATGACGAAGGCGTCCGACCCCCGGACCGACTCCTCGAAGCGGACGTAGATCTCGGAGTTCGCGTAGTTCAGCGCCTTGGTGGGCACGATCTCCGCCCCCATCAGCTCAGCGACCTCACCAGCCAGGCCGGGGTAGGCGCGCCCCGAGAACAGCATCAGGTGCTTCTCGCCCGCCCGCTTCAGACCGGTCACGGCTGTGTCCCCTCGCTGCTCTGCTGGTCCTGGTCCTGCTGGGCGGCGGCCGCGGCCCGGGCCGTCTTCGTCCCGGCGCGCTTGCGAGCGACCCAGCCGCGGATGTTGCGCTGCGCACCGCGGGCCACCGCGAGCTCGCCGGCGCCGACGTGGCCGGTGATGGTGGAGCCGGCGGCGACGTAGGCCCCGTCGGCGATCTCCACCGGGTGCACCAGCACCGAGTCGCTGCCGACGAAGGACGCGCGCCCGACGCGGCTCGAAGTCTTGGCCACACCGTCGTAGTTGGCGAAGATCACGCCTGCGCCGATGTTCGCGTCCTCGCCGATCTCGGTGTCGCCGGCGTAGCTCAGGTGCGGGACCTTCGCGCGGGCACCGATCCGCGCGTTCTTGGTCTCAACGAAGGTGCCGATCTTGCCGCCGGCCCCCAGGTTCGTACCGGGCCGGAGAAAGGCGAAGGGGCCGACCGAGCTGTCCGGACCGATCACGCTGAGCGAGCCCTGCGTCCGGACGACGTGGGCGCCGGCCCCTACCTCGACGTCGGTCAGGGTGGTGTCCGGGCCGATCACGGCGCCTGAGGCGACCGAGGTGGCGCCCTCCAAGCTGGTCCCCGGCAGCAGCGTGACGTCGGGGCCCAGGTCGACCGAGGCGTGCACCCAGGTGGTGGCCGGGTCGACGACGGTCACCCCGGCACGCATCCAACGCTCCAGCGTCCGCCGGTTGAGCTCGGCGTTCAGCCGGGACAGCTGGACGCGGTCGTTGACCCCCTCGACCTGCCACACGTCCTCGATCGGGTACGCGGTCACGGTCTCTCCCGCGGCGCGGGCGGAGCCGAGGACGTCGGTCAGGTACAGCTCGCCCTGGCTGTTGTCGGGCTGCAGCGCGGCCAGCCCGGTCACCAGGGTCGCGGCCTCGAAGACGTAGATGCCGGAGTTGATCTCGGTGATCCGTCGCTGGCCCTCATCCGCGTCGCGGTGCTCGACGATGGCGGCGACATGGCCGCTGCGGTCCCGCACCACCCGGCCGTAGCCGGTGGGGTCACCGACCTGGGCGGTGAGCACGGTGACGGCGGCCTTCTCGACGCGGTGCGCAGCCACCAGCTCCACGAGCGTGTCCCCGGTGAGCAGGGGGACGTCGCCGTAGGTGACGACCACCTCGCCGGTCAGCCCGGGCAGGCCGGCGAGCGCGACCTGGACCGCGTGCCCGGTGCCGTGCTGCTCCTCCTGGACCACGGTGGTGACGTGCGGGGCGACCTCGGCGAGGTGCGCCTGCACCTGCTCGCGCTGGTGGCCGACGACGACCACCACGTGCTGGGGTGTGAGCATCGTGGCTGCGGTGACGGCGTAGCTGAGCATCGAGTGGCCGCCCAGCTCGTGCAACAGCTTGGACCGGCCGGACCGCATCCGGGTCCCCTCACCAGCGGCGAGGACGATGACGGCAGCGACGAGCGGTTGGTCGGTCGGTCCGGGCATGCAGCTCTCTCTGGTCACGGAACGGGACGGAGCTCCCCGGGTAGGAGTCGAACCTACGACGCTAGTCCTGATTCAAAGTCAGGCGGGCCCTGCCGGCAGACCAACCGGGGAACGACCGGTGCGGCGACCGACCGGAGAACAGACTACGCAAGCCCGGGCCGGGTCGCACCCTCGCCGAGCGGCACCGGCAACGTCGCCACCGCCCGGATTTCCGGCACCGACCCCCCCAGCGCCAGACTGACGGCATGGCTGCTGCTGGTAACGCCGACCGTCGCGAGTCGACGCGAGCCCGGCGGCCGGGCCGGGTGCGGATGTCGGGCGCCGACCGTCGCGAGCAGCTGATCGACGTCTCACGCGCGCTGTTCGCCGCCCGGGGCTTCGACGGGACGTCCGTGGAGGAGATCGCCGCCCGGGCCGAGGTCAGCAAGCCGGTGGTCTACGAGCACTTCGGCGGCAAGGAGGGCCTGTACGCGGTGGTGGTGGACCGCGAGGTCCGCACGCTGCTCGACGGCATCCGTGGCTCGCTCACCTCAGGCCACCAGCGTGAGCTGCTCGAGCAGGCCACGCTGGCGCTGCTGGACTACATCGAGGCCCACCGCGACGGCTTCCGGATCCTGGCCCGGGACTCCTCCGCCGCCAACGTCAGCGGCTCGTTCGCCACCATCTTGAGCGACGTGGCCTCACGGGTGGAGGGCATCCTGGTGGCGGAGTTCAGCCGACGGGGCCTCGACGCCAAGACGGCCCCGATGTACGCCCAGATGCTCGTCGGCATGGTTGCCGTCACGGGCCAGTGGTGGCTGGACGCCCAGCACCCGCCGAAGACCGAGGTGGCCGCCCACCTGGTGAACCTGGCCTGGAACGGGCTCAGCCACCTGCAGGCCAAGCCGACCCTGGTGACGCTGCCCACCTCCTGAGGGGGGCCGTCTGCCTTGCTGGAGCAGAGCCGGAGGAGTATCGTCTGGGGTCGTACTTAATCGATACAGAAGATGGCAACGCGACCGATGACCAGCACCACCTCCCCAGCTCCTCCCACCACCGGCACCGCTGGCCCGAAGCCGCTCGCCTCTCGGCTGGCGGCCGGCGCTGTCACCACCATGTTCGCCGTCAACGGCCTGCTGATCGGCGGGAACGCCGGAGCGCTGCCGTCGCTGCGCGAGAAGCTGGCGATCAGCGACAGCACGATCGCGCTGCTGCTCTTCTGCACCGGACTGGCCGGCATCGCCTCCATGCAGGTCGGCGGCCGGGTCGCCGACGCCATCGGCGCCCGGGCCGTCGTGCTCACCGCCCTGCCCGTCCTCGTCGCGGCCGCGACCACGATTGCACTGGCGCCCTCCTTCCCCGTTGCCCTCGTCGGGATGATCTTGCTCGGACTGGGCAACGGTGCGATGGACGTGGGCATGAACGCCGTCGGTGTCCAGGTGGAGGCGGCGCGGCGCAGGCCGATCATGAGCTCGTTCCACGCCTACTTCTCCCTGGGCGGGTTCGTGGGGGCCGGAGCGATCTTGATCATGGCCAAGGGCCTGAAGATCACCGGCGGCCGGATCGTGACCCCGCTCATGATCAGCATCGCCGTGGTGGCGTTGGTGACCTGGCTCGTGCTGGTCAAGATCACCCCCCGGACGAGCACCGTGGCGCACCGGGTGGACGGCGTGCGGACGAAGATCCCCCGTGCCGCCTGGATCCTCGGCGCGATGGCGCTCGCCTTCGGACTGTCCGAGGGCACGGCCGTGGACTGGTCCTCCATCCACGTCACCGACGTGGCGCACGTCGACCCGACGACGGGCGCCCTCGGCCTGATCGCGGTCAGCGGCTTCATGGTGGTCATCCGGCTGCTGGGTGACCGGCTGGTCGGCCGCTACGGCCGGCGCGCGGTCGTCCGCTTCGGCGGCATCTGCGCCGCCCTCGGCTACGCGATGGTGACGCTGGTCTCGGACCTGCCCCTGCTGGTGGTCGGCTGGTCCCTGGTCGGCTTCGGCGTCGGGATGATCGCGCCGCAGGTCTACGCCGTTGCCGGTCACCTGGGCGGCGGACGGGTGCTGGCCGTGGTGGTCACCTTCGGCTACGCCGCGTTCCTGATGGGGCCCGCCGTGGTCGGTTTCCTCGTCCGCCACCTCGGCATCCACCACGCCATGGCCGTCCCCGCCCTGCTCTGCGCCGGGATCATCGCCCTGGCCGCCACCATGCCGCGCAGCGACGACGACCTGGCCGGAGCCGACTCCCAGCCGCGGTAGGGACCCCCACTTTGCGCCTCGACGGCGCTCTCACACCCCCGCGCGAGGGTGTGAGGAGCGCCGTGACGGTCCAAAGTGACCGTCCGAGCCGGGGGGGCCGTGGGAGCCCGCCCCCGTAGGATTCGGCCATGGGCGCCGACCGGGAACCTCGGGACGAGGTCGACCTCGTCGTCGAGGCCTGGTCGCGGGAACGCCCTGACCTGGACGTGACGCCGATGCGGGTGCTGTCGCGGGTCACCCGGCTCGCGCGGCACCTGGACCGGCAGCGGGCCACCTCGTTCAGCGCGCACGGGCTGGAGACCTGGGAGTTCGACGTGCTCGCCGCGCTCCGCCGGGCCGGGCCGCCCAACCGGCTCTCCCCCGGTCAGCTGAGCCGCGAGACCATGGTCACCTCGGGCACCATGACGAACCGGGTCGACCGGCTGGCGGCCCGTGGCCTGGTGGAGCGCGAGCTGCACCCCGAGGACAAGCGCGGCGTCCTCGTCCGCCTCACGGCCGCCGGTCTGGCCGCCGTGGACGCAGCCCTGGCCGACCTGCTCGCTGCCGAGCAGCGGCTGCTGGCCGGGCTGGCGGGCAACGACCAACAGCTGCTGGCCGGCTCGCTACGGCGGCTGCTGCTCGCCTACGGCGACGAGGTGCCCGAGCTCGCTCCCTGACCGCTCGCTGCCTCACCACGTCGGGAACGGCGGTGGTGATGCCCAGACCGTGGAAGGCCGTGAGCGGCCGGAGCTCCGTCCTCACGCGAAGACGCGCGCCCCGACCACGGGTCCGCTGGCCCGCCGGACCTCACGGCACAGGCCGTCGGCACTGAGGGCAACGGCCAGGTCGATGGCCGCCGGCTCGCTGGCGGCTAGGAAGGCCGCGGTCGGACCGGACCCCGAGATCAGGGCGCCGACGGCTCCGAGCTCGAGACCGGCCTCGAGCACCAGCCGCAACCGGGGCTGCAGGTCCAGCGCCGCCGGCTGGAGGTCGTTCACCAGCGCCGCTCCGAGCTGGCGCGGGTCACCGGTCCGCAGCGCGTTCATCAGCTCGTCCGGCACCTCCGGCGTCGCCGGCTGCGGCGTCAGCTGGTCGAAGCGGGCGTAGACCGCCGGGGTGGAGAGCCCCTGGTGGCCGAAGCCGAGCACCCAGTGGAAGGTGCCGCGGGCGAGAGCCGGTACCACCTCCTCGCCGCGTCCGCTGCCCAGGGCGGTCCCGCCCAGCAGGGCGAAGGGGACGTCGCTGCCGAGCTCGGCCGCCAGCGAGCGCAAGGCTTCCGGCGACAGGTCGAGGTCCCACAGCGCGGCGCAGGCCAGCAGGGCGGCCGCCCCGTCCGCGGACCCGCCGGCCAGGCCCGCCGCCACCGGGATCGCCTTGCGGATGCTCAGGCTGGCGCCGAGGGAGTCGTACGGGCCGTGCGTCCGGGCCAGCAGCCGGGCGGCGCGAACGACCAGGTTGTTCTCGTCCAACGGCACCTGCTCCGCGCCCTCGCCGCTCACGAGCACCTCGAACTCGTCCGGCTCGGCCCAGGCGGCGCTCACCTCGTCGTAGAGGGAGACAGCGTGGTAGACGGTGGCCAGCGGGTGGTAGCCGTCAGCACGGCGCGGGCCCACCTTGAGGGCCAGGTTGACCTTGGCCGGAGCCCGCACCTTGACCCCCACGGGTACCGGAGGGAGGGGGGACGCCACGCCCCGAGGCTAGCGAGTGCCGTCCACAGGGTCGGCGGGGGTCTGGTGCGGGAGCTGCTCGGCGATCCGGGCGAAGTCGACGACCCGCAGCATCTCGCCCCGGAGCTGCGGATCGACGCCGGCGGCCACGAGCGCCTCGCTGGCCGCCGCGGAGCTGCCCGCGAGACCAGCCAGGGCCGAGCGCAGCATCTTGCGGCGCTGGCCGAACGCCGCGTCCACCACGGCGAAGACCTGCGCCCGGGTGGCGGTGGTCTCGGGCACCGGACGGCGTCGGATCGACACCAGACCTGAGTCGACGTTCGGCGCGGGCCAGAACACCGACGGGGGGACATTTCCGACGCGGGCCGTCTCGGCGTACCAGGCCATCTTCACCGAGGGGACGCCGTAGACCTTGGAGCCCGGTCCGGCGGCCAGCCGGTCGGCCACCTCCGCCTGCACCATCACCAGGCCGCGCTGCCAGCTGTCGAAGGTGGCCAGCAGGTGCAGCAGCACGGGTACCGACACGTTGTAGGGCAGGTTCGCCACCACGACGGTGGGCGGAACCGGGAGCTCGGTGATCCGGAGGGCATCCGCGGTGATGACCGTCAGCGCCGACGCCCGCTCCGGCATCCGCGAGGCGACGGTGGCGGCCAGCTCGTCGGCCAGCAGCTCCTCGATCTCGACGCCGGTGACCGAGCCGGCCACCTCCAAGAGCCCGAGCGTCAGCGACCCCAGGCCCGGCCCGATCTCGAGCACGGCGTCATCCGGTCCGACGCGGGCCGCCGCCACGATGCGGCGAACCGTGTTGGCGTCGTGGACGAAGTTCTGCCCGCGCTGCTTCGTCGGCCGCAGACCCAGACGGCCGGCGATCTCCCGGACTGCGGTGGGGTCGAGCAGGCCTTGACGCTCCGTCACCTCAAGCCCGCTCCCTCAGTTCAGCGCAGCCCCAGCTTGGAGGTGCAGGCGGGCCAGGCGCCCCATCCCTGCGACGCCTGAACCTTCTTCGCCACGGCGATCTGCGTGCTCTTGCTCGCATTGCTCGGGTTGCCGCTGCCACCATAGGCGTGCCAGGTGCTCAGGGTGAACTGGAGCCCGCCGTAGAAGCCGTTACCGGTGTTGATGCTCCAGTTGCCGCCGGACTCGCAAGCCGCGATCTTGTCCCAGACGCCACCGGAGACGTTGCCGCCGGAGCCCGACGAACCCGACGAGCTGGCCACCTTCGGCGCCTTCGTCCCGACCAGCACGACCTGCGCCCGCGGCTGGCTCGTCACCTTCGTGCTCGTCTTGGTGCGGCTGGCCACCTTGCCGTCGTGGCGGACGACCCGGTAGGTGAGCGTGCGGCTGCCGCTGCGGCCCTCGGTGTCGACCTTGGTCTTGCCGCGTTCGAGCGACCCGCTGTTCTTGCGGATCGTGGTGAAGGACAGCTTCTCCTTCTTCTTGTCCGTACTGACGTCGACCTTGGTGAAGGTGACGGCGCTGCCGCCGACCAGCTTCGTGGTGGCCGTCGGCCTGACCAGGTCGTTGCCGTCCACGGTGATCTTGGCCGCGGCGAGCGCGTCGGCGACGGTGGCGCCGGTCGTCTTGACCGTCCGCTTCTTGCCCGCCACCTTGACCGAGACCGTCTTCAGGGTGGCGACGTCGACGCTCAGACCCTGGCGACCGATGGAGGTGCTGCGGCTGGTGGAGAGGGCCGCGCCGGTGGTGTTCGTGCCGAGCACGCCGAGCGCAGCATCGAGGCTGGTCGCGGTGGTCCAGATGGTCCTGGTCCGGCCGTCGACGGTGAAGGTCACCGGCCGGGCGAACTGGACGGCGACGCGGGTGCCGTCGGCGATCTCGGTCGAGGCGGCGGGGGCCACCACGTCACGGTCGCTGACGGTGAGCCCCTGGTCGGCCAGCAGCTCCGCGACGGTGCCGGCCCGGGTCTGCAGGGTCCGAGCCTGGCCGTCGACCGAGACGGTCACGTCCTTGTCGAAGGAGGCGTAGGCGACGGTCGTGCCGACGACCGCCAGGGCGGCACCGGCCGCGACAACGGGAATGATCTTGCGCACGTGGCTCCAGACGCGGCCCGGGGGTGTCCGGGCCTCTCGAGGCGTCCGGGCGGCAGCTGGGCCGGCCCGGGATGGTCACGAAAGCATAACGGGGGTCCGACACGACGCGAAATCGCCGGTTAGCGGAACCCGAGGTGCTAAGCGCCGCCGCCCCACCGGCCGCGGTGAACGAGCTCGGCTCTCGACCGCCGTGCTCGGCGGCGCGCCGACCCACCCGGCCGAGCGTCCGGATCGGGGTGGCCGAGGCTCACGACGCCGACGCTGAGCTGGTCCGCCGGCACGTCGAAGGCCGCGCGGACCGCCTCGGTCCTGGTCGCAGGGACACCGAAGAAGCAGGCCCCCAGCTCGGCGTCGGCGGCGGTAAGCAGGGCGGCCATCGCGGCCATCCCGGCGTCGACGTACCAGTAGGGCGCGGACCACCGATCCGGGTCGCGGTCCGTCCAGCCCTTGTCCGGCTCGGCGTAGCGGTCGAGATAGGCCTCGCGACTGGTCCAGAGGGTGACCAGGACGGGCGCCGTCCTCATCCCGGCCAGCCACGGGTTCGGCCCCGCGTCGGTCTCGGAAGCATCGGCGGCCACCGTCCAGAACCGGTCGCGATCGGCACCGGTCAGCACGAGCAACGAGACGGCCTGGGTGAACCCGGCCGAGGGCGCTCGCAGCGCCGCGGCGGTGACCTGCTGCAGCTGCTCCTCGGTCACCGGTCGGTCGGGGTCGTAGCGGCGGGTCATCCGACGCCGTCGCAGCGCCTCGGCCAGCTCCACTACCAGCTCCCGCCGAAGGCCACCTCGGCGTTGGCGTCGAGGGCGCGGCACAGGACCGCGAGCTCCAGCCCGAGCGTCTCGGCCAGGAAACGGGCGGTGTGCGGGATCAGGTAGGACGCGTTCGGGCGGCCGCGTAGCGGAGTCGGAGTCAGGTAGGGAGCGTCGGTCTCGGTCAGCACCCGGTCGAGCGGCGTCATGGCGAGGGCCTCGCGGAGGTGCTGGTTGTTCTTGAAGGTGACCGTGCCGGCGAAGGAGAGGTGGGCGCCGCGGTCGAGGCAGGCCCGGGCGAAGTCGGCGTCGCCGGAGAAGCAGTGCATCACGATCCGTGGTGGCAGTCCTTCGGCGTCGAGGACGTCGAGGACGGCAGCGTGCGCGTCACGGTCATGGATGACCAGCGTCTTGTCGTAGGTCTTCGCCAGCTGGATGTGGGCGGCGAACGCGTCCCGCTGTCGGGCCTGGCCGTCGGCCTCCGGCGTCCGGTAGAAGTCGAGGCCGGTTTCCCCCACGGCACGGACGCGCGAGTGCGCCGCCAGCGCCTCGACTGCTGCCAGCCCGTCGCCGAGCCCGTCGCCGAGGCGGGCCGCGTCGTTCGGGTGCAGCGCGATCCCGGCGACCACGCTCGGCCACCTCTCGGCCGCCGCGACGGCCCAGCGCGAGCTCTCGACGTCGCAGCCGATCTGCACGATCCGGGTCACCCCGACCGCAGCCGCCCGCCGGAGCGCCTCCTCCGGTTCCAGGCCGGAGAACCCGAGCGTGGCGTCGAGGTGGCAGTGCGAGTCGACGACGGGACTCGGCAGCGGCTCGGGCGAGGGGGGCAGCTCCACCGGATTACTGTCGCACCTCCCTGACTTTCGACCCCTCAACACCCGAAACGGCTCAGCCGGAGCCGGAAGTGAGCTTTGAGGGGTCGCTTTTCAGGGCGACCTCGTAGAGGACGTTCTTCGCCAGTCCGGTCTCGGCCGCAACCTCGGCCACTGCCGGCTTGAGCCGAGCGCCGCCGCGTACCAGCTCGCGGACCTGCGCAGCAGCCTGGTCGAGGTCGACCACGACCGGGTCCGCGCCTGCGACCACCAGGGTGACCTCGCCGCGCACCTCCCCCTTCGCCCACGCGAGCAGCTCCGACAGCGGTCCGCGGACCACCTCCTCGTAGGTCTTGGTCAGCTCGCGGCAGACGGCAGCCCGGCGGTCGGGGCCGAACGCCTCGGCCAGGGCCGCCAGCGCCTCGGCCGTGCGGTGCGGCGCCTCGAAGAAGACCAGCGTCCGCGGCTCGGCGCCCAGCTCGGCCAGCCGACGGGCCCGCTCGCCCGCCTTGCGCGGCAGGAACCCCTCGAAGCAGAAGCGGTCGACCGGCAGGCCCGACACGGCCAGGGCCGTGAGCACGGCCGAGGGTCCTGGGACGGCGGTGACCCTGTAGTCGGCCGCCACCGCAGCCGCGACGAGCCGGTAGCCCGGGTCCGACACCGACGGCATCCCCGCGTCCGTGACCAGCACGACCCGGGACCCCTCGGCCAGAGCGGCCAGCAGCTCGGGTGTCCGGGCGGCCTCGTTGCCCTCGAAGTAGGAGACGACGCGCGCCCTCGTGGTGACCTCGAGTCGGTCGAGGAGCCGCCGGAACCGCCGGGTGTCCTCGGCCGCGATCACGTCCGCCCCGGCCAGCTCGTCCCGCAGCCGGGGGGACGCGTCCCTCGCGTCGCCGATCGGCGTCCCCGCCAGCACCACGGTCCCGCGAGGGACCTCATCTGCTTTCATGCCCTCAGCCTCCCAGAACCGCCACCTAAGATGAGCCGGTGATCGAGCAGCTGGCGCCCGAGGCCGCGCCCGCTGTGGAGGTCGGACCGCTGCTGCCGACCACGGTCGAACGGCTGCGGCTGCCGATGCCCACCGACCGGCTGACCGGCTGGCTGGTCACGCTGCTGATCGGAGCCGTCGCCTTCGTCACCCGGGTGGTCAACCTCGGCTACCCCAACAAGCTGGTCTTCGACGAGACGTACTACGCCAAGGACGCCTACTCGCTGCTCAAGCACGGCTACGAGCGCAGCTGGCCGGGCAACGCCAACGCCTCGATCGCCGCCGGCAAGCCGGACATCATGCTCGACACACCCTCGTTCATCGTCCACCCGCCGGTGGGCAAGTGGTTGATCGCCAGCGGTGAGCACCTGTTCGGCATGAACTCCTTCGGCTGGCGCTTCGCCTCGCTGGTCTTCGGCGTCCTCTTCGTGATGGTGACCATCCGGCTGGTCCGCCGGGTGTCGCGCTCGACGCTCATCGGCGGCGCGGCCGGACTGCTGCTGACCTTCGACGGCCTGTCCTTCATGATGAGCCGCACGGCGTTGCTGGACATCTTCCTGGCCTTCTTCCTGGTCGCGGCGGTGGCGTGCCTGGCTGCGGACCGCGACTGGATGCGCGCTCGGCTGGCCGACCACCTGCAGGCGCGGGGGCTGCCGGACCTCGCGGGTGCTTACGGGCCGCCCCTGCTCGTACGGCCGTGGCGCATCGCCGCCGGGGTCTGCTTCGGTCTGGCCCTGGGCACGAAGTGGAACGCGCTCTACCTGCTCGCCGCGTTCGCCCTGCTCTCGCTGGCCTGGGACATCGGCGCCCGGCGGCTGGCTGGGGCGGGCTGGCGGGCCAACGCGGCGCTGATCCGCGACGGGCTACCGGCCTTCGTCTCGCTGGTGCTGGTCAGCGTCGGGGTCTACGTCGCCACCTGGGCCGGCTGGCTGGCCACCAGCGGCGGCTACGACCGGCAGTGGGGCGCCCAGCACCCGGCGGCGACGAGCGTCAAGGTGCTGGGCAAGCCGCTGGCCTCGCTGCTGCACTACCAGGCCGACATCTACGCCTTCCACACCGGCAGCTTCATCAAGTCCCAGACGCACCCGTACAAGGCCGACCCCGAGGGCTGGCTGATCCTGGCCCGACCGATCGGCATCGACGCCGTGAACAACATCAAGCCCGGCACCGACGGCTGCGCCGGTCCGGACAACTGCATCCGGGTGATCAGTGGCATCGGCACCCCCGCCCTGTGGTGGGTGGCGATCTTCGCCCTGGTGGCCGCCGCCCTGCTCTGGATCGGCGGTCGCGACTGGCGCTTCGGCATCCCGGTGGTCGGCCTGCTGAGCGCGTGGCTGCCCTGGTTCGCCTACGACGCCCGGCCGCTCTTCTTCTTCTACGCGATCATCATCATCCCGTTCTCGGTGGTGGCGGTCAGCCTGTGCCTGGGACGCATCCTCGGGCCCCAGCCCAGAGCCGGAGACCCGCACGCGAGCGACCGGCGGATGGTGGGCGCCATCATCGGCGGGGCCTTCGTCGGCCTGGTCGCGGCCAACTTCGCCTACATCTACCCGGTCCTCACCGACGCCCTGCTGCCGTACCCCTCCTACATCTCCCGGATGTGGTTTCGCACCTGGATCTGAGGCCGGCAAGGCAAGCGTGACGAGCCTGTCACCTGGGGGCGATTACAGTGCCGTGCAACGAGGTCTGGGCCAGAGGTCGGCAGAGGGGAACGCGAGTGGGCGCCTACATCGCACGACGGGTGGCGAACTACGTCGTCCTGCTGTTCATCGCCGTGTCGCTCAGCTACTTCCTGGCGGCCACCCAGCTGCACCCGCGGCAGCTCTACCAGCTGATCAACCCGCCGCTGGACCCCGGAGCGATCGAGGCGAACCTGCGCGGCCGCAACCTCAGCGACCAGGTGCCGCTGCTGGAGCGCTACGGGGTGTGGCTGAAGGACATCGTGCTGCACTGGAACTGGGGCGAGGCCCCCAAGGGCGGTGAGGTGGTCGACGAGGTGGGGCGCCGCATCGGGGTGAGCATCCGGCTGATCACCCTCGGCTCGCTCCTCGGCACGCTGATCGGGGTCCTGCTCGGCGCCTGGACCGCGACCCGCCAGTACAAGCCGTCGGACCGCACCACGACCGCCGGCTCCCTCTTCATCTTGTCGATCCCGGCTTTCGTGATCGCCAGCGCGCTGCAGGTCTTCGGCACCAGGATCAACAACGCGACCGGGCTACGCATCTTCGAGTTCGTCGGCGAGACCGGTGACCAGGGCAGCTACGCCGGCGCGGGGCTCGTCGACCGCGCCCAGCACCTGCTGCTGCCGACCATCGCCCTGACGCTGATCAACCTCGCCTTCTTCAGCCGGATCCAGCGCAACCTGATGCTGGACGCCCTGGGCTCGGACTTCGTCCGCACGGCCCGGGCCAAGGGACTCCGCCGCTCGCGAGCGGTGATGAAGCACGCGCTGCGGACGTCGCTCATCCCCACGGGCACCTACTTCGCGTTCTCGATCGCCACCCTGTTCACCGGCGCCACCTTCATGGAGATCATGTTCTCCTTCCACGGGATGGGTGAGTACGGCGTCTCGACCATCACTGGCCAGGACGTCAACGGCACGGTGGCGGTGGTCGCCTTCAGCGGCGCCTGCGTCCTCGTGGGCGCCGTTCTCTCCGACATCGCTGTTGCCATCCTCGACCCGCGCGTGCGGCTGAGCTAGGAGAGTCCGATGGGTCAGAACCTGCTCGAAGTTGCGGACGAGGGCCCGCTGGAGGCCGCCGATGCCGGGCCCGGTGAGTCCAAGCGACTCTCCCGCAACCGGCTGATCGTCCGCCGCTTCCTGCGCAACAAGAGTGCCGTGGTCGGCCTGGTGCTGATCGCGGTCCTCGTCGTGCTCGCGCTGGCCGGGCCCTACCTGACGAACTGGAAGTACGACCAGGTGGACAGGTTCGCCTTCCTCAAGCCGCCGAGCGACCGGCACCCGCTGGGCAGCACCCAGAGCGGCCGCGACATGCTGGCTCTCACCCTGCGTGGGCTGCGGAAGTCTCTGCTGATCGGCTTCTTCGTGGCAATCCTGTCAACCGGGACCGCGGCGATCGTCGGCTCCTTCGCCGCCTACTTCGGCGGCTGGTTCGAGCGGGTGTCGCTGTGGGTCATCGACCTGCTGCTCGTCGTGCCCTCGTTCCTGCTGATCGCCGTGCTCACCACCGGGGCGTCCAAGGGGCCGAACTCCTGGCTGCTGCTGGTGGTGCTGCTGGCCGCGTTCGGCTGGATGCTGTCGGCCCGTGTGGTGCGTAGCCTCACGCTCTCGATCAAGGAGCGCGAGTACGTCCAGGCCGCGCGTTTCATGGGGCTGGGAGCACCGAAGACGATCGTCCGGCACATCTTGCCCAACATCTCCTCGCTGCTGATCATCGACGCCACGCTCAACGTCAGCTCAGCCATCTTGGCCGAGACCGGACTGTCCTTCTTCGGCTTCGGCGTCCAGCCGCCCGACACCTCCCTGGGCACGCTGCTGGGTGAGGGCGCCCGGCAGGTCAACAGCTTCCCGTGGCTCTTCGCCAGCCCGGCGATCGCCGTCGTCGCCCTCGTTCTCTGTGTGAACGCCGTCGGTGACGGTCTGCGCGATGCGCTCGACCCCAACTCCGCCTCCGGAGGATCTTCGCGATGACCACGAAACCGCAGTACCGGCCGTACCCGTTGGCGGTGCCTCCCGCCCCCACCTCAGCGTCCGGAGGATCTTCGCGATGACCACTGACATCCCGTCGCGGCCGACCGCGGCCCACAAGGCCCGGCGCACCACTTCCGGCACCGTGCTGAGCGTGCAGGACCTGCACGTGACCTTCCCGAGCGAGGCCGGGCCGGTCAAGGCCGTCCGCGGACTGAGCTTCGACCTCGCCGCCGGCGAGACGATGGCGATCGTGGGCGAGTCCGGCTCCGGCAAGTCGGTGACCTCGCTGGCCATCATGGGTCTGCACTCGCCCGCGGCCCGGATCACCGGCTCGGTCAAGCTGCACGGTGACGAGCTCCTCGGTGTCGCCGACGAGCGGCTCTCCAAGCTGCGCGGTGAGTCGCTGGCGATGATCTTCCAGGACCCGCTGTCCGCGCTGACGCCGGTCTACACGATCGGTGACCAGATCGTCGAGGCGATCCAGACCCACCACGACGTCTCCAAGGCCGCGGCGACCAGCCGGGCCGTCGAGCTGCTCGACCTGGTCGGCATTCCCAACCCGCAGGTCAGGGTGCGTGCGTTCCCGCACGAGTTCTCGGGCGGCATGCGGCAGCGGGCGATGATCGCGATGTCGATCGCCAATGACCCGGACGTGATCATCGCCGACGAGCCGACCACGGCCCTCGACGTCACGATCCAGGCCCAGGTGCTCGAGGTGCTGAAGAAGGCGCAGCGCGAGACGGGCGCCGCGATGATCATGATCACCCACGACCTCGGCGTGGTCGCCGGCATCGCCGACCGGGTCACCGTGATGTATGCGGGCCGTCCGGTCGAGCAGGGCACCGTCGACGAGATCTACTACTCGCCGCGGATGCCTTACACGATCGGTCTGCTCGGTGCGGTCCCCCGGCTGGACGCGGCGGAGAAGCAGTCGCTGGCCAGCCTCGAGGGCAACCCGCCGTCGGTGGTCAACCTGCCGCCGGGCTGTCCGTTCGAGCCTCGCTGCCCGCTCTCCACCGCGGCGTGCCTGACTGCCGAGCCGCCGCTGGTCCCCACCGAGAACCCCGGTCACGTGGCGGCCTGCATCCACACCGGTCGGATCGCCGAGCAGAACCTCCACTTCGACGACATCTTCCCGGTCGCGAAGCCGGCGTTCGCGCCACTGCAACGGGTGCCGCGCGAGGAGCGGGACACCGTGCTGCAGCTGGAGGGGATGAAGCGGCACTACCCGCTCATGAAGGGCGCGATCTACCGGCGCCGGATCGGCACCGTGCACGCCGTCGACGGCATCGACCTCGAGATCAAGCAGGGCGAGACCCTCGGGCTGGTGGGTGAGTCCGGCTGCGGCAAGAGCTCCACCCTGCTCGAGGTCTTGAACCTCAAGCCGCCGACCGACGGCCGTGTCGTCGTCCTGGGCCGCGACACCGGAGAGCTGACCCGGCAGGACCGCAAGCAGATGCGCCGAGACGTCCAGGTGGTCTTCCAGGACCCGATGGCCTCGCTCGACCCTCGGATGCCCGTCTTCGACCTGATCGCCGAGCCGATGGGCGTCTTCGGGGTGCCGAAGGCCGACATCGAGCGCCGGGTGAACGAGCTGCTGGGGCTGGTCGGCCTGGAGCCCTCGCACGCCAGCCGGTACCCCGGGGCTTTCTCGGGTGGTCAGCGGCAGCGGATCGGTATCGCCCGCGCCCTGGCCCTGGAGCCGAAGCTGATCGTGCTGGACGAGCCGGTCTCAGCTCTCGACGTCTCCATCCAAGCCGGGGTGATCAACCTGCTGGACGAGCTGCGGGCCAAGCTCAGCCTGTCGTACCTGTTCGTGGCGCACGACCTCGCCGTGATCCGACACATCGCGGACCGCGTCGCGGTGATGTACCTGGGCAAGATCGTGGAGATCGGCGACGTGGACAGCGTCTACGACCACCCGACGCACCCGTACACCCAAGCGCTGCTCTCGGCCATCCCGATCCCCGACCCGAACCGCGAGCGCACCCGGCAGCGGATCCTGCTCACCGGCGACCTGCCCAGCCCGGCGAACCCGCCGAGCGGCTGCCGATTCCGCACCCGGTGCCAGAAGTTCCCGACCCTGACGCCCGCCCAGCAGCAGCGGTGTGTGGAGGTCGTCCCGGAGCTGTATCCCCTCGGCGCGCCCGACCACACCTCGGCGTGCCACTACAACGAGGAGGTCGTCGTGCTGGCCCCGCCGTCCGGCGCCCCGGACCACATGCGGATTGCTCAGTAACACCCGTTGCACCGAGGGGGCACAGTGGAGCCACCGAGATGATCGCCGCGTCATCTTTGGCTTCACTGGTGCGGGTGCTTAAAGTGACCAGGTGAGGGTCGGCCTCGGGTCGTCCAACCAACTTCATGGAGGATCAGTGATTTCACGCAAGATCGTTGCGGCACCGATGCTGCTGGGCGTTTTCGTCCTGGCAGCGTGCGGCAGCGGCAGTACCGACGACCCGGGCACCACGGCTTCCGACCAGCCGAGCATCGCCGCTGCCGCGTCGCAGGACATCAACGCGCAGGACCGGGCCTCGCTGGCCCAGGGCGGGGAGATGAAGCTCGCGGTCAGCGACCTCGGGACGAACTGGAACCCGCTCGAGATCGACGGCAACAACAACGAGCTGACCGGCATCCGGAACACGTTCCTGCCGAACTACTTCAACTTCGACGCCAAGGGCGCCTACACGCCCAACCCGGACTACCTCACCTCCGCGGACGTGACCTCGCAGAAGCCGACGGTCATCCACATGGTGCTGAACCCGAAGGCTGTCTGGGGCGACGGCTCCCCGGTGGACGGGGACGACATCACCGCCACCTGGAAGGCCTGCAACGGCGGCCAGAAGACCTTCAAGTGCGCTTCGACCGACGGCTTCGACCAGATCAGCGACATCAAGTCCGGCGCCGACAAGTTCGACGTCACGGTCACCTTCAAGGACGCGTTCCCGGACTGGGCCTCGCCCCTGAGCGGCCCGCTCAAGGCCGAGAGCATCAAGGACGCGAAGACCTTCAACGACGGTTGGTCCAAGCTCGACAACGACTGGCTCTCCGGACCGTTCAAGGTCGACAAGGAGGACCGCACCCAGAAGACGATCACGGTCGTCCCCAACGACAAGTGGTGGGGCGACAAGCCGCTGCTGGACAAGATCACCTGGCGGACCATCGCCACCGACGCGACACCCAACGCCTTCGTCAACGGCGAGATCGACGCTTTCGACATCGGCCCCGACCCGAACGGCTTCAACCAGGCCAAGGGTGTGGCTGACGCCACGGTGCGCAAGGCGGCCGGCCCGAACTGGCGCCACATCACCTTCAACTCCAAGGCCGGCGTGCTGAAGGACGAGAAGGTGCGTCAGGCGCTGGTCAAGGGCCTGGACCGGACCTCCATCGGCGCCTCCGACCTGGCGGGCATCGACTGGCCGGTCAGCCAGCTCAACAACGGCATCATCTTGAGCAACCAGCAAGGCTACGAGGACGAGGGCAAGGCGACAGGGATCGACTTCAACGTCGACGGTGCCAAGGCCGACCTCGACGCGCTGGGCTGGGCCCCGGGCTCTGACGGCATCCGCGTCAAGGACGGCAAGAAGCTCGAGGTCAAGTTCTCCGCGCTCGACGGCGTCCCGGCTTCGCAGAACGAGGCGCTGCAGACGCAGAACCAGCTGAAGGAGATCGGCGTCAAGGTCGACATCGTCAACGTGCCGGCCGACGCCTTCAACACGACGCTGTCGAACCACTCGTTCGAGCTGATCGCCTTCACCTGGATCGGCACTCAGTTCCCGTACGCGAACATCAACCAGCTGTACGGCACCGGTTCGGAGAGCAACTACCAGCAGCTCTCGCTGCCCGAGGTCGACACGCTGACCGAGCAGATCAAGACCGAGACCGACCCGGCCCAGCGCACCGTGCTGGCCAACCAGGCGGCTCAGCTGCTGTGGAAGAGCGTCGGCATCCTGCCGCTCTACCAGCGGCCCGAGCTGATCGCCACGAAGTCGAAGATCGCCAACTACGGCGCCTTCGGCCTCAGCAGCCCGCAGTGGGCGAACATCGGCTTCCAGAAGTAGTCGTAGCCGACAGTTAGCACGTCGAAGGGCCGGTGACCGTGAGGTCACCGGCCCTTCGTCTGTAGCCCTTCGCCAGGCTCAGGGGGAGGGTGGCTCAGACCCGGTCGCCGTGACCGATCGGGTCGCCGTGCACCGGCTGCCGGGAGCGCAGCCCACGCTGGTAGCCGACGCCCACCCAGCGCGCCAGCAGGTCGTAGTCCAGGTTCTCGGCGGCGACGACCAGAAGGCCGGCGACCACCAGCTCGTGCCCTACGTGGGTCTGCGGCCAGGCCAGCCACGAGCCGGCCGTGATGCCGGCTGTCTCGGCAAGCAGGTCGGCTCGACCGCCTGCGATGGCCCGGATCTCCTCGACGGCTTCGGCGATCGACCTCTGCTCGGCCGCGGCGCGCCAAGCCGTACCGTGCAGGGCGGACATGAGCAGGTTGTCTGGAGTAGCCATGGCCAAGTATCGAACACGTGAGTGAATAAGGCCAAGAGCCGAGTGTCACTGACTGCCCGATCGGGCCAACTTGCTGAAAAGCTCTCATGGCTCTTTCGGCCTGGTCTCGGACTCGACTAGCGTCCTGCTGTCCGCGTCGACGTCGGCGCGGCGGACGAGGGGGAGTCATGAACGCGAGGAAACATCCGGTTCTGGTCTTGGCCGCCGCCGCGTGTGCCGCCACATTGGTGTCCACGCCGGCCGCCGCCGAGCCGCGGCCAGTAGCGGCAGCGGCGGCAGCAGCGGCGGCGGCGGCGACTCACGTGAAACCGCTGGCGCGCGGTCTGAACGGGCCACGCGAGGTGTCCACCAGTCATGGCATGCTCTACGTCGCCGAGTCCGACACCGGGCAGATCACCCGGATCAACCCGCGCACGGGTGCCAAGAAGGTCGTCGTCACCGGCCTCGCCTCACCCCAGGGCGTCGTCAGGATCGGCGGCAAGATCTACGCCGCGACCGGGGGTGCGGAGGACTCCGGTCCGGGCGCCCAGGAGGCGCCGGCCATCATGGTGGCCCGGCCGGGCCACAAGGCGCACAAGTTCGCCGACACGCTGGCCTACGAGCTGGCCCACAACCCCGACGGCCAGCTGCAGTTCGGAGCGGATGGCAAGCCCCTCGACGCCCTGTCCAACCCGTACTTCCTGCTCCGCGACCGCAGCCCGCACGGCTTCCTGCTGCTGGCCGACGCCGGTGCCAACGCCGTCCTCAAGGTGAGCCGCTCCGGCAAGCTGTCGACGTTCTTCGTGCCACCGACCCAGCGGACCGGTGCCTGCGCCACCCAGCCGGAGAACAAGCCGGGCACCTTCGGCTGCGACGCGGTGCCGACGGGCCTGGCCTACGGGCCGGACGGCCTGCTGTACGTCTCCGCGCTGACGTCGGAGGTGGCGCGCCAGGGTCGGGTGTACGTGATCGACCCGAAGACCGCGCGCCGGGTGCGGACCATCCACAACTTCAGCGGCCCGACCGGCGTCGCCGTGGACTCCCACTGCAACGTCTACGTCTCCGAGCTTCTCGAGGGAGCGCCCGAAGGTGACGGCCCGCCACCGGCCGGATTCGACCCGGCGAAGGTCGGCCGGATCGTCAAGGTCAGCCGCTCCGGGAAACGCACCTACACCCAGGTGACCATGCCCAGCGGGCTGTTGTACCGCGATGGCCGGCTCTACAGCTCGGCATGGGCCATCGCCTCGTTCGTGGGGCTCTCCAACGCCGGCCAGGTGGTGACGATCGGTCGGCGGGCCTTCCCGCACACCTGAGCTGGCAAACTAGGCCGGCTGATCCGCCAGGTCGGCGCTGAGTTCGCGCAGGGATTCGACCACCCTCGGGCACTCAGCGCTGATCCGGGCAGACAGGCCCAGCAGCTCGGACGGTTGGTGGTGAGCCGCGACCTGGGTCTGCTGCAGCAGGACCGCCAGCGGTCGGGCCCCCACCAGAGCGGTGGCCGAGGACAGGGCGTGGGCCAGGCTGGCCACGGCCGTGTGGTCCCCGGACGCAACGGCCGCGGTGAGGTCCGGTACCAGCGTCTCGGCGCTGACCAGGTACGTGCTGATCAGCTGCCGGACTGCTGACCCGTCCGCGTCGTCGAGGTCGGTCCGGAGCTGCTCCAGGGTCTCGAGGTCGACCGCAGGCAGCTGGCTGTCGCTGGGGCTGGGGCTCGGCGGGGGCTCCGCCGCCGTGGTGGTCTGCTGGCGGATCGAGTCGGCCACGGTGTCGAGCATCCGCTTCAGCTCCGCAGCCCGGACCGGCTTGGTCAGAAAGCTCTCCATCCCCGCGGCCGCGCACGCTCGCTGGTCCTCCAGCAGTGCGCTCGCCGTCATCGCGATGATGTGCGGCTGGCGCTTGCGGGGCACGGCGGCGCGGATCTGCCGGGTGGCGGCGAGACCGTCGAGCTGCGGCATCTGGATGTCCATCAGCACCACGTCGTAGGTGGGGTCGCCGGTGACCGCGTCGACGGCTTCGCGTCCGTTGGTGACGATGTCGACGCTGTGGCCGAGCTTCGTCAGCATCAGCTGGGCCACCCGCTGGTTGACCAGGTTGTCCTCGGCCAGCAGGATCCGGAGCGGGTGGTCGGCAGTGGCGACCGGCAACCGCCGCTGCGTCCCGGCCTCGGCGCCCGGGCCGGGGCCGTCGGAGTCCAGGGCCGAGCACAGCGCCGCTCGCAGCGCCTGGACCTTCACCGGCTTGCTGATCACGGAGGCGAAGGTGGCCGCGGCCGGCGGCGGTCGGTCCCCCACGCTGGTGAGCAGGACCATCGGCGTGGTCGCGAACGACGGCACCTGGCGCAGCGCGGCCGCGAGCTGGTCACCGCTCATCTGCGGCATGTGCCTGTCGAGCACCGCGATGTCGAAGACGCGTCCGTCCGCCGCTGCGGTGAGAGCATCGGCCGGCGTGGCCGCCGTCGTGGTGACCATCGAGAACGCCTCGAGCTGGAGCTTGAGGATGCGCAGGTTGGTGGGGTTGTCGTCGACGATCAGTACCGACTTGCCCGCCAGTTCGGCCACCCGGTCGGCTTCGGGCTGCGCGTCGACCGGAGTCGGGTCAGGCTCCAGCGTCACCGTCACCGTGAAGGTCGAGCCTGCGCCGGCGGCCGACTCCACGGTGAGGTCGCCACCCATGGCCCGAGCGAGTCGGCGGCTGATGGCCAGGCCGAGACCGGTGCCCCCGTAGGAGCGGGTGTAGGAGGTGTCGACCTGGCTGAAGGCGGTGAAGAGCTTGTCGACCCCGTCGGGGGAGATGCCGATGCCGGTGTCGATCACCTTGACGGTCAACGGCAGCCGGCCGTCCTCGGCAGGGTCAGCGGAGACCGTCAGCAGCACGTCGCCGGCCGGGGTGAACTTCACGGCGTTCGACAGCAAGTTGATCAGGACCTGGCGCAGCCGCGCGGCGTCCCCGATCGCGCGGTCGGGGCAGGTCTCGTCGACGTAGCAGACCAGGTCCAGGCCCTTGGCCTTGGCGGCGGCCGCCACGAGGTCGAGCGCGTTCTCGATCTCCTCGCGCAACTGGAAGGGTCCCGAGGTGAGCCGCAGCTCACCGGACTCGATCTTGGAGAAGTCGAGGATGTCGTCGATCACCGCGAGCAACGCGTCCCCGCTGGAGCGGACGGTCGTGAGGAAGTCCTGCTGCTGCTCGTCCAACCGCGTGTCCAGCAACAGATCGGTCATGCCGATGACCGCGTTCATCGGGGTCCGGATCTCGTGGCTCATGGTGGCGAGGAAGGCCGACTTCGCCGCAGCGGCGGCCAGGGCGGCGTCCCGCGCCCGGGCCAGCTCCTCGTTCGTGCGCTTGAGCTCGGTGACGTTCAGGCTGACGCCGCAGACCGCGTACATCGTGCCGTCGGCCTTGTGGACGGGGAACTTGACCGAGTCGTAGTAGAGCAGCAGCCCGTCCTCGCCCCGGCTGCACTCCTCGAGCCGGTACCTGCCGTGCTCGGCTGCCATCCGGTCGGCCGCACGCCACTGCTTGGCCAGCTCGGGGTCGACCGCGTCGTCGGTCTGGCCGATGATGTCGGCCTCGGTGATCCCGAAGGACTCCTCCCAGGCGCGGTTCGCCAGCACGTAGCGACCGTCGAGGTCCTTGACGTAGATCAGTGAGTGGCTGTTCTGGTTGATCGATTTCATCATCGAGAAGTAGAAGTCACGCTCGGACTCGGCCTCGGCGCGAGCAAGCACCTCGGCCTCGAGCTTCTCGAGGTCGGCCAGCCGCTGCTTCTCGAGCAGGTCGTCGAACATGGGGACCGTGTTCAGCAGCCGGCCGTAGAACTGGCGCAGGGTGAGGTAGTAGACCGCCACCCCGGCCGTGCAGGTGTGCCAGAGCGCGCTCCACCACGTGCTCATGCCCGGCATTCCCGCCATGCCGGACATACCGCTGTCGGTGACGAAGGGGATGATCGCGTGCACCCCGTGGCCACCGGAACAGCTGAAGAAGATCAGTGCCGTCGCCGTTCCGAGCTTGTTGGAACGCACCTGGTGGAGCCGGTAGAGCGGCACCGCGATGAGTATCCCGATGAAGAGGTAGGCGACACTGACGACGGTGTTGGCGACGACCTCGAGCTGCCACCACATGATCATGCCTGTCGGCCAGCGGGAGACCAGGCCGCGGCGGTACCGGGCGACGGGTACGGGTGGGCGGGACCGAGGACGGGAGGCATGGGCGCTGCCTTGCGTGAACGACGGGCCCGAGTACGTGCTGATGGTACACGGGTCGAACTGAGGTCGAGGTGGCTCTGGAAGTGCTGTGGCAGAATGAGGCTCCGCTCGGGGGGAGCGACGACGAAGTGGATTCCGATGACTGATGTCCCCCCCGGGAACAGCCCTGTTCGCGTCTTTGTCCTCGACGACTACGAGATTGTCCGTCGCGGTCTGGACGAGCTGCTGTCGGCCACCGAGGATCTCGTGCTAGCCGGCGAGTCCGCGAGTGCTGCGGACGCGTTGGCCGAGGTGGGTCGCGTCCGGCCCGACGTGGCGATCTTCGACGTCGTGCTGCCCGACGGGAGCGGTATCGACGTCTGCCGGGACGTGCGCGCGCGGTATCCCGAGGTCAAGTGCCTGCTGCTGACCTTCCACGACGACGAGGAGGCGCTGCTGGCGGCGGTGATGGCCGGGGCGCTCGGTTACCTGACCAAGCAGATCCACGGGGAGGGCATCGTGGAGAGCATCCGGCGCGCCGTGGCTGGTGAGATGCTGACCGACCCTGACGTCACCCGGCAGCTGCTCGACCGGTTGCGCAGCGCGCGGACATCCGGCCTCGGCGCCGGGGTGAACGACGGCCTCGGGCACCGCGAGAAGCAGATCCTGGACGCCGTCGCCGCCGGCGCCACCAACCCCGAGATCGGCGCCCAGCTCTCGATGAGCGACGCGGCGGTCCGCAGCCAGGTCTCGGTCATCTTCGCCAAGCTCGGCCTGGCCCGCCGGGTCCTGGCCGCAGCCTACGGTGCCAGGCTTCCCTCCGACAGGACCGGCTGAGCGGAGGAATCCGATGCTGAGCCGGCAGCGAGCGCGCAGTCCAGCGTCCGGCCCGACGCGACGAAGTCGCCGAGGTCCTGCGCCGGGGATGTGCCACCACGTCCACGGAATTCCCGCGGTCATGGGCCGAGCCGTGTCCCAACCGTTATCAGAAGCCGCTCGAGCCTCGGTCCCGCGCCCCTAATGTTTGACATATGCCCTGCCCCTGGACCGAGCCTGATTGCGAATCTGCATCCCGAGCGAGACGCCCGTGACGCAGATGGCATCCTCGGCGAACCCGGCGGTCGGCGCCCCGGCTGCAGGCCAACGCGTCGAGCTGGTCGTGGCGGAGGTCGCCGCACGGCAGCCGGGCGCTCTGGCGGTGGCTGCGGCGGACGGCACCCTGACCTATCGGCAGCTGGACGAACGGGCCGGTGCGTTGGCCGAGCACCTCGCGGCTCTGGGAGTCGGCCCTGGCGAGCTCGTCGCCCTGCGTCTTCCCCGCTCGGCAGCGTTGGTGGTGGGCGCGCTCGGGATCCTTCGGACCGGTGCGGCCTACGTGGCCCTCGACCCCGACGCCCCTGAGGATCGGCTCGACTGGCTGATCGAGGACTGCGGCGCCTCGGTGATGCTGACCACACCAACGGTCGTGTCCCAGAGCCACTCGGCGGCTCGCCATCCCGAGACGACGCTCGTCGAACTGACCGTGGATGCGGTCAGGACAGCTCGGGCCGCAGAGCGGTCCGCGGTACGCGAACCGGCGGGTGAGGACGGCAGCCCGCTGGCGTACGTGGTCTACACCTCCGGTTCCACCGGCTTGCCCAAGGGCGTCCTGCTCGAGCACGCCGGCCTCCTGAACCTGATCAGCTGGCACCGCGAAGCATTTGCCCTGACCGCCAGAGACCGCGGGTCCCAGGTCGCCAGCCCGGGTTTTGACGCCGCAACGTGGGAGATCTGGCCCTACCTTGCCGCAGGGGCATCGATACACGTGCCGCCCACCGAGGTCCGGGCCGACCCGACCAAGCTGCGGGACTGGCTGGTGGCGAACGAGATCACGGTCTCCTTCCTGCCGACGGCGCTCGCGGAGCAGGTGACGCTCCTGCCGTGGCCGGCCACGTCGGCCCTCCGGCTGCTGCTCACCGGCGGCGACCGACTTCGCCAGTCCCCTCCGCCAGGCCTGCCGTTCGCCCTGGTCAACAACTACGGCCTGAGCGAGGCCACGGTGGTCTCGACGTCGGGCGTGGTGAGCCCCGGCCGCGACGGCACTCCTTCCCTGGGCAGCCCCATCAGCGGGGTGCAGGTGGCCATCGTGGACAGCGACCAGCGCCGGCTTCCGGCCGGCGAGGTAGGGGAGCTGATGGTGGGCGGGGTCTCCGTTGCCCGCGGCTATCACAACCAGCCCGAGCTGACGGCGGACCGGTTCGTCAACCCCTGGTGGGCGGCTCAGGGCGAGCGCTGGTACCGGACTGGTGACCTGTGCCGGCAGCTCTGTGACGGCGAGGTCGAGTTTCTCGGCAGGCTGGACGACCAGGTGCAGCTACGCGGGGTACGGATCGAGCCCGGGGAGATCTCCGCCTGGCTCGACCAGCACCCGGACGTGCTGGAGAGCGTGGTCGTGGCCGTCGGGGAGAGAGCGAACGAGCGTCGCCTGTACGCGTACGTGGTGGCCAGGGACGAGTCCCGCAGACCCAGCCGCCGGGAGCTCCAGGACCATCTCGCCGCGAAGCTGCCGGCACACATGGTCCCCTCCGCCTTCGGCTGGATCCCAGCCATCCCGCACAACCAGAACGGCAAGGTGGACCGGGGAGCACTGCCTGCACCCTCCCTGGAGGCCGAGGAGGCCGGCGCCTCGTCGCTCGAGGCCCCAGGTGGCAACCCGCTCGAGGAGGCGGTGGCCGCTATGGTGGCCGAGCTGCTGGGCGTGGACAGCGTCGCGCCTCAGGACAACTTCTTCCTGCTGGGGGGTCATTCGCTCCTGGGCGCGCAGCTCATCGCCCGCATCAGCGACCAGTTCGGCCTGGCCCTCGGCCTGCGCACCCTCTTCGACAACCCGACCATCGCCGGCCTGGCCTTGGCGTTGGAGGACCTCATCCTCGCCGAGACTTCGGCGCTCAGCGAGGACGAGGCCACCCAGCTGCTCGGGGAGCTCGACGCCCCAGCCGCTGCCGGCCTCGCGAGCCTCTCGTGACCACGACCAGCCCCACGGCTGGCCTGAGTCTCTACCACCTGCTCGACCCCGAGGTGCTCGCTGACCCCTACCCGCTCTACCGACAGCTGCGGGAGGAGGATCCGGTCCGTTGGGATCCCTACCTGCACGCGTGGGTGGTCACCAGCTACCCGGAGGTGGTCACGGTGCTGCAGCGGTTCCTGGCCGACCGGACCCCGTCGCCGGAGAAGCTCGCCGCGCTCGGCATGGAGCAGCTGGCTCCCATCGCTCGGGTCATGGTGCGGCAGATGCTCTTCCTCGATCCGCCGCAACACGGCCGGGTCCGGGCACTGGCCTCGGTCGCTTTCACAGCCCGACGGGTGGAAGTGCTCCGCCGCCACATCCAACAGATCACCGACACACCTCCTCGACCGCGTGTTGGCCCGCGGCGTGTCCGACGTGATGGTCGACATCGCCAACCCGTTGCCGGCGATCGTGACCGCCGAGATGTTGGGGATGCCGACCGAGGACCATCTTCAGCTGAAGGACTGGTCCAACGACTTCGCGGAGATGCTCGGTAACTTCCAGCACAACCCCGGCCGGGCCGCCGCCGTGCTCAAGAGCGTCGAGGAGATGACGACCTACTTCCTCGAGGCGGTGCGCCGGGAGAAGTCCCGTCCGACGGAAGGCCTGGTCAACGCGCTGACCATGGCCGAGGTCAACGGCGACCGGCTGAGCGAGGAAGAAGTCGTCGCCAACGTGATCGTGACCATGGTGGGCGGCCAGGAGACCACGACCAACCTGATCGGGAACGGTCTGCTGACCCTGCTGCGCCACCCGGCCGAGATGGAACGCCTGCGAGCCGACCCGAGCCTGGTGTCGTCCGCTGTCGAGGAGCTGCTGCGCTTCGAGAGTCCGAGCCAGCACACCGCGCGGCTGGCCCCCGAGGACCTCGTCCTGGGCGACAAGAAGATCGGCGGCGGGCAGGCCGTCATCGCCGTGATGGGCGCGGCAAACCGCGACCCTGCTCGTTTCCCCGATCCCGACCGCCTCGACCTGGGTCGGACCGACAACCGGCACCTGGCCTTCGGCTGGGCGAGCCACTTCTGCTTCGGCGCTCCGCTGGCCCGGATGGAAGGGCAGATCGCGCTGGCGACGATCTTGCGCCGGCTCCCGGACCTGCAGCTCGCGCCGGGTCCGATCACCTGGCGCCCCAACTTGGGGTTGCGCGGGCTGACCGCCTTACCGGTGACCTTCACGTCGTGACTGTCCAAAACCGCGGCGAGCTGTCGGAGGCCAAGCGGGCCCTTCTCGCCCGTAGGCTGCAGGGTCGAGCGCCCTCGACCGCGACAGCCATCACCCGACGACCTGACGCCGGGGCCGCGCCACTGTCGGTGTCGCAGGAGCAGCTGTGGTTCCTCAACCGGCTCGCGCCCGACAGCCCCGTCTACAACGAGGCGGTGACGATCCGCAAGGACGGCGCGTTCGACGCGGAGGTCTTTCGTTCAGCCTTCGATGAGCTGGTGCGCCGGCACGAGATCTGGCGAACCACCTTCCCGCTGGTGGACGGCGTTCCGGTGCAGCGGGTCGGAGCCCCGCCGCAGTTCGCGTTGCCGTTGCTCGACCTGAGCCACCTCTCCCTCGAGGACGCGCAGGCGCGTGCCGTCGGGCTGGTGGCCGAGGACCTTCGCCGCCCGTACGACCTCGCGCGGGGACCGCTCGTACGTCCGCACCTCGTCCGCCTCTCGGCGCACCACCACCGGCTCTACCTCGGCCTGCACCACATCATCTTCGACGGGGTCACGCTCTACCGCACCATCCTCCCCGAGCTCATCACCCTCTACGAGGACTTTGCCGCCGGCCGGGCAGCGTCTCTCGGCGAACCCGCTCTGCAGTACTCCGACTACGCGGTCTGGGAGCGGCAGTGGGCAGCCGGCCCGGTGGCGACGGCCCGCACGGAGTGGTGGCGGCGCCATCTCGCCGACCAGCAGGCCTTGGAGCTGCCCCTGGACCACAGCCGCCCGACCCAGCAGCGGTTTCGCGGCGCGATGGAGCCCTTCTCGCTGGAAGCAGACGTCGTCGACGGTCTTCGCGAGCTCGGGCGGCGGCACGGGGCAACGCTGTTCCACACGCTGGCCGCAGGCTTCGCAGCCCTGCTGAGCCGCTACAGCGGCCAGGAGGACGTGGTCTTCGGCACCGTCGGGGACCTTCGGCAGCGTCCCGAGCTGCAGCAGCTGGTCGGCTACTGTCTGACACCTTTCGTCGTCCGGACCAATCTGGGCGCCGACCCGACCTTCGAGGACCTGCTGGGACGGGTCCGGACGGAGATCGTCGACGGGCTCGACCACCTGGTGCCGTTCGAGCGGGTGACGCGCGAGATCCGACCCGCTCGCGACGGCCGGGCCAACCCCCTGTTCCAGGTGACGATCGTGCTCGAACCCAAGGTGTGGGTGGCCCACCCGGAGTGGAGTCTGCACCAGCTGGAGGCCGAGATCGGCAACGCGATCGCGGCGGCGAAGTTCGACCTGGCCCTGGAGTGCGACGAGCGTCCCGAGGGTCACATCAGCGGCCGCCTCAGCTACGACACCGACCTCTTCCTGCCCGGCACGGCGAAGCAGCTGACCCGGCACTTCTGCCGCCTGCTGCGTGAGGTGGTAGCTCACCCCAGCCAGCCCGTCTCCGCCTTGGCCCTCCTGTCCGAGGAGGAGCAGCGGACCCAGCTGGAGCAGTGGAACGACACCGACCAGGAGCTGGCGCCCGAACCGACGGTGCACGGGCTCATCTCGGCCCAGGCTCGACGGACACCGGAGCGGGTCGCCGTCGTCCACGGGGCTGAACAGCTCACCTACCGCGAGCTGGACGACCGGGCCGACGCCCTGGCACGGCGACTGCGGACGCGGGGTGCCGGCGAGGGGACGATCGTGGCGGTCTGCCTGGAGCGCTCGCTGGAGATGGTCGTCGGACTGCTGGGGGTCCTGAAGTCCGGGGCGGCCTACCTGCCGCTCGACCCGCGCCTGCCTGCCGATCGGCTCGAGCTCATGGTCGAGGACGCCGGGGTCCGCCTGCTGCTGAGCGAACGCAGGACGGTGCCGCCGCTGGCCGCCACCATGGCGACCGTGCTGCTCATCGACGACGTCGACGACCCTGACGCCCGAGGCGGAGACGGGCCGGTCGGCGAGGCCGCCGATGCGACGGTCACGACCAACAGCGGTGCGTACGTCATCTACACCTCCGGCTCGACAGGACGCCCCAAGGGTGTCCTGGTGCGCCACCGCCACGTCGTCAACTATCTGCAGTCCCTGGTCCAACAGCCCGGGCTCGGCGAGGACGACGCGGTGCTTGCGGTGACGACGTACTCGTTCGACATGTCCGTGGGAGACCTCTTCGCCCCGCTGATCACGGGGGCCCGGGTGATCGTCGCCGCCAGCGACGACAGTCGGGACCTGCGCCGGTTGAGCCGGCTGATCAGCACCAGCGGAGCCACCTACCTGAAGCTCACGCCCTCCACCTGGCAGGCCCTGATCGAAACCGGCTGGTCGGGCAGCAGCGACCTCGTCGCCGTCAGTGGCGGTGACGTGCTGAGCGAGGCCCTCGCGCGAGCCCTGCGTGAGCGCGTCGCTGCGCTCTGGACGACCTACGGACCGACGGAGACCACCGTGTCGGTCACCTGTACCCGACTCAGGGACGGCGATGCCGTGACACTCGGGCGTCCGATAGCGAACACCCGCATCTACGTGCTGGACTCCCATCTGGCCCTTGTCCCGGCCGGCGTGGCGGGAGAGATCTGCATCTCGGGGGCCGGGGTGACCGACGGCTACCTGAACCGGCCGGAGGAGACCGCCGAGCGCTTCCAGCCAGATCCTTGGCGGAGCGGGGAGATGATGTACCGCTCCGGTGACCGCGGGCGCTACCTGCCAGACGGCCGCATCCAGTACCTGGGCCGGGCCGACCAGCAGCTCAAGATCCGCGGCTTCCGGATCGAGCCGGGCGAGATCGAGGCGGCCCTGCTCGGCTGCGACGGAGTCGCCGCCGCGACCGTCACGGCCGATGGCGAGGGCAGCGACCGTCGGCTCGTGGCCTATGTCGTGCTCCAGGAGCAGGGGGCACCGACGGTCGCGGCGCTGAGAGCCGAGCTACGACAAGCACTGCCCGAATACATGGTCCCGACCATCTTCGTCCCGCTCCTGGAGCTGCCGAGGACCACCAGCGGAAAGGTCGACCGGAACGCCCTACCCGCCCCTGACCTCGAACTCGTTCCCGAGCCGGCCGACGGCGACCCCGAGTCAGCTCTGGAGAAGGCCCTCGCCGGTATCTGGATGCGCGTCCTGGGGGTCGAGCACGTCAGCCGCGAAGCCAGCTTCTTCGACCTCGGAGGCCACTCCCTGCTCGCGGTACGCATGCTCGCCGAAGTCGAGCGTGAGCTGGGCGTCATCGTGCCCGTCACCGTGCTCTTCCAGGGCACCGCTTCCGTGCGGGAGCTGGCCCGAGCCATCGGTCGGCTCGATGAGCCGCCGGACCGCCGCGCAAGCGGCGTCACGACACTCTTCTTCGTCCACCCGTACGCTGCGACGGTGCCGTCGATGAGGCACTTCACCGGGCCGCTGGGTCCGGGCTACCGGATCGAGGCCCGGTGCCCGGACCGGCCCGACGGCCGGTTCGACCCGGCCTGCACCGTCGAGGACCTGGCCCGGGGGCTGATGGCGTCCGTGCGGGCATCCCAACCCTCGGGACCTTACGTGATCGCCGGCTACTCGATCGGCGGCCTGGTGGCCTATGAGCTGGCGCGACAGCTGATCGAGGCAGGCGAGAGCGTCGCCTGGCTCGGGATGCTGGACTCGGCGTCCTCGACGGTGCTGGGCCAACGCCCCTCCCGACGGGAGCTTTTCGCCCACTACGCGCGCCGTGGTCCACGGGTCCTGCTCGATCAGTGTCGCTCCGCGGTGAAGCGAGAGCTGCAGGCGGTGCGGGTGCGACTGGCACCCGATCCGGACACCTTCGACCACCGCGGGGCCAACCGCGTCGCCACGCGCTACGTCCCCACAGGGCTGGACGGCCGCCTCACCGTCTTCGCCACCGAAGCCATGGCCGTGGACCAACGTTTCGGGGCGGCGCTTGGCTGGGACGGCGTGCACCGAGGCTCCCTCGAGCTGCACCGGGTGCCAGGCAACCATGACTCACTGCTGATGGATCCGCACGTGGGGGAGGTCGCCGAGGTGTTCGCCCGTAGCCTCAGGAGCTGGGTCGAGCGAGAGACCGACTGAGGGCCCACCGGGCGCCTCGCGCGATCCCGCCCAGCTGGCAGGTGCAGCCGGCGTAGGGCGAGGACCGGCCCAGGTACCGGCTCGACCTCCGGCTACGGCGCGGTGACCCCGTACTCCTCGTCGGTCACGTGGTCGCCCCAGTGGGCCACAGGGTGGTCGTCGTCGACCTCGTTGAGGGCGAGGTGCACCATCAGCCGGGTGGCGCTCGCCCCGTGCCAGTGCTCCTCGTCCGGCTCGATCCGGACGCGGTCGCCCGGGCGGATCGTCTCGACGGGACCGCCGCGCCGCTGCACCAGGCCGACGCCCTCGGTGACGAACAGGCTCTGGCCGAGCGCGTGGCGGTGCCAGGCGGTCCGGGCGCCGGGGGTGAAATGGACCAGGTTGGCCGACAGCCGCGAGGGTGCCGGTGCGGCGGCGACCGCGTCGATGTAGACGTCACCGGTGAACCACTCGGGCGGCCCCTTGCGAGTGCCCGGGTCGGTGCTGCTGGAGATGATCTCCATCGGTCGTGCTCCTTCGGAAGAGGCGGACCCCGTCAGGTTCCGGGGCGGCCGGCGCCGCGGCCTGGGCGTGGAGCCCAGTCCCGGGGGTGCGCGGGGTGAGGTTCAGGGCCTGAGGTGCCCTGCCACGCCGTCGACAGTAGGGCCGTCGGCCAGAACCTGGGACGCCCTGGGAGTACACCTCCCACCAGTGACTTCCTCATCGCGCTCCGCGCGGGAAATCTGGCTGCCGGGACGCCGACCGGCGTCGCGCCCGAGCCTGGAGGGTTGGACGGTATGCGTGGAGTTGTGATGCACGGCGCTGGGGACGTACGGGTGGAGGACGTGGCCGAGCCGACGATCGTCGAGCCGACCGACGCGGTCATCCGCCTGGCGGCCACCTGCATCTGCGGGTCGGACTTGTGGCCCTACCGGGGTGCGGACCCGATCAAGGAACCGGTGCACATCGGCCACGAGTACGTCGGCGTCGTCGAGCAGGTGGGCACGAGCGTCACCACCATCAAGCCGGGTCAGTTCGTGATCGGGTCGTTCTTCGCCTCGGACAACACCTGCGAGATCTGCCGGGCGGGCTACCAGACCTCTTGCGTCCAGCGTCAGCCGGGAGCGCCGGGCGGCGCCCAGGCCCAGCTGATGCGGGTGCCGCTGGCCGACGGGACCCTGGTCGCCACGCCTGACCTCCCGCCCGAGGACCTGATCCCCAGCCTGCTCGCCGCGTCCGACGTCCTCGGCACCGGCTGGTTCGGCGCCGTCGCGGCCGAGGCAGGCCCCGGCAAGACCGTGGCGGTGGTCGGCGACGGCGCGGTGGGGCTGCTCGCCGTCCTGGCCGCCAGGCAGCTGGGCGCCGAGCGCATCATCGCGATGAGCCGACACGCCGACCGGCAGGCCCTGGCCCGCGAGTTCGGCGCCACCGACATCGTGGCCGAGCGCGGTGACGAAGGGGTGGCCAAGGTGAAGGAGCTCACCGGCGGCCTCGGTGCGCACTCGGTGGTGGAGGCCGTCGGCACCCAGGAGTCGATGATGCAGGCCATCCAGTCCACCCGACCGGGCGGTCACGTCGGGTTCGTCGGCGTGCTGCACGACGTCACGATCGCCGGCGACGACATCTTCATGACCCACGCTCACGTGCACGGCGGCCCCGCCCCCGTACGCCGGTTCCTGCCCGACCTGATCGACCTGATCTGGACCCGGCAGATCGACCCCGGCAAGGTGTTCGACCTGACCCTGCCGCTAGAGGAGGCTGCAGAGGGCTACCGGGCGATGGACGAACGCCGCGCCATCAAGGTGCTCCTCCGCCCGTGACCACGACGACCGCCGTGACTCCTGCCCGCTCCGACCGGCTCCCCTGGGCCGCATTGCTGGTGATGTCGCTGATGGGGTTCCTGCTCATCACCACCGAGACGATGCCGGCCGGGTTGCTGCCCCAGATCTCCGCCGGCCTCGCCACCAGCGAGGGGACGGCGGGGCAGCTGGTCAGCGCCTACGCGCTCGGCACGGTCATCGCGACCATCCCGCTCGTCGCGCTGACCCGTGGGATGCGCCGCAAGCCGGTACTCCTGGTCGGCATCCTCGGTTTTCTTCTCGTGAACACCGTCACCGCTCTCTCGTCCGAGGTCGTCCTCGCCCTGGTCATGCGGGTCCTGGCGGGGGCGTTCTCGGGGCTGCTGTGGGGGATGCTCGCCGGCTACGCCCGCCGGATCACCGCACCCGCCCTGGCGGGGCGAGCGCTCGCGGTCGCCTCGATCGGCACGCCCGTCGGCCTCGCCGTCGGCACCCCGTTCGGCTCCTGGCTCGGCACCACCGTCGACTGGCGGTGGTCGTTCGGCACCCTCTCGGTCCTGATGGCGGTCACCCTGGTGCTGGCCGCCGTCCTCGTCCCGGACGCCCTCGGTCAGCCGGCCGAGTCGCACCTGCCAGTCGCCCGTGTGCTCACGATCCCGGGCGTCGCGCTCGTCCTCGCGGTGATCCTGGCCTGGATGGTCGCGCACAACACCGTCTACACCTATATCTCGTCCTACCTACGCTCGGCCGGGGTGCCGCTGTCGGTCGACGTCGCGCTCCTCACGTTCGGCGTCGCCGCCCTCGGTGGCATCGCGGTCACCGCAGCCCTGGTCGACCGGATGCTCCGCCGGCTGCTGCTGCTCAGCATCGGCCTGTTCGCCACCGCCGGGGTCGTCCTGCTCGTCGGCCAGCCGTCGGTCGCCGCGGTCGTGATCGCCCTCGTCTGCTGGGGCCTTGGCTACGGCGGGGCCGCCACGCAGCTGCAGACCGCGGTCAGCGAGGCCAGTGGCGAGAACGCGGACGTCGCCAACTCGATGCTCGGTGTCGCCTTCAACCTCGCCATCTTTGCCGGCGGGGTCCTGGGCGCTGCCCTGATCGGGTCGAGGGCGAACATCCTGCTGCCCGCCGTGATGGTCCTCCTCCCCCTCATCGCCCTCGCGATCGCCGCCGCAGCGCGTCGGACAGCCTTCCCGACCGGACGTTGACGCCGGGCGACATCGGGCCCGTTCACCGCACGGTTCGCGATCCCGCCCATCCGCGGTCCTCCGCGCCCAGCCAGGGGTGTCCTGCTGGTACACCCTTCGGCAGGGCCTTCCGCGCACGCCCCTCGCGCTGTTGGCTGGGGAGGTCCATCGGCCGTCGGTCCCCCGCCGGCCACCTCGACCTGGAGGACGACCGTGCCGCCCACCTCCGATCCACCCGCCCCCGCGGCTCCGGCCCCGAGCCAGCTCGACCCGAACCAGGTCGACCTGGGCCAGGTCGCCCCGGCGCTGGCCGCCTACGTCGCCCGGATCGGACAGCAGCTGCGAAGCCGGGCTGGTCTCGGGCTTCGCGACCAGAGCCTGGTCAGGTTGTCGACGCTGATGGCCACCGGCCAGACCAGCGACCTGGCCGCTCATCTCGGCCAGGCCCTGGACGACGGCGTGACGGCCTCGGAGATCTCGGAGACGCTCACCCACCTCGCCTTCTACGTGGGCTGGCCTCGGGCCATGGCCGCCGTCCCCAGCATCGCGGCGGTCTTCTCCGAGCGCGGGGTCGACCCGGACACACTGCCGCCGGTCGACCCGACGCTGCTGCCGCTGGATGAGGAGACCGAAGCGGCACGGGACCGGCAGGTCCGATCCGACTTCGGCACCGCGGCGCCAGGTGTCGTCGACGCCACCCGGGACGTGCTCTTCCGTGACCTGTGGCTGCGCCCGGCTCTCGCGCCACGTGACCGCAGCCTGGTCACCGTCGTCGCCCTCGTCGCCAACGGCCACACGGCGCAGACCAGGTTCCACCTCGGCAAGGCCCTGGACCGCGGGCTGACCGCGTCCGAGGTCGGCGAGATCCTGCACCAGCTCGCCTACGACGTCGGCTGGCCGCCAGTGTTCACTGCGCTGCCGGTGGTCCGCGACGTGCTCGACTCGCGGGCCTGACATCTCTCCCAACCCGCGGCGACCGCTCGGTCGACACCGCTACATTCCCGACCTCGACGGAGGAACCCGATGCAACAGCGCACCCTCGGTACCAGCAACCTGACCGTGTCCGCCCTCGGCCTCGGCTGCATGGGCGTCACCGGCGCCTACAGCGTCCGACCCGACGTCGAGGCGATGACTGCTCTTCTCCGCGGCGCCGTCGACCGCGGCGTCACCTTCTTCGACACCGCAGAGATCTACGGGCCCCACGCCAACGAGGAGCTGGTCGGCGCCGCGCTCGCCCCCGTCCGACAGCATGTCGTCATCGCGACCAAGTTCGCCCAGGACATCGACCCCGTCGAGCGAAAGCCGCGCGGCCGCATGCTGCTGCCCGAGGAGCTGCCCCGAGCGGTCGACGGCTCCCTCCAGCGCCTCGGCGTCCCGGTCATCGACCTCTATTACCAGCACCGCGTCAACCCCGACGTCGCGATCGAGGAGTACGCCGGGGCCGTCGGCGACCTGGTCCGGGCCGGCAAGGTGAAGTACTTCGGCATGTCCGAGGCCGCGGCCGGAACCATCCGTCGGGCGCACGCCGTCCACCCGGTCACCGCCGTGCAGAGTGAGTACTCACTGTGGTGGCGCCGTCCCGAGGACGACGTGCTCGGCACCTGCGCCGAGCTCGGCATCGGCTTCGTCCCCTTCAGCCCCCTGGGCAAGGGCTTTCTCACCGGCACCGTCGACAGCACCTCGACGTTCGAGCAGGGCAACGACATCCGGGCGAGCATCCCCCGCTTCGCCCCCGAAGCCCTCCGCCACAACAAAGCCATCGTCGACGTGGTCCGCGCCGTCGCCGCCGATCATCGGGCCACGCCCGGACAGGTCGCCCTGGCCTGGTTGCTCGCCCGCCAGCCCTGGATCGTGCCCATCCCCGGCACCACCAAGCTGCACCGCCTCGAGGAGAACCTCGCGGCGGTCGACCTGAGCCTCGACGACGCCGAGCTCGACCGTCTCACGGAGGCCTCGGACGCGATGGAGTTCCAGGGCGCCCGCTACCCCGACGCCCTCGAAGCGCAGACCAACCTGTGACGGACGCCCTGTCAGGCCCCGCGGCAGCGACCAGCCTCCCGCGCACCGGTCGCTGGGCGCTGCCCTTGGCCCTGCTGGTCCTGGTGGGTGCTGCCTGCTCCGCCACGTCAGGCTCGGCGCCCAGCGCCTCGCCGAACCCTGGCGGCGGCGCGACGGCATCGGGACCGCCGTCCAGCCGCTCGACCGCGGGCCCCACGGGAGGTGCTGGAGAGCCGACATCGGCGGGAACCGTCGCTGTTCGCGTGGTCGTCGGCGACCAGACGTTCGACGCCGAGCTGTACGACAACCCGACAGCTCGCGACCTCGCCGACCGGCTGCCGGTGACGCTCACAGTGGACGACCTGCACCGCTCGGAGAAGACCGGCCGGCTCCCCTTCGCGCTGACCACCCGGGGCGTCCCCCGCGGCGCCGACCCCGAGGTCGACGAGCTCGGCTACTACGCCCCGGGTGAGGCCCTGGTGCTCTACTACGGCGACGTCGGCTACTTCACCGGCATCATCCGGATCGGCCGTTTCGAGCACAGCATCGCCGGGCTCGCTGGTCTCCCCGACGGGTTGACGGTGACCGTCGACCGCGCCTGACCGACTTCTTCCCACCAGGCCCGCGACGTGCTGCCCCGAGGGCAGGGGGGTCAGCACTCGCGCGGCCGATCATGGGGAGGACAGCCGCGAGGGAACGGTGTTCTGGTCACCAGAACACCGGGATGCTGAGGAGTGGAGCTTAGGGGATTCGAACCCCTGACCTTCTCATTGCGAACGAGACGCGCTACCAACTGCGCCAAAGCCCCTCCGTCGGCTTGCACCGACGCCGAAGACCTTACCACCCGGGGCGGCTGCGGCCGGAACCGTGGGGGCGGCTCAGGCCGACGCGGCCTGCTGCTCGTCGCCCTCGACCACCGCGGGAGCCGGGGGGCTGACCGGGGCGTCGGCCGTCACCGGACCGGCCGGAGCCGATGCGGTGGCAGTGGCACCGGAGAGGTCGATGGTGCGCACGGTGCGAGGAGCCAGCGGCTTGGAGACGTAGGTCGGCATCGTGATCGGCACCGGGTCCCAGAGCAGGCCTGGCTTGGCCTTGGCGGCCGACGGCGCGGCGATCGTGGGGACTGCGGGCGCGGCCTCGCGGCGGCGGATGACCACCGTCGCCTCGTGGCCACCCTGGCGGATCTCGCGGTAGCGGGCGTCCAGGTCGTGGCGCATGGCGCGGACGCTGAAGCGGGCCAGGGTCACGAACGCGACCAGCAGGACACCGGGCAGTGCCAGCAGCCACCACGGGGTGAGGCCGGTGGCGGCGAGGGCGACGGTCAGGGTCAGCAGGCCCACCAGCACCAGCAGCACCCGGCGGCGACGACCGGCGGCGATCTGCTCCAGCCGGCGCAGGTCGTTGACGGCGGCCCGTCGCGTCATCGGTGTCGAGACCTCGTACGCGGCGATCTCGGCCAGGTCCTGGTTGAGCAGGGGCGCCCGGCCTCGGCGGACGATGCGCATCGAGTCGGCAAACTGCTCAGCCGCACCCACCGGCTCCTCGACCAGCTCGTTCTCCGGTCGGCGGGCGAAATGGGGCACGAGATAGGCCAGCCAGGCGATGGCGATCGCCGCGAAAATGATCCCTGTCGTCCCCACACGGGAACCGTAGACGCACAACGTCCACCGGAGCGCTCATCTAGCCGGGTGTGTCGGCAACCTTCGAGCTCGAGTTCTGCGCTGTCGCGCGCTCAGCGCGGGCGCAGGGCCTGCCACCGTCGCAGCAGACCGCCCGGCACCTCCTCGGCGTTCAGCGCGAACACCAGGTGGTCGCGCCAGTCGCCGTCGATGTGCAGGTAGCGCGGTCGCAGCCCTTCCGGCCGGAACCCGAGCTTGGTGACCACTCGCAGGCTCTGGTCGTTCTCCGGCCGGATCGCGATCTCGATCCGGTGCAGGTGCATGACCTCGAAGCAGTAGTCCACCGCCAGCGCGACGGCGGTCGGGACGATGCCGCGTCCGGCCAGCCGTTCGTCGATCCAGTACCCGATCTGGCCCCAGGAGGCGGACCCACCCACGATGCCGCTGACCGTGAGCTGGCCGGCCAGGTCCGGCCGCCGTCGCCCTTCGGTCCCGCCGTAGAAGAGCAGCCACGGCAGCATCCGGCCCTCGCGGGCCTGCTTGGTCAGCGAGCGGACGAGGCCCGCGTACGTGGTCGGGCCGATCTGCGAGGTGGGCGGCAGCGTCGCCTCCCAGGGGCGCAGCCACTGGCTGTTCGCGTGCCGCACCCGCTCCCAGGCGGTCCGGTCCCGCTGCCGCATCGGCGCCAGCAGCACCGGTCCGTGCCGGAGGCTGACCGGCCAGTGGTGAGCGCCGAAGAGCTGCAGACCCGACCCCTCGCGCCCTGGCTCGTCGGTCTGGCCGGCCACCTCAGGCCCCTGACCCCGGGTCACCGGAGGCGCTCACGGTCGGTGGTCGCCGCCACGGATCTGGCTGACGGCGTGCTTGAGGACCGGCGCGAGGACGGTCATCCCGTCACGCGCACCGCCGGTCGAGCCGGGCAGGTTGATGATCAAGGTCGACCCGGCCACGCCGGCCAGCCCGCGGCTGAGCACCGCCGTCGGAACCCCATGATCGACACCGTAGCGCGCGACCGCGGCGGCCAGCGGCGCGATCTCGCGCTCGAGCACGGCCCGGGTCTGCTCAGGTGTGTGGTCGTGGGGGTTCAGCCCGGTACCCCCGGTGGTGATCACCACCGCGTAGCCCGTCGCCACCGCTGCCCGCAGTGCCTCGCCGACGGCGTCACCGTCCGGCACGACCAGCGGGTCGCCGACCTCGAAGCCGAGCGCACGCAGAGCGTCCACGATGATCGGGCCCGAGCGGTCTGCGTAGACGCCCGTGGACGCGCGGGTCGAGACAGTGACCACCTGCGCGACGTCGCTCACGCGAGCTCGCTCTCCGGGCGCTGCCAGTCGCCGCGTCTCCCGCCGGACTTGGCCAGCACCCGGACGTCGGTGATCACCGCGGCGCGGTCCACGGCCTTGATCATGTCGACGACGGTCAGCGCAGCCGTGGCCACGGCGGTCAGCGCCTCCATCTCGACGCCGGTGCGCTCGTTGGTCCGGACGGTGGCGGTCAGCTCGACGCCATCGTCGGTCACCTCCGCGGTGACGTCCACCCCGCTGAGGAACAGCGGGTGGCAGAGCGGGATCAGCTCCGACGTCCGCTTGGCCCCCTGGATGCCGGCGATCCGCGCTACGGCGAGGGCGTCACCCTTGGGCACCGAGCCGTCCCGCAGCGCGGCGACGCAGTCCGCGCTGAGCCGTACCCGACCGCCGGCGGTGGCGCTGCGGACCGTGACCTCCTTGGCCGAGACGTCGACCATCCGCGCCTGACCGGTCTCGGTCAGGTGGGGGAAGGCCTGCTCGCTCACGTGTACACCTCTTCGAGCAGCCAGACCTCGACGTCGTCGCCGGCACTCACCGCGGTCACGTCCTCCCCCAGCACGACCAGCGCGTTCGACCGCGACAGGTCGCCCAGCAGGTGCGAGCCGTGGCCGCCGGCGAGCTCGACCTGGCGCGCGCCGTCGGAGTCCAGGGTGACGATGCCGCGCGCCAGCTGACGTCGGCCAGGGGCGGACCGGAAGTCGTGCGTGGCCCGGCAGCGCACCACTGGCCGCGTGTAGGGCGTGAGGCCCATCAGCTTGCGGATGGCCGGCCGGACGAACGCCTCGAAGGAGACGAAGGCGCTCACGGGGTTGCCTGGCAGCATGATCATCGGAATCCGGTCGGCCCCGATCAGGCCGAAGCCCTGCGGCTTGCCGGGCTGCATGGCGACTGCGGCGAAGTCGGTCGCGCCGAGCTCGGGGAGGACGGCCTTGACCACGTCGTAGTCGCCCTGGCTCACTCCCCCGGTGCTCAGGATGAGGTCGGCCCGGACCAGCTGGTCCGAGATCACCTGAATCACCTGGGACGGCTCGTCGCCGACCAGACCGACCCGGAAGACCTGCGCCCCGGCCGCGCGGGCCGCCGCAGCGAGCATCGTCGAGTTGGAGTCATAGATCTGGTGGGCATGGCCCAGCTGCTGGCCGGGATCCACCAGCTCGGACCCGGTCGAGATCACCGCCACGCGCGGGCGAGGCCGGACCAGCACCTTGTCCAGGCCGATCGCCGCCAGCAGCCCGAGGTCACGCGGACCGAGCTGGTCGCCTGCGGCGAACAGCTGGGCCCCGGCGCGGATGTCCTCGCCGACGTAGCGGACGTGCTGGCTGACGACGCTGGCCTCGTGCACCCGGACGTCGGTGCTCCCGCGGTCGGTGTTCTCGTACGGCACGATGGCGTCGGCCGCCGGCGGCAGGGGGGCCCCGGTCATGATCTTGATGGCGGTGCCCGGGGACAGCCGGTGCAGCGCGTCCTGGCCCGCGGCGACCTCGCCGACCACCGGCAAGCTGACCGGATGCTCCGGCGAGGCGTCGGCCACGTCGACGGCCCGGACGGCGTACCCGTCCATGGCCGAGTTGTCGAAGCGCGGCATGTCGATCGTGGACGAGATGTCCTCGTCCAGGCTGAGGTCGAGCGCGTCCAGGAGCTGTTGACGAAAGGGCGGCAGCTCGGTCAGGCAGCTGAGCAGGTAGTCGCGGTGGTCGTCCATCGAGCGCAGCCCGTCGGGGCCGGGCTCGGGCGCGGGGGGCAACGGCGCCCAGCGTTCCCGCGGCGACGTCGGTTCCTCGGGCTTCTTGCGGCCGAACAGGGGCATACCGATCACCCTAGGTCCCGACCTCCGGTAAACGGCTGAACCACGTCGGCGGGCTTCGACGCCCCGACTATGGTCGGTGGGTGCCTGAAGGTCACACCATTCATCGCCTGGCCCGACGGCACGTGAAGCTCCTCGGCGGCCAGACCGTACGCGCCAGCAGCCCGCAGGGACGTTTCGCCGACGGCGCAGCCCTGATCGACGGCCACGTCCTCGAGTCCACTGACGCCTGGGGGAAGCACCTCTTCCACCGCTACGCCGCCTTGAGGAGCGGGGGGGACGACCCCCCCGGACCCCCCCGAGGAAGAAACGGGGACCTCTGGCTGCACGTCCACCTCGGCCTCTACGGCAAGTTCGCCGACGGCGCGCTGCCGGCGGCGGAGCCTCGGGGTGCGCTGCGGCTGCGGCTGGAGAGCGACCAGAACTGGCTGGACCTGCGCGGTCCCATCACCTGCGAGGTGGTCACCCGCGCGGAGAAGGAGCTGGTCACGGCGGACCTCGGTCCGGATCCGCTGCGCCCGAAGGCCGATCCGGCTCTGGCCGCCGCCCGGCTGGCTCGCAGCCGGGTGGCCATCGGAGCGCTGCTGATGAACCAGAACGTGCTGGCCGGGGTCGGCAACGTGTACCGCGCCGAGATCTTGTTCCGGCACGGCGTCAACCCGTTCCTGCCCGGCCGCGATCTCGACCCCGTGGTCTGGCAGGACATGTGGGAGGACCTGGTCCGGCTGATGCGGGCCGGGGTGCGGTCCGGGAAGATCATCACCACCGACCCCGCCGACCGGGAACGGGTCTCCGGCCCGGCGCGGCGCATCGACGCCCACTACGTCTACCGCCGTACGGGCGAGCCCTGCCGGCGCTGCGACACCCCCGTCCGGCACCAGGTGATGGTGGGACGCAACCTGTTCTGGTGCCCGCGCTGCCAGCCGGGACCCGACGGGCTCGGCTGACGCGTCCTCAGAAAGTCTCGGTCAGCCAGACCGTGGTCTCGCCCGGCAGCTCGTCGGACAGGGTGGTACCCGTGCTGCTCAGCACGACCTGACCGGGCGGCAGCTCCACCGGAGCGTCGCCGAAGTTCATCACACAGTGCCAGCCACCCGGACGGACGAAGTGCAGGACGTCGGGGCCCGCTTCGACCCAGGTCAGCTGCTCGTCGGACTGCAGGCGACGGCGGAGCAGCAGCGCGCGGCGGTAGAGCTCGAGCGTCGAGTCCGGCTGCGTCGTCTGCACGGCCGCCGAGAGTGCGGCGAAGGTGGCGGGCTGGGGCAGCCACGGACGGCCCGGTCCGAACCCGTACGCGGGCGGGGTCGAGGACCACGGCAGCGGGACCCGGCAGCCGTCACGGCCCTTGACGGTGTGCCCACTGTCCTCCCAGGTCGGGTCCTGCAACGTGTCGGCCGGGAGATCGGCGACCTCGGGCAGCCCGAGCTCCTCGCCCTGGTAGAGGTAGGAGGAGCCGGGCAGCGCGAGCATCAGCGTGGTGGCCGCCCGCGCCCGCCGCAGACCGCGCTCGGCGTCGGCCACGGGGTCGGTGCCGTCGCTCATCAGCCACGCCGGGTAGGAGGTGCCGGCCGGCAGGCCGTAACGGGTGGTGTGCCGCACCTCGTCGTGGTTGGAGAGCACCCAGGTGCTCGAGGAGCCCGTTTTCACCGCCTCCTGCAGGCAGAAGGTGATGACCTCGCCGAAAGCCTGCGCGGTGAACGGCGCCTTCATCAGCGAGAAGTTGAACGCCTGCCCGAGCTCGGTCGGTCGCGCGTACAGGGCACGGCGGGCGGGGTGGGAGACGGCCTCGGCGACGGCGCTGCGGGGTGGGTCGTAGGTGTCGAAGACCTGGCGCCACTCCTGGTAGATCTCGTGCACCTCGTTGCGGTCGTAGAGGGGGTCCGAGCCGTCGACCGGCAGGTCGTCCTCGAGGTCGGGCTTGCTGCGCAGCGGCTCGGAGAGGTCCTTGGCCAGCGCGTGGGCCACGTCGACGCGGTAGCCGTCGACGCCGCGGTCGGCCCAGAACCGCAGCGTGGTCACGAAGTCGGCGCGCACCTCGGGGTGGCGCCAGTCCAGGTCGGGCTGCTGGGGGGCGAAGAGGTGGCAGTACCACTGGCCCGGCTGACCGTCGGCCTCGGTGACCCGGCTCCAGGCGGACCCGCCGAAGTGCGAGATCCAGTCCGAGGGCGGCTGCGAGCCGTCCTCCCCGAGCCCGTCGCGGAAGATGTACCGGTCGCGGGCCGGGGAAGCCGGGTTCCGCTGCGAGCGCCTCGACGAACCACGGGTGCGCGTCCGAGGTGTGGTTGGGGACGATGTCGACGATGACCTTCATCCCGCGCCCGTGCGCGGCGGCAACGAGGGCGTCGAAGTCGGCGAGCGCGCCCAGCTGCGGGTGGACGTCGCGGTAGTCGCTGACGTCGTATCCGCCGTCGGCCATCGGCGACGGGTAGAACGGGCTGAGCCAGACCGCGTCCACCCCGAGGTCGGCGAGGTAGGGGATCTTCGCGACCGCGCCGGGGATGTCGCCCACACCGTCGCCGTCGGTATCGGCGAAGCTGCGCGGGTAGATCTGGTAGACCACGGCCTGGCGCCACCAGTTCGGATCGGAGCCTGCAGGAGTCACGAGGTCGTCGGGCACGGGGGTCATGTTAGGGCGTCCCTGATTCTTTCACTCCAGTCACGGGCCGACCTTCGGGCTCGCGCTCAGCGCGGCCCTGTCACGTCGACTGGTGAGGGAATGAGGGCGCAGCGCCAGTAGCCTGAGCCGATGCCTGCTTCGACTGCCGACGACGCAGCGCTCGCCGGCGCGAAGCAGATGCTCCGCCAGGCTGTCGGGCTCCGACGGCAGAGCCGCAGTCCTCAGCAACGGCAGGCTGACGACCTCGCCCGGCTCGCCGTCCTGGACGAGGCGCTCGGCGAGAGTCTGCCCGGAACCGTCGCCGCCTACTTGTCCGCCGGCACCGAGCCGGGCACCTTGCCCGTAGTCGGCTGGCTCGCCGCGCACGACGTACGAGTGCTGCTGCCGGTGCTCAGCCGCGGCGCGGCGCCGGCCTGGGCGCCCTACGCCGGACCCGACGCTCTGCAGGCCGGACGCTCCGGGATCCTCGAGCCGAGCACGGAACCACTGGGCGCCGACGCGCTGGCGCGCGCCGACCTGGTGCTCTGCCCGGGGCTCGCCGCCGACCGTCACGGGGCCAGGCTGGGCCGTGGCGGCGGCTGGTACGACCGCGCCCTGGCTTCGGCCAGGCATGGTGCGCCGGTCTGGGTGCTGCTCAACGACGACGAGGTCCTCGAGGCGGTCCCCGAACAGTCCTGGGACCGGCCTGTCGACGGGATCATCCGGCCCCGGGGCCGGCTCGACACCAAGCGGCCCGAAACGCTCTGACGGCCACGGCCCGACGGCCGGAGTCCAGGTCAGCCGGACGCGTCGCGGCGGCGGAGACGGAGGTTGCGGATGCGAAGGGTGAGCAGGACCGCCACAAGGGCGGCCCCCACGAGGGCAGCCGATCCAACCGCGTACCACCAGCGCAGTCGGGTCGTTGCTGGGTCCGCGGCGCTCCGCTGAGCCGCCTCCGCCTTCGCGCCCGCGGGCAGCTGGTCGGAGTCGGACGCGCAGACCAGCGCTGCTGCCTTCGCCGACGTCGTGGCGCACGCCACGGTGGCCAACCGCAGCAGCTCGTCTGGGGTCGCCTTGGCCACCGTCATGGTGGTGTGGAAGGTTGCCGCCTTCGCAGCCGGCAGATCGAGCTTCCACTGGACGTTCCCGGCCTTGACCTTGCCCTGGCCGTCAACTCTTCGCAAGACCGCGCCGGCCGGCACGGTCTGGGAGACCAGGAGGTTCTTCACCGCCTTCTGGCCGAGGTTGGTGATGGTCACGGTGTAGACCATGGAGGCACCGGGGGCTGTCGCGTCCTGCTGGTTGTCGACGGCGATGCTCAGCTGCGGCGTGGTGCGTGCGGCGCCGGCCGTTCCGGGGACCAACCAGCCGCCGACGACCAGACCCGCCAGCAGCGTCAAGGTCGCGACTCCGCTCCATCTCCGACTCGCGCTGGGTTTCGACATGTCGCTCCTCTGCTGCGTTCTCGGCCTGGAGGCCCGGCGGCCGCTCATTGCGCTGTCGCGATGTACTCGATCGTGGTGGAGTAGGTATCGGAGGCGACGTCGGGAATCTCCACCTGGTAGTCGTTGCTGACCGCATCTCCCCCGCCCCCCGACGCCGAGTTCTTGCGGTAAATGGTCAGCGGCTCCGCGGTCGGGACGGGCTGATATGCGTCGGTGCTGGAGTTGCGCACGAGCAGCCGACTGATCGGGATCGTGTCGGCATTGCCCGCGGTCCCCGTCAGGGCGTTTCCCGTCGCCCGCAGGCTCACCGTGTATCCGCTGACGCTGTTCGTCGTGACCGTCATGCTGACCGCTTCCTCCTGGGTCACGGTGGTCGAGGGCAGCCCGCTCAGGGTGAAGGACGGTGTGAGGTTGCTCAGCGAGATCGTCCGGGCGGCGATCGACGTCGAGCTGACGCAGCCTGCCGCGTCGGAGCCTGCGGCACAGTTGCTGCCCACGGCCGAGGAGACGACGCGGTTGGTCAGGACCGTGCTGTCGGGCGTGTCGACGGCTACACCGACCGAGAAGGAGATCAGGACCGTGGCTCCCTTCGCGATCGGGCCCGACCAGGTCAGCGTGCCGTTGCTGTAGCCGACCGCGCCTGAGGTTGCGGTGGCGTCACCGCGATACGTGCTGTGGGCCAAGATGCCGCTCAGGTCGTCACTGAGGGAGGTCGCGGCGTAGTCGGCCTCGCCGTCATTCGTCGCCGCGATGGTGTAGCGCAGGACGCCTCCGGCGACGACCTGGCTCGTGTCGGCTGTCTTGGTGAGGGTCAGGGAGGGCGACAGGACCGTGACCGCGGTCTGGCAGCGGGCGCGCGTCCCGTTGACGCAGGTGGAACCGGCCGTCGCAGACGTCACCTTGTTCCGCATCAGCCGCACGCCGTCCACCGGCGCCGGGGCGGGGTAGCGGGTGACGACGGAGAACCTGACGGTGGCCGTCTCGCCCATCAGCAACGGCCCGGTCCAGACCAGAGTCTGGTTGTCATAGCTCACGGTGCCCACGCTGGCCCCGCCCACCGTGGCGGTGGCGTCAAGGGCGTAGTCGGCGAACTTCAGGATGCCGGGGTCGGCGAACGAGTCGCGGAAGGTGGCCGGCAGGTAGTCGGTCTCGCCGGTGTTGGTGAGGGTCACCGTGTAGGTGACGGCGTCCCCGGCCACCACGCTCGTCTTGTCGGCGGTCTGCGTGACTCCCAACGCGGGCATCAGTACGCGGACGACCGAGGCGCACCCGGGCTGGGGGTCGCCGGTCGGGCAGGTGCTGCCCGGAGCGGAGGAGACGGCGCTGTTGGTGAGCAGGCGGTCACCGACGTAGGGGTTCTTCACCCGGACGGAGTAGTGGATGGTTGCGGTGGCCGCAGGAAGGAGGTCACCGGTCCAGGTCAGGGTGGAGTTGGCGTAGGCCAGCACGCCGCCGCCGGTGACGGTCGCGTCGGCCCCGTACGTGGCTTCGTCGAGCAGACCGGCCAGGGAGTCCGAGACCGTGGCGTCGGTGTAGGTGGTCTCGCCCGCGTTGGTGATGGTGATGGTGTAGACCACCTGTCCGCCGGGCGTGGTGGTCTCGGTGTCGGCCGACTTGGTGATGGTCAGGGCCGGGACGAGGACCTGGACCTCGGCGGTACAGCTGCTACTGACCGAGCCGGTGGGGCACGTGCTGCCGGCAGCCTCGGCCACCACCGTGGTGCGCAGCACGTGATCGCCCAGTCCGGCGCTCGGCTTGACCACGACGGTGTACGTGAGGACCACCGTCTGGTCCAGCGCGAGAGCCCCGGTCCAGGTCAGCTCCGGTGCGGCGTAGGCGGTGGTGCCGCTGCTGGCCGTGATCGTGCCGCCGAACGTCGCGTCGTCGAGGACGCCGGTCAGGTCGGTGGTCACCTGGGTACTGGGATAGACCGTCTCCCCGGTGTTGTGGATCCGGATGGTGAACGTCACGGGGTCACCCGGCGTGGCCGACGCGACGTCGGCGGTGGTGGACACAGCCAGCCCCGGAAGCAACACCGCGACATGGTCGACGCAGGGGACGGCCGCGGTGCAGGTGCTCCCCGCCGCCGGCGAGCTCACCGACGTGGCAAGGTCGCGGTTGCCGACGTCGGGATTCGACACGGTCACGCGGTAGGTGATGACCGTCGTCTGCCCGACGGCCAGGTCGCCGGTCCAGCTCAGGACTCCCTCAGCGAAGGTGAACTGGCCCGGGACCGTCGAGGTCGCACCACCCCCATAGCTGGCGTCGTCCAGCACCCCCCCGAGATCAGCGGTGACGGTGGAGCCGGCGTAGTCGATCTCCCCGGAGTTGGTCACGGTGATCGTGTAGTCCACGGCAGAACCGGGCGTCGTCGTGGTGCTGTCGGCCGCGACGTCGATCGTCAGGGCCGGGACGAGCACGGTGACGGTCGCCGTGCACCCGGCCGCGTTCCCGCCCGTGGGACAGCTGCTGCCCACGTTGTCCGACGTCACCGTGTTGACCATCGTCTTGTCGCCGAGGTCGGGATCGTCGACACGGAGGCTGTAGCTGATCACCACGGTCTCGTTGATCCCGAGGTCGCCCATCCAGGTCAGGACCTGGTTGCTGAAGGCGACCTCACCGCGGGTTGCGGCTGCCGGGGTACTGATGGTGGAGTCCGTCAGGACCTCGGTGAGGTCGTCGCGGATCGCGGCGCCCGTGTAGTTGGTCTCGCCCGTGTTGGTGGCCGTGATCGTGTAGCTCACCGTCGAGCCGGGCGTGGTGGTCGTGGTGCTGGCGACCTTGCTGATCGTGAGTGCAGGGTGCAGCAGCGTGACACTGGTGGCGCACGCAGGATCGGTCCCACCCGTGGGGCAGTTCGTCGCTGCCGCATCGGTTCGGATCAGCGTGGTCAGCGTGCCGTCGCCGGTGGGCGGATTGTTCACCGTGACCGAGCCCGTGATCGTGACCGTCTCGCCCACTGCGACGTCGCCGGTCCAGACGATGCGTCCCGAGCCGACCACGATGATCAGGCTGCCCGAGCTCGCGGTCGCGTCACCGTTGTAGGTGGCGTCGTCCAGGGTGCCGACGAAGCTGTCGTAGACGGTGATGCCGACGTAGGGCACCTGTCCGGTGTTGGTGAAGGTGCCCCGATGACGCACCACCTTCGTCGGCTCGGTGGTGGTCACGTCGGTCGAGTTGACGATCTGCAGGCTCGCGATCGCGACGCTGGTCCGGCATCGGGCATCGGTGCTTCCCCCGGCACAGTTGCTGCCGCGGGTCGAGGATGTCAGCGTCTGGTCCAGCCGGTGGTCGCCGGCGTCCTGGCTCTGGCTCTTCACCGTGACGGAGTAGGTGATGGTGGCGGTCGAGCCGACGGCCAGTGCTCCGCTCCAGAACAGGTTCGAGCCGGTGAGCGTCACCGTTCCCGTCGTGGCCGCAGCGCCACCCGCATAGACGGCGTCGTCGGTGAGCCCGGCGAGCGGCGCCGTCAGGTTCGCATCCGCGTAGCCGGTCTGACCGGTGTTGGTGACGGTGACCGAGTAGTCGACGACGTCGCCCGGTACGGCTGAGGTCTTGGACACCGATGAGCTGATCGTCAGCTGGGGGGTGAGGACGGTGGTGGTGGCACGGCAACCGGCGACGCTGTTACCCGGCAGGCAGCTGCTGCCCTTGTTCGACGACACCGCACTGTTGGTCAACGTCTTATCACCGGTAGCCGGGTCCTTCGCCGTCACCGAGTAGCTGATCACCGCCGTGGCGTCCACCGCCAGATCACCGGTCCACGACAACCCCGGACTGCTATAGCTGACCGAACCCGACGACGCGACCGCATCACCGTTATAGACGGCATCATCCAACACACTCACCAACGAGTCACTCACCACCGCAGCCGTCCCCGACGACCCCGCATAAGCAGTCTGACCCGTATTACGCACCGTGATCGTGTAACCGACCACCCCACCCGGCTCCACACTCGTACTACTCACCGACTTCGTGATGGTCAACCCCGGCACCAACACCACCGTCGTGAACGAACACCGCGGATCAGTCGCCCCCACACTCGGACAGTTACTCCCCGGCGCATCTGACTGCAACGGCGCCGTAATCACCTTGTTCCCCGTATCAGGATCACGAACCGTCCGGATGATCGTCACCGTCACCACCCCGCCCACCGGGATGTCACCCGTCCACCGCGTCGTCGACGCCGTCCGCACCAACGTCCCCGACGACGCCACATCCGCACCCGTAGCAAACACATCATCCGAAGAGTCCGCCCGCGGAATATCCACCGAAATCCCCGCATACGGCACCTGACCCACATTCGAGTACCGCACCGACAAATCCACCACCGACCCCGGCGTCGTCGACACCGGCGGCACCGGCACCCGCTCCAACACCAACCGCGCCACCGGCACCACCACCCCACACCGCGGATCCACACTCCCCACCACACAGTTGTTGCTCTCCGACGGTGAGGTCGAGGAAATCTTGCTCGTCAACAACAGGTCCCCCGCAGCAGGACTGCCCACCCGCACCGAATAGGTGACCGTGACCGTCCCGCCGGCCGGCACCGTCCCCACCCACGACAGGGTCGAGCTTTGCCCGCTGTAGCTGACCGACCCACCCGAGGCCACCGCATCACCGGAGTAGCTGGCGTCGTCCAGCACCGAGCCGAGCGGGTCGCTGAAGTTCACCGACGTCAACGCCGCCGCACTCGCGTTGGTCGCCGTCACCGTGAACACGACCGTGCCCCCGTCCACCGTCGACAACACACTCGCCGTCTTCGTCAGAGTCAGCGCCACCGAGTCGGTGATGGAAACCGTCGCCCGGCATCGCGCATCTGCACTGCCGGAGGCGCAGTTGCTGCCCGTCGTGGTCGAGACGACGGTGTTGTCCAGCACCAGGTTGCCGGTGGCCGGGTCGTTGACCGTCACCGAGTAGGTGATCGTCTTCGACGCACCCGGAGCCAACGCGCCACTCCAGCTGAGGACGCCGTTGCTGTAAGCCGGACCCCCCGTCGTCGCACCCGCGTGATAGGTCGCGTCATCCAACACCCCAGCCAAGGAGTCACTCAACGACGCCGCCGGATAAGACGTCTGCCCCGAGTTCGTCGCCGTCAACGTGAACGTGACCGTGCTCCCCAACGTCGCGTTCGACCTATCAGCAGTCTTCGTGATCGTCAGCTGGGGGGTGAGGACGGTGGTGGTGGCCCGGCAACCGGCGACGCTGTTACCCGGCAGGCAGCTGCTGCCCTTGTTCGACGACACCGCACTGTTGGTCAACGTCTTATCACCGGTAGCCGGGTCCTTCGCCGTCACCGAGTAGCTGATCACTGCCGTGGCGTCCACCGCCAGATCACCGGTCCACGACAACCCCGGACTGCTATAGCTGACCGAACCCGACGACGCGACCGCATCACCGTTATAGACGGCATCATCCAACACACTCACCAACGAGTCACTCACCACCGCAGCCGTCCCCGACGACCCCGCATAAGCAGTCTGACCCGAGTTGCGCACCGTGATCGTGTAACCGACCACCCCACCCGGCTCCACACTCGTACTACTCACCGACTTCGTGATGGTCAACCCCGGCACCAACACCACCGTCGTGAACGAACACCGCGGATCAGTCGCCCCCACACTCGGACAGTTACTCCCCGGCACATCCGACTGCAACGGCGCCGTGATCACCTTGTTCCCCGTATCAGGATCACGAACCGTCCGGATGATCGTCACCGTCACCACCCCACCCACCGGGATGTCACCCGTCCACCGCGTCGTCGACGCCGTCCGCACCAACGTCCCCGACGACGCCACATCCGCACCCGTAGCAAACACATCATCCGAAGAGTCCGCCCGCGGAATATCCACCGAAATCCCCGCATACGGCACCTGACCCACATTCGAGTACCGCACCGACAAATCCACCACCGACCCCGGCGTCGTCGACACCGGCGGCACCGGCACCCGCTCCAACACCAACCGCGCCACCGGCACCACCACCCCACACCGCGGATCCACACTCCCCACCACACAGTTGTTGCCTGAGGAGCTCGAGGTGACCGTGTTGGTCAGCAGGTTGTCGCCGGTGGAGGTCGCCCGGACCGTCACCGAGTAGGTGAGGGAGGCACTGGCACCGACCGCCAGGTCGCCGGTCCAGGTCAACGTCTGCCCGCTGTAGCTGACCGACCCACCCGAGGCCACCGCGTCACCGGAGTAGCTGGCGTCGTCCAGCACCGAGCCGAGCGCGTCACTGAAGGTCGCACCCGTGTAGGAAGTGGCTCCGGAGTTGGTGACGGCGACCGTGTAGCTCACGATGGCGCCCGGCACGGTGCTGGCAGCGTCGGCTGTCTTGGCGATCGTGAGGCCGGGGACCAGCACGTTCACCACGGCGGTGCACCGACTGTCGGTGCTGCCCGCTGCGCAGTTGTTGCGCGCTGCGTTCGAGGTGACCGTGTTGCTCAGCCGCTTGTCGCCCGGGTCCGGGTCCTTGACGACCACCGAGTAGCTGACGGTGGCCGAGGCGCCCGGGGCCAGCGCTCCCGTCCAGGACAGGACCGATCCGGAACGAGACACGGTTCCGGTGGTCGCCGTCGCGTTGTCGGAGTAGGTCGCATCGTCCAGCACGGCGGCCAGGTCGTCGGTCACGGTGGCCGCGGGATAGCTGGTCTGTCCCGCGTTCGCGATCAGGATCGTGTACGCGACCGTACCGCCGGTGACCACCGAGGACGTGTTGGCCGTCTTGGTGATGGTCAGTGCGGGAGTCAACACCGGCACGGAGGTCCGGCAGGAGGTCGAGCTGGACCCGGTCGGGCAGGTGCTGCCGGCGACGTCGGAGGCGACGCTGCTGCTGAGCACCTTGTCGGCGCTGATCGGCGTCGGGTCGAGGACGGTGAAGGAGGTCGTCCCCTGGGCGCTCTGGCCCGGCGCCAGGCTGAGGGTCCAGACGAAGCTGCCGTTGGCGTTGGTCACCAGGCTGCCGGTGGTGGTCACCGCGTCGTTGTTGTAGGCGGCGTCGTCGAGCACCCCGGCGAAGTTCCACGAGATCGAGGCGCCGTTGTAGGTCGTCTGGCCGGTGTTGGTGACCGCGACGGCGTAGCGGACGACGCCGCCGGGGACGGTGGTCGCCGGGTCGACGGTCGTACTGATGGTGAGACCGGGGACCAGGACCGGCACCGTGCGGGCACACCGGCTGTCGGTGCTCGAGGCGGCGCAGTTGTTGAAGGGGGTACCGGACACGACGGTGCTGACCAGGCTGAGGTCACCGGAGCCGGGGGCTCGCGCCGTCACCGAGTAGGTGATGGTCGCCGTCGCGCCGACCGCCAGGTTTCCGGTCCAGCTCAACGTCGGGACGCTGTAGGAGACCGTCCCCGAGCTTGCTGCAGCGTCGGCGTTGTAGGTGGCGTCGTCGAGGACACCGGTCAAGCTCTCGTCGAAGGTCGCGCCGGTGTAGGCCGTCTGGCCGGTGTTGGCCACCGTCACCGTGTACCGGACCACCCCGCCCGGCGTGGTGGAGGAGACATTGGTGGTCTGGGTGATGGTGAGGGCCGGCACCAGCACCTGGACGGTCGCCGTGCAGCCGGCGCTGGAGCCACCGACCGGACAGGTGCTGCCGGCAGCGGCCGAGCTGGCCGCCACGGTCATCGAGCGGTCACCGGCCGCCGGGTTCGTCACCGACAGCGTCTCGATGAGGGTCACCGTAGCGCCGAGGGCCAGGTCGCCGGTCCACACCACGGTGCCGGCCCCGGCGTTGTAGACCACGGTTCCCGAGGAGGCCGAGGAGCTGGTGTAGCCGGCGTCGTCGAGCGCACCGCTCAGAGCCAGGGTGACGCTGATGCCGGTGTAGGGCGTCTGACCGTTGTTGGACACGGTCTGGGTGTAGGTGACGGCCGCGCCGGGGGTTGTCGTGCTGCTGCTCGCAGCGTTGGTGATCGCCAGTCCCGGCACCAGCACCGGAACCGTGGTCGTGCAGGACGCAGCCGGTGAGCCGCTTGGACAGGTGCTGCCCGCGGTCGCGCTGACGACCGTGGCGACCAGCGACTTGTTGCCGACGTCGGGATCGGCCACCGTGACGGAGTAGGTGATCGTGACGCTGGCCCCGACGGCCAGGTTGCCGGTCCAGGTCAGCTGCGGGCTGGTGAACGAGAGCTGCCCGGCAGTCGCGGCACCGTCAGCGTTGTAGCTCGCGTCGTCCAGCACCCCTGCCAGCTGGTCGGTCAGCGTGGCTCCGGTGTAGGCGGCCTTGCCGGTGTTGGACACCAGGATCGAGAACCGGACGACGCTGCCCGGGGTGGTGCTCGACGGGCTCGCGCTCTTGACGATCGAGAGCCCAGCGACGGTGACCGTAGCCGTGCACCGCGTGTCGGTGCCGCCACTCGGACAGTTGGTACCCGAGGTCGAGGACGTGACCGTGCTGCTCAGGACCTGGTTGCCGGTATCAGGGTTGCTCACCGTGACCGAGTAGGTGATGGTCACCGATGCGCCTGCCGCCACGTCCCCCGACCAGGTCACCGCCGAGGCCGCGTAGTTCACCGTGCCGCTCGTGGCGGTGACGTTGGCGTTGTAGGTGGCGTCGTCGAGGACGCTGCCCGGGCTGCCCAGCGAGTCGGTGAGGGTCACACCGGTGAAGGCCGACGTACCCGTGTTGGTCACGGTGATGGTGAAGGCCACGACCCCCCCGGCCACGGTGGAGCCGACGTTGGCCGTTTTGGCGATGACCAACGGGCCGGCCCCCACGACCAGGGTGACCGGCTTGCTGGCCGTCTTGTTGTTGGCGTCGGTGACCGTGACCGTGAACGACGAGGTGGCCACCGTCGTCGGCGTCCCGGAGAGCACGCCCGTGCTGGTGTTCAGCGTCAGTCCGGACGGGACGCTACCGGCGGAGATGGACCAGGCCAGCGGTGCGGTGCCACCGGCCGCGGTGAAGGACGTGCTGTAAGCGACGGCGACCTGAGCAGACGGGGGGGCGGTGAAGGTGAGGGTGGGCAGGGCGGCGATGACGACGCTGGCGGTCCTGCTCGCCGACACGGCGAAGGAGTCCGTCACGACGAGCGTGACGCTGAAGGTGCCGGCGGCGGTGGGGGTGCCGCTGACCAGACCAGTCTGCGTGTCGAGCGTCACCCCGGCCGGCAGGCTGCCCGCACCGATCTTCCAGACGTAGGGGGCGGTGCCACCGGTCACGGTGGGCTGCTGGCTGTACGGAACGGTGACCTCCCCAGCAGCCGGACTGAAGGTCACGACCGGGGCTGGCTCGATCACCAGGGTCACCGACCTGGTCGCCGCCTGACCGCTGGCGTCGACGACCCGCACGGTGACCGGAAAGCTGCCGGACGCCGTCGGGGTCCCGCCCAGCAGTCCGCTCGAGCTGAGCGTCAGACCAGCAGGCAGGCTGCCCGAGCTGATCGACCAGGCGAAGGGCGAGGTCCCGTTGTTGACCGTGAGCTGCGTGCTGTAGGGGACGCCGACCTCACCCGCCGGAGGTGCCGCGAAGGTGAGCGTCGGCAAGGCGTTCGGGGTGGCCGCGGTCGATCTGGCCGACGCGGGACCGGTGCCGGCAGCGTTCTGGGCGGCCACGGTGAACGTGTAGGCGGTGCCGGCGGTCAGGCCGGTGACGCTCTGGCTCGTGGCGCTGCTGGCGAAGGTCTGCGCGGTCTGGGCTGTGGTCCCGATGTAGGGCGTGACGACGTAGCCGGTGATGGCGCTGCCGTTGCTGCTGGGTGCGGTCCATGACACGGTCACCGCCAGGTCAGCTGCGACCACGCCGCCGATGGTGGGGGCGCCGGGTAGGGCGTAGGGCACCACGGCGGCGGACTTCGGGCTCGGATCCGAGGTGCCCAACAGGTTCACCGCGGCGACGGTGAAGGTGTAGGAGCCGCCGGGGGTCAGTCCGGTCAGGGTGCGCGTGGTCGCCGAGCCCGCGACGAAGGCCGAGCCCTGGGACACGTCGTTGAGGTAGGTGGTGACGGTGTAGCCCGTGATCGGGCTGCCGTTGCTCGCCGGTGCGACCCAGTCGAGCACCGCGCTGGTGATCCCCGCGGTCGCGGTGGGTGTGGCGATGGTCGCCGGCCTGTCGGTGTAGGTGTAGTTCACCGCGCTCGCCACCCCGAGGGTGACCAGGGTGAGGGAGACCGTTGCCGTACTCGCTCGCGCAGGCATGTAGACGGTGACGCTGGTACCCGTGAGCGAGAAGCAGCTGATGGTGGCCCCGCTGGCGCAGGGCAGCAGAGTGACCGGGTTGCCGGCTTCGGTCTCCGCCGTGGTCCCGATCTCGACCGCCGTGGCCGTGGTGCCGCTGACGCGCGTGAGCGTCACGGTGTTGCCGCCGGCGGTCGAGCCGGACGCGGGAGATGCTGTCAGCCCGCTTGGTGCGGCCGGATTCGTACCGACGGTCGTGGCGGTGTCCGTGGCGGACGTGGCGCCGGTGGACGTGACGCTGGTGGGTGACCCGTTCTGGATGGTCGAGGTCGTGACGGTCTGGCCGGTGACGATGGCGACGTAGGTGATCGCGGGCAAGGTAGTGCCGCTGACGAAAGAGGACGCGCTGGTGGTGCAGCTGATGGTCTTCCCGGAGGGCGGCTGACACACCCAGCCGTCGCCGTAGGCCGCCAGGGGGGTGACTCCGGTCGGAACGGTCTGGGTGACGGTCACGGGGCTGGAGACGTCCGCCCCGGCTTCCACGCTGGCGGCGACCGAATAGGTGACGGGAGCCCCTGGCGCCGGCGTGGCGGTCGCGTAGCTGGTGGTCGTGACGGCCAGGGTGGATACGGAAGTGAGGGTGCGCACCTGCAGGTTCGAGATCTCGTGGGCGTCGTTGGTGTTGCTGCTGGACGCGAAGAAGCCCAGAGACAGCTGCTTGGGCACGCCGTTGGTGTCGAGCCAACTGGTGGACGGGTAAAGCGTTGTCGGCACGGCCGGAAGTGTGCCGGTCAGCGTCTTGGACGTGGCGCCGACCGGGGTGGCCACCACCTTGTACGACATGGCCGCCACCGAGACTCCGCTGGAGCTGGTGATGGGTAGCGCGGTCGGGTTGACCAGCACACGGACCGGGACGATCGAGGCCGCGCGGCTGCCGCCGCGCAGGGTCAGCTGCGATGCTGAGCTCCCTGTGTAGGTCGTGGTCAGGCCGCAGTACCCCGTGGTGCCCGACCCGGGTCCCCGGACGACGATGGCCCCCGCGACGATGCTCGAGATGGTGGACGGATTCGTGCAGCCGCTGCCGGAGGCAGCGGTGCTGCTGAAGCCGCCGGCAACGTCGAGCCCGACCCCCAGGTAGCCGTAGTCCAGCCCCGGTACCGTCCCCTTGGATGAGTAACCCAGGGAGCTACCCCCCGGCCCGACAGCACTCTGAGGAGTGGGGCTCGACGGGTTGACCGCCCCCAGGATGACGCCGATTCCGTCGGCGCCTGCGCCGTTGCTGTACTGATAGCTGTTGAAGCTGACCTCCAGCCCGCCGGAGGTGGGGAAGGCGGTTGAGCCCATCACGGCGCCGACCTGACCGGTGGTCGCTGCCGTCAGCCGCAGTGCGCCGCTGCCCTGGGCGTCGCTGATGCTGGAACAGCTCAGCAGGGGGGGCGTCGAGGTGTTGCCGCTCGCCGTCAGACACGCCTGGTTGGTACCGCTCGAGGACGTGGGCTTGGTCACCGTTCCGGTGCCGTTCACGGTCCTGTTCTTGAAGGTGTTGTCGAAGACCAGAGTCTCGGCTGCGGCGGCACGAAGGGGTGGCGGCACTACGGCCAACAGGCCGGCCAGCAGAGCCATCGAGGTGAGCAGGACCAGCCATCTCGGCTGCGCCTTGGCCCTGCGGGTTGGGGGGTCAGTCATCTCCGCTGCTGACAGAGGCGGTCATGGCAGCGGCCGCCTTGGCCACACTAGCCCGGTAGCGCCGTCGGCTGACGCGGACGAGAAGCAGCACCACCAGTAGCGCTCCGACCCCACCCGCGAACCACTGCCAGGGGAAAACGATGACCCGGACGCTCTGGGTCTGGAGCCCGCCGTCCGCGCTCGTCATGGTGACCGTGGGATGGCAGACGCAGAGGAAGGGCGGGTTCCAGGTGGTGGCGATGTCGCGGACCGAGTCCCGCGGCACGGTGAAGTCCGGGAACGGCTCAGCCGTACCGGGTGCCGTCACCGTCAGTGGGGACGGTCGGCGGAAGTCGTGGTGCACGGTCCCGTGGTTGGTGACCGTTGCCGTGATCGGCACGGAGCCGAGGGAGGCGAACGGGGGGGCCCTCAGCCCGCTGAGAGAGACCGCGTCCACGACGGGGCCGGGAGCCGTGATGTAGACCGGAAGTCCCACTCCTCGGCTGATCTTGATGTTCTTGTCAGACTTCTCCGCCGGAACCATGAAGACCAGGGCCACCTGGTGGTCCCCCGGTTCGTGCCCCTTCGGCGCCTTGACCGTGGCGCTGACCACTTGCGCCTTCCCCGGCTCGATCAGGACCTGCTTGGGGCTGACCGACACCCAGGACGACGCGGCGTAGGGAGCGTCGTCCTGGTACCTGATCGAGCCGTCAGACCCCACGGTGAAGTTGCGCTTGTCCACCGTGACGGCCAAGGGCGCCTGGCCCCGGTTGATCAGGGTGACCTGCTGGGTGGACCCGATGTCTCCCTGCCCGATCGCCAGTCGGGCCGGGCTGACCGTCAGGGAGAAGTTGGCTGGATCCCGCTTGTAGGACTCGGAGCTACTGGGCGTGGGCGTTGGAGCGGCAGGTGTGGGGGCAGCGGACGCGTCAATCGGGCTGAGCGCCCCTGCCAGAGCAAGGACGCTCAACCCGACCGCGACGGTGCACCGGGGCGGTGCTCTCATGAGGACCCTTCAGTCGTGACCGTTCAGATGACGACTGATCAGGCCAGCGCGGTGGCCGTGTAGTCCAGCGTCACGGTGTAGGTGTCGCTGTTCACGTCCGGGATGGCCACGCGGTAGTCGTCGCTGAAGTCGTCACCAGTGAGGTCCGACCGGGTGGCCTTGGTGGTCGTGATCACCGGGGTCAGAGGATTGTTGCTCAGCGAGGTGTAGACCCCGGCAGCATTGGTCACCTTGAGGTTCGCGATCGGGATGCTGTCCGTGTTGCCGACGAGAGTCGGCTGGAGCGTTGCCGCCTGCGCCACGACGCCGACGGAGTAGCCAGCGGCGTTGTTGGTCGTCACGGTCCCGGTGACCGCACCTGCAAGGGTCACGGTGCTGCCCGGAGTTCCGTTGAGATCGAAGTTCGTCTGGTCCAGGGCAAGACTGATGACCGAGTTCACGTTCACGTTGGCGGTCACCGAGGCCCGCGACGTATCTCCCGGCGCGGCGGAGGCGGAGAGGCTGGCTGCGCTGAGGAGGGCTGCGGCTGTGGCCGTGATGACCAGGCCACGAGCGACAAGCCGTACGCTGCGCCGCCCCTCACCCTCTGGAACGGTCAGGCCCGGGAGGGGGGTGTTGTGCTGTACTGCCATGGTCGAGTCCTTCGTGAGGGGTCGATACTGCCTGAGCCCCCGCTGGGAACAACAATACAGGGAAAGGCGACCACTGCCACCGACCCGGAGTACCGACCGCAACCATGGCGCAAGACCATTTGCTGCGGAATCTGCAACAGTCGGCCCCACTAGGGCAAACAGTGCTTAAGTCTTCGTTTCCGGGCCGAAGTCCTATCGAATTGTCAGGATAATTGAGGACCAAAGTCCTGGCGCCTGGCACCGGCCTGCATTATCGCGAAGTTACGAAGCTGGCCTGCTGTGAACCGGCTCAACCCTGACGGCGACCCGCTGCTTGTCGCCGATGTCGACCGCGTCCGGACCGAGCGGCTGCTCGGAGGCATCGAGCGACACCGCCAGCGTCTCGGTACGGATCAGCTCGGCGTGAGTCCGCACGGCCGCGACCAGCTCCGCTCCCCCGCCCACGGTGAGGGCGATCCGGTCGCTGACCTCGAGGCCGGCCGTCCGGCGCGCCTGCTGCACCGCTCGGACCACGTCGCGGGCCAGCCCCTCGGCCGCCAGCTCCGGGGTGACCGCGGTGTCCAGCACGACGAAGCCGCCGCCCGGCAGCACCGCCACCGCCCGCTGGGTGCCGGGGTCGGCGTCGGCCACCACGGTCTGCAGCGTGTACTCCCCCTCGGCCAGCACCACCCCGCCGGCGGTCACCGTGCCGTCCTCGCCCACCGACCAGTCCCCGCTCTTGCTGCCCTTGATCGCTGCCTGGACCTGCTTGCCCAGCCGCGGACCGGCCGCCCGGGCGAGGACCTGCAGGGTCTGCCGGACGCCGAAGACGGCGTCGGTGGCAGAAACCTGGGTCAGCTGCACCGTACGGACGTTCAGCTCCTCGGCTACGAGCGAGGTGAACGGCTCGAGTGCGCCGGCGTCGTCGGCGACCACCGTCAGCGAGGCCAGTGGCAGCCGGACCCGCAGGTTCTCGGCCTTGCGCAGGCCAGAGCCCGCCGAGCAGACCTCCCGGACGCGGTCCATCGCCGTGACCAGAGCGTCGTCGGCGGGCAGCCGCTCGGCGTCCGGCCAGTCGGTCAGGTGGACCGAGCGGCCCCCGGTCAGCCCGCGCCAGATCTCCTCGGTGGTCAGCGGCAGGAGGGGGGCGATCGCGCGGGTCAGCACCTCGAGCACGGTGGAGAGGGTGTCGAAGGCGGCGTGCGACTCCGCCGACTCGCCGTCCCAGAAGCGGTCCCGCGAGCGCCGGATGTACCAGTTGGAGAGCACCTCCAAGAAGCTGCGGGTCGCGTCGCAGGCCGCCGCGATGTCGAGACCGTCCAGCTCGGTGGTCAGGCTCTCGACCAGCCCACGCAGCTTGGCCAGGATGTAGCGGTCGAGCACGTGCGGGGAGTCGGTCCGTAGCTGTGCCTCGTAGCCCGCACCCTGGTTGGCCGCGTTGGCGTAGAGGGAGAAGAAGTACCAGGCGTTCCAGAGCGGGATCATCACCTGCCGGACGCCCTCCCGGATGCCCTGCTCGGTCACGATCAGGTTGCCGCCGCGGAGGATGGGTGAGGACATCAGGAACCAGCGCATCGCGTCGGCCCCGTCGCGGTCGAAGACCTCGCTGACGTCGGGGTAGTTGCGTAGCGACTTGCTCATCTTGCGGCCGTCGCTGCCGAGCACGATGCCGTGGCTGATGGCGCTGGAGAAGGCCGGTCGGTCGAAGAGCGCGGTGGCCAGCACATGCATCAGGTAGAACCAGCCGCGGGTCTGCCCGACGTACTCCACGATGAAGTCGCCCGGGAAGTGGTGCTCGAACCATTCGGTGTTCTCGAACGGGTAGTGCACCTGCGCGTAGGGCATCGACCCCGAGTCGAACCACACGTCCAGGACGTCCTCGATCCGACGCATGGTCGACCGGCCCGTCGGGTCGTCCGGGTTCGGCCGGGTGAGCTCGTCCACGTACGGGCGGTGCAGGTCGGCGACGCCGACGCCGAAGTCACGTTCCAGCTCGGCCACGGAGCCGTAGACGTCGACGCGCGGATAGCGGGGGTCGTCGGACTTCCACACCGGGATCGGGCTGCCCCAGAAACGGTTGCGGCTGATCGACCAGTCGCGGGCGCCGGCCAGCCAGTTGCCGAACTGGCCGTCCTTGACGTGCTCGGGCACCCAGGTGATCTCGCCGTTCAGGGCGAGCATCCGGTCCTTCATCGAGGTCACGGAGACGAACCAGCTGGAGACGGCCCTGTAGATCAGCGGGTTCTTGCAGCGCCAGCAGTGCGGGTAGGGGTGGTCGTAGGTCTCGCGCCGCAGCAGCACCGTGCCGGGGCTGACCGAGCCGGCCGTCCCGCCGCCGGTGACGGTGCGCAGGTCCTCGATGATGGCGAGGTTCGCGTCGAAGACCTGCTGACCGGCGTAGTCGGTGACCTCGGTGGTGAAGCGGCCGGCCGCGTCGACGGGCACGACGGGCACGATGCCGGCGGCGTCGCACGCGACCTTGTCCTCCTCACCGAAGGCGGGCGCCATGTGCACGATGCCGGTGCCCTCGTCGGTGGTCACGTAGTCGGCGGCCAGCACCCGGTGAGCGTGCTCACGGCCGGCGAAGTAGGAGAACGGCGGCGTGTACGCGCGACCCACCAGGTCTGCACCGATCAGCCGCTCGACGACCGTGAAGGTCGGGCTCGAAGGCTCGCCCTCCGGGCGGTCGGCTGCGTCCTCACCGAGCTCGCGGGCGTACGCGGCGAGCCGGGCCTCGGCCAGCACGTAGCGCTGGCTGCTTCCGTCGTCCGCGGTGTGCTCGACGACCACGTAGTCGACAGTGGGGTTCACTGCGACGGCCAGGTTGCTGGGCAGCGTCCAGGGCGTGGTGGTCCAGATCAGGGCGAGCTCGCCGGTCTCCAGCCGGAAGCCAACGGTGACGGCCGGGTCCTGCCTGTTCTGGTAGACCTCGTCGTCCATCCGCAGCTCATGGCTGGACAGCGGCGTCTCGTCGTTCCAGCAGTACGGCAGGACGCGCAGCCCCTCATAGACCAGGCCCTTGTCGTAGAGGGTCTTGAACGCCCAGAGCACGCTCTCCATGTAGGAGGGGTCGAGGGTCTTGTAGTCGTGGTCGAAGTCGACCCAGCGCGCCTGCCGGGTGACGTAGTCCTGCCACTCGTCGGTGTAGCGCAGCACCGAGGCCCGGCAGGCCTCGTTGAACTTGTCGATACCCAGCTCGAGGATCTCGTCCCTGGTCTTCAGCCCCAGCTGGCGCATCGCCTCGAGCTCGGCCGGCAGGCCGTGGCAGTCCCAGCCGAAGCGCCGCTCGACATGACGGCCGCGCATCGTCTGGTAGCGCGGGACGATGTCCTTGACGTAGCCGGTGAGCAGATGGCCGTAGTGCGGCAGCCCGTTGGCGAACGGCGGACCGTCGTAGAAGACGAACTCGTTACTGCCGTCCTCCCCCGCCGGGTTGCGCTCGACAGAGGCGCGGAAAGTGTCGTCACCCTTCCAGAAGGCCAGCACCCGCTCCTCGATGGCGGGGAACTGCGGGCTCGAGGGAACTCCGGCCTCGTTGCCTGCGGATCCGGTGAGCTGCTTTGGGTAGGTCATGGGCTGCGTCTCTTCCGTGTCGGTACGACACGAGGACGACGCGCCTCCAGCTGCAGAGGGTGCCGCGGTACCACCTCGCTTGCCGCGTCCGGGACCTCAACGGGTTCCGGCCGTGACCACTCGTGACGGGCGCTGACGGGCCCACCCGTCCGGTTCTACTGAGGTGCGCGCCGACGAGCGAGCCAGCACCTGTTCTTCCGGAGGCTTCCCGGTGATGGCCGGATCGACGCCTGTAGCGCTGATCCTACCGCCACCCTCGCCGACCGCCCAGCCGGTTTCAGCCGCCCGGCACCAGCTCCAGCCGCTCGGTGGTGGCGGCCTGGACCGCGTTCGCCGACCAGGCGAACGACCACATCCGGTTGGTGGCCCAGAGCGCGGTCTGGTCGTCGTACGTCGCGCTGTAGGCGTGACCCGAGACCCCGGACTGGTTCACCCAGCGCGAGCCGTCCAGGTTGCCGAGGTCCACCAGCATCCGCATCGTCGGGGCGGTGGTGACCGCGTAGCCGATCCGGTCGTCGTAGCCCATCGCGTTCACCACGCCGGGGCCCCCGCCGACGGGATAGTGGCCGCGGTTGAACATCGCCTCAACGGCTCCGATCCCGCTCTGGCCGAGCGTCAGGCTCTCCAGGCGCGCCTTGTGGAGCTGACCCCAGGACCAGCCGTCGACGTCTCGGCTCATCAACGAGGTGGCCTCCCTGCGGGCACCGGTCATCGCCGCCAGCACGATGTCGTCGCGCCGCTCGACCAGCCGCGGCGTGGTCGTGTCGTCCCACCAGGGGTTGTCCGGCTGCTTCATCAGCGCCTCGACCACGGCGTACCAGCGGTCGCCGCCGGTGGGCCACAGGTCTTCGGGCAGCTCGTCGCGGAAGGTCAGTTTCAAGATGTTGTGGAAGACGATGTTGAAGTACGCCGCGGCGGCCGAGTCGGCCGAGGCCGAGTAGTCCCAGCCGACCAGGGTGCGCTGGCCCTCCGCGACCCACGGGTCGCTCACCTTCATCCGCAGCATGCGCGGCACGAGGGCGGCGGCCACCCGGACGTCGTCGTCGTAGAAGATCTGCTCGGCGGCGTCCAGGGTCAGCGGCCCGGCCTGGTCGAGCCGGTCGCTGATCTGCTGGCTGCGCCACCCGTAGGAGTACTCCGAGCCGATGACGTAGGGGTACTGCCGCCCGATCACCGGCTGGTTGGCCGAGACGAGGTAGCCGCCCGGCGGGTTGTAGACGTAGGGCAGCTTGGCGAACGCGATGGTGCCCTGCCAGTCGTAGTGCTCGTCCCAGCCGGGGACCGGCATCTCGCCGTTCCCGCGGCCGCGGACCGGGACCGCCCCCGGCAGCTGGTAGCCGATGTTGCCGGCCGTGTCGGCGTAGAGCAGGTTCTGCGAGGGCGCGGACAGCAGCTTCGCCGCGGACCGGAACTGCGCGAAGGTCTGGGCGGCGTCGATCGCGAGCACCGCGTCCATGCTGCGGCCTGGCGTCGAGCCGGTCCACTGCAGGGCGACGGCATAGGTGTCGCCGCCGGGGATGTCGGGGGCGCCGACCCGTTGCAGCTGGTCGTCGACGTCGGAGAGCAGCGGACCGTGCCGGGAGGACCGGATCCGAAGCGTCCGCGGCTGGTCCTCACCCCGGACCCGGATCTGCTCGGTGCGCTGGGTGAGCGGCTCGAAGGTCGAACCCCCGTTCCTGTCGACGCGCACGGTGTCGCCGCGCACCTGCTCGAGGTAGAGGTCCTGGACGTCGGCGTAGCTCGTGGTCATCCCCCAGCTGATCGAGGCGTTGTGCCCGATCACCACCCCGGGCATCGCGGCTAGGCTGAAGCCGGTCACGTCGAACGGGCAGGCCCTCGATACTGCGCGGCAGTGCAGCCCTACCTGGGCGAAGGTCGAGGGGATCGAGGTGGCAAGGTGCGGGTCGTTGGCCAAGATCGCGTGCCCGCTGGCGGTCCGGGAGCCCGCGACGACGAAGGAGTTGGAGCCGATCTCGCCACTGGCCGCGGCGGTGCCCAGCACCTCGGGGAGGGCCCGGTTCACCTCGGCCGCCCGGCTCAGCACCCCGTCCGCCGCCTGCAGCTGCCGTCGGCTCAGACCCGGTACCGCCGGCCGGTTGGCCGCCGCCGACGCGTCCGGGGAGAAGGCGTTGCCCACCACGCTCCCCTGGCGCACGATCGGCTCGTAGCCCTCCAGCGGGTACGCGGGATAGAGCGAGGCGGCCCGGTCGGCCCCCACCGTGGCCGTGACCAGGGCGCGCGAGATCTCCGACTTCAGGTTCGAGCCGAGCTGCCAGCCCATCACCTTCAGCCACGAGACCGAGTCCGCGGCCGTCCATGCCTCCGGGCTGTAGCGCAGGCCCTGGGCCCCGAGCAGCGTGTACTCCAACGAGATGTCGCCGGCCGAGCGGTCCCGGAGGTAGCTGTTCACCCCGGCGGCGTACGCGCCGAGGTACCGGCGGGTCGAGGGGGAGAGCAGCTCGAGCTCGGCCTCGGCCGTGCGGCGCCAGCCGAGCGTGCGGACGTAGGCGTCGGCCTTGACCTGGGACTCCCCGAACAGCTCGGCCAGCCGGCCGGCCGCGAGGTGTCGGCGGAAGTCCATCTCGTAGAAGCGGTCCTGCGCGGCGACGTAGCCCTGCGCCTCGAAGAGGTCCTCCGCGTGGTCGGCGTAGATCTGGGGCACGCCGTGGCTGTCGCGCAGCACCTCCACCGGGGCCCGCAGACCCGGCAGGCTCAGCCGACCCGACAGCTCGGGGAACGACTGCCGAACGCCCCCTACGACGACGACCGGCAGCACGACCAGCGCCAGCACGAGGGCGATGGCGGGGAAGAGGAGCCAGCGGGGTAGGCGACGCACGCGCTCAGCGTAGTGATGGCGACTGACAGGTCCTGGCGGATGCCTGGCAGTCGGTATGGTGGAGTGCTAAGTGGCGGTCGGGATGAGCCGCCGGTACGGACCTGGACGAGAAGAGCTCACGCATGCCGACCTATCAGTACCGCTGCACCGAGTGCGGGCACGACCTCGAGGCGGTGCAGAAGTTCACCGACGCCGCGCTCACCGAGTGCCCGAACTGTGCTGGCTCGCTGCGCAAGATCTACAACGCCGTCGGCGTGGTCTTCAAGGGCTCCGGCTTCTACCGGACCGACAGCCGCAAGGCGGAGAGTTCCAGCGAGGGCAAGAGCGAGACCAAGGGCAAGGACGAGGGCAAGGGCAAGACCGAGACCAAGGACGGCTCAGGCGGCTCCTCGACCGAGAAGTCCGCGCCGAAGACCGACAGCAGCCCCGCCAAGACGTCGACGCCGGTTGCCAGCAGCTCGTCGTCCTCGTCCACAGGGGCCAAAGCCGCCTCCTAGTCTGTGGATGACGCGCACGCGGAGGTCACGCGTCCTTAACCTCCCGACGTGAGCCGATCTCCTGCTGGCCGTCCTGCCCCTCGTGCTGCGGCACGTCCCCGTCCCCTCCACAGCTTGGCCCGCGCGGTGTCGTGGCACCGCCGTCCGCTGGCCGCGGTAGCGGCTGGCCTGGCGGTGCTGACCTCGGTGTCGGCGGCGTTGCCCGAAGGACCACCGACCGTTTCCGTCGTGGTCGCCGCCGAGCAGCTGCGCGGCGGCACCGTCCTCGGCGCCGCCGACGTCGAGCTGCGTCAGGTCCGGGCCGAGGACGCACCGGTCGGAGCCGTGGCCGAGCCGGGGGCCCTGCTCGGGCAGACGCTGGCCGCCCCCGTCGCTGAGGGCCAGGTGCTGACCGAGCTCGCCCTGGTCTCGGCCCGGGCGAGCACCGCGTCCGGACGGGTGGTCGCTCCCGTCCGGCTGGCCGACGCCGGGCTGGCGGGGCTGCTGCACCCCGGCGACCTCGTGGACGTGATCGCCGCCGACGGCCAGGGCAGCAAGGCGCGGGTGGTGGCCCGAGCGGTACGGGTGGTCACCGTGCCCGTGGGGGACGAGACGAGCGCGGCCGAGGCCGCGGGGACGCTGATCCTCGTCGAGGTCTCGGCGGCGGCCGCTCCCGAGCTGGCCCAGGCCGCCGCCACCGGCACGCTGACCGTCAGCTGGCGGTGAGCGATGCGGCTACGGCGACGAGGTGATCCCCGCCAGCGCTCGCTCGAGCGGCTGGTGGTCCGTCCCGTACAGCAGCGGGTGGAGGGCGACGGTGGTGTCGCTGTGGCTCGGTGTCAGCCGGACAAGGTCGCCGACGGCCAGGCCGGCGAGGTCGCCCGTCAGCCGGCCGTGCTCATCACCCGCCGCCGCGTAGGTCGCCTGCAGTGGCGCGGCTGGCTGCGCCGGACCCATGTCGGTGGAGAGCGCCTTGAGCCCGGCATCGATGATCACCTCGTCCGGTCCGAGCACGGCCAGGACGCTGGCCTCCACCCAGACGGCCTGCGCGAACGGCACCCCCTCGGTGCGCGCGTAGGTCGCGTCCATCAACGCGTACGAGCCTGGCTGCACCTCGGTCACCACCGGGTGGGCAGCCGCGGTGGCGGCCGTCCCCGTCCCACCGGTGGTGACCCACCCGACGCCATGGTGGTGCTCGCGCAGCTGTGCGACCGTCTCGGCGAGCACCGTCATCGCGCCGGCGTCAGCCACGGCCCGGTCGTGCTCGTCGACGATGCCCTGCAGGTGACCCTCGTACCCCTGCACCCCCACCAGGGTCAGCCGACCGGTGCCGCGGACGGCGTCAGCCAGACCCAGCGCGCCTGCCGGCGTCACGCCACCTCGCCGCTGTCCGACGTCGAGGTCGAGCAGCACCTCCAGCGGCTGCCCGGCCTGTTCCGCCGCCTCGTCGAGGGCGTTCACCAACGCCCTGTCGTGCACGACGAGCGTCAGCCGCCGGGCCCGCTGGGCGAGCCGAACGGCATCGGCGGCCCGGGACGGCGGCAGCACGCTGGTGAGCAGCACGTCGCCCACCCCGCCGGCCACCATCGTCCTCGCCTCGGCGAGCGTCGCCGCCGCCACGCCGACGGCCCCGAGAGCCAGCTGCCGTTGGGCGATGGCCACACTGCGATGGCCTTTGACGTGCGGCCGCAAGGCCACGCCCGCTGCGGCACAGCGAGCGGCCTGCAGCTCCAGGTTGGCGACCAGGACCGCCGCGTCGACCACCAGGCAGGGGGTCACCACACGGCCGGCGGCCGCAGCGTGAGCGTCGTCGGTCATCGTCTGGCTCCTGTGGTCCGCGCCTGCACGTGGTCCGCGGGCGGGGTCATCCTCGCACGGGGGGAGACGGGCAGCCGACGGGCCGCGCGTCGGTCGTCCGTGGTTTGCCCTGGCACCCGTGGACCTGCTCTGCTGGGCGCGCAGGCGTCCACCAGGGTGGCGCCACAACGAGGAGGACGACGTGCAGGGCTTCAAGGACTTCTTGCTGCGAGGCAACCTGATCGAGCTGGCGGTCGCCTTCATCATGGGCACCGTCTTCGCCGCGGTCGTCACCGCCTTCACCAAGATCGTGCTCGACATCCTCGGGCTGATCGTGCAGGTCGAGGGTCTGAGCGATCTCACCGCGGCCGGGATCAACATCGGTGGCTTCATCACCGCGCTGATCACGTTCGTGCTCACCGCCGCGGTGCTGTACTTCGTTGTCGTCGTGCCTTACAACAGGCTGAGCGCGATCCGGAAGGTCGACGAGCCTGCGAAGGCGGCGTCCAGCGAGGACCTGCTGGCCGAGATCCGCGACCTGCTCCGTGCGCAGGGCCCGCGCGACTGAGCCCTGATCCGACCCGACCGGCCGACCCCGTGGCTGGGGCGCTGAACGGTCGTCGGTTGGGCTGATGGACTACCGCAACCTCGGCCACACGGCCATGTACGTGAGCCCGCTCTGCCTCGGCGCCATGATGTTCGGCCCCTGGGGTGAGGCTGACCACGACGCCTCGATCGCCGTCATCCACCGCGCGCTTGAGGCGGGGATCAACTTCATCGACATCGCGGACGTCTACGCCCAGGGCGAGTCGGAGACGATCGTCGGGCTCGCCCTGCAGGGCCGGCGCGACGACGTCATCCTCGCCACCAAGTTCCACGGACCGATGGACGTGGCGATGGGCGCGCCGGGCGGCAGCCCCAACCGGCGCGGCAACTCGCGTCGCTGGATCGTGCAGGAGGTCGAGGCGAGCCTGCGTCGGCTGCAGACCGAATGGATCGACCTCTACCAGGTACACCGTCCCGACACCGGGACCGATGGCGACAAGACCCTCGCTGCGCTGACCGACCTGCAGCAGCGGGGCCTCATCCGCGCCTTCGGCTCCTCGACTTTCCCGGCGTACCGGATGGTGGAGGACCAGTGGATCTCCGAGCGGCGCGGGCTGGGCCGCTTCGTCACCGAGCAGCCGCCGTACTCGCTGCTGGACCGCGGCATCGAGCGGGACGTGCTGCCGGTGGCCGAGCGCTACCGGATGGGGGTGCTGCCGTGGAGCCCCCTCGCCAGCGGCTGGCTGACCGGTCGCTTCCGTAAGGGCCAGGATGCGCCGCAGACCAACCGGGCCAAGCGGATGCCCGACCGCTACGACCTTTCCAAGCCGGAGAACAGGGCCAAGCTCGACGCGGTGGAGTCGCTCGCCCTGCTGGCTGAGGATGCCGGGCTCTCACTGGTGCACCTGGCCGTAGCCTTCGTGCTGCAGCACCCCGGAGTCACCGCACCGATCATCGGTCCTCGCACGATGGATCAGTGCCGGGCGGCACGATCTCGTCGATCCGGTCGAGCATCGTGGGCGGTGCCAACATGTACGCCACCGACGCGCTCAGCGACCCCTTCCTGCGGCGCCGCCGTACGGCCTGACCGCCCGAGCTCCCAGCGCTCGACGGCCCCCGGCCTCAGGAGCCGTGGTGCGGGGGCACCTCTCGTAGTAGCCGCTGCTCGTCGGCCGACAGCGGCCGGTTGCTCACGACCGGCACCGGAGACGCAGCTTCCCGGTCCGCGGCCGGAGCCAGCAGCGCCCGCAAGGCGGTCACCGCCGCCCAGAGCTGCGCGGCGCCGATCCCCTCGGCCAGGTCGGGTGGCAGCTGGTGCGGCGGCCCGAACGCCGAGGGGTCGTCCGACCGCCGGTCCCTCAGGAACGCCTCGAGCACGGGCAAGTCCGGCTGCTCCTGCCGACCGAGCTCGGGGTGGCGCCGGCCGGTGAGGACGTAGACGAGGGCCTGGTGCCAGGAGGGAGGCCGGGTCGGTGGGTTCACGGTCCGCCCATCCTCCCAGGGCTGGATGCTGGGCCTAGCCGTCGTATGGTTCGGGTCACACCGGGGTCCGGAATAGTGACTTGATAGTTGACGGTTGAATCATGATGACCGACATCGACCTCACCACTGACGACCTCTCCGCCTACGAGGGCGAGTTCACCTCCCCGCTCGTGGTGCCGAACGAGACTGCTGACCTGCTCTTCCGCACGGCCGCGACGGGGTACGCGTTCTCCGACGAGCCGGTCACCGACGAGCAGATGCACGCTGTTCACGACCTCATCAAGTGGGGCCCGACCGCGATGAACAGCCAGCCGCTGCGGGTGGTGCTGGTGCGGACGCCCGCGGCCCGCGCGCGGCTGGTCGAGCACATGTCCGGCAACAACAAGGGCCGGACCGCTTCCGCTCCGCTCGTCGCCGTGCTGGCGGCCGACGTCGACTTCCACGAGGAGCTGGGACGTGTCTTCCCGGCGCTCCCCAACGCCCGTGAGTTTTTCGCCGAGGAGACGTCCCGGGCCGCAGCGGCCCACACCAACGCCACGCTGCAGGCGGGCTACTTCATCGTCGGCGTCCGCGCGGCGGGCCTGGTCGCGGGGCCGATGGCCGGCTTCGACGCGGCCGCGGTCAGCCAGGAGTTCTTCCCTGACGGTCGACACCAGGCCTTCATGGTGGTCAACCTCGGGCACGCCATCCCCGAGTCCTACCGGCCGCGCCAGCCGCGGCTGGGCTTCGACGAGGTCGTGACCACCGCCTGAGCCTGGCGAAGGGTCCGCTCAGCCGCCCAGGACCGTGCCCGACGGCACGGTGCTGGGGTGGCCCTGGTCCTCCAGGCGCGCGGTGCCCACGACGGTGACGCCGCCCTCGAACGTCCAGTCCCCCTCGACGCTGAGCCCGCGGGCCCGTCGCAGGGACGGCGCTCCGGCGGGGAAGCGCTGCTCGAACGCGCCGATGGTCTTGTAGTGGTCGCTGTCCAGGTCGACCAGGGGGGTGGGGTCGGTGACCCGGACCAGCCGGCCGTCCTCGGCCACGTCGTAGACGTCGGACCGCAGCAGCAGCAGGTCGTTCGTGGTCTTGACGGGTAGGAACCGCTCCCGGCCCACACCGATGGCCGTCGCCCCGGCGAACACCTCGACCGCGGCCCCCATCGCACTCTCGATCTGTACCACCGCGGGTGAGGACGGGTCAGAGGGGTCGACGGTCTTCTCGTTGCGGATCAGGGGCAGCCCGAGCACGGAGTCTCGCTCCGTCAGGGTCTCCGACAGCCGGCGCAGGTCAAACCACAGGTTGTTGGTGTGGAAGTACGGGTGCCGGTGCTCGTCGGTGAAGTAGTGCATCTCGTCCTTGGCCGTCTGCGCGGTGTCGCGCAGGATCAGCTGGCCGTCGGACCTGCGGATGGCCAGGTGGCCGCCCTTGCGGTCGGCGGCGGTCCGGCGGCAGACCTCGGCGGCGTACGGGGCCCCGCTGGCGGCGAACCAGCCGGCGATCGTCGCGTTCGGTGCTGCGCCGAGGTTGTCGGAGTTGGACACCGAGGCGTACCGGTAGCCCAGGGCCAACAACCGGTCCAGAACGCCGGAGGCCTGCAACGAGGGGTACAGGTCGCCGTGGCCGGGCGGGCACCACTCCAGCGTCGGGTCCGCCGGCCACTCCACCGGGCTGAGGTCGTCGGCGCGTAGCTTCGGCTCCTGGCTCTGCACGAAGTCGAGGTCCAACCCGTCCACGGCCAGGTCGTCGTAGCCGGCCAGGGCGGCCAGGGTGTCGTCGTGGGTGCGAAAGCTGTTCATGAACAGCAGCGGGAGCTTGGCCCCGTACGCGGTCCTGGCGGCCCGCACCTGGCCGACGATGAGGTCGAGGAAGCTCTGGCCGTCCCGGACCGGAAGCAGCGACTTGGCCCGGTCCATTCCCATCGACGTGCCCAGCCCGCCGTTCAGCTTGATCATCACCGTCGCGCCGAGGGCGACGCGGGCGTCCTCGTCGGCGATGGTGACGTCCGCCAGCAGGTCGGGGTTCTCCAGCGGAGCGATGCTGTCCTCGGCGATGAAGCCGGTGACGCCCTCCTGCAGCTGCCCGTAGTAGTGGCTGAACACCTCGATGGCCTGCGGGTTCACGCCCGCCGCCGTCATCTTGTCCCTGGCCAGTGCCAGTCCGTCACTCATCCCCCGATCCTAGGGAAGCAGCGTCCAGCCCCCGCCCCCGGCTACTTCTTCTTCGCCTTAGGTTTCGGGGAGACCGCGGCCAGCAGGTCGCTCGTCGCCTTGGTGATCTGGCCCTGCGCCTTGGTCCGGTCGACCGTCGGGGTGCCGTCGCCGGGCTGTGCGCCGTAGTCGCCGAAGTAGCTGTGCACCGCGCCCGGGACCACGACGAAGGTGCTGGCCGCGGGCAGGTCGTCCTTGGAGGCGGTGACCTTGGCCGGGGTGCTGAGCCCGTCCAGCTCGCCCGAGATCGACGTGACCTTCAGGTCGGTGCGCTGCAGGCGAGCCGCCGGGTAGGAGGCGTAGAAGGCCAGGCCGGCCACCTTGGCCGTCCCGACGAGGGGATGGGCGTCGGCGTAGGAGGCCGCCACCACTCCGCCGAGGGAGTGCCCGGCGACCACCCAGGTGGTGATCTCCGGGTGCAGCCTCATCACGGTGCCGGCGTGGTTCTGGTCAAGGAAAGCGATCCCGAACGGCTCCTTGAGGACGGCGACGAGGTAGCCGTTCGCGGCCAACGGGCGCAGCACGTTGGCGTAGGCCCGCGAGTCGACCCGTGCACCCGGGACGAAGAGCAGACCGACGGTCGGCTTGACCACCTGCTCGTCGGCGTTCTTGGCCACCGAGGTCATCTCGTACCAGGTGATGCGGTCCGAGACCCGGATGTCGTCGACCGAGCGCATGGCCGCGACCGCGGTGGGACTGGCGGCGAAGGGGCGGGCCCAGGCCAACAGGGCGACGGCGAGCACGCAGAGGAAGATCACGGGTACGGCCAGGGCCACCCGGCGGTTGGCCCGCCGGATGCGCTGCCGCTCGGTGCGGAGCCGTCCGGCTTCGCCTTGCTCGGCGCGGTCCCCGAGGACGAGGGTGGCCACCGCCCAGGCGAGGGCCACGAAGCCGAGGAGGCCGCAGGCGATCGACAGCACCAGCATCGCGGGATGGCCGGTCAGGATCGGCTGCCAGCGTGTCCAGCCCAGCCAGATCGGTACGCCCACCATGGGCACCCCCAGCCCCAGCCAGATCAAGGCGAGCACCACCCGGCTGCGAGCCCCCGTCGTCGCCATGCCGGGAAGTGTAGGGGTGAGCGATGAGGATCGACGCGGCCCGCACCACGTGTCCGGTGCGGGTCACGCCGTTCCTCAGCTGGCCGGGCGAGCCGTCAGAGGCGGTCGGCCCGGGTGAAGGCGATCGCGTCCTTGGCACCCACCGTGACGGTCGCAAAGCCGGTGTCGCCCACCCTGACGGTCGGTCCCGTGCACCCTCCTGCGGTCTTGCTGCCGCGGATGGTGTCGCAATAGGAACCAGCAGCCAGGCCGGTCTGGACCCGGATCTGCTTGGCAGCGGTGCCGTTGTTGAACGCCGCCCACGCGCGGGAGCCCTTGCTGAACGCGATCACGTTGGCGTCGTCGGTGTAGAAGTTGGCGCGTTTGGCTTTGCCGGCGGTGTGATGCCACCTCACCATGGCGACGATCCCCGGGTTGCGGTGGTCGCAGGTCCAGGCCGGGCCGCACACCGTGTTGGTGATTCTCCCGCTCGCGGTCGAGGGCGGGGAGTCGTCCTTGGTCGTCCAGGTGAAGCTCGAGTACACCTGGGGCGAGCCGTACCCGCTGGCCAGCAGCCACTCGTTCGCCAGGATGAAGGTGGAGCCGTCCTTGTAGCCGAGGTAGTTGAAGTCGGCGTCCCGGTCAGTGTCGTGGTTGGTGACGAACGACATCGTCTTGCGCCCCGAGGTGAGCCCGGATCCCGCACCGAACGTCTCCAGCGCGGCCAGGCTGCCGACGTTGCCGCTGCCCTTGGAGCTCTTGAACGCCTGCTCGATCTGCTTGGCGCCGTCGAGGCCGAGGACATCGCCAGACTTGGTGAAGGCCTGGGGTGACAGGACTCCGGGTGAGCCGCCGAAGACCTCCAGCGCCCAGTACGGCTTCACGCCGTCCTTGGTCGTGTGCAGCCGGGAGTAGATGGCGTCGAGGTCGTCCTGCCCGACGTGCTTGCCGGCGTCGACCCGGAAGCCCGAGACGCCGTAGCGCAGCAGCTTGTTCAGGTAGCCGGCGAGCTCGGCCTGGACGTGCGGGGTGCTGGTGTCCAGGTCCTCGAGGCCGACCAGGTTGCAGTTGAAGACCTGCGCCTTGTTGTTGTAGTCCTGCACGCCGCCGTCGCTGCTCGGGCACGTCCCGTTGTTGAAGTTGAAGTCACTCGGGGAGTACAGACCCGGGTAGTGGTACGGGGTGTAGTCGGTGCCGCCGTATGAGGTGTGCCCCTGGCCGGTGGTGTGGTTGATCACCGCGTCGACGTAGACCTTGACGCCCGCCTTGCGGCAGGTGGACACCATCTTCTTGAACTGCTTCTCGTTGCCCATCCGGCTGGTGAGTGAGTAGCTGACGGCCTGGTAGACCTCCCACCACGGGTGCAGGATCGTGTCCTGCCCGCTGCCGAGCTCGGTCCGCTTGACCGAGTTCTGCGGCGGGGCAACCTGCACGCCGTCGTACCCGTTTGGACCGAGGACGTTCGTGCACTCCTTGGCCACCGACCTCCAGTTCCACTCCCACAGGCTGGCGGTGACGCCCGGCTCCTGGGTGCCGACCCGGCGGGCGGCATCGGCACCGTCGGCGGCCGGCACCGTGAGCGCCATCGTGGCCGCCAGCGACGCGGCGGCCAGCATGGCGGTGCGACGCAGGAGCGGGGCTGGGCGGAGTCGGCGGTTCGGGGTGAAGCGGTGACCTCGAGCGCGAGGTTGATCCATGAGCCCTCCTTTGGGCTGAGGCTCGGCCGAGCGGAAACTCACCGCTGGCCCGAGTTCCAGTGACCGGCTCACCATCGCAGAGACCGCTGACAGTTGGCCACGGAGGCGTGGCGCGTTCGTGGCAAGAGCCGCACACGTGCCCGTACGAGCACCAGGGTGCTCGCCGTCTGCGCGGCTTTCCCATGTCCGTCGACTGCCGCAGCCGGGCGGACCGCTCCCCCCTCGACCGCGGAGATGGCCGTTACGGCAGGATCGGGGACGACGCCGTTGCCCGAGGCGCCGACCGTACTGAGAGGACGGACGCCCATGTTGGCCCTGGCGCTGCAGGAGTTCGGACGGATGGCTGTCGAGGAGCGACCGGACCCCGAGGCCGGGCCCGGCGAGGTGCTGATCGCCATCGTGGCGACCGGGATCTGTGGGTCGGACCTGCACGGTTTCACCGGTGAGAACGGCCGCCGGCAGCCAGGGCAGGTGATGGGTCACGAGAGCGTCGGGCACGTCGCCGCGCTCGGCCCGGGCACCGAGGGGTCCGGTCTCACGGTGGGTGACCCGGTCACGTTCAACCCGGTGGTCATCCCCGAGGACGCGGCCGCCGAGTACGCCGGCCGCGAGCAGATGTGCCCGGACAAGTACGTCATCGGGGTGGCGCCGCACGTCGTGGCCTCGTTCGCCCAGCTGGTGGCGGTGCCGACGCGCAACGTCGTCGCCCTGCCCATCGAGATGCCGATCGAGCACGGTGCGCTGGTCGAGCCGCTGGCCGTCGCCGTGCACGCCGTCGCCCGGGCCGGCGTCCAGCCGGGCGACGCGGTCCTCGTGGTCGGCGCCGGGCCGATCGGTCAGTCGGTGGTGCTGGCCCTGCAGATGGCCGGGGCCGGGCAGGTGGCGGTCTCCGACATCGACGCCGGTCGCCGCGAGGTGGTCGAGCGGCTCGGCGCCCAGCCGCTCGATCCTGCCACTGGCGAGATCGCCGAGCAGGTCCGGGCTGCCTTCGGCCGGCCCGCGGACGTGGCCATCGACGCCGTCGGCCTGGACCGGACGGTCGCCGACGCGCTGGGGGCCACCAAGCTGGGCGGCGTCGTCTGCCTGGTCGGGATGGGTTCGCCGAAGCTCGGCCTGGACGCGTACCGGATCAGCGTCGACGAGCACGCCCTGGTCGGCAGCTTCACCTACTCCGCCGCCGACTTCGCCACCGCCGCCACGTGGATGGGCACCGCCCCACCCGAGACGGCGGCACTGATCAGCCGCAGCGTCCCGCTGGCCGAGGGGCCGGCCGCCTTCGCCGCTCTCGCCGACGGCGACGGCACGCCGGGCAAGGTGCTCGTCCGCCTCGACCGCTGACCCCGGCCGACCGAGAGCCCGAATCCAGAGAAAGCCGAGCCAACAACCCGAGGAGCGCCAGGATGCCCAGGACGAGGAAGATCAGCACGATCGCCCAGGTGCGGGCGTACGTGGTCAAGGGCCAGGGGGCGGACTACCACGACCAGGCGCGGGGCCACTGGATCGACGACCACATCTCGACGCCGATGTCGGTCTACCCCGAGTACCGGGAGTCGCGGCAGAGCTTCGGCATCAACGTCCTCGGCACCCTGGTGATCGAGGTAGAGGCCGACGACGGCACCGTCGGCTTCGCGGTGACCACGGCCGGCGAGATCGGCGCGTTCATCGTCGAGAAGCACCTGGCCCGCTTCCTCGAGGGCTCCGCGGTCACCGACACCGAGCGGATCTGGGACCAGATGTACCGCGCGACCCTGTTCTACGGCCGTCGCGGGGTGGTCCTGAACACGATCAGTGGCGTCGACCTCGCGCTGTGGGACCTGCTCGGCCAGCTGCGCCAGGAGCCGGTGTACGCGCTGCTCGGCGGCCCGGTCCGCGACGAGCTGCAGTTCTACGCCACGGGCGCCCGCCCCGACGTCGCCCAACAGCTCGGCTTCATCGGCGGCAAGATGGCGCTGCACCACGGCCCGGCCGAGGGCGAGGAGGGACTGAACGCCAACATCGCCGCCCTCGCCGAGATGCGCGAACGGGTCGGCCCCGACTTCTGGCTGATGCTCGACTGCTGGATGTCCCTGGACGTCGAGTACGCCACCCGGCTCGCACACCGCGCCGCCGCGTACGGGCTGAAGTGGATCGAGGAGGCGCTGATCCCCGACGACTACTGGGGCTACGCGCAGCTCAAGCGGCAGGCGCCGCCGGGGATGCTGATCACCAGCGGCGAGCACGAGGCCACCCGGTGGGGTTTCCGGCAGCTGCTGGAGACCGGCGTCGACATCATCCAGCCCGACGTGAACTGGTGCGGCGGCATCACCGAGCTGATCAAGATCTCGGCCCTCGCCGACGCCCACGGCACGATGGTCGTGCCGCACGGGTCGTCGGTCTACAGCTACCACTTCGTGGTCACCCGCACGAACAGCCCGTTCGCTGAGTTCCTGATGATGCACGAGACCGCTGAGGAGGTCGTGCCGATGTTCTCCCCGCTGCTGCTCGACGAGCCCGTGCCGGTGAACGGCCGGATGGTGGTGCCCGACCGGCCCGGCTTCGGTGTCCGGCTCAACCCCGACGTCGAGCGGGTGCGGCCCTACACCCACTGACCCACCCCCTGACCCGACCCCCCTGACTCACACCCCGCCCCCCCGGACCCGCGGGGGAAGACTCAGTCGGTGGTCGCCCGCCGCGCGGTGACCAGCAGGTACTCCCACGCCATCGCGCCCGAGCCGTCGACGGCGAAGCGCCGTCCGAGCGCGGCGAGCGCCTCGTCGAGCGCCGCCAGCCTCTCCGGCTGACCCGCCAACGAGGCGTAGACCGCGACGGTCGGCCCGTAGTGGGTCTTGAAGTAGTCCCGGAACGCCTCCCCGGTGGTGAAGCGGGTGACCGCCAGCGTGCGGACCTCGGTGCGGACGTCCTCCACCCGGTCGCCGAGCAGCGTCAGGACGTGGCTCGGGTCTCCCCACAGCGGCGCGGGGCTGGCCCCGGGCGGGGGCGGAGGCGCGTACGGCTTCATCGCCGCGAAGAGCTGACCGACGAACCCACCCGGCGTCCACGACAGCAGGGCGATCCGGCCGCCCGGACGGCAGACCCGGACCAGCTCGTCGGCGGCGGCCTGGTGGTGCGGCGCGAACATCACCCCGACGCACGACAGCACGGCGTCGAAGCTCCCCTCCGGGTAGGGCAGGGCTTCCGCGTCGCCGACCTCCCAGCTCAGCGAGAGCCCCTCGGCCTCGGCCTGGCTGCGGCCGCGCTCGAGCAGTTCCGGCGTCAGGTCGGAGGCGGTGACCCGGGCTCCGGTACGGGCGGCGGGCAGCGCGACGTTGCCCGATCCGGCGGCGACGTCGAGGACGCGGTCGCTGGCCGTGAGGCCGGCCGCCTCGACCAGGACCGGTCCCAGGTCAGGAATGACCTCGCTCGCCACAGCCGCGTAGTCCCCCAGCGCCCACATCTTCCGGTGTCGGTCCTTCAGCGCGCGGTCCGCCTCGTCCGTCGTGGGTGGTCGCTCGGTCAGATCGGTCATCATCGTCTGCTCCTGGTCCGCCGGGCCGCCTGGTCCGGTCATCCCGACCGTAGGAGCCACGGCCCTGCGCCGGCCAGTACAAGATCTGTACCGCGCCCGGACGCTCGGGCCTGGTCAACCAGGGCGCGCAGCCCTACGGTGAGCGGATGGTCGGTGCCTACCACCAGTTCTGCCCGGTCGCCAAGGCGATGGAGCTGCTCGACGAGCGCTGGACCCTGCTCGTCGTCCGCGAGCTGCTCAGCGGCAGCCGCCACTTCAACGACCTGCGCCGGGGCGTGCCCCGGATGTCACCGAGCCTGCTGTCCAAACGACTGAGCACGCTTGTGCGGGCCGGGGTGGTCGAACGGGACGACGACGGCCACCAGGTCACCTACACGCTCACCCCCGCTGGTCAGGAGCTGCGGGCGGTGGTCGAGGCGCTGGGCGTGTGGGGGACCCGCTGGGTGGGCGAGCTCGGTGACGCCGACCTGGACCCGCAGCTGCTGCTCTGGGACCTGCACCGCAACGTCGACCCCGAGCTGCTGCCGGCCGAACGGGTCGTGGTGGCGTTCCGGTTCGACGACGTGCCGGCGTCGCAGCGCCGCTGGTGGATGGTGCTGACGCCCGAGGACGTCGATGTCTGCGACACCGATCCCGGCTACGAGGTCGCGGTCCGGCTGTCCACGACCCTGCGTCCGATGGTGCAGGTGTGGCAGGGCGACCTGAGCTGGCCGGTCGCGCTGCGCTCCGGCGCGGTGGTGCTCGAGGGTCCCGAGCCGCTGCGCCGGGCCGTCCCCCGGTGGTTCCCGGCCAGCCGGTTCGCGGCCGTGCCGCGCCCGGAGGCCTTGGCCGGCACCTGAGGGGGACCAGTAGCCTGTCGCCTCGTGAAGGACGACGCAGCGGGTCCGCGGGTCCGGGAGGCAGGCCCGCAGGAGTGGGCCGTGATCGCCCGCCTGACCACCGAGGTGTACGCCGGGCTGGCACCCGACTCGCCGCCCGAGTCCTGGACCGCGTACCTGGCTTCGATCAGCCAGACCGTGCAGCAGGCCGACGAGGCCCGACGGCTGGTCGTCGACGTGGCCGGCACGATCGCTGCCTCGGCGTTGCTCTGCCCGCCGTCCACTGGACCCGCCGGCGATGCGGTGAACCCGTACCCAGAGCTGCGGCTGCTGGCCGTCGGGACGGCCTACCGTAACGGCGGCCTCGCCGGACGGCTGATCGCGGCGTGCGAGGAGCAGGCGCGGTCGGACGGCTACGACGCGATCACCCTGCACACCACTTCGCTGATGCCGACGGCCAAGGCGATGTACGAGCGTCGCGGCTACGAGCGCGCACCCGAGCTGGACTTCGCGGCCGGCCCGGACTTCACGGTGTGGGGCTACCGCCGTCGGCTCAGGTCTGGCGCGGAAATGGACCCGCCCTCGACCACCGGGCAGACGAAGGAGTAGTGCTGGGTGGCCGGTTCGACGCCGGACTCCAGCCGTTCGATCAGCAGCTCGGCAGCGCACGCGGCCATCTCGTCGTCTGGTCGCGACACCAGGGTGACGGCCGGCGAGAGCTGTCCGACCAGCTGCTCCCGGTCGTCGAGGCTCACCACCGAGAGGTTCTGTGGCACGAGGAGACCGAGGGTCGACGCGGCGAACAGAGCGCCCACAGCCAGCCGTTCGTTGGTGCAGACCAGCGCGGTCGGCGGGTCGGGCGAGGTGAGCAGAGCGGTGGCCGCGGCACTGCCCGCGTCGATCCGGACGTCGGTCACCTGCGGCTGCGCGGGTGGCAGCCCCGCCGCCTGCAGGGCCCGTTGCACCCCGTAGGCGCGCAAACTGGTCTGGTGGTGGTCAAGGGAGCCGCTGAGCAAGCCGATGGAGCGGTGGCCGCCCTCGATCAGCAGCTCCGCGGCCCGGGCGCCGGCCGCCTCCTCGTCGGGAGCGACGCTGGTCAGGTGCTGCGCCGCGTCGACGCAGTTGAGCAGCACCACCGGGATCGCTGACAGTGCCTCGACGGCGTGGTACTCACACATCTCCGGCGAGACCACCAGCATGCCGTCGACGAGCCGGTTGCCCAGCGTCGCGAGCGCGCGGTGTTGGTCGAGCTCGGTCGGCTCGGCGTACATCTTGATCAGCTGGTACCCGGCGCCCAGCGAGGTCACCAGCGTCGAGGCCAGCAGCGGCAGCGGCAGACCGGCCAGGCCGCGCCAGGTGAGCACCCCGAGGATGTGGGTGCGCGAGGTCCGCAGGCTCTTGGCCACCAGGTTCGGGGAGTACTCCAGGCGGCGCGCCGCCTCGAGGATGGCCTGCTGGTTCTTGGCGGAGATGCTGCCCGTCGCCCGCCCGTTGAGCACCAGCGAGACCGCACTGCGGGAGACGCCCGCCAGGTCCGCCACGTCCTGTGCTGTTGCCTTGCGACCCATTGGTCCCCCCGGAGTTTTCCCGGCACGAGGCCGGGACCTGCCACACGATCCCCCGAGCGTGTATCGAGGATTCTACCGGTGGGGCAGTTATGTGCTCAACGAGTCGCGCGACCCACCTCTTCGCCGCCTCGTCAGCCGGTGCGGCGGCGAGCAGCCACCCTCGGGCGAGCCCGGACGTGCATCCGTTCCCCCTGGGGACCGAAGAGCATCAGCACCTCGGCCGGCTCGTCGCCGGTGGCCCCGAACCAGTGCGGCGCCCGGGTGTCGAACTCGGCCACCTCCCCTGCGGTGAGCACCAGGTCGTGCTCACCGAGGAGCAGGCGCAGCCGACCCGAGAGCACATAGAGCCACTCGTAACCCTCGTGCGTGCGCTGCTCCGCCTCGCCGCGGTCGTGCGGGGAGATCAGTGCGCGGTACGCCTGCACCCCGCCGGGCCGGCGGGTGAGCGGCCACAGCGTCATCCCGTCCCGCTCCACCGGCTGCGGCCGAACCCGCGGGTCGTCCACCCGCGGCGCCCCGACCAGCTCGTCCAGTGCGACCCCGTGGGCCCGGGACAGCGGCAGCAGCAGCTCCAGGGTCGGCTTGCGCTGACCCGACTCGAGGCGCGACAGCGTGCTCACCGAGATGCCCGTCGTCGTGGACAGGTCGGCCAGGGTGACCTCCCGTCGCTGCCGCAGGGCGCGCAGCCGTGCCCCTACTCCGTCGAGCACAGCGTCCGGGTCGTCGGTCATGGTCCTAGTTTGCCGATCCAGCAACAGTCTTTGTCAATTAGGTCAGACTCGCGCAGGGTAAGGAGGGCAGCGGGACGCCCGCGGCCAAGGACGAAGGAGCAACCGTGGAGCAGTACGACGTCGTGGTGGTGGGCGGTGGACCGGCCGGTCTGAGCGGAGCGCTCGCCCTGTCGCGGGCTCGTCGTTCGGTCCTGGTGGTGGACAGCGGAACGCCACGGAACGCGCCTGCTGGCCACGTGCACAACTACCTCGCTCGCGAGGGCCTGCCACCGGCTGAGCTGCTCGCGAGCGGTCGCAGCGAGGTGGCCGGGTACGGCGGCCAGATCGAGGCCGGCGAGGTCGTCGCCGCCCGGCCCGAGCGCCGTGGCTTCGTCCTCGACCTGGCGGACGGCCGCTCCGTTGGGGCCCGGCGGCTGCTGGTCACCACGGGCCTGGTCGACGAGCTGCCCGACGTGCCGGGCATCCGGGAGCTCTGGGGCAGCGACGTGCTGCACTGCCCGTACTGCCACGGCTGGGAGGTCCGCGACCAGCCCATCGGGATCCTCGCGAGCAACGCGTTCGGTGTGCACCAGGCCCTGATGTGGCGGCAGTGGAGCGCCGACATCACGCTCCTCAGGCACACCGGTCCGGAGCCGACGGCCGAGCAGACCGAGGAGCTGGCCGCTCGCGGCATCACCGTGGTCGACGGCACCGTTGCCGGCCTGGAGACCACGGCCGGGCGGCTCTCGGGCGTCCGGCTCACCTGCGGCGAGGTCGTGCCGCGTGCGGCCGTGGTCGTGAGCCCGACGTTCGTCGGGCGGTCCGCGCTGCTGGAGTCGCTGGGCTTGGACGCTGTCGAGGTCGAGATGAACGGCGTGGTCTTCGGCCGGGTCGTTCCGGCGGAGCCCAGCGGAGCGACCACGGTCCCGGGCGTGTGGCTGGCCGGCAACGTGACCGACCCGCGGGCCCAGGTGATCAGCTCCGCCGCCGGTGGCCTCAACACGGCGTCGATGCTGAACGCGGACCTGATCGCCGAGGACACCCGGCTCGCGGTGGAAGCCGCCCGAGCGGCGGCCGGTGCACCGCACGCGGCGCACCAGCAGACCGGCGTCGACGTCGTCGCCTGGGAAGAGCGCTACGCCAGCTCGACCGCGGTCTGGAGCGGACGCCCCAACGCCCAGCTGGTGGCCGAGGTTGCCGGGCTGACCCCCGGTACCGCCCTCGACCTGGGCTGCGGCGAGGGAGCCGACGCCGTCTGGCTGGCGACACAGGGCTGGCGGGCCACGGGCGTCGACTGGTCCGCGACGGCCCTGTCCCGGGCTGCCGTGCACGCGGAGGGTGCCGGGGTGGGCGACCGGACTGACTGGGTGGTCGCGGACCTGACCTCGTGGACGCCGCCGAAGGACGCTTTCGACCTGGTCTCCGCGCACTTCCTGCACCCGACTGCAGCGGAGCGGCCCGACCTGCTGGCCAGGCTGGCTGCGGCGGTCGCGCCCGGCGGGGTGCTGCTGTGGGTGGGGCACGAGTACACCGAGAGCCGGGCCGTCTGGGGCGCCGACCGCTTCTCCTCGGTCGAGGACCTGCTCGCCGACCTGCCTGCCGACGGCTGGGAGGTCGAGGTCGCCGAGGTACGGGTCCGACCTGCTCTGGGGCACGAAGGTCACACTCATACGGTCGGAGACGTGGTGCTCCGGGTGCGCCGATGCGGGTGACTCGGACTGGTCTCGCCCGGGCTGTCGTATCTGGTCCATCCTCTTCGTGGAGAGGATGAGAGGCGGACCAACAGGGACCGCCCGCCGTGAGGAGATCGACATGACCCAGTACCTGCTGTCAGTGCACAGCTCCATGGAAGCCGACGCGACCTACGGCGCCTACGACTCCGAGCAGGAGATGCGCGAAGCCCTGGCCGACACCGACGTCTTCAACGACAAGCTGCAGGCCGACGGCCACTGGGTCTTCGCCGGCGGCCTGGGAGCCGCCTCGACGGCCACCGTCGTCGACGGCCGCGGGGACGAGCCGATCCTGACCGACGGCCCGTACCTGGAGACCAAGGAGCAGATCGCGGGCTTCTGGGTGATCGAGGCACCCGACCTCGACGTGGCCCTCACCCTGGCCGCTGAGGGCTCGAAGGCCTGCCGAGGCACCGTCGAGGTGCGCCCCTTCGGCTCCGTCCCGGAGCTGTGAGCGCGCTCGAGCGGATCTTCCGCGACGAGTACGGGCGCGTGGTCGCCTCGCTCGTGCGCCGCTTCGGTGACATCGACCTCGCCGAGGAGGCCGCCAGCGAGGCGGTGCTCGCCGCCGTCGAGCGGTGGCCGGTCGACGGCCTGCCACCGAACCCGGGTGGCTGGCTGACGACCACGGCCAGCAACCGGGCCATCGACCGAATCCGCCGCGAAGCACGCCGCGACGCCAAGCACCAGGCGGCCATGATGATCACCGACCGGACCCCGCACGAGGTGACCGGCCCGGTCGAGGACGACCGGCTGCGCCTGATCTTCACCTGCTGCCACCCCTCGCTCGCGCCGGAGGCCCGGGTTGCGCTGACCCTGCGGCTGCTCGGCGGCCTCACCGTCGCGGAGATCGCGAACGCCTTCTTCGTGCCCGAGACGACCATGGCGCAGCGGATCACCCGGGCGAAGGGCAAGATCAAGGCGGCCGGCATCCCCTTCCGGGTGCCCTCGCACGACGACCTGACTCCCCGGCTGTCGACGGTCCTGGCGGTGCTGTTCCTGGTCTTCAACGAGGGATACCTGGCCACCAGTGGCGACGTCGGCATCCGGGCCGAGCTCACCGGCGAGGCGATCCGGCTCGGCCGGCTGCTCCACCGGCTGCTTCCCGAGGACGGCGAGGTCGCGGGCCTGCTGGCGCTGATGCTGCTCATCGACGCCCGCCGGAGCGTCCGGGTCGCCGACGGCGAGCTGGTTCCTCTCGACCAGCAGGACCGCGGCGGTTGGGACGCATCCCTCATCGCAGAGGGCCGCGCGCTGGTCCGTCAACGGCTCGCCGCAGTCGCAGCGGGCGGACCGCCGCCGGGCCGCTACCAGATCCTGGCGGCGATCAACGCCGTCCACACCGACGCCGCGTCGGCCCGCGACACCGACTGGGGCCAGGTGCTTCAGCTGTACGACCGGCTTGCCGTGGTCGATCCCTCTCCTGTGGTTGCTCTCAACCGGGCCGTCGCAGTCGCGGAGGTCGACGGCCCCGATGTGGGGCTCGCGCTGGTGGACCGGCTGGGAGCGGAGCACCGCTCGCTGCCGACCTATCACGCGTGGCACGCCACCCGGGCTGACCTGTTGCGGCGGCTGGGCCGAAGCGTGGATGCCCGGGACGCCTATGACGAGGCTCTGGCCGTGGTGGACAACCCCTCCGAGCGGGCGTACTTGACCAGGCGGCGCAACCAGCTGGCGCGGCGGGCGACGTCGGTCCAGACCCCACCGACTTCCTAGAACCGGTTGCCGACCGTCCGAAGCCGTCCCTATCGTCTCGAGCATGAACGTGACGACGACCGCGGTGCAGCGCTACCGGATCGAGCCCCTGAGCTCGCGGACCTGGGATGCTTTCGCCGATCTGGCCGAGCGGCACAACGGCGTCTGGGGCGGGTGCTGGTGCACCTGGTTCCACCTCTACCCCGACCCGCCGGAACGCAAGGTCCTCGGCCACCGCGAGCTCAAGCGCCAGCTCGTCGAGCAGGACCGCGCCCACGCCGCTCTCGTCTTCGACGGCGACGTCGCGGTCGCCTGGGCCGAGTACGGACCGGTTGCGGAGCTGCAGAACATCCACCACCGCAAGCAGTGGGAGAAGGAGTCCATCCGGACCCCGGACTTCCGCATCACCTGCCTGTTCGTAGACCGTTCGTACCGCCGCAAAGGCATGGCCAGCATCGCCGTCGCCGGGGCGCTGGAGCTGATCGCCGCGGCCGGTGGGGGCCTGGTCGAGTCCTACCCGCACGACCTGCCGCCCGGGAAGAAGACCTCCGCCTCGTTCCTCTACAACGCCACCCGGACGATGTACGAACGGCTCGGCTTCGAGTACCAGAGGCCCAAGGGCAAAGGCAACTGCGTGATGACCCGGGTGGTCGCGGCGAGCTGAGTCCGACCCTCAGGACGTTCCCGCGGGAACGTTCCCCCGCGCTGACCGCGTCGCCGGCGCGACTTTCGATGAGGCGTCACGGATCGCCCCGCTCGCGGTGCGCTCGCGGCGATGACGCACTCGCCGGAGCCGACGACGAAACCGACGTGGCTGCCGTGGTCGCCGCTCGTGAGGTGTCATCAACGGCACACCACCGCGCTGCTGCCGACCCGGTGCCCTACGTTGATCGCACCCCTGCCCCTAGATGTACCGGGTCAGGACGTTGGTGACACTCCGCGCTGGTGGTTGACGTGAAGAGGACCTCCGGGTGCTTTGGGAGATGTGTCGTCTTCTACCGCTCGGAGGTCCTCGGGTGGCTCACGCTAACGCCCGGCTCAACCATCACGGCCGGCAACTACTGATCGAACGAGTCGTCGGCGGGGTTGGCCCGTCGCCCACGCCGCGAAAGCGATGGGAATCTCACGCCGGTGCGCCTACCGCTGGGTTCACCGCTGGCACGCCGAGGGCGAGGCTGGGAAGGCCGAGAGCTACCTTGACGCCGACTCAGAAACACATGCGACTCTTCCAGCGTGGAGCGCAAGAGCCCCGGGGAGGTCGCGCTAGTTTGTACTCGAGTCGGCGAAGTCGTTCGAGGGGTGGGACTTGGCCGTTGTCCAACTGCTGCGAAGCCGACGACGGGGATCCGCCGCCGGTCGTGGACATTGTTGGCGAGCTTCGACATTCTGTGGTATGCCGAGGGCGAGGCTGGAGGGCGGATGGTGACCCGCGCGCCCGCGCCCCCGAAGAACAGACCGCCCCCTCTCTCCAAGTGTGGCAGCGGTGGAGCCCGGGAAGAGGTGCGTCGCGCGCGGCGGAGCGGCTGTTCGATCAGGCCGTCGTGTTTGAGGTGGGCGGTGCACAAGCGACGTCGGTCCGGTCGGCTCTTCAAACTGCGCGCAGCGACATCGCCGTGCTCAGACGACTCAAGGAACCGCCGCGGGCAGTTCGTGCAGCGGCGCCTGGTTCATTAGGCCTACCGGTGCTTTCTCTCAGGCTAGCCACAGCGACGTCGGCGGCCGGCTCTTCAACTGCGTGCAGCCGGCATCGCCGGGCTCCGTATGACCCGAGGTACCTGCCGGTGCCGTGGTCGGACTGACCACCCCTCCAGCGGGAGGCGACCCGGTCGGCACGGGTTGGGGTGCGGCCTGTTTCGGCCTGAAGGATCGTGACGCGAGCGCGGCCTGGCGTCTGTTTCCAGTAGCTCGAGGCCCGCTACGGTGCCCGGCATGACGCCTTGCCGCCTCCTCGTCCTCGGGACCGCACTGACCCTTCCCCTGCTGGGGCTCACCAGCTCGGCCGACGCGACCAACGGGTACTACCGCGTCCAGGCGACGATCCGCTATGGCGCCCACCAGTGGGGCGGGCAGCGGGTGTTGTGCCGCTACCCCGACCTGGTGACCCCCGACGGCACGAACGACGTGGGCTACGCGGTCTCCTCGACGGGTCCGGCTCAGGTGTTCACAGACAACCAGTACATCGTCACCGGCATCTACGCCCCCGAGGACCAGCCGAGCGGGGACTTCGCCGGAATCCTGGTGCGCTTCGACAACGCCACTGGGAGCAAGGGCGGGAAGATCAAGGTCTGGGTCTCCTGCCACCCCGACTGAGGGCGCCTATCGGGGCCCGCGACTGACCGCTACTGTCCCGGCATGAAAAGACTCGGGGTGCTCGGCACCGCTCTCACACTTCCGCTCCTCTGGCTGGCGCCCCCCGCCCATGCCGATGACACACCACCGCCCACGCCGCCCTCGATCAGCTTCTCCTCCCCGATCTACTTCTCCTCCCCGACCGAGGGGAAGGTGACGGTCTCCTACGTCTGCTACAGCGACGGGGGCGACAAGGCCATCGTGAACGCCTCGCTGCGGCAGTACCTCGACGGGCCTGAGGCCCAGCCGACGGCGGTTGGGCTGACCGACGACGAGGAGGTCGCGTGCGTCGACTACCCCGTCACCCTCGACCTTCCCTTCCACCCCGAGGAGGGGGCGAACACCGACTTCGTCACCGGCGAGGGGACGTTGGACGTCGGCATCTCCTACAAGGACAACACCGACGCCCCGGGAGCTAGCTGGGAAAGCTCCGTGGACGTGTTGCGCACGGACGTGACCCCGCCTGCGCCCGAGAAGGCCTCGGTCAAGCTCTCGGCCGACGCGACGCCGGAGAGGGTCTACAAGGGCAGGACCATCACGGTCAAGGGCCACATCTTGCGCAACGGCAAGGGCTACAAGACGACCAAGAGCACCTCACTCCAGTTCGCCGCCGACGGCCACGGGTACCACCGGGTCAAGACCGTCAAGTCGACCTCGACGGGCTACCTCAAGACCACGGTCACGGCGACCAGGTCGGGGAAGTTCCGGTTCGCCTTCGCCGGGAACAAGACCACCAAGTCGGGGCACTCGGCCGGCGACCACATCGTCGTCCTGCCCAAGCCGAAGGTCTACGCGAACTGCACGGCGCTGAACAAGGTCTACGCCCACGGCGTCGGCAAGCCGGGCGCGGCGGACAAGGGCGGATCGGTCACCACCTTCACCCGGGACACCAAGACCTACGGGCTCAACAAGAAGTCCGACCGGGACAAGGACGGGATCGCCTGCGAGAAGAAGTAGGGCCCAGCTGCACTGCTAAGGCAGGTTGGTCAGCCGCGCGATAAGTGGCTTGGTGCTGATGGCGGTGGGGGTTGAGGGGGTGGGAGTGCAGCCAGGCCCCTAGGGCCGCGCATCGGACAGTCTCGATCGGGTAGGGGTGATCCAGGTGCGGTGCATCGTGCCGCGCCGAGCAGCTCTTCATCTTCCCCGTCGCGGCTCCCAGGGAGACTGGACCCCCGGCGAGTCGGAAATCTCCCAAGTCTCTGAGCGGTCCCTGACGGGCTGACGCGGGCGGGAGGCGACCAAGATCATCATCGAACCTAATTCTCCGGTGCACCTTGATCGGCTTCACCCCGCCGGGGTTGCGTCGCAGTGACAGGGCCGAGCCCGCGAGCCCATCCGGGTCGGTCTAGCGCGGCTCTCCGGGACGAGTATGAGGTCCAGGTCTGGTCGGAGCGTGAGGCGCTCGGCTCGTCGAAGAGGCGCAAACAGATCGTTGTCATGAAGGCGGCGTTCCACGCGGCCACGGAGGGCAAGAGCAGGTTGCTCACCACGGACCAACTGGTGGTTGTCCCGCTGAGGACAACGGTCCGCTGATCTTTGGTGCTCGGTACCTGCGGCATCCGGCTGGAAGAGGCTGTTCGGCTCAACATTGAGGACATCGACTGGCACGACCGCACGCTGTTCATCAGAAAGTCCAAGACGGGCTCGGGGCGCAATCGGTGGGTGCCGGTGCTTCCTGAGGTGCTGGCCATGCTGCCGAAGGCTCCTGGGCCTGTCTTCCGGTCTCCCACCGGCCTTCGCCTGAACTCTCACAACTGGCGGGAGCGGGGGTGGAAACCCCTGATCGAAAGCATCTATCCGCAGAAGCCTCGGAAGGGAGAGAGGTCGGTGCTCGCCGACCTCAACCCTCACGACCTGCGCTACACCGCTGCCTCGCCGGCCATCGACTCTGGGGCCGACGCCGAAGATGTGGCCAACATGCTCGGTCACGCCGACTCGTCGGTCACGTAGAAGATCTACATTCACAAGTTCGAAACTCGAAAGAACCGAGCGGCCGAGAAGATGGCGGAGGGACGTGCCGAGGCCAGGCGTCGCCGAGACGCATCCGAGACGCATCGGCTACCGAGAGACGCATCTGGGACGCATCTAAACGCCAACTCCGGGCAACTGCGGACCACGCCAGCCCAATCCAAGACTCGATCATCACGACTAGTCAGCGTGCCGAAGCGGCCCTGACTAGGTGCGCCCCCAGCAGGATTCGAACCTGCGACACAAGGTTTAGGAAACCTTTGCTCTATCCCCTGAGCTATGAGGGCCAGCCGCGGAGGGCGTCGCGCCCGACGGCCTAGGCTAGTGGATCGTCCGCGCCACCGCCCAACGCCAGCCTCGGAGGTCCGCTTGCCCGCCCACAGGATCGTGCTGGACGTCGACACCGGGACTGACGACGCGCTGGCTCTGCTGTACGCCGTCAAGCACCCGGACGTCACGATCGACGCCATCAGCTGCGTGGCTGGAAACGCGAGCCTCGAGCAGGTGGTGGCCAACACACACAAGGTCCTCGACGCCGCCGGGGCGCCGACCGTCCCGGTGGCCGCCGGTGCCGTCAAGCCGCTGATCGAGCGTGCTCAGCAGGAGGATGCGTTCCACGGCGTCGACGGGCTGGGTGGGGTCGTGCTGCCGGACACCGAGCGTGTCGCGTCGCAGCTGACCGCCGTCGAGCTGTTGCGGCAGCAGATCGTGAACGCGGAAACGAAGGTCACGCTCGTCGGGCTGGCCCCGCAGACCAACATCGCGATGCTGCTCACGATGCATCCGGAGGTGGCCGACCACCTCGAGCGGATCCTCTTCATGGGTGGCTCGGCGAGCACGGGCAACATCACTGCCGTCGCTGAGTTCAACGTCTGGCAGGACCCGGAGGCCGCAACCTGTGTCATCGAGTCCGGCATCCCCGTCACGATGTACGGGCTGGACGTCTTCACCCGGCTGACCGTCGCGCAGGAGCACGCCGACCGGCTGGCTGCGAGCGACCACCCGGCGCAACGGTTGGCCGGGGAGCTACTGCTCCGCCGCGGGGCCCGAGCCGACGGCCTGACGCAGCAGGCGTACGTCGGGCAGATCGGTGACGCCGGTGCGTTGGTCTACCTGACGCACCCCGAGCTGTTCACGACCGGTCATCACCCGACGCGGGTGAACCTGAGCGGAATCGGGCGAGGCCAGACCATCGTCGACCGGCGGGCCATCGCCCAGGACGCCGGCGAGCTCGGCCGCGACCCGTGGCAGACGATCGGGGTCGTTCTGGACCTAGACGTGAGCCGGGCCGCGGACGCGTTCCTCGAGGTGATGGACGCGTACACGGCCTGAGCTCAGGGCCTGGTGCCGATGCCGGCATCCCGTGCTCGGGCGACCGCGGCGGCTCGATCGGGCGACTGGAGCTTGGTGAGGATGGCCGCGACGTGGTTGCGTACCGTCTTCTCCGACAGCACGAGGCGCCGGGCGACGCTCGCCCCGTAGAGCACCTCGCCCGCGGCGACGGCCAGCACGCCACGGATGATGTCGTCGCGGTCGGCGTCTTTGAGCAGGTACCCGCGAGCACCTGCCCTCAGGGCAGCAAAGAGTGCCTGGTCGTCGTCGTGCATGGTGAGCACGAGCACGCCGATCGTCGGGTGTCGGTCAAGGAGTGTGCTGATGGCGGCGGCACCGTCCAGCACGGGCATCGCCAGGTCGGTGAGCACGAGATCGGGCAGTTCTCGCTCGACGAGGTCCAGAAGCTGCTGGCCGTCCGCTGCTTCACCCGCCACGTCGATGTCGGCAGCGTTCGCCAGAATCGCGCCGAGGCCGTCACGAAACATGGGGTGGTCGTCGGCCAGGACGACCCGGACGGCAGTGTTCATCCTGGCTGCTCCTGGAGCTGGATCCGGTCCTGGAACGGGATCAGGGCGGTGACAGTCGTACCGGTCGGCCTCGACGCGAGGGTGAAGCTGCCACCGAGGGCCTCGGGGCGTTGCCGCATCGACGCGAGTCCAACCCCGACCCCAGCATCCTCATCGATGCCCCCTCCGTCATCAGCGACCCGGACTGACAGCATGCCGTCGGCCGCGACGACACTGACCCGCGCCTGATGGGCGTCTGTGTGCCGGATGACGTTCGTCACCGCCTCCTGGGCTATCCGGTAGGCAGCGGTCTCGACCTGCGGCGGCAGCGGTAGGGCTGCGACATCGACGTCAACCCTGACGCGGGAGGAGATCGCATCAGCGTGACGACGCAGAGCATCAGCCAGTCCCGCGTCGTCCAACACGGCTGGGCGAAGCCCGTCGATGATCCGGCGAACCTCGCCGACCGTGCTGTCGACCTCAACCCGGATCCGGGTCAGCAGGTCAGCCGCGCCTCTCCGGTCTCCGGCGGCAGCAGCATCATCCAAAGCGAGGAGGCTGAGCCTGATCCCGGCCAGGGACGGTCCGAGCCTTGACCGTCGTCGGCGCACTCGCCTTCACGGGTTGACGACGACCGTCGTGTCCTCAAGCTGTAAACGAAGGGGGCGTACTCGCCCCCTTCGTTTACGCATTGACTGAGGACGCGCCCTCCCAGCCCTTCGACAGACTGAGGGCGCGGTATCGATCAGTGGTCGGCGTGCTCGCCGTGCTCGGCCTGGAGCTTGGCGACCTGGGCGTGAACCTCGGCCATGTCCAGCTTCTTGACCGCGTCGACGACCTGCTCGAGAGCGGGCCCCGGGAGGGCACCGGCCTGGTTGAAGACCATCACGCCTTCGCGGAAGGCCATCAGGGTCGGGATGCCCTCGATGCCCAGCTGGCCCGAGAGCTGCTGGTTCGCGTCGGTGTCGAGCTTGGCGAAGACGACGTCTCCGTGCTGGTCGGAGGACTTCTCGTAGATGGGTCCGAAGCGCTTGCAGGGCCCGCACCATTCGGCCCAGAAGTCGACCAGGACGATGTCGCTGCCGCTGATCGTCTCTTCGAAGTTCTCGGCATTGATGTTGATCGTGGCCATGCACAGCTCCTATCAGAGGTATTCGGCCGCGGACTGCTGCGGTCGCTCTGCACAACCAGACCCGCCTGAGGACTATTCCCCACCGACACGCGGACTGCGTGAGGGCGGCTGCGGTGGGTAACCAGCGCCCGGACGCTGCGACGGGGCTGGGTCCATCCGACCGTCCGTCCGTCCGGCCAGAAAAGTCCCGTCCGTGCACTGTGTGACCCTTCCTCTACCTGTCACGACCCGGCTGCTGCGGCCTGAGCCAGCTGAGTCCGGGGGGGCTCGGAGGGGCGAAACCTCGTTGACGCCTGCGGCAGGCTCAGGACGACGCGTGGGGCGCGAGGCCCTCCGGGCGCTCAGGGCGCGGAGTGGCGCACCTACTTGATCGCGACGACGCGCCGCATCGGGATGGCCACCTCGACGCTCTCGCGGCGACGGAGCCGGTCCTCCAGGTACTCGACCGCCGCCTCGACGCGCGAGCGTCGGGTGCCGGGCAGGTAGAGCGAGGAGAGCATCAGGGCAGCATCCTCGCGGTTGCGGACGGTGAAGTGGTAGCGCTCTCGCTTGTCCTCCACCCGGGTGAGGCCGGCGGCCTCGAGCGTCCGCCGGAAGCCGGCCAGCTCGACCGGACCGGGGAACTGCGGGCTGGCACGGAGCCGACCGCTGATCCGGGTCAGCACGCGCAAGTCGCCCGGCCGCAACGGGCGGAGCGCGGGGGCGATCGCTGCGAGGACCCCGCCCGGGCGCAGGACGCGGGCGACCTCAGCCAACAGCTCGTGCAGCGGCGTCACGACCACCAGACCCATCGAGCTGGTGACCACGTCCACCGAGCCGTCGCGGAACGGCAGCCGTAGCGCGTCGGCCTGCACCCAAGGGCCCGGTCCGCGCTCGGCGGCCAGGGCCAGCTCGTCAGTGCTCAGGTCGAGCCCGACGACCGTGCGTCCGGGCTGCGTCAGTTCCCGCGACACTCCGCCAGAGCCGGACGCCAGGTCCACGACGACCCGCGCGTCCTCCGACACGGCTCGGGCCAGCCAGCGGTACGGCGTGTGGTCCCCGGCCAGCGCCCGCGAGAGCACCGCCTCGGCAACGCCGGCGCGGCTGGCGTGGAAGTCGGCCACGAAGGCCTTCCAGTCCAGCGGCTTGTCCTCGTTCATGCCAGCACCTCCTGATCGGTCGCGATGAGCGCCCGCGCCACCTCGTCGGCGATCTCCCGCAGCAGCCGTCCCGGCCCCACCGGACGCCCGGCCACCGCGGAGACCAGCGCCGACATGCCGGGCAGTGCCTCGTTCGCCCCGGCGTAGCTGCTCGGCTGGGCCAGCGGGTTGGCCCCGTCCGGCCAGGGCGCCGACAGCCGCTGCCAGGTCAGCAGCCACGCTTCTGAGATCTCCGCCGTCGACGGGACGCCGAAGAAGTGCCCCACCGGAGCATGGTGCCGTAGCGCCACCAGTGGTGACTCGACGTAGAGCCGGGCCAGCCGGACCCGGGCGTCGAGGTCCCGGCGATGCTCGAGGGGCAGCGACGTGACGAAGCCGCAGGGTGTCGGGCACCAGTCCCCGACGTCGGGCCGTTGACCGGCGCCGACGGTGGCGCCATTCACCGCGCAGACCCCCAGCGCGTCCCCCTGGCGGGAGTGGAAGCGGTCGAGGTAGGAGGTGTAGCCGGCGACGTCGCCGCGGCAGGCGTGCAGCGCGCGCCTCGCCGTACTGCGGAGTGCCGAGGAGTGCGGGCAGACCGGGTCCTCGGTCCCCCACCGGCTGCCGCCGACGAAGTCCTCGAGCCGCATCGGGTCTCCGGCGTGACCCAGGGTCGACTCCCACGCCAGCTGGGCCAGGTACTCCCCGATCAGGTGCGCCGTCACCACCACCTGCACCGGCTCGCGGCGTACGGCCCGGATGTCGAGCACCTCCAGCATCAGCTCGTACAGCGGAACCAGCGAGCCGAGAGCCCCGCGGACGGGGTCCCGAGGCTGCGCCGGGAAGCCGGATTCGGCCAGCACCGGCGCCCAGGGTGAGGAGAAGCCGGACGCGATCTCGGCGAAGTCTTCCGCGTCCAGGTCGAGCACCCGTCGCGCCGCCACCGCGAGGTCCCGCGCGTGGACCAGGTCGGGAGAAGCGTCGAGCTCGAGACCGGCGTCAAGCAGCCCCGCGACGGCGTCGTACCAGCAGCCGTCCAGCAGCGCGCGCATCGCCGTAGCCCCGACGGCCGCACCCGTCATCGGTCGGCGTCAGACGCGCGAGACGAAGAGGTGGGTAGAGGCCTCGCGGTCGATCTCGCAGTCGGGCCATCCCTCGGCCGATAGCCGGACGCCCAGGCCACCCGCCTCGACGCTCACCTCGGCCCCGGGCTGGATGCCGGCCTGGCGCAGCGTGCCCATCATGTCGACGTCCTTCTGGATCTCCTCACTCATCCGCTCGATGACCACCCGGGTGGGGGTGGTCTCGCGCCGGACGACATCCTGCAGCTGCTCGTTGCCCTCACGGAAGACCCGGGCCTCCCCGACGACGCCGAGCTCGCCGAGCCCGGGGATCGGGTTGCCGTACGGCGAGGTGGTGGGCGTGTTCAGCAGCTCGACCAGCCGCCGCTCGACGTCCTCGGAGATGACGTGCTCCCAGCGGCAGGCCTCGTCGTGCACCTTCTCCCAGTCGAGCCCGATGACGTCGATCAGCAACCGCTCGGCCAGCCGGTGCTTGCGCATCACCCGGATCGCTCGGTTGCGGCCCTCGTCGGTGAGCTCCAGGTGCCGGTCGCCCTCGACCCGCAGCAGGTCGTCGCGCTCCATCCGGGCGACGGTCTGCGAGACCGTGGGACCACTCTGGTGCAGCCGCTCCGCGATCCGGGCGCGAAGGGGGACGATGCCCTCCTCCTCGAGCTCATAGATCGTGCGGAGGTACATCTCGGTGGTATCGATCAGGTCGCTCACGACGCTATTCTCCCCGTTTTCCGCCCGCCTCGGTCCCGCACGAGGCCGGTGCGGGGAGCGAGGCAAGATTAGACGATGCGCCCGCCCACGACGCCCACCGTGTGGTGGGTCCGCCGCGACCTCCGCCTGGCCGACAATCCCGCGCTCGGTGCTGCCGCCGACGCAGGTGCGGCCGTGCTGCCCCTCTTCGTGCTCGACCCGGTGCTGCTGCGCTCGGCCGGACTGGGCCGCCGCGCCTGGCTGATGGCCTCGCTGAGCGCGCTGGACGCCGACCTCCGGGCCGGCGGGGGGCCAGGGCTGACCGTGCTGGAGGGCCGACCGGTCGAGGTGCTGCCCCGGGTGACCCAGCAGATCGGGGCGGTTTCGGTCCACGTCAGTGCCGACTTCGCCCCGTACGGACGGCGCCGGGACGCGGGTGTGGCGGCCGCGCTGGCCTCCGTAGGCGTCGAGCTGCGGCCCACCGGGTCGCCGTACGGGGTGGCACCCGGCACGCTGCGGACCCAGTTCGACCAGCCTTACTCGGTGTTCACCCCGTTCCACCGGGCCTGGCTGGCGCACGGGGTGCACGGGCCGGCCCCGGAGGTCGTGGCCGACCAGGTGAGCTGGCTGGCCGCGCCGGATCGGCTCGCCCTGGAGGCGCCCGACCCCGGCCTGGTCGACGTGGCGGGCGAGGGTCCGGCTCGTCGGCACTGGCAGGCCTGGCTGGACCGGCCCACGGGTGGCCCCACCGACTACAAGCAGCTGCACAACGTGCCCGGCGCAGACGGCACCGCCCACATCTCCCCCGCCCTGCGCTGGGGCCACCTGCACCCGCGGACGGTGCTGGCCGACCTGGCGACGCGTCCGTCCGAGGGCGCGTCGGCAATCGCCCGGCAGGTCTGCTGGCGGGACTTCTACGCCGACGTGCTGCTGCACCGGCCAGACGCGGTCACCAGTGCGATCAAGCCGCAGTTCCGCGAGATGCGCACCGACGACCCGATCCCGGGCAGCCTCGCGGCGCAACGGTTGGAGGCCTGGGAGCACGGCCGGACGGGCTTCCCGCTGGTCGACGCCGGGATGCGCCAGATGATCGCCGAGGGCTGGATGCACAACCGGTTGCGGCTGGTCACCGGCTCGTTCCTGGTCAAGGACCTGCACATCGGCTGGTGGCACGGCGCCGACATCTACATGCGGCACCTGCGCGACGGCGACGTGGCCCAGAACCAGCTGAACTGGCAGTGGGTGGCCGGCTGCGGCAACGACCCCGCGCCTTACTACCGCGTCTTCAACCCGGTGCTGCAGTCGGAGAAGTTCGATCCCGACGGCACCTACATCCGCCGCTACGTGCCCGAGCTGGCCGAGGTGGACCTGAAGTACCTGCACCAGCCGTGGACCGCGCCGGGCGGTCCGCCGCCCGGCTACCCGGCGCCGATCGTCGACCACGCCGCCGAGCGGAAGGACGCGTTGGCCCGCTACGCCGAGCTCAGGTGACCTCCGGCGTCGCTGATGCGCCTCAAGTGGTAGCCACGTATGGCCGACATCGAGGACCGTCCCAGCGCCCACCTGCCTGGACACCACCGGGGGTGACCGCCTGCTCGTCACCGGTCCCGTCGAGCAGCGCGAGGGCCCGCGTCGAGGATGGGAGTCGCAGCAGGGCGACCGGTCTGGTCGCAGCCGTGACCTGAGGACGTGAGGTTACGGCTTCACGGTCAGGAGCCTGAGCAGCCGCGCTACTTCCCCGGCCACCGCGTCCCGCGCCGGTCCGAGGTACTTCCGGCTGTCGACCAGAGCGGGCTTGTCGGCCAAGACGGCGCGCACCGCCTCGGTGAAGACCACGTTGAGGTGGGTGGCAATGTTGATCTTGGTCATTCCGGCCTCCACGGCCCTGACGATCTCATGATCAGGAACGCCCGACGAGCCGTGCAGCACGAGCGGAACCTCAACACTGGAACGAAGTTCCATGATCAAGTCGAGGTCGAGCGCGGCCGTCCGCTCGGTCATCGCGTGCGACGTACCCACCGCCACCGCCAGCGCGTCCACGCCCGTCGCTGCGACGAAGGCGGCCGCCTCGTCCGGACGGGTGCGGGCACCCGGCGCGTGCACCCCGTCCTTGCCGCCGACCTCGCCCAGCTCGGCCTCGACGTCGACGCCGTGCGCGTGGCAGTGCGCGACAACCGCGGCGGTGGCCGCGACGTTCTCGGCGTACGGCAGTGCGGAGCCGTCGAACATGACCGAGCCGAAGCCCAGCGCGACGGCCTCGTGCACCAGCGCGACGTCGGTGGCGTGGTCGAGGTGAACGACGGCCGGGGCGGTGCTGGCTCGGGCCAGCGCCAGGGTCGCGAGGGCGACCGGGGCCAGGCTGCCGTGGTAGCGGGCGGCGTTCTGCGAGATCTGCAGCACCACCGGAGCGTTCGCCTCGTCCGCGCCTGCGACGAGGGCTTCCGCGTGCTCGAGGCTGAACACGTTGAACGCGCCGACGCCCCGGCCCGCCGCCGCCGCGGGACCGAGCAGCCCGACCAGTCCGGAGGTGGTCACCGCGGCACCCATGCGCCCCGCTGCAGCACCCGCTGCAGCTCGCCCGCCTCGTCGACCACGCACAGGTCCGCCTGAGCGCCTGGCTCGATGACGCCGACCTCGTCCAGCCCGTGCCGACGGGCCGGCGTGCTGGCGGCGAGCCAGGTCGCGCCGGGCACGCTGAGCCCGGTGCGGACCAGGAACGCGAAGCCGGCGGCCATGGTCAGTGTCGAACCGGCGATCGAGCCGGGGCTGCCGTCCTCCTCCACCAGCCGGGCTTCGCCGCGGCGGACGACCACGTCCAGCCCGCCGAGGGAGTAGCCACCGTCGGGCATCCCGGTGGCGACCATGGCGTCGGTGACCAGGGCCGTCCCGTCCAGTCCGGCGGCGGCGACCGCCATCCGGACGACGTCGGGGTGCAGGTGGAACCCGTCACCGATCAGCTCGACCATCACCCGTTCGTCGTCGAGCAGCACCGGAATCGGTCCAGGCTCTCGCTGGTGGACCGGCCGCATCGCGTTGAACAGGTGCGTGGCCACCGAGGCGCCGGCGTCCATGGCCCGCCGGGCGTCGGTCTGGTCGCCGTCGGTGTGGCCCACCGCCACGACGACCCCGGCCGCGACGAATCGGACCGTGGCGTCGAGGGCGCCCGGCAGCTCGGGGGCGATGGTGACCATCCGCAGCGTCCCGTCCGCCGCCTCGAGCAGGCGGTCCACGAGCTCGGGGGTCGGGGGCCGGAGCAGGGCTTCGGTGTGCGCACCCCGCTTGACCGGCGAGAGGAACGGTCCCTCCAGGTGCACCCCGGCCAGCTCGCCGCGGCGGACGAGCGGCAGCAGCGTGGCCAGCTGGGCGACCAGGGTGTCGATCTCGGCGGTGACCAGGCTGGCGAAGGAGGTGGTGGTGCCGTGGCTGCGGTGGAACGCCCGGGCCGCGAGCGCCTCGTCGGGATCGGTGGTGGCGTAGTCGTGCCCGCTGCCGCCGTGCACATGGGTGTCGACGAAGCCGGGCACCGCCCAGCCGGCCACCCGCTCGGCCCCCTCGACCGGGGCCGGGGCCCTGCGCACGGCGGTGAACCGACCGTCCGCGATCTCCAGCAGCACCCCGCTCGCCGCCCCGGTGGGCAGGACGGCGCGTTCGCACCACAGGCTCCCGGACGTCTCAGAGCTCTCCGTCACGCGTCTTCCTCCCGTCGAACCTGGTCCCACCCCACCAGACCGGCCCCGATCACTCCCGCATCGGGTCCCAGCTGGGCCGCCACCAGCCGGGGCCGGCGCTGGAACGACATCGCCGCCGCGATCCCGGCCTCGACCGGCGGCCCGATCAGGTCGAACGCCCCGGCCAGCCCGCCGCCGACCACGATGACCTCGGGGGCCAGCAGGGTGGCGTAGGTGTGCAGAGCCTCGGTCAACGCCTCGACGGCCAGCGCGTACGCGGCCGTTGCGGGCTGGTCGCCGGCCCGGGCGAGCACGGCCACGGCCTGGGCGTCGAGGGGCGCGGAGCCAACCAGGCGGGCGTACGTACGCGACACCCCGGTCGCGGAGGCCACCGTCTCCAGGCAGCCGCGCTGACCGCAGAGACAGTCCAGCTCGGCCGCCGCGGCGACCCTCGTGTGGCCGATCTCGCCGCCGTAGCCGTCGGCGTCCAGCAGCCGGCCGTCGCCACCATCGCCCCGGCGATGCCCGTACCCAGCGGGAGGAAGAGCAGGTTCGCCACCCGGCTCCCCGACGAGAGGCGGCCCGCTCCCACCCGCCACTCGGCCAAACCGCCGGAGCGGACGTCGTGGGCGACCGTGCCCGGCAGGTGGGTCGCGGAGGTCAGCCGGTCGCGGAGCGGGACGTCGTACCAGCCGACGTTCGGGGCGGCGCGGACCACGCCGGCGGCGACGTCGATGATGCCGGGCACCACCACGCCGTAGCCGAGGCAACGGTCCCCCGGCCGGTCCTGGACCGCCGAGGTCAGCACGCCGGCGAGCCAGGAGACCGAGACCTGACCGTCGGCAGCCTGCGTGCGCAGCCGCGTGGCGGGCGTCGTGGCGCCGCCGCGACCGGCGTAGGCGACCTTGGTGAGCGTGCCGCCGAGGTCGACGGCCACGACGTAGTCGCTCACCTCCGGCACCGGCGGGAGCTCCTCAGCCCGCGAGGACGACGGAGCGGCTGAGGTTGCGCGGCGCGTCCGGGTCGACGCCCAGTGCGATCGCGCGGGCCACGGCGACGCGCTGGGCGAGCACCAGCTGCACCATCGGGTCCCGGTTGGAGCTGACGAATGTGGCGCCGGTGGCCCGGACCTCCTCGGCCAGCCCGGTCGGCGGCTCGCCGAACATCCAGACCACGCGTCCGGGGCCGGCGATGGAGACCGGGCCGTGGCGGTAGTCCATGGCGGGGTAGGACTCGGCCCACGAGGAGGAGGTCTCGCGGAACTTCAGCGCCGCCTCGTGCGCCAGCCCGACCGTCCAGCCCCGACCCAGGAAGCTGACCTGCTCGGCCTCGGCCAGCCCCGGTTCGAGCTCCTCGGAGACAGCACGCTCGGCGTCCTCAGCCAACGCGCTGACGTCGGCGCCGTACGCGGCCCGGAAGAGGGCCAGGGCGCTGGTGGCGAAGCGGGTCTGCACGACGGACTGCTCGTCGGCGAAGGAGAGGTCGATGACCCTGTCGGCCACGCCGGCCGCCGGGGTGTCGAGGTCGCCGAGCACAACAGCGGTCCGGATGCGGCCCGAGAGCCGACGCAGCAGGTCGACGATCTCCGTCGTGGTGCCGGAGCGGGTGATCGCGACCACCCGGTCGTAGGGCCGGTCGAGCAGCTCGGAGGCGGTGCCGGCGTCGGACTCGCCGTAGCCGGCCGACTCGCGCCAGCTCGCCAGCACCTGAGCCACGAACCAGGACGTCCCGCAGCCCACGAAGGCGACCCGTTCGCCCGGCGACTGCAGCAGGGGCCCGAGCTCGCTGGCCAGCGCGGCGGCGCGGCGCCAGCAGGAGGGCTGCGACGCAATCTCTCGTTCGACAAAGAATCCCACGGCAACCCCTGTAGCATCCAACTTGTGTTCGTTTTAAGCGGGTAAACGAGCAGATATGAACATATCACGGCTAAAAGGTTCGGCCGGGTCGCTCGGGGCGGAAGAAGGTGGACGCGATGACGCGAGCCGAACGCCTGAGTGCGCTGCTCGAGCTGCTGGTGCGCACGGGCCGGATCGAGGTCGAGGAGTCCGCGGCGGCGTTCACGGTGTCCGCGGCCACCATCCGGCGTGACCTGGACTACCTGGCCGACCAGCAGCTGCTCAGCCGCACCCACGGCGGCGCCGTCCCCAACACCACCTCCTACGACTTGCCGCTGCGCTACAAGTCGGTCAACCACGGCGAGGCCAAGGCACGGATCGCGTACGCCGCCGTGGCGATGCTGTGGCCCGGCTGCACCGTCTCGCTCAACGGGGGCACGACCACCGTCGAGATCGCCCGGGCCATCCCGAGCGCCGACACCCTGCACCACGGGATCACCGTGGTCACCAACGCCATCAACATCGCCACCGAGCTGACCGTGCGGCCGTTCATCAAGATCATGGTCTGCGGCGGCGTGGCCCGGCCGCAGAGCTATGAGCTGGTGGGCGCGATGGCCACCGAGACGCTGAGCCAGCTGACCCCCGACATCTGCTTCCTCGGCGCCACCGGCCTCGACCTGGTCGCCGGCATCACCACCCACGACGAGGCCGAGGCGGCGATCAACCGGGTGATGGTGCAGCAGGCCAAGCGGACCGTCGCTGTGGCCGACTCGTCCAAGCTCGGGACGGTGGGGTTCTCCCGCATCTGCCACGTGCACGAGGTGGCGGCGGTCCTCACCGACAGCGACGCAGAACCCGCCATCATTGCGGCCCTGCGGGAGACCGGCGTCGAGGTGATCCTCGCCTGAAAATCACCGTTGCGCGGGGCTGGAGCGGGACATATTCTCTTCAGTACACGGAGAGGAGGTGGTCCAGAGAATGATTGACTTTGGGACATGTGAGGTGTCGGCCAGCTAGCCGCACGCGCTGACTGTAGGTCACTGGTCCCCTGCGGCCGGCTAATCCACAGCCAACACCCGAACCCGCGAGCGCCGGAGTTGTTCCCCGGCCGACCCGCCTCGAAAGAGACGGGCCGAAGAGTTCGCGGGTTCGTCCATGTCTGGACCCGAATCCCAACCCCAGGAGCAGGAAATGGCCGACCGGGTCGTCCACGTCTCCCGTGAGCGGCTGCCCGGATGGGTCGACGGTTTCGCGCGCCGCCACGGGCTCGTCACGGCGGGCCTCAGCAGCGACGCGGTCACCCTCACCGCGGCCGACGGAGCGGTGGCCGTGATCGCTGTCCCCTTCCTGCCGTGGTCGCCGGTCGGCGAGCCGGTCGAGGCGCTGCTGGCGCACGTGAGCAGGGACCGGGTCGTCGGGGCTGTCCTGGTGCGGCTCGGCGGGTACGCGGTCGGACGCTTCGTGGGCGCCCGGCTGGTGGCCTCGAAGGTCGACTCGACCTACGTCCAGGGCAAGACGAAAGCCGGCGGCTGGTCGCAGCAGCGCTACGCCCGCCGCCGTGGCAACCAGGCCGCCAAGGCGTACGGGGAGACCGCCGACGTCGCCGCCCGCCTGCTGCTGCCCTACGCAGTCGAGCTGGACGCGGTGGTCGGTGGTGGCGACGTGGCTGGGGTCTCGGCGGTGCTGGCGGACGCCCGGCTCGGGCCCCTGCGCCCGTTGCTGCAGCCGCGGGTCCATCCTGTCGCCGACCCGCGGCTACGGGTGCTGCAAGCCTTCCCCGAGCAGTTCCTGGCCGTCGACGTCAGCCTCAACGCGCTGGCCTGATCGCCCCCCCGAGGCGGTCGATGAGCCTCTCAGGGCGCGAGGCGGGTCAGCGTCCAGGCCCCGTCGACGAGGCGGTAGGCGAGGCGGTCGTGCATCCGGCTGGCCTGGCCCTGCCAGAACTCGACCAGGTCCGGGACCACCCGGATCCCGCCCCAGTGCGGCGGGCAGGGTACGTCGGCGTCGGCGAACCGCTGCTCGACCTCGGCGTAGGCGTCGTTCAGCTCCTGGCGCGAGGCGACGTCGGAGGACTGGCGCGACGCCCAGGCCCCCAGCTGCGAGCCCCGCGGCCGGACGGCGAAGTACGCCTCCGACTCCGCGCGCGCCACGTGGGCGGCGGTGCCCTCGATCCGCACCTGACGCTGCAGCGGGTACCAGCCGAAGTGCAGCGCCACCTGGGCGTTGGCGGCCAGCTCGGAACCCTTGCGCGAGTCGTAGTTGGTGTAGAACGTGAAGCCGGTCGGGCCGACCTCCTTGAGCAGCACCGTGCGGGCGCTCGGCCGACCGCCGGCACTGGTGGCCACCACCATCGCCGTCGGCTCGGGCAGCAGGCCGTCCTCCTTGGCCTGGAAGGCCGCGGCCAGCCAGCGGTCGAAGAGCGCGTACGGCTCGGCCGGCACCGCGCTCTCGAGCAGCTGCTCGCCCTCGTAGTCGACGCGCTCTCCGGCAAGGTCAGGCATGCCGGCCATCCTCCCAGGGCCGGGCAAGGCGGCTGGCCTCCGCCATCGGCGTGAGAGGATCGACGACCGTGACCGCGCTCGAGATCCCCTCCGACCTGATGCCCGCCGACGGCCGGTTCGGCTGCGGACCGGCCAAGATCCGGGATGCCTCCGTCGCAGCCCTCGCCGAGCGCGGCGCGACCCTGCTGGGGACCTCCCACCGGCAGCCACCGGTCAGGAACCTGGTGGGCAGCGTCCGGACCCGGTTGGCCGAGCTGTTCGCCGTACCGGACGGGTACGAGGTGGTGCTGGGCAACGGCGGGTCGACGACCTTCTGGGACGTCGCCGTCAGCTCACTGATCGAGCGGCAGAGTGCCCACGCGAGCTTCGGGGAGTTCTCGGCCAAGTTCGCGGCCGCGGCCGCCGCCGCGCCCTACCTGGCCGAGCCCACCGTCACCACCGCGGCCGTCGGCTCGGTGGCCCTGCCTGAGGCCGTGGCCGGCGCCGACGTGTACGCGTGGGCGCACAACGAGACCTCGACCGGTGCGCTGGCTCCGGTGCACCGCATCGACGGAGTCGACGACGGCGCCCTCGTGGTGGTCGACGGCACCTCGGCCGCCGGTGGCGTGGCCGTCGACGTGTCGGCCACGGACGTCTACTACTTCGCGCCGCAGAAGAGCCTGGGCTCCGAGGGCGGGTTGTGGATCGCCCTGCTCTCCCCGGCCGCGGTCGAGCGGACCGCGAGGATCGCCGCGTCGGACCGCTGGATCCCCGAGAGCCTGAGCCTGCAGGTCGCCCTCACCAACTCCCGGCTCGACCAGACCCTGAACACCCCGGCGATCGCCACCCTGTTCCTGCTCGACGACCAGCTCGGCTGGCTGCTGGAGCAGGGCGGCCTCGGTTACGCCGCCAGCCAGACGGCCGACTCCGCCAGCCGGATCTACCCCTGGGCCGAGGCCTCGCCGTACGCCGTGCCGTTCGTCAGCGAGCCCGCGTACCGCTCGCCCGTGGTCGCGACCATCGACTTCGAGGGCGTCGACGCCAAGGCCATCGCCGCGACCCTGCGGGCCAACGGCGTCGTGGACACCGAGCCGTACCGCAAGCTCGGCCGCAACCAGCTGCGGATCGGCATGTTCCCCAACGTCGAGCCCGATGACATCAGCCGGCTCACCCGGTGCGTCGACTGGGTCGTCGAGCGTCTCGCCTAGCCCGTCAGGGCTTGCGGGCCAGGGCCACCACGACGCCGGCGACCAGGGCGACCAGGCCGGCCAGGCCGACGGCCAGGTAGGTGCCCCGGCGGCTGGAGGTGGGCGGCGTGCTCTCCAGCTCCTCGTCGTCGGAGCCGGGGTTGGCGGAGGCCGTGCTCGGAGCGGAGCCGGAGGCCGACGGGCTTGCCGTGGCGCTCGGGGCACCCGGGACGGGCATGGCGTAGACCTTGCTGTTCTTGCCCTCACTGCCCACCAGCAGGCCGTCGCCGGCCAGGTTCACCGCCAACGACTCGGCCTGGCGCTGGGCCGGGATCGTGGCGGTGGCCACCTGCTTGTAGGTCTGGGCGTCCAGCACGATCACCGAGGAGTAGGTGAGCAGGGCGATCTGGCGGTCCCCCGGCAGGAAGACGCCGTCGGTGACCAGTGGCGGCGCGGGACCCACCTTCTCGAGCTCGTTGACGTCGTCGCGGGACGGCTCCGTCGGCGCCGCGTAGACGGCTCCGTCGGCGCCCTTGGTGACGATGTACAGCCGTCCGGCGCCGTCGACCAGCAGCGTCTCGGCGTCGTGCGCGCCGTCGGGGTAGCGGAAGTCGTAGGCGTTGTAGGTGACGGTGAGCCCGTTCGCCCGCGGGTTGAGGAAGTAGTAGACGCTGACCATCGAGCGCTCGCGGTTGTTGTCACCGATGTCGGCGACGTAGAGCCGGTTGTCGTGCAACGCGAGCGCCTCGACGTCGGTCACGGGCGCCCGGTAGCGAAGCGTCCCGCTCACCTTGCCGTCGGGCTGGACGGCGTAGACCACGCCGGCCGAGCCCGAGTCGTTGGCGGTCCAGTAGCGCTGGGCCGCGGTGTCGCGAGCCAGGGCGGACGACTCGGTGATCCGGTTGTCCCGCAGCGTGAACGCCACCGTGTCCTTGGCCACGGCCAGGCTGGGCAGCCCACCCGCGAGCAGCAGGGCCAGCGCGGAGACGGTCACCCCACGAGCGAACCGTCCCGATCTTCGTGCGCGCGCCATGGTGCTCAGGAGCGTACGCGAGCCGGACCCGGCACCCGCCCTTCGACAGGCTCAACGAGCCGGGTCCTCACCTCAGCTGCCCCCACAGCGCGGTCCAGACGACGATCACGACCAGTGCCACCAGCACTCCCGAGACGATCAGCCGACGCGCCCGGGGGTCCATCGCTCCAGGTTATGGTCCCGTGAGGACGCCGAGCACTACCGTGTCCGATATGGGCGAGCTCCGGTTGTACGCCGTCGGCATCGAGGAGGTGCGCGGCATCTCCGGCGCCTCCGAGGACCGAGCGGCACACCTGCGCGAGGTGGCCGCCAAGGCGTTCGCCCCGGCCCCGGACCAGGCCCGCGGCGGACTGCTGTCCAAGCTCGGGCCCCTCTTCCGCCGCCCGCCGACCGTCCAGCTGATCTCACCCACCCAGCCGGAACCACGAGACGTCGAGGTGCTGCTGGCCGGGGCCTACGTGCCGCCGGAACGCGCCGGCGCCACCTGGCGGGTGCTGGAGACGATCGTCGCCGACATCGCCTGGGGCTCGACCCGGCTGGCCCTGACGTCGCAGTCCCTCGACGACCTCGACTTCGCGCTCGCCCGCGGCGGGGTGTCCTCCTCGGTCGGCCTGCGGCACCTGCTGGGCCACACCGCGAGTCTGAACCTGCTGCCCGTCACCGGCCTCATCGTCGGCTGGCACCCGTACGAGACCGCCCTGGCCATGGCCTCGTCCTACCGCTCCGCGAGCCGTGAGATCAAGACGGCCGAGCAGCAGGACATGACTGACGCCCTCGCGCGGTGGCTGGACGGCTTCGTCCCCTGGGCCCAGGTCGCACCCTCGCTCGGCCGCCCCGTCCCCGACCTCGTGGGCTTCTACGCGGCCTGAGCAGCCGAGTTGTCAGAACTCAGTTGTCCTGGAGGGCAACTGAGTTCTGACAAGTCGGTGCGGGGGCGCCTACTCGATGACGAGGACGAGGTCCCCGCCCTCGACCTGGGTGATCGACCCGATGGCCAGCCTGGAGACGGTGCCGGCGAGGGGGGCGGTGATGGCGGCCTCCATCTTCATGGCCTCGATGGTCGCCACCGTCTCGCCGGCCTCGACGGTGTCGCCCTCGGCGGCCTTGACGCTGACCACACCGGCGAACGGCGCGGCCACGTGCCCCTGCCGGGTCGGGTCGGCCTTCTCGGCCACCTTCACGTCGACCTTGATGGAGGAGTCACGGACCCTGATCGGGCGCAACTGGCCGTTGATCGTGCACATGACGGTGCGCAGGCCGCGCTCGTCCGGGCTACCGATCGCCTCCAGGCCCAGAATCAGGCTGACGCCACGACCGATGCGCGCCGTGTGCTCCTCGCCCGGCTGCAGGCCGTACAGGTAGTCCAGCGTGTCCAGCCGGGAGACGTTGCCGTAGGTCTCGCGCGCGGCCAGGTAGTCCTTGGTCGGGCCAGGGAACAGCAGCCGGTTGAGGGTCGCGCGGCGGGTCTCGCCGGCCACGTCGAGCGAGGCCGAGTCATCCTGGGCCAGCTCGGTCTCGCGTACGGGGGCGGTCCGACCCTGCAGGGCCTTGGTGCGGAACGGCTCGGGCCAGCCGCCGGGCGGGTCGCCCAGCTCACCGGACAGGAAGCCGATGACGGAGTCGGGCACGTCGTAGTTGTGCGGGTTCGCCTCGAACTCCGTCGGGTCGGCGCCTACGGCCACCAGGTGCAGGGCGAGGTCGCCCACCACCTTCGACGACGGGGTCACCTTGGTCGGCCGGCCGAGGATCCGGTTGGCCGCGGTGTACATCGCCTCGATCTGCTCGAACTTCTCCCCGAGCCCCAGCGCGATCGCCTGCTGGCGCAGGTTGGACAGCTGGCCGCCGGGGATCTCGTGGTCGTAGACGCGTCCGGTCGGGCTGGGCAGCCCGGACTCGAACGGTGAGTAGACCTTGCGCATCGCCTCCCAGTACGGCTCCAGGTCCATCACCGCACGCAGGTCGAGGTTCGTCGCCCGCTCGGTGTGCTCCAGGGCCGCGACCAGGGCGGACGCCGGCGGCTGGCTCGTCGTGCCGGCCATCGGCGCGCTGGCCACGTCCACCGCGTCGACGCCCGCGTCCACCGCCGCCAGCAGCGAGGCCAGCTGCCCTCCGGCGGTGTCGTGGGTGTGCAGGTGGACGGGCAGGTCGAAGTTTTCCCGCAGCGCGGTGACCAGCTTGGCCGCGGCGGGCGGACGCAGCAGCCCGGCCATGTCCTTGATGGCCAGGATGTGCGCACCGGCGTTGACCATCTGCTCGGCCAGCCGCAGGTAGTAGTCGAGGGTGTACAGGTCCTCGGCCGGGTTGTTCAGGTCGCCGGAGTAGCAGAGCGCCACCTCGGCCACGGTCGTCCCGGTCTCGCGGACGGCCTCGATCGCCGGCCGCATCTGCTCGACGTCGTTCAGCGCGTCGAAGATCCGGAAGATGTCGATGCCCGTCTGGGCGGCCTCGGCCACGAAGGACGTCGTCACCTTCGTCGGGTACGGGGTGTAGCCGACGGTGTTGCGGCCGCGCAGCAGCATCTGCAGGCAGAGCCCCGGCATGTTGTAGCGCAGCGCGTCCAGCCGCTCCCACGGGTCTTCGGACAGGAAACGCAGCGCGACGTCGTACGTCGCCCCGCCCCAGCACTCGACGCTGAACAGCTCCGGGGTCATCCGGCCGACGTACGGCGCGATCCGCAGCAGGTCCTTGGTGCGGACGCGGGTGGCGAGCAGCGACTGGTGCGCGTCGCGGAACGTGGTGTCGGTGACCTCGACGCCCCCCCGCGCACGCAGGTCGGCGGCGAAGCCCTCGGGGCCGAGCGCGAGCAGCCGCTGCCGCGAGCCGTCCGGCGACGGCTTGGACAGGTCGATCCCGGCCGGTCGCTTGACGCCAGGGTCGAGCCGGGTGGGGGCGGGCCCGTTCGGCTGGTTGACCGTGACCTCGGCCAGCCAGCGCAGCAGCTTGGTGCCCCGGTCGGCCGGAGCGTGCGTGGTCAGGAGCTCGGGCCGCTCCTCGATGAAGTTGGTGGAGACATTGCCGGCGATGAACTCGGGGTCGGCCAGCACCGCCTGCAGGAAGGGGATGTTGGTGCTGACGCCGCGGATCCGGAACTCCGCCAGGGCCCGTCGGGCCCGGGCGACCGCAGCCGGGTAGGTGCGGCCGCGCGCGATCAGCTTGACCAGCATCGAGTCGAAGTGGGCGCTGACCTCGACGCCGGTGTCGGCCGTGCCGCCGTCCAGCCGGATGCCTGCGCCACCTGCCGAGCGGTAGGCGGTGATGATCCCGGTGTCGGGCCGGAACCCGTTGGCCGGGTCCTCGGTGGTGATCCGGCACTGCAGCGCGGCGCCGTTGATCCGGATCTGGTCCTGCGCCAGCCCGAGGTCGGCCATCGTCTCGCCCGAGGCGATCCGCATCTGGGCCTGCACCAGGTCGACGTCGGTGATCTCCTCGGTGATCGTGTGCTCGACCTGGATCCGCGGGTTCATCTCGATGAAGACGTGCTGGCCGGCGCGCGGCCCCTCGGTCTCGACCAGGAACTCCACCGTGCCCGCGCAGGAGTAGTTGATCGACTCCGCGAACTTCACGGCGTCGCGGCAGAGCGCCTCGCGCAGCTCGGCGCTGATGTTCGGGGCGGGGGCGATCTCGACAACCTTCTGGTGCCGTCGCTGGAGGGAGCAGTCCCGCTCGAAGAGGTGCAGGGTGGTGCCCGCACCGTCGGCCAGGATCTGGACCTCGATGTGCCGGGGGCGGCCGACGGCCTGCTCGATGAAGGCCGTCGGGTTGCCGAACGCCCCCTCGGCCTCGCGCATGGCCGCTCCGACGAGCTCGCGTAGCTGGCTGGGGTCGTCGATCCTGCGCATGCCACGGCCGCCGCCGCCGGCCACGGCCTTGACGAAGACAGGGAAGCCGATGTCCTCCGCGCCGGCCAGCAGCTCGTCGAGGTCGGCCGAGGGCGGGGTGGACTTCAGCGTCGGGATGCCGGCTGCGCGGGCCGCCTCGAGCGCCCGGACCTTGTTGCCCGCCAGCTGCAGCACGTCCGCGGGCGGCCCGATGAAGGTGATGCCGGCCGCGTCGCAGGCCCGGGCCAGGTCCGGGTTCTCGCTGAGGAAGCCGTACCCGGGGTAGATCGCGTCCGCCCCGGACTCGCGGGCCGCGCGGATGATCTCGTCGATGTCGAGGTACGCGCGGACGGGGTGGCCGCGCTCACCAATGACGTACGCCTCGTCGGCCTTGATCCGGTGCACCGCGTTGCGGTCCTCCCACGGAAAGACGGCGACGGTCTGGGCGCCGAGCTCGTAGGCGGCCCGGAAGGCACGGACAGCGATCTCACCCCGGTTGGCGACGAGGACCTTGGAGAACATGACCGGAATCTATCGGGCGATTGTTACCGGACCACGACACCGACCAGCAGATGGCAGCCGGTCCGCCCTGGAAACCGACCCCCAGATGGCCGTTCCGGAGCCCGGACGCCCGGAAAAACGCGTCTGGGGGTCGGTTTTCAGGGTGAGGCCTCGAGCACCGGCGCTCAGGCCGCGTCGCGCTCGAGCGTGAGGTGCGGGGAGTGCAGCGAGGGCACGAGGTGCAGGTGCTGGCGGCGAGCCAGGACGACCACCGTCAGCAGCACCCCGAGCGCGCTCAGCCCGCCGCCACCGATCAGCGTCCACCGCGCACCGAGGACCTCGCCGACCCAGCCGAGCAGCGGCGCCCCGACGGGCGTCCCGCCCATCAGCAGCATCATGTAGAGCGCCATCACCCGGCCGCGGAGCCGCGGGTCGACGTTCAGCTGCACCGAGGCGTTGGCGGCGGTCAGGGTCAGGAGGGCGACCAGACCGAGCAGCGGCAGGATCGCGGCGTAGGACCAGTAGGTCGGCATCAGGCCCGCGGCGATCTCGACCAGGCTGAAGACGACCGCCATGCTGACGACGAACCGTCCCCGGGGCGCTGTCCGGCGACGGGCGGCGAAGAGCGCACCGGTGAGCGAGCCGACGGCCATGAACGTGCCGAGGATGCCGTAGTCCTGCGCGCCGCGATGGAACTCCTGCTGTGCCATCAGGGCCGAGGTCATCTGGAAGTTCATGCCGAAGGTGCCGACGAAGAACACCGTGCCCATCACCAGCAGCAGGTCGGGACGGCGCCGCACGTACGCCAGACCCTCCCGGATCTGTCGCTTGGCCCGGAGCGTCGGGGCGACGATGGTCAGCCGCTTCGCGTCCAGCAGCGCCAAGGCGGCGATGAAGGCGGCGTAGGTGACCGCGTTGGAGAGGATCGCCCAGCCCGAGCCGTACGCGGCGATCACCAGGCCGGCCACTGCAGGACCGACAATGCGCGCGGCGTTGAACGTGGCGGAGTTGAGCCCGATCGCGTTGGGCAGGTGCTCCGGACCGGCGACCTCGGAGACGAAAGCCTGCCGGGCGGGGTTGTCGAAAGCCGTCCCGATGCCGAAGGCGAAGGCGATCAGGTAGACGTGCCAGGTCTGGGCGACGCCGGTGACGGCCATGATCCCCAGCACCGCGGCGCTCAGCGCCAGCCAGGCCTGGGTGATCTTGAGGACCGCGCGCTTGTCGAAGCGGTCGGCGATCAGGCCGCCGTACGGGCTGAGCAGCAGCATGGGCAGGAACTGCAGGCCGGTGGTGATGCCCACGGCCAGGCCCGAGCCGTGGGACAGCTCCAGCACCAGCCAGTCCTGCGCCACCCGCTGCATCCAGGTGCCGACGTTGGAGACGAACGAGCCGCTCACGTAGATGCGGTAGTTGCGGTTGGCCAGCGCGGCGAACATGCCGCCGCTGCCCTGCGTCCCCGCCGGACTCTCGGTCGACTGCTCGGTCACGTCCGTGGTCACGCGTGGTTCACCTTCTCGAGAATGGGGATGGCCTTCCGCAGCACGTCGCGTTCTGCGGGCTCGAGCTCGGCCAGCCGGACAGCCAGCCACTGGTCACGGCGGCGGCGGTTGGCCAGCACGATCTGCCGGCCGGCCTCGGCCAGGTGCACCCAGCTCGAGCGCTTGTCCGAGGGGTCGGGGTGCCGGGTCACGAGCCCCCGCTCGGCCAGACCGTTCACGATCCGGGTCATCGAGGGCGGCTGCACCTTCTCCAGCGCGGCCAGCTCGCCGATCGGGGAGTCGCCGTGGTTGACCAGCACGGCCAGCACGGACAGCTGGTTGGGGTTGAGCTCGTCGCGCTCGTCGCGCACCTGCCGCAACCGACGGGCCAGTCTCATCACCGACGGGCGCAGCTCCGAGGCAAGGCCTGCACTGGTCCGCAGGTGGTCACCTTCGGTCTTGATCATGCGGCCAGGCTAGTTCTTAGCATTGCTAAATTCAAGCTTAGGCCCGCTAATGATCAGATCGCGGTGTCCTCGCCTACGGCGTGATAGGTACGGTCGTGGTACACCAGCGGCGCGGTCGGCGCGCCCTCGCTGGCGTCGAGCGCGAGCACCGACACGAGGAAGCTGCGACCGATCGCGCTGCGCTGCACCACCCGGCCGCGCACCCAGGCGGCGGACCCGTCGAGCACCGGCTCGCCGGTGGGCAGGGGGGCCCAGTCGACCTCGGCGAAGCGGTCGATCCCCCGCGTCGCGAAGCGGGCCGAAGTCTCCACCTGGCTGGCGGCGAGGAAGTTGATCACCACTGTGTCGGCCTGGGAGAGGGCCGGCCACGAGGACGAGCCGGAGTCGATCGAGAAGGTCAGGATCGGCGGGTCGGCCGAGACCGAGATCACCGATGTGGCCGTGAAGCCGTACGGGCGCTCCCCGTCGACAAAGGTGACCACCGCGACCCCGGCCGGGTGCCGCCGGAAGACCGACTTGAACATCTCCGGGGTGACCAGGCTGGGGCCGTCGTCCGGGGAGGACGTGCGCGCCTCAGGCTCCGATCCGGGCAAGGTCGTCATGTGTGGCTGAACATCACCGGCCGGATGAGAATTCCCGGCGCTCCCGGTGTGGGCGCCCTTCCTAGACTGGGGTCGTGCAGACGCTCCGTGACTCATCGACCGCGGGCCCGGCCCTGCCGCGGCAGACCCGGGGTCGGGTGCTGGTGGTGGCCGCCGCGCTGGTCGTGGCCCTGGTCGTCGCCGTGGGCGTCCTCGCCGTCACCGGCGAGCTGGGACCGGGGACCGATGCGGGCTTCGACCCCGGAGCCGCCGTCCGCTACGGCCTGCCGGTGGTGCGGACGGTGCACGACCTCGCCGCGGCGCTCACCGTCGGGCTGCTCGTCACCGCAGCCTGGCTCGTGGCCCCCGAGCCCGGAACCCGGGCGGACCGGCTGAGCGGAGCCCGCCGGGCGACCGCCAAGGCTGCGGTCGGCGCGGCGGCCGTCTGGCTGGTCGCCGGCGTCGTCGTCATCCTGCTGACCACGGCCGACGTCTCCGGCCTGCCGATCGGCACCCCCGGGTTCGGCGGCGTGGTGGCGTCCTTCGTCTCCCAGGTGGATCTCGGCCGGGCGCTGCTGGCCAGCGTGGTGGTGGTGGCCGTCCTGGTGAACCTGGTCATCCTGGCCACCAAGGTCGTCACCGTGGCCTGGGCGGCGGCCCTGTCGCTCCTCGCGCTGCTGCCGCTGGCCCTGGCCGGACACTCCGCCGGTAGCGCAGACCACATGAACTCCGTCGACAGCCTGGCCCTGCACCTGCTCGCGGTCTGCGTCTGGGTCGGCGGCCTGGCTGCGCTGGTCCTGATGCGGGGCCGCCTCGGCGCCCAGCTGCCCACCGTCGCTGCCCGCTACTCGACCCTCGCCGGCTGGTGCTTCGTGGTGGTCGCCCTCTCCGGGCTGCTGAACGCCTGGCTGCGACTCGGCGACGTCGCCAACCTCGCCACCACGTACGGGTTGCTGGTCGTGGGCAAGGCCGTGGCCCTGGTGCTGCTGGGGACCGCCGGTTTCTGGCACCGCCGCTGGTCGTTGCGGCGGATCGGGGACCACGGCCGCGGGTTCGCCCGGTTGGCCGGGGCCGAGCTCGTCGTGATGGGCGCCGCCATCGGCCTGGCCGTCGCGCTCTCCCGCTCAGCTCCGCCGGTCCCCGAGCTCGCCTCCGACCCGGTCGCGGCCCTGCTCGGCTACCCGATGCCGCCGCCCCTGACCGCCGTCCGTTACCTGACGGCCTTCCACGCCGAGACGCTGTGGGTGACCGCCGTGGTCGCGATGGTGGGGTTCTACCTCGCCGGGGTGGCCAAGCTGGTCCGCCGGGGCGACTACTGGCCGCTCAACCGCACGCTGTTCTGGATCGCCGGCGGGATCGCGCTGGTCTTCGTCACCAGCGGCGGCCCCGGCGTCTACGGCCGGGTGCACTTCAGCAGCCACATGCTGCAGCACATGAGCCTGATGGTGCTGGTGCCGTTGCTGCTGGTCTTCGGTGCTCCGGTCACCCTGGCCATGCGGACGCTGCCCGCAAGGACCGACGGCTCCTTCGGGCTCCGCGAGCTGCTGATGCAGCTGGTCCACTCCCGGGTGCTCCGCGTACTCGGGCACCCGCTGGTCGCGGCCGGCCTGTTCACCGGCAGCCTCATCGTCTTCTACTACTCGCGGCTGTTCGAGCTGGCCATGTTCACCCACACCGGCCACGTCCTGATGACCGCGCACTTCCTGCTCACCGGCTACCTCTTCGTCTGGGCCCTGGTGGGCATCGACCCCGGCCCGGCCCGGCCGCCGTACCCGATGCGACTGGTGCTGCTGCTGGTGGTCCTCGGCTTCCACGCCTTCTTCGGGATCTCGCTGATGTCCTCGGGCACCCTCCTCGCGCCGGACTGGTGGCACTCGATCGGCCAGACCGACGACGTCGCCCTGCTCGAGGACCAGCAGACCGGTGGCGCGATCGCCTGGGGCGCCGGGGACATCCCGTCGCTGCTGCTGGGGCTGGCCCTGCTGGTCAGCTGGGTGCGCAGCGACTCCGCGGAGAGCAAGCGGCTGGACCGCAAGGCCGACCGGGACGGCGACGCCGACCTGCGCGCGTACAACGAGCAGCTGAGCGCCATGGCCCGTCGCGAGGGACGCGGCTGAGGCTCACCGCCGGCCGTAGGGTGAGGTCATGACCAACGAGCCCGAGCACCACTTCTTGGTGCAGGCGCCGGTCCCGGCCATCGACGCGGACGGCGTCCGGGTGGTCAGCATCGGGACGGTGCTGTTCGGCGTGGCCTCGCTGGTGCTGGCGTTGCTCCGGCCAGACCTTGCCGCCGCAGGCCGGGAGTGGTGGCTCGGGGTCTGCCTCAGTGGCTTCGGCCTTGGTCTGATCGGAGTGCTCTACTGTCGCAGCCTGGCCCGCCGCCGCGATCGGGACTCGACCACCGTCGACGGCTGAGGACTCAGAGCTCGTCGCTGTCGAGTCCGGTGAGCACCTTCTCGAGCAGCGCGGCGAGCTGGTCGACCTCGGGCTCGGACAGCGACTTCAGCAGGTCGGACTCGACCAGGTCGGCGTCCCGGATCGCCGCCGCGTACAGCGAGTAGCCCTGGTCGGTGAGCCGGACGAGCACCCGCGTCCGGTTGTCCGGGTCGGGGTCGCGGGTGATCATGCCGCGGTCGACCATCCGGTCGAGCCGGTGGGTCATCGAGGACGGGGCGACGTTGGCCGCGGCCGCCAGCTGGCTGGGCGTGCACGGCGTGCCGTCCCCCTTGCGAGCGAGCTCGCTCAGCACTGCCCACTCGCCGGTGGTGACGTCGATGTCGGCCAGCTGCCGGTCGTACCACTGGTTCAGCCGGCGGGACAGCCGGTGGACCGCGGTGACCACGCGCTGCACCGACTCATCGGCGCCGACCGCGACGTACGCCGCGACGAGACGGCGGACCTCCTCGACCTCGGTCCGGTGCGCGGATGTCGCCTTGGCCATCGACGCGCCTCAGTCGAAGAGCGAGACGGGCTCGTCCCAGGCGATGGTCTCCCAGGCCGGCGACGGCAGCTCTTCGGCCCGGTCCTCCTGGGGGACCGAGGAGTGCGCCCCGCAGCCGTGGTCGACACTCACCACCTGGCCGTCGGAGGCCGAGTACGCGTTAGCGCAGGCACCGAAGAGCAGTCCGAAGCTGCCCTGCAGCCGGGAGAAGAAGCCGCACGTCTCGCACATCCCGGGAGCCAGCTTGGTCATCTGGTTGTCGGGGCCGCCATCACCGTGCAGCCAGCGCTCCGTGGCGTCGTCGCGGCCGACGGCACTGAGCACGCGCTCACGGCCGAGACCGAGCTCGGCCACCACGATCCGCGCCAGGCTGGAGTCGGCGGGTTCCAGCTCGGCCGCCAGCTCGCCGCCGGTGAAACCGGGCTCGAGCCGGGGGTCAGCATCAGGGGTCGGCATCAGCAGGCCGGGCGTCACGTCGCCGGGCTGGATCCGCTCTGCCCACGGCACCCAGTCCTTGGACCGCAGCGCACCCTCGCCGGGCAGCAGAACGACCTCATCGACCGTGACCACCTTGGCGCGGGAGGCGCGCACCACGGTCACCGACCAGCGCCAGCCCCGGTAGCCGGAGTGGGTGCAGGCGAAGAAGTGGCTCAGCAGTCGCTCCTCGTCCGCCTGATAGCCGAGGTACTCCCCCACACCCATGTCACCGGCGGTCTCCTGGGCGGCGGCCCGGGCAAGATCAACGGCCTCGAGGCACTGGGCGTCAGGCTTGGCGGTACGGGTGGGAGCCATGGGTCCTTGATCTCATCGGCCGAGGCGTGAGCCCCGAGGTGGGGAAGACGGTCAGAGCTCCAGCTCGTCGGAGACGGCACGGAGCACGGTGGCGACCTTGGTTCCGGTCTTGGGGTCGGGGTGCCGGCCACGTCGGTAGCCGTTGCCGATCCCGTCGAGCATCTTGATCAGGTCCTCGACGATGACCATCATCTGCTCCGGCGCCTTGCGCTGGGCCTTGGAGAGCGACGGCGGCGCCTCGACGACCCGCAGCGACAGCGCCTGCTCGCCCTTGCGACCCTCGACCACGCCGAACTCGACCTTCTGGCCGGCCTTCAGCGCAGTGACGCCGGGCGGCAGCGCGGTGGCGCGGACGTAGACGTCCCCACCTTCATCCTTGGTCAGGAAGCCGAAGCCCTTCTCGGCGTCGTAGAACCTCACCTTGCCAACAGGCACGTCGTTTCCCCGCATCGTCATCGGTGGCCGGAGTTCCAGCCCGCTCCTCAGCCTCACAGCCTAGTGCCTGCCTCAGGGGGCCCCAACCGGTTCGGACGGTCCGCCGGAGCCGCAGTCGGGCTCAGCGGCGGTTCCGTTCCTGTGGCGACGCGTGCGGACCGAGCGGCAGGTTGACGATCGCCCGGCTGAGCGCCTCGACCGGCCCACGCGGCGAGCGCGGGTTGTCCACCAAGGCCAGCTCGACGTCGGGCAGGGCCGGCAGGTCGAACCGCCCGGAGAGGTTGCGCAGGTCGCCCGGCACCCGACTCTGCGCCAGCACGCAGATGCCGATCCCGGCCCGGGTCGCGGCCAGCACGCCGTTGATCTCGCGGGTGTTGCAGGTGATCCGCCAGGTCCGGTGCGCGCGTTCGAGGGAGTCGATCGCGGCTGACCGGCTGAGGCTGGGCGCGTGGTAGGTGATCACCGGGACCGGTTGAGCAAGGTCGAGCTGCAGCCGGTCGACCCCCACCCAGACCAGGCGATCCCGGCGGACCAGGGTGCCGCGCCCCAGGTCCGCCTCCTGGTTCACGAAGACCAGGTCGAGGTGGTTGGCCGCCAGCCGGCGCAGGAGCGTGCCGCTCTGGGTGACGGTGAGCTCCAGGTTGATCCGGGGGTAGAGCTGGCGGAACTCCCACAGGATCGTCGGCAGCTCGCTGAGCGCCAGCTCGTCCGCGGCGCCGAAGCGCAGCCGCCCCGTCATCGCCGACCCGGTGAAGTAGGAGACGGCCTCGTCGTTCGCGGCGAGGATCGTGCGAGCGAAGCCGGCCATCGCCTGGCCGTTGTCGGTGAGCGCCACCGTCCGGGTGTCGCGGCTGAAGAGCTGCCGCCCGGCCGCCTCCTCGAGCCGGCGCACGTGCTGGGACACCGTCGGCTGGCTGAGGCCCAGCTGCTCGGCCGCCCGGGTGAAGCTGAGCCCGTTCGCCACCGCCAGGAACGTCCGCAGCAGCACCGGGTCGAAGCTCGTCTCGGTCGCCATCCCGCCCCTCTCGCGCCACTCATTGGCCATCGCAATAAGAAATATAGCCCCCATGATCCCACCGAATGAGCTGCGAACCGTTAGGTTCGGAGCGTCGCCTCACCGCCGAGCGGCTTCCCGAGAGCCTGCCTCCGGCTCGTACGCCCCACAGCCCGAAATCTCAGGTGAGCTCTGTGTCCGCGGCACCCGCCGAACACGCCCTTCCGTCCAACCGCCTCCGGTCGGCCCGCCGCTCCTGGCCACGCGCCCTCGCGGCTCTCCAGATCCGCGACTACCGGCTCTACCTCAGCGCGCAGATGGTCGCCACCACCGGCCTGTGGATGCAGCGCATCGCCCAGGACTGGCTGGTGCTGGAGCTGACCGGCAGCGTCACCGCAGTCGGGGTGGCCGTGGCCCTGCAGTTCCTCCCGGTGCTGCTCTTCGGGCTCGTCGGCGGCGTGGTGGCCGACCGCTACCCCAAGCGGACGATCTTGATCATCACGCAGTCGACTGCGGCCCTGATGGCTCTGACGCTCGGCCTGCTGGCGCTCACCGGCACGGTCCAGGCGTGGCACGTCTACCTGATCGCGACTGGACTCGGCTTCGTCACCGTGGTGGACAACCCCACGCGGCAGGTCTTCGTCTCCGAGCTGGTCGGGACCGACCACATCCGCAACGCGGTCAGCCTCAACTCCTCGGTGTTCCAGCTCGGAGCCCTGGTGGGTCCGGCCGTCTCCGGCCTGTTGATCACCGCTGTGGGCCAGGGCTGGTCCTTCTTGATCAACTGCCTGTCCTGCCTGGTGGTGGTGATCATGGTGGCGGTGATCAAGCCGAAGCACGCCTCGGCCGCCGCTGCTCAGCGGGTCCAGCGGGTGAGCGGCGTCAGGGAAGGCCTCCGCTACATCGGGCGGACCTCAGAGGTCGGCTGGTCCATCGTGCTGGCCGGCACCATCGGGGTGTTCGGACTCAACATGCCGGTCATCCTCGCCGCGTTCGCCGACCACGTCTTCACCGCCGGGGTCGGCGGCTACAGCCTCTTCAACTCTCTGACCGCCGTCGGCGCCCTCGCCGGCGCCATCCTCTCGGCCCGTCGGAAGGCGAGCCCGCGGCTGCGGGTGCTGACCACGAACCTCGTGGCGCTGGGCCTGGTCCTGATGCTCGCCTCGGTGGCCCCGGGCGTCTACCTGTTCGGTGCGGTGCTGATCGCCGTCGGCTTCTGCACGCTGCAGTTCCTGACCGGCGCGAACTCCCTGGTACAGACCACCGCGTCCCCCGCGGTCCGCGGTCGCGTGATGAGCGTCTACCTGCTCGTGCTGCTGGGCGGCCAGGCCATCGGCGGTCCGTCGGTCGGCTGGCTGATCGACCACGTCGGCGCCCGGCCGAGCATGTTCGTGTGCGGCGGGCTGGTGGCCCTGGTCGCCGCCGGCGTCGGTCTGGCCATGGCGTGGCGCTCGCACCTGACCCTCGAGGTGACCGTACGGCGTGGCACCGGCCGGCTGCCCGTGCACATCGTGCCCTCGGACCGCTGACCCCGGGGCCCTTGCCGGCCCAGCGAATAGGATCAGTCCATGGCGAGCTGGCAGGACGGACCGGAGTACGCGCCCACCGCGCGCCCGGACGAGTTCGCCGAGCCGCAGGTGGAACCGCTCGAGGATCCGCCGCCCGTCCTCACGCTGTCCGGGGCGCCCGACGAGCGGCCGCGCTTCGACGAGCCGACGGCGCCCGTCGCCCCGCTGGCCACGCTCGTGCCCGAGCCCGCCGACCAGCGCGATCCGCAGCAGGCCTTCGCCGTCGTGTCCAGCACCCTGACCACCGGCGGCCCCTGGGGCGGCATCCACGGCGCGACACCGGCCGTGGCTGCTGACCCCTGGGCGTCGGGTCCCGCCGCGCCAGCCCACGATGCTGCCTTCCCGAGCGCCGCTCCCTTTCCCCGGGCCTACCACGCGACCGACCCCTTCCTGCCGACGGAGAGCCCGCCCGCCCCGGCCGGCTTCCCCGAGCCCGGCACCCCGCAGTGGTTCGGACCCGGCCAGTACGGCGAGCAGCCCATCCGGGGACGGGCGGACGCCCGTGCCCTGTGGGCGGCCGCCACCCCGGCCCTGCTGATCGTGCTGGTCTCGGCGGTGTTGATCAAGGTCCTGGCCCCCCTGCTGTTGGTCACGGCCTTCGTCTTGGCCCGGCGGGTCCTGGTGGCGCAGGCGCAGGTGCAACGGTCCTTCGTGATCGCGCTCGGCACGCTGGGCACCTTCGCCCTGATCGGGCTCCTCACCGGCCCTCTCGGCTTCGGCGACTGGTGGGGGTTCCTCGGGACCTGGGGACGCCTGACCAGCCTGGCCACGCTCGTGAGCACGCTGCTGCTGGTGCGTCGGGCGTTGCTCGCCGGCGAGGCGCCGACCCCGCCCCGCCAGGACCCACCGGCCGACAGCTACCGCGGGCCCTGGGGCTGACCCCAACCGTGACTTCCGCTGTCTCCACCCGGACGGGCGTGCCGAGCCGGGTCCGTACGCTGCCCGAGGCGCTTCGGGCTCTCGACGCCGCTGAGCTGACCGAGCTGCTGCGGCTCCGTCCCGACCTCACCTACCCCCTGCCGCGAGACCTGACCGAGCTGTCGGTCCGGGCGACCACCGCCACCTCCGTGGGCCGCGCGGTGGACGCGCTCGACGCCTGGGTCCGCAGCGTTGCCGAGGCCCTCGCCGCCCTGCCCGACCCCTCGAGCGCCCAGGACGCGGCGGAGCTGGTGGGGCATCCCGAGGACGTCGGCGCCGCCGTGCGTGAGCTCCGTCGGCGCGGGCTGCTCTGGGGCGAGGACGCGCAGCTGCACCTGGTGCGGGCCGTCCGCGAGGCCTTCGAGCCGTTCCCGGGCGGACTGGCCCCGCCGTCGGCGCGGCCGATGTCGGCGACCCAGGTCGAGGCCGCGCTGGCCCTCTGCGACCCGGCCGCGCGGACGGTGCTCGACCGGTTGCAGTGGACCCCCACGGGGGCGGTCCGCAACGCGGAGCGTGCCGTCTCGGCGCGCAGCGCCCGTTCACCGGTGGAGCAGCTGCTGGCCCGCGGCCTGCTCCGGCCGTTGGACGCCGACACCGTCGTGATGCCGCGGGAGGTCGCGTGGGTACTGCGTGGGATGCGCTTCCGCCCCGAGCCGGTCGACCCCGAGCCGCCGACGGTGAGCGGGACGACGCGGACGCCGCGGCTGGTCGACTCCGCGGCCGCCGGCGCCGCGTTCGGGCTGCTGCACGACGTCGAGCTGGCGGTGCACACGCTCGAGACGGTGCCGCACCGGCTGCTGCGTACCGGCGGCGTCGCGGCCCGGGACGTCACCGCACTGGCCCGCCGGCTCGGGGCCGACAACGCGTACGCGACCTTCGTGCTCGAGTGCGCCGCGGCCGCGGGGCTGGTGGCGCCCGGTGGCAACCTCTGCCTGCTGCCGACCGTCGACTACGACCGCTGGGTGGGTGAGGACGGCGCCCGCCGCTGGCAGCTGCTCGCCCGCGCCTGGCTGGGCGCGCCCCGCTGGTTCTCGGCCTCGGCGGAGCCCGGGACGCACGCACTCGGGCCCGAGTCCGACGCTGCCTCCGCCCCCGGCATGCGGCGACTCCTGGTCGAGCTTGCCGCCGCCCTGCCCGCAGGCACCCGGCCGGACCTGGAGCAGCTGACGGCGGCGCTGCTCTGGCACCGCCCACGGCTGGCCCGCGGACCGGTGGAGGCCGCCACGCTGGTGGACTGGACCTGGCAGGAGGCGACGCGGCTGGGGCTGGTCGCCCTGGACGCGGTCAGCGGGTTCGCTCGTGCGGTCGGCGCGGCGGGGCAGCTGCCGACCGACCTGGCCGCCCTGTTCCCCGACCCCGTCCACCACGTCATCCTGCAGGCCGACCTCACCGCCGTAGCCCCCGGCCCGCTGGAGCACGCCGTCGCCAGCGAGCTCCGGCTGCTGGCCGACCAGGAGTCGCGCGGCGGCGGCGGGGTCTACCGCTTCAGCGACAGCTCGCTGCGACGGGCCTTCGACTCGGGCTGGTCGGCGGCCGAGGTGCACAGCTGGCTGGGCCGGCACTCGGCCACCCCGGTCCCCCAGCCGCTGGCCTACCTGGTCGACGACGTGGGCCGGCGGCACGGCAGCATCCGGGTGGGCAGCGCGGCAGCCTACCTGCGGACCGACGACGATCTCGAGGCCGCGGCCCTGCTCGGTCACCCCGACGCCGCCTCCTTGGGGCTGCGGCCGATCGCTCCCGGCGTCCTGGTGGCGTCGGTGGAGCCGGCCGAGCTCGTCGCCTTCCTGCACGCGATGGGCCAGACGCCCGCCGTGGAGGACGAGGGCGGTCGGACGCTCACCCCGCCCCCCGGTCAGCGGGCGCCGCGACCCAGGCTGTCGGACCTGCCGGCGACCGCCCAACCGGCGGAGGTGGCGGAGGCCCTGCTCGCTGCCGAGCGCGACCACCCGCGGCGGAACGCCGAGGTCGCGCGGGCGGCGTCCGCCGGTCCGCGGGCGCAGGACACCGACGAGGCGTTGGCTCTGCTCCGCGCTGCCACCAGGGAGGCCGTCGGGGTCCTGGTGGGCTACGTGAGCGCGGACGGCAGCCGCGCCGAACGCGAGCTGGTGCCGCTCGACCTGTCGGGCGGAACGGTCCGGGCCGTCGACCGGGCCAGCGCAGAAGTGATCACGATCCCGCTGGCGCGGATCTCTTTCGTCCGTGCGTGCCGCTAGTCGTCGACAACTCCTCGGGGCTGCCCCCAGCCACTGCACGAACTGTCGGTGACGACCACTGGCGCCATCTAGACTTACCCGGTGAACCCCGTCACGCTGCGACGCCTGCTCGTGCTTGGCGTCTGCGCGGCCGGCGTGGGCGCGATGTACGTCGTTCCGGCTCTCGGCGGCCCGTCGGGTGAGTTCGCCGCGCCGTTGCCGGACGACGAACCGACCAACCTGCCGACGGGTTTGGCCACCAGCACCAGCCAGGGAGCGACGCCGGGCCCCACGCGTACCCAGCGGAGCCCCCGCAGCGCCGACCCGAAGCCCACCGAGGCGAGTGCGCAGAACGCGTCGGTCACGACCGTTCGTCCCGTCCGACCGTCGAGCAGCGGCGCCACGGCGTACGACCCCCGCACCGACACCGACCGCGTCGCCCCCACCTCGGTCACCACCATCACCACCGCAGCCGTCACCCGCGACCGGATCACCGTGAGCTGGCCCGCTGCGACCGACGACGTCGGCGTCCAGCGCTACCGCGTCGTGCTCAACGGCTTCACCGTCGCCACCACCCGCAAGACCCACGTCACGGTCCGCTGGTTCAACGACGACCTCGGCAGCCACGTCATCCAGGTCCGGGCGCTCGACGCGGCGGGCAACGAGAGCCTCACCTCGCCCAACCTGCTGGTCTCCCGCCCTTCGTCAGGCTCCACGCCGACGCCGGGCCCGTCGGCCACGCCGACCGGACCCAGCCCGACGCCGAGCGCCAGCCCCAGCAGCTCTTCACCGTCGGCCACGCTCACCCCGAACGAGGTCGAGGAGTCCGCCGACACCTCCTCACCCTCACCGGTGCCAGCCGCGTCCGGGGGCAGCTGATGGCCCCCGGAGCCGTCGGCGCGGGTCCGCTGGTCGTGCAGTCGGACCGCACCCTGCTGCTCGAGGTCGACCACCCCGACGCCGGTGAGTGCCGGATCGCCATCGCGCCCTTCGCCGAGCTCGAGCGCGCTCCCGAGCACATCCACACCTACCGGCTGACCCCGCTGGGCCTGTGGAACGCCCGGGCGGCGGGCCACGACGCCGAGCAGGTCGTCGACACCCTGCTGACCTACAGCCGCTACCCGGTGCCCAACGCGCTGCTGGTCGACGTCGCGGACACCATGGACCGCTACGGCCGGCTGCGGATCGAGAAGCACCCGACGCACGGCCTGGTCCTGGTGACCACCGACCGTCCGGTCCTCACCGAGATCCTGCGCAGCGCCAAGGTCAAGGGACTGGTCGGGGCCAGGCTGGACGACGACACCGTGGTGGTGCACCCGTCCGAGCGTGGCCACCTGAAGCAGGTGCTGCTGAAGCTGGGCTGGCCGGCCGAGGACCTCGCGGGCTACGTCGACGGCGAGGCGCACGCGATCGCCCTCGACCAGGACGGCTGGGAGCTGCGGCCCTACCAGGACCAGGCCGCCGAGGGCTTCTGGCACGGCGGCTCCGGCGTGGTGGTGCTGCCCTGCGGCGCGGGCAAGACGATCGTGGGCGCCGCAGCCATGGCCCGGGCGCAGGCGACGACGTTGATCCTGGTCACCAACACCGTCTCGGCCCGCCAGTGGCGAGACGAGCTGATCAAGAGGACCACGCTGACCGCGGAGGAGATCGGCGAGTACTCCGGTGCCCGCAAGGAGATCCGGCCCGTCACCATCGCCACCTACCAGGTGATCACCACCAAGCGCGGCGGCGTGCACCCGCACCTGGAGCTCTTCGACGCCCGCGACTGGGGCTTGATCATCTACGACGAGGTGCACCTGCTGCCCGCGCCCGTGTTCCGGATGACGGCCGACCTGCAAGCCCGCCGCCGGCTCGGACTGACTGCGACGCTGGTCCGCGAGGACGGCCGGGAGGGTGACGTCTTCTCCCTGATCGGGCCGAAGCGGTTCGACGCCCCGTGGAAGGACATCGAGTCCCAGGGCTACATCGCACCGGCCGACTGCATCGAGGTGCGGGTGACGCTGACCGAGGCCGAGCGGATGACCTACGCCGTGGCCGAGGCCGACGTGAAGTACCGGCTGGCGGCCACAGCCGACTCCAAGACCGAGGTGGTCGTCGACCTGGTGGCCAAGCACCGCGGCGTGCCCACGCTGGTGATCGGGCAGTACGTCGACCAGCTGGACGAGCTCGCCGAGCGGCTCGGTGCCCCGTTGATCAAGGGCGACACCACCGTCCGGCAGCGGGAGAAGCTGTACGAGGCGTTCCGCTCCGGCGAGATCGACCTGCTCGTGGTCAGCAAGGTGGCCAACTTCTCCATCGACCTGCCGACCGCCCAGGTGGCGATCCAGGTCTCGGGGGCCTTCGGCTCCCGGCAGGAGGAGGCCCAGCGGCTGGGCCGGCTGCTGCGGCCCAAGGCCGACGGAATCACCGCCCGCTTCTACGCCGTCGTCTCCCGCGACACCGTGGACGCCGAGTTCGCCGCGCACCGCCAGCGCTTCCTCGCCGAGCAGGGCTACGGCTACCGCATCATGGACGCCGAGGACGCAGTCGCCGCCGACTGACGGCCACCACCGAGAACCGGCTCCGCAGGGAGCCACCCCGCCTGGAGAGCGACCCCGATGACCTCGACGCTGCCCTTGCCCGCGCCCGCCCGGACGCGGGTGACCGTTCTCGACGTCCTCCGCTCCCCCCGTCTGCTCACCCGAGAGGCCCTTGCCGGCGTCGTCACGACCCTCGCCCTGGTGCCCGAGGTGATCTCCTTCTCCGTCATCGCCGGTGTGGACCCGCTGGTCAGCCTGGTGTCCTCGATCGTGCTGGCCCTCACCATGACGGTGCTGGGTGGTCGGCCGGCGATGGTGACGGCCGCCGCCGGGTCGGTCGCCCTCGTGGTGGCGCCCCTGGTCCAGGGGCACGGCGTCGGCTACGTGCTGCCGGCGGTGGTGGTGGCCGGTCTGGTGCAGATCGTGTTCGGGCTGACCGGGCTCGCCCGGCTCATGCGCTTCGTGCCGCGGTCGGTGATGATCGGCTTCGTGAACGCGCTGGGCATCTTGATCTTCGCCGCTCAGGTGCGGCACCTGGTCGGCGTCCCCTGGGTGGCCTACGTGCTGTTCGCCGGCACGCTGGCCGTCGTCGTGCTGCTCCCCCGGCTGACCACCGCCGTCCCCGCCCCCCTGGTGGCGATCGTGGGCGTGACCCTGGTCGTCGTGCTGGCCGGTGTCGTGGTGCCAGACGTCGGGGCTGAGGGTCCGCTCACCGGATCGCTGCCCGGCCTGACCCCGTTCAGCGTCCCGCTCACCCTGGAGACCCTGCGCATCGTCTGGCCGACCGCGCTGAGCATCGCCTTCGTCGGGCTGCTGGAGAGCCTGCTGACCGCGAAGCTGGTCGACGACCTCACCGACACCCGCTCGGCCAAGGGGCGGGAGTCGTGGGCGCTCGGGGTGGCGAACATCGCCGCAGGGTTCTGGGGCGGGATCGCCGGCTGCGCCATGATCGGCCAGACCGTGGTCAACGTGAAGATCGGCCGGGCCAGGACCCGGGTCTCGACCGCCGTGGCCGGGCTGTTCCTGCTGGCCGTGGTGACGGGGCTGAGCGGCGTCATCGCCCGGATCCCGATGGTCGCGCTCGCCGCCGTGATGATGGTCGTGGCCCTGAGCACGGTCAACTGGCACAGCGTCGCCCCGACCACCCTCCGCCGGATGCCGTTGCCGGAGACGGCTGTGATGGTGGTGACCGTGGCGGTCACCGTCGCCTCGGGCAACCTCGCCCTCGGGGTCGGCATCGGCGTGCTGCTGGCCATGGTGCTGTTCGCGCGCCGCGTCGCCCACGTCATCCGCGTCGACCGCACCCTCGCCGACGACGGGACCTCGGTCCGTTACGAGGTGGTCGGGCCGCTGTTCTTCGGCAGCAGCAACGACCTGGTCGAGTGGTTCTCCTACGCCGACGACCCGGCCCACGTGGTGGTCGACCTCAGCCAGGCCCAGGTGTGGGACGCGTCCACGGTGGCCGCGCTGGACGCCGTCGAGACCAAGTTCCGCGACCACGGTCGCACGGTGCAGATCGAGGGCCTGGACGAGCGCAGCACCCGGTTCCACGCCCGGCTGTCGGGCCGGCTCGGCGACTGACCCCTGACGCCGCCGACGCAGGCGGGCTCAGGCGTGCTCCAGCGCCGCCACGGGGCGCACGGCTTCGGCATTCTTGGGGCGCGACCGACGGCTCAGCGCGCTCGGTGCCCAGAACCGGTCGCCGAGCACGTGCACCAGGGCCGGGACCAGCACCGTGCGCACCAGCAGGGTGTCCAGCAGGACGCCGAGGCCGACGATGATGCCGATCTCGGTGAGCACGATGACCGGCAGCACGCCGAGCACGGTGAACACGGCCGCCAGCAGCACACCGGCGCTGGTGATCACGCCGCCCGTCACGGCCAGCGCGTCGACGATGCCTGCGCGGGTGCCGTGGGCGATCGACTCCTCGCGGGCCCGGGAGACCAGGAAGATGTTGTAGTCGACGCCGAGGGCCACCAGGAACAGGAAGGCCAGCAACGGCACCTGGTAGTCCAACGCTGGGAAGTCGAAGACGTAGCGAAAGGCCAGGCTGCCGGCGCCGAGCGCGGCGAAGTAGCTGAGGACGACCGTGAGCAGCAGTACCGCCGGGGCCACCAGGGCGCGCAGCAGCAGGATCAGCACCCCCACCACCACGGCCAGGATCAACGGCGTGATCACCGTCAGGTCGCGGACGGAGGCATCGCGGGCGTCCAGGCTGGAGGCGACGCTGCCGCCCACCAGCGCGGCCGGGTCCACGGTCACCGTCTGCGCCCGCAGCCGCTCGATGGTGGCGTAGCTCTCCGCGGTGTCCGGGGCTGCGGTGATCACCACGTCCACCTCGGCCCGCGTCGCATCCGCCTCACCCTGGGCGGCCGAGGCCACGCCCGCCACGCCCTGGACGGCCGAGACCACCGCGTCGGCGCGCTCGGGGGTGGTCATCACGACCACCGGGGAGACCAGGCCGGCCGGGAAGGAGGCGGACAGCGTCTTCAGCCCGTCCACCGACTCGGCCTTAGTGCGGAAGGTGTCGGCCTGGCTCAGGCCGAACCCGGTACCGGCAACGCCCGCGCTGAGGGCACCGAGCACCAGCACCGAGGCGGCGACCACTGTCCACGGACGGCGGGCGGTCGCCTCCCCGATCCGGCGCCAGTTGCGGCCGCCCGGAGCCGCCCGGCGCGGGGTGGTCTCGACCCGCGGCACCAGCGGCCAGAACAGCCCGCGCGGGCAGACGACAAGGGCTGCGGGGAGCACGACCAGGCCGAAGGCCAGCGCGACCACGATGCCGATGGCCCCCGCGACCCCGATGGCGCGGGTGCCGCCGAAGGTCGCGGCCAGCAGCGTCAGCAGGGCCAGCACCACGGTGGTGCCCGAGGCGAGGACGGCCGGCCCCGCGCCCCGAACGGCGTCGCGCATGGCCTGGCGCCGGTCGGGCGTCCGCTGCAGCTCCTCGCGGTAGCGCGCGATCAGCAGCAGGGCGTAGTCGGTGCCCGCGCCGAAGACCAGTACCGAGACGATGCCCGTGGTCGAGGGGTCGAACGGGACGTCGCTGTGCCGGGAGAGCAGCGCGACCAGCTTGGTCGTCGCCTGGTCGGCCAGGCCGACGACGGTCAGCGGGATCACCCAGAGGATGGGGCTGCGGTACGTCAGGATGAGCAGCAGCGCGACCACGCTGGCCGTGGTGGCCAGCAGCGTGATGTTCGCCCCGTCGAACGAGGAGGAGATGTCGGCGCTGAAGCCGGCACCGCCCGTGACCTGGGCGACCACCCCGTCGGGCAGCCCGGAGCGCGCGGCGGCCCGGATCGCCTTCACGCTGGCGACGGTCTCCTCCCCGATGACGTCACCCGAGAGCGGCACCGCGACCAGCGCCGCCGTACGGTCGGGCGAGAGCTGTGGCGGGGACACCCGGCCACCGAGCGCAAGCTGGCCGAGGGCGTCGGACTGACGGCGTACTGCGCTCACGTCAGCGTCGGACAGGGCGCCGCCGGGTCGGCTGTAGACGACGAGGGCCGGGTTCGTCTGCCCGGAGGGCAGCTGCTGCTGGAGCTTGGCCACCTGCGTGGACTGCGCGTCGGGCGGCAGCCCGGCGGTGCTGTCCGAGCTCACCTGCAGCGAGCCACCGAGTCCGATCAGCGCGCCACTGGCGGCGGCCGCCAGCACGATCACCAGCCAGACTGTCCGCCGGCCGGCCACCAGGGCTGCTATACCTGCCCAGAAGCGCTGCATGTCGTCTACTCTCTCAATGACAGATACTCTTAGTGAGTGAGAGACTAGTCACGGACGCGGCTCCGCGCAACGAGGGAGAGGAGCAGACGGTGAGCGACGAAGCACGGATGGCGACGCTGCGGGAGCGGATCACCGACCACCTGCGCCGCTACGGCTCCGAAGCCACCCGCGTGACCGAGGTCTTCGCCAAGACGCACGACATGCACCCCACCGACCTGCAGGCGCTGGTGCTGATCCTCAACGCCGAACGGCAGGGCGAGGCCGCCACGCCAGGGCTGCTGCGTTCGGTGCTCAACGTCACCTCGGGTGCGGTCACCGGCACCATCGACCGCCTCGTCCGGGCCGGTCACGTCCGTCGTGAGCCCGACGCCCACGACCGGCGCCAGGTCCGGCTGCGCCACGACGCCAGCGGGCCCGAGATCGGCCGGGAGTTCTTCGGGCCGCTGGGTGCTCGGGTGCACGCCACCATGGCCGCTTACGACGAGCGCGAGCTCGAGCTGATCGAGCGCTTCCTCTGCTCCGTCGCCGAGGCGATGACCGACCACCGCCGGGCCTTGGAGCAGCCGGACCGATGAGTCCGGCCGCTGTCGCGGGTCAATACCGCTGTCACCGGCTGCTCGCCGCCGCCCACTCACTCAAGGAGACCCGATGCCCACCATCACACCGTTTCTGTGGTTCGACACCCAGGCCGAGGAAGCCGCCGAGTTCTACGTCTCGTTGTTCCCGAACTCGAAGGTGCTGAGCACCACCCCCGCGCCGGACGGCACACCCGACGCCAGCGCCGGGTCTGTGCTCACGGTCGAGTTCGAGCTGGACGGCGTCCGCTTCACCGGCCTGAACGGCGGACCGCACTTCACGTTCACCGAGGCCATCTCTTTCGTGATCGACTGCGCCGACCAGGCCGAGGTCGACCGCTACTGGGACGCCCTGCTCGCCGACGGCGGCGAGGAAAGCCAGTGCGGCTGGCTGAAGGACCGCTTCGGGCTTGCATGGCAGGTCGTGCCGCAGCAGCTGAACGAGCTGCTGGGCGACCCCGACCCAGGCCGCTCCGGTCGGGCGATGCAGGCGATGCTGCAGATGCGCAAGCTCGACGTCGCCGCGCTTCAGGCCGCTGCCGACGCCGGCTGAGGCACCACCATCACCCCGCCGCCGACTTGTCCGACGCTCCGGGGGGGATTGCCCCCGGAGAATCGGACAAGTCGGTAGCAGGTGAGGCTCAGGCCTCGCGGGTCTTCGGGGAGCTGTCCAGAGTCTTGGCCGGGTCGCTGACGACGGCGTCGCCGAGGACGTCATCGATCTTGGTCAGCAGCGCGGGCTCCAGCGTGACCCCGGCGGCCTTGACGTTGTCGAAAACCTGCTCGGGACGTGAGGCACCGATGATCGCGGTGGCCACGTTCTCGTTCTGCAGCACCCAGGCGATGGCCAGCTGCGCCATCGAGAGCCCGGCCTCGTCGGCGATCGGCTTCAGCTGCTGCACCCGCTCCAGCACGTCGTCGGACATCCAGCGGGCGATCATGTCGGCGCCGCCCTTGTCGTCGGTGGCCCGCGAACCCTCGGGCAGGTCGGCACCGGGCACGTACTTGCCGGTCAGCACGCCCTGGGCGATCGGGGACCAGACGACCTGGCTGATGCCGAGCTCCTTGGACGCCGGCACGACCTCACCCTCGATGACCCGCCACAGCATCGAGTACTGCGGCTGGTTGGAGATCAGTTGGAAGCCGAGGTCACGAGCCAGCGCGGCGCCCGCACGCAGCTGGTCGGCGGTCCACTCGCTGACGCCGACGTAGAGCACCTTGCCTGCGCGGACGAGGTCGGCGAACGCCTGCATCGTCTCCTCGAGCGGGGTCTCGTAGTCGAAGCGGTGCGCCTGGTAGAGGTCGATGTAGTCGGTCTGCAGCCGGGTCAGCGAGCCGTTGACGGCCTCGCTGATGTGCTTGCGCGAGAGGCCGAGGTCGTTGGGGCCTTTGGGGCCGGTCGGGCCGAACACCTTGGTGAAGATCTCGACCGACTCGCGCCGCTCGCCCTTCAGCGCCTCACCGAGGACCGTCTCAGCCTTGGTGTTGGCGTAGACGTCAGCGGTGTCGAACGTGGTGATGCCGGCTTCGAGGGAGGCCTTGACGCAGGCCTGGGCCTGCTCGTTCTCGACCTGGGAGCCGTGGGTGAGCCAGTTGCCGTAGGTGATGGCCGAGATCTTGAGGCCAGAGTTGCCGAGGTAGCGGAATTCCATAGCCCTTAACCTACCCAGGTCACCCCTGGTTGCCGCACGCGGGTCTGAACCGATTAAGTTCCACCCGCCGCGCGCGGTCGGAAGTGGCCGATACGGTGAAGATCGTGCGTCCGACGACGAGAAGGAGTGAGTGTGCCCGTCAGCGAGCTGATCGTCATCCGGCACGGGGAGAGTCTGGGCAACGCGGCAGCGGCCGAGGCCTACGCCGCTGATGCCGAGGTGATCGAGGTCGGCGCCCGCGACGCCGATGTCGAGCTGTCGCCCACCGGGATCGAGCAGGCGACGGCGCTGGGCCGCGGGCTGGCGCCCCTCCTGGCTGACGACGTGCCCACCCTGCTCTGGTCCTCGACCTACCTGCGCGCACAGCAGACCGCGCACCTCAGCCTCGAGGCAGCCGAACTCGATCTGCCCGTTCGGCTGGACGAGCGGCTGCGCGACCGCGAGCTCGGCGTGCTGGACCTGCTCACCTGGAAGGGTGTGGTCAACCGCTTCCCCGGGGAGGCCGAACGCCGGCAGTGGCTCGGCAAGTTCTACCACCGCCCGCCGGGCGGGGAGTCCTGGGCGGACGTGGTGCTCCGCGTCCGGAGCTTCCTGGTCGACCTCTCGGCCCTGCCGGCGGCCACCCGGGTCGTGATCTTCTGCCACGACGCGCTCGTCCTCACCTTCCGCTACGTCTGCGAGGGCCTGACCGAGGCCGAGGTGCTGGAGATCGGGAGCGAGACGCCGGTCAAGAACGTCTCGATCACGCGCCTGAACCGCAGCGCCGAGGGCGGCTGGCTGCTCACGTCCTTCAACGACGTGGGGCACCTGGAGTCGTCTCCGGCCCCCGTCACCCAGCACGCAGGAGACATCGATGACGAAGCCTGACCGTCCGAGCAGGTCCGCCGCCCAGGAGGTGACGCCCACCCTGCTGCGCACGTGGGCCCTGCCGGAGGTGGAGCAGTCCAAGTACGGTCGCGGCCAGGTTCTGATCGTCGGGGGCGCCGCCACCACGCCGGGAGCCGTCCAGCTCGCCGGGCTCGCTGCGCTTCGGGTCGGCGCTGGGCACCTGACGATGGCGGTCGCGGCCAGTGCGGCCGTCCCCATGGCCGTCGCCACCCCCGAAGCCGGCGTGATCGGGCTGCCGCAGAACGAGCGCGGCAGCGTGCTGGGCGCCGACCTCCGCGCGATCGCCGACGACCTCGGCTCCGCCGACGTGGTCACGGTGGGGGTGGGCCTGGACGACCCGGAGGAGACGGCCGTACTGCTGCGGACGCTCATCCCGCAGCTGGGCGACTCGACGTGGCTCGTCCTCGACGCGTACGCCCTGGGCGTCCTGCCCGGGCTGGACGACGAGGTGCTCGCGCCCGTCCGGGGGCGGCTGGTGCTGACGCCCAACTCCTCCGAGGCCGCCCGGCTGCTGGATCGCGAGCTGGCCGAGGGCACCGAGGAGCGTCAGTCCGACGTCGCGGAGATCGCCCGGCGGTACGGCGCCGTCGTGTCCTGCTCGGGTGCGGTGGCCGACCCCGACGGCGAGGTGTGGCAGGTCAGCGCCGGCAACGGCGGCCTGGCCACCTCGGGCAGCGGCGACGTCCAGGTGGGCGCGGTGACCGGCCTGCTGGCCCGGACCGGAGATGCCGCGCAGGCTGCCTGCTGGGGCACCCATGTCCACGCCGCGGCCGGTGACCGGCTCGCCGCCCGGGTCGGAGCCCTCGGCTTCCTCGCCCGGGAGCTGCTGAGTGAGCTGCCGGTGGTCCTGAGTGAGCTCGGCGCCTGAACCGCGGGGGCGTGGCAGGCGGCCACCGCCTCACCCAACGGGCGGGTTGCCCGGTGCCAGCAGGCTGACGCTGCGGGCGAGCAGGACGGCGACCCCGCAGCCGGCTAGCACCAGGACCCCGGTGAGCTCGATGACGCCGACCCAACCCGCACCGCTCCAGGCCCGGCCGACCACGGCGCCGGCCACCGACGAGCCGAGGTAGTAGGCGAACAGGTACATGGACGCCGCCTGGGCGGTGGCCCGGCCGCCCAGCCGGGCCCTGGCGCCGACCCAGCCGCTGGCCACTCCGTGGGCCGCGAAGAACCCCACCGTCATCACCGCGAGCGCAGCGACGACGCCTGGCAGCGGGCGGACTACCGTCCCCAGCAGGCCGGCCAGCATCACCAGCACCGAGACGACGACCACGAGCCTGCGTCCGTGGCGGTCGGCCAGCCGCCCGGCGGTGGTCGAGGCGACCGAGCCGAGGGCGTAGACCAGGAAGACCAGGCTCGCTGCGGCGGCCGTGAGCGCGTACGGCGGGCCCTCCAGCCGGAAGCCCAGCGCGTTGAACACCGAGACGAACGCACCCATCAGCAGCGCGGCCAGCAGGTACAGACCGATCAGCACCGGATCGCTGAGCACCCGTCGGGTGTTGTCCAGCATGGTGGCGAGCCCCGGTTGGGCCGGGACGAAGCGTCGGGACGGCGGCAGCAGCCGCAGCACCGCGACCGTGCAGACCGCGGCCAGCACCCCGATGCCTCCCACCGCCAACCGCCAGCCGCCGAGGTCGGCCAGGCCGCCGGACAGCAGCCGGCCGGCCATCCCGCCGATCGCGTTGCCGCCGACGTAGAGACCGGTGGCCTGGCCGGCAACCGCTGGGTGCAGCTCCTCACCGAGGTACGCCACGGCCACGGCCGGCAGCCCGGCCAGAGCCAGACCCTGCAGCGCGCGGCCGGCCAGCAGCAGCGGCCAGCTGGGGGCCAGGGCACAGAGCAGGCCCAGGACGGTGGCCGCCACCAGACTCGTCGTGACCAGCCGGGTGCGACCGTAGCGCTCCGAGATCGGCCCGGCCACCAGCAGCCCCACGGCCAGGGTCAGGGTGGTCACACTCACCGAAAGGCTCGCCACCGCCGGGCTGAGACCGAAACGCCGGCTCAGCTCCGGCAGCAGCGGCTGGGTGCTGTAGAGCAGCGCGAAGACCGCGACCCCGGCCAGGAAGAGCGCCACTGAGGCGCGCCGGACCTGCGGGTCACCAGCGGCGTACGGGTCGGGCAGTTCGCCGCCGGCCGAGGTGGTCAGGACACGTCGAGCACGGTCGACTCCTCCTGGATGCCGAGCTCGACCGGCCAGCGGTCGGGCTCGTCCACCAGGTGCAGCAGCTCGACGAGCTCGTGCGGCCACACCCAGTCGTCGGTGTTGCGCAGCTCCTCGTTCGACCACCAGCGGAACGACTTGAAGGTGAGCTTCTCCTCCTCGGTGTGGGCGGAGACGTCCACGTCCACCTGGCCCACCTTGGCGAGGTAGAAGGACTCGTCCTGCTCGATCACCTGGTCGGAGTATCCGTGCACCACGTGCCGGCGGGCCATCGGGCCCAGCAGGTCGTCGGGCTGCAGCTGGATCCCGGTCTCCTCCCAGACCTCGCGGACGGCGGTGTCGATCTCGCTCTCACCCGGGTCCATCCCGCCACCCGGGGTCGACCACCAGCGGGCGTTCTCCAGGCCGGGGTCGCTGTCCTCGAACAGCAACGTCTCGTCGGCGTCGTTGGTCAGCAGCACGCGTACGGTGACCCGGCTCCGGCGAGGTCGGTCCGCAGGGTTCTCCACGGCGATGAAGGTGCGCGGGCTCTCAGCGGTGGGCGTGGGATTGTCAGCGGTCACGACACCCAATCTAGGAACCGCGCCCGGCCGGGATGAGCGGGGGGGCCGAAAGGCGCTCGCCCGGAAGGTGTATGCGGTGTAGGTTGTCGCTTCGCTCCTCAGCCCTCAGCCGATTTCCCTCGGAGACATCTGCATGCCCGAAGAGTCCGTCACCTCCGTCCTCGTCGCCGAGCAAGAGCACCTCACCTCCTCCCGCGCCGCGCTGCGACAGATGCAGGAGCACACGGCGAGCCTGACCGCCCAGGGCGGCGACCGGGTCTCGACCGAGCACCTCAAGCAGGTCCTCTACCGCCGGATGAAGGCGCTCGAGGACGACCCGACCGTGCCGCTATTCTTCGGCCGGCTCGGCTACGACGCCCGACTCGGCGCCGAGCGCGACGAGACCCTCTACATCGGTCGTCGCCACGTCACTGGCGAGCCGGGCGCCGAGCCGATGGTCATCGACTGGCGAGCGGGGATGGCGTTGCCCTTCTACCAGGCGCGGGTCGGCGAGCCGATGGGCGTCCGCCATCGCCGGCGCTTCGGCTTCTCGACCGGACGGCTGACGGCGTTCGAGGACGAGGACCTGGTCCGCGCACCTGAGGCGGAGGTCGAGGTGGCCGGGTCGGCGATTCTGGAGTCCGAGATCGAACGGCCGCGGACCGGGCCGATGCGCGACATCGTGGCCACCATCCAGCCGGAGCAGGACATGATCGTGCGGGCCTCGCTGGCCCAGTCCGTCTGCGTGCAAGGGGCACCGGGCACGGGCAAGACCGCGGTCGGGCTGCACCGGGCCGCGTACCTCCTCTACGCCTACCGCGAGCAGCTGGCCCGGTCCGGCGTCTTGGTGATCGGCCCCAACGACAGCTTCCTGTCCTACATCGGTGACGTGCTGCCCGCGCTCGGCGAGATCGACGCGACGCAGGCCACCGTCGCGTCGCTGGTCAGCGGGTCGAACCGGGTCGAGGTGCGGGCCCTCGAACCGGCGCGGCCCGCCGTCACCAAGGGCGACGCGCGGATGGCCGAGGTGTTGCACCGCGCCGTCTGGAGCCACCTGGGCACCACCCGGGACCCGCTCGTCGTGCCGCGCGGCGCGCACCAGTGGCGGGTCGGGGCGTACCTGGCGGCCGAGATGGTGGCCGAGCTGCAGAACCGCGGCGTCCGGTACGAGGCCGGCCGGGCGATGCTGCCGCAGCGGCTCGCCCATCAGGTGCTGCTGCGGATGGAGGCCGCCGGGGACTCCCCCGACGACCGGGTGCAGAACGCCGTGGCCCGCAGCCGTCCGGTCAAGGTCTACGCCGAGCAGCTCTGGCCGAGCCTCGATGCAGCGAAGCTGATCTTGAGGCTGCTGACCGACTCTTCCTTCCTGGCCGCCAGTGCAGACGGGATCTTGGACGAGGTCGAGCAGAAGTCGATCTTGATGACGAAGCCGGCGCGGTCGGTCGGGACCGCCCGCTGGACGTTGGCGGACGTGGTCCTGATCGACGAGGTCGCCGACCTGCTGCACCGGACGCCGAGCGTCGGGCACGTCGTTCTGGACGAGGCCCAGGACCTGTCGCCGATGATGCTGCGGGCTGTCGGCCGACGGGCCTCGACCGGCTCGGTGACGGTGCTGGGCGACCTCGCCCAGGCCACCACGCCGTGGGCCACCCGCTCCTGGGCCGAGTCGCTCGGTCACCTCGGCCAGTCCGACGCGGTGATCGAGGAACTGGTCGCCGGCTTCCGGGTGCCGGGAGCCGTGATCGACTACGCCGCCCGGCTCCTGCCGCGGATCGCTCCCACGCTGACCCCGCCGCACTCAGTCCGCCGGCACCGCGGTGAGCTGGACCTCCGCGCTGCGGCTGAGCCGGGCCCGGAGGTGGTGCGAGCCGTGCAGCAGGCGCTGATGGCTGAGGGCACCGTCGGGGTGATCGTGGCCGATGGCGCCGTGCCGTCGGTGCGGGCGGAGCTGACCGCGGCCGAGATTGCGTTCGACCTGCTGGGCGAGTCCGAGCAGAGCTTCGGCAGCCGGGTCGACCTGGTGCCCGCCACCCTGGCCAAGGGCTTGGAGTTCGACCATGTCGTGCTGCTCGAGCCCGCCGCCATCGTCGCCGCGGAACCCGACCACGTCACCGGCCTACGCCGCCTCTACGTCTGCCTGACCCGCGCGGTCACCTCCCTGGTGGTCGTCCACCACGAGGACCTGCCGGTCGAGCTCGCGGTGCCTTTGGCGCTCGCTCCGCTCGCACGCGGATCTCGCTCTACCCCGCTGTCGTCAGCCTGACAGCGGCGCGCGAAACCCGGAGGGGAGCTCAGCTCGCGGGGAACTCCAGCAGGGCGGCGTTGTGGCGCGCGACCGGGCTGCCCTCGGCTCAGTGCTCCTGGTCAGCGACCACCCGGACCGAGGCGTCCAGCTGCCGGCTCAGCTCACGAAGGGTGTCGACCAGCTCCAGGTGCTCGCCGATGGTCAGCCCGGTGGACGCGCACATCTCGACGCTGACCGGCGCAGCCTCGTCCTGCATCGCCTGGCCACGCTCGGTGAGCCCGATCATCATGAGCCGCTCGTCGTGGATGTCCCGGGTGCGGGTGACCAGATCCATGGCCTGCAGGCGCTTGAGCAGCGGTGAGAGGGTGCTCGAGTCCAGGCTCAGCCGCTGGCCGATCCCGGTCACCGAACAGGTGCCGACCTCCCAGAGCAGCACCATCACGAGGTACTGGGGATAGGTCAGCCCGAGCCTGGCCAGACTGCTCCGGTACCGCGCGGTCATCGCGCGCGAGGCGGTGTACAGGGCGAGGCAGAGCTGCTGGTCCAGAGTCAGATCCGCGGGGCCGGCAGGCACGGGTACGGGGGTCGCGGACATGCCGCAAGGGTAGACCCGCATTCGCGCCTAGGGGCGGCCTTCGCGGACAGTCCCCAGCCGGTCGGGGCACCTGTCCCGGCCGGCTCCCCTGGTTTTCGACCCCTCGATGAGGTGACCGGCACCCAATCTGGCGGAAAGGCCCGTCGACGGGTCGATATTCAGGGGGCAGCGCGGTAGCCGAGGTGTCGGTGCTGGCCGGCCATCAGGCGGTGGCGCCCGGTTCGGTCAGCGGCAGCCGGACCTGGAAGCGGGTGTCACCGGGGACCGAGACCACCCGCAGGTCACCGCCATGGTGCTGGGTCACGACCCGGTAGGAGATGTCCAGTCCCAGACCGGTGCCCTCGCCGACCGGCTTGGTGGTGAAGAAGGGCTCGAAGATCTTCGCCTGCAGCTGCTTCGGGACGCCGGCTCCGGTGTCGCCGATCTCCACCAGCACGCAGGAGTCCTCGCGGCTGGTGCGGACGGAGAGCGTCCCACCGTCGGGCATGGCCTGGACGGCGTTGTCGATCAGGTTGGTCCAGACCTGGTTGAGCTCGGCCGGGTGTGCGGGGATCCGCGGCAGGTCGGGGTCGAGGTCCTTGACCACGGTCAGGCCCGCCTCCTTGATCTTGTGCCCCAGCATCACCATCGTCGAGATCAGCCCGTCGCGGACGTCGATGTCCTGCGCCGTCGCGCGGTCCATCTGTGAGTACTGCTTGGCCGCACCGACCAGGGTGGAGATCCGGGTGGTCGAGTCCTCGATCTCGTTCATCAGCTGCTCGGTGTCCAGCGCGTAGGCGACCCAGTGGATGCCGTCGGGCAGCAGATCGGCTGGCATCGTCTCGGCGATCTCGTCCAGCAGGTCGGTACTGACCCCCGCGGCCACCAGCGTCGGCGCCAGGTCCCAGGCGCCCGCCACGTCGTGGTCGTCCAGCCAGTCGCTGAGCGCGTCCTCGGCGTCGCTGACCGCCATCGGCGAGAGCTTCTCGGCCTTGACCATCTGCTCCACCGCCGACTCCTGCAGGTCGGTCAGGGCGACCAGCGCCTGCGGGTCGACCCTGCCGCTGGCCAGGTGCGCGAGCTTGCGACGCATCCGGCTGACCCGCTCGCGCAGCGCCGCCGTGGCTCGCACCGCCGCTGCGGCGGGGTTGTTGAGCTCGTGGGTGAGCCCGGCCGAGAGCCGGCCCAGGGAGAGCAGCCGCTCCCGCTGGCCGACGATCAACTGGCTGGAGCGGAAGCCGATGGTCAGCCCCTCCAACATGTGCATGGCCATCGGGAACCAGACGCGGATCTCCCGGCCGAAGGCGTCGGCGTCGATCACCCAGAACGTCGCGTCGGTGACGGCCAGGACGGTGTTGAGGTAGCGCTGTTGGTCCTCGCTGGGCATGAACGCCTGGGTGGCGCCGGAGTAGACGCCGCGCTGGGACGTACGCGTGATCTCCACGTCGGTGCCCTCGACGCGGCGCTGCATCGTGATGGTGCCCGCGAGCAGGACGAAGAAGCAGGTCGCCGTCGCACCCTCGGTGAACACCGCGCTGCCGGCGGTGCGCGACTCGACGCGACCTCGCTCGCACAGCCACGTCAGCTGGTCCGGCTCGAGGGACTCGAAGAGGAACAACGTCCGCAGCTCGTCGGGGCCGAGCCGGTTCTGCCCATCGACAGGCTCAGGGATCGTGGTCACGTCAGCTCCTACTGCTCGGCCAGGTAGCGGTGGACGAGGGTGACGGCGAGCGCGCCCTCCCCGACGGCGGAGGCCACCCGCTTCACCGACTGGGCGCGGACGTCGCCGGCCACGAAGACGCCAGGAACGCTCGACTCCAGCAGGTACGGGTCGCGCCTCAGGTCCCAGCTGGGCGGCGGCTCGTCGCCGGCGAGCAGCTCCAGACCGGTGACCACGAAGCCGCTGCGGTCCCGGACGACCGTCTCCGGCAGCCAGTCGGTCAGCGGCGCTGCGCCGATGAACACGAAGAGGTGCCCGGAGTCGAGGACCTCCTGACCGCCGTCGGCGTGGTTCAGGGTGACGCACTGCAGCCGGTCGGTGCCTGCGCACTGCCCCACCACCGTCTTGGTGCGGACCTCGATGTTGTCGATCGCGGCGATCTGGTCGATCAGGTAGCTCGACATCGAGCGCTCGAGTGAGTCCCCGCGGACGGCGATCGTCACCTGGGTGGCGTGCCGGGAGAAGAAGACCGCTGCCTGGCCGGCGGAGTTCGCGCCGCCGACGATGATCACGTGCTCGCCGGCGCACGCCTCGGCCTGGGTGGCGGCCGAGCCGTAGTAGACGCCCCGGCCCACCATCTCCTCGGCGCCCTCGGCCTCGAGCTGGCGGTAGCTGACGCCGGTGGCCAGCACCACGGCGTGCGCGAGCACCGAGGTGCCGTCGTCGAAGACGACCCGGCGCGCCGGCCCGGCCACCTCGAGCCCGGTGACGGTACGGGCGGTCAGCAGCTCCGCGCCGAAACGGAGCGCCTGTCGGCGGGCCCGGTCGGTGAGCTGGCCCCCGGCCACCCCGTCGGGGAAGCCGAGGTAGTTCTCGATCCGCGAGCTCTGCCCGGCCTGGCCACCGGCGGCGGCGCGCTCGACGATCACCGTCTTGAGGCCCTCGGACGCGGCGTACACGCCGGCACCCAGACCGGCCGGGCCGCCGCCGACGATGACCACGTCGTACAGCTCGGCCTGGGGCAGCGTGTTCAGCCCGACCGCGTTGGCCAGCTCGAGCAGGGTCGGCTGGACCAGCGCGGTGCCGTCGGTGGTGATGACCACGGGCGCCTGGCTCGCCTCCGCGCCCGCCGCCGCGAGCAGCCGACGGCCGTCCGCCTCCTCCACGTGGTACCAGCGGTACGGCACCAGGTTGCGGGCCAGGAAGTCCCGGACCTCGAACGAGGCGGGCGACCAGGGGTGGCCGAGGATCTTGATCTTGTGCTCGGCCGGCTTGCCCTCGCGCTGCCAGGTGGCGAGCAGCTCGTCCACGACCGGGTAGAGCTTCTCCTCCGGTGGCTCCCACGGCTTGAGCAGGTAGTGGTCGACGTCGACGACGTTGATCGCCGCGATCGCGGCGTTGGTGTCGGCGTACGCGGTGAGCAGCGCCCGCCGGGCCTGCGGCACCAGATCCATCGCCGCCTCGAGGAACTCGACGCCGTTCATCCCCGGCATCCGGTAGTCGGCGAGGATCACCGCCACCTGCTCGCCGCGGAGCACCACCTCCCGGATCAGCTCCAGGGCCTCCACGCCGGAGTCGGCGCGCATGATCCGGCAGCGCGAGCCGTACTGCCGGCGCAGGTCACGGGCGACCGCGCGGGAGACGGTCGGGTCGTCGTCGACGGTCAGCAGGATGGGACGCGACACCCGTTCCCGGGCAGGCCCCTCGACAGGAGCTGCGCTCACGCACCGACCTCGTCGACGTAGCACCAGCGCCAGGTCTCCCCCGGCTCAGCGGAGGTGATCACCGGGTGGCCCGACGCGGCGGCGTGTGCGGTGGCGTGCCGCGCCGGCGAGGAGTCACAGCAAGCCACGTGGTCACAGGACAGGCAGCGTCGCAGGTGCACCCAACGGCCGCCGACGGGCACACAGTCGGAGCACTCGTAGGCGGCGCTCGCGGGCGGCGGGGTGAGGGGGAAGGCGTCGAGATCGGCGCAGGCGGCCATGAACGTCCTTTCGTCTGTCCCATCCTGCCGCTCGCACGGCAGAAGGGCGACTCTCTCATCCGAGGGCGAACGCGCCCGGACCCTGGCCGGGGCCTTCGACAGGCTCAGGGCGCGAGCCGGGACACCTTGCGGCGGCGGAGTCCCGCCGCGGTCAGCCGCGCGACGATCTCCCGCGAGCTGACGACCGCGGCCCCCGCCGCGACCACGGACGCGAAGCGGTCCTCGACCACGTCGTAGTGGTCCCGGTCGAACGCCCGCTGCGGCAGCCCGACCGAGGCGGCGAAGGCGTGCAGCTCCTGGTACGAGGTGTCGCTGACCAGGTGTGACCAGAGGCGGCCGTGCCCGGGCCAGGTGGGTTCGTCGACCAGGATCACGGGCCGGCAGGAGTCGGGTGCGCGGCGACCTGCTCGTCCACCAGCGTCCGCCACGTACCGACCAGCTCCGGGTCGACGTAGGCCTTGTACTCCCCGAGCGGTCGGGCCGAGGAGCCGATGTGGAAGGCCCGGACGCCGGCGCGGACCAGCCACGGCACGTGCTCTGGCTGCAGCCCGCCGCCGGCCATGATCGTCTGGCGGGCGAAGTCGTCGGTCCGCGCGCGCTGCACCAGCTCGTCCAGCCCCTCGGCGACGCCCCGCGCCGACCCGGCGGTGAGGACGGAGTCCAGACCGGGCAGCCGGCGCAGCTCCCGCCAGGCGCGGTCGGTGGAGATGCAGGAGTCGACGGCCCGGTGGAAGGTCCAACCGCTGCTGCGCTCGCCGACCAGGGCCAGCATCACGTCGACGTCGACCTCGGTGTGGGCGTTGAGGAAGCCGAGCACGAGCCCCTCGGCCCCGGCCCGCTCGTACGCGGCGGCGAGACCCTGCAACCGGACCAGCTCGCCGCCGTCGGTGCCGAAGCCCTCCCGCAACCGCAGCATCACCCGGACGGGCAGGCTGGTGGCGGCGCAGACCTGCTCCACCAGACCCGGCTCCGGGGACAGGCCGCCGTGCTCCATGCTGCCCACCAGCTCCAGGCGGTCGGCCCCGCCGGTCTCGGCGCGCTCGGCGTCGGCGGCGTGCCGGACGATGATCTCGAGCAGACCCCTCACGCCGCGCCCGGTCCGCCGGCTCCGTCCGGGCCCTCATCTGGTGGAGGGGCGTCGAGCTGCTCGATCGTGGCCAGCGACGGCGGCCGGCTGTCCCGGAGCCGGAACGAGACCTGCTCGGCGTCGTGGAAGACCCGGACGATGTTGCCCGAGGTGAGCGCCACCAGGTCCTTCTCCGACCACGACTTCCGCCGCAGCGCGTCCAGCAGCACCGGGTAGGTGGAGACGTCCTCGAGGCCGACGGGGACCGAGGTCACCCCGTCGTAGTCCCCGCCCAGTCCGACGTGCTCGACGCCCGCGACCTCCCGGAGGTGCTCCAGGTGCGCCACCACGTCGTCGACGGACGCCGCCGGCTGCGGCTCCGGGTAGGTGGCCCAGAAGGCGTCCATCGCCTCCAGGTTGCGGGAGTCGACGCCGGCCGCCTCCGCCGCCGCCTGCGCCTCGAGCGCCCAGGCCCGCACGCCTCTGCTGACGAAGTGCGGTACGAAGGTGGCCATACAGATGCCGCCGTTGCCGGCCAGCTCGCTGAGCACGTCGTCGGGGACGTTGCGCGGGTGGTCGCAGACGGCGCGGGCCGAGGAGTGGCTGAAGATCACCGGCGCCTCGGTGACCGCGAGCGCGTCGTGCATGGTGCTGGGCGCGACGTGGGAGAGGTCGACGAGCATCCCCATCCGGTTCATCTCGGCCACCACCTCGCGGCCGAAGGCGGTCAGCCCGCCGTGCACCGGCTCGTCGGTGGCGGAGTCGGCCCAGGCGGTGTTCTCGTTGTGGGTCAGGGTCAGGTAGCGGACGCCGAGCCGGTAGAGGGTGCGCAGCGCGCCCAGGGAGTTGTTGATCGAGTGCCCGCCCTCGGCGCCCAGCAGGCTACCGATCAGGTACGGGTCGTCCAGGGTCGCCCGAAGGCCTTCCGCGCTGGTAACCAGGGCGAGGTCGGTGACGTAACGCTGGATCATGTCGTAGACCGCGTCGATCTGCTCCAGGGTGGCCGTGACGGCGTTGTCACCCACCAGGCTGCACGGTACGAAGACCGACCAGAACTGGGCGCCGACCCCGCCGGCGCGTAGCCGGGGCAAGTCGGTGTGCAGCTGGGGCTGCGGCCGTGCGATGTCGACGGCGGTGAAGTCGTAACCCACCTTGCGCATCGCCCACGGCAGGTCGTTGTGCCCGTCCACCACGCGCAAGGCGCTCATCGCGACCCCTTCCTCACCGAGCCGGCCTGGGAGAGCAGCCTATCCCCGGGCGCCGACCTACCCTGTGACCGTGGCATCGCGGCTGCTCGGTGTGCTGGCGCTCGTCCTGACCCTCGCCCTGGGCGGCTGCACCTACGCGCGGGAGGAGCCGGGGCTGTTCCGCACCCGCAGCCCCGCCCCGGCGCCCGTGCCGTCCGAGGCTCCGGTACCGGTAGAGCTCACCAACCCGGAGCTGCCCGTCGCCGGCGAGTCGGTCTGGACCAGCGGTGAAGGCGTCGCACTGACCGCCCGGTTTGCTGTGCACGCCGTCCGCCGGATCCCGGGCGCCACCGTGCTGGACTACTCGGTCACCCCGCTGAGCGCCCCGGGCCTGTCGCCCGGCGACGTGCTGCCGGACCAGGTCGACCTCGGCCTGAGCCGCTACGAAGGCAACGGCGTGGCGGTCTGGCTGCTCGACGCGACGCACGCCCGGGCCTACCGCAGCCTCGCCCACACCGCACGGCAGGAGCTCAACCACTGCCTCTGCACCCCGGTCTGGGCCGCTCAGCCGACATTCCGGCTCGGCCAGACCTCGCTGCTGCAGCTGACCTTCCCGACGCTGCCGGAGGACCTGGGCCGGGTCGACGTGCTGCTGGCCAACCAGGCCCCCGTCGTCGGAGTCCCGGTGACGCCCGTCGGCCAGGTGCCGACGGCCCGGATCGCTGTCGACCTGACCCGCCCCGCGCGTGCGGTCCGGCCCGGAAGGGTCCGGGAGACGGGGGTCCCGGGCCTGGGATCGGGCGCACGAGTCGGGATCGGGCTGGACCAGGTGCTGGCGGGGCCGGGCGTGACCGCCCTGCGCTGGACGGTCCAGGCGCCCGCCGGGCTCAGCTACCGGCTGTTCGTCCTCGGTCCACCGGTGAGCGGGGCGACACCGGACGGCGTGCCCGTACCGGCGCTGAACTCCACCGACGGGCCGACCCTGCGACGGCCCGGCGCAAAGACCCGCCTCCGCGCCTCCTGGACGACGCGGCGGCTCAACGGCCGGCCGGGCTATGAGTGCCTGTGCAGCGAGCTGGACCTGTGGGCGCGGTCACTGACCCAGCCGGGCGGGACGGTGCAGGTGACCACGCTCTTCCCGGGCCTGCCCGCCGGCACCCGGCGCGTGCGCGTCGAGGTTCCCGGCCTGGCTCCGGCGACCCTCCCGGTCACCGCCCTGCCGGACGCCGCCGACGGGCTCGGGCCTCCCGTACCCGCGGTCGACCGCTCGTGGGTCTACTCCCCCGAGGCGCCGCCGCCGGCGCAGACCGTCGCCCAGTGGCCGACACCGCTGCCGGACGAGTGGCAGCTGCCCGACTACCGCGGCTCCACCGAGCGAGTGGGCAACCTGCCCCACCCCTGACCGACCTGTCCGGGAAAGACCGGGTAGAGACGCCAAGAGGCGGCCCCCCGCAGGGGACCGCCTCCTGGACGGGTGTCGAGCTGGGTGGGGCAGGACTCAGAAGTCCATGCCGCCCATGCCACCGGACGGGTCGCCGCCGCCGGCCGGGGCAGCCTTCTCCGGCTTGTCGGCGATGACGGCCTCGGTGGTGAGGAACAGCGCGGCGATCGACGCGGCGTTCTGCAGCGCCGAACGGGTGACCTTCGTCGGGTCCGGCACGCCGGCCTCGAGCAGGTCCTCATAGACCCCGGTCGCGGCGTTCAGGCCGTGTCCGACGGGCAGGCCCTTGACCTTCTCGACCACGACGCCACCTTCGAGGCCGGCGTTGATGGCGATCTGGCGCAGCGGGGCCTCGACGGCCACCTTGACGATGTTCGCGCCGACGGCCTCGTCACCCTCGAGCTCGAGGGTCTCGAAGACGACCGCAGCGGCCTGGACGAGAGCGACGCCACCACCGGCGACGATGCCCTCCTCGACGGCAGCCTTCGCGTTGCGAACGGCGTCCTCGATGCGGTGCTTGCGCTCCTTGAGCTCGACCTCGGTGGCCGCGCCGACCTTGATCACGGCAACGCCGCCGGCCAGCTTGGCCAGCCGCTCCTGCAGCTTCTCGCGGTCGTAGTCGGAGTCGGAGTTGTCGATCTCGGCACGGATCTGGCTGACCCGGCCCGCGATGGCGTCGGAATCGCCGGCACCCTCGATGATCGTGGTCTCGTCCTTGGTGACCAGCACCTGACGGGCCTGGCCGAGCAGCTCCAGCCCGACGCCGTCGAGCTTGAGGCCGACCTCCTCGGAGATGACCTGGCCACCGGTGAGGATGGCGATGTCGCCGAGCATGGCCTTGCGGCGGTCACCGAAGCCCGGGGCCTTGACGGCGACGGACTTGAAGGTGCCACGGATCTTGTTGACGATCAGCGCGGCCAGGGCCTCGCCGTCGACGTCCTCGGCGATCACGACGAGCGGCTTGCCGGACTGGATGACCTTCTCCAGCAGCGGCAGGACGTCCTTGAGGTTCGAGACCTTGGAGTTGACGATCAGGACGTACGGGTCGTCGAGCGCGGTCTCCATGCGCTCGGTGTCGGTCACGAAGTAGGGCGAGATGTAGCCCTTGTCGAACCGCATGCCCTCGGTGAGCTCGAGCTCCAGACCGAAGGTGTTGGACTCGTCGACGGTGATGACGCCTTCCTTGCCGACCTTGTCCATCGCCTCGGCGATGATCTCCCCGACCGTGGCGTCCCCGGCGGAGATCGAGGCGGTAGCCGCGATCTGCTCCTTGGTGACGACGTCGGTGGCGGTGGCGGCGAGCTGCTCGACGATGGCCGCGACAGCCTTCTCGATGCCCTTCTTCAGGCTCATCGGGTTGGCGCCGGCGGTCACGTTGCGCAGGCCCTCGCGGACCAGCGCCTGCGCGAGCACGGTGGCGGTGGTGGTGCCGTCGCCCGCGACGTCGTCGGTCTTCTTGGCGACCTCCTTGACGAGCTCGGCACCGATCTTCTCGTACGGGTCCTCGAGCTCGATCTCCTTGGCGATGCTCACACCGTCGTTCGTGATCGTGGGGGCACCCCACTTCTTCTCGAGCACGACGTTGCGACCCTTGGGGCCGAGGGTGACCTTCACGGCGTCGGCGAGGATGTTCATCCCACGCTCGAGTCCGCGGCGTGCCTCGGTGTTGAACGAAATGAGTTTGGGCATGTTCTTCGCGAGTCCTCCCGCGCGCCGACGGCGGACCGCCGGCTAGATTGGCTGGTTGTCTGCGCCCCACGACGGTGCCCGCGACGGACGACCCCCGGAGGGGTCTCACACGTATGTGAGGTGGCACTCACGCTAGGAGAGTGCTAACCAATGTTTAGCACTCTCCCCTGGCGAGTGCAAACAACCCCGGCGGCCGCCGCCCCGGCCCGCGGTGCGTCGCTCGGACCGTACGGGCGTCCGGGCGGCAGACTGGCCCTGGAGCTCGGGTGGGGCGAGGAGAAACAGATGGGTCAGGTCGCGCCGCGGCTGCTGCTCGTGGAGGACGACCCGGTGATCGGGGAGGCCACCCAGCTGCACCTGGAGCGGAACGGCTACGCCGTCGTGTGGACCACCGACGGGCTCGACGCGTGGGAGCGCTGGCGCAGCGACGGACCGTTCGACGTGGTGCTCAGCGACATCATGCTGCCCGGTCTGGACGGGGTGACCCTCTGCCGCCGGATAAGGGAGGTGGCGACCACCCCGTTCGTGCTGGTCTCGGCCCGGACCGACGCCATCGACGTGGTGCTGGGGCTCGAGGCGGGTGCGGACGACTACGTGGTCAAGCCGTTCGACGTCCAGGTGCTGCTGGCCAGGCTGCGCAGCGTCGCCCGGCGGGCCGAGCGGGCCGCCGTCCCGGTGCCCGACGCCCCGGCCCGACCGCCCCGGCTCGAGCAGTTCGGCGACCTCGAGCTCGACCGCGACGCCCTCGAGCTGCGACGCGACGGCCGTCCCGTCACCTTGACCCGGACGGAGATGCGGCTGTTCCTGGAGCTGGCCGACGCCGCCGGGACGGTCCTCAGCCGGACGACGCTGCTGCGCGACGTCTGGGACTACGGCGAGTGGGCCGAGGACCAGCACCTGGTGAACGTGCACGTGCAGCGGCTGCGCGCCAAGATCGGCGCCGAGCGGATCGAGACCGTGCGCGGCTTCGGCTACAAGCTGCGGCGGTGAGCGGACGCGGCCGGCGCCGGACCGGACTGCGGCTACGGATCGCGACGACCATCGCCGGCCTCGTGGTGGTCACGGTGACGGCGCTCGGCGTGGGCGTGCACCTGCTGGTGGTGGAGAACCGGGTGCGGGAGGCGCGGACCGCGACCGACGAGCGGCTCCAGGCGGCGCTGCAGATCCGTACGGCCACCGGGCTGCTCAGCTTCGACGCCCACCTCGACGACCCCACCCTGCCGGCCGAGCTGCGGGACGCGGTCGTCCGGAACGGGTCCCGCGCCACCTTGGTGACCGGCCGCAGCACCCGCCGGATCTGGGCGGCCGGCCGGGACGGCGACGCCGTCCTCAGCATCACCACCACCTTCCAGCCGGCCGACGCCGGCGTCCGCGACGTCGACCGGGCCCTGATGCTGGCCGGGCTCGCAGCCGTGCTGCTGGCCACCGCGGCAGGGGCGCTCTCGGCCAGCCGCCTCTCCCGTCGGCTGCGGCTGGCCGCCCGGACCGCCCGGACCGTCGCAGAGGCGACCGACGCCGGCGACAGCGCGCCGTCGCGGACCACACTCTCGCTCCGGACAGCCGTGGGGCCGGGGCAGGACGAGGTGGGTGACCTCGCTGACGCCGTCGACGCCATGGCGGCCCGGCTCGCCGACCGGCTGCGGGTCGAGCGGCGCTTCACGGCCGACGTCGCCCACGACCTGAGGACCCCGGTCACCGGCCTGCTGACCGCCGCTGCGCTGCTGGAGGACTCCCGCGCGGCGGAGCTGGTCCGCGACCGGGCCCAGGCCCTCGCCGTCTTGGTGGAGGAGCTGCTGGAGGTGGCGCGGCTCGACAGCGGCGTCGAGACCGCCGAGCTGGAGTACGTCCGGCTGCCCGACCTCGTGGTCCGCGCGGTGCAGCGCGCCGCAGCCAAGGGCGAGTACGCCGCCGACGCCGTGACCGTGGACCGGCAGGACGAGCCGGTCGTGGTGCTCACCGACCCGCGGCGGCTGGAACGGGTGCTGTCGAACCTGGTCCGCAACGCCCACGTGCACGGCGCGCCCCCGGTCCTGGTGCAGGTCCGGGGTCACCAGGTGGTCGTCCGCGACCACGGCCCGGGCTTCGACGCCCGGCTGCTCGAGGTCGGACCGGAGCGCTTCCGCTCCACCCGTCCCGGACGCGGCGGCGGACACGGGCTCGGCCTCGTGATCGCCGCCGGACAGGCCCAGGTGCTCGGTGCCGCACTACGCCTGGGCCAGGCCGACGGCGGGGGCGCGGAAGTCGTCGTGACCCTCCCGGACGCCGGACCGCCGCGGGCAGCTGCTGCCGCCTCCACTGAGCCGGCCGGGACTGGGACCTGGCTGTGACCTCGCAGTGCCGCGACTGCGACCTCGGCCTCCTAACGTCGGTGCCATGACCAGTCCCGAACCCGTCCGCCGGTTGCTCCCGCTCGTGGTCGGAGGCGTCGCCGCCGCCGCGCTCCTGCTGAGCGGGTGCAGCAACGGCGTGCAGACCACGGCCGCCGGCGCGGAACCCACGGCCGCCGCGCCCGCCACCGCCTCTTCGGCGACCCCCTCGGCACCGTCGGAGGCCTCGGCCGGCCCGGAGCCCTCGACGGCTCCTTCCGCCCGGCCGAGACCGACCTCGTCGATCAGCACCACGACCGCCCGTACGCCCGGCCGCTGCACGGCGGCCGGACTGGCGGTGGGCGTCCGGTCCTCGGCCGGCGGCGCCGCGGCCGGCAGCAACTACGTGCTGCTGACCTACCGCAACACCAGCAGTGCCAGCTGCGTGCTGACCGGCTTCCCCGGAGTCTCCTTCGTCGGCCACGGCAACGGCACCCAGCTGGGCGACCCGGCCGTACGCAACCGCACGAACCGCGCGAACCCGGTCCGGGTGGCGCCCGGCGCGACCACGACGTCGCTGCTGCAGATCGCCAACGCCGGCAACTACGACGCCAAGGAGTGCGCGCCCACCACCGCCGACGGCTTCCGGGTCTATCCGCCCGGGTCGCGGGCCGCGGTCTACGTCGCGTTCGGGGTCGCGGCCTGCCAGCGCAGCACCGCCAGCAACCCGCAGCTCACCGTCTCCCCGGTCGGCACCTCCGGCTGAGCCGTCCGGGGCCGGTCCGGCCTGGGAATGCATCGAGGGGCTACGCGGTTGGCCAGACCATGGCACAGAGCACCCCCACCATCAGCCGGGCCGACGTCGGGCTGCGTTCGGCCCGCGGGCCGATCCTGCTGGCGGTGATGCTCTCGGTCGGTCTCGTGGCCATCGACTCCACCATCCTCGCGACCGCCGTGCCCGCGATCGTCAACGACCTCGGCGGGTTCGCCCAGTTCCCGTGGCTGTTCTCGATCTACCTGCTCGCCCAGGCCGTGACGGTGCCGATCTTCGCCAAGTTCACCGACATGGTCGGCCGCAAGCCGGTGATGCTGCTGGGCATCGGTCTCTTCGTGCTCGGCTCCGTGCTGTCCGGCTTCGCCTGGTCGATGCCGGCGCTGATCGTCTTCCGGGCCATCCAGGGCTTCGGTGCCGGCGCGGTGCAGCCGACCGCTATGACGATCATCGGCGACGTCTACTCCCTCGCCGAGCGCGCCAAGGTGCAGGGCTACGTGGCCAGCGTCTGGGCCATCTCCTCGGTGGTCGGGCCCACGCTCGGCGGGGTCTTCGTGGACTTCGTCGACTGGCGCTTCATCTTCTTCGTCAACGTCCCGCTCGGCGCGGTGGCCGCCTGGGTGCTGGCGCGTCGCTTCTCCGAGGACGTCACGCAGGCCCGCCACCAGGTCGACTACCTCGGCGCGGCCCTGCTCGCGATCGGCACCTCGCTGGTCGTCCTCGGGCTGCTCGAGGGCGGGGTCGTCTGGTCCTGGCTCTCGGTCCCGTCGGTGGCCGTGCTGGCCGGCGGAGTCGTGGCCCTGGTCGCCTTCGCGTTCGTGGAGCGACGCGCGAGCGAGCCCGTGATCCCACCGTGGGTCTTCCGCAGCCGGCTGCTGAACACCACCAACGTGGCCAGCCTGTCGGTCGGCGTGGTGCTCATCGGTCTCACCTCCTACATCCCGCTCTACGTCCAGGGCGTGCTCGGCACGAACGCGCTGGTCGCCGGCTTCGCGCTCGCCGCCCTCACCCTCGGCTGGCCGATCTCGGCCTCCCAGGCCGGCCGGATCTACCTGCGCTACGGCTTCCGCACCACGGCGCTGCTCGGCACGGTGATCGTGCTCATCGGGATGGGCCTGCTCCTGCTGCTCGCCCCGTCCAGCTCGGTGTGGGAGGTGGCGGCTACCTGCTTCGTCATCGGACTCGGCATGGGTCTGGTCGCGAGCCCCACCCTGATCGCGGCCCAGTCGGCGGCGGAGTGGAACGTCCGTGGCGTGGTCACCGGCACCAACATGTTCGCCCGCTCGATGGGCAGCGCGGTCGGCATCGCCGTCTTCGGTGCGATCGCCAACTCCGCCCTGGCCAGCCGGAGCGGCGGCAAGGTCTCGACCACCGCCAGCGGCATCCCGGCCGGCGTCCTGCACCCCGCGCTGCACGAGGTCTTCCTGGGGGCCGGCCTGGTGGCCGTGCTGATGCTCCTCGCCGTCGCCCTGATGCCCGGGCGCGGCGCGCCGGATGAGCACGACACGCCCTGACCCTGTCCAAGGCCACGACGTGGCTGCGCTCCCCGACCCCCGGGGGCTAGGCCTCCGGCAGCTCGTCCAACCGCCGCATGCTCGACCCCGCGTAGCGCATCCGGTCCGGCTGGCCGGGGTCGAACGTGACCGGCTCCCCGACCGAGCCGAAGCCTGCGCCCGCGACGATGCGCAGCCCGTCCCCGTCCTCGACCAGCTCGTCGGGGTCCTCCGTCGGATTCCAGGCTGTCGGGCTGAGGGCCAGCAGCCGCCCGCCGAGCGCAGCCAGGTCCACCACGTGCCACAGGTCCGCATACCGGCCGGTGTGGGCCAGCGCAGCCGGGCTGAGCGGGGTGGTGTCGGGCTGCGGGGCCGATGCGGCCAGCAGCTGGACGATGCCGAGGGCCAGCGGGGTGGCCGGTCCGTCGACGGCGTTGGTCAGCACCGACACCACCAGGCCCGTGGTCGGGTCGAGCAGCGTCTTGGTGATGTGGCCGGGGTAGCCGCCGGAGTGGCCGACGAACGTCTGGTCGTCGACGCGCTCGGTGACCATCCCCCAGCCGTAGGCCACCCCGCCCGGCTTGCCCGGGGTCGCGACGTTGGCCTGGCGCTGCTGCAGCCGCTTGCTGCGGTCGCTCAGCAGCCGCTCGTCGCCGTAGGCGTGCGCCCCGAAGTAGGTGACCAGATCGGTCGCCGTCGAGGTGAACCCGGTCGCCGCGGCCATGGCCCCGGTGGCGATGTGCGGCAGCACCTGACGGGTCGTCGTGCTGGTCAGGCCGGAGTGCCCGGCGGCGTAGTCACCGGCCCGCTCGACCGGGTAGTCCGGGTCGGTGTCACTCAGCCCGAGCGGCGCGATGATCCGCGAGCGAGCGGCGTCGGCGAAGGTCTCGCCGGTCACGGCCTCGACCACGAGCCCGAGCAGGGAGTAGCCCAGGTTGGTGTAGGCGAACCGCTCGCCCGGCTCGGTCTTCAACCCGCCCTCGACGGTCATCGCGAGCAGCTCGTCGGCGTCGGGGAAGGGTCGGGCGAAGGTCCAGTGGTCGGCGTCGCGACCGTCGCGGATCAGGCCGCCGGTGTGCTCGAGCAGCTCGCGGATCCGGACGCCCGCCAGCGGCTCCGTCAACGTGGTCAGATGCTGCCCGACCGGGTCCTCCAGGTCCAGCTGACCCTGTTCGACCAGCTGCAGCACCAGTGTGGCGGTGAAGGTCTTGGAGTGCGACGCGATGCGGAACAGGTGGTCGGTGCGCATCGGCGTCCGCGCGTCCAGGTCCGCCAAGCCGTAGGCGCGGGAGAAGAAGGTCCGGCCGCCGACCCCGATGGCCACCTGCGCCCCCGGCGTCCGGGAGTGCCACACGCGGTAGGCGACCCAGCGGTCGATCGCGTCGAGGCTGGCGTCGTCGGGGATCGCGAAGTCGGGCACGCGCCCAGTCAAGCAGCAGGCCTTACTGCACCGGCTCCGACGGTGGGGCGAACTCGGCGACCAGCGGTACGACGTCGGCAATGGAGTCGAGCACCCGCGTCGGCCGGTACGGGAACCGGCTGATCTCCTCGGCCCGCGTCGAGCCGCTGAGCACCAGCACGGTCCGCAGCCCGGCCTCGATGCCGGCGATCATGTCGGTGTCCATCCGGTCCCCGACCATGACCGTCGACTCGGAGTGCGCCTCGATCGTGTTCAGGGCCGAGCGCATCATCAGCGGGTTCGGCTTGCCGACGAAGTAGGGCGAGACGCCGGTGGCCCGGGTGATCAGCGCGGCCACCGAGCCGGTCGCGGGCAGCGAGCCCTCCGCCGAGGGTCCGGTGGCGTCCGGGTTGGTGGCGATGAACCGGGCGCCCCGCTCGATCAGCCGGATCGCCCGGGTGATGCCTTCGAAGGAGTAGGTGCGGGTCTCGCCCAGCACCACGTAGTCGGGGTCGCGGTCGGTGAGGACGAAACCGATGTCGTGCAGGGCTGAGGTCACCCCGGCCTCACCGATCACGTACGCCGACCCGCCTGCACTCTGCTCGGCCAGGAACTGGGCAGTGGCCAACGCCGAGGTCCAGATCGCCTGCTCGGGCACGTCGATCCCGCTGCCCAGCAGCCGGGCCCGCAGGTCGCGCGCGGTGTAGATCGAGTTGTTGGTGAGCACCAGGAACGGTCGCCCGTAGCGCTGCAGCGCGGCGATGAAGTCAGCCCCGCCGGGCAGCGCCTGCTCCTCGTGGACCAGCACCCCGTCCATGTCGGTGAGCCAGGACGCGACAGGCTTGACTTCGGTCATAGCCCCCAGGCTGTCAGCCCACGGCGACAAGGCCTCGCGCGGGTTGACCGACCTTTCTATCCTGGAGCCGATGAGACTCCTCGCGTTGGGCGCCGCCCTGCTGGCCGTGCTGGCCGGCACGGCGGGCTGCGCCCCGGCTGAGGACTCGGCCCCGAGCCCCGGCCCGACGCCGAGGGCCAGCAGCTCGGTCTCGAAGGCGACGACCCTGCCGAGGAAGACCCTGCCGAAGACGACGCTGGGCACGGGGGCCGGCAGCGACGGGCTCACGGTGCGCTACCGCGACGACGACGGCCGCCTGAAGACCGTCCGGGTGGAGGACTTCCGCCGCTGAGCGGTGCCAGACTGCGCAGGTGATCGAGGAGCTGGTTCCGGGGCCGGCGCTGGTCGTGCTGGCCGGAGCCGCCGGGTCCGGAAAGTCGACCTGGGCCGCCGCGCGTCACCGGGCCGTTGAGGTCGTCTCCGCCGACGCGCTGCGGGCCGTCGTCGGTACCGGACCGGCTGACCTCGAGGCGTCGACCGAGGCCTTCGCCCTGCTGGACCAGATCGTGACCGCCCGGCTCCGCCGCGGACTTCCCACCGTGATCGACACGCTCGGGCTGGACCGGGTGCGGCGCGAGCGCTACCTGAGCGCGGCCAGAGCCGCCGGGCTGCCCGCGGTACTGGTGGTCCTCGACACACCCCCGGCGCTCTGTCGCAGCCGGAACAGGGCCCGTGACCGGCCCGTCCCGGCTTCAGCCCTCACCGACCAGCTGCGCCGCGTCCGCGCCCTGCTGTCCGTGGCCGACGACGAGGGCTGGGACCTGGTGCGAGTCGAGAGGCAGTCGGACTCACCCGCGGCGGCGGACCCGCCGGCCGAGGCCGTCGAGCCGGTCGAGCGGCGCCCGGGCGGTCCGCGGGTGGTGCTGCAGCTGTCCCGCTTCCCCTGGGGTGCCGATCCGGTCGGCTGGCTGCGCGAGATGGCCCTCGCCGCGGACGAGCTCGGCTTCGCCGGGCTGGCCCTGATGGACCACCTGATCCAGATCCCCCAGGTCGACCGGGCGTGGGAGCCGATCGCGGAACCCTGGGTGGCGCTCGGCTGGCTGGCCGCCCTCGACACCCGGCTGGAGCTCGGCACGCTGGTCAGCCCCGTGACGTTCCGGGCACCCGGCGTGCTGGCCAAGGCCGTGGCCACGCTCGACGTGCTCAGCGGTGGTCGCGCCTTCTGCGGGCTCGGCGCGGGCTGGTGGAAACGCGAGCACCAGGCGTACGGGCTGGACTTCCCGTCGGCCGCTCGTCGGCTGGACGAGCTGCAGACCTGCATCGAGACCATGCGCGCGCTCTGGGCGCCCGGCACCAAAGCCCACGCCGGCCCGTACACCACCCTGCCGGAGACGACCTGCTACCCCCGGCCGGTCCATCCCGTGCCGATCATCGTCGGCGGCTCGGGCGAGCGACGGACGCTGCGGATCGTGGCCGAGCAGGCGGACGGCTGCAACCTGCCCGCCGCCGAACCCGAGCTGCAGCGGCTGATCGGGGTGCTGCACGGTCACTGCGCCCACGTGGGTCGTGACCCGCACGAGGTGGTGGTCACCGTGCTGGACGTCGCGGTCGTCGGTCGCGACGCCGACGACGTGGCCGCCCGGGTGGAGCGCGGTCGCGGTCGGACCCCGGCTGCCGCATACGCCGCTCGGCACCACGCCGGTCTGGCGCGGGACCACGCCGAGCGGTACCGGCGACTGGCCGAGATCGGCGTGGACACGGTGTTCCTCGCGCTGCCCGACCTCCGCGACGGCGACGACCTGAGGCGCTGCGCACCACTGCTGGCCGCGCTCGGCTGAGCGGGGTGATGTGAACACCGCGTTTCAGCCTCGGACGCGGTCGGGACGGCTGAGACGCGGGCGGCATACTGCAGTCGTGGCCGAGAACCCGACGTCCGAGCAAGACGCTGCAACCGAGCAGCCGACCGTCATCATCCTGTACGGCGGGACAGGTGACCTGGCGAAGCGTCTGGTGCTGCCGGCGTTCTGGGAGCTCTACACGCGTGACCTGCTGCCCAGGCGTTGGAAGCTGGTGGGCAACGGCCGTGGCGACGTCTCGCACGAGGACTTCGCGGGCCGCATCCACGCGGCGCTGTCGGAGTTCGCGAGCACCCCGGACCCCGAGCTGTGGGACGGGTTCAAGGCCAACGTCCTGTTCGCCGGCGGCGGCTTCCGGCACGACAACCCGGGCAGCCTGCTCGACGTGATCGCGGCGGCCAAGGAGGACCTGGGCGAGGACCCGACGATCATCCACTACCTCGCCATCCCGCCGTCGACCTTCGAGCAGACGACGCGGGCGATCAAGGCGCACGACCTGGCCCTGGGCTCCAAGGCCGTCTACGAGAAGCCCTTCGGGACCTCACTCGACAGCTTCCACGAGCTCGACGAGCTGGTGCACTCGGTCTTCGACGAGGAGCAGGTCTACCGGATCGACCACTTCCTGGGCAAGGAAGCCACCCAGAACCTGCACCTGGTGCGCTTCAGCAACCGGCTGTTCAACGACACCTGGAGCCGTGAGCACCTGGCCCAGGTGCAGATCGACGTGCCGGAGACCCTCGACATCGCCGACCGGGCCGGCTTCTACGACGAGACCGGCGCCGCGCTCGACATGCTGGTGACGCACCTGTTCCAGGTGGCGGCCGAGGTGGCGATGGAGCCGCCAGTCAGCTTGGCCGCCGCGGACATGCAGTCGGCCCGAGAGTCGGTGATCGCGGCCTTCCGCCCGCTGGACCCGGCCGAGGTCGTGCTCGGGCAGTACCGCAGCTACCGCGAGACCGAGGGCGTGCCGGACGACTCCGACACCGACACCTTCGTGGCCGCGCGGCTCTGGATCGACACCGACCGTTGGCAGGGGGTGCCGTTCCTGCTCCGCACCGGCAAGATGCTGGCCACCAGCGCCCAGCGGGTCAGCCTGATCTTCAGGCCGTCGGACGGCCCGGTGCACTCCTCGGGCAGCAACACCAACGCGCTGATCTTCGACCTCAAGGGCAACGGGGCGATCGAGATCCAGATGACGGTGAAGAAGCCGGGCCCCGAGCCGCTGCCCGCCGAGAGCTGCAGCACCCTGCACCTGGAGAACGTCTCCGCGGGCTCGATGACGGCCTACACCTCGCTCATCTACGACGTGTTCGCCGGCGACCGGTCGTTGTTCACCAGCTCATCCGGACTCGCCGCCGCGTTCAAGGCGTTCGCCCCGATGCTGGGTGAGGACCGGCCGAAGGTCGAGCTCTACGACGACGGCAGCTGGGGTCCGCCGGCGGCTACCGGGCTCACCGACGACATCGGGTGGCTGCTGGGCGGCTAGGCCCAGCCGGGCTCGCCCGCACCGGGCCGTTCCCTGAGCCTGTCGATCGGCGGGCCCGCGGCGATACGTCATCATGGAGGGCCGGGCTGGGTGCGTGCACCCGCGGGGACCCGAGTTGTGAGGAGACGCCGCTGTGGACCAGCCGCTGCTGGAGGAGCACGTGGTGGAGGCCGCCGACCTGCTGAGCGCCCTGCCCGACGCCGAGACCTTGGCGGCCATGCAGCAGGCGCGAGACACCTTTGCGCCGTTCATGATGGAGTACAAGTTCGGGATCGACGAGATCATGACGAAGATCTCGATCCTGCGCGAGGAGTTCGTCCAGACCCACGCCTACAACCCGATCGAGCACGTGACCTCGCGGGTGAAGACGCCCGAGCGGCTGATGGACAAGATCGGGCGCAAGGGCTGCCAACCCACGTACGCGGCGATCCGGCAGGAGATCACCGACATCGCCGGGGTCCGCGTGGTCTGCAGCTTCATCTCCGACACCTACCTGATCTTCGACATGCTGAGCAGCCAGACCGACGTCACCGTCCTGCAGGTGAAGGACTACATCCGCGAGCCGAAGCCCAACGGCTACAAGAGCCTGCACGCCATCCTCGAGGTGCCGGTCTTCCTCTCCGACGGACCGCGCCCGGTGGTCGTCGAGCTGCAGGTACGGACCATCGCCATGGACTTCTGGGCGAGCCTGGAGCACAAGATCTACTACGAGTACCGCGACGACGTCCCGCAGCGGCTGCTCGACCAGCTCACCGAGGCGGCGGACGCGGCGTACACGCTGGACTCGACCATGGAGGCGCTGCACCAGGAGGTCCAGGGCCTCGGCCAACGGCGGTCGTCCTAGCCCTGCGGCCCGGCCAGGGACCGGCTGAGCCCCGACCGTCAGGCGGCTGGCCCGTGCAGCACGGTCGACAGCGCCTCGAACACCGCAGGCGGCCCGGCCACGATCGGGTTGCCCGAGAGCAGCCCGTCCTCGGACAGGAAGTCGCTGACGGTCGCGCCCGCGGCTTCCAGCACCGCGACGGCGCCGAGGCAGTCCCAGGAGTTGATGTGCGGCTCGACGTAGCCCAGCAGCCGGCCGCAGGCGACGTCGCAGAGGCCGAGGGCACCCGAGCCGTTCCGGACGTACATCCCGCCGGCCCGCAGCAGGCGGTCGAGGACGGGGACGACCTGGTCGGCCGAGACCCGCGGTGAGCAGCCGAGGTAGGTGAGGCCGTCGGTCAGCGCCTGTCCGGGGTGCGGGCTGATCGGACGGCCGTTACGGGTGGCCGGCGAGCCGACGGCGCCGACGAACAGCTCGTCGGCGACCGGGTTGAGGACCAGGCCGAGGACCACAGCCCCGTCGCGCACGTAGGCCACGGAGATGCACCAGGTCGCCAGCCCGCTGACGAAGGGCTGGGTGCCGTCGATCGGGTCGACCACCCAGATCCCGCTGCTGCCGGGGAAGTCGGCGTGGCCGGTCTCCTCGCCCAGGAAGGCGTCGTCGGGGAAGCGTTCCGCCAGCCGCGCTTTGATCAGGGCCTCGACCGCCACGTCGGCCTCGGAGACGACGTCCTGGACGCCCTTGCTGTTGACCTCCAGGGTGGCGACCCGGCCGAAGTACTCCAGCGCGACTGCCCCGGCCTCACGGATCAGCTGCTCGGCGAAGCCGTGTCGGTCCTGGAGATCAGTAGGCATGTCTCAATCCTTCCAGAGCCAGGCTGCTCCGCGGACCCCGCTGGAGTCGCCGTGCACCGCAGGGACGACGGGGGTGTAGAAGCACGGCGAGAAGGTCTCCCGCGCCAGCCGTCCGGGCAGCTCGTCGTAGAGCTCGGGGATGTTGGAGACACCGCCGCCCATCACGAGCACGTCCGGGTCGAGGGCGTTGACCACCATCGACAGTCCGCGAGCAAGTCGGTCCAGGTAGCGGTCCCAGGTCAGCATCGCCAGCCGGTCGCCAGCCCGGACCAGGGTCATGATCTCGCGTGGGGTCGCCGTTACCGGTGCCGTCAGGTCGACGCCGGCGTAACGCCGGTAGTCGGCCGCAAAGGCCCGACCGGAGACCCAACGCTCCATGCAGCCGTTGCGGCCGCAGTAGCAGGGCGGCCCGGGCGTCTCCCCCGCATCGGGCCGCGGCAGCTGGTTGTGGCCCCATTCGCCACCGCTGTTGTTGGGACCGTGGTGCGCTCGGCCGTCCACCGCGATACCCGCTCCGGCACCGGTGCCGAGGATCACTCCGAAGACCACCCGGTGACCCCGTCCGGCCCCGTCGGTGGCCTCGGAGACGGCGAAGCAGTCGGCGTCGTTGGAGGTGCGGATCTCGCGGCCCAGCACCCGACGCAGGTCGTCCTCGGCGCGCCGGCCGTTCAGCCAGGTGGAGCTGGCTCCCTTGGCGACACGGGTGCGCGGGTCGAGGGACCCGGGTAGCCCGACGCCGATGGTGCCCGTCCCGCCGGCGGCGGCCTCGACCTGCGCGACGAGCCCGGCGATCAGCTCGAGACAGCCCTCGTAGTCCGACCACGGCGTCGCCGCCCGCACGCGGGCGAGCTCCAGCCCGCCGGATCAAGGGCAATCACCTCGATCTTGGTGCCGCCCCAGTCGACCCCTACGAGCATGGACAGCCCTCCGTCGCCGGGTCGGTCACGGTAGCTGGTGCAGGGCCAGCGGCAGCACCGCGGTCGCGCCCGCATCGGCGAGCAGAGCACCGGCAACGGTCACCGTCCACCGGCTGCGGATCCGGTCGTCGACCAGCAGCACCGGTCCGTCGAAGCTCATCCCGGGCGTCAACGCCGTGGTCCGCAGCAGGTCCCCGGCCCGGACCGAGGACGAGGAGTCCTCCGCCGGCCGCGGTCCGCTGACGGCGAGGGCCTCGACCAGCGGCAGCCGGCCGATCCGCGCGAGGTGCTCGGCGACCGAGCCGACCAGCCGCGGGTAGCTGCGCGAGGGCATGGCCACCACGGCGACCGGCCGCTGCCAGGTCTTCGACCAGCGCTTGAGCACCTCGACCATCGCCTCGAGCACGTGCGCGGGGGCGGGGGCGTCGCGTTGCCACAGCCGGGCCAGCTCCTCGGCCCAGGCCGGGTCGTCGGCGAAGGCCAACGCTCGCCCCTCAGCGAGGTAGCCGATCCGGCCCTTGCGGCCCGGGAGCCCCGACGGCCACAGCTTGCGCGGCTCGACGATGACGTCCTGGCCGCGGAAGAAGCGCTGGGCCGCGACCACCACGTCCGCGCTGGGCGTCGGCCCCGGTTCGGGCAGCTGCCCGGTGCAGACCGAGCAGCGACCGCAGGGCTGCGGGTCGGGGTCGTCGAGCGCCAGCTGCAGGAACTGCATCAGGCAGCCCTCGCCGTGAGCGTAGGAGCGCATCAGATCTGCCTCCGCCGCCCGGACCCGGCGCAGCGCCGCCCACTTCGCCTCGTCGAAGTACCAGGCGGTCCCGGTGGCCACCCAGCCGCCCGCCTGGCGCTTCACGGCGTCGTCGACGGCAAGGATCTTCAGCGTGCTCTCCAGCCGGCCGCGACGCATCCCGGTGGCCGCCTCCAGTGCGGGCACCGACTGGGCCTCACCGGTCAGCGCGTCGAGGATCCGCTCCACCTGGTGCTCGTCGGGGATGCCGGCGGTGGCGAAGTACTCCCAGATCCGCTCGTCCTGCTCGGCGGGAACCAGGACGGCGAGGGCGTCGTCCAGCGCCCGGCCCGCGCGGCCGACCTGCTGGTAGTAGGCGACCGGCGACCCGGGTGAACCGAGGTGCAGGCAGAAGGCGAGGTCCGGCTTGTCGTAGCCCATGCCCAGCGCCGAGGTGGCGACCAGGGCCTTGACCTGGTTGGCCCGGAGCCGGTCCTCCAGCTCTTCGCGGTTGGGCGTCTGCCCCGAGTAGGCGGCCACGTCGTGCCCCTGCTCGGTGAGGAAGGACGTCACCCGCTCGGTCTCGGCCACGGTCAGCACGTAGATGATTCCCGAGCCGGGCAGCGTCCGCAGCGCCTCGGCCACCCAGGCGTAGCGCTCGAGCACCGTGAGCTGCGGGACCACCGACAGCCGCAGCGATGCCCGGGCCAGCGACCCACGCAGGGTGACGGTGTCCTCACCGAGCTGGGCCGCCACGTCGGCGGTCACCCGTTCGTTCGCCGTCGCCGTGGTGGCCAGCACGGGGGTGCCGGGCGCGAGCGCCAGCAGCGTCTTGGTGAGCCGCTGGTAGTCGGGCCGGAAGTCGAAGCCCCAGTCGGAGACGCAGTGCGCCTCGTCGATCACCAGCAGCCCGACGGAGGCGAGCAGGTCGGGCAGGCCGGCCGCGAACGCCGGGTTCGACAGCCGTTCCGGCGAGATCAGCAGGACATCGAGGTCGCCGGTGCGGATGTCGGCGAGTACCTGCGCCCACTGGTCGAGGTTGGTCGAGTTGATCGTTGCCGCCCGCAGCCCGGCCTTCTCCGCGGCGGAGATCTGGTCGCGCATCAGGGCCAGCAGGGGCGAGACCACCAGCGTCGGCCCCGCACCCTGCTGCCGCAGGGCCGCCGTGGCGGCCCAGTAGACAGCCGACTTGCCCCAGCCCGTGGCCTGCACCACCAGGACGTGCCGGTGGTGGTCGACCAGCTCTTCGACGGCCGTGATCTGGTCGGCGCGCGGCTTCGCCTCCGGGCCGGCCATGGTGGCGATGGTGGCCGCGAGGACGTCACGGGCACTGCTGCGGGTCACCGGGGTCATGGCCCCATCCTGCCCGCTCCGACCGCCGGCGCCGGCGTCCCGCGGCCCGCTGTGGACAACGGCCCTGCACGCAGGAGCTGTGCACAGCGGCCGCTCAGCCCCGCCCCATCCAGTGCACGAAACGTGTGGTGGGGCTGTCGTCGGGCTCGGACGGGACCACCGGTCCGAAGGGGAAGCCTTCGCGCTCGGCCGGGATGGCGCGCTGGGCGGCCCCCAGCGCGACGGCGGCCACCTCGGGGTCGGCCTCGGCCGGCTGGCCGGTGGCTGTGGCCAGGTCCCAGCTGTGGGCCACCAGCTCGGGCAGGTAACCGGCCAGCGCGATGGCACCGGGCACCTCCCCCCAGGGCACCACCGCGAGCCGGGTCAGGCTGTCGTCGTCGGACCAGGCCTGGCGCGACGCCTCGACCCGCTCGCCGAAGCCGGCCGCCAGGTCGTCCGGCACCTGGACGGTGTCCTGGGAGATGCTCATCGCGTTCCCGCCCTGACCGACCAGGGTGATCCGTTCGGCGACGAGAAACAGATGGCCGACCAGCTCCCGGACGTCCCAGCCGTCACAGGGGGTGGGTAGGTCGAAGTGCTCGGGCTGCACCTGAGCCAGCAGGCTGTGCATCCAGTCCTGGGCCTGGAACAGGGCGGGGCGGTGGTCGGGCAGGTCCATGGGAGTCTCCTCGGTCGTCGTGCGGTCACCCCAGCCTGATGGCCGATACACGACACCTACTGTCATGTATCTGTGACAACCTGGGGTCATCCGTGCCGACCGTCTCCTCCAGCTCACCGCGCTGCTGCGTCAGCACGGTCGGATGAGCGCGTCCGAGCTCGCGCGCCGGCTCGAGGTGACGCCTCGGACAGTGCTCCGCGACATCGAGGCACTCTCGACCGCCGGGGTGCCCGTGGTCGCCGAGCGCGGCCGGCACGGCGGCTTCTCGCTGCTCCCGGGGTACCGGCCCGCCGTCGAGGACCTGACCGACACCGAGGTGCAGGCCCTGCTGCTCGCCGGCCGGGTGCCCGCGGACCCGCTCGGGATGGCCGGTCCGTTGGCGTCCGCGCTGCGCAAGGTGGCCGGTTCGGCGGCCCCGGAGCACGGTCGGTCCGCCGACCGGATCAGTGACCGGGTGCTGGTGGATGCCTCCGGGTGGTGGAGCTCGCCGGAGCACCTCGCCCACTTCGAGACGGTGCAGCAAGCCGTGCTCGCCGACCGTCGGCTGCGGCTCACCTACCGCCCCCGTGACCCGAGCCGCACCGGCGTCCGGACGGTCGACCCGTACGGACTGCTCCAGGCGGCGGGGATCTGGTACCTGATCGCGGCCCACCGAGGCCGACCGCGCTCGTACCGGATCTCGCGCATCTTGGCCGCGAGGACGCTCGAGGAGCCCAGCCAGCGACCCGCCGACCTCGACCTGCGCGGACTGTGGAGCCAGCTCCGGTCGCAGTTCGCCCCGCCGCCCACGCTCACCGTGCGGCTGGCCTGCGACCCCGCCCGCTACGAGCTGGCCCTGATGCTGCTGGCCGGTCAGGGGGCCGGCGCGCCCCGGGTGCTCGACGAGGGTCCACCGGTGGTGTTCGAGATCGAGGTGCACCTGCTCCGGCCCACCGCCGGCGTGCTCGCTGCGCTCGGCTCAGGGCTTCGCGTCCTCGGCCCGCCGACGCTGGTCGAGCTGATCGTCGCGGTCGCCCAGGAGCTGCTGGACACCTACGCCGAACGTCGACGCTCCGCTCGTGCCAGCCTCACCGAGACCGTCCATCGACGACGTCGCCACCGTGACGGAGGCGGCCAGACCGCCGCGAGGACCGGGATGAGCAGACCAGGCCGGAGCGGGTAGCCGGTCGCGTGCCCGTCGAGCGAGAACGTCCTGGCCAACAGCGCAGCCGGGGTGTGCGGCAGGGACTCAGCCGCCCGCGACCGCCGGGATGATCGAGACCTTGGCGCCCTCGGGCACGGGGGCCTCGAGCCCGCCGACGAACCGCACGTCCTCATCGCCCACGTAGACGTTGACGAAGCGGCGCAGCTGGCCCGCGTCGTCGAGGATGCGGCCGCGGATGCCCTTGTGGTTGGCCTCCAGCGACTCCAGCAGCTCGGCGAGCGTCGAGCCGTCGGCGCTCACCTCACCGGCTCCGGCGGTGTAGGTGCGCAGGATCGTGGGGATGCGTACGTTGGCGCTCATCCGCGGTACTCCTTCCAGAAGTCGGTGAAGGCCTCGTAGCGAGGCGGGATGGTGGTCTTGGGTCCGACGTGGCCGCTGACCGCATCCAGGGTCTTGAGCCCGTCGCCGGAGTTGATGATCACGGTCTCGGCGTCGGGGTCGAGGTGACCTTCCTTGATCAACTTCTCGGTGACGCCGAGGGTGACACCACCTGCGGTCTCGCCGAAGACGCCTTCGGTGCGCGCCAGCCGGCGGATGTTCTGGACGACGGTCTCGTCGTCGACGTCGGTGATCAGGCCACCGGTCCGGCGCACGACGTCCAGCACGTACGGTCCGTCGGCCGGGTTGCCGATGGCGAGCGACTTGGCGATGGTGTCCGGCTTCACCGGCGGCACGAAGTCAAGATCGTTTCGGTACGCCTGGGCGATCGGCGAGCAGCCCGTGGCCTGGGCGCCGAAGATCTTGTAGGGCTTGTCCGCCACGAGACCGAGCTTGATCAACTCGAGAAACCCCTTGTCGATCTTGGTCAGCTGGGAGCCGGACGCCACCGGGATCACGACCTGGTCGGGCAGCCGCCAGCCGAGCTGCTCGGCGATCTCGAAGGCCAGCGTCTTCGAGCCCTCGGAGTAGTAGGGGCGGACGTTGACGTTGACGAACGCCCAGCCCTCCTCCTCCGCAGCGATCTCACTGGCCAGCTTGTTCACGTCGTCGTAGGTGCCCTGCACCGCCACCAGCGTGGTGTCGTAGACGGCGGACGCGATGATCTTCTGCTGCTCGAGGTTCTCGGGCACGAAGACCACCGAGGTGATGCCGGCGCGAGCGGCGGCCGCGGCGACCGCGTTGGCCAGGTTGCCGGTGGAGGGGCAGGCCAGCACCTGGAAACCGAGCTCGCGGGCCGCCGAGAGCGCGACGGCGACGACCCGGTCCTTGAACGAGTGGGTCGGGTTGCCCGAGTCGTCCTTGACCCACAGCTGGCGCAGGCCGAGGTCGGCGCCGAGGTTGGCGGCGTCCAGCAGCCGGGTGTAGCCCGGGTCGGTGGAGCGGAAGGTGGCGATGTCGGCGGGCACCGGCAGCAGTGGGGCGTAGCGCCAGATGCTCTTGGGCCCGGCCTCGATCTGCGCCCGGGTGATGGTCGGGAAGTCGTAGCCCACTTCGAGCGGGCCGAAACACTCCATACAGGCGTAGAACGGGCCCAGCTGGGTCTTCTCGCCGCACGCGCGGCAGACGAGGTGGGTGGCGTTGCCGAAAGCTCCGGGGCGGACGCCGGCGGGCGCCTCGATCGGGCTCGGGACGACAGCAGCGGTGGCGAGCGCAGTCATAGCCTGTCCTTCTTCATCTGTCCTGGCCGACGTTCGACCAAGGCGGAGTTGGCACCGTTCCTGATCTGTTCAGGCGGTTGCCGGGGAGTCAAAGGGCCGTTCCCTCATCCCCTCTGGATGACGTCGTCAGCCTAACCGCGGGTCTGCCGCCACGGCGCATCTGCGTATCGGATGCTGGGAATGTCGTCCGCCCACTGGGACGCCGAGCGCGCTACGGTGGCCAGACCATGCCCCGGAACCTTGGTCGACACCACGTCCGCCGGCTCGGCAACTGGGTCAACCTCAGCACGCCGTTCGGCCTGGCTGTGGCTCGGGCCGGCCGGGCCCAGGTACGGCCCGGTCCGCGGGGGCTGCTGCTGGCCGAGGGCTACCGACTGCGGTTCCCGGTGGCCAGCGCGTTCACGGTCGGCAATGTGCTCATCACCTCGGCGCAGTGGTCGGACTGGGCGAGAGAACGCCCCACCCTGCTCGAGCACGAGGAAGGCCACACCTGGCAGTGGTTCGGCTGCCTCGGCCTGCCGTTCCTGCCCGCCTACGCGGCAGCGATGGCCTGGTCGATACTGCGCACGGGCGACCGCGCGGCCGCCAACGTCTTCGAACGGCGGGCCGGACTGGTGCTGGGTGGCTACCGCGAGCTGCCGGTACGCGCCCTGAGCTTGTCGAAGGCCTCGAAGAGGTTGCGCCTCCTCAAGGAACGGGCGGGGCTCAGGAGTCGATCGTGAGGTCGATGCCCAGGCGCTTGGCCGAACGGTTGCGCTGACGGGTGGCGCGCAGCCGGCGGAGACGCTTGACCAGCAGCGGGTCCTGGGCGAGAGCGGCCTGGCTGTCGATCAGCGCGTTCAGCACCTGGTAGTAACGGGTGGCCGACATCTGGAACTGGTCCCGGATCGCCTGCTCCTTGGCGCCGGCGAACTTCCACCACTGGCGCTCGAAGGCGAGGATCTCCGCGTCCCGGGCACTGAGCTCGCCGTCGGGCTGCGGGCTCTCGAGGTGGCTGTTCGAGACACTGACCATGGCGTCATCGTAAGGGCAAATGACACGGGTGTCATTCGCACCGCGACCGAACCTCCGTGCGCCGCCGGAGCACCATGCGCGAGCATGGCTGCGTGACGAACGCAGACGACACGCGCATCGGCTGGGGCATCCTCAGCACCGGCCACATCGCTTCGGTGCTGGCCCGCGACCTGGCCCTGCTGCCGGAGGAGGCCGACCTGGTGGCCGTCGGCTCGCGCTCGGCCGACAAGGCGCAGGCCTTCGCCGACGAGTACGGCTTCCGGCGCGGCTACGGCTCGTACGAGGAGCTGGCGGCCGACCCCGACGTCGACGTCATCTACATCGCCTCCCCGCACCACGACCACTACCCCTCGGCCAAGCTCTGCCTCGAGGCCGGCAAGGCCGTGCTGGTCGAGAAGCCGCTGACGGTCACCCCCGAGCAGACCGAGGAGCTCATCGCCCTGGCGCGCCACCGCGGCCTGCTGCTGATGGAGGCGATGTGGACGCGCACACAGCCACTGATCCGCCGGGCCGCCGAGCTGGTCGCCTCCGGTGACCTGGGCGAGATCCGCCACGTCGACGCACAGTTCGGCTTCGCCTTCGACGGACCGACGACGCACCGGCTGCTCGACCCGGAGCAGGCCGGCGGAGCGATCCTGGACGCGGGCGTCTACCCGGTGCACGCGGTCGACCTCTTCCTGGGCGAGCCGACCGACGTCCTGGCCTGGGGGACGCACGCCTCGACCGGCGTCGACAACCACGCCGCAGCCCTGCTGACCTACCCGCCGACCGAGGCGCGCGGGGCCGCCACCGCAGCGATCCTGTGCACGCTCAACTCGCAGCTACCGACCCGACTGGCCGTCTACTGCACCCGAGGTCGGGTGATGGTCGACGACTTCTTCATCCGGCCGGAGTCGATCACCGTCCACCGCGCGGACGCCGACGAGCCGGAGGTGCTGGTGACCCAGTGGCCGGGCGGTGGCTACACCTTCGAGGCCCAGGAGGTGATGCGCTGCCTGCGCAACGGCGAGGTCGAGTCCCCGCTCGTCCCCTGGTCGTCCACCCTCGCGGTGGCTCGCACCCTGGAGCGCTGGGAGGCGGCCGTCGACCAGCCCATCGGCACCCTCCATCTCGACGAAGCGGCGGGCTGAGCCGTGGTGCAGGCGATGACGGGCACGATCCGGCCCTACGCGTGGGGGTCCCCGACCTTCATCCCGAGACTGCTCGGCACCGAACCGACCGACGAGCCGCAGGCCGAGCTCTGGCTCGGAGCGCACGCCTCGGGGTCAGCCACCGTCGGCGACCAGCCGCTGGACGAGATGATCGCCGCCGACCCGGCGGGCGTCGTCGGAGCGGCGTCGGTCGAGGAGTTCGGCGAGGTCCTCCCCTACCTGCTCAAGGTGCTGGCCATCGCGAAGCCGCTCTCGCTGCAGGCGCACCCCTCCCGCGCCCAGGCCGAGGAGGGGTACGCCCGGGAGGAAGCGGCCGGGACCGCTCTCGACGCGAAGAGCCGGCTCTACAAGGACACCTGGCCCAAGCCCGAGATGCTCTGCGCGCTGGTGGACAGCGAGGCGCTCTGCGGCTTCCGCGACCCCGAGGCGACCTACGACCTCTTCGGTCAGCTCGGGGTGGCGGCCGCCACCGCGCTGGTGGCGCCGCTGGTGAACGTCGCTCTCACCCCTGACCGTCGGCTGGCGGCGGTGTTTGCGAGCCTCCTGCGGCTGGCCGGCGACGAGCTCTCGGTGGTCGCCGACGTCGTCGCCGCGGCTCGGGCCATCGACGTCGAGGGCGACCTCGGTCTCTTCGCGCAGACCGCGCGCCAGCTCGGCGAGGACTACGGCGACGACCCGGGCTTGCTGGCTGCGCTGCTGATGAACCGGGTGACACTGCAGCCGAAGCAGGCCGTCTTCCTGCCCGCAGGCAACCTGCACGCCTACCTCGACGGCGCCGGGGTCGAGATCATGGCCAACTCCGACAACGTCATGCGCGGCGGCCTGACGCCCAAGCACGTCGACGTGGACGAGCTGCTCGCGATCCTCGACTTCACCCCCGGCTTCCCCGGTTACATCGATCCGGTCGAGGAGTCGCCCGGGCTGCTGGCACTACCCGACGCCCGCACCCGAGTTCGCGCTGTGGCGGCTGGAGCCACGCGAGACCGTCGTCGCCGTCCCCGCGTTGTCGTCCGGCCGAATCCTGCTGGTCACCGACGGCTCGGTCGTCGTCGAGGGCGGCGAGAGCGACCTCCCGCTCCACCAGGGCCAGAGCGCCTTCGCCGTCGCCGGGGAAGAACTCGTGGTCAGCGGCCACGGCACCGTCTTCGTCGCCGGCCCCGGTTTGGCTGTCCCCTGAGCCTGTTGAAGGCCTCGACGCGCCCTGAGCTTGTCGAAGGCCTCGACGCGCCCTGAGCTTGTCGAAGGCCTCGAAGAGGTTGCGGCAAGCCGATGACCCACGCTGCGCCGGTAGAGTGAGCCGCTGGACATCTGACCCGATGTCCTCGCTGGCGTGGCGCAATTGGTAGCGCACCTGTCTTGTAAACAGGCGGTTGTCGGTTCGAGTCCGACCGTCAGCTCTCCATCTCCCCTTGTCAGAGGCTCATTGCTTCCGAGCGCACGTCGACGAGGCGGCGTTGACAGCAGTGGTGACAGCAAGGCGACGGCGGCCAGTTGTGCAGTTCCGGTTCATGCTTGACCATCGGGTTCCGGTAGGTGGTTGACAGGTTCGGGACGCGGTTCCGGTTCCTGCGCGACAGTCGTTCCGGTAGGTGCTTGACACTTTCGGTTCGTGATCGGGCTGTTGCGGTGGTGTGGTGTGGGGTTCTTCCGTGGTCTGAGGACTACGGAAGGGAGCGGGGATGCTGTGGGAGTTGCAGGTGGCCGAGCAGCGGTATCGGGCGGTGTGGGAGGTGCTGGAGGGCGCGTCGGTGACGGAGGTGGCGCGCCGGTTCGGGGTGTCGCGGCAGTCGGTGCACGTCTGGTTGGGGCGGTATGCCGCCGAGGGCGGTCTGGGTGGTTTGGGTGATCGGTCGTCGCGGCCGCACGCCTGTCCGCATCAGATGGCGCCGGTGGTCGAGGCGCGGGTGGTGGAGCTGCGCCGGGCGCATCCGGGGTGGGGTGCGGACCGGATCCGCTACCAGCTGGACAAGCGACGGGGTCGGCCCGGTGCCGGGCCGGACGAGCATCTATCGGGCGTTGGTGCGGCACGGGTCTGGTTGAGGCGGAGCAGCGGCGGCGCCGCCGAGCCGATTACCGGCGGTGGGAACGGGGCCGGCCGATGGAGTTGTGGCAGATGGATGTGGTCGGCGGCTTCCACCTGGTGGATGGGACCGAGCTGAAGGCGGTGTCGGGGATCGATGACAACTCCCGGTTCGTGGTGTCGGCGATGCTGGTGCGCGGGCGACCGCGCAGCCGGTGTGTGAGGCGTTGCTGGCCGCGTTGCGGCGGCACGGTTGCCCGGACCAGATCCTGACCGATAACGGGAAGGTGTTCACCGGACGGTTCGGGCCGGCCGGGTCGTCCGCGGAGGTGATGTTCGACCGGATCTGCGCGGAGAACGGGATCCGGCATCTGCTGACCGCCCCGCGGTCGCCGACCACGACGGGGAAGGTGGAGCGGTGGCACAAGACGATGCGGGCCGAGTTCCTCGCCGACCCATGACCGCCGCCATGCCACGATGGAGGAGCTGCAGGCCGCGTTCGACGCTGGGTGGATCACTACAACAGCGAACGGCCGCCACCAGTCGTTGGGGATGCGGCCGCCAATGGACCGGTTCCAACTCGCCCCGCACCGCGACCTCGACCGATCGACGCCGGTACGTCGAGCCGGTCCCGATCCCAGCCGATTCCGCCGGTCGGTCGGTGCCGTCGCGGTGCCGGCTGCACGGGGTGCAGCGGTGGGTGGACCAGCACGGGCTGATCTCGTTGGCCGGGTTCAACTACCGGGTGCCGATCGTGTTGGCCGGGGAACCGGTCGAGGCAGTGGTCGCTGAGCATCTGGTGCGGATCTTCCACCGCGAGGTGCTGGTCGCTGAACACGTCCAACGCCGCAAGCCCGACACCGCAGCAACCGCTCGGCAGCCGCGCGGCAGGGCCGCCGGCAGGCCCGGCCGGCCGACCGTCGGGTCTAGGCGGTGACCCGGGTCGGTGGACCACACCGGGGCGTGTGTCGTTCGCCGGCACGACCTACCGGGTCGGGAACGCCTGGCGGCGCCGCAGCGTCCAGGTGACGATCGTGGCCGATTCGGTCCAGATCGTCCTGCGACGGCCAGATCATCCGCGTCCACCCGATCCGCCACGACCGGACCAAAGAACACGGCGCCTTCGCTACCCCGAACGGGCGACCCCGCCACCGCGAGGATGCGCCGGCCGGGGACAGCGTCAAGGCCAAGCCGCTCCGCGGTCGACCTGACGGCCGAGCCCTGACCCCGACCCCTCAACCCGGCGCGAGCGGCACGCAACGCGGAACCACCCACCCCCGACCACCAGTATGATCATGTCAAGGACCTACCGGAACTCATTGGTCAAGCGGGTACCGGAACTTGACAGGCCGCTCCTGACATCCACCAGCAAAGCCCTGCGAGCCGTCCTTCCGCCTCCCCGGCAGGCACTTCCGAGGACATCGAGCGCGCCCGGTACGTCGGACAACGACCGCTTCTGTTCTCATTGGTCTCCCGCGACGAGGTCCGTCAGCTGGTCACTGGACAGTCGCCGAGACGGATCGGCCCTGCCGCCGGGCAAGACGACGCCCTCCCCCCGCAGCACCATGACCGGGTCACGCTGGTCCTGCGGGTCAGACCAGCGGAAGGCTTCAGCAACGCGGCCGTCCCGAGTTAGCACTCGGTATCCGTTGACGCACTGCTCACAGCTGGTGATGTGGTTGCCGAGGGGCTGCGGCGCTGTGCCCACTGCGTCGGCCAGATCGCTGTAGGCGGTCCAGCTTCCGTCTGGCAGAGCTTCGAGGATGGCGTGCAGGCTCGACCAATCGAACGCCGGCTTGGACGACCCTTGAGCTGGCCTCTCCCCCCCATACGCAGCACGCACGTCGGCGAGCTTCCGGCCATCCTCAAGCCGCCAGAAGGCCCACCCGTTGGTTGCGCCACCTCGAAGGTGGGTGCCTGCGCCCGAGGGGGTCTGGAAGACCTTCCCGTCAAGTTCGAGGGTCCCGTCGGACATCACGACGGCCTGCAATGCGTCCCATCTCCCGGGCCGCGGGAGCAGCCGGGTGCCAGGGGGCAGCAGCCCGGCGGCCACGAGGTGCTTCACCTCGACCCATCCGTGGTCGGTGGGAGTTGCCTGGGGGACCTGGCCCGTGTGACCTGGAGGCACGGGCCACATGGCCAGCAGCGCCTCGATCATGACGCCTGGACCGAGCGTCGATCATCGTCTTCGTCCCAGCGCTCGGTCGCGAGGTCACGGAAGTGCCGGTTCATCAAGAACACGTCGTGCTTGGCCAGCTTCTCGCGCTTGGCGCTCCAGGCGCTGTTGGAGACCGCCGAATTCAGCCCCTCGGTCAGCAGGGTGAGGTTGCCCAGTCGGTGCACGTGGGCGCCGCGATCGAGTTGGGCCTGCAGGCCCTCGACTGACCAGTGCGTCTCCCACTTCTGGGGCAGGACGTGCTCGATGGGATAGCCGCGGCGAGGGACCGGTGGGTACTTGTAGGCCAGCCCGAAGGCGGTCCTCAACTGCTTCGAGAAGCATCCGCAGCCGGCCCCGCGGATAGCGGCGGTAGGCGTTCTCGGTGAGCAGGGCGACCCGGATCTCGTCATCTCCTGGCCAGTAGGTGCTAGCTGAGGACAGCCGGGTCAGGTGGTTGCGCACCCGCTCCGCCAGCTCAGCTGGTGGGGCGGTGCGGTGTGTCCGGATGAGTTCGGCGACGATGCGGCCGAGGTCGGCTGAGGTCAGCCGAAGCAGCTGGCGGCGGATCATCCAACTCTCCGTGGCGGCGACCACATCGTTCGCGACATCGGCCGGGATGGAGAGCTCGGGGTCGTGCAGCCACAGAAGCACGGGTCTGAGCAGCTCGACGCCGGTGGCACCCATCCGGTAGACAGCCATCTCGGTCGGGACTGAGCGCGCGGTCGGGGTCCGACGCGGCAGTCGCCCAGGCTTGGTACAGGTCAGCCTGCTGCTTGATCAGAACCAGCAGGTCGCTCATCTTCTGGCCGCACTCGTGTTCCACGTAGTGCTTGAACCTGGTGAAGGTCGACTTCGGGCTGACCTCCTCTCCCGACCCGCGACCCCAGCCACTGGTTGAGGAACAAGGAGCTGCGCGAGATGTTGTACCGCCCCACGGAGATCTCGGTCTCCCAGAACTTTGCATCGAAGGGCCAGTCCTCGGCGTAGGCCCGGCGCGTGTCTACACGCTCAGCCTCTAAGCGCTGAAAGACGAAGTTCTTCACCAGGTCAGCGGCGGTAAGGGGTGTGCCGCGCGCGTTCAGAGTCTCAAAGATCTCCTGAGAGTTCTCCTGAGCCTGTAGGTCGATGACCACCAGCTGCAGCCCCCTGGTGAGCACCTGCACCAAGACGCTGGCCCGGTTGCTGTACCCCAGATCCGTAGGCTCCTCTCCAAGCCACTCGGCGACGGCGGTGACGAAGAATCTGTGGGCACGAGCCAGCAGTGACCCTGCGTGCTGCAGGCCGTCGTGGCTGATCGGCGGCTCAGCGTTCATGACTTCGTCGAAGGCCACCTGATCGCGGTTGGTGTGGCGCAGCTTCAAGCGGGTGGCGTCGCCGCTCACGTACAGATCAAGGTTGTGAGTCAGCAGCTCCAGCTGCCCTGAGAGGTTGTCGTGGCCCGCCTCCTCGAGCACCGAGCCGGTGGCGTCCATCAGGAGCTGGAGGGTGGTCATGCGCTGCTGGCCATCGATGACGTTGCGTGCTGGGAGGTTGCCGGTCTGGTTGTCCTGCGCCTGGACTACCACTGCGCCCAGAAAGTGCGTGGCGGAGGAGTATGGGTCGCTGAGGCGGAGTTCGGCCAACCGCCGCACGTCCTGCCACAGCGGGAGCCACTGCTCGGTCTCGTCCCAGACGTAGGGCCGCTGGAACAGCGGGACCACTAGGTGTTGAGGCAAGGTGAAGATGTCCAGCGGTGTACGGACGTTTGTATCCACGACTCCCCTTGCATCGACCCCGTTGGCAACTGCTCCGGCCCCGATGGTGTCAGACCGGATGGGGGTGATGCGTCCAGGAGATGCCAGTACCGACATTTCAAGAGTCAGAACCGTTCTCGCTTTGCTCGACCAGTGAGTCGCTGACGCGATCGGCGGGATGCGGTTGCTCGTGAGCCGCCTCCTGGCCCCCCAGAGCCCGGTCGATCGCGTCAGCCGCCTCACGCAGCGCCGACGGCATCACGTGCGAGTACAGGTTCATCGTGATGCCCAGCTGCGAGTGCCCCAGGACCTCCATCACCACCCGCGCCGGCACCCCCTGCGCCAGCAGCAACGACGCACAGGTGTGCCGCATGTCGTGCAGCCGGATCCGCCGCACCCCGGCCTCGACGACCAGCGCGTCCAGCACCCGAGCCAGGTTCCGCGGCTCGATCACCGTCCCGACCGTCGTCGTGAACACCAGCCCGGTGTCCTGCCAGTACGGCTCCAGCGCCGCCCGCTCCTCCTCCTGACGCTTCCGGTGCTCCTCCAGCACCCCGACCGTCACCGCCGGCAGCGGGATGTCCCGCCGCGACCGCGCCGACTTCGGCGGCCCGAACACCATCCCGCTCCCGTACACCCGCTGCGCCGTGTGCCGCACATGCAGCACGCGCTGGTCCAGGTCCACGTCGGACCACCGCAGACCCAGCAGCTCGCCCCGCCGCATCCCCAGGCCGACACCGACCGCGAACAACGCGTACAGACGATCCCCTCGGGCCGACCGGAGAAACGTCCCCGCCTCCTCCGGCGACCACGGCCGCACCTCCTCCTGCTCCGCCCTCGGAGCCCGCACCAGCGCAGCGACGTTCCGCTCGATCACCTCGTCCCGCATCGCCTCCGCCAGCATGTTCCGCAGCGTCGCGTGGATGATCTGCACCGACCGCACCGACAGACCCGGCCTCCAGCTTGGCCGCCAACAACGCCCGGACGTGCGCAGGCGTCAGCCGACGCAGCGGATACCGGCCCAGACCCGGCACGATGTGCAGCCGCAACGTCGACCGGTACGACGACACCGACGACGGCCGCAGCCGCGGCGCCACCACATGGCTCATCCAGTGCGAGGCGTACGACTCCACCGTCCACGCGTCCACCGCCAGCGGCACCCCGGCCGACGTCTTGGCCACCAGCTCCGCGAGCTTCGCCACCGCCTCCCGCTGCGTCCTCGCGTACACCGCCCGACGCACCCGGCCGCCGTCAGGACGCAGCACGTAGTGGGCACCCGTCCACCGGCCATCAGCCCGCCGGTAGACCGAGCCCTCACCGTTCGTCCGGCGGCTCATGCCGCCCAGGCGTCCTCGGCCAGCCGCTGCACGTACTCACGCAGCGGGGCCGCCGGGATGCGGCGGGAACGGCCGATCAGGATGCTCACCACCTCATGCCGGCGCATCAGCTCGTACAGCTGCGACCGGCTCACCCCCAGCGACTCCGCGGCCTCCTGCGGCGTCA
>CAVSFR010000010.1:0-354475 GCA_963727215.1 uncultured Actinomycetota bacterium
GGTTCGAGTCCCCTTGGCTCCACCCTGGTCAGAGTTGGTTTCAGCGGCTCCGACGACTTTCAAAAGGGGCGAGTACAGCAGCGAAGTACAGCAACGGTCACGCGTCTCGCCAGGTCGAGTTCCGCGTTGAGCCGTCGAAGAGCCTCTGAGGTCGATGCGGAGGCAGCCTCGAGGCAAGCCTTGAACGCACCGTAGAAGTTGCGCGGATCGACTGCCGTCCGAGCGGTGTCGTCATCACGAGCCCGGTCTCATGCCAGGCCGTCGCTACCGCCCGAAAGCGGGCCTCGACCGCTTGGCGGTCCTCAAGCGCGCGCAAGCAAAGCTCGGGCAGCGGGAGCGGCGCATCAGAGGCCGGCCTCATGAGGCACGCCTGACCCGCTGAACCTGCCAGCAGGTGTCGGCCGTCTTCGCCGCCAAGTCAACTTCTGCCCGGGGCGGGCCGTTGCCCTAGAGCTTGAAGGCGGTGGACAACCACGAGGTGGACGGACTCGAGCTCCTGCTGGCACTGTCGGTAGTGCGAGATAGCCGGATGGTGCCGTTGCCGCATGTTCTGGACGACGCGAAATGCGTTGAGCCAGGCCCGCCAAACGGCCGGGCCACAGGCACGGCCATGGGCATTTGAGCGCTTGAGGCAGCGCTGAGCCTGGTCGAAGCCGGAGAACCGGAGTGAGACCTCGCCTCAGGCGCGCACTGCTTCACCTGGATGTCCGAACCGTAGGTACAGCGACGGCAGGACGAACAGGTTGAGCAGCGTCGAGGTGATCAGCCCACCCAGGATGACCACAGCCATCGGATGCTCGATCTCGTGTCCCGGAATGCTCCCGGCAATGGCGAGGGGCACCAGGGCGAGCCCCGTGGCGAGCGCGGTCATCGTGATGGGAGCCAGGCGTTCACCGGCGCCCCGCAGCACCAGCTCAGGACCGAAGGCCACCCCCTCCTCCCGCTCCAGCCGCCGGAAGTGGCTGATCATCAAGATGCCGTTGCGTGCGGCGATTCCGAACACGGCCAGGAACCCGACGAGGGAGCCGAGGGAGAGGATGCGGCCGGTGAACCAGACGGCGATCAGGCCCCCGACCAGCGCCATCGGCAGCAGCAGGAAGGTCAGCAACGCCGGTCGGAACGCCCCGAAGGCTGCGTGCAACAGCAGCAGGATGACCAGGGCGGCGGCGCCCCCGAAGAGCAGCAGCCGGTCCTGAGCGGCATCGAGCTCAGCCGATTCCCCCAGCACCTCGGCGTGGTACCCCAGCTCGAAGTTGACACCGTCCAGCCGGTCCTCGACGCCATCGACGACGGCGGCGAGGTCCCGTCCCTCCACGTTGGCGCCGACGTCGATCCGCCGTGACTGCTTCTCCCGCTCGATCGCGTTGGGGGTGGGGGCCATCCGCACTGTTGCGACCTCGGAGAGAGCGACCCGCCGCCCCGACGGGGTGTCGAGCTGGAGCTTGGCCACGTCGGTCACGCTGTCCCGGGCGGAGGGGATGGCGGTGACGTGAACGTCGTAGGCGCGTCCGCCGGAGTAGATGTCGCTGACCTCCTCGCCGGCAATCAGGGTCGAGGCCTGCCGGCGGATGTCACCGGGTGTCAGGCCGTAGCTCCGCGCGGCGGCGAGATCGGGCTCGACCTCGATGTGGGGAAGGTCGGTCTGCAGCGAGGCGTGCGCCTCCACCACTCCGGGGACGTCGGCGATCAGCCGCTCGACCTCCTTGGCCTGGGCGCGGAGGGTGGCGAGATCGGGTCCGTAGATCCTGACCACGATCGACTCGCTGCTGCCCGTCAGCACCTCCTTGATCCGCTCCCGCAGGTAGGTCTGCACGTCGCGGAACAGGCCGGGGTAGTACTCGACGGTCTTGTGCACCTGGTCGAGCGTCTTGTCGTAGTCGACCTCAGGGCTGACGCTGATCCAGTTCTCACCGAAGTCGACGCCGTACACCTCATCAGCCAGGAACGCCTGACCGATGTGGGACCCGCAGTTGCGCACTCCGGGGATCTGCCGCAGATCGCGGCAGGCTGACACCGAGATCCGCGTCTCCTCCCCGACCGAGGTGCCGGGCTGGGTGAGCCAGTGCATCAAGAAGTCGCGCTCCTTGAAGTTCGGCAGCAGCTGGCTGCCGAGGGTCGGCACGGCGAGCCCGCCGGCCAGCAGCAGAGCCAGGCTGGTCACCACCGCCGGCAGAGGCTTGCGGACGACCCGACCGAGCACGACCGCGTAGCCCCGCTTCAGCACGCGCATCAGCGGGGACTCGCGGGCGTCGAGCTTGCCTCGGGAGAGCAGCAGCAGGCACAGAGCGGGCGTCACGGTCAGCGCCACCAGCATGGAGACGAGAACGGCGAGCCCGTAGGAGAGCACCAGCGGTCGGAAGAACGAGCCGGACAGGCTCTCGAGGAACAGCACCGGCACCACCGCGACCACGTTGATCAGGGTCGCGTAGGTGATCGCGGACCGGACCTCGACCGAGGCGTCCAGGACGATCCGGGCAGTGGAGGCGCTGCTGCCCGCGGTCCGGGCTTCTCGCAGCCTCCGGACGATGTTCTCGACGTCGATGATGGCGTCGTCCACCACCACTCCGATGGCCACCACCAACCCCGCCAGCACCATCACGTTGACGGTCGCCCCGGCAGCATCCAGGACGAGGACGGCGGCCACCAGCGAGAGCGGGATCGCCAGCAGGCTGATGAACGCGGTCCGCCACTCGAAGAGGAAGGCCACGATGATGAGGACGACCAGGGCGATGCCGACGAGCAGCGCGGTGGTCAGGTTGTGGATCGACTGCTGGATGAAGGTGGCCGGTCGGAAGATCGTCGTGTCGACCTCGATGCCCGGCAAGCCCGGCTGCATCTCGCGCAGGGCCTCCTCAACCCCCCGGGTGACGTCGACGGTGTTGGCGCCGCGGAACTTCTGCACCACCAGGAGGAGCCCAGGACCGTCGTTGACCACGGCATCGCCGATCAGCGGGCCGGGGTCCACCTTCACGGTGCCGAGGTCGGAGAGGCGTACCACCTTGCCGTCCCGCTCCAGGACCGGCACCTGACCGAGCTGTTCGGGGCCGACGATGGGTTGCACGTGGCGCACGTTGAGCCGCTGCCCGTCGGTCTCCACGAAGCCGCCGGTACCGACCACGGCGCCGTCGGAGTACTTCAGCAAACCGGCGTCGAGCGCGTCGGCGGAGGCGTCCATCACGTCCTGCAGGCTCACGTCGTACTCGGCGAGCTTGTCCTGGTCCACCTGCACGTGACGCTGGGGCAGCCGCTCCCCCCAGATCGCCACCTGCGCGACCCCGTCCACCCGCAGCAACCGGGAACGGATCTTCCAGTAGGCGATCGTGGACATGTCGGTCAGGTTCACCGTCTCCGAGGTCAGGCCGATCTTCATGATCCGGCTGGTGGCGGAGAGGGCAGGCATCATGAAGGGCGGGCTGGCCCAGGTGGGCAACGTGGCGGTGATCTGCGACAGCCGCTCGGCGACGAGTTGGCGCGCCCGGAGCTCGTCGGTGCCGCGCTCGAAGATCAGCCGGATGGACGACAGCTGCGCCACCGACTTCGACCGCAGCTCGGCGAGACCCTCGATGCCGCCGAGCTGGTCCTCGATCGGCACGGTGATCAGCTGCTCCACCTCGGTCGAGGAGTTTCCGAGGGCGATGGTCTGGATCTCGACCTGCGGCGGGGCGAACTCGGGGAAGACGTCCACCTTGGTTTCCGGGATCTGGATCAGGCCCATGGCGAGCAGACTCGCGGCCACGAACAACACGATCCAGCGGAAGCGGAGACTGCCCGATACGACGTGACGCATCCCGACCCCCTCAGTGCTTTCCGGAGATGCCGAGCTCGGCTCCCCAGACCTCGGCCGCGCCCTGGGTGACGACCTCGGTTCCCGGCGCGGGACCGCGATCGAGCAGCATGCGGTCACCGTCGATGTCGTCGATCTCGACCGCCACCCGCTGGAAGCTGAGCGGGGCGACCACCGCGAACACCCACGGCGCGCCGGTCTTGTCGAAGACCAGCGCGGCGTGATCCACCTCGAGCCGCTCGCCGCGGGCGGCGACCACCGAGGTCTGCAGCGCCACTCGCGCCGCCGCCTCCTTGGTGAAGGTCACCTTCTTCGGCCCGTCCGGTGTGCTCGACTCCAACGAGGCCGGCTGGTAGGTGGCCGCGGTCTTGGTCTCGAGCTCGGCGCAGCCGGTGAGCACCGCCCCGCCGAGCAGCAGGGCTGCCGCCCCGGCGTGCGCCGCGGGCCAACGACCACCTCTTCGGCTGCTCACGACGAGAACCTGCTCGCGGTGGCGCTCGAGCTCGGCTGGTCGACCGGTTGATGCCGGCCGTTGCCCGGATCGTCGGGGCTCCACCCCTCGGAGTGCCTGTCGGCGCCCGACCGGTCGTCCTCGGCGGGGAGTCGTCGGGAGCGCGAGGCCACCTGGCGGTAGGCGGCCGGCACCCAGAACATCGAGACCAGGACGGTGGTGACCAGCCCGCCGAGCAGGACGACAGCGAGCGGGAAGAGCAGCTCCAGCCCAGCCCGCGGGCCCAGCACGACCACAGGGAGCGCGAGGAGCGCCAGCACCAGCCCGCTGGCGGCGACCGGGCCGCTCCTGCGGGCCGCGGTCGAGGCGAGCTCAGCGCCCGAGGTGCTCCCGCGCACTCCGCCCCCGCCCTGGAGGGCCTGGACCATGGACACGACCATCCGTGCCGCCAGACCGAGCACCGCGAGGAAACCCAGCAGCGACCCCAGCGTGAGCACCCGCCCGGTGACGAGGCTGCTCACCAGCCCGCCGGTCAGGGAGAGAGCCAGCGCCGCCATCCCGAGGAGGGCGAGCCGCCAGCTGTAGAAGGCGGACTGCAGCAGCAGGAGCACTGCGATCGCGGCACCGACCGCAGCCACCACCACCAGGCCGAGCCCCATCTCGTCTCGGGTGCTCGGCGTCAGCACCTCCGCGTGGTACTCCAGGGGGAAGTCCATCGCCGCGATCTGGGTACGGAGGTCGGCCGCGACATCCACGGCCGACCGACCGTCCACCCCGGCCACCACGTCGAGCCGGCGGGAGACGGCGTCCCGGCTGATCACCGACGGCGTCGAGACCACCCGCACGTCCGCCACGTCACCGAGCCGGACGTGTCCCCCGCCTGGACGGTCGATCAGCATGTCCTGGATGTCGGCCACGTTCTCGCGGGTGCCAGGTGCGCCCTGCACCACGACGTCGAAGACCTTCTGCTCCTGGAAGACGCTGCCCACCTGGATGCCCTGCAGCAGCGTGGCCTCCGCCCGGCGTACCGCACCCGGGGTGATGCCTACCTGCTGAGCCTTCTCGAGGTCGACCTCGATCTCGATCGTCGGCTCGGTGGCCGGCTGGTCCACGACAGGATCGCTCAACCCGTCGACGCCGGCCATGAGCCCACGGACCCGCTCGGCCTGCAGGGCGAGGACGGCGGGGTCCTGGCCGTACATCCTCACGGCGAGCGGGTGGTTCGCCCCGGTCAGCACGTCCAACGACCGGCCCGTGACGTCGTTGGTGCCGCTCCGCAGCGCACCCACCGCCCGCATCGTCTCGCTCGAGGAGGTGACCACCTCACCGGTGACGTCGCCGAGGCCGCTCACGGTCTCCTCGATCAGGGCCAGCGTCTCCTCCTGATCGGCGTCCGGACCGAGGGTGACCCACACCTCGGCGGAGTTCACGTTGACCACCCGGTCGCCGGTCACGGCCCGACCGACCGAGCCGACGGTGCTCTGGACGCCGGGCAGCGTCTTCAGCGCGCGTGTGACCTCTGACGTCTTCTCGGTCATGGCCGCCGCCGACAGACCCGGTTGGCCCGTCAGCCGCACGGCGACGCCCGGGTCGGCGAAGCGGGGCAACAGGGCGGTGCTGGTGAAGGGCAGGATGGCCAGCGCTACCACGGCGGCCGCACCGGCCGCGAGCAACAGGGGCCGCGACGTCGCGGAGAACCGCCCGAGCGCAGACTCGTACCGGCCGCGGAGGCGGGATCGCCGGGGGGTCTCGGATCCGGCACGCGGCGTCCACCGCGCGACCAGCAGCGAGGTCAGCGCCGGCGCGACCGTGAGCGCGACGAGGGTGCTCGCAACCACGGCGAGCAGGTAGGCCGTCACGAGCGGGGACAGGAACGCGCCCGGACGGCCCTGCAGCACTGCCACCGGCACGATGGCCAACGCGGCGATGAGCATGCAGGTGAGCAGCGGACGTCGGGCGGCCGTCGAGGCGTCGCGCACCACCGACCCTGGGACGTGGGCGTGGGCAGCCGAGGCGGCGCGGTCACCCCGGGCGCGCTCCAGGACCTGGGTCGTGGAGGCGACGGCGTCGTCCACGACGACGGCCACCGCGGCCGCGAGACCCGCCACGACGAGGGCGTTCAGTCCCTGACCCGTCAGCAGCAGGACCAGGCTGGCCCCGACCACCGCCAGCGGCACGGTGGCCACCACGACAAGTACGGCCCGCCAGCGGCGCCACAGCGCGACCAGGGCCAGCAGCCCCAGACCGGCGCCGACGCCGAGAGCCAGGCCCAGGTTGTCCTTCGCTGCCGCCAGGTAGTCGGCCGGGCGAAGGAGGTTGGTGTCGGTCTTGATGCCGGTGAGCCCCGGCCGCAGCGTCTCCAGGGCTGACTCCACTGCGGCGGTGACCTCGGGGGTGCTGGCACCGGGGAACTTCTCGACCACAAGCACGAGCCCAGGACCACCGTCCACCACCGCGTCGCCGATCAGGGGCTGGTGATCCACGGCGATGGTCGACACGTCACCGAGCTTCAGCTTCCCGCCGGTGCCCTCGACGGGCACCTTGGCCAACTCCGCAGGATCGGCGATCTTGTCCAGCAGGTGGCGGACCTGCAGCCGCTGTTGCGGCGTCTCGACAAACCCGCCGGTGCCGGGAGTGGACGCCTCGAGGAAACTCAGCGGCGAGACCACCTGGGCGTTGCCCGCCGTGGTGATCACCTGGCCGAGCGTCACCTTGCGCTGCCGCAGCTGATCGGGGTCGACCTGCACCTGGAGCTGCTGGTCACGAAGACCCCACACGGCGACGTTGGCGACCCCCGGCACGCCCATCAGCCGGGGGCGCACCGTCCAGCGCGCGATCACGGACTGCTCGATGGGCGTGAGCTCGGTGGAGGACAACCCGATCATGAGGACGCGGTTGGCTGAGGAGAGCGGCTGCAGCAAGGTGGGCGGCTTCGACACGTTCGGCAGCGCGTGCGCCTGGGTGAGCCGCTCCTCCACCAGCTGCCGAGCCCGGTAGACGTCCGCGTCCGGGCGGAAGACCAGCACGATCGAGGAGAGCCCGGGCAACGACTCCGAGCGGATCACCTCCACGCCCTCGACGCCGTTCAGGAGGTCGGCCTCCAGCGGCACCGTGATCAGCTGTTCGACCTCCTGCGCGGAGAGTCCGAGCGCTTCGGTCTGGATCTCGGCATAGGGCGGGGTGAACTCCGGGAGCACATCGGTCGGCGCCCGGTGCAGCTGTACCAGCCCCACGGCGAGGACGCCGAGCGCCGCAGCGAGCACGAGCAGACGGAAGCGCAGGACGCCCCCGATCAAGGTGGTCATCTGGGATCCCCTTGGTAGACACGACGACGAGTCCGGGCCGGCGCGGGGGCTTCGGTCTTAGAAAGCTCTTAGAGGCTGGGTCAAGCAGACTCTTGCCCGCTGCCGGTGTCAAGCCCCAAATTTCTGGTTCGATGAAGGATGGCGTCAGCGGGTCGGATCCTGGTGGTCGAGGACGACGTCAAGCTGGTGCGCGCTCTGGAACGCGGCCTCAGGGCCGAGGGGTATGAGGTGGAGACGGCCGAGGACGGCGAGGACGGGCTGGCCCGGGCGAGCGAGGAGCCCTTTGACCTTGTCGTGTTGGACCTGATGCTGCCGCGGCTGGACGGCTTCGAGGTCTGCGAAACACTGCGGCGGCGCGGTCTCGACGTTCCCGTGCTGGTGCTCACCGCCCGCGGCGACGTCACCGACCGCATCCGGGGGCTCGACCTCGGGGCCGACGACTACCTGGTCAAGCCCTTCGACTTCGGCGAGCTGCTGGCCAGGCTGCGGGTGCTGACCCGGCGCGGCCGGCAACACGACGAGGTGCTGACGGTAGGGGACCTGCGGATGAACCGCGCCACCCGGGTGGTGACGCTCGCGGGCCGGCAGGTGGAGCTCACCCCACGCGAGTTCGACGTGTTCGAGCTGCTGCTCCAGCGACGGGGAACCCTCGTCACCCGGGCCGAGCTGGTCCAGGCCGTGTGGCATGTCGAGGTCGAGACCTCTCCCAATGTGGCCGACGTGTACGTCGGCTACCTGCGCAAGAAGCTCGAGGTCGGCTCGCGGCCGGCGCTGATCCGGACCGTCCGCGGACGAGGCTTCGTGCTGGAGGCACCGTGAGGCTCTCCATCCGTGCTCGGCTGACTCTGTGGCACGGGGCGCTGCTCACCGCCCTCCTGGTCGCCGTCGCGTCCTACCTCGTGGTCCAGCTGCAACGCGACCTCGTGCAGTCCGTCGACAGCGAGCTGAGCAACTCCTCGACGGTGCTGACGCACGCGCTCGTCAACGCGGACGACCTCGCCGGGTCGCAGCCGTGGCACACCCTCGCCCAGGAGGACGAGGACTTCCTGGAGGCTGCCCGCGCAGCCCTACCCCGCTCGACCTCGGCTGTGCAGCTGCTGGGTCTGAACGGCGAGGTGGTGACCGAGTACGGTGCGCTGACCGACGCGACCCCGCTCGTGGACGCGGCCACCTGCGCCGAAGCCGCCGGCCGGTCTGTCACGACTCTGACCGTCGAGGTCGGCCCGCACGCCGAGGAGTACCGGGTCCGAATCGTGCCCGTGACCCACCACTCCCGGCCGTTGCTGCTGCTGGTGGCAGCCAGCCTCGGTGAGGTGGACGGGATGGTGCGTCGGGTGCTGCTCCTGCTGCTCGTCGCCGGCCCGGCGGCCCTGCTGGCCACAGGCCTCTCTGGCTGCTGGCTGGCCGGAAAGGCCCTTCGGCCCGTGGCCCGGATGACGGCCGACGCGGCGCGGGTCGGTGCCTGGGACCTGCACGAGCGGGTCGCGGTCCCGGCCACCGCCGACGAGCTGCAGCGCCTCGCGCTGACGCTCAACGCGATGCTGGCCCGGATCGAGCGCGGCGCCCAGGACCGGCAGCGGCTGGTCGCCGACGCCTCGCACGAGCTGCGCAGCCCGCTGGCGGTGATGCGGACCGAGATCGACGTCAGCCTCCGCGGCGACGACCTGCCGGCCGAGGCACGCGAGGTGCTGCGGAGCGCCGGCGAGGAGGTAGACCGGATGCGGCGGACGGTGGACAACCTGCTGACCCTCGCCGAGGCCGACGAGGGCGGGCTGCCGCTGCTGGCGGTCCCGTTGTCCCTCGGCAAGCTCATCCAGGATGCCGCCCGTCCGTTCGCGGCTCTGGCTGAGGCGCGCGGCGAGAGGCTGGTGGTGGTCGCCGGCCCCGAGGAGGTGCAGGCTGACCCACAGCAGCTCTCGCTCGTGGTCGCCAACCTGCTCGACAACGCCGTCAAGTTCACCGGCCGTGGCGGAACGGTGTCGGTGCGCACGTGGCACGGAGACGACGAGGCCGGCGTCACGGTGACCGACGACGGGGCCGGCATACCAGCCGAGGACGTCGACCGGGTGTTCGATCGCTTCTACCGGGTTGACCGATCCCACAGCCGAACCATCGCGGGCAGCGGACTGGGGCTGGCCATCTGCCGCGAGATCGTGCGCGCGCACGGCGGCCGTCTCTGGGCGGAAAGCGTTCCCGGACGAGGCAGCGCCTTCACGCTCGCGTTGCCGGGTTGGCGCATAGTGCTGCCGGCAAAGTGGCCGGTCGAGAAGGCGAGCCGTGCCGGCCCCGCACCACGCTGACAGCATGGCAGCCCTCCCCGGTGGCCGCGAGCGACCCGTTGGGGGAGCCTCGATGACCAGAGTGTCCTCGGGGTCCAGCGCCAGCTCCGTGCCCGCCAGCTGGTAGAGGCGGGATCCGGCTTCTTGGCGGGAGGTTCTTGCCGATGAACCACTCGACCACCTGTGCTGTCGAGGGTTGCGACGAGGCCTACTACGCGTCGGCGCTGGGCAAGAGAGTCCTCGAACAGCAGCAGTTCGAGGCTGAGCTGGTCCGCACAGGGGACCCTCGCTAGTTGACAAGGGGTTAGCGCAGCTCGAACGCAGGACCCTTGCTGTGGCGGCAGTGAATTCGCCCGACCCGCCAGGACGGAGCTCTCGTCAAGGGTTGCCAAAAGTGGCGCCGCCCGATAAGACGTTCGATGACACGCCGATGACGGAGATCGTGGGATCCTAGGAGGGTCCCCTTGGACCCAGTTGTCGACGTCAAGATCAACTACAGGGCACTGATCGGTTGATCGGTGGGTGCAGGTGTAAGCGGCCCCTCGTCCAGGCCGGCGAGAGAAAGGGCGGCCTGCGGACGCAAACGCGGCGCTCAGCCGGTTCTTCCGCTGCGGCGGGGCTCGCGCGTGCTGGTTTCGGCGGGCGGGGTTTTGACGACGAGGACGGCCATCGGGGCTTCGAGGATGATGCTCGTGGTGGCACTGCCCAGCAGGAACTTGCCGACCGGGGAACGCCTGCGCGCTCCGATCACCAGCACCTCGGCCCCTCCACGCACCGCCAAGGCAACGACGGCGGAGGCGACATCCTCATCTTCCGCGCCCACCTGAAGGCTCCAGACGGTATCGCTGAGCTTGGCGTTGTCGAGGTCCCGCTGGATCTCTTCGGAAAGGCCAGCTCGAACCGCCTCCTCCGAGTCCAGATCAAGGGTATCCACGATGTTGATCACCAACAGCTCGGTCTGGCGCATTCTGGCCTCGCGGGCAGCTTGTATCAGAGCGATTGTCCCGGTCGGCGAGTGCTGGTGGGCTACAGCGACGCTCATCTGTCATCCTCCTGGGGTGTCGAGTGAGAGCGTGGCGGCTCGATCTGGCCACGCCGACGTCATGCTCTGTGCAGCTTGACGTTGACCTGCTTGGTCTGGGTGAACGAGGCGATGGCCCCTTCGAGGGAGAACTCGCGGCCGATGCCGGAGTCCTTGTAGCCGCCGTAGGACTGTCCAACGACCTGGCCGCCACCCTGATTCACCTGGACCCACCCGGCTTCGAGCCGGTGAGCGGTGTCGAGCGCCTCGTCGAGCTCGGCTGACCAGACATAAGCGGCCAGACCGAAGTTGGAGTCGTTCGCCATGGCGATGGCCTCATCGGCGGTGGAGAACCCGATGACCACCAGCACCGGCCCGAAAATCTCTTCGCGGGCGATACGCCAGCCGTTGTCGACGTTCGCCAGGATCGTCGGGCCCTGGAACAGGCCGGCTGGCCGGGAGTCATCAGGCGCCAGTCCGTCGAGCACGACACGTACCCCCGGCTGCCGGCGGCCTTCGTCGACGTAGCCCTTGATCTGGTCGAACTGCCGCTGGTTGATGATCGCGCCCATGTCGGTCGCCTCATCGAGCGGGTCGCCGATGACGAGCGCGGACGCCTTCTCGGCGAGCCGGGTCACGACGGTGTCGAGGACAGACTCGTGCACGAGTAGCCGTGACCCGGCCGTGCACGACTGCCCCTGCCGGGTGAAACGCATCGCGAGCATGATCCCGCTGAGCGTCTCCTCGATCCGCTCGGGTGTCGCCGCGGAAGGGAAGACGATGTTGGGATTCTTACCGCCGAGCTCGAGGGAGACGTGCGCCAAGCGCTCGCCGGCCGCCCGGGCCACGCTCCGTCCGACCTCGGTCGAGCCGGTGAAGGAGACCTTCGCAACACCGGGATGATCGACCAGCGCCTGCCCGACACTCGACCCGGGGCCCGTCACCACGTTGACCACTCCCGGGGGCAGCACCTGGTTCATGATCTCCGCAAGGTGCAGCACGGCGAGCGGGGCCTCGTCGGCCGGCTTCACCACCATGGTGTTCCCGGCGGCCAGCGCTGCCGGCAGCTTCATGCCGGCGATCATGAGAGGAGAGTTCCAGGGAAGGATCGCACCGACCACTCCGAGGGGCTCGACGCGGGAGTACTGCAGCTGGTCTTCGCCGGCAGGCAGGACCGTCCCCTTGAACTCGCCGGCCACGCCGCCGAAGAAGCGGAAGAGTGCGGCGAGAGTGGCCACCTCTGGCCGACACTGCGTGCGCAGGGCGTTACCGGTGTCCTGAGCAGTGAGCACCGCGAGCCGTTCCGCATCCGCCTCGATGGCGACGGCGATGGCGAGCAGGGCCCGCTGCCGGTCCGCGAAGTGCAGAGCCCTCCAGCTCACCAGGGCCTGGCTGGCTGCTCGGACGGCGCGGTCCACATCGTCGGCCGAAGCCGACGGCACCCGTGCGAGGACGAGGCCGGGCCGAGAAGGTGCGATGACGTCGATCCAGGCATCAGACTCGGGCCCCAGCCAGGAGCCGCCGATCAGCATCGGCCAGCGGGCGGGGCTGTCCAGGTCGCCGTCGAGGGTGGTGGGATTCATGAAACACCTTCGGTCGTGGTGAGGAGCGAGGGATGGCGTACCGCAGGTAGAGGCATCAGCCCAGCCGTCCAGTCCCGCTGGATCCAGGTTTCGGCGGGATCCAGGTACGGCGTACGGCCTCGATCCTCGGGGCTACCGGCCAAGAAGTTCAGGAGCCACATGTTGGCCGCCGGACCGTTGCCGCACAGGTGGTAGCCGCGGGGGGCGAGCACCAGCTCCTGGTCGCGAAGCAGGTGCGTCTCCTCCCAACCGTCCTCTGGGGCGAAGTTGCGGTGGAACCCGAAGCCGCTGGGCCGGTCGAACCGGTAGTAGTAGGTCTCTTCCAGCACAGGAGAACCCGCGTGACCGTCGTGACGATGCGGCGGCCACCCGGTCCAAGACCCGCGGGGAACCCAGCCCTCGTAGACGATGAGGCTCTCGGCGGGCAGCGGCTCGGCCAGTGCCGACATCACCTGTCGGCGCGCCGGCCCGCCACCGCGGACAAGTCCCGCCATCTCGGCGACTCGAACGATGCGGGCGGGGCACCGCCCCTGGGCCGGCGCCTGGCCGACAGCGATCTGCGTTGGGACGAGAGCGGTGAGACGGAGAGCTGAGCGTGGCGGAACGTAGACCAGGTCAGCCATCTCTGTGAAGACGTCATACCGGCTCACTACGGCCTCGAGCCCGTCGATGCTGACGTCGAGCGACCCTTCCACCACCACGACCGCGCTCTCGTGCGTGGGGTCGTCGAAAGTGATGGTCTCCTCCACCGCAAGATCGATGACCTCGACCCGGAGCCTCTCCCAGTGAGCCGTCGTCGGGTTCACACTGGCGACCGTATGACTCATCGCCGCGGCTCGGTACCCGATCGTGCACCCATATCAAGATCGGCCGCGGTCGGGAACCCGGTCGAGCAGTACGGCCGCTGAACCGTCCAGGCGGCTGCCCGCATGGCCAGTGCCAGCGACTCCTCCCACGACAGCCCGAGAACCCGACCAGCCACCAAGCCACCTGCAGCGCTGTCTCCACCGCCAACCGTCGAGACCAGGTTCACCGCCTCAGACGGCAAGGTGAAGTCTTGATGGTCCGGCCTGATCAGCTTTGCTCCTCGAGCCCCCAGCTTCAGCACGACCACGGGCAGACCAAGAGCCCTGATGCCGGACTCAAGAGTCTCCGGGCTCGCACCGTCCAGCAACGCGGTGAACTCATCCTCGGTGCCGATCACCACGTCGGCGTCACCGAGACTCGGTCGGACCACCCGCCCGTAGCGACCATCCTCGTCCGTCCAGGACGACGGCCGGAGGTCGAGGTCCCACCACACGGAGACTCCACGCCGACTGGCTTCGCGCGCCACCGCCTGCACCACGGTCGGTGTGGTGCCCTGAGCGAGGGAGTCGCCGGAAAGGACGACCACTTGCAACGAACCCCAGGGAAGCTCGTCGACGACGTCGACCCGAAGCAGGGAGTCGGCGGGTCGGTGGCGGTAGAACTGTCGCTCCCCGATGTCTGGTTCCAACGTCGCCAGCAGAGCCAGCGAGGTCACTCCCAACCGGATGGTCTGGAGCCACCGGGTGTCGACACCGAAGCGCTCGAGCCGCGTGCGGACCATCCGGCCCGTGTCATCGCCGCCCTCGGCAGACAGCAGCGCCGCGGCCACGCCGAGGCGCTGCACGACGATGGCGATGTTGGTCGGACTCCCCCCGACCGAGGCAACGAACTTGGTAGCCTCGGCCATCGGGAGACCCTGCTGCTCGACGTAGAGATCCAGGTTGACCCGCCCGACGGTGAGGACGAGCGGTTCCGAGTGGTGGACGTCGGGATCACCCTCGGGCATCGGGCGCTTCGTTCTGATCGAGCACGCTGAGCCAGCGCTGAGCTCTCTTCTCGGTGACGTAAGTCTCTCGCGCCGCCTGGACAGCGGGCATCTCGGACACCTCGGCGGTGGCCATGTCCCACCAGCAGGTGGCGTAGCCGCCGACGCGCTCGTGCCAGTCCGTCTCGACCACGATGGCCGTGGTCTCGCTCGAGCGCCGCGCCTCCCTCAGTGCCGACTCGAACTGCTCGAGGGTGGAGACCTTGATGGTGGTGGCGCCAAGCCCTTCGCAGATCTTGTCAAGGTCGTGGTGGAAGACCCTGCCCGAGTAGGTGTTGTCGAGCCCGCGGTAACGGTAGTGACACCCGAAGCCTTCGCAGCCGACCTGTTCCGAGACGTTGCCCACACTGGAGAACCCGTGGTTGTCGACCAGCACCAGGGTGATCTTGACTCCCTCCTGAACCGCGGTGGCGAGTTCGGAGTTCATCATCAGGAAAGATGCATCGCCGCACATCACGAACACCTCGCGAGCCGGGTCAGCCATCTTGGCGCCGATCCCACCTGGGATCTCGTACCCCATCACCGAGTAGCCGTACTCGACCTGATAGCTGAGTGAGTCGCGCGACTTCCAGAGCTTGAGGAGATCACCGGGGAACGATCCGGCCGCATTGACCACGACGTCGGTCGGCTCGCCGGAACGGACAACGGCCCCGATGAGCGACGCCTGCGTCGGCAGCTCGCCGGCCACCGAGTCATAGAGTCGCTCGATCTCCTGAGTCCACCACGCGCGGTGCGCGCTGACCTCATCGAGATAGTCCTGACCGGTGTGGTGGTCACCGACGAGCTCGCTCAGCTCCTCGAGCGAGGCCCTCGCGTCCCCGGTGACCGCGACGCCTGAGTGCTTGTAGGCGTCCATCTCGAAGACGTTGATGTTGACGAAGCGGACGTCGGGGTTACCGAAAGCGGTCTTCGATGCCGTGGCGAAGTCGGTGAACCGAGTCCCGACGCCGATCACGAGGTCCGCGGCCTCCGCCATCTCGTTGGCGCCCTTCGAGCCAGCCACTCCTGCTCCGCCGAGGCTGAGCGGGTGGTCGTCCAGCAGCGCGCCCTTGCCCGCATGGGTCATGGCCACAGGGATGCCGGTCTTCTCCGCGAAGGCGGCGACGGCGGCCTCGGCCCGGCTGTAGCGCACACCACCGCCACAGATCATCAGTGGCTTCTTGGCGCTGCGGATGAGCTCGGCGGCGCGTTTCAGGACAGCGACGTCAGCTCGGTTGCGGGCGATGTGCCAGACCCGTCGCTCGAACATCGAGCTGGGGTAGTCGTAGGCGAACGTGCCCACGTCCTGGGGCATGGCAAGGAACACAGCACCGGTGTCGGCCGGAGAGGTGAGGACCCGCATCGCCTCGGGCAGGCTGGTGATCAACTGCTCCGGACGGAAGATGCGGTCCCAGTAGCGCACGACCGGCCGGAAGGCGTCGTTCGTCGTGGTCTCCGGCGCGTGTTCGTTCTCGAGCTCCTGGAGCACCGGACGTTGGACCCGTTCGGCGAATGCGTCACCGGCGATGAGCAGGACCGGGATCCGGTTGATCGTGGCCGTGGCCGCACCGGTGACCATGTTGGCCGCGCCCGGCCCGATGGAGGACAAGCAGGCAAACGCCTGGCTCCGGTTCTTCATCTTGGCGAAGGCGATCGCGGTGTGGACCATCGCCTGCTCGTGGCGGGCCAAGTAGTACGGAAACTCGCTCTCGTACTGCTGGATCGCCTGCGCGACGCCGCCGATGTTCCCGTGGCCGAAGATGCCCCAGATCCCCGGGAAGAAGGGATGCACCTCGCCGTCGTGCTCAACGTACTGCTGGGTGAGGTAACGGATCAGGGCCTGTCCGGCCGTCAGTCGGATCGTGGTCATGTTCAGCCTTCTTCCCGCTCCTGCGAGCGCGGTGTCAACGACATGGAGTAGCGCGGCGACCGACAGCAGAGAACATTTCACCCAACTGACGCTTACTGCGCATCAAAGTACCGCGGGTGTTGCTACTCACGCAACCATCCGCCGATGCCCTGAATCTGAACTCGGGACCGCGGCGACCGCGCGAGCTCGGCGACTCCAAGGGCGCCCCGGAGGAAGGCGGGCCCGTCCCGGTCGAGGGGGATCTCCACCACGTGTCGGGTGGCCGCGGACGCGTAGGCCCCGACAACGGCCTCGATGACACGAAGGCCGTCGGCGCCACTGGCGAGCGGGGACCCCCCTGACCGGACGGCGTGCACGAAGTCCCTGATCATGGCGGGGAAGGTGCGACTGATCGGAGGAAATTCGTCGTAGCTCGGTGGTCGAGGCGCTTCCTTCCCCATGACGTCCGTCGAGCCGGCCGCTGTGGTGACCGTCACCCGTTCCAGGGGAGCCCACGGAGCGGTTCCCCCGTGTTGGTACTGCACGGTCACACGGCCCAGCGTGCCCGTGACATCGACCTGTCCCGGTCCGAAGCCCCATCCGACGTTGACCAGCCCGCCCTTGGTCGCTGTCTCGAAGCGGCACAGGGCGAGGTCCTCGACCCGACCGACGGGGTCATGGCAGGCGACGAAAGCCGAGACCCGCTCGATCGGCTCACCGAGAAACGCTTCGAGCAGGTAGACCGCATGCATCATGTCCATCAGCACCCCGCCCCCCGACTGGGCGGGATCACGCCGCCAGTCCCCAGCCAGGCCGGGTACGTGCTCGACGCCGAGGTAGTTCACCGTGGCCGTTCTCACCTCGCCGAGGACCCCGCTGGCCAGCACGGCACAAACCGCACGGACCTCATCAAGCACGAGGTAGTTGTGACCTACGCCGAACACGATGCCGGCGCCGTCCGCGGCGTCGACGGCGGCCTGAGCCGCGGCCGGCGACGTCGCGAGGGGCTTTTCAGCGAACACGTGCTTCCCCGCGCGAGCAGCAGCGACGATCAGCTCACTGCGCACGCCGGGCGGTGTGCAGACATCGACGATGTCAACCTCGCTGCCGATGAGCGCAAGCGGGTCGGCGTACGCACGGTCAGGTTCGAGACCGACGAGTTGGCGGACCGTCTCCCGCGCCGCTGGAGAGGGGTCTGCTACTGCGACGACCTCGACGCCAGGTGTGGTCAACCACGCGGGCAGGTGGAGTCGACGCGCGATGTTCCCGCCGCCGATCACTCCCACCCGCAGTGCCGTCGTCATCCATGCGCCTCGCTCATGACCAGGTCGAAGGTCACAGGATGGCCGTCGCGGCGTCCAGCGCGGCGTCCACGTCATCGTCGGGGGGGAACAGCAGCGAGCGGCCGACCACAAGTCCGAGAGCTCCTGGGAGGCTCAGCGTCTTTGCCCACTGGGCCAGGGTCAGGTCCTGATCCGCGTTGACCTCACCGCCGAGGATCAGGGTCGGCAGCGTGGAGGCGTTCAGCACCCGCTCCATGTTCTCGACGTTGGGCAGCTTCAGCCACGTATAGGCCGCCGTAGCGCCGAGCCCCGAGGCGATGCCGACTGCCCGGATCACCGCCTCGGTGCTGAGGTCGTTCACCAGGTCTGCACCGGAGCGGACGGAGATGAAGGGCTCGATGATGGCCAGCAGCTGATGGTCAGCCAAGTCGTCGACGGCGTGCGCACACGCCTGGAGAGTTCGCACGCTGCGCGCATCCTCAGGGGTGATCTTGAGCAGCATCTTGCCCCCCTCGAACCCCGAGGAGGCCAGCGCCGAAGCCGTGTAGCCGGTGAAGCGGTCGTCGGCTTCAAACTCCGAACCCACGATCCCACCGCGGTTCATCGACCCGAAGACCGTCTTGCCCTCGAGGGCGCCGAGGAGGAGCAACTCCTCGAGGATGTCGGCACTACCGAGAACACCGTTGACCGCTGGGCGCTCCAGCGCACGGCACAAGCGGGTCAGAAGCTCTCGGCGGTCACCCATCGCGACAGGCTTTGATCCAGCCGCCAAGGCCCCTCGCGCGGTGTGGTCAGCTGCGATGATGAACATCTTGTCGTGGGGCCCGAGCAGGCTCGAGGGCCGTCTCCGAGCCCGCTTGGCCTCTGCCACCAGTTGGGGCCGCCGAAGCCCGGATCCTAGAAGTTCGGCGTACTGCTCTTTCGTGATCACGTCCGGACCACTCCTTTTGCCTTCGTCGATCGTGCTGGCTCACTAGCCGTGCTCAGAACACAAGGAATCAAGACGCTCTCAGGTACGTACGAGTGAGGATGAGGTTGGAGCTGCAGCCATCAGCCCCCCGGCGGGCCCACCAGCTCGACGCGGCGACGCTCCCTGCCGCTCACCAGAGCAGCATCGAGAACAGCCAGCGACTCGACGGCCTGAGCTGGCGCCACCGGGAGCTCACCCTCACCGCGCACGGCGGCACCGAACTGCTCGTAGAAGTGGTGATAGCCACCGTGGTCGAGCGGGTACGCCGTGGACTCCCCATCGACGACGAGCACGCCCGCTGGGGTCGGCGTGAGCTGCTCGGAACTTGAAGGTGGCGACCGACGGCCCAGAGCCACGACGTCGGTGATGTCCACCTCACATGAGAAGCTCCCGCGGCTGCCGTAGGCGGTCAGGCTGCGGTGTTGGAGACCGTTCGTCTTACTGCCTGACAGGAACGAGGCGGCTCCCGAACCATGGTGCAGGGTGACGACGAAACCAGCGTCGGTGGGACCTTCTGCCCGGGCAACGACGTCGAGGTGGGCATCGACGGAGCTCACGGAGCCGAGCAACCACACCATCTGATCGACCAGGTGGATCCCTAGGTCGCGGAGCAGACCTCCATCCGGACCCGGGTCCAGCGTGTCTGCCTCGTCGACGTCGAATCGGTTGTGCACACGCCAGAGAGTGCCTAGGCGCTGCTGCCGCAGGATCTCGGCCAGGGCCGCCACGTCAGCATCCCAGCGCCGGTTGTAGTAGACCCCGAGCAGGAGCCCGGCATCGTCGGCGCGGCGAACCAGCTCCTGGCCGGCCGCTGCCGACGGGGCGAGCGGCTTGTCGGCGACGACATGGCGGCCGGCGTCCAAGGCATCGATCACCAGCTCAGCGCGGGTCTGAGCCGGGGTCGAGATCGCGACCGCGTCCAGGTCCGGTTCCCTCTCGAGCATCTCCTGCTGGCTCCCGTAGACCGGCACGCCGTAGCGGTCCCAGACCTCGAGAGCTCGTTGAGGCGACCGCGTGACGACCGCGGCAAGCTCGACGCCGGCAGCGTCGGCGATGAACGGCGCGTGGAACTTGCGGCCCCCGGGCCCGTAGCCGACCAGCCCGATCTTCGTGGGGGGTGCCCCGGTCGCCCTCGGCGGCGTCACGTCGCCAGCAATCCGGACAGGTGCGTGACGCTGGCCGCGGCGTCGTCCCGGGCCCGCTCCACGTCGGGGACCCCCGCCAGCATGCGGTCGTGCTCGGGCACGTACCACCCCTGATAGCCAGAGGCCTCGAGAGACGACACGATGGACGCCAGGTCGATCGCCCCCTCCCCGAGCACGCGGTAGAGGTGGTTCGCCACGCCCTCGGTGTACGTGCGCTCGCCGGAGCGGACTGTGTCGAGCACGGCGAGGTCGACGTCCTTGAGGTGGACGTGGGCCACGCGCTCGGGCACCTCCCTGGCCAGCGCGACAGGATCGCTGCCGCCGACGAGCAGATGACCTGCGTCCAGGCAGATCGGGGCGGCGGAGTCCGCGAGGAACCGCCGGACCTCTGCGTCGTTCTCGACCATGGTCCCGACGTGCGGATGCAGACACGCTTCGACGCCCCGCTCGCTCGCCATCGCGGTGAGGAGAGCCATGTTGGTCAGGAGCGTGGCCCACCCGGTCTCGTCCAGGAGGTCGCGTTGGTCGTAGCCGGTCTGGCCCGTGTCCGCAGACAGCACCATGACGGTCGCACCGAGGGCCTGGAGCCGGGCCAGCAGCTCATCGCCGACGGCCGCGACGTCGACGTCTGGATCGTGCAGCTTGACGGGACAGAAAGCGCCGATGCACTGCAGCCCAGCGGCATCGAACTGCTCCCGCTTCTGGTGCACCGATCCCTGGACGAACTCGTCGGGACCAAGCTCGGTCGCGATCATGCCGATCTGGGCCATCTGGTCCAGGACCTGCCTGGCAGGTGCCTGATAACCCCAACCGGGCACTTCACAGACGCCCCAGCTGATCGGGGCAGCGGCGATCCTGTTCGAGAAGCTCATCATGGTCTCAGGCCCCCTCCGGGCGGACGTCGGCGATGCGCACGGGAGAACCGGTCTGCAGAGACAGCGCTGCCGCCTCGGCCACGAGCAGTGCCTCGAGCCCGTCGGTGACCGAGCAGGGGCTGCTGGCCCCGTCGTTCACAGCGGTCAGGAACGCGGTCAGCTCTGCGGCGTACGCCGCTGCGAAGCGGTCGGAGAACTGCATCCACGCAGGACCGAGCAGAATGGGTTCTCCTGGGTCGCTGGCCAGGAGCGGCGACCGGGCGCTTAGTCCCGCGACCGAGGTAGCGCCTGTTCCGGCCACCTCCATCCGAACGTCGTAGCCGGCACCGTTGTAGCGCGACCCGTGCACACTGGCGAGGGTTCCGTCCGCCAGAGTCACCACCACGACGGCTTCGTCGACGTCACCGGAGTCGGCGAAGTAGGGCGCGCCGCGGGCGCTGCCGGTGGCCCAGGCCTGCACCACCTCCTGACCGGTGAGCCAGCGGAGAAGGTCGAAGTCATGGATCAGCAGGTCGCGGAAGATTCCACCCGACGTACGGATGAAGGCCTCCGGTGGCGGCGCCGGGTCGGCGCTGACGAGGTGCATCCGCCGCACTTCTCCCAGCTCGCCGGCGGTCACCTGGCGCTTGAGCTCGAGGTATCCCGGGTCGAACCGCCGCTGGAACCCGACGTGGACGAGGGTTCCGCTCCGCCGCTGACTCTCAGCGACCTGGACGGTGCGTTGCACGTCCATGGCGACGGGCTTCTCACAGAACACCGGGATCTCACGGTCACAGAACTGTTCGACCAGATCGGCATGGGAGGCGGTCGAGGTGGCGATGATCACCGCATCCAGCCGGGTCTGGAGGAGCTCGACGACGGAGGCAGTCCAGGCAGCACCGAGGTCGGCCGCGAGGTGAGCCGCGCGGCCGGGTACAGGGTCGCAGATCGTGAGGTGGGAGACCAGCTCGTGGTTGGCCAACAGTGCGGCGTGCATGGTGCCGATCCGGCCCACGCCAGCAATACCTACCCTCATCGGGTCTTCTCCTGACGGTCGACCGGTTCACCACCGGGGCGCTTCGTTGGGGTCACCCTCACCGAGGACGGGTCAGCCCTGGAGCTCGTGGCTGAGCTCGGCGAGCTCGTCCCCGCCCGCCATCTGGCGGGTGAGCTCGTCGAGGCTGACGTCGGCCCGCTCCTTGTCGAGGACGGCTCGACCCAGCTTCAGGATGATGAACTGGTCACCCACCAGATAGGCGTGGTGCGGGTTGTGCGTGATGAAGACCACGCCGAGGCCGGCAGCTCGCGCGGCGGCAGTGTACTTCAGCACCACCCCCGACTGCTTGACCCCGAGGGCTGCGGTCGGCTCGTCCAAGATCAGCACGCGAGCACCGAAGTAGACGGCTCGAGCGATGGCCACGCACTGCCGCTGACCACCCGACAGGGTGCCGATGGGCTGGTCGATGTCCTTCACCACGATGCCCATCTTGCGAAGCTCCTCGTCGGCGATCCGCTTCATCGCTCGGATCTTCATGCCCGCGAGGGGGAACCTCGACCCGACCATCTCTGACCCGAGGAAGAAGTTGCGCCACACCTCCATCAGGCTCACCACCGCGAGGTCTTGATAGACCGTCGCGATCCCGTGGGCGAGCGACTCGCGTGGCGAGGAGAACTTCACGCTCTCCCCGTCCACCCGCAACGTTCCTTCGTCGTGCGGGTGGAGACCGGCGATGATCTTGATCAGGGTCGACTTCCCGGCTCCGTTGTCACCCAGCACACAGGTGACCTCCCCCGCCCTCACGTTCAGGTTGATGCCTTTGAGCGCCCTGACTGCGCCGTAGGTCTTCCCCACCTCGACCATCTCGACCAAAGGCTCGCCCCGGTGCAGCGTGGTGTCGGCATGCTCGGCGATCGTGTCGGCCATGACTTAGCCCACCTTCCGAGTGGTGGAAAGCTTTTTCACGTACAGGTTGACCATCACGGCCAAGAGGAGCATCACGCCCAGGAAGGCGCGGAACCAGTTCGGGTCCCACCCGGCGTAGACGATTCCGAGGCTGGTCATGCCGAAGATGAACGCACCGATGGCGACGCCGATGGCGTTCCCGTAGCCACCGGTCAGCAGAGTGCCGCCCACCACCGCGGCGATGATGTAGAGGAACTCGTTGCCGACACCGTTCCCGGCCTGGATGGTGTTGAACCGGTAGAGAATGTGCATCCCGATGAACCACCCGAGGAACGACACGGCCATGAACAGACCGATCTTGACCCGGGTGACCGGCACCCCGACGGCCCGCGCTGACGCTGTCGCGCCCCCGACCGCGTAGATCCAGTTACCGACCCGGGTCCGGGTGAGGATCCAGCCCGACAGAGCCACGAAGACGATCCACCAGATCACCGTGGTCCAGACCGTGACCGAGCCGACCCTGAAGGAGCCGGCGAAGATCAACTTCAGGACGGGGTACCCGTCCATGTCCGTGATGTTCGGGCTGGACACCGCCCCGGAGACCAGCTTGGTGACCCCGAGGTTCGTACCCTGCAGCACGAAGAACGACCCCAACGTGATCAAGAAGCTGGGGATGCCGGTACGCATGACCAGGTAACCGTTGAAAAACCCCACCGCCAGGCAGAACAGCAGAGATAACACGGCACCGACGACGAGGTTGACGCCCAGGTAGTAGCTGAACAGTGCGTTGAACAGGCCGGCCGAGGTCACGATCACCCCGGCGGACAGGTCGAACTCACCCCCGATCATCAACATGCCGACCGTGACCGCGACGATCCCGATCGTCGACGCCTGGTACAGCACCGTGAAGATGGACTCCGGCGAACGGAACGCGGGCGCCACGATGAGGAAGAAGGCCAAGATGGCCAGCGCGGCGACCGCGGCCCCTACCTCAGGCCGGGCGAGCAGCCGGTTGGACCACCCCAACCTCACCCGGTTCGACGACTCCGTCGGCACGCCGGCTTGCGAAGACTGTGCAGCTGTACTCACGAAACGCTCCCTTCACGTGCGCGTCCCGCGGGTCAGCGGGCGCCAGTCGGTCACGGCGGACTCCAACGGTGACCACCTAGCGGGTGTTCTTCTGGGCGTACTCGGCGATCTTGTCGACGTTGGTCGAGTCGACGAACGAGGGGCCGGTCAGCACCGGTCCGCCACCGCCGAGGTCGTTGCCGTTCTTGATGTTCAGGTAGAGCGAGACCACCGCCATGTAGCCCTGCATGTAGGGCTGCTGGTCGATGGAGAACTCGAGCTTCTTGTCCTTGACGGCCGCGGCGACATCGGCGTTCAGGTCGAAGGTGGCGATCTTGGCCTTGCTCCCCGACGCCTCCTTGGCCCGGTCAGCGTCGATGGCGTACTGCGCACCTAGCGCGATGATGTAGTCGATCGACTTGTCCTGAGACAGCTTGGCCTGGATGGTGGAGACCACCGCTGCATCGTCGGCGCCGTTGACCTGGAGGTTCTCCACGGTCGCGCCGCCTGAACCCTTCTTGATGCCCTCGCATCTGGCCTCCAGGGACACGTTGCCCGCCTCCTGGATCGGGCACAGGATGTGCTTCGCCCCGGCTGCCGCCGCGCGCTTCCCGCCTGCCTCACCCGCCAGCGACTCATCGGAGCCGAAGTACATCTGGGCGCCGACTTCCTTGTACTGGTCGAGCCCGGCGTTCACGGCCACCACGGGGATGCCCGCTGACCGTGCTGCCATCACCACACCCTTCATGGCGGGCGGCGTGGCCAACGTGGTCGCGATCCCGTCCACCTTCGAGTCGATCGCGGCCTGAACCAGCTGCGCCTGCTTCGACGCATCCGGGTCGCCCGAGTACTTCAGGGTCACTCCGGTGTCCGTAGCGGCCTGCTTGGCCCCGTTCTGCATGGCACCCCAGAAGTTGTTTCCCGGAGTCTCGTGCGTCACCAGGGCGATGTTCAGACCAGCCCCACCCCCACCGCCCTTTCCGCCACCGTCGCCGCTGTCTTGACTTGGCGGCGCGCCTCCACCGCTGCAGGCGGAAAGGCTCAGTACCGCCACCGCCGCCACCGCGACCAGCGAACGTCCACGAAGAATGCGGCGCGCGCGCCCTCTTGTTTCTACCGGGTTCATCGTTGAACGTCCTTCCAAGGTCGCTGAGCAGCTGCTCAGTCCGGGTTGTGTGGCCAGGAAGAGGTCCCTGCGCCCTACGTCGACGCCGGATGACGGCGGTCGACGGCTCAAGGGTGACGGCCATTTCTCGGCTGGAATCGGACGCTAGCAGGCGTCTGATCAAGCGTCAAGTACTTGTACGCACAAGTGGTCGATCCTAGTCTTGAAGACTTCGGAGGAAGAGGTGTGCCATGCACGACCGGAGGTTCCGCGTCTCGGACATCGCGGCTCAGGCACAACTGAGCCGCGCAAGCGTCGACAGGGTCCTGCACGAGCGATCCGGCGTTCGGCCCGAGACGGTGGCACAGGTTCAGGCGGCCATCGCCGAGCTGGAGCGGCAACGAGCGCTCGTCCAGCTGTCGGGCGTGACGGTCTGGGTCGACCTGGTGATGCAGACCACCCACCGGTTCGCAGCGGCGTTCCAGCCCACCTTCGAACGAGAGCTTCGCAGCTTCCGACCGGCGACGCTTCGCCTACGGAGCCACCTTCAGGAGCGTAGCGACCCTTATGGCGCAGCCGCCATCCTCGAGGACATCGCACGAAGGGGCTCCGACGGGGTTGTGCTCCGCGCGCCCGATCACCCTGCGGTCAGGGCGGGCATCCAGACGCTCACCGACGCCGGCATCCCCACCGTCACCTTCGCCAGCGACGTGGCCAACAGCACCAGAGTGGCGTACGTCGGGGTCGACAACCGGGCCGCCGGGGCCACCGCTGCCTACCTGGTCGCCCAATGGACCCGACCCTGCCGCGGCGTCTTGATCCCCTACAGCAGCTCGGTCTTCCTCGGTGAGGGCGAGCGGGCCGACGGGTTCCGCTGGACGCTCCGAGATCTCGACCCCGACTGTGTTGTGCGCGAGGTCCGGCAGACTGACGGGGTGCACGCCTCGGTCCTCGCGGCGACCCGGGACGCCCTCCGCCGTTGGCCGGAGGTGGAGGCGGTCTACTCGGTGGGGGGTGCCAATCCGGCGATCCTGCAGGCGTTCGCTGAGCTCGACCGGCCGCTGCGGACCTTCATCGCTCACGACATCGACGGCGACAACCTCCAGCTGCTCCGGTCGGGGAAGATCTCGGCCATCCTCCACCATGACCTCGCGGTCGACGTGCAGAGTGTCTGCTCCTTGCTCCTGCAGGAGCACGGGTCGCTGGCTCGTCGGGAGCACGCCGCATCGTCGATCCAGGTCGTCACTCCCTACAACGAGCCCCCTGGCTCGTTCAGCCTCGGGCAGCAGCCTCTGCCATGGACGAGCAATCTGTCCCGTGCTTGCGGCTGAGGCGTTCTTGAGGCGTTTGAGACCACTCACCGCCGCGAGCCTGGTCGTAGATTGACTCCCCGGGTCGCCCAAGCACTGTCGGTGTGACCACCCCACCGGAAGGACAGGAAATGACCACCATCTCGGCTCGCCCGGCCGTCACCGCTCAACAGATCAAAGAAGGCTGGTACAGCGAGGACGCCTGCTTGCTCGCGGATTTCGAGCGTCTGGTCAACCAGCAGACCGACATTGCTGACTTCGAGCACGCCGACGAAGTGGTCTCGAATGTGCTCGTCTACGGCGATCGCCTCCCTCAACACCTCGATGACCCGACCAAACGCCGCGAGGTGCAAACCGAGATCGCGCGGGCACTGCTCAGCGGTCCCGGCATCGTCATGTTCCGGGGCGCTTTCGCCGACGACGTGATCGACCGGGCCACCGCCGCCTTCGAGCGCATGATCGAGCAGCAGAAGCGCTCAGGCGGGAGCGTGGGCGACCACTTCGCCGCGGCCGGCACCAACGACCGGGTCTGGAACGCCCTCGAGAAGCTGGCCGTGGCCGAGCCGGACATCTTCACCGCCTACTACGCCAACGACGTGCTGGCGCTGGCCAGCCAGGCGTGGCTGGGGCCGAACTACCAGGTCACCTCCCAGCTCAACGTCGTCAACCCCGGTGGCCGGGCGCAGACCTCCCACCGTGACTACCACCTGGGTATCCAAACCGCCGTGAGCTATCCGTCCCATGTGCACGCCATGTCGACGCTGCTGACCCTCCAGGGTGCGATTGCTCACGTCGACATGCCGGTCGAGACCGGTCCCACGATGTACCTGCCGTACTCCCAGCAATATGACGCCGGCTTCGTCGCGGTTCACCGCAGCGACTTTGCCCGGTACTTCGAGTCCCACTACGTCCAGCTGCCGCTGCGTAAAGGGGACGCGGTCTTCTTCAATCCAGGCCTTTTCCATGGAGCCGGTACGAATCTGACCGTCGACGTAGCCAGGATGGCGAACCTGCTCCAGGTCTCCTCCGCCTTCGGACGTGCGATGGAGGCGGTCGACACCACGGCCATCTGCAAGGCGATCTACTTCTCGTTGCGCCAGCAAAAGGTGAACCGCGCCCCGCAGCGCGCTCTGGAGAACGTGATGGCCACGGCGGCCGAGGGATATCCGTTCCCCACCAACCTCGACCGCGACCAGCCCAAAGACACATTGGCGCCGCCAAGCCAGCTGGATGTGCTGACCGACGCTCTCGACCAGGACTGGCCGAGCGAACGACTGTTCGCCGCCTTGGACGCTCAGCAGGAGCGCCGCCGCACCGACCGGCACTGAAGGGGGCAGGGCGGCGCGCTCCATGAGGGCTGCCGCCCGGCCCCATTATCCGAGTCCCGCGTCGGTGGCGGCCAGCGAGACGGTTCGTCCCTCTCGCCAGGACAGCTCGCAGGCCCGGGCTGCTGCCAGCGCGGCGACCGCCTCCTGCAGCGTGCAGCCGTCGTAGTGGTCACGGCGGCCTAGCACGTAGTCGGCGAACTGGTCGGTCTCCCGGACGAACGCGTCCGCGAACCGCGTGGAGAAGTCCTCCGCAGCCGGCTCGGACCCGACGTTCGTGGTGCCTTCTTGAGGCTCCAGAGGGGTTTGCGGGGTCAGCCCGACCGAAACGGCGCCGCCGGTACCCATGATCTCCATGCGGACGTCCTGGCCGCCCGGGTGGCGCCGGCTCGCGTTCACCGTGGCCAAGGTCCCGCCGACCATCACCATGCTGACCGTGGCGACGTCGCAGTCGCCGAAGTCCTGGTAGTCCGACGAGACCAGCACCGACCCCTCGGCGTGCACCGTGGAGATCGAGGTCTGGGTGGTCCAGGTCAGCCAGTCGAGGTCGTGGATCACCAGGTCGGCGAACATGCCTCCACTCTTGGCGATGAAGGCGCGACTGGCGACACGGTGGTCGAAGTCCGAGGCCCGTACGTGGAGCAACGAGCCCAGCTCTCCGCTCGACACCCGTTGGCGGAGGGCGACCACAGCCGGGTCGAACCGCCGCTGAAAGCCGACGTAGATTTCGCGACCGGCCTCCTCGGACGCGGCCAGCAGCTTCAGCGCCTCCGCTACGCCGGTGGCGACGGGCTTCTCGCACAGCATGATCGGGGCGACGGCCTGGACAGCTCCGAGATCGTCGGCGTGGTCTTCGGAGGCGCTGGCGACCACAGCGCAGGTGTACTCCGTCGACATGGCCTCGCGGTAGCTGACAGGCTTGGCGCCGAGTCCGGCAGCCACGTCGCTCACCCTGCCCGGGTCACGCCCAGTCAAGCTGACTCGCAGTCCCGCGGCCCGCAGCCTCGGGATCCGAAGCGCAGCCATCCGACCAGTGCCGACCACCAGTGCCTCGGCCCGCGGCCCGCTCATCGGACTTCATCAAGGCGCACCGGGCGGTGCTCGAGGCGAGACAGGGTGCAGGCTTCGGCAATCCAGGTCGCCTCGAGACCGTCGTCGAACGTACAGGTGGGCTTGGCCGAACCGACCACCACCTCGGTGAAGGCCGCCAAGGACGCCCGAAAAGCCTCAGCCAACCGGTCGATGAAGAAGACGTGGGGCGGGCCGGCCGGGAACGACACCTGAGGGTCGGCGGACCGTAGCGGCAGACCGTCGTCCAGACCAGCCGCAACCGAGCCGCGGGAGCCGTGCAGCTCGAGCCGGACGTCGTAGCCGGCCCCGTGGTAGCGGGTGTCGGAGACCACGGCCAACGTGCCGTCGTCCAGGGTCAGCAGCACCGTCGCGCTGTCCACGTCCCCGGCTGCGCGGATGAAGTCGTCGCCACGGTTGCTCCCCGCTGCGTACACCTCGACGACCTCTCGACCCGACACCCAGCGGACGGCGTCGAAGTCGTGGACCGAGCAGTCACGGAAGAGCCCGCCCGAGCTGGCGACATAGGCCGCCGGCGGTGGAGCCGGATCCATGGTCGTCGAGCGGATCGAGGTGAGCCACCCCAACGTCCCGGCGTCGAGATCGGCCTTGGCCCGCCGGAAAGCCGGGTCGAAACGCCGGGGAAAGCCGATCTGCACCGGGACCCCGCTTGCCGCCAGCTCGGCCGACAGGGCCATCGCGGCCCTCGGGTCGTCGGAGACCGGCTTCTCGCAGAACGTCGGCACGCCAGCCCGGACGGCGGTCTGGATCAGCTCCAGGTGCGTGGGCGTCGACGACGCGATCACGACCCCGTCGACACCGCAGTCGAGCATGGCGGCGGCACTGGACTGCATCGTTGCCCCTGTTCGCGCGGCGACGGATGCCGCGACGCCGGGAGCCGGGTCAGTGATGACCAGCTCGTCCACCACGTCCAGGGCGAGCAGCGTCTCGGCGTGGAAGGTACCGATCCGGCCGAGCCCGATGAGTCCGATGCGCATCTTTGAATCTCCGACTATCGATTGATGGTCACTAGGTCTACTGCGGCTGGCTCAGGCCTGCACCCGAGCCAGCATCGGTTCGATGAACCTCGCCGCCCGGGTGACACCGTCCTCAGGGGACCTCCGGGGGTCCTCGTTCTCGATGCTCAGGACGTCGTCGTAGCCGACCTCGTGCAGGGCGGCGGTGAAGTCGCGCCAGAACTCGGCCCCATGACCCTCTCCCACCGTCGCGAAGTTCCAGGCCCGCTCGTCGGGGTTCTCGAACGGCGTGAGGTCCAGCACACCAGCCAGCGCGAGGGCCGCGGGACGAAACGTCAGGTCTTTGAGGTGGACGTGGTGTACCGCGTCACCGAGGGCCTGCACGACGGCAACAGGGTCCATCTGCTGCCAGAACAGGTGGCTGGGGTCCACGTTGGCCCCCAGCAGCGGACCCACGGTCCGCCGGAGACGCTGCAGCGAGGGAACGTTGTAGACCAGATGCATCGGATGGAGCTCGATCGCGACGCGCTTGACTCCCTGACTCACGGCGTAGGCCGCCATCTTTTCCCAGTACGCGGTCGCCTGATCCCACTGCGCCGCCAGGACACCGGAGATGTCAACAGAGGTGGAGTCGTCAGGATTTTGAGCCGGCCAGGGAAACGTGACCCAGTGCACCACGTCGGCGGCTGGCACAGCACCGGGAGTGCCGGACATCGTCACGATCTTGTCGACCTCGAGTTCATGGGCGAGTCGGATGGCACCCTGGATGGTTTCGGTGTGACGCTCACCGTCACGAGGGTGCAGGGGCCAGGCCGAGCAGTTCAGGGCGGCCAGCCTCAGGCTGCGGCTGCTCAGCGCCTCCTGGTACCGCTTCCGGGCGCCTCGGTCGGCCAGTAGGTGGTGTAGCTGGAGGTGCGGCGCCGAGCTCTGGCCGCCAACCGCGATCTCGACAGCTCCGATTCCCAGCGACGCGGCGAGGTCAAGGGCGGCCTCGGTGCTGAGGTGTCCGACGGAGTCGGTGTAGAGGCCCAGCTGCACGCGGTCCTCCTCGGTCGCTTTGGTGGGACCACACCGATACCGACCGCCACCACTTGTTCGTACAGGTAATCAAGCAGGGGGCCCCCTGTCAACCACGATCGGTACCGCTCAGGTCACGACCGAAATCGTCACCGTTCGACGTTGGTGACCTGTAGACGGAAGTCGTCGGCACGGTAGAGGTGCCGACCCAGCTCGATGGGCTGCCCCATCGCCGCGTAGGAGACGGTGTGCACGCTGAGCAAGGGGTCACCTTCGGCGACGTGCAGCAGCCGAGCTTCGCCGGCACTGGCCTTCTGTGCGCCGACACTTTGTCGGGCAAGACGCATCTCGATGCCCTGGGTACGTAGGATTTCGTATAGCCCTGACCCGCATAGAGCCTCGGCGTCCAACTCCACGAGGGTGGCGGAGATCCAGTTGCGCATCAAGGCGAGTGGCGATCCATCCACTAGGCGCAGCCGCTCCATGGCGTAGACCTCTGCCTCCGCCTCCAGTCCGAGCATCTCCGCTACATCGACCGTGACGCATCCGACCGTCAACGCCATCACGGTCGTGGTGGGTCTGCGCTCCGCCTCCACCATCTCGTCATACAGGCTGCGGACTCCGGTAGAACTCCATCCTGGGCGGGGCGCGACCTGGGTACCCACCCCGTGTTGGCGTAGCAGCACGCCTCGCCCGACGAGGTCGTTGATGGCTCGCCGCAAAGTCGCCCGGGACACGCCCCAACGGCTCGCCAGCCCGACCTCGCCGTCGAGCCGGTCGCCGCCGAGCAGCACACCGTCCTCGACGGCCTTAGCAAGGTGATCAGACACCTGGGCGTGCAGCGGGAGGTTGGACCGAGGGTCCGCGACGAAGGCCGGCAGCTTGCCGGTGACTACCGCCGATCGTCCGCGAGGCACACCACGACGGTAGCGTGAGGCCGAGAGCAGGTCGGATCACCCACGCTCGCTCGGGCGAGAGTGCGTTCTCAGCCCGCGGTCAGAGCAGCGAGTCATCCTGATGTGGCCCCCGTGCGCGACGAACCACCAACGGCTGATCGGTCGCCGCGGTCACCGGCACCCGCTCGGACATCTGAATCGCCCTGCTCGGTGCCTGGTTGCGGCGATCCGCCCGTTCAGTCGTTCGAGGCGATCGCCGAGTGCGGGCCGAACTCGGTGCGGATGGACTCGCTGTGCTGACCGAGCATCGGCGGCGCCAGGTGCTCGCGGCGACCTCCGGAGAACGTATCGTCGTCGAACCGCAGCGGCGACCCCGGCAGCTGTAATGCGCCGAAGACCGGGTGCTGGACGTCGATCACCAGGCCCTGGGACAGGGTCTGCTCCCAGGCATAGACATCGTCGAGGGTGCGGACCTTTCCCGCCGGCACTCCGGCGGCTGCGAGTAGAGCGAGCCAGTGTTCGGCGGTGTCGGTCGAAAAGATCTCCTCCATCCGCTCGACCAACCGCACGGAGTTGCTGACCCGATCTTCGTTGGTGGCGAAGTCCGGGTCCTCCGGATCAAGGCCGATCGAGGCCGCGAGGCTTCGCCACAGACTCTGCGAACCACACGCCACCTGAACCGGCGCTGACGAGGTCCGGAACATTCCGTAGGGCGCGATCGACGCGTGCTGCGCTCCGGAGAGTCCGGGCACCTCGTGCCCGACGGTCCATCGCGTCCCCTGGAAGGCGTGCGCTCCCACGACACTGGCCAACAGGGAGGTGCGGACCACCCGTCCCCGACCAGTTCGCTCGCGCTCGAACAGTGCGGCCATCACACCGTAGGCGCCATTCATACCAGCCAGCAGGTCGGCGATCGGCACGCCGACCTTGGTGGGCTGCCCAACCCCGGTGATGCTCATCAACCCGGCCTCACCCTGGGCTATCTGGTCATACCCCGCACGTCGGGCCTCCGGACCGTCATGCCCGAAACCGGTGATCGACAGCACGACCAGGCGCGGGTTCAGCGTGTGCAGACGTTCGACGGAAAAGCCGAGGCGGTCCAGCACCCCGACTCGAAAGTTCTCCATCAGCACGTCGGCCCGGCTGACCAACGACGCCAGGAGCGCCTGATCGGCCTCCGCCTTCAGATCGAGGGTGATCGACTCCTTGTTGCGGTTCGCTGCCATGAAGTAAGTCGACTCCCTGACATCGTCGGCCTGCAGGAAGGGTGGCCCCCAACCCCGGGAGTCATCGCCACCTGTCGGAGACTCGATCTTGATCACCCGCGCTCCGAGGTCACCCAGCATCATCGCGGCGTGCGGACCGGCCAGCGCGCGAGTCAGGTCCAGGACCAACAAGTCGCACAGTGGGCCTCGGGCGTCTTCCATAAGCCGAGGGTAGGGCTAGGGGGACGGCCCGTCGAGTCACACGTACGAACAAGTAGTCACCGTCATGCGACTTGCCTTTTCACCCCGCGCGCAGGGGCGACAGCTCGCGGACCTCGACGGGCAGATTGTCCTCACTCAACCGGGTGGAGATGTCGTGCGCGCTTGCCAGCACCGCCTGCGCCAGCTCAGCCACTCGGTACTCCGTGACCCGTACCGCTGGGCCGTCGATCCCGATACACCCGACGGCAGGACCACCAAGGCCCTCGAACACCGGCGCCGAGATGCACCGCACGCCCACATGGTTTTCTTCGTCGTCAACCGCGTAGCCCAGTTGACGAACCCGGCTGAGCTCTTCGATCAGAGCCGGCAGACTGGTCCGGGTCTTATCGGTCCGGTGGCTCAGATCATCGGGCACAGGTGCCAGCCCGAAGGCCAGGAGCACCTTGCCGGCCGACGTGCAATGCAAGGGCACCCAACGCCCGCGACCCGCCACGACGCGTAGCTGCTGCACCGTCTCGACTTCGTCGATGACCAATGCTGCCGAACCAGTCGACACAGCCGCGTGTGCACATTCGCCCGTGGCCAGCACGAGGCTTTCCAGGTACGAATGGCTCACCTCCCGCAGGCGCAGCTGGGCACGTTTCAGGGTCGACGTCGACTGGACTGCGGGGCCTAGCCGGAAGCCACGACCGGAGGCTTTGACCGGCTCCGCCCAACCGCTCGCTACCAACGTCTGCATCAGCCGGGAAGCGTTGCTCTTGTGGACGCCCAACAGATTTGCGGCCTGCTGGACCGAGATCCCGCTCAGCCGCCGCAGCGGATCCGACTCGATCTCGACAAGGAGAGTCAGCACCCTCAGCCCTCGGTCGAGCGTACTCAAGGTACTCACCATGTGGCTTTTATAGCACCTCAGCCGTGATTGTTGCTATGGGCGCAACTTTCGGAGGTGGAGGCGAGGATTTGCGACTGTTGCCAGCACGGTGCTGCTGACGCCGCACGGCGATGACGACGACCGGGCCTGGGTGCGGTCCTGGCGGGCGGGCCCCAGCTGAGCGACCCTGCGCAGCTCGGGCTCTGCCGTCAGAAGGCTCGTCATCGCGGCCTCAGCCACCGCCAGTGATGAGGTGCCGCGCTGCGTGACCCTCAGCCTCATCACTGAGATCACGTCCGGGCGTTGCGAGCCCAGACGAAGCAGTAGAGGCCGAAGGCGGCGAAGCCGATGGCCAGCACGCTCAGCAGCACCGAGCCGAGCGGCTGGGAGCCGACGGTGTGCAGGGCCGCGTCGAGGCCGCCGGCCTTCTTGGGCTCGTAGCTGATCGCCGCCCACGCAAAGAGACCGGCGATCACGCCGAGCGCGACGCCTTTGGCCACGTAACCGGCCGTGCCGAGCGCGAGCGTGGCTCGGGTGCGGTCACCGGTGAGGTCCTCGGTGAACTTGGCCCTCACACCGCGCACGATCTGACTGATCCCGACGACGAGGATAACCGCGGCCACCACGAGGACGAGGACGCGCCCGAGAGGCATCCTCATCAACCGACTGGTCAGGCTGTCCTCCTGACCGCCCGAAGACCCGGCACCCAGCACCAGCCGGACAGCGCTGATGCCGAGCAACAGATAGACCACGGCGCGACCGGCAGAGGACAGCCGCTTGCGAGTCCGGTGCGCCTCATCCTGCTGCTGGGCGATGCGCCCATGGCCGAAGACGGCCTCGGCGACCTGCCAGATGGCGAGCGTCAGCATGCCCAGCGCCACCACGGCCAGCAGCACCGGCCCGGCGTCCGTCTTCGCAAGGGCGCCCAAGGCGCCTTGCTGGGAGGCGTCACCACCACCGCCCCAGGCGATCCGCACCGCGATCCAGGCGATGAGGAGGTGGATGAGCCCGTAGCTCGCGAGGCCGACCGTCACGAGGACGCGGTACCCCCGCGTCTGGCGCAGCTGCTGGCTCGCGTCGCGGGCTCCATCAGCCACATCCGAAGCATCGACGCCGGAGTTGGTCATGGCTCATTGTGTGGGGCTGGAGCCCTCAGCAGTAGCGGGTCGGCGAGAAACGCTGGAGTCCCTTAACGCCGGAGGCCAGACAACGGGCACCGGCTGAGGCTGAAAGCGGCGGAGGTCGTGAAAGCCCAGCGCCCCGTGCGCTCGGCCCCAAATCGCGCCGAAGAAGCGGTATGGTAAGGCCCGGACAGGGGAGACCCCGTTCTGACCGGCGTCCAACTGCCTTGCAACTGAGGCGGCGGTCTCGTCGCAACTGGCCCGTTGGAGTGGCCCGTGGCGACCGGCTGTAGTCGGGGGACTACAGCTGACACCGACTGGGGGAACACCGTGACCATTCAGACAAGCACGCTGCAGCGTGCGAGCACGCCCAGCCAGGGCTCGGTCCGGGCACGGCAGCGGGCGCGCCTGGCAAGTGTCGTCGCAGTCCTGTCGCTGATGGTGGCGTCCTTGGTGACGCTTCCGGCTCAGGCGGCGGCGCCGACCTGGTACCAGGATCACGTGTTCACCAGTAGCGCCGCAGCGGCGACTGCGGACAAGCCGCAGAGCAAGGTCTGGTACAACGACGGCTCCTGGTGGGCGCTGATGATCCCGGCCGGTGGGAGCACGGTGAACATCCACAAGCTTGTCAACCACACCTGGACCAACACCGGCACGGTCGTCGACAGCAGGTCGACCAGCACCGGCGACGCGCTGTGGAGTGGTTCCAAGCTGTACGTGATCAGCAGGACGGCCGGTACGTCAGGAGCGATTCGGGCCTACCGCTTCAGCTACTCCGGCGGGACCTACCAGCTTGACTTCACCAAGTCCTTCACCGGAGGCGGCACCGAGTCCGCGACCATCGACAAGGGCAGCGACGGTCGGCTCTGGGTGACGTTCACCCGCGGCTCCGTGGTCTACGTGATGCACTCCGACGTGGCGCAGACCACCTGGACCGCGCCGTTCCGGATCTCCGGCGCCGACACCTCCGTCTCCGCCGACGACATCTCCGCGGTGATCGCCTTCGAGGACAAGATCGGGGTCCTGTGGTCTGACCAGGCCTCGAACGCCATGCGGTTCGCCTACCACGTCGACGGCGCAACCGACACCAGCTGGACGCTGGAGACGGTGCTCTCGGGCACCGGCATCGCCGATGACCACATCAACATCAAGAGCCTCGTCGGGGACAGCGCGGGCCGCATCTACGCCGCAGTGAAAACCTCCAACACCGTCGCCAGCGACCCGATCATCTACGTCGTGACCCGTGGAGCCAACGGTGTCTGGACCGCTCAGTCGACTGCCACTGTGGCGGACAAGCTGACGCGCCCGCAGCTCGCTCTGGACAGCACCAACAAGGTCGTCTACATCATGCAGTCAACCGAGGGTGGCGGCACCGTCTACTACAAGCAGGCGCCGATGTCAGACAAGCCGGCCTTCTCCGGCTCCGGGAAGGGTTCGACGTTCATCACCTGGAGTGGGGCGAAGGTCAACAACGTCAGCACGACCAAGGACCCGGTCACCTCGACGACCGGCCTGGTGGCGATCGCCGCAGACGAGTTCGCGCACCGCTACTACCACGCCGAGATGTCACTCGGCTCCGGTTCCGGTTCCGACACCACACCGCCCCCCGCGCCGTCGGTGACACCCGCCAGCGGCAGCTTCACCTCGTCGCAGTCGGTGACCATGTCCGACACCGAGAGCGGCACCGTGATCCGCTACACGGTCGGAAACGGCACCACAGTCCCGTCCGACCCCACCGCGTCCAGCACCGCCTACACGGGTCCGGTCACGGTCAGCGCCTCGCAGGTGATCAAGGCCAGGGCCTATGACGCAGCCGGCAACGGCAGCACGGTGGTCCAGCGCAACTACACGATCACCACGGCACCCAACACCACCACCGTCACGCTCAACCCTGATGCCGACACCATGGTGAAGCAGGGAACGCCGACGACCAACTACGGCACCGCAGCGGTGCTGGGGGTTGACACCCAGGACGTCTCCGGCAACTCCAGCACCGCCGTGAACAGCTACCTACGGTTCACCGTCCCCGAACTCGCCGCGGGCCAGACCATCACCGGAGCCAGCCTCAGCCTCAAGGTCTCCAACGGGACCACGAACGGACCGGCGGTCTACCAGACCGTCACCAGTCCGGCCTGGAATGAGTCGACCATCACCTGGAACTCCGGCCGGCCCGCCCGGAGCGGCAGCTCGATCGGCAACTTCGGCAGTGTCGCCGTGACCCGGGTCAGTACTCCCCTGGCTGGCATCACCGCTTCGGGGGCGGTATCTCTCGAGCTCGCACCCGAGGCCACCGACGGGATGGACTTCGCTTCCAAGGAGGCCGGCGCTGCTGCCGACCGGCCCCAGCTGATCGTGACCATCTCCAACTCCTGACCCGAGCTCGGCGCGATGCCCACGCGCCTGGCCCGGCTGCCGAACGAGCTGCACCGACAGCCCCGCCGTCCCCTGGACGGCGGGGCTGCCCGCGTATGACCAGCGGTGTGTCACCGCTCAGTCTTGTGATGTCAACCCCACGGACGAGGGCCGACGGACTACTAGGGTGTCGTAGGTGAAACTGCGCGAGCAGCGGGTCCGAGTTCCGGCCGCCGACGGCGAGATCGAGGCGATCGTCATCGAGCCGGTGGGCCGCCAGCCCACTCAGGGCGTCCTCTACTACACCGACATCTTCCAGCTCACGGAGTCGACGCTGCGAACCGCGCGACGGCTGGCCTCGGCTGGGTTCCTGGTCTGCCTGCCGGAGATCTACCCGCGGGAACTGCCTGGCGCAGCCCTTCTGTTCGACGACGCGGGGAAACACGCCGGGTTGGCGGCCGCAGCCCACACGACGACGGCCCAGTTCGACTCCGACTGTGCGGCTGTCCTGGAGTACCTCGACCAACGAGACGATATCGACAGGATTGACGTGGTCGGCTTCTGCCTGGGCGGGCATCTCGCGTTCCGAGCCGCGTTCGACCCCCGCGTCACATCCACCGTCTGCTTCTACCCGACGGGGCTGCACGACGGGTCGCTCGGCTCGGACCGGGCCGACTCCCTGGCGCGGGCTGCCGACATCCACGGACGGTTGATGGTCGTCTTCGGCAGCGCCGACCCGCATGTTCCGGCCGACGCGCGGCTGCAGATCATCGCCGCGCTGTATGCGGCCGGGTTGCCGGACGCCGAGCTGCACGTCTACACCGGCGGCGAGCACGCGTTCATGCGCGACACCGGCCCCCGTCACGACGCAGCGTTGACCGACCTATCGCTCACCGAGGCCGTTTCCTTCCTCACCGGGCGCAGCTAGCCCACGTGTTCCTACGGCAGCCAGCCATGACTGCGTAAAGTTCAGCCGAGACGATCTGGATCCGGTCTCCCCGATCGTCAGTGGGCCGCCCGAAGTTCTTTCCCGTGCGTTCGCGGGCGGGACCAGAGCGGTCAGCGTGATGACGAAGGAGAATGAGCAGGATGACGACAGCGGGCGCTCACCGCACACCGACGGCTGTGCTCGCGGTGGGCGGCTCAGCCGGCAGCCTGACCCCGCTGCTCAGCCTGGTCCGGGGGCTGCCCCGGGACTTCGAAGCGGCGGTGCTGGTGGCCACGCACGTCGGGGACGCCCGGAGCAGTCGGCTACCCGAGATCCTGTCGCGGCGTAGCCACCTGCCCGCCGACTGGGCGACCCACGGGGCACCCCTGCAGCCCGCGCGGGTCTACGTCGCTCCACCAGGTGTCCACCTGCTTGCTACCACCGGCACGGTACAGCTCAGCAGGGGTCCGAAGATCAACCGGCACCGGCCGTCGGTGGACGCCCTGTTCGCCAGCGTCGCGTCCTCGATGGGTCCGGCCGGCGTCGCCGTCGTCTTGTCCGGGGCCCTGGACGATGGGGCGGTCGGTTCGGCCCTGATGGCAGCCGGCGGCGGCGAGGTGCTGGTGCAGGACCCGGCGTCCGCGGAGTTCTCGGGGATGCCTGCCGCTGCGCTGGGTGCGGTCGGCGCGGCGACGGTGACGACACCGGAGTCCATCGCCCAGGACGCGGAGAAGGCGGTCGCCCGGGCCTTGCTTCGCGCCGCAGAGCTCACCACCACCCACGGGGAGAATCGGAAGGACGCCGACACCATGGCGAACGACCTCGAGATCCACTACCTGGCTGACGCCGAGTCGCGGCTGACCCGGATGGTGTGCCCGGAGTGTGGCGGCGCGCTCGCCCAGATCGACCTGGCCCAGATCAGCTACTTCCGCTGCCACGTCGGTCACCACTACGGACCCCAGACCCTTGCTGCCGCCCAGGCCGACACGTCGGAGACGAAGCTCTGGGGCGCGGTCGCCGCCCTCGAGGAGGAGGCGGCCCTGCAGCGCTTCCTGCACCAGACCGTGACGCACCACGACCCGGGGTCGGCCGACCACGAGCGGCTGGCTCAACAGATCAGCCATCGCGCGGACCAGCTGCGTGAGCTGGCCAGGGCCTGGTCCCCGCTGGCCGAGGAATCTTCCTAAGCGTTGCCGCTGAGCGGGGCCGGCGCTGCGTCGGCCCGGTCGTACTCCGAGCTGCCCGAGATGTCTTCCATCAGTAGCAGCGCCCCGCTGATCGCGGTGCCGTCGGCCCGTAGTGGACTGACGGAGACCCGCAGCTCGATCGGGCGACCGCGGCGGTTGACCGCGGAGACATGCTGGCCGGTCACCCCCTCCGACTGGCCACTCACCACGGCGCGCAGCCAGGGGTGGAGCTCGGTCAGCGGGAGTCCGCTGTCCAGGTTGAGCAGGTACAGACCGACGGTCTCCTCGCCTCGCAGTCCCCACAGGTCGTAGGAGCGGGGCGTCCAGACCTGCACGATGAGCTGGGAGTCCACCACGATGACGCCCGCCTCGAGACTGCCGAGAATTCCCTGCATGAACTGGTTCAGGTCCGTGATCTGCTGCGTCCGCACCCGGAGCTCGTCGTTGGTGGCTTGGAACTCGTCGTTGGTCGACTGCAGCTCCTCGTTCATGGTCTCCAGCTCTTCGTTCGTCGACTGGAGCTCCTCGTTGGTCGTCTCCAGCTCCTCGACGGTGCTCTGCAGCTCCTCGTTCGTCGTCTCGAGCTCTTCGTTGGTGGACTGCAGCTCCTCATACGCCAGCTCGAGCTGACGGTTGGTCGCCTCGACCTCCACCCGCAGCTGGCGGGAGCGCGTGACGTCGAAGAAGCTGATGGACGCGCCGTCGACGCGGCCGGCCGAGTCGAGCAGGGGCACCAGGTGCACGTCGAGGTAGACGGGCTCGGGCCCGGCCCGGCGCCACTCCACCTCCCGCACCCACAGCGGGGACCGCTCCTCGGTGACGCGCGTGAGCGGCACCCGAAGCTCCAGCGGCCGGTAGGAGATCTCGAGGTCCTGGAACGGACGGCCGAGGTCGTGGTCAGACAGGCCGAGCATGGCAGCGGCACGATGGTTGACCATCGCCAACGCCCCGTCCGGACCCACCGCGATCTGGGCTACCGGGTTGGTCATCACGATCTCGTGCTGCAGGTCGAGGCCACTAGTCGCGCCGCCGGCGATCCGGGGCGCCCGCCGCGCCGGCCCCAGCTGGAGGTGGTCGCCGAGGTCGGAGTGGATCCGGCGGAAGAAGCGACGCTTGAGGTCGATGGGCTCGAAGACGGCCGTGTGGTTGAGCAGCATCTCGGCCTTGCCGAGGAAGAGCACACCGTTCTGCCGCAGCCCGAAGCCGAACCGGCTGACGACCCGGCTCTGGGTCTCGGCGTTGAGGTACATCAGCGTGTTGCGGCAAAGCAGCAGGTCGACCCGCGAGATCGGAGCGTCCCGGGTCAGGTCGTTGCGGCCGAAGATCACGCTGCGTCGCAGGTCAGGGGTGAAGGTGAAGCGGTCGCCCACGTGGTCGAAGTAGCGGAGCCGGTAGGCCTCGGGCACGCCCTCGAGCTCGCGCTCGGTGTAGCTGGCCTGCCGCGCGTAGGCCAGCGCCGCGTCGTCGACGTCGGTGGCGTAGATCTTGACCTGGTCGCGGAAGCGGTCCCCGAGCATGTCGTGCAGCAGCATGGCGGCCGAGTAGGCCTCCTGTCCCGCCGCGCAGCCCGCGCTCCAGACCCGCACGGGTGCCCCGTCCTTGTCACGCAGCAGCTCCGGCAGCAGCACGTCACGCAGGTGGTCCCAGGCGTCGGCGTCTCGGAAGAAGCCGGTCACGTTGATCAGGATCGTGTTGAACAGCGACGTGAACTCGTCCGGCTGCAGCTGCAGCATGTCGGCGTAGGTGTCGTACGACGCGATCCCCAGCTCGCTCATCCGGTGCCGGACCCGCCTCATCAGGCTCGGTCGCTTGTAGCCGGTGAAGTCGAACGAACGGCTGTCCTTGAGCAGCCGCAACAGCTGCTCGAACGCCGGGTCGGGGGTGAGCGGCGAGACGTCGGCCCCTTTCACCTGCGTCTCCTCCTGCATGTCGACCTCATCCGCGTCCGACTCACGCGCCTCGGTCAGCTCATCGGTCACCGCAGCCAGCTCCCCTCAACGGCCGTCCCCATGTCACCTTCGGGCGGCACCGCGTTCTCGAGCAGCCGACGGACGAGGTCGGCCGACACCGTCGACTCGCGGGCCTGCTCGAGAAACCGGTCCCGGCTCAGCAGGCTGCCCCGCTCGCGCGCCCGATCGGCCAGCTGAGCGCTCAGGGCGGCCTTCTCCTCAAGGCTGCGCAGGGCCATCCACAGCGCGCTCTCCATCGCCTCGGCCTGCTCGAGCAGCAGGCCCTGAGTCGACCAGGCGTGGCCCACCCGGCAGCGGAAGCTGACCATGCCGCGCTCCTCGATCTCGAACAGCGAGCCGTGGCACTCGGGACAGCCGAAGCCGGCTGGTCGGCCGCTGAGGAGGGCACTTCCCATTCCGGACTCGTCCGCATCGAGCAGAGCGTCGTCGGGGTCGGCAAACCCCGCCACGGGGGCGGCCAGGGCCGGGTCCACTGCGGTACGGCAGATCGTGTCGACCAACCCGCCCAGCTCGGTCGCGGTCCCTACGGCGTAGACCGAGAGGTGGTCGATGACGCTCCGCGGCATGCTGGGATAGGCCGCCTCCGCTGGGTCCTGGGCCAGGACCAGACCACCCCGCTCGCGGACGGCCATCGCACCGGCCGTCCCGTCGTCGAGCGCACCCGAAAGCACCACCGCGACCGCCCGCGGACCAAGAGAGCGGGCCCCGCTGCGGAACAGGACGTCGATGGCCGGCCGGTGGCCGTTCTCCCGAGGGCCGCGAGAGATCAGGAGATGGTCGTCGGCGATCACCAGGTGCCCGTCCGGCGGGGCCACGACGATGGTTCCCGGCTGCAACCGGCGATGAGGCTGCGCGAAGGCGACGGGCAGACGGCCGGCCCGGGCGAGGATGGCGGGCAGCACGCTGGACCCACCCGGTGGCAGGTGCAGCACGACGACCACAGCCGCCGGCAGATCAGCCGGTAGCGCGGCGACGAAGTGGCGAAGGCCTTCGACCCCACCGGCGGAGGCGCCGACGAGGACGACGTCGCGGAACAGGCCGGCCGGCTCCGCCGACGCACTCATCGAGCCGTGGTCTCGGCGGGGTCCAGGCCTGTCTCGACGAGGAGGCGGGCGACCTCCCGCAGCTTCACGTTGGTGTACTGGGACCGCCGCACGAGCTCGGCGAAGGCGTCCTCCGGCGTGATCCGCCGGCGCTCGACGAGCACTCCGACAGCCTGGCCGATGTACTGACGGCTCTCGACGGCCCGGCGTAGGTTCTCCTCGAGGGCGGCCCGCTCGACGGCGACGCGCAGGTGCACCCCGAGCAGGTCCGCGATCCGCCCGGCCTCAGGGCTCAGCCGCGCCAAGGGCTCGCCCTGCAGCCGGAGCTCCACCGACGGGTGCCCCGCGTAGGGCAACGGGACACAGATCCCGTCCTCGAGGTTCACCTCACCCGTGCCTGCGGAGGCCATCACCTCTGGCAGGCCTCGGCCGGTGGAGACGATGACGGCGTTCTGAACTCCAGGCACGATCCGGACGGCCTCTTCCGCCGCTGCCGCGAGCACGGCTACCAGGTCTCGCACGCTGTCCAGTCGACGCACGACCCCCGCCAGCTCGTCGGCCAGGGTCTCGGGCAGGTCGGCGGCCACGAGGTGCAGTCCGGGCGATCCGGTGGGTGTCAGCTCCCAGCTGAGCACCACCTGGTCGTGCGCCGTGCTGGGGGTGGGGTTCACGCGCACGTCCACGGGGAGGGTGGTGCCGTCGGAGCGCCTCAGGGAGACAGCGCGGAGGACGAGGGGACGGCCCCGGTCGCGCTGACTGATGAGGCCCCGGATGCGGCTGCGGTCAGACACCTCGAACCAGGTGGCGATCGGTCGTGGGGTGCGCCGCGCCGCCGGCTGCAGCACGAGCTGGGCGGCGGCCCGGGTGGACTGGAGCACGATGCCGTGGTGGTCGGTGAGCACCAGAGCAGCCGTCGAGCTCTCGAACATGACCGACCACTCCACCGCCAGGGCGTCGACACGCTGCCGGGTGCTCTCGAGCTCTTCCTGCTGGACGCGCAGCTCCTCGTCGGCCACGAGCAGCTGCTCGCTCAGCTCGAGGAGCTCCTCGACCAACCCGTCAGTGCTCCCGTCCGAGCCGACCAGGCTGAGCAGCCGCTGCCGGCGGACGTTGAGATCCACCAGAAAGCGGTCGAGCTCTCCTGACGACGTCGACATGCAGCTCCTCGCGGTCCCAGGCGCCACTCGTCCACGAATGTCAGCGCTCACTGATCTTAACGCCGTCAACGCCTCCGGCAAGGCGCGCGGAGCGCCGGCCGCCGATGCCGGCTGAGGCGGGCTGGCGGTCGCCCTGAGGCCCCGCTGGGCGCAGTCGCCGCTGCTGCTAGGTTCGGGCGCAAAATCGAGGATGGGAGTCACGATGCAGCTCGGAATGATCGGTCTCGGCCGGATGGGGGCCAACATCGTCCGCCGCCTGATGCGGGACGGCCACGACTGCGTGGTGTACGACGTCAGTCCCGACTCGATCGCCAAGCTCGAAGGCGAGGGCGCCGTCGGCGCACCGACGCTCGAGGAGTTCGTCGCCAAGCTCGACCGGCCCCGCGTGGCCTGGGTGATGATCCCCGCCGGCATCACCGGCAAGACCGTCGAGGCGCTCGCGGCCTTGCTGGACGAGGGGGACGTCATCATCGATGGCGGCAACTCCAACTACCACGACGACGTCCGCCGCGCCGCGAAGCTGCGCGAGCAGGGCATCCACTATGTCGACATCGGCACCAGCGGCGGGGTCTTCGGGCTCGAGCGCGGCTACTGCATGATGATCGGCGGCGACGACGAGGCGGTCGCGCTGATCGACCCGATCCTCAAGACCATCGCTCCCGGACCGGGCGAGGTCGAGCGCACGCCGGGCCGCCAGGGCGAGCTGGGCGCGGAGGAGCAGGGCTACCTGCACTGCGGTCCGTCCGGTGCCGGGCACTTCGTCAAGATGGTCCACAACGGCATCGAATACGGCATCATGGCCGCCTTTGCCGAGGGCCTCAACATCTTGGACAACGCCGACGCGGGCATCAAGTCGGGCGAGCACTCCGCCGAGGTCGCGCCGCTGGAGGAGCCGGAGTACTACCAGTTCGACATCGACACCGCGAAGGTCACCGAGCTGTGGCGCCGCGGCTCGGTGATCTCCTCCTGGCTGCTGGACCTGACGGCGGCCGCCCTGCAGGCCAATCCGACGCTCGACGGCCTGGCCGGTCGGGTGTCCGACTCAGGCGAGGGCCGATGGACCGTCAAGGCAGCCATCGACATCGGCGTCCCTGTCCCGGTGCTGGCCTCGTCTCTCTTCGAGCGCTTCGCCTCCCGCGGTGAGGACCACTTCGCCAACCAGATCCTGTCGGCCATGCGCCAGCAGTTCGGCGGTCACAACGAGCTCCCCGCCGGTAGCTCACTGGAGGCCGGTGGCGAGAAGGCCGACCAGGCAGGCGGCAGCCACCAGGAGGCCAGCAGCCCGACCACGGGCGCGCCCGCCACGTCCTGACGTCGAGGTCAGTCCGGCGCGTGCTGCGCCCTGACGCGCTCCTTCTCGGCGACCAAGGCAGCGTAGTTGCGGCGCTCCTTGAGCAGCCAGGGCGGCGGGTCGGCGAGCAGGACACCGATCTGGTCGGCGTCCATGGAGTCGGGCTGGCCGGCGCGGGCCAGCCCGGCGCGGGAGATGCCCAGTTTCTGGGCCACCACGTCGCGCGGGAAGGGGCCGGTGCGGCGGAGCTCGACCAGCCACGCGGGCGGCTCGTCGCGCAGCCCCTCGAGCTCGTCCCGGGTCAGGCTGGTGCGCTGGAACTCCTCCGGGGTCGCAGGCAGGTGCACACCGAGCTTGCCGGCCGCGGTGATGGGTTTCATGGTCTGGCTCACCGGCCCAGAGTAGCGATCGGGGCTACCCTGCGCGGGTGACGAACGTGCCGCCCCCGACCGCCGGTGACCGGCGCGCCGTGCCGACGCTGCGGGTGGGTTTCGTCCCCGGGGTGACCTTGACGAAGTGGCGCCGGATCTGGGACGAGCGCTTCCCCCGGCTGGGACTGGACGTGGTGGAGGTTGCCGAGGCCCACCAGCGGTCGGTGCTGCAGCAGGAGCAGGTCGACATGTGCTTCGTGCGGCTGCCCCTGACGGATCCGACGCTCCATTTGATCCCGCTGTACGAGGAGGCACCGGTGGTCGTCGTGCCCCGCGACCACCCGGCCACGCTGTTCGACGAGGTGACCCGGGCCGACCTGGACGACGAGGAGGTGCTGGAGGGTCGTCCGCTTGCCGAGGTGATGGACCTGGTGGCCGGCGGGGCCGGGGTCGCGTTCGTGCCCCAGTCGGTCGCCCGCTCGGCGAGCCGTCGCGACGTGGTGCACCGGCCGGTGTCGGACGGCACGCCCACCCGCATCGCCCTGGCCTGGCTGCGCGAGAACCCGCACGAGATGATCGAGGAGTTCGTCGGGATCGTGCGCGGCCGTACGGCCAACAGCACCCGGACGCCGCGATCCGAACCGGAGACGGCGTCCCCGGTCGTTCCCTCGCACCCGCCCACCTCACGCCCCGCGGGCCGCGGTCGACGTCCACGCGACCGAAGGCCCGGCCGGGGCCGCTGATCAGCCGAGCTGCTCGGCCAGCGCCCGTCCCAGCGCGACCCCGGACAGGTAGGCGGACTCCACCCGGGGCTTGTCGGACCAGGAGTCCCCGCAGAAGCCGATCCGGTTGCGGCCGAGCCAGTACGTCTGCTCCCGACGGCCGGCCGGTCGCGCGAACGACCAGCGGTGGACCGAGGCCGACTCGGCCGGCGCATCGATCCCGAGCACGTCGCGGACCGCCAGCTCCATCATTGGCGCCGCGTCCTCCGGGGCGTGGAGGTGCGCCGCGGCGAACTCCGGGGTCGAGTGGGCCACCAGGACCGGGGCGAAGTCGTCGCGTCGCCGGCCGTCGTCGGCGATCCAGGAGAGGATCGGGCTGTCGCTGACGAAGGCACCGTCGAAACCGAGCCACGAGGCCTCCGTCCACCGGGCCGTCAACGCCAGCACGGGCTCGAACGGGTCGTCCAGCGCCGCCAGCTCGTCGGTGAGCGAGGCGTCGAGCAGCCGCCGGGCCTGCGGGTCGGGCATGGCGAGGACAACGGCGTCTGCTTCCTGGTCATCCACGCGCAGCCCGGGCTGCCCGGAGGACCTCGCCTGCACGGCCGCCACGCTCGCCTGCCGCAGGTCCAGCCCCTGAGCCAGGTCCTCGACGAGGCTCCGCAGCCCTGCGTGCGCGGCCCAACGCATCGGGCCGGACTTCGGCGTCAGCCCGCCGTCGCCGGTGACCGAGAACGTGTCGGTCCACGGCCGAGCAAGACCGCGGGACTGCCAGTCCTGGACAACCTGCTCGAACGCCGGGTCGGAGACGGTGAAGTAGGACGCCCCGGTGTCGACCACCCGGCCGTCCGTCCGCCGGCTGGCCATCCGGCCGCCGATCGCGCGGCCCCGGTCCAGCACCACCACCGACAGCCCGGCCTCGGCCAGCGTCCGAGCCGTCGCCACACCCGAGATGCCAGCACCCACCACGATCACGGTCATGCCGCAATCCTGCCAGCCGCGCCGGAATCGTCATGGTCAGCGCAGCATGCCGTACGCCCGGGTGGGCACGAGGCGGATGACCACCCGACGGTCGGCCACCATCGCGGACCGGTAGGCGTCCCAGTCCTCGTGCTCACCGCTGAGCGACCGGTAGAGCGCCACCAGCTCCTCGACCGCCGGGTCGTCGGGCGCCGCAGCCACCGGCGAGAGCTCCACGTCACCCTCGAGGACGGCGTAGGACCAGAACGACTCGCCGTCCACCTTGAGCGCCGCCCACGGTCGTCGTCGCAGGTTCACGTACTTGGCGCGGTCCGCCGTCGTCGACACCCGGATCACGCCGGCGTCGTCCACCGCGTGCACCACGTTCGACAGCTGCGGTAGTCCGTTGCGCCGGATGGTGGTGAGGACCGACTCCTGCGTGGCCCGAGCGGCCACCACTGCTGCGCTGAGTTCCATGACTCAGCGTAGGCCCGGAAGGCGTGGCAAAAGTGCTACGTTCGTTGCATGACCACTGTTGCCGCACGTGACCTCCGGAACCGGACGGCTGAGGTGCTGCGGCAGGTGGCGGCGGGGACCCCGGTCACCATCACCGTCAACGGTGCCCCCGTGGCTGATCTCACTGCTCACCGGGGGGCACGGCAGGCGTTCTTCGGCCGGGTCGACCTGCTGAAACTCATCCGGGAACACCAAGCCGACGCCGGGCTGCGCGCCGACCTCGACCGACTGGCCGGCGACACCACTGATGACCTCGGCCCGCTGGCGTGACCGGCGGCGCGCTGCTCGACACCAGTGTCCTGATCGCGACCGAGACCGGTCGTCCTCTCGATCCGACCGACCTGCCCGACGAGCTGTACGTCTGTGTCATCACGTTGGCTGAGCTCCGCGTCGGCGTGCTGGCCGCCACCGACACGGCAACGCGCGCTCGAAGACTGGCGACGCTGGAATCAGTCGCGCACCTCGATGCGCTGCCGGTCGATGCCACCGCGGCGGGACACTGGGCTGACCTCCGGGTAAGGCTCGCCGAGGCCGGACAGCGGGCCAACGTCAACGACCTGTGGATCGCCGCGATCGCCGCAGCCAACGGGCTGGCGGTCGTCAGCCAGGGCGCTGACTTCGCCGCGATCGAGTCCGTCGGGGGACCTCTCGTCGTACGCGTCTGAGCCGGCTCAGGCGCCGCCCTCCTCGAGCGCGACGGTCTGCGGCTGGAAGCCCTTGCCGTCGACGTCGACGCCCTGGTCGCGCAGCTGCTTGAGCGCCGCCTCGAGGAAGGTCGTGTTCTTGGCCGTCTCGGGCGGGGCCTTGGTGATGATGGTCGCGCCGGTCTCGTTCTTGGTGCCCATGGCGATGTCGACGGTCTGCTTCCAGGCCGTGTCGCTGATCGAGCCGATGCCGCTGGTCGAGGGCCAGATGAGCTTGTTGACCTCGTTGGTCTGCCACAGCTGGTGGCTCTCGCCCAGCTGGGACCCGGCCGCCGTCACGATCCCGGCGGCCTCGGTGGGGTTGTCGCGGGCGTAGATCCAGCCCTTGATCGAAGCGAGGATGAACTTCGTGGTCTGCTCGGCGTACGCGGGGTCGGAGAGCTTCTCGGAGTTCGCCCAGATCGCGTCCTGCAGCATCGAGGTGCCGACGTCGTTCCAGCTGATGACGTTGAGGTCATCGGCGGTGTAGAGGTTGCCGGTGTCGGGGTTCTTGGTCTCCAGCACCTGTGCGTACTCGTTGTAGGTCATCGCCTGAGCAGCGTCGATGTCGCCGGACAGAAAGCCGTTCATGTCGAAGGCCTGCTTCACCAGCGTGACGTCGGAGACGTTGACGCCGTCCTTCTGCATGCCGGCGAAGAGCTCCCACTCGTTGCCGTACCCCCAGCTGCCGATGTTCTTGCCGCCGAACTGCTCGGGCGAGGTGATGTTCTTGGTCTTGAACGAGATCTGGGTGGTGCCGCTGCGCTCGAAGATCTGCGCCACGTTGGTGATCTTGGCGCCCTTCTCGATCGAGCCGAGCACCTTCGGCACCCACGAGATGGCGTAGTCGACCTCGCCGGCGGAGAGGACGTCCTGCGGCACGATGTCCGCCCCGCCCTCCACGATGCTGACGTCCAGGCCCTCCGCGGAGTAGTAGCCCTGGTCGACGGCGGCGTAGTAGCCGGCGAACTGAGCCTGCGCCACCCACTGCAGCTGCAGCTTGACCGGCGTGGTCGCCATCGGGGCGCTGCCGCTTCCGCTGGCCGCCGGAGCGGCGTTGTCCTTCGTGCTGCTGCCGCAGGCCGCGGCTGTCGTGGCCACCACCGCGCTCCCTGCGAGACCGAGGGCGGCACGTCGGGTGAAGATCTTCGGGGTCATGCGGTCTCCTCAGGGTGGGCGAGCGTCCGGTCGGACAGGTTTGCGTCGGAAGGGCTGGGTCAGGACGGGTGGTGCCGGGTGGACCACGACTCGACGGCGAGCGCGGCGCCGTAGAAGAGGAGTCCGAGGCCGATGGCCCCGAGGACGTAGGCCCAGGCCAGCGGGTAGTTGCTCCGCGACGCGGCGTCGGTGATGGAGCCGCCCAGCCCACCCACCGGGCCGCCGAAGTACTCCGCCACCAGAGCCGAGATGACGGCCAGCGACGAGGCGATCCGCAGTCCGGTGAACAGGTACGGCGCCGCCGTCGGCAGGGTGACGGCCAGCTGCTGCTGGCGGGGGGTGGCGGCGTAGGCGCGCATCAGGTCGCGGTGGACGGGCCGCACCTGACGCAGCCCGCGCAGCGTGTTCAGGTAGACCGGGATGAGCACAGCCAGGGCGGCCACCAGCTGACGTGCGGTCTCGACGCCGGCCCCGTACATCGTGTAGAGCACCGGGGCGAGGGCGACGATCGGCATCACCGAGAGGGCCGCGACGAGCGGTGCGCCGAGGGCGTCTGCGGTCCGCCACAGGCTGGCGACCACGGCGGCCAGCACGCCGACGACGGTCCCGACGGCCAGGCCGACGAGCGCGTTCGCGCCGGTCCGCAGCGAGCCGGTGAGGACGCTGTCGAGGTTGCCCGCGAACTCGGCCGCGATGGCGCTGGGCGCCGGTACGAGCAGCGGCTCGATGTGCAGCGCCGTCACCAGCAGCTGCCACAGCCCCACGAACAACAGCCCGAACGCCAGCGGAGCCACAACGGTCTGGGCACCCGCGCCGCGGGCGAAGAGTCGCCGGGGCACCGTGGCTCCCTGCGCCGGGGCGGTGCCGGCGTTGGGTTCGGAGGTCACCGTCACCGGTTCTCCCCCCGAGCCGTGGGCACGGGCGTGCCGTGCAGCGCTTCGCGGACGGCGGCGACCCCCCGGAAGAAGGCATCGTCCTCACGCAGGGCGTCGTCCCGCGCGGCGTCGGCGACGTTGACTGCGACGGTGTCGGAGATCCGGCCCGGTCGGGGCGACATCACGACCACCCGGTCGGAGAGGAAGACCGCCTCGGGGATCGAGTGGGTGACGAAGACGACGGCCGCCCGGGTCTCGGCGCAGATCCGGACGAGCTCGTCCTGCATCCGCTCGCGGGTCATCTCGTCCAACGCGCCGAAGGGCTCGTCCATCAGCAGCAGCCGCGGGCTCTCCGCGAGTGCCCGCGCGATCGCCACCCGCTGCTGCATGCCGCCCGACAGCTGGTCGGGGTAGGAGCCAGCGAAGTCCTGGAGCCCGATCAGCTCGACCAGCTCCTGGACCCGACCGTGCCGGGTGCTCCGGTCGGCGCCGTGCAGCTTCAGTGGGAGCTCGATGTTGGCCGCGACCGTCCGCCACGGCAGCAGACCCGCCTGCTGGAAGGCGATGCCGTAGTCCTGGTCGAGCCGGGCCCGCCTCGGGCTCTTGCCGAACACCGTCAGCTCACCCGACGTCGGGGTGTCCAGGTCGGCGATCAACCGGAGCAAGGTGCTCTTGCCGCAGCCGCTCGGCCCGATCAGGGAGACGAACTCCCCCGGCGCCACGTCGAGGTCGACGTCCGCCAGCGCCTGCACGCCGGGTCCGCGCTTCGCCGCGAACACCCGGTTCAGGCCACGGACACGAACGGCAGCGTCCACCGGCTCAGGGGGCGGGGTGGCGGTCATGCGGAAACCTCCGAGCGGCGGTACGGCCGCAGGACCAGCCCGAGCAGCGAGACGAAGCCTGCGGCGACCAACCCGATCGCCACAGCACCGAAGATCGGCGCCCAGGGCTTGGCCGGGTCGCCGCCCGCCGCCGACGCGTACTCGATCACCATCCGGCCGATGCCGCCGCGCAACCCGATCGAGACCTCGGCCACCACCGTGCCGATCACGGCGGAGGCGGCGGCCAGCCGCAGGCCGGGCAGCAGGTACGGCACGCTGGCCGGCAGCCGCAGGCTGAGCAGCGTGCGCCACCAACCCACGCCGTAGGTGCGCAGCAGGTCGAGGTGGGTCGCCTCGGGCGACTTGAGCCCGCGGAGGGCTCCGACGGCGACCGGGAAGAAGGCCAGGTAGGCCGCGATCACGGCGACGGAGTTCTCGCTGCTCCACGTGAAACCGCCGAGATGGATCTGGGAGCCCCAGCGGCGGACCAGCGGGGCGATCGCGATCAGGGGCACGGTCTGGCTGAGCACGATCCAGGGCAGCACCGCCGCCTCGGCCAACCGTAGCCGCTGCATGACCAGAGCCAGGCCGAGACCGACGACCACCCCCACCACCCACCCGGTCGCGGCGATCTTCAGCGAGAACAGGCAGGCGTGCAGCACCGACAGCCAGAGCGGGTCCCCGCGCCGGCCCACCGTGAAGCCCGTCAGCCTGGTCGCCATGTCCCAGACGTGCGGCATGGCCCGATCGCTGGTCCGCGGCAGGATGGCCCGGTCGCCGACTAGCACGCCCGTCTCCGGACCCACCGCCTTGTACAGCTCCCAGACCGCGATCAGCAGCACGAGGCCGAGCAGCCCGAGAGTGATCGGGCGGAGCCGCGTGCTCATGCGCGCTCTTCGCGTGAGTCGGTCACGAGCGAGCCGTCACGTGGTCCCGCAGGGCGGGGATCACGGTCTCGCCGTAGACCCGGAGGGTCTCCTCCTTCATGTCGTGCTGGAGGTAGCCGGCGAACTGGTCGCAGCCGATCGACTTCAGCTGCTGGAGCTTGGCGATGTGGGCCTCGGCGTCACCCAGGAGGCAGAAGCGGTCGATGATCTCGTCCGGCACGAAGTCGGTGTGGGTGTTCCCCGCCCGGCCGTGCTCGTTGTAGTCGTAGCCCTGCCGGTTCTTGATGTAGTCGGTCAGCGCCGGTGGCACGGCCGCCGACTCGCCGTACTTGGCCACGATGTCGGCGACGTGGTTGCCGACCATGCCGCCGAACCAACGGCACTGGTCTCGCTGATGGGCGAGGTCGTCCCCCACATACATCGGAGCGGCGACGCAGAAGGTGATGGCCATCGGGTCCCGGCCGGCGTTGCTGGCCGCGGTTCGGACGCTCTCGATCATCCAGGCGGCGATGTCCACGTCGGCCAGCTGCAGGATGAAGCCGTCGCCGACCTCACCGGCCGCCTTGAGGGCCAACGGTCCGTAGGCGGCCACCCACACCTCGAGGGAGGAGGTGCGAGCCCACGGGAACTGCAGCGTGGTGCCCTTGTAGTCGACCGGCCGGCAGTTCGCGAGCTCGCGGATCACGTGAGTGGCTTCGCGGACCTCCTTGAGCGTGGACGGCTTGCCGTTGGTGACCCGGACGGCCGAGTCGCCGCGGCCGATGCCGCAGACCGTCCGGTTGCCGAACATCTCGTTGAGCGTGGCGAAGACCGAGGCGGTCACCGTCCAGTCGCGGGTGGCCGGGTTGGTGACCATCGGACCGACCTTGATCCGGTGCGTCCGGTCCAGGATCTGGCTGTAGATGACGTACGGCTCCTGCCACAGCAGGTGGCTGTCGAACGTCCACACGTAGTCGAAGCCGTGCGCCTCGCTCAGCTGCGCCAGCTGCACGGTCCGCTGCGCGGGCGGGTTGGTCTGGAGCACCACACCGAAGTCCATGTTTACTGCCCTCGCTCCGCTCGGGCGCGGATCGCGCTCGGGCCCGCCATCGTTCGGCTCCTCATAGCAAGTACTGACTGAGGCCGCGCTTCACGTACTGTCCGTGCCCCTTGGTGCCCACGTACGCGCCGTCGTCGACGACCACCGAGCCGCGGGAGATCACCGTGTCCACGTGGCCGTCGATCTCGAAGCCCTCCCAGGCGGAGTAGTCCATGTTCATGTGGTGCGCTCGGCCGGTAGGCCGTCCGGATGGGTCCAGCTCCAGGCCGATCGACGTGTGACCGTTCGGGTCGTAGACCACCACGTCGGCGTCGGCTCCGGGCTGGAGCACGCCCTTGCGGCCGTACAGCCCGAACATCCGGGCCGGCGTGGTCGAGGTCAGCTCGACCCAGCGTTCCAGGCTGATCCGGCCGGTGGCCACGCCCTGGTACATCAGGTCCATCCGGTGCTCGACCGAGCCGATGCCGTTGGGGATCTTGGCGAAGCTGCCCAGTCCCATGTCCTTCTGGTCCTTCATGCAGAACGGGCAGTGGTCGGTGGAGACCATCTGGATGTCGTTGGTGCGCAGCGCCTGCCACATGTGGTCCTGGTGGCCCTCGGCCCGGGAGCGCAGGGGCGTCGAGCACACCCACTTGGCACCCTCGAAGTCGCCCCACTCAGGTCCCTTCGCGCCCAGCTGCTCCTCCAGCGACAGGTACAGGTACTGCGGGCAGGTCTCGCCGAAGACGTTCTGGCCGGCGTCACGCGCGGCCGCGATCTGGGCCACGGCCTGCTTCGCGCTGACGTGCACCACGTAGAGCGGGGCGCCGGTGAGGTTGGCGATCATGATCGCCCGGTGCGTCGCCTCCTCCTCGGCCTGCCAGGGCCGGGAGATCCCGTGCCAGTACGGCTCGGTCTTGCCCTCGCTGATCAGCTGCTGAACCAGGACGTCGATCATGGCGCCGTTCTCGGCGTGCATCATGATCATCGAACCGTTCTCGGCGGCCTTCTGCATGGTGCGCAGGATCTGCCCGTCGTCGGACAGGAAGACGCCCTTGTAGGCCATGAACAGCTTGAAGCTGGTCACGCCCTCGGTGATCAGCTCGTCCATCGCCTTCAGCGACTCGTCGTCGACGTCGGACAGGATCTGGTGGAAGCCGTAGTCGATCGCGCAGCTGCCCGCGGCCTTCTCGTGCCACAGGTGGTACTGGTCGAGCACGTTCTCGCCGGCGTACTGGACGACGAAGTCGATGATCGACGTGGTGCCGCCCCACGCGGCGGCCCGGGTGCCCGTCTCGAAGGTGTCCGAGGCGAACGTGCCGCCGAACGGCATCTCCATGTGGGTGTGGGCGTCGATGCCGCCGGGGATGACGTACTTGCCGGTCGCGTCGATCACCGAGTCGCAGGCGGCTTCGAGGTCGAAGCCGAGCAGGGTGGACCCGGGAGCCAGGACGGCGGCGATCGTCTCGCCGTCCACCAGCACGTCCGCGGTGGCTGTCCCGGTGGCGTTGACCACGGTCCCGTTCTTGATCAAGGTCTTGGTCATGATCATCGGCTCCTGATCATGGCTTCGGGATGGACGTGTAGGACTCGGGGCGGCGGTCGCGGTAGAACTGCCAGGCGTTGCGGACCTCCCGGATCATGCCCAGGTCGAGGTCGCGGATCACCAGCTCCTCGTGCTCGCTGCTGCCCATCGCGCCGACCAGGTTGCCCTGGGGGTCGACGAACTGGCTGGAGCCGTAGAAGGACACCGCCAGGTCGCCGTACTCGTTGTCCTCGCGCCCGACCCTGTTCGGAGCCGCGACGAAGTAGCCGTTCGCTGCCGCGGCCGCGGGCTGCTCGATCTCCCACAGCCGGTTCGACAGGCCGGGCTTGGTGGCGTTCGGGTTGAAGACGATCTGCGCACCGTTCAGACCGAGCTCACGCCAGCCCTCGGGAAAGTGCCGGTCGTAGCAGATGTAGACCCCGATCTTGCCGACTGCGGTGTCGAACACCGGGTAGCCGAGGTTGCCGGGACGGAAGTAGAACTTCTCCCAGAACTTCTCCAGATGGGGGATGTGGTGCTTGCGGTACTTGCCGAGGATGCTGCCGTCCGCGTCGACCACCACCGCGGTGTTGTAGTAGACGCCGGGCAGGTCCTCCTCATAGATCGGCAGCACCATCACCAGGCCGAGCTCCGCGGCCAGGGCGGCGAACCGCTGCACGATCGGGCCGTCCGCCGGCTCGGCGTAGTCGTAGTACTTCGCGTCCTCGGTGATGCCGAAGTACGGCCCGTAGAAGAGCTCCTGGAAGCAGATGACCTGCGCTCCGTGCGCCTTCGCGTCTCGGGCGAACTTCTCGTGCAGGTCCAGCATCGAGGCCGTGTCACCGGTCCACGTGGTCTGGGTGATGGCGGCGCGCACCGTGGTGCTGCCGGCCGTGGTCGGGCGGTCGCTGTCCAGGCCGCTGTTGCTCACGTCGGTCATGCCCCCACCCTCGCGCCAAGTGATGTCGCCGTCTACCACCACGGGCCGAGTCGCCCCGCCGTGGCATTGAACGTCGCGTTCATTTCGGTGCGATGTCGCCAGGTCACGGGCAGATGAAGCGCATCCGACCTGGCCCGTCGCGCAGAAGACAAAGGTCGGCTGGTGCGTACCGGCGCCGCCGCCGACGGGGAGGGAGGGGCGACGATGGACCACCAGATCGCGACCATGAGCAGGAACGGCGACCAGGTACTCGCCGGCTCTCACCCCCTAGCGGAGCAGACCGAAGCGGCGCTACGGACCAGGATGCTGATCGGTCAGGCCGTCGGGATTCTCATGCAGCGCGACGGCGTCTGCTCCGACGCTGCCTTCTCCCAGCTGGTCACGGTGTCCCAGCGGACGAACACCAAGCTCCGAGAGGTCGCGCGGCAGCTCGTCGAGCGGTTGGACGAGTCGAACCGCCCACACTGAGCCCGCTCCCGCGGCGTAGGTGAGAACCGGCTCAGGCCGGGGGCACCCGGTCCGTCGCCTCGGCCCAGAGGTCGGCGTCTGCCGCGTCGGCCCGGGTACGGCGACGGGCCGCCCACCAGACCGCGCCCGTCGCCGCGCCGACGGCCACCATCAGCTTCCAGTTCATCCTGGCAGCCTAACCGCGGTGTCGCCCTGCGGTGCCGGACGGCAGGCTCGGCGTCAGACCGTGGACCGATGGTCGCGAGCGCGAGCCGCTCTAGGCTGGCGACCTCATGAGCAGCGACCTCCACTTCCGCCTCGACTTCGTCCTCGCCGTCGTCGTCGGGCTGGTCGTGACCCTCCCGTACCTGGACTACGGAACCGGTGCGGTCGCGGCCAGCATCCTGCTCGCCAGCTCGCTGATCATGCGTCGGATCCTGCCCACGGCGGCGCTGGCGGTAGCGACCCTGGGCGCGCTCGGACAGCTGCTGACGTTCGGGTCGCCCATGGTCGGCATCGTCGTGGTGCCGATGATCATCTACAGCTGCGCCCGCTGGGGGGATGCCCGTCTCGGCCAGCCTGCCCTCGCGCTGGGTCTGGTGGGGGCCCTGCTCGGACCCACCCGGTGGGCCCTCAGCCTGGGGCTGTCGAGCAGCGCGCTGATCTACTTCGCGATGGGCGTCACGGGCTGCGCGGGCATCGTCTTGGCGGCGTACCTGGTGGGCCGGCGCCGCCGCGAGGGCCTCGAGAACACCCGCGAACGCCAGCTCTCCGAGCTCGAGCGGACGCGGCTGACGATGGCCGAGCAGGAGCAGCGGGCGACGGTTGCGGCCGTGGACGAACGGAACCGGATCGCGCGCGAGCTGCACGACATCGTGGCCCACTCGCTTTCGGTGATCGTCGTCCAGGCCGAGGGTGGGCGTGCGCTCGCGGCAAAGCGTCCGGACAAGGCGGGCGAGGTGCTCGGGACGATCGCCGAGACCAGCCGGGAGGCCCTGGAGGAGATGCGCCGGATGGTCGGTCTGCTGCGGAGCGGACGGACCGAGGACGAGCAGACGACCTACGTGCCCACGCCCGGGCTGGCCGAGATCCCCGAACTGGTCCGCAAGACCAGCGAGGCCGCCGAGCTCGTCGTGTTCGGCGAGATGCCGGTGGTCAGCCAGGCACTGGGCCTGACGGCGTACCGGATCGTCCAGGAGTCCCTGACCAACGTGCTGAAGCACGGCGGACCCGCCGCCACCGCCCGGATCACGCTGGCGTTCACGGCGGCGTCGGTCGAGATCGAGGTGAGCGACACCGGACGCGGCGCTGCCGTGGAGGCCGACGGCCGCGGTCACGGCCTACGGGGGATGGCCGAGCGGGTGACCCTGCACGGCGGCACCCTCAGTGCGGCTCCGCGACCCCATGGGGGCTTCGCGGTCCGAGCCTCGCTGCCTCTCGGCGCTGAGTCGGGCATCGGGCTGGACCAGATGCCGGCGGTGTCCTGATGAGCCCGATCCGCGTCTTCCTGGTCGACGACCAGGCCCTGGTCCGGGGCGGGTTCCGGATGCTGATCGAGGCGGAGGACGACCTGGTGGTGGTCGGCGAGGCCGCCGACGGGCAAGCGGCCGTCGCCTCGCTCGACCGGATCGTGGCCGACGTGGTCCTGATGGACATCCGGATGCCCAGGATGGACGGGGTCGAGGCCACCCGGCAGCTGGCCGCGACGGGCAACCCGGCCAGGGTCCTGGTGCTGACCACCTTCGACCTCGACGAGTACGTCTTCGCCGCTCTCAAGGCCGGCGCGAGCGGCTTCCTGCTCAAGGACGCCCGGCCGCCGGAGCTGCTGACAGCGATCCGCAACGTGGCCGCCGGCGACGCGGTGGTGGCCCCCAGCGCGACCCGACGGCTGCTCGAGCAGGTGGTGCCGACCCTGCCGGGGCGGCCCAGCGACCGGACGCCGGACCCTCGGTTGGCCCTGCTGACCAGCCGCGAGCTCGAGGTGCTGAGCGAGATCGCCGCCGGGGCCAGCAACGCCGAGATCGGTGCCCGCCTCTACCTGGCCGAGGGGACGGTCAAGACCCACATCGGGCGGCTGCTCGCCAAGCTCGGCATCCGGGACCGGGTCGGGCTGGTCCTGTTCGCGTACGAGACGGGCGTCGTGGAGCGCTGAAGACCTGGGCCCAGGACGTCATACCAGGGTATGAGCAGATACGGCCCACGCTCCGACGCGCGGTGGTGCTCCGCTTCCTACGGTGAGGTGAACCCGACCGGAAGGCACCTCGTGCACACCTTTCTTGCGCTCCCGACGACCGATCCCGCGCCGCGGGAGACGGCGGAGGACCGCGGCAGCGTCGCCGTCAGCGCGCTCAACCTGGTCAAGGCCTTCGGTCTCGGCCGCACCGCGGTCCGGGCACTGGACGGGGTCAGCGTCGCCATCGCGCGCGGCCAGCTGACTGCGGTGATGGGCTCCTCGGGCTCGGGCAAGTCGACCCTCATGCACTGCCTCGCCGGACTGGACAACCCGACCGAGGGCCGCGTCTTCCTGGGCGGCGTGGAGATCTCCGCCCTCTCCGAGCGCGAGCTGACCCGCGTCCGCCGCGACAAGGTCGGCTTCGTCTTCCAGGCCTTCAACCTGCTGCCCACCCTGACCGCCGAGCAGAACATCCTGCTGCCGCTCGACCTGGCCGGCCGCCGGGTGGACGCGGAGCTGTTCGCCTCCACGGTGAGCTCCCTCGGTCTGCGCGACCGCCTGCCGCACCGGCCGAGCGAGCTGTCCGGCGGTCAGCAGCAGCGGGTCGCGATCGCGCGAGCGCTGATCACCCAGCCCGAGGTGGTCTTCGCCGACGAGCCCACCGGCGCGCTCGACTCCCGTACTAGCCACCAGCTGCTCGCCCAGCTGCGGACCGCCAGCCGTGAGCTCGGCCAGACCATCGTGCTGGTCACCCACGACCCGGTGGTGGCCGGCCACGCCGACCGTACGTTGCTGCTCGCCGACGGCCGGCTCGTCGACGACCTCGACCACCCGGACACCTCCGTGCTGCTCGACGCGCTCCAGCGACTGGGTGGCTGAGGTGCGTCGCGCCTGGACCGAGCTGCGGTCCCACCCCGAACGGCTGATCGCGGTGGGCCTGGCCATCACCATCAGCGTGGCGTTCCTCGTCGCCTGCCTGATTTTCGTCGAGACGGAGACGAACGCGATCAGCGGGCGGCTCACCGCCGAGTCCTCGACCAGCGACGTGCTGGTGGACGCGTCCGACAGCCTCGACCACACCACCCAGGTGGCGGCTGTGCCCGGGATCGCCGCCGTGACCAGCACCACCACGGCCTACCTCGACTTCAGTACCGGCGAAGGCCCTGGTCTGATCAAGCTCCAGTCCCTGCCGGACCGGTCGGAGTTCCGTTGGTCGCAGCTCTCCTCCGGCACCTGGCCGGCCAGCCCCCACCAGGTCGCCGTCAGCACCGTCACCGCACGCAGCTACGGCCTCGCCGTGGGTTCCTCGCTCACGGTCCGGCTCGGCGGCGATGGCTCCGGCGGAGCCACGCATAGCCAGCTGCTGCAGGTGAGTGGGATCGTCGACGAGGGGCACCTGCTGCTGGCCGACCCGGGCGACTCCGGCACTGTCGACGCGTCGTTCTTCGCGACCCAGCCGAACCTGGGGGCGCCGACACTGCTGGTGAAGGTCGCGCCGGGCAGCACGGCTGAGGAGGTGGCGGCGCGCATCCAGACGGTGCTCGGCCCCGACGCCTCGGTGCGGACGGCTGACGCGGCCCGGGCGGACGCCCTGACCTCGGTCACGGGGACCAAGGACCTCTTCGGCTACCTCGTCGTCGTCTTCTCAGGCATCGCGCTGCTGGTCGGCTCGATGATCATCGTGAACACTCTGAGCATCATCCTGGGCGCCCGACGGCACGAGATCGGGCTGCTCCGCGTCGTCGGGGCCAGCACGGGACAGGTTCGGCGGCGGCTGCTAGCCGAAGCGTTGCTGATCGGGATCCTCGGTTCGGCGGCCGGTGTCGCCCTCGGCGTGGTGATCGCGGTCGTCGCCAGCACGGTCACCGGCGCGATCGGCTCCGGCTTCGTGCTGCCGTACGGTCGGCTGCTGCTGGTCGGGACCGGCGGAGCCGCGGTCACGGTACTGGCCGCCCTGGTCCCCGTGCTGCGGGCAACACGGGTCGCGCCGCTGGTCGCGCTACGGCCGGTGGCCGAGCCGGAGCAGGCACGCAGGAACGGCCGCGTCCGGCTGATCGGCGGCGTTGTGCTCGGACTGGCGGGCGCGGGCATCGCCGTCGCGGGACTGAGGGAGACCGATGGCGCCGTCCGGCTGGCCGTGGTCGGCGCGTCCCTGATCGCCGTCGGTGTGCTGGTGCTGGCCGGCTCGTTCGTGCCGCCGCTGCTACGCCTGGTGGGCCGACCGGCGAGCCGGTTCGGGGGGGTCGCCCGGCTCGGGGCGGTGAACCTCGGCCGCAACCCTGGCCGGGCCAGCGCGACCTGCACGGCGCTGATGCTCACCGTCGGACTGATCGTCACCCTGCAGGTGGGGGCGTCGAGCTTGCGCAGCACGTCAGCGGCCGCCCTGGACGAGCAGTTCCCGGTCGACGTCACCGTCACCAACACCTCAGGGCCGGTCTCCCCCACCGTCCAGGAGGCGGTGGCCGCCGTTCCGGGGATCCGCGCCGTCACCCCCGTACGGATCGTGACCGCCGGCGTCAGGCCCGCGGTCGAGGGGCCTGCGGTCCAGGGGCCTGCGGCCGAGAAGGCGGGCGAGACCGACCAGCTGTCGGTCCAGGTGGCAGCGCCGGGCGCGGGCGCCGAGGCGGTCGTGGCCACGGGCCTCGACCGGCTCTCCGACCGCACCGCGTTAGCGCACCCGAACACCATCGACGGCCTCGGCCTCGAGGCCGGCCAGACGGTGCAGCTGCGCTACAAGGGGCAGCAGCGCGGCTTCGTCCTGGCCGGCAGCGACGTGGCCGCCGACCTGGGCACGGTGGTCGTGTCCGGGGCCGCCATGGACGCCCTGGCCCCGACGGCGCCGACAGCAGCGGTCTGGGCCTCGGCCGCCGACCGGGCCCAGGCGGCCGAGGTCATCGCCGGCGTCCGCATCGCCCTCGCCAGCCAACCGGGACTGGTGTTGGCCGGCTCGCTGGCCCAGGTCGCCGAGCTGGACAGGGTGCTCCGGACCGTTCTGGACGTGGCCACCGGGCTGCTCGGTGTCGCCGCTTTGATCGCGCTGCTCGGGGTGGGCAACACGCTGAGCCTGTCCGTGCAGGAACGACGCCGCGAGTCCGCTCTGCTGCGAGCCCTCGGGTTGCAGCGACGACAGCTGCGGTGGATGCTCGCCGTGGAGGCGGTGCTGCTGGCCCTGGTCGGGGCGGCCGTCGGCGTCGCTGCGGGTCTGGCCTTCGGCAGCCTGGGCGCGGCGGCTCTCACCCGCGAGACGGACCTGGGCACCCTGCACCTGTCCGTCCCGGTGATCTCGGTGGCCGTGGTCGTCGCCCTCAGCGTGCTGGCCGGGGCGGCGGCCTCGGTGCTGCCCGCCCGCCGGGCCGCCAACGCCAGCCCGAGCGTGGTGCTGGCCGCTAGCTGAGGCGGTTCACCCCTGGGGGTGGTGTGGCTCACCCTTGCACCTGACAGCATCCAGACGCAGCGCGAAACGCGAAATACCGGCGACACACGCCGGTGCTATGTTCCGCGAGCCGAGTCCAGACGACGTTCGACGGCTTGCCTCGGTGGGTGCCCCAGCGGTAGCCCCACCGCGCAGGCTGCAGCCGAGTCAGAAAGGACGGTCCACGATGAGCGTGTCCTACGGCGTGCTGAGCACGTACCCACCGACCCAGTGCGGCCTGGCCAGCTTCAGCCGAGCCCTGGTCACCCACCTGTCCGAGGCCGGCGAGACCGTCGGGGTCGTCCGCGTCGTCGACGCCGACGAGGTCGGAGCCGGACCGGCGCTCGCCCGGCAGGGTCAGGATCTCGGTGACACCCTCTGGGTCCGGGACCGCCCCGGCGGCGCAGCCGCTGCGGCCGCTGCCCTGAACCGCTACGACGTCGCCGTCATCCAGCATGAGTACGGCATCTTCCCGGGGCCCGACGGCCACGAGGTGCTCCAGGTGGTGCGTGCCCTGCGGGTGCCGACGATCACCGTGCTGCACACCGTGCTCGTCACCCCGTCCGACTCGCAGCGTCAGATCCTGGAGGAGCTCGCCGCGCACTCCAGCGCGCTGGTCACGATGACCCGGACGGCCCGCGACCGGCTGGTCGCGCACTACGCGGTCGACCCGTCGCGGGTGGTCGTCATCCCGCACGGTGCCGAACCCTCCCCGGTCAGCAGCGGACGCCGCCTCCGACGACCCGACCAGGCACCGACGGTGCTCACCTGGGGTCTGCTCGGGGAGGGCAAGGGCATCGAGTGGGCCATCGACGCCATGAGCCTGCTGAGTGACCTCCACCCCCGACCTCAGTACCGCGTCGTCGGCCAGACCCACCCGAAGGTGAAGGCCCAGCACGGCGAGGCGTACCGGGAGCGGCTGGTGCAGCGGGCTCGAAGTGCCGCCGACGCCGTCCAGTTCGACGGCCGCTACCTGACCTCGGCCGAGCTGCAGGCTCAGGTGGCGCAGTGCGACGTGGTCCTGCTGCCGTACGACTCGCGCGAGCAGGTCACGTCGGGGGTGCTCATCGAGGCCGTGACCGCGGGCAAGCCGGTGGTCTCGACCGCCTTCCCGCACGCGGTCGAGCTGCTGTCGTCCGGAGCGGGCCTGCTGGTGGATCGGCAGGACCCCGGGGCGATCGCGGGTGCCCTGCGTCGGGTGTTCACCGAGCCTGGCCGCGAGGCTGCGATGGCGGCCGAGGCCAGCAGGATCGCCCCCGAGCTGCTCTGGCCGGCGGTGGCGGACCGCTACCGTGAGCTGGGCGAGAAGCTGCACGCCCCCACCAACATCATGGCCAGCGCGTGAGGACCACCCCGGCCGTCCCTGTTCGGGGGTCCGGGGTCTCTTTCGCGCACCTGTTCCGGCTGAGCGACGACGGCGGGCTGTTCGAGCACGCACGGCTCACCGAGCCGCGGCCCGAGCACGGGTACTGCGTCGACGACATCGCCCGCGGTCTGGTGGTGGCCACCCGCGAGCCGGCGCCGTCGGTCCCGCTGCAGGAGCTGGCCGCCTTCTACCTCGACCTCGTGGTGGACGCCCAGACCGACGACGGCCGGGTGCACAACCGCCGCGACCTCGACCTGCGCTGGACCGACGAACCCAGCCTCGAGGACTGCTGGGGCCGGGCCGTCTGGGGGCTGGGTACGGCTGCCGCCCGGCTACCGGCCGGTAGCGGTATGGCAGCGCTGGCCCTGGACCGGTTCCGACGGAGCGCCGTCCGCCGGTCCCCGCACCGCCGGGCCATGGCCTTCGCCGGGCTCGGCGCGGCCGAGGTGCTGGCCGTACGGCCGCGGGACCGGGTGGCGCGCGCGCTGCTGGCCACGGCGGCCGACCAGCTACGGGCCGACCTTCCTCGGGACCCGGCGTGGCCCTGGCCAGAAGACCGGCTGCGCTACGCCAATGGCTGCGTCCCCGAGGTGCTGCTGGCGGCCGGCGCCCTGCTGCGTGACCCGTCCCTGGTCGCCGACGGCCTGGGCCTGCTCGACTGGCTGATCGACGTCGAAACCATCGACGGCCACCTGTCCGTCACCCCTGTCGGGGGCTGGACGATCGGTGAGGCCCGGCCCGGCTTCGACCAGCAGCCGATCGAGGTCGCGGCGCTCGCGGACGCGTGCGGCAGGGCGTACGACCTCACGGGCGAGCGACGCCTGCTCGACACGCTGCTGCGTTGCCGGTCATGGTTCCTCGGGGACAACGACACGGGCGTAGTTTTGCTCGACATGAGCAGCGGTGGTGGGTGCGACGGGCTCGAGCGGCACGGACGGAACGAGAATCAGGGCGCCGAGTCGACCATGGCGCTCATCTCCACGTTCCAGCGGTGCGCGGCTCTCGCCCCCCTCACCGCGTGAGCGCCGACCGCCTCGCCCCACTGGTCGTCCGCAGCGACACGGTCCTGCCGCCGGACCCCAGCCGGGTCCTGGCACGGCAGTTCCTGCCCGGTCAGGAGATCCTGGCCGACGGCAGAGCGCGCGTTGACGCCGTGATCAGTCGAGTGCTCGCGATGTCGGCGGCCGATGTGGCCGAGACCCTGGCCGAGACCATGGCGGCCTTCGCGAACCGGCACGACGACCTGGCCGCCGTCTTTGCCCAACACGCCGACGCGGTGGCCGCCCGGCTGCAGAACGTGGCGGTCAGCGAGGACCAGCGGACCTTGATCGGCGCCTACTTCACCCAGGAGTACGCACTCGAGGCGGCGGCGCTGTTCAACCCGTCCATGGTCGCCCACCCAGACCAGAGCGGCCTCGGGCCCGGCGAGCTGCGGTTCCTGATGACCGTCCGCTCGGTCGGAGAGGGACACGTGTCGAGCATCCAGCTGCGCACCGGGGTGCTCGGGGCGGAGCCGAGGAGCCTGCAGGTGGACCCGGCCGGCCGGCCTCGGCTGGCCCAGACCCGTCCCGCCAGCATGAGCCGCGAGGTGCTGCTCGCCGCGCTGGCCGACCGGGTCGGCATCAGGACCGGTTCACTGGCGTCGCGGCTGCCCGCGCAGGTGGACGGCGGCAACCTCGGCGTCGCGCGGGACACCGTCTTGGCGGACTTCGTGGACCGGAACCGCGGGGTGGCGGCTGCCGAGCAGCTGACCTGGGTCTTCTCCTGCGACTACGTCGCCGAACTAGGCGAGGGGCCGCTCGCCGACGCCGTCCTCTTTCCTGCCGCGCCCGATGAGTCGCACGGGATGGAAGACGCTCGCTGCACCCGCTTCGTCGACGATGACGGCACGGTGACCTACCTGGCCACCTACACCGCCTACGACGGTGCCGCCATCACCTCGCACCTGGTCACGACAACCGACTTTCGTCGGGCCGAGATCTCCCAGCTGCTCGGGCCTTCGGCCAAGAACAAGGGGATGGCGATCTTTCCCCGCCGCGTCGGAGGCGACCACCTCGCGCTGGTGCGCTGGGACCGGGAGAGCATCGGCGTCGCCCGTTCGGTCGACCTGCGGTGGTGGGAGCCGGCCGTTGTCGTCGAGCAGCCCGAGCAACCCTGGGAACTGATCCAGCTGGGCAACTGCGGGCCCCCGATCGAGACCGAGGCCGGCTGGCTGGTGCTGGACCACGGCGTCGGACCCGTCCGGCGCTACGGCATCGGCGCCCTGCTGCTGGACCTGGACGACCCGACCAAGCTGATCGGCGCCTTGCCCAGCCCGCTGCTGCTGCCGCAGGAAGACGAGCGGGCAGGTTACGTGCCTAATGTCGTCTACTCCTGCGGCGCCCTGCCGCACGGCGACACCCTGGTCGTTCCGTACGGCTGCAGCGACTCCGCCATCCGGTTCGCGTTCATCGACCTGCCTGGCCTGCTGGCTGCGCTGACCCCCTGAGGGCCTATGGGGCGGCAGCTCGCAGCTTGTCCAGGAGCGGCACCGCAGCCTCGGCCAGGAACTCCGTCTGGCCCTCGTCGCCCACCTGCACGACGGCGATGTCGGTGAAACCGGCCTCCCAGTAGGGTCGGACCCCCTCGACGATGGCATCCAGGTCGGGACCGCACGGGATCTGTGCGGCCACGTCCTCCGGTCGGACGAACTGGCTTGCCCCCGCGAAACCGGCCGGCGTGGGCAGGTCGGCGTTCACGGCCCAGCCGCCGGCGAACCACCGGAACTGGTCGTGGGCCCTGGCGACCGCCTTCGCCTCGTCCGGATCCCAGCAGATGGGGATCTGGCCGATCTTGCGCGAGGTGGTGTGGCCCTTGGCGTCGTCCCACCCCCGGACCAGCTCGGCCTTGGGCTCGACCGCAACGAGGTGCTCGGCCAGCGGGGAGAACCGCGCGACCGACTTCGGGCCGGAGACGGCGATCCCGATCGGCACCCCGCCCTCGGGCGCGTCCCAGATCCGGGCGCTGTCGACCCGGAAGTACTGACCCTCCCAGGTCGTCAGCTCACCGCTCAGCAGCTCGCGGATGATGGTCGTCGCCTCGACCAGCATGTCCTGACGCTGGTCGACCGGCGGCCAGCCTTCACCAGTGATGTGCTCGTTCAGGTTCTCTCCCGAGCCGAGGCCGAGGGTGAAGCGGCCGTCGCTGAGCAGCTGGAGGGTCGCGGCCTTCTGGGCCACCACCGCTGGGTGGTAGCGCTGGATCGGGCTGGTCACGTAGGTCATCAGCTCGACCTGCGAAGTGGCCTGGGCCACCGCGCCCAGCACCGTCCAGGCGTACGGCGCGTGGCCCTGGGACACCAGCCACGGCGAGAAGTGGTCGCTGGACACCTCGAAGTCGAACCCGGCCCGCTCGGCCCCGACGGCGTAGCCGACCAGGGCCTTGGGCCCGCTCTGCTCGGTCATGAGCGTGTACCCGAACCGCGTCATCGCGTTTCCCTCCGCTCGTTGACCGGACTCAGCCCTGGCCCTGCTGGGCGGACTTGAGGCGGTCGATGTTCTGGGAGGCCTCGGCCTTGTTCAGGTCGGCGGGCAGCTCTTCGCCGGCCTGCTTCGCCAGGGTGTCGAGGTAGCTCTTCTGCGACGGGGTCATCGGGTCGTCGCCGCTGACCCAGTCGGACGGGTCCTTCTCCAGGGCCGGGTTCTCGGTCTCGGAGGTGGCGCCGATGGTGCCCTCTTCCTGGGCGGCCTGGCTGGTCTCGGATGCGAATTCACTCATGAGCCCCACCGTATGCGGTGCCTCCGACAGTCCGCTCTGGGGCGGCCGACCACCCCGGCGCCCTCGCGCCGCGAGGGCGGACTGCGCTGAGTTCGCGTGGCCCCGCTAGCTCGAAACCGAAGCCGAATCGCGCAACTTCGGCCACCCCACCGCATCCCCCGGCCAGATCAGGGTAGAAGGACATCTGTGCCTCGTCTGAGAACGGTCTCACCGCGCGACCCCGGGTGGACCCGGCAGCGCACCGGCGACGACTTCGTCTACCTCGACCAGCTCGGCAAACAGCTGGCAGCCGAGCACAGCGAACGCTGCCAGCTGCTGGTGATCCCGCCCGCGTGGGAGCAGGTCTGGATCTGCCCCGTCCCCAACGGCCACATCCAGGCGGTCGGCACCGACGACGCCGGCCGACGCCAGTACATCTACCACGAGTACTGGCGGCTGAAGCGGGACCGAGACAAGCACGACCGGGTGCTCGAGGTCGCCGCCAAGCTGCCGACAGCCCGGCGCCGGGTGGCCAAGCACCTGCGGCTGCCCGGGATGCCGTACGAGCGGGCGCTGGGCACCGCGTTCCGACTGCTCGACCTGGGGTTCTTCCGGATCGGCGGCGAGGCGTACGCGGAGTCCAACCACAGCTACGGGCTGGCGACCATCCACAAGGAGCACGTCAGCCTCGAGGGGCGCGAGGTGGTCTTCGACTACATCGCCAAGTCGGGCAAGGAGCGCTACATCGCCCTGGGTGACAGCCTCGTCCGGGCGTCGGTCGCCGAGCTGCTGGCCAACAACGAGGCCGGACCGGAGCTGCTCGCCTACCAGACCGAAGACGGGGACTGGCGCGACGTCAGCTCCACCGACGTCAACGCCTACATCAAGCAGGTCGTGGGCGGCGAGGTCTCGGCCAAGGACTTCCGGACCTGGCACGGCACCGTGATCGCTGCGGTCGCGTTGGCCCAGGCCAACGAGGGCGCCACCACCGCGAGCAAGCGCAGGCGGGCCGTCTCCGGCGCGATGAAGCAGGTGTCGACCTACCTGGGGAACACCCCGAGCGTCGCCCGCGCGTCCTACGTCGACCCGCGGCTGGTCGACCTGTTCAACGACGGCATCACCGTCGACCCTGGCCTGGCCCGCAAGGACAAGGACCTCTCCGACGGGGTCACCCACGGAAAGATCGAGAAGGCCGTGCTCGCCCTCCTCGAGACGCCGAAGAGCCAGCTGCGAGCGGCAGCCCTGAGGCATTGACCGGCCAAGCGGTATCTCAGGGAGCACCGGATCAGGTAAAGATAGAGCCTCGAGCGGAGTGACCGCTCCCCGAGGAGGAGTGGCAGGGATGGCGGACCTGACGGAGCTGCACCAGGACCTGGCCAAGGTGGTGGTGGCCGAGCGCTCCCTGCAGGACCTCCTCGACGAGATCACCGGCATCGCGCGCCGGGCGATGATCGGGTCGGAGGCCGCGTCGATCACGCTGATGCGGGGCGACCGTGCCTTCACCGCCGCGTACGACGGCCAGATGGCGTTGGACGCCGACGAGCTGCAGTACGAACGCGGCTACGGACCCTGCATGGACGCCGGCCGCGCCGGCCTGGTGTTCCTGGTGGACGACATGCGCACCGAGGAGCGCTGGCCCGACTACGCGCGACGTGTGAGCGAACGCGGGATCGGCAGCTCGCTGTCGGTGCCCCTGCCGTTCCAGTCCGCGACCATCGGGGGCCTCAACACCTACTCGTCCCGGCCGCACGCCTTCGTGGAGGAGGACGTCGCCCTGGGCGAGGAGGTGGCGACCTGGATCGCCCTGGCCGTCAGCCGGGCCGAGGCGTCGGACCTGACGAACCGCGAGCTTCAGGACATGCGGACGGCCATGATCTCGCGCGCCACGATCGAGCAGGCCAAGGGCGTGCTGGTCGAGCGATTCAGGGTCACCCCCGACCAGGCGTTCATGCTGCTCAGCCACGCCTCCCAGATCACGAACATCAAGCTGAGGGAGGTCGCCGACGATCTCGTCCGGACGGGCGTCCTGGCCGGGAGCAGCTCGCCCTGAGCCTGTCGAACGCTCTGCCGGTCCCGGGCCTCCCCACGATGAGGGCGTCCGCACACCGGGCGGCGGACGGAGGCTGGCTGGGACACATCGCCCGACGCACCCTGTTGGCGGGGGCAGGGTCGAGCACCCGCAACACGGGATCGACCTCGCCCACACGACGTGATCGACGCGTTCGGCACCTTCTACTACGTCAACCGTGGCCGCTACGTGCAGGGAAGTGGAGCAAGGCCGGGGGCCAGACCTTCGAGCTGCCGGAAGTCCACGCGAAGATCCGCATCTCCGCCTGACCTGCCACTCCGGGGGGCGGCCCCCTTCCCCCATTCTGGATGGTCACTTCACACCCGCCAGGGCGACCTGACCCGCCCGCGCGGAGGTGTGCCGTCCCCCGCCGACGGGTGAAGTGGCCGTCCAGAGGGGTCGCCAGCACCCGGAAGAACCGGGACCGGCGGCGGGCTCGACACGGCGGACCGGCGACTGGCGCCTGGCGGCCTCCAGGTCGGGCTTCGGGTGGAATCAGCCGCGCTGGAGGTAGTCCACCGCCCGCCGGGCCATCTCGGCGTTGCCTGCGTCGGAGGCGTGCAGAGCGTCCGAGGCCCAGTTCCCGCCCGGCGCGGAGGTGCCCATCGAGGACATGTCCAGCACCCCGACCGACAGGTCGGCGCCCAGGGCGGTGGTCGCGGTGACGTACTCGTCCCAGCGATAGCCAGGGTTCTTCGAGCCCAGACCGATGCGGTAGGGCAGCACCAGGACGATTGACGGCGGCTGCTGCGGCAGCTGGGCCCGGAGTCCGCCGACGAGCTCGCGCAGGTTGGCCTGGACCCGCTCCGCGCTCGCGCTGCCCTGGAGGTAGTCGTTGACGCCGAGCTCGATGGTCACCAGGTCAGGGGCTACCAGGCGCACGAAGGGCGCCAGCTCGGCCTGCGCGGCCACGAACTGCGACGAGGTGTAGCCCGAGTGCGCGTTGTCGACGAGGTGAACCCCGCTGCCCTCGTCGCTGTCGAAGGTCGCCAGCCCCGCCAGGTAGACCTTCCCCGAGCGGGCGCTGACCGTCAGGTCGTGGGAGCCGGCGGCCGCGAACCTGACCCGCTCGCGCCTGGGGGACATGCCGGTACCAGCGGTGTCGATGACCGTGGCCCGACCGCCGTCCACCGCGTAGCTCAGCGTGCCCCCGCCGGTCAGGTAGTAGAAGTACACGGAGGTTCCGGCCAGCCGGTAGGTCTGGCTGGCCCCGGCGACCATGGTGGCCGTCCGCAGCCCGAGCGAGCCGATGCTGTCGTCGCTGATGGTGCCGGTCCGGCCGGCGTAGGGCTGCCACGGTGAGTCGGGACCGGAGACGGCGTACCAACCGGGCAGGTAGCCGACGTCGCCGGCGGACCCGTAGTTGCGGAGCGCGGTCGCCGTCTGGTCGATCCAACGGGTCGACCGCGACGACGCTCCTTGGCCCTCGGTGATCGAGTCGCCGTAGGCGAGCCAGACCGCTGGCTCAGCGTTGCGACCCTGCATGGCCCGCCGCCACTGGGTCAGCGGGGTGGTCGCCGCCGGCGGAGAGTCCTCCACCGACGACGACGAGCACGCGAGCAAACCGGTCAGCAGGCACAACGACAGCACCAGTCCGAGAACCCGCCGACGACGAGGTGAGATCACCATCGCCTCAGTCCCTGCCGGCCGCGTCCGGTGACCCCGCGTCCGTCAGGCCAGGTCGTACCGGTCGAGGTCCATCACCTTCGCCCACGCGGCGACGAAGTCGGTGACGAACTTCTGCTGCGCGTCGTCGCTGGCGTAGACCTCGGCCAACGCCCGGAGCTCGGAGTTGGAGCCGAAGACCAGGTCCACCCGGGTGCCGCTCCACCGGATGCCACCGGACGCGTCCCGTGCCTCGAAGAGGTCGGAGCCCGAGCCGGCCGGCCGCCAGCTCGTCCCGAGGTCCAGCAGGTTGACGAAGAAGTCGTTGCTCAGCGTCCCCGGCCGGTCGGTGAGGACACCGTGCGTCGACCCGTAGTAGTTCGCCCCGAGCACCCGCAGACCGCCGACCAGGACGGTCATCTCCGGGGCGCTCAGGGTGAGCAGGTTGGCCCGGTCGAGCAGCAGGTACTCCGCCGGCAGGTTGCCCTTGCCGGGGTAGTTGCGGAAGCCGTCGGACGACGGCTCCAGCGCGGCGAACGCCTCGACGTCGGTCTGCTCCTGGCTGGCGTCGGTACGACCGGGTGAGAACGGCACGGCCACCGAGTGGCCGCCGGCCGCAGCGGCCTGCTCGACGCCCACGCCACCCGCGAAGACGATCAGGTCGGCCAGCGAGATCTGGACACCGTTCGCCTGTCCTGCGTTGAAGCTCTGCTGGATGCCCTCGAGCGTCCGGAGCACCTCAGCCAGCTCACCGGGGTTGTTGACGTCCCAGCCGGCCTGAGGCTGCAGCCGGAGCCGGGCCCCGTTGGCCCCACCGCGCTTGTCGCTGCCGCGGAAGGTGGAGGCGGAGGCCCAGGCAGTGGTGACGAGCTGCCCGACGGTGAGGCCCGACTGGGTGACCAGGCTGCGCAGCTCGCCGAGCTCGGCGTCGGTGACCAGTGCGTGGTCGACCTCAGGCAGCGGGTCCTGCCAGAGCAGCACCTCGCTGGGCACCTCCGGGCCGAGGTAGCGGGCCTTCGGGCCCATGTCGCGGTGGGTCAGCTTGTACCAGGCGCGGGCGAACGCGTCGGCGAACTCCGCCGGGTTGGCGTGGAAACGGCGCGAGATCGCCTCGTACGCGGGGTCGACCCGCAGTGCGATGTCACTGGTCAGCATGCTCGGCGCGTGGGTCTTGGCCGGGTCGTAGGCGTCGGGGACGGTACCCGCGCCGGCGCCCGCCTTCGGGGTCCACTGGTGCGCGCCTGCGGGGCTCTGGGTCAGCTCCCACTCGTAGCCGAACAGGTGGTCGAAGTACTCGTTCGTCCACTGCGTCGGCTTGGTCGTCCAGATGACCTCGAGCCCGCTGGTGATGGTGTCGGCACCCTTGCCGGTGCCGTAGGTGTTGCGCCAGCCGAGCCCCTGCTCCTCGAGCCCGGCACCTTCCGGCTCCGGTCCGACGTGGGCGTCCGGGTCGGCGGCACCGTGGGTCTTGCCGAAGGTGTGGCCGCCCGCGATCAGGGCGACGGTCTCCTCGTCATTCATGGCCATCCGGCCGAACGTCTCGCGGATGTCGTGGGCCGACGCCACCGGGTCCGGGTGGCCGTTGGGGCCCTCGGGGTTGACGTAGATCAGACCCATCTGGACCGCGGCCAGCGGTGACTCGAGCTCGCGGTCGCCGGTGTAGCGCTCGTCGCCGAGCCAGGTGGTCTCGGGGCCCCAGTAGACGTCCTCGTCCGGCTCCCAGACGTCGGGACGACCCCCGGCGTAGCCGAAGGTCTGGAAGCCCATCGACTCCAGAGCGACGTTGCCCGTCAGGACGATCAGGTCGGCCCAGGAGAGCGACTTGCCGTACTTCTTCTTCACCGGCCACAGCAGCCGGCGGGCCTTGTCCAGGTTGGCGTTGTCCGGCCAGCTGTTGAGCGGGGCGAACCGCTGCTGCCCGGCCCCGGCGCCGCCGCGGCCGTCCTGGATCCGGTAGGTGCCGGCGCTGTGCCAGGCCATCCGGATCATGAAGGGCCCGTAGTGACCGAAGTCGGCCGGCCACCAGTCCTGTGAGGTGGTCAGCACCTGCTCGATGTCGGCCTTCACACTCGGCAGGTCGAGAGCGGAGAAGGCGGCGCCGTAGTCGAAGTCGTCACCGAGCGGGTTGGCCACGGCCGGGTTCTTGGCGAGGATCTTGAGGTTCAGGTGCTCCGGCCACCAGCCGCGGTTGCTCCCGCCCTCGGTGGGGTGCGGGGCGCGGTCGTGCATGACCGGGCACTTCGCGGCGTCGACGTCGACGTTCATCTCTTTGACGACGGTTTCGTGGTCCTCGACCATGACGGTTCCTCTTCTCAGCGGGGCGGGCAGTGGTGGGCAGTTTCAGGAAGGGCTGGAGCAGTCGGAGCAGATGCCCCAGTAGGTGATCTCGGCTTCGCTGATTGCGAAGGCGTGGTCCTCGGAAGGGGTCAGGCAGGGGGCCGCGCCGACCGCGCAGTCGACGTCGGCAACGGCGCCGCACGAGCGGCAGACCAGGTGGTGGTGGTTGTCGCCGGTACGGGTCTCGTAGCGGGCGACGGACCCGGCCGGCTGGATGCGCCGGAGCAGACCGGCATCGGTGAGAACGCGCAGGCAGTCGTAGACCGCCTGGTGCGAGATCGTGGCCAGCTCGGTCCTGACCGCAGCCAGCACGGTGTCGGTGTCGGCGTGCGGGTGGTCCTCGACCGCGCCGAGCACAGCGAGGCGTTGCCGGGTCACCCGGAGCGCAGCCTGCCGCAACAAGGCGGTCGCTCCACTGTCCGGCATCTCGCCATCCTCGCGGCTTTTCTTGATTGAGTCAAGAACAGGTCGCCCCGGCCGGGCCGCAGGCGCTTCCCGGGAAGGCCGACCAAAAGACCCGGCCGATAGTCCCGCAGGTACGGCCCGAAAGGCCCCCGGTTTTCCCGGCTTTGTCCTCTGAGCCTCCGCGGCTCCTTCAGGCAGGCTGAGGACCAACGACGTCCTCGGGGGACATCGACTGCGTGCCGTACCACCCGAGGAGATCCTCATGCGCATCTCGACCGCGACTCTCACCTTTTCGGCCGCTCTGGTCGCCTGCTCCCTGCTGGCCGCGCCTCTTACCCCCGCGGCCGGCGCGACGACTCGACCCTCGTCCTTCGTCAGCGTGAGCGCGGAGAGCGGCCCGGGTCGGGTCACCATCCGCTGGAAGCAGGATGGTCGCGGCACCACGGGCTACGTGCTGGAGACCGCACTCAGCCAGTTCGGCAGGAACAGCGGGTCGCTACCGGCCAAGGGCCGTCACCACCGCGTCTGGGCGATCCCCGCGTCAGCCCGCTCGTTCACCTTGAGCGGGAGCCAGCTCGCGGCCGCCGGCGCCCCCGCCGGATCGGGGAACTACCTCTACTTCCGCCTCTCCGCCCGGAACGCTCGCGCCAAGGGCGCCGCCGCCCTGCGCGGCTACCCGTACCTGCGTGCGGTAGCCCCCCAGACCGAGGTGGCCTCAGGAACCAAGCTCCGGATCGCGTCATGGAACGTCCGCACCGCTCGCGCTACCGGCTCCCACACCTGGCTCAAGCGACGCTCGCGGGTGGCAGCCCAGATCGTTCGCTACTCCCCCGAGGTCGTCGCCCTGCAGGAGCTCGGGCCGGGCCGCGCCGACGGCAAGGTTGGTAGCACCACCGGCCACATGCGCCAGACCACCAGCCTGCTCGGCTCCCTCCGCAGCCAGCACGGGAGCCGCTACCGGATGGTCCGCACCACCCCTTATGTCGAGCCGGGCAAGAACACCAACACCCAGGGCATGCGGCTGCTCTATGACTCGAGCAGGGTCGGCCTGGTGAGCCACTGCAGCGAGACGACTGGCTCCCGCAGCTACTCGTCCTCCTGCATGTTCGACCTGCCGCTGCTGCACGGGGATAGCGGGAAGCTGCGGCGCCACGCCGCGTACGCCCAGTTCCGCGACCTCGCCAGCGGGAAGCGCTTCTACGTCGTCAGCGCGCACCTCGACATCCGGCACAACAAGAACATGCGCAAGGAGGCGGTCTACAACCGGCTGCGGGCGACCCAGATGAAGACCGTGGTCAACCGGATGGCCGCGATCAACACCGAGCACCTCCCGCTGGCGGTGGCCGGGGACATGAACTCCTGGCAGACCATCGCCGTCGGGAACGGCCCCCACGACACCCTGGTGAGCAACGGATTCACCGACACCGCCGCCGCGAAGTACACCCGGAACCTGAAGTACTCCACGTTCAACGGCTTCGCCAAGACGCAGCACACCTACCCTCAGGGCTTCGGATCCCGGCTCGACCTCATCATGACGAAGGGCTTCGCCGGCCCTGTCCGCTTCGAGAACGTCACCAAGCGGATCGACCCAGCCCGGCCGGCCGACCACAACATGATCGTCGCCGACACCGTCCTGTAGCTACCACACCTCAAGGAGGACCAGCCTGCTGCCGCTGCGCCGAAAGACTGGCGTGGCGGTGGTGGGGTTTTGGTGGGCCGAAGTGGACTTGTTTGTGGCCTGGCAGCGCGCCCAAAAGCTCCGACGCGTCTTACCATCAGCCCGACCCGGCCACCGGCCGGCTCCTGGCCGAGCAGATCGTGGCCACCTTCGCGTCGTGCCCGATTCCGGAGGTCGCCCGGCTCGGCCGGACCCTCAAGAAGTGGCGCCGAGAGCTCCTCGCCTACTTCGACACCGCCGGCGCCTCCAACGCGGCACCGAAGCCGTGAACGGCCTCATCGAGCTCCACCGACGCATCGCCCGCGGCTTCCGCAACCTCGACAACTACCGCCTACGGTTGCTCCTCATCGGCGGCGGACTCACCAGCCCCCACCTGAAGTAAGAAGAGCCGACAAAGCACATCCATGGTGTTGCGCATCAGAAACATAGCCGATTCATAAACTGCTGGCCTACTCTCGAAAAGATGTCTCGTGAGGCGTTCCTGACCGCTCTGCTTCGTGAGCCGCTCGACTGCCGCGAATTGACAGAGCAGTCCCGCCCCTTCCCAACAACGGCGTGGGGGCAAGGGCCGCCTCCGCAGTGGGATGTGGAGACCGCCGCATATCGCAAACCTTGCAATGCGCAGCGACCGATAGCCGCAGTCTGTCGACCAACACACACGCGGTTGTCGCTTGCACCCGCGGAGCTGGTTTCGGTGATGTCTGAAAGTTCGTCCTCAGGGTCCAAGACCGGCATTTCGGGCGCATGCCCTCTCGTCGGTACGAAATATGGAATCTGTTGTGAAAGCGCACGCCATCAGCCTGGGTGAGGCGATGCTCGAAGATAGCGACCTCGCCCAGGCCGAACGGATTTGGGCGGGGCCCTCGCTCTAGCGTTGGAGATCGGGTTCGAGCTGATCATCGGCGACGTGCGACGCACCTTGGCCATCTTGGCTTGGCTGCGCGGGGAACCCGACCGGGCCCGAGCCTTGCTGGTCGACGCTTTGGCCAGAGCTGAGCGTTCCGGGGACGTGGAGCCTCGCGAGCTCTGCCAGCTCGAACTGGAGAAGCTTCAGACGTCGCCCGACCTGGCCCGATCCTTCCGCTGGGTCGAGCACGAACCGACCGGTCGGGCCGGGCGACGACGTCCTTTCAGTCGGGGCTTCGTGTGGCTTTGAGCGGGTCAGGCCCTGCCGCGCGTGGCGTGACCTTCGACGTCGTCATCGTCTCCCACGACCGACCGGCGATACGAGTGGCCCTCGACATCGTCGGCTGCTCGTTCCTGCGGCCCCTTCACCCTCGCCAGACCTTCGGGGTCTGGACCGGCGTCGACCGGGCTGTGGCTCTCAACAGCATCGGCGGGAAGGGCCATCCGGCGGTACATGTGACCCTGGACGTCGTCGGCGTCCTCGACGGCCAGGGGGTGGGTGGGTTCGCTGGTCGACATGTGACGCTCCTTGGTGGAGGGGCTGCTGGTCAGCCCGGTGAGCCCAGCATGCGCCTGCCCCACGCGCCGAAGTGTCCCCCAGCCGACATTCGCAGCGACCTCTCAGCGACAGTTCGGGCGGCTGGTCGATCTGCGCGGCGGAGGACGACTGCGGTTGGAACGGGGGCGCTAAGTGCGGGGTGCTAGAGGCGGACGGCTGAGGCGCGCAGCAGCCTCGCGACGGCCTCCTGCTCCGTTTTACGGCCGGCGCTTCGCACAGCCAGAGCCAGCCGCTACTTCGGGTGCAGCGCCTGGACCAGCCGGTGCAGCCGGTCCCGGTTCGACTTCACCTCTGCTACTTCCTGGTCGGTGAGGGCCCAGAACTCGTCGTCGAGCGACGGCCCCGTCCAGCCTTCACGGCCGGGGATGCGGCGCATCAGGTCAACCCACAGCTCCTCCTCTTCCTCCTGGACGCTGTTGCCGGAGGTGACCACCGCAGCGGCCAGCGGGGCAGGAAGCAGAGTCGGCACCTCGACGAGCTGGTCGCTGTTGGACTTCAGCCGGGCCAGGTCGGCCCGGTCACCGGGTCACGCTGCTGGGGCGTCCAGGCCGGTCGCGGGCAGCGGCGGGTCTAACAGGTCTGAACGGGCCCGGTGCAGCTCCTCCTCCCAGATGCGCTGGGTACAGGCGGCGAAGTCGGACTCGTCGTAGTCGAGGCGTCCGGTCCGAACTCGAGCTCGAACAGGTTGAACAGGTTGAACATCTGCGACCAGATGGCGTCCTTCCACTGTTGGACGGTGGTGTCGTGCTTGGACAGGCCATGGTGCGGGGGTGCGGGGAGCAGCCAGGCGGCCGCTTCCCGGGCGATGAGGCGGAGGCGGTCGACCTCCGCGTCGCAGAAAGGTGGTACGGGTCAGCCATCGAAGGGCTCGATTCTGTTGGGACGCCCCGGTCGGGAGTCGTCGACCGAGCACCGTCGCCGCCGCTGCCCGCAGCAGAACGAGACCTCGTGGGCTCCGTGTAGGACACGCCCAGCTGTTAGCCCGGGCGGGCTGTGAACCAGGCTGGGCGGCTGCGACCGAGGCATCGTCACACCACCATTCGGGTGGCGTTGAACCTCCTGATGGAGTGTCGGCAAGCCGACGTCGGGGGTGCCCGCTGGCGGACATCCGGGGAAGGCCGCGACGCCGAGACTTGAGCCATCCGCAAGCCACACCAACCAAGGAGCTTCCGATGAACACCCCACACCCCACACCCCGCACCACCCGCTGGACCCACCGAGTCCTCACAGTGCTCGCTGTCAGCGCCGCCACGGCGGTCGCGACCACCGCGCCGGCGCTCGCCGAAACCGACAGCCTTCGCGACCAGTGCATCGTCGCCGCAGGGGCCACCAGGGCCTGCCTGTCCGGGACCTTCGTCACCTGGGGCAGCGGGATCTCGTGGAGCACAGGCGGCCAGCTCGCCGACATGAACGGCGGCGACGGCTGGACTTCGACCATGGAGATCTCCCTCGACCGCAAATGGAGCTCGAACACACCCTTCATGCAGGTGCTGCGCGTCGGCAACTGGCAGACCCACACGAGCGGCATCTCCGGCTCCGACCCCACCTACGGGGCCTGGGTACGCATCTGCTCGACCGGAAGCGGGCCCAAGTACTGCACCTCCCCCCGCTACGTCAACGACAACTCATGACGCTGAGGCACCGACGTCAACGTGATGTCCGCCCAGGTGCGGAGCCCCTGGTCACAGACTTCTGGTGTCGCCCCCTCGAGGGGCGACGCCAGATGTAGTGGGGCAGGGCTGACCCCGCCGCGAAGAGCCTGAGGGTGACGCACTGGTCGAGCCGGCTGCTCGCGGCCCCGTTGCGGGTCAGTCACGCTACGGTCGCGCAGGCGTGGAAGGACTTCGGGGTCAGGCCGTGGAAGGCTGAGACGTTCAAGTTCTCCACCGACCCCGAGCTGGTCGCGAAGGTCAACAACGTGATCGGACTGTACCTGAACCCGCCCGAGAACGCCGTCGTGCTGTGTGTGGACGAGAAGTCGCAGGTCCAGGCGTTGGACCGGACCCAGAAGGTGTTGCCGATGCAGCCCGGTCACGCCGAGCACCGCACCCACGACTACGTCCGCCACGGCACCACCACCTTGTCGCCGCGTTGGAGATCGCGACCGAGAAGGTGACAGGACTGTGCCGGCAGCGGCACCGCCACCAGGAATTCCTGGTCTTCCTCAAACTCGTGGCCCGCGCCTACCCTGAGGTCGAGCTGCACCTGGTGATGGACAACTCCGCCACCCACAAGCGCGTCGAGGTCCGTGACTGGCTGACCGCGAACCCGCGCGTCCACGTCCACTTCACCCCGACCCCCGGCTCCTGGCTGAACCTGGTCGAGGTCTGGTTCGGCCTGATCGAACGCCAAGCCATCCGCCGCGGCACCTTCTGCTCCGTGCGCGAGCTCAACGCCAAGATCCGTGACTTCGTCAACGGCTGGAACGGCCGTAAACACCCCTTGATCTGGACCAAGACCCCCAACGAGGTCCTCGCCAAGATCGAAGATAAGAAGACTTCGCTAACGAGCCACTAGCTGTCCGACCCGGCAGCGAACCGCCGCTCAGCCTGTGTCAGTCCCAGCCGGGATCGGCGGGGCCATCGCCGAGATCGGAGATGGTCAACCGGGCGCCACCCTGACGGGCGGAGTCGTAAGCCAGCACGCCGGGCAGCGTGAAGCGAGCGGCCTTCCAGGCGTTCACCGGCGGGTGCGTCCTGGTGGTGACAGCGCGGACGAAGTCGTCGGCCAGGAAGTGGTGGCTGCCTTCGTGACCATTGTGGGCGCCCTCGAACTCCTTCGGCAGGCGCGAACGATCTTGGACCGGCGCGGTGCCCGAGGCGAAGCTCTGCATCAGGGCGGGGTCGACGTCGCCGAACCCCTCCGGGAGCTGCCCGCCGTGGGTGACGAACAGCTCGCTGATGTCGCGGGTCTCCCCCTTCGCGTAGTCCTCGCCCTCCGTCTTCAGGCTCAGCGTGGCCCCATAGCCGCTCTGCTCGAAGACCTGGTCGGTGCCGTAGAAGCGGAACCGTGACTCGTGGCCCTTCCAGTAGCCGAGTCGGCGGAACTCGTTGGTACGCATCGCCCCACCGTCGGCCAGCTCGAACAGCGCGGTCATGTTGGAGAAGTCGTTGTCCCAGCGTGAGACCTCGCGGTCGAACACGCCGTCGGCGCGGTTGTCAGGGATCCCGATGCAGCTCACCGAGGTCGCGTACGTGGGCAGCGCGCCGAGCACGCCGCCGATGGCGTGGGTGGGGTACAGCATCGGCGGGTAGCTCGCCGTGGCCTTCCAGTCGTCGCCCCCGCTGTACTGGTAGGCGGCTTCGAAGCCGTTCTCCATGTCGTGGAGGTAGTCACCCTCGGAGTAGAAGACCCGTCCGAACGCGCCGCCGGCAATCTGGCTGCGAGCCCAGACCACGGCCGGGTTGTAGTAGCTCGTCTCGCCCATCATGTAGATCAGACCGGTCTGCTCCACCTTCCGGACGATCGCCTCGATCTCCTCGGCGCTGATCGCCATCGGCACGGCGGAGTACACGTTCTTACCGGCGTCGAGCGCCTGCAGCACGAGCGGGCCATGACTCCAGCGCTGCGTCATCACCGCCACCGAGTCCACGTCGGAGGCCAGCAGCTCCTCGACTCCCGCGAAGCTGCCCGCGAGCCCGTAGCGCTCGACGTGCTCGGCCGCACGCTCGGGGATCAGGTCGGTGACGTACACCGCCTCGACATCGGGGTGCAGCTGCCACAGGGCCAGGAAGCTCCGGGCGAACTGTCCGGTGCCGATGATGCCGATCTTCATGGCTCAGATCCTCATGTCGGGAGCGGCTGGCTGCAGGTGACGATCGCGGCAGGTGAGCTGTCGCGAACTGCGGCACTCGTTCGTCTAGGTGTTGACGGGGTGGGCCTAAGTGGACTTGAACCACTGACCTCTGCCTTATCAGGGCAGCGCTCTAACCGACTGAGCTATAGGCCCGCGTCCTGCGGGTTCGGCGCCCGGGACCAGCCCGAGCACGAAGGGCAAGGCTAGCCCATCGCCGCGGAAGCGCTCAAATCGCTTCCGCGGCGTAGACCGTCAGTCCTCGGCGAGGGTGATCTCGAGGCCACCGAGCATCGTGGCCGCGAGGTTGTAGAGGAACGAGCCGAGCGTGGCCAGCGCGGTGAAGATCAGGACGTCCACGCAGGCGATCAGCGCGGCCACCCCCATCACCCGCTGGGTGTTCACGTAGTCCTCGACCCGGAACGGGGTGGTGTCGCCCGGCGTCGAGGTCAGGATGCCGATGATGTCGTTGAGCGAGCCGAACAGGCCGGATGTGCTCAGCACCAACCAGATGCCGTACACGGCCACCACCAGCATGATGCCGGCCGCGATCGAGAACAGGAACGATGTCTTCATCACTGACCACGGGTCGAGCCGGCTCAGCCGCAGCCGGGCCTTCCGCGTACGCCGGGCGACGGGCCGAGCGACCGCGCCGCTCGCGATCGTGTCCGTGCCCCCAGCAGCTCCGGGAGCTCCGACGGCTCCGACCGCAGCAGGCGCCATCACGGTGGCACCGCTCCGCCCGGCTGGGCTCGGCTGACCAGGCGCCGTTGTCGGCGTCCCCGACGGGGAGGGACCCAGCGGTGAGGCGCCCGGCGCGCGCCCCTGCGGGGCGGGCTGACCGGGACGGTACTGCGGACCAGGGTTGCTCGGCGCGACGGTGGACGCCGCAGGACCGGATCCGGACCCGGACTTGGCGGTCGCTGGAGCAGGCTCGGCCTTCCACGGCGCGACGGAGCCCGGTGCGACGGCCGGAGCCGCTGCTGTGGTCGCCGCTGCGTCCGGAGCCGCTACAGCCGGAGCCGCTGCCGTGGTCGCCGCTGGGCCGTCGGCGGGAGTGACGGCGGACGTCCTCGGTCTTCTTCTCGAAACCGAGACCGTCGGCGATCCGCGACCAGAACGACGGCTTGGCCCGGGTCGTCGGCTCCGTGGCCGCCGAGAGCATCGACCTTCGCGGTGTCAGCCGATTCGGTCTTCGGTGCCGACCCGTTGGTCGAGGACTGCGGAGCGGACGAAACCTTCGGGAGCTCGGTCTGCTGCTGGTCAGGAGTCTTCTGGACGGGCCCCGGCTGCGGCGCCTTCACCGGCAGCGCCTGATTCGGTCCTACCGGCTGCTGGGGCGGCTGCTTCGACTCGGCCGGCTTTTTGCTAACAGCCGGCTTGTTGCCAACGGCCGGATCAGGCGCCGCGGCCGCCGACGCACCGTTCTTACCGGCTGCGGGCGGCGCCGGGGTCTGCCGGCCCGGGAGCGGCGGAGGCGTCCATCCAGAGGCGGTCGGCTGCGGACGGGACTTCTGACCCGGCTGGTTCGCCGCTGGACGTGAGGGGGCGGCAGCAGGAGCACTAGCACCGCCCCGGACGCCGTTGCCGGCCACCCGGCCGACGGCCGGCATCTCCACCGTGGGACGGTCGTCCTCACCCGGAGCCGAGGACCGGTCGTTGGTCACCGGAGTCCGGCCGTTGGGGCCCGGCCCCGCGTTGCCTTCACTCACTGTCTTCCTCCTCGGCGTCGCTTGCGGGCTCGTCGCCCCCGAATGCGGTGTGCTCGGGTGTGGTGTCCTCGTCGACCGACGGGTCGTCGTGCTCCCCGGTCTCCAGCACACCAGGTTCTGCTGTGACCTGCGAATCGTCCTCGGCCCGAGCCATCGCGGCAGCGGCCAGCTCGACCTCGGCCGACTCCTCGGCCGCAGACTCTTCGATGGCCACCGCATCGGCGCTCGTCTCCGGGTTCAGTGCGATGACGACGACCGAGTCGCCGTCCTTGACCCCGACGAACTTGACGCCCATGGTGTCACGGCCCTTGACCGGAACCCCGCTGACCGCGCTGCGGGTGATCTGACCGCTCGCCTTGATGGCGATCACCTCGTCGTTCTCGAGCACCACCAGACCACCGACCAGCGACCCCCGGTCCTCGTGCAGCTTCATGGCCTTGATGCCCAGCCCACCGCGACCCTGCAGCCGGTACTCCGAGACCGCAGTGCGCTTGGCGAAGCCGCCGTCGGTCACGGTGAAGACGAAGTGGTCGTCCTCGGTCTCGCCGGACCGGATCACCGACATGCTCAGCAGCTCGTCTGAGGCTCGGAACTTCATCCCGGTCACGCCTGAGGTCGCTCGACCCATCGGTCGGAGCTCGTCGTCGCTGGCGCGGAACCGGATGCCCTGGCCCTTGCGGGAGATCAGCAGCACGTCGTCCTCGGCGCTGCAGAGCTGCGCGCCGATCAGCTCATCGTCGTCGTCGCGGAAGTTGACCGCGATGATGCCGGCCTGCCGGGGCGAGTCGTACTGGCTCAGCGCGCTCTTCTTGACCAGGCCACGCTTGGTGGCCAGCAGCAGGTAGGGCGCGGTCGCGTAGTCGCGGACAGCCAGCACCTGGGCGATCTCCTCCTCCGGCAGGAACGAGAGCAGCCCGGCCACGTGTGATCCGCGCGCGTCGCGTCCGGCCTCGGGCAGCTGCCAGGCCTTGGCCCGATAGACCCGGCCCTTGTTGGTGAAGAACAGGATCCAGTGGTGGTTGGTGGTGGCGAAGAGCTGGTCCACCTCGTCGTCGGTACGCAGGCTGGCCCCGCGGACGCCCTTCCCGCCGCGCTTCTGCACCCGGTAGAGCCCCGTCGGGGTCCGCTTGGCGTAGCCGCCCCGGGTGATGGTGACGACGACGTCGAGGTCGGGGATCAGGTCCTCGTTGCTGAGGTCGCCGTCGGCGGAGATGATCTCGGTCCGACGCTCGTCGCCGTACTTGTCGACGATCTCGGTCAGCTCGTCGCTGACGATCTGGCGCTGCCGCTCCGGCCGGGCCAGGATGTCCTCGAGGTCGGCGATGATCCGCTCGTACTCGGCCAGCTGGTCGATGATCCGCTGCCGCTCGAGGGCAGCCAGCCGACGCAGCTGCATGTCCAGGATCGCGGTGGCCTGCGCGTCGTCGATGTCCAGCAGACCCTTCAGACCCTCGCGCGCCTCCTCGGTGCTGGGGCTGCGCCGGATCAGCGCGATCACCTCGTCGAGCGCGTCGAGCGCCTTGACCAGGCCTCGGTAGATGTGGGCGCGGGCCTGGGTGTCGGCCAGGCGGTGCCGCGTCCGGCGCTGGATGACCTCGACCTGGTGGGCCACCCAGAGAGAGATGAACTGGTCGAGCCGCAGGGTACGGGGTACCTCGTCGACCAGGGCGAGCATGTTGCAGCCGAAGGTGTCCTGCAGCTGGGTGTGCTTGTAGAGGTTGTTCAGCACCACCCGGGGCTGGGCGTCGCGCTTGAGGACGATGATCAGCTGCTGGCCGGTACGGGTAGAGGTGTTGTCCCGGATGTCGGCGATGCCGCTGAGCTTGCCGGTGTTGACGAGCTCGGCGATCTTGAGGGCCAGGTTGTCCGGGTTGACCATGTACGGCAGCTCGGTGACCACCAGGTTGGTCCGGCCGGAGCGGTCCTCGTCGATGTCGACGACGGCGCGCATGGTGACCGAGCCGCGGCCGGTGCGGTAGGCGTCCTCGATGCCCGAGCGGCCGACGATCAGGGCACCATTGGGGAAGTCCGGACCGGTGATCCGCTCCATCGACGCCTCGAGGAGCTCCTCGGCGCTGGCCTCGGGGTGCTGCAGCGACCACTGCACAGCAGCGGCGACCTCGCGCAGGTTGTGGGTGGGGATGTTCGTGGCCATGCCGACCGCGATCCCGGTGGAGCCGTTGACCAGCAGGTTCGGGAAGCGCGCCGGCAGGACGACCGGCTCGGACTCCTTGCCGTCGTAGTTCGGCTTGAAGTCGACGGTGTCCTCGCCGATGTCGCGCACCATCTCCATGGCCAGCGACGCCATCTTGCACTCGGTGTAGCGCATTGCGGCCGCGGGGTCGTTGCCCGGGGAGCCGAAGTTGCCCTGGCCCGAGACCAGCGGGTAGCGCATCACCCACGGCTGGGCGAGCCGGACGAGGGTGTCGTAGATCGCGCTGTCACCGTGCGGGTGGTACTGCCCCATCACCTCGCCGACGACCCGGGCGCACTTGTTCCAGCCACGGTCGGGCCGGTAGCCGCCGTCGAACATCGCGTAGAGGATCCGGCGGTGCACCGGCTTCAGGCCGTCCCGTACGTCGGGCAGCGCCCGTCCGACGATCACGCTCATGGCGTAGTCGAGGTAGGACTTCTGGATCTCTTCCTGCAGATCCACCGGCTCGCGCCGGTCGGTCACGGGGCCCTCGGGTGGTGTGATGCTCACGCGGTACTCCTTCGAGAAGCGCAACCTCTGACGAGGCCTTCGACAAGCTCAGGACGCGTCACTCGCAAGCGACGTGAATGCAGACGGGACAGCTCAGATGTCAAGGAAGCGGACATCTTTCGCGTTGCGCTGGATGAAGCTGCGGCGCTGCTCGACGTCCTCGCCCATCAGGATCGAGAACATCTCGTCGGCGCGGGCGGCGTCGTCGAGGGTGACCTGTAGCAGGACCCGGTTGTCAGGGTCCATCGTGGTCTCCCACAGCTGGTCGGGGTTCATCTCGCCGAGGCCCTTGTACCGCTGGATCTTGTTGTCCTTGGGCAGCCGGAGGTTCCGCTCCTCGCCCAGCCGCAGCAGCGCGTCGCGCTCGGCGTCGGTATAGGCCAGCTCGGCGGGCGCGTTGCTCCAGTTGATCTTGAACAGTGGCGGCTGCGCCAGGTAGACGTGGCCGGCCTCGATCAGCGGCCGCATGAAGCGGAACATCAGTGTCAGCAGCAGGGTGCGGATGTGAGCACCGTCGACGTCGGCGTCGGCCATCATCACGATCTTGTGGTAGCGCAGCTTGGCCACGTCGAAGTCCTCGTGCACGCCGGTGCCGAGCGCGGAGATGATCGCCTGGACCTCGTTGTTCTGCATGATCCGGTCGATCCGCGCCTTCTCGACGTTGAGGATCTTGCCCCGGATCGGCAGGATCGCCTGAATCCGCGGGTCACGGCCACCCTTGGCCGAGCCACCGGCGGAGTCACCCTCGACGATGAAGACCTCGCACTCCGACGGATCGGTGGACTGGCAGTCGCTGAGCTTGCCCGGCAGGCCACTGCGACCGAGCAGGCCCTTGCGGTTGCGGGCCGCCTCCCGGGCCGTCTTGGCCGCGATCCGCGCCACAGCCGCGGCCTGACCCTTGCGGATGATCTGGCGGCCCTCGGCCGGGTTCTGCTCGAACCAGTCGCCGAGCTTGGCGTTCACGACCTGCTGGACGAAGGAACGGGCCTCGGTGTTGCCGAGCTTGGTCTTGGTCTGACCCTCGAACTGCGGCTCGGCCAGCTTGATCGACACGATCGCGGTCAGGCCCTCGCGGATGTCGTCGCCGGAAAGCTTGTCCGCCGGCTTCTTGACCATTCCCCAGGTCTCGGCCCACTTGTTGGCCATGGTGGTCAGCGCCGCCCGGAAACCTTCCTCGTGCGTACCGCCCTCGTGGGTGTTGATCGCGTTGGCGAAGGTGTGCACCGACTCGTTGTAGGAGGTGTTCCACTGCATCGCCAGCTCGAGGCTGAGGCCTGACTCGGGCCGCTCGGCCTCGACGTCGATCACCGAGGCGTGGATCGTCTCCTTGGTGCCGATCAGGTACTTGACGTAATCGACCAGACCGTCGGCGTAGCAGAAGGTGTCGGTCAGCGGGCGTCCCTCGTCGTCGACGCGGTCAGGCCGCTCGTCGGTGATGGAGATGGTCAGGCCCTTGTTGAGGAAGGCCATCTCGCGGAACCGGGTGGCCAGCGTCTCGTAGGTGTAGACCGTGGTCTCGAAGATCTCGTCGCTGGCGTAGAAGGTGACCGTGGTGCCGGTACGGTCGCTCGCCTCCAGCTGCTCGAGCGGTCCGTCGGGAACGCCGAGGGAGAAGGACTGCGTCCAGTGGTAGCCGTCGCGGTAGACCTCGACGGTCAGGTGCGTGGAGAGCGCGTTGACCACCGAGACGCCGACGCCGTGCAGGCCGCCGGACACCTTGTAGCCGCCGTCGCCGAACTTGCCACCCGCGTGCAGCACCGTGAGGGCGACGGTGACCGCCGGGATGCCCTCCTTGGGGTGCAGCTTCACCGGGATGCCTCGGCCGTTGTCGATCACCCGGATGCCGCCGTCGGGCAGGACGCGGACGTCGATGGTGTCGCAGTAGCCGGCCATCGCCTCATCGACGGAGTTGTCGACGACCTCTTGGACCAGGTGGTGCAGGCCGCGCTCGCCGGTGGAGCCGATGTACATGCCCGGACGCTTGCGGACGGCCTCGAGGCCCTCGAGCACGGTGATCGACTCGGAGTCGTAGACGCCCGGGTTGTTGGAGCTGGTCGTCCGGGGAGTCCCGACGGGGCGGTCAGCCGCGCCCTCCTCGTCCGAGGGGGCCTCGGCCGGCTCTGCCTGGTCGGACGCGGGTCCGATGCTCACGCCGTCGACCTCGCCGGTCTCGACGTCATCGGAGGCAAGATAGCTCTCCAGAGCCTCGACCTGGTCGCCACTCTCGGGCACTGACTCGGCGTCCTCGGGGATCTGGTCCGGCACCGGCACGAGCTCCTGTCACAGGTGTGCCGCCTGGACGCGTCGTACGGCGCCCGAGAAGGACGCACGTCGTGCGAGCGACGGGGCGGCACGATGGAGAAGGTCGGACCGGCGGTCCAACCGTGCACGACCGCCCCGATCCGGTTTTCCGGCCCGTGAGCTGTACGGCCGCGCAGAGACGATTCTAGCGCTTCCCACGCGCATATCGGTTATCCGGCGGGGGGCTGTGGACGCCGGATAGCGTCTCGTTGGCCCTCGTTGGCCGTCTGGCGGCCTTGGCAGACCGCTTGACGGTACGGATACGTACCCCCAGGCTGCTGGCGGTCCCGTCGGGCTTCGCGCCCACCCCTCGGGTCGGCGTTTCCGGCGGTTCGACCCCAACCCGTCCCTACGATGGTCCGGTGCCCACCCCCGCCGACCCTGACACCGCTCCGGTGTGGCGCGACGCAGGCCCTCTCGACCCCCGGTGGCGCCCTCCGACCGGCGCTGAGAATCGGGCCGTCAGGCCGGCCGTCGTCCTCGTCGCCCTGCTGGTCGTCCTCGTGCTGCTGGTCGGGCTGGTCTGGCGTCTCGGCGGCTTCGAGGAACGCGACGACGTCGTGACGGACGCCCCGGTGGGCTCGACCATCGACACGGGCCCGTATCAGCTGCGGTTCACCGAAGCGACGGCCCAGCAGCGCACCGACTTCAGAAACCAGGTCACCTGGCGCGTCACGGCGATCGGCGAGGGCCTGACGACCGGCAGCGAGAGCATGGCCCCGAGGTACCTCGGGAACGGCAGCATGTTCGGCGCCAAGGACCCCGCGAGCGGTGAGGTCCAGACCCCGCAGTCGCTGGCCTTCCGGGAGGGTTCGGCCACCTTCGGCGGCGCCTTCACCCCCGGTCTGCCGATGCAGCCGCTCGCGGTGAGCTTCGACTTCTCCGCCCGCTACAAGCCGGGCCAGACCGTCACCTTCGTCGTCTACGACCTGGACTTCCGCGACACCTCGCTGCTGGGCAACCAGGATCCCCAGTGGGCCAACAGCAGCCACGCCTCCCGGCTGCGGCTGCCGCTGCGCGTCCTTCCGCCTCAGCTCAGCTGAGCCAAGCTGTCGCCCGACGCGGATGCAGGCTCAGGCCGGTGGCCGGAGCACCGAGGTGCGACGAGGAGTCGAGACGTCCACCAGCGCGACCCCGACCACGTTGTCGACGTGGCGCAGCGGCACCAGGTAGACGGTCTCGAACCGGTACGGCTGCCCGACCACGATGTCGGCGGAGTCGCAGGAGGGCACCTGCCGCAGCACGTCGGCGGAGATCGACTCCCACCGACGACCGCCCGGGCCAAGCAGGTCGGCGTCGGAGCAGCTCACGAGCTCAACCGGCCACTGCTGCACCAGCTCGAGCTCGGCGACGACGAAGACGGCCCCGGCGCCGGCGATCTGCGGGTCCTGCTGCTCGCGGGACACCAACCGCTCGGTGCGGACCAAGCTCAGCAGCCGGACCTGCGCCCCGGCCCTGCTGCCCGACGCTCCGGGCGCGAGCTGGCGGTACCGGTCGGCGGTGTGCATCGCGGCGTACCCGCTCCACGCGGTCAGGTAGGTCAGGACCAGCAGGGCGACCGCCGCGGTGAGCAGCCAGGCTCGGCGACGGCTGCTCGTCGTCACCAGCCCCGACGCTCCGGGTGGCGGCGGGCCGATCACCTCGGCCACCTCGGCGGCACTCACGGCAGCGCCCGGGTGGTGCCGTAGGGGTTGGGCTCGACCGCCTGGCCCAGGCCGGCGTCGCGCCACTGGACCGCATTGTCCGGGGTGATCCCCAGGTGAACCTGCAGCCGCTGCTGGTAGCCGTGGATGATCTCGCTGCGCCAGATCTCCAGCGTGAGGTCGTCGATGGAGGCGGAGTCGACCTCGAAGACCAGATCGAGCCGCTCCTCGAAGCCCGGGGCGGCCGAGACCGTCGCGTTCCCGCCGTAGTCGGTGTACACCCGGTCCCCGCGGGCCAACAGCCGCGCGTCGCTGCGACTGAGGGACTCGCGTCCGGTGGCCGCGGCAGTCAGCCCCACCACGACGAACATCCCGGGAGTGGTGTCGGTGATGGTGCCCTCCCGGGTGAGCTGGGTCGCCACCCGCACGTCGCCGACGGTCAGCTCGCCGTCCTCGACCGCAACAGCGGTGCCGATGGTCCCGCGCACGATCTCGTACGGCGGCGCCGCCTCGGCCGTCCGCAGGGCCGCCGCGGCGACGGCCACGCAGACGACCGCCGCCACCAGGGCCACCAGCTTCGAGCGCCGCACCCTCATCCGGTCGCCCCCGAGCCGCGCGAACGCTGCTGGAACAGCTCCAGGCAACGCCGGAAGGCCACCGCGAGCAGGCACAGCCGCAGGGGTTCGAAGGGCAGGGACTCGATCAGGTCGATCCACGGGTTCCAGACCGTCCAGAACGGGAGGGTGTGGCCGCCGAGCAAGCGGTCGATCGCTACGCCGGCCTCGCTGGTCACCGTCTGCAGGACGGCGTAGACGAGGATGAAGGAGCCGAGGAAGACCAGCCCGGCCCGCAGCACCAGCCGCAGCGAGTGGAAGGTCGGCAGGTACTTGTCGTCGACGTCGCCGAGGAACGCCTCCTTGACCTCGGCGGCCGCGCGCTGCATACCTCGCGGAGGGGGGCCGACACGGCGGAGAGCCCGCTTGTCCTGGTGCCGGGCGAAGACTCCGGCACCGGGCACCCGGTCTGCGAAGCTCTGGCCCTTGCGCCACAGCTCGGCCAGGGAGAGCACCTGGGTGCCGTAGATCAGCGCGGCCACCGCGAGCCAGATGATGGGCTGGGACACGACCTCCCAGAGCACCGGCCAGACCTGCTCGCTGAGAAAGGCCGCGAGCGTGTGCAACACCGCCGGCAGGTCGACGGCGAACCGGTCGAGGAAGGCCGCGGCCGCGTCTCGGACCTCGGCGAGCCAGCTCCAGAAGGTCCGGTCCCGCAGCCAGAGCGCGGCGCGCTGCAGGAGCCGGATGCCTCCCAGCAGGACCAGCAGCATGAAGAACGACTCGACGAAGGCGACCATCAGCCCGAGCGTGTGGCGGCCGGTGTGCTCGTGCAGCAGGTCCAGAGCGCGACGCAGCAGGTAGACGCCGACGACGATGGCCAGCAGCCGCCAGGGGTGCCGCTGGCTGGTGTCGTTCAAGACGTCGAGGATGCTGCCGGAGGAGCCGAGGCCCGAGCGGATGCCCTGCTCGACGGTCAGGGTGCTGGCGGCCTCGGCCGCCTGGCCGAAGGCCGCGTAGATGCCGAGGAAGGGCAGCAGGGTGACCGCGAGCAGCTGGGTGATGCTCTCGTCGCGGCCGTCGAGCGCGACCTCCTCCTGCGGGATCAGGTCGCGGACGCCGAGCTCGCGGCCCGCCATCTGCAGGATGACCACGAGCGAGGCGAGCAGGGCCACGAAGTTGAACGAGAAGAACACCAGGGCCAGCCAGGCGCTGACGTCGCCAGCCAGGACGGCCGCACGCAGGGCGAGCTGGGAGCCCAGCCAGCCGAGGAGGTAGACCGCCAGCAGCTGGGGCAGCAGTCGCCACCAGACCCGTACGGTGTCGACGACGAGGATCCGGACGTCGGCGAGCAGCTCGGCCAGCTCGGGTTGCCGTCGCGGACGCGCGGCTGGCACTCCCGTTGCCGGTGTGTCGTCCACCCCTGGCAGCGCGCCGGTCGCGACCTCAGCCATACGTGTCCCGCGGTCCACGGCCGTCGCGGACGGAGAGCCGTCCCTTCTTCCACGACGGTGCGTCAGGGCCGAGGACGGTCACGCGGCTGACCGTACCGTCGCCGAGGGCCGTGTTGATCGTGGCGACGAGTCGGGGCGCGAGCAGTCGCAGCTGCGTCGCCCAGGCGGTGGAGTCGGCGCGGACGGTCAGGACGGCGTCGGTGTAGGACACGGGGTGGGAGTGGGCGGCGTTGACCGGTCCGACCAGGGACGACCAGCGGGCCAGCATGCTGCGGACGTCCACCTGGGCGGTCCAGCCCTTGCTGTCCACGAGCCGCTCCATCGCCGTGCTGAGCAGCTGGGGGTCGCGCTCGTCGGGGTGACTGCCCGAGACCTGCGGTCCCGGACCGATCGGGCGCAGTGCCCCACCCCTGCTCCGGTTCGTCTGGCGGCCCGGCGCTCCTCGACGGCCGCCGCGGAGGGACCGCGCGACCGTCTGGGCCAGCCCGAGTCCGGTGGGGTCGTGCGGCTCGACGGTCTCATCGACGGCATCCCCGCCGCGTACGGCCGGGTCCGGCTGGTCGGCAGTGCTCACGCGCGCGACCTCTCTGCTCGAGCCTTCGTCCGTGCATCCTAAGTCGGACCGGTGTCCCGACCGACTTGTGCGGAGAAGTCGTGGGTAGTCGCACGATTTCTCAGCACAAGTCGTGCTGGTCGACCTCGGTGACCTCGCCCGAGCGGACCTCGAAGCGGCGGCCGCGCAGCTGCTCGGGCACATCGGCGCCGACAGCGGCGGTGATCAGCACCTGCTCGGCGGCGCTCACACCACCGGCCAGCCGCTGTCGGCGGGTCACGTCCAGCTCCGCGAAGACGTCGTCCAGCACCAGGACCGGCTCGATCCCGTCCGCCCGCAGCAGCGAGAAGCTTCCGAGCCGTAGCGCCAGGGCCAGCGACCAGGACTCGCCGTGACTGGCGTAGCCCTTGGCCGGCAGCACGCCCAACGCCAGGGCGATGTCGTCGCGGTGCGGACCGACCAGGGAGATGCCGCGCTGGATCTCGTCCGGACGTCGCTCTCGCATGGCTGCCACCAGCACCTCCGCCAGCTCCTCACGGCTGGCGGCGCCGTCGAGCTCGACCGAGGACCTGTACTCGGCCGTGGCGTCGTTGTTGGTGGGCGCGATGTCGGCGTACGCCTTGGCGGTGGGGGGACCGAGGTCGGCCAGCGTGGTCAGCCGGGCGGCCAGCAGCTCACCTCCCGCCCGGGCCAGGTGGGTGTCCCAGACCTCGAGCGTCGAAGCCGCCTCAGCGGCCGGGGCGCCGCCCCGGCTGCGCCCGCTGAGCGACTTCAGCAAGGTGTTGCGTTGTCGCAGCACCCGGTCGTAGTCAGCCCGGACGCCGGCCATCCGCGGCCACCGGGTGACCAGCAGCTCGTCTAGGAAGCGCCGCCGCTCACTGGGGTCGCCCTTGACGACAGCGAGGTCCTCCGGTGAGAACACGACCGTGCGCAGCACCCCGACCAGCTCTCGGGCCCGACGCAGCGGCGACCGGTTAAGCTGGGCCCGGTTGGCCTTGCCCGGGGTGATCTCGACCTCGAGCTGCAGCTTGCGGGTGTCGTCCCGACCGGCCTGCACCCGCGCCCGGACCACAGCGCGTTCGCAGCCCGCCCGGACCAGCGGGAGGTCAGCGGCCACCCGGTGCGAGCTCAGCGTGGAGAGGTACTCGATCGCCTCGACCAGGTTGGTCTTGCCCTGGCCGTTGGCCCCGACGAACGTGGTGACGCCGTCAGTGAGCGCCACGTCCACGCCGACGTAGGACCGGAAGTCCGCCAGCTGCAGGTGGTCGACGAACACTGTGCTAACTGCCCTCGCTTCGCTCGGGCGCGGACCGCGCTCTGGCCAGTTCCGTGTGCCCCTCGGCTGCTGTGACCGGCCAATCCTCAACCCGGCAGGCGCATCAGCATGATGACGTGGCGGTAGTCGGTGCGGATCTCGCCGTCCAGCTCGGGCACACCGGTCAGCTGGCAGGGCTTGCTGGGCGCGGTGAACCCGAAGTTCACGTACGGGGTGTCGAAGGCGCCGAGCGCGTCCAGCAGGTAGGTGGGGTTGAAGCCTGCCGCGGTCACCGCCGGGTCACCGCCGCCCGGCTGGTCGATGGTCGCCTCGATCGACTCCGACGCCTGGGCCTGGTCGCCCGTAGCGGCCTCCAGGGTGATCATCCCGTCGCCGATCAGCATCCGCAGCGAGGTGTTGCGCTCGGCCACCAGAGCGACGCGCTTGGCCGCGGAGATGGCCTCGGCGGTGGCGACGCGGACGTTGAGGACCGCAGCCGTGTTCATGATGTGGCGGACCTTGGGGAACTCGCCGTCCAGCAGCCGGGTGGTGGTCTGCCGGGCACCCGAGGCGCCGTGGCCCTCGAACCCGATGATCCCGTCGCCGCTGCCGGAGCTGGCCAGGCTGACCTGCACCTGCTCGCCCGCCGTCATCGATCGGGACGACTCGTTCAGCACCTTGGCCGGTACCAGCGCTGTCGCCGAGATCTGGGTCGACGTCGGGTTCCAGCTCAGCTCCTTCAGCGCCATCCGGTAGCGGTCGGTGGCGAGCAGGGAGATCGTGTCGCCCTCGATCTCGACCCGGACGCCGGTGAAGACCGGCAGCAGCTCGTCGCGGCCCGCGGCCACCACAACCTGGGAGACGGCGGCCGCGAAGACGTCGCTGGGTACCGTCCCGGTCGCCTCCGGCATGCTCGGCAACGACGGGTAGTCCGCGACGGGGAGCGTCTGCAAGGTGAACCGGGCACTGCCGCAGACCAGCTCCATCCGGTTGTCGTCGGAGGTGATGTCCACCGGCTTGGCGGGCAGGCTGCGCGAGATGTCGGCCAGCAGACGGCCCGAGATGAGGGCCTGGCCCTCGTCGCTGACGGTGGCGGCAACGGTGATCTGGGCGGAGGTCTCGTAGTCGAAGCTGGAGAACGTGACGCCATCGGCGTCGGCTCGAACGAGCAGGCCGGCCAGGATCGGCACGCTGGGCCGCATCGGCAGGCTGCGGGCGGCCCACTGGACGGCCTCGGCCAAGACGTCGCGTTCGAGTCGGATCTTCACGCTGGTTCCCTCACCCCTCATCGGGTCGTACACGAGCTCGGGGGAGCCCGCCGTAAGACATGCCCAGGACGGGCTCGACGATCATACCGACGCGGGGCGGCACCGCCAGACGCTCACGACCACCCGCTTCCCGTTGCTCAGCCTCGCTCGTGCGGTAGTAGCTCTCGGAGGTCCTCGGCGGCTGCCATCACCTCGTCCTGGAGCGGCACGAGACTCTCCAGACCGATGGGCACCGCTGAGGCGAACACGGGCCTCACCTCGAAAACCAGGTCGAGCAGCTGCTCACGGGTGGGGGTGCCCTTGCGGGCCAGCATGGCCTCACCGGCCAGACGGCCGTACTCGTTGACCCGCCCGCGCCACCCAGGATTGTCGACCGACTGGGCCTCCCGCATGCCCTCGGCCAACGCGTCCAGAGCCTGCTCCAGCCGTAACAGCTGCGGCCGCCGTCGTTCCGCGTCGATGGTGATCAGCACCTCGACGTCGTCGTCCTCGTCGTCGCGGTCACGCCGCAGCAGCTTGCTCAGAAAGCTCACGCCGTCGATTGTGCCCGAGATCGTCGGGAGCAGGGGTCACAGATCAGGGACCAAAGCCTCTTGTACACAGGCCGGCGCCGGTCAGACTTGTTCTTCTGACCATCTACGTATGACATCTCGTCGTAGTCGTAGGTGCTGTGGATCCTGGGGACAACCTCCGTCGCCCCAGGCCGCACGGCGAGTCGCCGCTTGCCCCGGCTGTGGACTTCTCGAAACTACACGGGGAGTATCTGCGGACGAGCAACACGTGACCGTCCGCCTCTCCCCCGCCGGTCCCCTGTTCCCGCCCAGGCGTCCACAGTTGTCCACAAGTTTCTCCCCAGCTGTGCGGAGTCGGAAACATAAAGGAGATATAGCCCGGGAAGGCTCGTTCAACCCGCTGGCCGAGCCGACGAACCGGATCAACCAGTAGGCGAGTCAGCGCTGTGAGGCCTGCTGCTTGATCCGGTTGGTCAGCTCGGTCACCTGGTTGAAGACGCTCCGCCGTTCGGCCATGAGCGTCCGGATCTTCCGGTCGGCGTGCATCACCGTGGTGTGGTCGCGGCCGCCGAACTGCTGACCGATCTTGGGCAGCGACAGGTCGGTGAGCTCGCGGCACAGGTACATGGCGATCTGCCGGGCCGTGACCAGCACGTGGGTGCGGCTCTGCCCGCAGAGGTCGTCGATGGTCAGGCTGAAGTACGCGGCGGTCTGGGCCATGATCATGCCGGTGGTGATCTGGGCCTCGCCGCCCTCGGGGATGAGGTCCTTCAGCACGACCTCGGCCAGGCCCATGTCGACCTGCTGCCGGTTCAGGCTGGCGAAGGCGGTGACGCGGATGAGAGCGCCCTCGAGCTCCCGGATGTTGGTCTGGATCTTGCTGGCGATGAACTCCAGCACGTCGGGGCCGGCGGTCAGGCGCTCCTGCGCGGCCTTCTTGCGCAGGATGGCGATCCGTGTCTCGAGGTCGGGCGGCTGCACGTCGGTGATCAGCCCCCAGCCGAATCGGCTGCGGAGCCGGGGCTCGAGGTTCTCCAGCAGCTTCGGCGGCCGGTCCGAGGTCATGACAATCTGCTTCTGGGCGTTGTGCAGGGTGTTGAAGGTGTGGAAGAACTCCTCCTGGGTCTGCTCCTTGCCCTCCAGGAACTGGATGTCGTCGATCAGCAGCACGTCGATGTCACGGTAGCGCCGTCGGAAGTCGGCGCCCTTGTTCTGGCTGATGGCGTTGATGAAGTCGTTCGTCAGCTCTTCGGTGGAGACGTAGCGGACGCGGACGCGGTCGAAGTAGTTGCGCACGTAGTGGCCGAGGGCGTGCAGCAGGTGCGTCTTGCCCAGCCCGGAGTCGCCGTAGATGGTGAGCGGGTTGTAGGACTTGCCCGGGTTCTCCGCGACGGCGATAGCTGCGGCGTGGGCGAAGCGGTTCGAGCTGCCGATGACGAACGTCTCGAACGTATACTTGGCGTTCAGCCGGGCGTCGGGCTCCCGTCGTCGGGTGGGGTCGCCCGTGGAGGCGGCCTGATCAGCCGGTCCGCTCGGCGGGGCGCCGGCGCGTTCGGGTTGGCGGAAGTCCGTGCTGCGGTACTCCTCTGCGCGGGCGAACTCGTCTCGGGGCAGGTTCTCGCGGGCGAAGTCCTCACGCGGCAGCTGGTTCCCGTAGCCCGGGCCAGGTGGCTGGCGATCGAATCCCGACCGCTGCTCGTAGGCGGCGAAGTCCTCCCCCTGGCCGTTCTCCCCGTGCCTGATCCCAGCGCGACCGTCGTCGGGCAGTGGTCCGTCCCCGTCGGGGTCGGCCGGGTTGAGTGATTCATCGACGATCACCGCGAGCTGCATGGCCCGTCCGAAGACGGTCGAGAGCTCAGCCTCCATCACCGAACGGAAGCGACCCTCGAGGAGGTTGCGGGTGAAGTTGTTCGGCACGGCCACCATGAGGAGGTCCTGGTGCAGCGCCACGGCCTTGCCCGTCTCCAACCACCGACGTAGCTCCGGTGGGGCCGCTTCGTTCAGGTGGGACCACGCCCGGTCGGTCGAGGCACCGGTACCGCTATCAGGTTCGCTCACTCATACTCCGAGAAGTGTCGGGCCTGGCACCGGCGAGCCGTTGGAGATAGGTGGGGGTCGGCGGCCTGCGGGTCGCGATCCCACCCGTGCTCGGCGTGTCGTGCGTTCGGGGGGTCGGTTCACCATATCCCCTTCCACACACTTATCCACACCTGTGCACGACCGCAGGGGGCGCTCGTAGCCTCGGACTCAAGCCTTTGGTGGCCACGGTCGAGAGCAGCGGAGCGAACGGAGCGGTCGTGCGGACCGCCCGCGGAAAGTAGGGCGATCCGGGACGCTAGCAACCCCACTGAGCTTCCGCAAGGCATTCGACAAGATTTGCGGCCCGCTACGGCGCGTCGGCTGGAGGAGTCTGCGAGTTTGACCGTCGTGGTGGGTCCCCGTACCGTTGGCAGGTCGCTGTCCTGCAGCGACCGCTGTCGGGCGCCCTCATCTGGTGTTCGGCGGTGCTGACGAAGCCCGTACATCCTCGAGCGATTTTGGAGCTCTCCCGTGAGCAAGCGCACCTTCCAGCCGAGCCTGCGGCGTCGCAGCCGCACCCACGGTTTCCGTCTGCGGATGCGGACCCGCGCCGGTCGGGCCATCCTGGCCGCCCGTCGTCGCAAGGGCCGCTCCGAGCTTTCCGGCTGAGCGTCCGACGCAGACCGCGGTGCTGGCGCGTGCCTCCCGGCTGAACGCGTCGGGAGACTTCCGTAGGACGATCCGTCGCGGCGTTCGCGTGGGACGTCCGACATTGGTCCTGCACGCCGGGGCACGACCGGACACCGATGGTGTCCGGGTCGGCCTCGTGGTCTCCAAGGCTGTGGGCAACGCCGTTACCCGCAACCGGGTCAAGCGCCGGCTGCGTCACCTGGCTGGCGAGCACGTGGTCGGTCACGGAGTGGTGGATCGGTCGACGTCCAGCCAGGTTGGCGGCGTCGATGTGGTGCTGCGAGCGCTGCCGGCCGCGGCATCCCCAGGCGCTGACCTCGAAGCCGACCTGACGAGCGCCTGGGCCAAGGCCCGAGCCCGGCTGCCGTGAGCGTGCTGACGTGAAGTACGTCCTGATCGGGCTGCTCAAGGCGTACCGACTCCTCATCAGCCCGCTGTACGGCGACGTCTGCCGCTACTACCCCAGCTGTTCGGCGTACGCCCTGCGTGCGGTGAGCGTCCATGGGGCGGTGAAGGGCAGCTGGCTCGCCGGTCGGCGGCTGCTGCGCTGCCACCCCTGGGCCCAGGGTGGGTACGATCCCGTACCCGGAACCCCGGAATTCGCCGAGGAAGTTCGCGATCAGACGGTCCGAGCGGCGACAATGGCTGAGGTGCTCCCCGAGCACCCCTCCGCACCTGGCCGGTGCAACCAGCATGGGCACGTGTGGGTGCCCCAAGTCGAGGGCGCAGCAAAGGCGTCACAACGAGGTGTGAACTGATGGAATCGCTCTTCCCGATGCTCGTCACGATGGGCATCTTCGACCCGTTCAAGGCGGTCGGCAGCGCCATCATGCAGCCGCTCTACTGGGTCGTCTCCGGCATCCTGGTCATCTTTCACACGGTGTGGTCGCCGGTCTTCGGCCCGGACAGCGGCTGGACGTGGGCGCTGGCCATCGTCTCGCTGACCATCGTCATCCGGGTGGCGCTGATCCCGCTGTTCGTGAAGCAGATCAAGTCCTCCCGAGCGATGCAGCTGTTGCAGCCGAAGGTCCGCGAGCTGCAGAAGAAGTACGGTCACGACCGGGAGAAGCTCGGTCAAGAGACGATGAAGCTCTACAAGGAGCACAACGCCAACCCGTTGGCGTCGTGCCTGCCGCTGCTGCTGCAGTCTCCGATCTTCATCGCTCTCTTCCGTGTTCTCGACGGCGCGTCCCGGATCGACCAGGCCACCGGCCAGCCGCTGGCCCGCGGCCACTGGCTCAAGATCCACCCCGAGCTGGTTTCGTCGCTGAACAGCTCGACGATCTTCGGCGCCCGGATCTCCGACACCTTCACCAAGGCCGGTTTCGCCAACGGCATCAACAGCGTCCACATCGTCACGGTCCTGCTGATCCTGGCCATGACGGCGACGCTGTTCGTCACCCAGCTGCAGCTGATGCGCAAGAACATGCCGGCCGAGGCGCTGACCGGCCCGTTCGCCCAGCAGCAGAAGATGATGCTGTACCTCTTCCCGATCATCTTCGCGATCGGCGGCATCAACTTCCCGGTCGGCGTCCTCATCTACTGGTTCACCTCGAACCTGTGGACGATGGCCCAGCAGTTCTACGTGATCCGCCGCAACCCGGCGCCCGGTACGCCCGCGTACGACGCCTGGGAGGCCCGCCGCAAGGCTCACCACAAGGACCTGCACGAGCCGATCAGGTCCGACCTCGAGCTCGAGGCTGAGGCGGCCGGGACCAGCGTCAGCCGGGTCATCCGGCAGCAGCCCCGCAAGCAGACCCGGTCGCAGCGCAAGGTCTGAGCCGCCCGTCGGACCTGCCCGCCATCTGGTGCGGCGTCGTCCGGCTACCCACGACTTCCCGCGGGCCCTACCGATGTCCCGGGCACAACACCGAGGTGGAGCACGCGCCTCGGGGAGGAGAACCGATGACCGACGCACCGACCACGAGCACCGACGAGCTCGATCAGGACCCGCCGGTGGCTGAGGCCACCCCGTTGGTGGCCGAGTCCGTTGAGGCCCCGGCCGCTGAGGCCGGCCCGGCCGCGGACGATGCGGCCGGTGACAGCTCCGACGACGACGAGTCCGGTTCGGACAACCCGCTGGAGACCGAGGCCGAGGTCGCTGCGGACTACCTCGAGGAGCTGCTCGACATCGCCGACCTCGACGGCGACATCGACACCTTCATCGAGGGCGACCGGGCTCACGTGTCCATCGTCAGCGAGTCCCAGGTACTGGTGGGGAGCAACGGTGAGGTCCTCGACGCTCTTCAGGAGCTGACCCGGCTTGCGGTGATGACCGAGACCGGCGACCGCAGCCGGCTGATGCTCGACGTGGCGGGCTACCGCGACCGGCGGCGCAGCGAGCTGGTCGCGCTGGCGGGCGAGGCCGTCGCGGAGGCGAAGAGCTCGGGCGACCGCGTGCCGCTGGCGCCGATGAACCCTTTCGAGCGCAAGATCGTGCACGATGCGGTGGCCGCGGCAGGACTCACGAGCGAGTCCGAGGGCCAGGAGCCCCGCCGGCACGTGGTCGTGCTGCCGGCCTGAGGCCGGCGGTCGCCGGGGCGGTGGTGCAGGGGTGCAGAATGCTGGTGTGGCTGCCCCTCTCGAGCAACGACGTGTGCTCCGTACCGCAATCCCAGGCCCACGCTCCGTGGAGCTGATGGCCCGCAAGGTTTCGGCCGTAGCCGCCGGCGTGGGCACGACGATGCCCGTCTTCGCGACTCAGGCCAGCGGCGGGGTCATCCTCGACGTCGACGGGAACTCCCTGATCGACCTCGGTTCCGGCATCGCGGTGACCACGATCGGCAACAGTGCACCGCGGGTGGTCGCCGCGGTTCAGGAGCAGGTCGAGTACTTCACCCACACCTGCTTCATGGTCACGCCGTACGCGGCGTACGTACAGGTGGCCGAGGCGCTGAACGAGCTGACCCCCGGTGACCACGACAAGCGCACCGCCTTGTTCAACTCCGGTGCCGAGGCGGTGGAGAACGCGGTCAAGATCGCCCGGGCCTACACCGGTCGGTCGGCCGTGGTGGCGTTCGACCACGCGTACCACGGGCGAACCAACCTGACGATGGCCATGACGGCGAAGAGCATGCCGTACAAGTCCGGCTTCGGGCCGTTCGCTTCCGAGGTCTACCGCGCTCCCCTCTCCTACCCGTACCGCGACGGTAAGGAGATGGATGGCGAGCGTGCCGCCCGCCGGGCCATCGACGTGATCGAGAAGCAGGTCGGCGCGGCCAACCTGGCCGCCGTGGTGATCGAGCCGATCCAGGGTGAGGGCGGCTTCATCGTGCCGGCCGACGGGTTCCTGCCCGCGCTGGTCGACTGGTGCCGGGCCAACGATGTCGTGTTCGTTGCCGACGAGGTGCAGAGCGGCTTCGCCCGGACAGGCGCCTGGTTCGCCTCCGAGCACTTCGGGATCGTGCCGGACCTCGTCGTCACGGCGAAGGGTCTGGCTGGTGGCCTCCCGCTCTCCGGCGTCACGGGTCGGACCGAGATCATGGATGCTGCGCATGCCGGGGGCCTCGGCGGCACGTACGGCGGCAACCCGCTGGCCTGTGCCGCAGCCCTGGCGGCGATCAAGACGATCGTCGAGGACCACCTGATCGACCGCGCTGCCGAGCTCGGCCGGGTGATGCTGCCGCGACTGCACCGGATGCAGGCCGAGGACAACCGGATCGGCGACGTCCGCGGCCTCGGCGCGATGGTCGCCGTCGAGTTCGTCCACCGCGACACCACCGACCCTGACCCCGAACTGGCCAAGCTCGTGGCGAGCGCGGCCCACCGGCAGGGCGTCATCCTGCTGACGTGTGGCACTTACGGCAACGTGCTGCGGTTGCTGCCGCCGCTGAGCATCTCCGACGAGCTGCTGGTCGAGGGCCTGGACGTCCTCGCGGCGGTCCTCGCGGAGAGCGACGAGCGGCAACCGCGGGTCGAGGTCGACCAGGAGGCCACGTCGTGACCGCCGCCGACAGCGTCACCGCTGACAGCAGCGCAACCACCACCGTGCGCACGGTCCAGAACTACGTCGACGGCACGCTGGTGGACTCCGTCGCGACGGAGTTCACCGAGCTGGTGGACCCGACAAACGGCACGGTCATCGGCCGCTCCCCCAAGTCCACGCCGGAGGAGGTGGACGCTGCCGTCCGCGCCGCCGAGGCCGCCTTCGCCACCTGGCGCCGGACCACCCCCTCACAGCGGCAGAGGATGCTGCTGCTGCTGGCCGACGCGATCGAGGCGCACGCCGATGAGCTGGTGGAGCTGCAGAGTCGCAACACCGGGCAGATCAAGGCCCTGATCGCCTCCGAGGAGGTCATGGTCGGTGCCGACCACGTGCGTTTCTTCGCCGGCGCGGCCCGGATGCTGGAGGGCAAGGCGACCGGTGAGTACATGGACGGCCTGTCGTCCTCGGTCCGGCGGGAGCCGATCGGGGTGGTCGCCCAGGTCACGCCGTGGAACTACCCACTGATGATGGCGCTGTGGAAGATCGGGCCGGCACTGGCCGCCGGCAACACCGTGGTGCTGAAGCCCAGCGACACCACGCCCGAGTCGACCGTCCTGCTGGCCCAGCTGGCCGGGGAGATCTTCCCGCCCGGCGTCTTCAACGTGGTCAACGGTGACGGCCACACCGGGAAGACGCTCGTCGAGCACCCCGTACCTGGCCTGGTCGCCATCACCGGCTCGATCCGGGCCGGGATCTCGGTCGCGGTGTCGGCGGCGCAGCACCTCAAGCGGGCCCACCTCGAGCTCGGTGGCAAGGCGCCGGTCGTGGTCTTCGCCGACGCGGATCTGGCCTCCGCTGCGGCGGGCATCGCCACCGCTGGCTACTTCAATGCGGGTCAGGACTGCACGGCCGCCACCCGGGTGATCGTCCACGAGAGCGTCCATGACGCCTTCGTCGCCGCTCTGGTGAAGGAGGCCGAGCAGACTCGGCCTGGCGGTCGCGACGATGACGAGGCCGCGTACGGGCCGCTCAACAACGCGAACCACTTCGCCAAAGTCACCGGGATGCTCGCCGCGCTACCGGCACACGCACAGGTCCGGACGGGTGGCCGTCAGGCCGGCAACGAGGGCTTCTACCTCGAGCCGACCGTCATCACCGGCCTGCAGCAGGACGACCAGTGCGTCCAGGAGGAGATCTTCGGCCCTGTCATCACCGTGCAGAGCTTCAGCGATGAGGCGGACGCCCTGGCCAAGGCGAACGGGGTGCCCTACGGGCTGTCTTCCAGCGTCTGGACCACCGACCACGCCACGGCGCTGCGGATGTCGCGCGACCTCGACTTCGGCTGCGTGTGGATCAACACCCACATCCCGCTGGTGGCGGAGATGCCACACGGCGGCTTCGGCTCCTCCGGCTACGGCAAGGACCTCTCCGGGTATGGCCTCGAGGACTACACCCGGGTCAAGCACGTGATGAGCGCGCTCGGGTGACCTCTCACCCTCTGGATCCGCTGTCCCCCGAAGAGTTCGACCTGGTCAGAGGCCTGTTGGCCGAGGAGCGTGGAGTCGGTCCGGGCTGGCGCTACACGACGCTGGAGGCGGTCGAGCCCGCCAAGCCCGAGCTGGAGCAGTTCCGCAGCTCGGGTGACCCGCCGCCGCGACTGGCCCACGCCGTCTGCCTTGACCGCGGAACGAACCGGGTGTTCCGCGCCTTGGTCGATCTCCGTAATCGACGCGTCGACGCCTTCGACCACGTGCCTGGGGTGCAGCCGAACTTCACCCTCGACGAGTGGGAGGAGGCCAACGCGATGCTGCTCGCCCACCCGGACGTGCAGGCTGCGCTGGCCCGCCGCGGTGTGCACGATCTGAGCCTGGTCTTCATGGACACCTGGACCTACGGCGGTTCGTTCGTCCCGGAGCGCTACGCCGACCTCCGTGTCGGCTGGTCCGACACCTGGGTGCGGGCGCGTCCCGGGGCCAATCCGTACGCGGGCCCGGTCAACGGGCTGCACTGCATCGTGGACATGAACGCGATGGTGCTGCTCGAGATCGAGGAGGGGCCGATCACCTCACGACCCCCGGTGATGGGCGAGTACGTGCCCGGTCTCGTGCCGCCCGAGCTGCTCGGCGGCCGCCCGGAGCGCAAGCCGCTGGATATCACCCAGCCCGAAGGCGTCTCCTTCACCGTCGACGGCCAGCTGGTGTCGTGGCAGCACTGGTCGTTCCGGATCGGGTTCAACGGCCGCGAGGGCATGACCCTGCACGACGTGCGGTACTTCGACCCGTACGCGCCCGGTGGGGCTCGCGACCGTTCCGTCGCCCACAAGCTGTCCTTCGCCGAGATGGTGGTCCCCTACCGCGACCCCGGGGCCGACCACATGCGACGGACAGCCTTCGACATCGGTGAGTGGGGCCTCGGCTTCCTGACCCAGTCCCTCGAGCTCGGCTGCGACTGCCTGGGGGAGATCCGCTACCTGGATGCGACCACTCACGACAGCGCAGGCACGCCTCGGGTGATCAAGAACGCGATCTGCCTGCATGAGGAGGACAACGCCGTGCTCTGGAAGCACGTCGACCACGAGGGCACGGCCGAGGTCCGGCGGATGCGCCGGTTCGTGGCGTCCTTCCACGTCACGGTGGCGAACTACGAGTACCTCGTGTACTGGCGGTTCTACGAGGACGGCAGCATCGAGTGCGAGGTCCGCGCCACGGGGATCATGGTCGTCACGCACCTGGACGAGGACGGCGGCTCCCCGTACGGGGTGCTGGTGGACCAGCGCACGTACGCCCCCCACCACCAGCACTTCATCGTGGCCCGGCTCGATCTCGACGTGGACGGCCCCGACAACACCGTGCAGATGACCGAGACGCGGTCCGTGCCGATCGGGACCGACAACCCGTACGGGATCGCCATCGCCACGCACACCGAACCCCTGCGGACCGAGTCTGAGGGCCGTCAGGACTACGCGTGGGAGAGCCAGCGGGCGTGGAAGGTGGTCAATCCGCACGTCACCAACGGTCTCGGGACGCCGGTGGCGTACAAGCTGGTGCCTGGTGCCGCGATTCCGACTTTCTTCGACCCCGCGTCCCCGGTGCTCGACCGGGCGCAGGTGATCGGCCACACGCTCTGGGTGACGCCCAACCAGCCGGATGAGCGCTGGCCGGCCGGAGAGTTCGTGACTCAGAGCGGGCCCGGCGAGGGTCTGCCGAGCTGGACGCAGGCGGACCGCAACATCGAGGACACCGACGTGGTGCTCTGGTACACGTTCGGCATCCACCACATCCCGCGACCCGAGGACTGGCCGGTGATGCCGGCCGACATCGTGTCCTTCTGGCTGAAGCCGGTCGGGTTCTTCGACCGGAACCCCGCCCTCGACGTCGCGGCCTCGGCCGGCCACTGCCGCACAGGTCATTGCGCACCGGGTCATCAGCACTCCGGGCACGGCGCGTGAGCGTGCCGGCAGAGGTCTTCGGCTCACGCTTCGGGCTTGCGAGTCAATATGTCGATATATTGACCGGTAAGGGAATTGAGTGGGGTCTGATCGGTCCGCGCGAAGGAGACCGCATCTGGGACCGCCACGTGCTCAACAGCGTGGCCCTGGCGGACCTCCTCCCTGGCGGCAGCACGGTGGCCGACATCGGCAGCGGGGCCGGACTCCCCGGGATCCCTCTCTCCATCTTGCGACCGGACCTTGAGATGACGCTGGTCGAGCCGCTGCTCCGCCGAGCCACCTTCCTCACTGAGACGGTCGCCGAGCTAGGCCTGGAGTCGTCGGTCACCGTCGTTCGCGCTCGGGCCGAAGAACACCGCCAGCTTTACGACGCGGTGGTCTCGCGAGCGCTGGCTCCGTTGGACCGCCTGCTGAGCTGGTGTGGCCCCCTCCGCAGGCCCGACGGGGTGATCCTGGCGCTCAAGGGTCGCTCGGCACCCGAAGAGCTCACGGCCACCTCAGCCTTGCTGGCTCGCCAGGGCCTGGTGGGCGAGGTGCTGAGCGTACGAGCCCATCCGGCTGCTGATGTGACCGCTGCGGTCCGGGTGCGGGCCCGGTCGCGCTCTGCCTTCTGACCTCGAGAGGTCCTGGGTCTGACACGGCCACGAAGAGCTGGAGTTCGCCCGCGAGCCCCGCCGTCCGCATCCGGTCCGCCCGGTACCGTGAGGCGTTCACGAGGACAGGGGAGTCATGACAGCCGGACCGGTACGGGTCGAGAGCGTCAGCGCCGGTTTGGGCTGGCCATCGAGGGTCGCGGCCGACCCGCAGGTGGGATGGCCGCGGGTTCCACGTGAAACATTGACGTGGACGGCGGAGGGCGCCACCCCTGCTGCCTCGATGGGTGACCAGCCACCGGCTGTCGAGGTTGGCGGGTCTACGGCGACCCTCATCCGTCCGCCAGGTCCACGGCGAGCCCGATTCGACGAGGATGAACACGGACCGCCACCGGTCGAGGAGCCCGAAGTCGAGGTTCCACGTGAAACCTCAACGTCCTCACTTCCCGCCCCATCAGCGACCCGGATCTTCGTGGTGGCCAACCAGAAAGGCGGTGTCGGCAAGACGACGACCTCGGTCAACCTGGCGGCCGGGCTGGCCCTGGGCGGTCTCAGGGTCTTGGTGGTCGACCTCGACCCGCAAGGTAACGCCTCCACAGCACTCGGTGTCGAGCACTCCCCCGGTACACCCGGCACTTACGAGGTGCTGATCGGCGGTGCCGAGATTGCTGAGCACGCCGTGGCCTCGACTGAGGCACCGAACTTGATGGTCCTGCCGGCGTCGATCGACCTGGCTGGGGCTGAGATCGAACTGGTGTCAGTCGTCGCCCGCGAGAACCGCCTGCTCCGTGCGGTTCGCCGCTACCTCGCTGACCACGAGACCGACTACGTGTTCTTCGACTGCCCGCCATCGCTGGGCCTGCTCACCCTGAACGCACTGGTGGCCGCCAACGAGATCCTGATCCCGATCCAGTGCGAGTACTACGCCCTCGAAGGCGTCTCGCAGCTGATGCGCACCATCAACCTGGTCAAGGGCGAGCTCAACCAGGAGCTACGCCTCACCACGGTGTTGCTCACCATGTTCGACGCTCGTACGCGGTTGGCCGCGCAGGTCGCCAACGAGGTCCGTACGCACTTCGCAAACGAGACGCTGCCCACGGTGATCCCCCGATCTGTCCGCATCTCTGAGGCGCCGAGCTACGGCCAGACCGTTCTCACCTACCACCCCGACTCGGCCGGCTCGGTGTCATACCTGAAGGCAGCCCGGGAGATCGCCCAGCGCGGAGCGGCGGCTACCACCTCAGCAGCACCATCGACGAGCGGAGAAGCACGATGACCACCACCACGGACCGACGTGGAGGACTCGGCCGTGGCCTGGGCGAGCTGTTCCAGCGCACCGAGGTACCGGAGACCGCTCCGGCAGGAGCGCCGGCTCAGCCCGGGACTGTGCCGACGCATCCCGTGCCTGAGGGGTCGTACTTCGCCGAGCTGGACCTGTCGTTGATCGTGCCGAACCCGCGCCAGCCGCGCACAGTCTTCGATGAGGACGCGATGGCGGAGCTCGTCGGCTCCATCGTCGAGGTCGGGCTGCTGCAGCCGGTCGTGGTGCGTCCGATCGCGCGGTCGGGCGGGGAAGACCAGTTCGAGCTGGTGATGGGGGAGCGACGTTGGCGCGCATCTCAGGCAGCGGGTCTAGCCACCATCCCGGCGATTGTTCGGCGGACAGAGGACCACGACCTACTCCGGGACGCGCTACTGGAGAACCTGCACCGCGCGCAGCTGAACCCGCTGGAGGAGGCGGCCGCGTACCAGCAGATGCTCGAGGACTTCGGGTGTACCCAGGACGAGCTCGCGTCCCGGATCAAACGCTCCCGGCCGCAGATCTCCAACACCATCCGGCTCCTCCGGCTGCCGCCGACGGTCCAGCGGCGGGTGGCGGCCGGAGTCCTGAGCGCCGGCCACGCACGGGCCCTGCTCGCGGTGGCGGAGCCGGCGGGTCAGGAGCGGCTCGCTCAGCGGGTGGTGGCCGAAGGACTGTCGGTTCGCGCGACCGAAGAGCTGGTGGCGCTGGGAGAGACCGGTTCGGCCGAAGGCCCACGCCGGCGCTCGCCCCGGCCGACCCCGGAGGCGGCAGCGGAGATCGCGGACGAGTTGTCCGACCGTCTCGACACGCGAGTGCGGGTCGAGATGGGACGTCGTCGTGGTCGGATCATTGTCGAGTTCGCCACTCTGGAAGACCTCCGCCGGATCACTCAGACCATCGGAGCAGATAAGTCGACATAGCGACTTTCTAGTCGAGCGGAGTGGCGGTGAGGTCAGGTACGTCCGCCTGCAGGGTCGGAGCCGGCTCAACAGCCGCCAGCTTGGCTTTGACGTCCTTCGTCGCGGAACGCTCGGCAGCGAAGGAGAGGAAGGGGATGGTGCCGGCCAACGCGATGGCGAGGAGCCGCCAGATGCTCCACTTGGCTCGGCGTCCGAGGTCGAACGCGGTGATCAGGAGCACCATGTAGAGCCAGCCGTGGGGGATTGCGGTCCACAGGACCACGGTGTCGTCGCCGTAGACGTACTTCAGCGGCAGCCCGACCAGGGTGAGGACGATCAACAGCGTGCCGACCAGGTAGGCCATCACGCGGTAGCGGATCAGGGCGTTGCGCATGCCGTGAGCCTACGTCGCGCGGACGTGCTCCTCGGCTGTGATGTCGGGCACCTCGTCGGTGTCCGGCTCATCGACGGCTTCCTGATCATCCTCGGTGAGGCGCTGGTCGCGCGCCACCTTGATCGCCATGGCGACGGCGAAGGCGGCGAAGACCCACCACTGCAGGGCGTAGGCCCCGTTGCGGAGTCGCCCGCTGGACTCGGGCAGGTCGAGCGGGGCGGGGGAGAGCCCCTGCCTCGACGCGTCCGCAGCCGCCAGGGTGACGTAGCCGGTCAGCAGGGGGCCCGGCCACTGCTGAGCGAGTGTCGGGATCCGCACCGAGCTGAGCTGGTTGGCCGGGAGGTCGCCGGGGGGCGCCTCCTCCGAGGGGAGCAGCACGCCAGTCTCGGTTGCGGTGCCCGACGGTGGCGCGGGCAGCTCAGCCGTGGGGACCACGCCGCGGACGACGGGCAGCACGCCGCCGGCGTCCAGCTGCAGCGCCGACAGCACCCGGTAGCCGGCTGCGGGATCCTCGAGCGGGACCAGTAGCTGGACACCCGGCAGGTAGCGGCCTGAGAAGCTGACCGGACGCCCGTACCCGTCACCGATCGCCGCAGCCGGTCGGGCCACGGAGGCCAGCGGCACTGCTGGACCCGAGGCCCGTCGCTGGGACTGGGCCTGGCCTTGGGCGTGGTAGACGTCGAGCTGCCAGATGCCGAGCAGCACCATCACCCCGGCGAGCATGAGGCCCACGGCGATGACACCCAGCTGCCGCAACCAGATCACCTGGTCAGAGCGCCTTTCTGGCCAGCGCCCGGGTCGGGGGCAGTACCGGTCGACCGGCCGCGACCCGCACGAGGTCCGCGCACATCTTGCCCAGGCTCCAGCCCGCGGCCTCGATGGCCAGGGGGACGGCGGAGGTCTCCGTCATGCCCGGAGCCACGTTGACCTCCAGGAAGACCGGCTCGCCATCGGCATCGATGATGAGGTCCGTGCGGGACAGGTCCCGCAGCCCGAGCTCGTCGTGCACGCGGAGCGCCAGGTCGGCCACCCGGGTCGCCACCTCCGGAGCCAGCTCGGCCGGGCACAGGAAGCGGGTCGCACCGGCGGTGTAGCGCGCCGTGTAGTCGTAGACGCCCGAGTCGGGCCTGATCTCCACCGCCGGCAGAGCGGTGGGCCCTGCTCCCCGGTCGACCACGGCCACGGTGACCTCGGTGCCCTCGACGAACTCCTCGACGACGGCCACCGCGCCGTACGCGTACGCGCCGACCATGGCCGCGGGCAGCTGGGTCGCGTCGGACACCTTGCTGCAGCCCAGCGCCGAACCACCCCGGGAGGGCTTCACCATCATCGGGAAGCCGATCTGGTCACCGAGAGCGGCCACGAGCGCGGCGGCGCCGAGCTCGCGGAAGATCTCGTGCGGCAGGGCGACCTGGGCGGGCGTACGCAGACCGGCCTCGGCGGCCACCGTGGTCGCGATCGACTTGTCGAACGCCACCCGCGAGGCCGGGCCGACCGAGCCGACGAAAGGCACCCCGAGCAGGGCGAGGACCTCGCGCAGCGCGCCGTCCTCACCTGCCTCACCGTGCAGCACCGGGAAGACCACGCACCGACCCAGCTCGGCCAGCCGGGGGACGAGGGCGGAGTCGAGGTCGGACTCGAGCACGTCCAGACCCTGGGACCGCAGCGCCTGGCTGACCCGTCGACCGGAGCGCAGCGAGACGTCGCGCTCGTGGGACAGCCCGCCGGCCAGCACCACGACGGTGCCCGGTCCGGCGGCGGTCAGGTCGGTGGCCATCACGGAGCCCCGCCCGTGATCAACATCGCGGAGACTGTCGTGATCCCTGCCCTGCTTCGGCTGATCATGATCAACTCGGGTGTCTCACTCACGTCTGGTTGGCTCCCGGGGCCTCGTAGGGGGCCAGGGTCGGCCGTCCGTGGCCGGCGTCCACCGGAGCACCGAAGGTGGCCAGCACTCCGGCCTCATAAGCCAGCACCTCGCCGAGACGGCGGGTGCCCTCGATGATCCGTTCCGGGGTGGGGAAGCAGTAGGACAACCGCATGAAGCGGCTGCCGAAGCCGTCGGCGAAGAACGCGGTACCGGGCACGTACGCCACCCGGGCGGTGACGGCGCGGGCGAGCATGGCGTGGGAGTCCAGACCCGGCGGCAGCGTGGCCCAGACGAAGAAGCCGCCCGTGGGCACGGTCCAGGACATGCCCGCGGGCATGTGGTCGGCCAGACCGGCCAGCATGGCGTCGCGGCGCTCCCGGTACATCTCGCGGAAGACCTTGATCTGGCCTCGCCAGTCGTGGTTGTTCAGGTAGGCGGCGATCGCGTACTGGGAGAAGACCGGCGGGCAGAGCGTCGCCGACTCCTGCGCCAGCACCAGCTTCTCGCGGACGGCGTGCGGCGCCAGCACCCAGCCGACCCGGAAGCCGGGGGCGAAGGTCTTGGAGAACGAGCCGAGGTAGACGACGCGGTCCTCGTCCAGTGAGCGCATCGCCGGCGTCGGCTCGCCCTCGAAGCCGAGCAGGCCGTACGGGTTGTCCTCGATGACCAGCAGGTCCGCCTCCTCGGCCACCCGCAGGATCTCCGTCCGCCGCTCCAGGCTCTGGGTGACGCCGGCCGGGTTGTGGAAGTTCGGGATCGTGTAGAGGAACTTGACCGTGCGTCCGGCGGCCCGAAGGGCCACGACGGCCTCGCGGAGGGCGACCGGGTCCAGACCCTGCTCGTCCATGGCGACATGGGCCACGTCGCACTGGAAGGAGCGGAAGACCCCGAGCGCTCCGACGTAGCTGGGCGCCTCGCAGAGCACGACGTCGCCGGGGTCGCAGAAGATGCGCGTGACCAGGTCCAACGCCTGCTGGGAGCCCACGGTGACGGTGACGTCGTCGGGGTGCGCGTTGATGCCCTCCAGGCGCATCACCTCACAGATCGCCTCCCGGATCATCGGCTCGCCCTGCCCGGAGCCGTACTGCATGGCTCGCATGCCCTGGCCGGTGACGAGCTCGTGCAGCGTCTGACCGACCACGTCCAGCGGGAGGTCCGCGATGTTCGGCATCCCCCCGGCCAGCGAGACCACCTCGGGGCGGTTGGCCACGGAGAAGAGGGCCCGGATCGCCGAAGCCTGCATTCCGTGGGTGCGGGCGGCGTAGCGGTCGACGTAGGTGTCCAGGCGGGTGTCGCGCCGCCGCGGCTGCGGTTCGTCGACGCGCGCCACCCCGGACCCGGGATCGGTCGGCGAAGGAGAGGACGCGCTCACCCTCCAAGGGTGCCTCATCGGCCCGCGGGTCGCACACCGTACCGGATGACGGTGAGGTCCGCGCCAGGTCTACCGCGAGACGGGTGCCGGTGAGCGCAGCGCCAAGGTTGTCGCCGCGCTTACGATGAGGAGTACGCAGCTTCCTCTCGGGTGGGGATGACGCGCCGAGAGCGAGGGCGAGTGCGATGGCACGACGGTTCCGGCCGATGACCGCCGACGATCTGGCCGACATCCCCGAGCCCTGCCGCAGCTGCACCTTCTGGGAAGCGAGCCTCTCCGACCTCGCCACCTCGGCGGACAAGCGTCGGACCGGGACCAAGACCGACTGGGCCGAGGCGGTCACCGCCCACTGGGGCTACTGCGGTGTCGCCGCCTACAACGACAACGAGCTGATCGGACACCTGGCCATGGCGCCGGCGATGCACGTGCCGCGGCTCGGCGCCTTCGCCACCACGCCCGTGAGCCCGGACGCGGCTGTGCTGATGTCGGTCCGGGTGGCCGAGGAGCACCGCGGGCACGGGGTCGGCCGTCACCTGGTGCAGACCGCGGCCGCGCTGGTGGCCCGCCGCGACATCCGGGCCCTGGAGGCGGTCGGCACGTACCACGACGGACCGTCCTGCATGTTGCCCGCCGGCTGGCTGCAGAGCGTCGGCTTCGCGGTGGTTCGGCCGCACCCGGTGACGCCGCGGCTGCGGATGGATCTGCAGACGACGCTGCGCTGGAAGCCCGACCTGGGCGCCGCCTGGAGCCGGCTGACCGGTCTCGTCAGCCAGCCCGCGCTTCCCGAACCGGCCGGCTACGCCCATACCGAGCCCGCCGCGCCGCTGCCGTCCACCCCGCTGCCGGCGACCCCGTCCTGAGCCTCCGTTGCTGGCGGTGACCACAAGTGGGCGGGCGCAGGACACTAGTCTCGGCCGCATGACCGCCCGCGCCCTGGCGCACGCTGAACCCACCCCGTACTGGCTGGACAGTCCCGAGCGTCCGGTGGCCCGGCCTCGGCTGGTCGAGGACATCGAGGCTGATCTCGTGGTCGTCGGGGCCGGCTTCACCGGTCTGTGGGCGGCGCTGCAGGCGATCGAGGAGGACCCGGCCCGGCACGTCGTCCTGCTCGAGGGCGACCGCATCGCCGAGGGGGCCTCTGGTCGCAACGGCGGCTTCTGCGCCGCCAGCCTCACCCACGGCCTCGGCAACGGGCTAGAGCGCTTCCCCGACGACATGCCGACCCTGCTGCGGATGGGGGCCGAGACCCTCGACGCGATCGCCGCGGCCGTGCAGCGGCACGGCATCGACTGCGACTTCGAGCGGACGGGCGAGCTCGACGTCGCGGTGGCACCGTGGCAGGTCGAGGGACTTGCCGAGCAGCACCGGCTCGGGACCGGGCTCGGGCTGGACCTGCAGCTGCTGGACGCCGACCAGGTCCGCGCCGAGGTGGCGTCGCCGACCTACCTGAGCGGCCTCCACGACCCTGACGGGGTGGCCATGCTCGACCCGGCGCGGCTGGCCTGGGGGCTGGCCGCCGCACTCGAACGGCTCGGGGTGACCATCCACGAGCACAGCCGCGTCAGCGACCTCAGCCTGGACGGCGCCGGCGTCCGGGTGGGTACGCCGCACGGTACCGTCCGGGCCGCCAAGGTGCTGCTGGCCACCGCAGCCTCGCCCCCCCTGCTGCGTCGGATCTCGGCGTACGTGGTGCCGGTCTGGGACTACGCCCTGATGACCGAGCCGCTCCCGGCCGACGTCCGCGCCTCGCTCGGCTGGACCCGGCGGCAGGGGATCGGGGACGCGGGCAACCAGTTCCACTACTACCGGCTGACCGCCGGCGCAGCGAACCAGGGCACCGGCGGGGGGTCGACCCCGGCTGCGTCAGATGGTGAGAGATTGCTGTTCGGCGGCTACGACGCGCTCTACTTCGCCGGCGGCAAGACCGATCCACGGCTGGCCCAGCATCCTCCGACGTTCGCGCTGCTCGCCGAGCACCTGGTCGACACGTTCCCGCAGCTGGCGGACGTGGCCGTCTCCCACGCCTGGGGCGGCATGATCGACACCTGCAGCCGGTTCAGCCCGTTCTGGGGTCGGGCCCTTCAGGGTCGGGTGGCCTACGTCCTCGGCTTCACCGGCCTGGGCGTCGGCGCCTCGCACTTCGGTGCCCGGACGGCGCTGGACCTGCTCGACGGCCGCGACACCGTCCGCACCCGGCTGGCCATGGTCTGCAGCAAGCCGCTGCCGTTCCCGCCCGAGCCGGCGCGGTGGGCGGGCATCCAGCTGACCCGGCGGGCGATGGCGGCCGCCGACCGCAACGAGGGCCGACGCGGTCCTTGGCTACGGCTGCTGGACCGGGTGGGGTTGGGCTTCGACAGCTGACCACTTGAGCAGAGCCCGGCCATTACAGTGCCTCTCATGCGGATCTTGTTGGTGGGGGCGGGCGGCGTGGGGGACGCGTTCGCCAGGATCGCGGTCCGGCGACCGTTCTTCGAGCAGATGGTGGTGGCCGACTACGACCTCGCCCGCGCCGAGCGGACCGTGGCCGCGGTAGCGGAGTGGCAGGGTCCGGGGTCGGAGCTGACCGCCTCGCGCTTCACCGCTGCCCAGGTCGACGCGAGCGACGCCACCTCGGTCGCCGCGCTGGCGCGCGAGCACCAGATCACCCACGTGATGAACGCGGTCGACCCGCGCTTTGTGATGCCGATCTTCCGCGGGGCCTTCGAGGCCGGAGCCGACTACCTCGACATGGCCATGTCGCTGTCCCAGCGGGACGCCGAGCAGCCGTACGCCCGGACTGGGGTGATGCTCGGCGACGAGCAGTTCGCCGAGGCCGAGCGCTGGGAGTCCGCGGGCCGGCTGGCACTGGTCGGCATGGGCGTGGAGCCGGGGCTGAGCGACGTCTTCGCCCGGTACGCCGCCGACCACCTGTTCAGCCGCGTCGAGGAGCTTGGCACCCGCGACGGCTCGAACCTCACCGTGGACGGCTACGACTTCGCCCCCTCGTTCTCCATCTGGACCACGATCGAGGAGTGCCTCAACCCGCCGGTCGTCTGGGAGAAGAACCGCGGCTGGTACGTGACCGAACCGTTCAGCGAGCCCGAGGTCTTCGACTTCCCGGGCGGTATCGGCCCCGTCGAGTGCGTCAACGTGGAGCACGAGGAGGTGCTCCTGATGCCTCGCTGGGTCGACGCCAAGCGGGTGACCTTCAAGTACGGCCTCGGCGCTGAGTTCATCGAGGTGCTCAAGACGCTGCGCAAGCTCGGCTTGGACAAGACGGCACCGGTTCAGGTGAAGGGTGTGGGCCCCCGGGGGGCCGGGGAGGTCGGCCCCCTCAAGGTGAGCGTGAGCCCGCGGGACGTCGTGGCGGCCTGCCTGCCCGACCCGGCGACTCTCGGGCCCGCGATGCACGGTTCCACGTGCGCGGGGCTGTGGGTCACGGGTACGGGCAAGGACGGCCGCTCGCGCGAGGTGTACCTCCACCACGTCGTCGACAACGCGACCACGATGGCGGAGTACGGCGCCCAGTGCGTGGTCTGGCAGACCGCCATCAACCCGGTCGTCGCCCTGGAGCTGCTGGCCAACGGCACCTGGGCCGGCAGCGGCGTGCTCGGGCCGGAAGCGTTCGACGCCCAGCCCTTCCTCGACCTGCTCGCCGGCGCCTACGACTCGCCGTGGGGGCTGGAGGAGCGGACGCCGGTCCGGTGAGCAGGAAGCGGGCCTGGTCACGAGTGGGCCGCCGAGTGCGACCGCTCCGCTGTGACACAGTGATCCGGTGAGCTCACGTCCGCACGACCGGGTCGCGTCCACGCCCCCTCACCTGGCTGAGCTCGAGCTCAGCTACGCGACTTCAGGTCGGCCGGAGGACTTCGTGGTCGCGGCGATGCGCGTCTTCTCCGTCGAGTTCGACCTGGAGACCTGGCCCAGCCGAGAGGTCTTCGAGCCGGACCGCAGCTTCGGCTTCCGGGTGGACGGGCGGTGGGTCACCACCTGCACCGCCTACTCCCGCCAGCTCACCGTTCCCGGCGGCGCGGTGCTGCCGATCGCGGCCGTCACCCTCGTCACGGTCGCGCCGTCCTACCGGCGCCGGGGACTGCTCACCAAGATGATGCACGAGCAGCTCGCCGACTGCGTGGCGCGGGAGGAGCCGGTCGCTCTGCTCTGGGCGTCCGAGGCCTCGATCTACGGCCGGTACGGGTACGGTCCGGCCATCACCTCGCTGGATCTTGCCGGGGACACACGGGAGATGGCCTTCTGGCCGAAGGTCGACCTCGGCGCCGGCTCGGTCGGTGAGGTGGAGCGCGAGGAGTGGCTGGCCGTGGTGGAGCCGCTCCACGCGCGGCTGCTTCCGGACCGACCGGGCGCGCTGACCCGGCCGCCGGTGTGGTGGCGTTCGGTGACCTCAGACCACCCCGCGCGCCGTGCAGATGGCTCCCCGTACCGCTACGCCCTGCACTACACGGCGGACGGGACACCCGACGGCTATCTTGCTTTCCGCACCAGGGGTAGCGGCAGCGGGTTGATCACCGCCGACGTCGAGGTACGGGTGGGTGCGATCGACGCCACCGACGCCGCCGGGTACGCCCGACTGTGGCGGTTCGTGCTCGATCTCGACCTGGTCCGGCGGTTCCGCGCCAGCGTGGCCCCCGACGACCCACTTCCTCACCTGCTCGGCAACCGGGACGCCCTGGTGGGACGACTCGGCGAGGGGACCTTCGCCCGGCTCGTCAACGTGCCCCGCGCGCTGGAGGCCCGTCGCTACGGGGTGCCGGTCGACCTCGTCATCGACGTCCGGGACACGGTGCTGCCGCAGAACGCCGGCGTCTACCGGTTACGCGGTGGACCCGACGGCGCCGAGGTACGGCGGGTCAATGAGAAACCCGACGTCGCGCTGGACGTGCGCGAGCTGGCGACGCTCTACCTCGGCGGGACGCCGGCCACGGTGCTGCAACGGGCCGGGCTCGTCCACGAACGGTCCGCCGGCGCCGTGGCCGCGCTCACCGCCGCCTTCTCGTGGTCGCGACTGCCGTTCTGCCTCGACTACTTCTGACGACTCAGCGGGGACAGCGGCCGCTCGCAGGCACTGCAGCTCTGCCGACCGACTGGACTGGTTCACCGGCTACGCGACGTCCAGCCGGCCCCTCACGTGGGATGCTTCGCGAGGATCGGCCGGCACGTGTTGCGAACGATCCGCGCCGGCTCCCTCGACGTGGCGCCCGGCCAGCGGCCACAGTTCGAGCTCGACGTGGTGAGCCGGTTCCCTCCTACTCACCAGGACCACGGTCCAGCCGATGCTGTGCTCGGCGTCGAAGTGGTCGAAGCGGACGAGCAGCAGCTGCCGGGCCACCATCGCCTGCTCGACCTCGGCGCCCAGCCGTCCCAGCACCACCGCAGAGCCGAGGATCTGGTAGTCCGCCATGGTGGCCGCGGGGCCTCTCGGTCCAGTGAAGGCGACGCCGGCGATGCCGGTCGTCGCCCCGCTCAGCAGGCGGAGGCATTGGTGATGGTTCAGGTTGGTGAGCCGAGAACCCGGCTGCACGATTGGCCACCAGAGAGGCGGGGGGAGCTCGGTGGCCAGCACGGGCGGAGAGACGCTTGCCAGGGACATGGGGGACCCGTCGGCCGAGCAGCCTGGATGTGTTCGGTCTCTCAACCGAGGCGGCAGGGCGGTCTCGGCGATCACCAGTTTGGCTGCTGTGCGCAGCAGTGACGACCCTAGCCCGTCTTCCGCCGACCCGGCAACCAGTGAGGACGGTCGCCTCGAGGCTCAGTCGGAGGCGTCCCGAACGACCTCGGCGGCGGTGCGGCTGAACCTGGTTTGATGCGCGGTAGTGGCGCGGCTGCTCTCCAACCGGGTCCGCGGGCACACGAGCCGCCACCGCCGCGCACTGCCAGAGGTCACTCGCGGCGGTTCACTCTGGCGCGCTCACGTCGAGGTCACCCCGACGACAGCGGCGTCGCCGCTGTTGCGGTGGGTCAGGAGCTTGGCCCTTCGGGAGCTGGTAATCGCGGACCAGGACTCCCTGCGGCGGCAGCTCCTCAAGGGCCGCCAGGTCAGCGGTGGCTATGTGATGGTGGTCCTGGTGGTGGCCTCAACGACCAGGTCGACCATCACCTGCCTCATCGATGGCGAGGCCGCAGGTGCGCGAGGTGCAAGCCGCTGGTCGCTGCCCACTGCCGGCACCGGCCCCCTCCTGTCCCGCTCGTTACCGAGCGGCGCGCCCTCCTGCGGGATTTGTCCTAGATCGGAAAACGTCGATAGCGTCGTCTCAGACGATGGCGAGCAACGGCTGCGCAGCGCCAGAGCACCAGGGGGACCGACGAGTGAACGGTAGCGATGGCGGGGCCGACGCAGCCTCGGAGCCGAGGACGCCGGACCGTACGGCAGCGGAGCTCGAGGCCCAGCACGACGATCTCCAGGCGAGCCTGACCGCGCTGTCCCGGCTGACGCTGGCGGGGGCCGGGCTGGAGCCGTTGCTGACCCGGGTGGCCGAGTACGCCGTGCAGGCGATCCCAGGCGCCGACGGTGCCGGCCTGACCCTGCTGGAAGAGGGACGCTCGGACACGATCGTGGCGACAGCCCCGTTCGTTCGCGAGATCGACGATATCCAGTACAAGCTGATGCAGGGTCCGTGCGTCAGTGCAGCGGCCGAGGGCCGCACGATGATGTCGGGCTCGCTGGGCGGCGATCGCCGGTGGCCGCACTTCGGGTCGCGGGTCGCCCGGCTCGGGGTGCATAGCGTCATCTCCCTGCCGCTGGTCGCCCAGGCCACCGTGCTGGGGGCCATGAACGTCTACGCGCACGGCAAGCACGCGTTCGACGAGCGCGCCGCGGACCTCGGCGAGCTCTTCGCGGTCCCTGCTGCGATCGCCGTGCAGAACGCCCAGGCGATGGCACAGGCCCAACGGCTCACCGGGCAGCTACGGGCGGCGCTCGAGCAGCGCGTGGTGGTCGACCGGGCGATCGGCATCGTGATGAGCCGGTCGGGGGTCGACGAGGACGAGGCGCTGCAGCGGCTGCGCACGCTCAGCCAGCACGAGCACCACAAGGTGGCAGCTGTCGCACAGCAGATCGTCGACGAAGCCGTCCGCCGCGCTCGCAGCCGCCGTCTGGCCGAGTAGACGGGTGGTGGCGGGGGCGCCGGAGAACTGGCGACGCGTGGTCTAGAGTCGGTCGGGTAGCGACAACGTGTGATCCGAGACGGTCGCTACCTCGGCCACCCGACGGGAGCCGATCCTGGAGTGATGAGCCGGCGGCCGGACCCGCTCCCTTGGACCGACCTCGTGAATTCAACCTCAGCGCTGCTGGTCCTGCACCGGCTGGTGCAGCACAGCGATAGCACCTACGACTTTCCCGGTGCGCTCGTCGAACTGGAGCACTGCCTTGTCCGGGTCGTGCCGACCTTTCTCGGCTTAGAAGTCTGCCTCGAGCTGCAACCTCACGGCGTCTGGCTGACCACCCTGGACGATCTGGACCGCTCCCGTGCGGTGGCCTCGCTGGGCTGGTGCCCGGACGGAGCGCCGGCGGCGCGCCTGACTCTCTACGCCAGCCGCAGGGGTGCGTTCGTCGACCTGGCGGCCGACATCACCTGGAGCGCGCGCCAAGCCAGTGCTGGGACGTCTTCGCTTCGGCGGGCCGAGGTCGAGCTTGACCGTGCGCTACCTCCGCAGTCCCAGAACCGTGATGCCTCGCGGCTAGAGGACCTGGCTCTGGTCAACCGGGCAGAGGGGGTGCTGATCGACCAAGGGGTGCATCCCGACGACGCGCCCGCCGAACTGGCCCGGCGGGCCGCAACGGCGGGTGTCAAACCCGTGGTCCATGCTGCCCACATCGTTGGGGGAGCCGGGAAGGTGCCGATCGGCTTGTGACCGCCCGAAGCGCCCCCGGCGGCTCAGAGGTACTCCTCCAGCGCGTTGAGCAGGACCGACTTGGACTTGGCGCCCTTGAACGCCTTGACCAGCTCACCGCCCACGTAGACCTGGATCGTCGGCAGCCCGAGGACGTGGTTGTTGGCCGGCGTCACCGGGTTGGTGTTGGTGTCCAGCTTGACGAACCGCACCTTGTCGCCGTGCTGCGTGGCGAGCTCCTCGATGATCGGCGCGACCTGCTTACACGGTCCGCACCAGTCAGCCCAGAAGTCGACGACCACGGGGAGGTCGGACTTGAGGACAACCTCGCTGAAGTTGGCGTCGGTGACGTCGGTGACTGCGCCCATCGTGTGTTTCTCCTTGTTCGTCGTTCGGGGGGTGTGTCTGTCGGGGTCTGTCTGTCCGGGTTGGACGAGGGTGTGAGCATGGCGGCTGCCACTGACACTTCTGGTCAGCGCAGCGCCCTCGCTCAGCTACCGGCGCCCATCAGCTCGCCGTGGGCGTCAGCCAGGACAGCGTCGCCGAGGTCGTCGAGATCGGCCAGGTAGCGCTCGGCGTCCAGGGCCGCGGAGCACCCGGTGCCGGCGGCGGTGATGGCCTGGCGGTACGTGTGGTCCACCAGGTCGCCGCAGGCGAAGACGCCGGGCAGGTTGGTCCGGGTGGACTTGCCGTCGGTGAGGACATAGCCCTCACCGTCGAGGTGCACCTGGCCGTGGACCAGCTCCGAGCGCGGGTCGTGGCCGATGGCGATGAACAGGCCGCTCACGGCCAGCTCGCGCTGCTCGCCGGTGACGGTGTCGCGGAGCGTGACGGCGTCCAGCGACTTGTCACCGTGCAGCGACTCGACGGCGGCGTTCCACGCGAACCGGATCTTCGGGTCCTTCTCGGCGCGCGCGACCATGATCTTGCTGGCGCGCAGCTCGTCTCGCCGGTGCACCAGGGTGACAGAGCGGGCGAAGCGGGTCAGGAAGGTCGCCTCCTCGACGGCGGAGTCGCCGCCGCCGACGACGGCGATGTCCTTCTCGCGGAAGAAGAAGCCGTCGCAGGTGGCGCACCAGGACACGCCGTGCCCTGACAGCCGGTCCTCGTCGGGGAGGTGGAGCTTGCGGTAGCTGGAGCCCATGGCCAGGATGACCGCGCGGGCGGAGAAGGTGTTGCCGTAGCCGTCAGTGACCGTCTTGACCTCACCGGTCAGGTCCATCGAGACGATGTCCTCGCTCACCAGCTCGGCGCCGAAGCGCTCGGCCTGGCTGCGCAGATGGTCCATCAGCTCCGGGCCCATGATCCCGTCGGGGAAGCCGGGGAAGTTCTCGACCTCGGTGGTGTTCATCAGGGCGCCGCCGGCGGTGATCGAGCCCTCGAAGACCAGCGGGGAGAGGTTGGCGCGGGCGGCGTAGATCGCCGCGGTGTAGCCCGAGGGGCCACTGCCCACCACGATCACGTCGCGGACCTGCTGGTCGTTGCTGCTGCTCATCGCTGCTTCCTCACTGTGCTGCTGTCCTGCCTGCGCTGCGCTGCCGCAGCACGGGTGCGCGGGGCTCCAGGGCCCCACACCTTACCCCCGCTCAACCCGCTCGTCGGGTGTGCTATTCCGGGTCAGCGGGGGAGGCGGGCGGAGGCGATCGCCGACGGCTGCAGGGCGCCGCACCCTCTCACCACGGTGACCAGCGTGGCCCCCTCGGATCGGGTGTAGACCAGCAGGGCGGGCGAGCCGTCGACACGTGCACCGGCCAGACCGGTGATCCGGCCGCGGGTGACCGACCGGGCGCAGAACCACGCGTTGGAGAAGCGGTGCGGGTCGAGGTCGCGGCCCTGCTCGAGGGTGCGTGCCTGGGCGGCCAGGTCACTCGTGGTGACCGCTGCGGCGATCACCGGGGGTTCGTTCAGTCCGGCCGTCGCGCTCAGCACATAGCCACCGAACCCCACCAGCGTGGCCAGGCACGCCGCCGCCAGCACGGGCACCCAGTGGCGACCTCGCTGTACCCGGCGTCGGTCGCCGCCGAAGTGGCCGAGCGTCACCGGTGACCGGGACGGCCGCGGGCTCGTCGAGGCCGCCACCCTCGCCGCGTTGACCGTGTCCGCCTGGGCGCGCTCGGCCCGGCGCCGCTGGGACTCCGCAACCAGCGCACCGTCCAGCCGACGGGCGACCGCTGCCGGCATCGGGGGTGTCGGGACGGTCGCGAGGAGCGCGGAGACCGAGCCCAGGGCGGCAGTCATCTGCTGGCACCCGGCGCAGCCGGCGACGTGGGCTTCGACCTCGGAGGCGCGCGCGGGCCCGAGCAACCCTTCGGCGGCGTCGGCGAGGTCGTCGGTGGAGGGGTGCTCAACCATCGGCCCCGCCCTCCTCTTCGTGTCCGGTGCTGCGGTCCAGGCGGCGGTCTCGAAGCCGCGGATGCCTCCTCATTCGACCAGCCCCCGCACCCGTAGCTGGTCGAGAGTTCGCACCGAACCCCGGTCGAGCTCGGCCCGAGGCGCCTGCGCCAGTATCCAGCGGAAGAGGGTCGAGTGGCCCTCCCGCAGGAGGGCGACGGGTGCGACGTGGCTGCGCTCCCGGCCCTCGCCGTCTCGGACGACGAGTGAGTAGCAGGGACCGGACGCGGTCAGGAACTGCCGGACCCGGACCAGCTGCTCGCCCTCGATCGTGTGCAGCCGACGGGTCCGGCGGACGGTCAGCCGGGACCCGGCCACCTGCAGGTACGCGCGGGTCCGGGCCCAGATGAGGGTGACCACGAGCGCCCAGAGCACGACGACCACGACGAGCACGGCGACCCAGCCGGGCGCGCGGCTGTGCGCGAGCGCCCCGACGCAGATGGTGGCCCCGATGGAGCTGAACAGCACGTGCGGCCGCCAGGGGTAGGACAGGGTCAGGGGCTGCGACATCAGTGCCGGCCTCCGGCCGCCGGCGCGAGGTCGGCGAGCAGCGGCACCAGCCGGGCGCGGCCGCGGGCGCACCGGCTCTTCACGGTGCCGGGGGCGCAGCCCAGGACGAGGGCCGCCTCCTCCACCGAGTAGCCCTGCATGTCCACCAGCACGAGCGCCGCCCGCTGGTCGGGGTTGAGCTCGCCGAGCGCGGCGAGCACGTCACCGCGCTGCTGCGAGGCCAGCACCGGGTCGGCAGGGGTGACGCCCAGGTCCGGCAGCCGGTCGAGGTCCTCGGGCAGCGGGTCGGCCGCGCGCACCTTGAGCGCACGCAGCCGGTCCAGGCAGGCGTTCACCACGACGCGGTGCAGCCAGGTCGTCACCTGGGCGTCGCCGCGAAAGCTGTCGGCGCGGCGGAAGGCCGAGAGGTAGGCGTCCTGCAAGGCGTCGGCAGCGTCCTCGGGGTTGCGCATCGTCCGCAGCGCGACCGCCCACAGCCGGTCGGCGTGCCGTGCCACCAGGGTGGCGAAGGCGTCCGGGTCGCCGTCGACGTGCCGCCTCATCAGCTCGGCGTCGCTCGGGTCTGGGTGGTTCGGAACAGGGGGGCTTGGCAGTGGGTGGGCGGCGGGGGGAGGCCCTCCGCTCACCGGCGCACCACGACTTCACTGATCCCGCCGCGGTAGCGTCCGCCCTCCTTGGGCAGCGAGGTCAGGTAGATGAGCACGAAGCGAGTGGTGACGGCCTGCTTCGGGGTCAGGGTGGCGGTGCGGCCGGCGTCGGCCTGCTTGGCCACCACCTGCCAGTCGCCGTCGGAGCCCAGCGGCGCCTCGGTGGCGCTGGCCGGGTCGTTCTCGGGTACCCGGAGGTCGAGGTCGGTGCCGCTCCCGCTCAGGGTGACCGCGACCGAGGTGACCGGCTGCGCGGTGCCCAGGTCGAGCACGAGGCCGACGCCCCGCTTGAGGCCGCCGAGCTTCGGGTTGCCGATGTAGGCGACAGTCCGCCAGCGCGTCGCCGGGTTGCCGTCGTAGGCGAGCCTGACCTCGTCCGGGTTCTCGCGCTTGTCGTCAGACCCCTGGGGGTCGAAGTCCCGCGCGGCCACGACCGGCACCACGGTCACCGCGGTCGGCGGGGCGCTGGTGGGGGGCGTGGTGGGCCGGGCGGGGGTGGCCCGGGGCCCTGGGTCGGGCGCTGCACTGAGCTGGTCGTCCAGCACCAGGGCCGCGACCAGGCCGATCCCGCTGACCAGCACGATCAGCATCACCAGCGCCGCGATCCAGCGCCGCGGCGGGTGCGGCGGCCGGACGCGGTGGGCCGTCGGCTGGCTGGGCACGGGCGTGCGGACCGCTGTGGTCGTCGCTGGGGACAGCTCAGGCGCTCCCACGGCCGTGGCGGGAGCGACCGTACGGCTGACGTGCAGAGGTCCGGCGTCGGCGGCCGGCGAGCGCGGGGGAGCTTTCCGGAGAGCCGTGTCGGGGCCGAGGTCGACCACGACCGGGTTCGGCTCCGTCGGTGAGTCGAGCAGGGTGGAGACCGGTCCGGTCGCACTGGGCCGGGCGGACCCCACCTTGGGGATCGGCTGCCGCAGCCGGCGCTCCAGGTCTCCGGACGCGTCGGCGGCGCCGAGCACCTTGGTCAGCGCGTTGACCAGCTCGTTCGCCGTGGTGATCGGGGCGGTGCGGTGGCGCGGCGGGTCGCCGAGGATCTGGTCGCAGACGGTGTCCAGGGCCGGGGACACGCCCGCGCGCACCTGGCGCGGCGACATCCAGTGCTGCCCGACCATCGGCGCGTCGGGCAGGCTGAACGCCGGTCCGCCTGGCCAGCGGCAGACCAGGGCCGCGTAGAGCAGCCGGCCCAGGTCGAGGACGTCCAGCTGCTCGGGGTCGCGCGCGGCCTGCTGCAGCCGGGCCGAGGCTCCGCGCGACGAGCGGGCGGGGCGCAGGGTCGCCTCGATCAGCAGGCCGACGATCTTGACGTTGCCGGTCGGGGTGATGATCACGGTTTCGGGGCTGATCCGACGGTGGTGCAGGCCGAGGCTGTGCACCCCGGAGAGCGCGTCGGCGACCTCGCGGACCACCCAGCCGGCTTCCAGCCCTGACAGCGGGCCGTGGCCGAGGATCGCCTCCAGCGACTGGCCGGTGGCGTACTCGCAGACGATGTAGGAGCCGAGGTCGGGATCGTCGCCCTGGGCCGCCACGGTGTGCTGCGGCACCGCGTCCAGCACCCGTAGGAACCGGGAGTCGGTGGCGACCGAGGCGCGGCGGGCCGCGGCCATCAGGTCGCGCTCCGCCTCGTCGCCCGGGGGCAGCAGGTGCACCAGCACCGAGCGGGACAGCACCTGGTCGAACGCCCGCCACGTGATCGCGGGCTCGGAGACCGCGAGCAGCTCCTCGAGCCGGTAGCGGGCGGCCAGCACGGTGCCGGCCGGCAGGCTCGCGGCGCGCGTGACACGTGCGGGTGCCACGTCCGTGGCAACCGGCGAAGCGTCCCCCAGATCAGCCTCGCCGCCTGGGTCCCGGCGGACGACGTCCGTCCGGGTCATCTCGGCCTGAGCCATGCTGTCTGCGCATCCGTTCGTGCCGGTCGATGGCTGGGTCACCGGGCCGGCGGTGGGTGGTGGCTCGATGGTAGGTGGCCCCGTGCGCGTATCTGTGACCGAACCGCCGGAGGTTGCCGAATCGTGAGGTACCGCCCGACGCCCACGCCTCAGCACGGTCGCGACGATGGCGGTCACCTCGGTGATCCGCAGCAGCCGGGCGGCGAGCAGGAACAGGCCGACGGCGGCGATCCCGGCCACCCCGAGCACCAGGATCCGGGCCGGCTGGGAGTCGGCGCGACCGCCCAGCCCCCAGCAGAGCAGCACCGCCACCGAAGCCGCGGGGATCACGGCCAGCAGCAGCCGGACGCAGTGCTGCACGAGCTCGAACGGGCGCAGTCCGGGCAGCCGACGCCGTAGCCGGGCGAGGGAGACCGGGACCCCGACGACGTAGGCGAGGGAGTAGGCCAGGCCCAGCGCCGCTGCCACCAGCGAGGGACGGTCGACCAGCGCGACGACCGCCACGCCGAAGACCACGTTCGCCGCGGCGATCACCAGCTGCAGGAAGAAGGGCGTCCGGGTGTCCTCGAGGGCGTAGAAGGCGCGCAGGCACAGGTACTGCACCGTGAACGGCACCAGGCCGACCGCCAGCGCCATCAGTGCCCACCCGACGTAACGGGCGTCACCGGCACCGCGGCCGAACCCGAAGAGCACCTGCGCGACCGGTACGCCGAGGGTGAGGAAGGCGACCGCGGCCGGCAGCAGGGCGGTCAGGGCCAGCCGGAGCGCCCGCATCGTCTCCCGGGCCACCCCGTCCAGGTCACCGGCCGCAGCCATCGCCGAGGCAGTCGGCAGCATCGCCGTGGCCAGCGAGAGGGTGATGAGCGAGTGCGGCAGGATCCACACCGCGTACGCGTTGGAGTAGGACAGCAGGCCCGCGCCGGCGCCGCGGACGGTCGCGCCGGAGGCCAGCTTGGAGACCACGACCACCGCGAGCTGGGTGACCAGCACGTAGCCGATCGTCCACTTGGCCAGGGCGGCCGTCTTGCCGAGGCCGGTGCCGCGGAAGTCGAAGCGCGGACGGAAGCGGTAGCCGGCCCGGCGCAGGAAGGGCACCAGCACCGCGGCCTGGGCGACGATCCCGAGGGTGGACCCCAGCCCCAGCAGCAGCTCCTGGCCCGCGGTGAAGGCGGCCCGGGTGTCGGTCTGGCCGAAGACGACGAAGAAGAGCCCGAGGACGGCGATCGAGATGATGTTGTTGGCGATCGGGGCCCACATCATCGGCCCGAACCGCTCCCGGGCGTTCAGCACCTGGCCGGCCAGGACGTGCACGCCGTAGAAGAAGACCTGCGGCATGCAGTAGTAGCCGAGCATCACCATCGACTGGTGCTGCGCCCCGAGGCCGGGGGAGCGGTAGCCGTCGGCGGCGTAGAGGTCGATGACCACCGGCACGGCGAGCGTCAGGGCGACGGTGATCAGGCCGAGGGCCAGCAGGCCCGCCGTCATCACCCGGTTGGTGTACGCCTCGCCGCCGTCGGAGTCGCCCTTGATGGCCCGGACGATCTGGGGCACCAGCACGGTGTTGAGGACGCCGCCGGCCAGCAGGATGTACATGCTGTTGGGCACCGTGTTGGCGATGGTGAACATGTCCCCCTGGCGGCTGGCGTTGCCGAACAGGGCGGCCAGCAGCAGGATCCGGGCGAAGCCGAGCAGCCGCGAGACCAGCGTGCCGCCGGCCATCAGGGCGCTCGCCGAGACGAGTCGTGAGGTGCGGGAGGGGCCCGGGTCGGGCGCGCCGGGCGGTCCGCCCTCGACCGGTGAGGCGACCGCGGTGGTGTCAGGCATCGAAGCGGCCCCGGTCGTCGGGCTGGGCGTCCTCAGTCTGGGGGTCGTCAGGCTGGGAATCGGTCGCGACGGTGCGCTCGAGGGCGTCGGCGTCGGTGGGCGGAGCCGACGTGAGGGCCGAGGGCTCGGCGGCCGCCTCGGCATCGCTGGCGGCGGCGCGGGCCTGGCTGACCCGGCGGATCCTCAAGGCCGTGCCGCCGAGGAACACCACCATCGCGGTCCCGGCGATCGCCCAGCCAGTGGTGCCGTTCTGGGTCACCCGGACGTCGATGGTCAGGGGCCGCCCGACCGGGCTGCCGCTCATCGTCTGCAGCTGGGCCCGGACGGGGACCGTGCCGTTCGCGCGGGCGGTCACCTGGGCGTTCTCGGTCTTGCTCTGACCCGCCTCCAGGTCCTCGAAGGAGATCGGCTTGATCGTCAGCCGCTGCGGGTTCTCCGAGACGAAGACCAGCTTGAGGTTCACCGCGTTGACGCCCTGGTCCGGGTCGACCGGCAGCAGGTTGAGAACGGTGATGGGGAAACGGACACCCTCCTGGGCCACCGTGCTGACCCGGCGGATGCTGCTGATCTCGAGCCCGCTGACCAGCACCGCGTCGAGCGCTGCCTGCTGGGGGACGAGCAGCCGCCGACGCTGCCGGTCGTTGCCCCGCCAAGCCGCGCTCGCTGCCCGGGCGACCGCCGCCTGGGCGCTCTCGCGGCCGCCCTCGGAGTCGGCGAACAGCTCGGCGTAGGTGTCGTTGCTACGGGCGAAGGTGCGCAGTCTGCGCAGCTGGCCCGCCGTCAGCTCCGCCTGCCTCACCTCCGCGGGGTAGGCCAGTGGCGCGTCCCAGGTGGCCGGCCGGTCGTCGAGCAGCGCTGCCAGGGTGCTGCGGCTCACCCAGGGGGCCGCCACCCCAGGGTCGTCGCCCTGCACCTGGTCGGTGCTGGTGACCAGCCGGACGCGCCCCTGCGCGGCGCTCGAGGTGGTGTTGGCCTGGATCCAGCTGTCGGCGAGTGCCCGCTGCCGGAGCTGGACGGGGGTGACGCGGGGGTCGGGCCCGGGCCCGCCGGCCCCGGAGGTGATGCTGCTGTAGCGCACGATCGGCGCGCCCCTGCCGCTGCCGGTGTCGAGACCGGCGATCAGCGGGCTGTCGGCAGCCACGGCGGCGTCGGAGAGCATGATCGCGGCCGGCTTCAGCCGCTCGGCCGCTCGGACGGTGTCCTCGTCGGCGTAGCCGCCTGCGGGCATCACCAGCAGCGGGAGCGAGGCGGTGCTGGCGACCCGACGCCCGGCCTCGTCCGCGTCGGTGATGGCCGCGGTCTGCCGGTCGTGCACGAGCGCGGCGATGTCGGGGGAGCCGTAGAGCAGCCGGAAGCCGTCCCGGCTGGCCTGGACGGAGGCGAAGCGGGTGAGCCAGGTGGCCGCGTCGCTCCGGCCCCGGCCGGTGCTGGTGGCGCCCTCGGGGTTCTGGACGGCGTACCCGTCCCTCATGGTGGCCAGCTCCTCGACCAGCGCCGGGTCGACCGCGAAGCTCGTACCCGCCGTGTCGGCGGCGCTGAGCAGCTGGTCCAGCCGTCCTCCCGGGGCGACCTCCGCCGCCAGGTGGTCGTCCACGAGCACCCCACGGCGCAGCAGGGACGGGCGCGAGCTGAGCACCACGAGCGAGGTCATCTGCAGCCGGCCTGCGGGCTTGTCCGCCACCAACGGCAGGAAGGTGCGCGCCCTACCGAGGGTCTGGTCCCGCTGCGGGTCGTCGATCATCCGTCCCCGGATGTGGACGCCGAAGAGGTAGACCCCATCGGCCCGGGGGAGGTCCAGGTTGGCCACGGCGGTGCGGAGCCGGAACGTGGTCGAGGCGCCCGGGGCCAGGGTCCGGTCGTTCTCGCTCGGGATGTTCTGGTAGTCCTGCTCGAACAGGCGTCGGCCGATCGGGTCGTCGGCCTCGGACTTCAGCGCTCTGGTCATCGCCTCGGCCGTGCTCAACGGGTCAGCCGAGCGCCACAAGATCGCCTGCAGGTTGCTCACCGGCGTGCTCGACACATTGGTCACCCGGCCGGCGAGGGTGACCGTCCCGTCGCGGGTCGGCAGTGAGGGCGAGAGACCCGTGAGGGTGATGGTGACCAGGGCCTCCGGTTCGGCCGCGGCCGCGGGGGTGGCGGGGACGAAGCCGAGCAGCGCTCCGGCCCCGAGGACCGCCAGCAGGGCCACCAGCACGGCCGGCACTTTGGCGCACAGCACCTTCATGCGCGCTGCCTCCTCACTCGACGCATCCTACGGCGGGACAACGCATCGACCGGCCCGCGCGCTCCCGCCGGTAGAGTCGGTCCACGTGTCTGGAGCGGAACTGAATGCGGCTCAGGCCACCGGCCTGTCCGAGCTGATGCGCATCACGCCGGTCGCGAGCCGGCTCGGGCGACTCTTCGCCGACGCCGGGCACGAGCTCTACCTGGTCGGTGGCAGTGTGCGCGACGCCCTGCTCGGCCGCCTCGGCTCCGACCTCGACTTCACCACCTCGGCTCGCCCTGACGACGTCGAGGCGCTGCTGCGGCGGTACTCGTCGTCGGTCTGGACGATCGGCAAGGAGTTCGGCACCATCGGCTGCTCGGTCCTGGAGGGCGGCACCACCTGGGTGGTCGAGGTGACCACCTTCCGCGCCGACGCCTACGCGGCCGACAGCCGTAAACCGGTCGTGGCCTTCGGCGACACGCTCGCCGAGGACCTCATCCGGCGCGACTTCACGGTCAACGCGATGGCGGTCTCGGTGCCGGAGCTGCGCTTCTTCGACCCGTACGGTGGCCTGGACGACCTGGCGGCCAAGCAGCTGCGCACCCCGGCCGCGCCCGAGACCTCGTTCAGCGACGACCCGCTGCGGATGATGCGGGCGGCGCGCTTCACCGCGCAGCTCGGCTTCACGCCCGCGCCGGAGGTGGTCACGGCGATGACGGAGATGGCGGACCGGATCAGCATCATCTCCGCGGAGCGGGTGCGCGACGAGCTCAGCAAGACGCTGCTGGCCGACCACCCGCGCGCGGGGCTGGACCTGCTGGTGAGCACTGGCCTGGCCGAGCGGGTGCTGCCCGAGCTGCCGGCGCTGCGGCTGGAGCGCGACGAGCACCACCGCCACAAGGACGTCTACCAGCACAGCCTGACCGTCCTCGAGCAAGCGATCGAGCTGGAGCACCGGCTCACGCCGGCCGAGGCGACCGAGCCGGCTGGACCCGACCTGGTGCTGCGCCTGGCCGCCCTGCTGCACGACATCGGCAAGCCGGCCACCCGGCGCTTCGAGCCCGGCGGCAAGGTCTCCTTCCACCACCACGACGTGGTGGGCGCCAAGCTCGCCCGCAAGCGGCTGACCGCGCTGCGCTTCTCCAGCGACCAGGTGAAGGCGGTGGTCGAGCTGATCACCCTGCACCTGCGCTTCCACGGGTACGGGCCTGGCGACGGCGAGCGCGCGGCCTGGACCGACTCCGCCGTCCGACGCTACGTCCGTGACGCCGGCGACCAGCTGGAGCGGCTGCACATCGTGACCCGGGCCGACTGCACCACCCGCAACCGGGCGAAGGCGGCACGGCTGTGGGGGGCCTACGACGACCTGGAGGCCCGGATCGCCGAGCTGGCGGAGTCCGAGGAGCTGGCCTCGCTGCGGCCCGACCTGGACGGACGCCAGATCATGGCGCTGCTGGACATCCCGCCCGGGCCCCTGGTGGGCCGGGCCTACCAGTACCTGCTCGAGCTCCGCATCGAGGAAGGTCCGCTCAGTCCCGAACGCGCCGAGGCGGCGCTGCGCAGCTGGTGGGCGGAGCAGCAGGGCTGAGGGTGGCTCACGCGGCAGACCTGTGCCGGAGCGACTCGGTGCCCTCGTCCATGCTCAGGCCGCGGCTGACCAGGGCGAAGACCATCGCCGTCAGCAGGTAGCAGCAGGCCAGCACGACCAGGACCAGCACCGACTTGCCGTTGGCCGGCAGGATGACCGCCCCGATGACCGCGGCCAGCACGAGGGCGACGTTGAAGACCATGTCGTAGAGCACGAACACCCGGCCCTTCAGGTCGTCGTCGACGTGAGCCTGCACCAGCGTGTCCACGCAGATCTTGATGTTCTGCGCGGTGACGCCGAGCAGGAAGGCGGCGACGAGCAGCGGTGCCTTGGCGTAGACCGCGCCGGGCAGCAGCTGGAAGACCGCGGACGCCACCAGGCACCCGATCAGCCAGCGGCGCACCCCGAGCCGCGCGGTCATCGGTGGGGTGATGGCGGCGGCCGCCACGAAGCCTGCCCCGGTGATGACCACGAGCAGGCTCAGGTCAGCCAGCGCCGCGTCCACCTGGTCGAGATTGTGGAAGTAGTTGCGGTAGACCAGGATCGTGGCCACGGTCACGATGCCGTAGACCACCCGGTGCGCCCCGATGGTCAGCAGGCCCAGGCCGGCCGCCCGCCGCTGGCGGAGGTGCCAGACGGCCTCAGCCAGCCCGACCAGCACGTCCCGGGCCTTCGTCGGCTCCCGCCCCTCGTACTCGCGCGCGTCGGGGCCCAGCTGCTGGCGACCGATCCGCAACGCGAGACTGGCACTGAGCACGAACCCGGCGGCAGCGACGACGAACAGGATGGCGTTGGCGGAGTAGTCCGGCATGGAGCGACCGAGCAGCAGCCGCAGGCCCGTCCCCACTCCGACGCCGATCACAGCCCCGGCCGGCCCGATGGTGGGTACCACCGAGTTGGCGACCATGTACTCGTCCTCGTCGATGGTGTGCGGCAGCGAGGCCGACAGCGCCGCGAGCAGGAAGCGGTTGAGGCTCATGGCCAGCAGCACGCCGCCGTAGAAGAGGGTCTCGATCCCGGGCGTGCGCAGTCCGGTTGCCACCAGCGCGGCCAGACCGAGGGCCAGCACCGAACGGCTGAGGTCCACCACCACCAGCACCTGCCGCCGCGACACCCGGTCCAACACGACGCCGACGAACGGCCCGAGCACCGAGAACGGCAGCAGCGTGATCGCCAGTACGACGGCGATCGAGCGCGCGTCCGGCTGACGTTCGGGAGAGAAGAGCACGTACGAGGCGAGCGCGATCTGCAGCAGGCCGTCGCAGGACTGCGTCGCCACCCGGACGGCGAGCAGCCGGCGGAACAGCTGGTGTCGCCAGAGCCGCCGGAGACCGCGGACGAGCTCCACCTCAGCCCTTCGGGTATTTCTGCAGGTAGGCGTCCATCGTGTCGTTCTGCATGGCGTCGGCGAGCTCGGCCATCTTGGTGGTGTCAACCACGTCGATGCTCTGGCCGTCCGCCGCGGTCCCGAAACCCGACAGAGGCGCCTGCAACAGCTCGATGTTCTCCGACTTCAGCCGCAGCGACAGCGCGGTCTGGCGGATGTCGGCGTCGGTCAGGCTGTTGTCCACGGTCAGGTGCTTGGCGAGGTTGCCGATGAAGGTGGTGAACATCGCCGGGTTGGCCACCACGTCGGCACTCAGGCCCTTGGCCACGATGGCCTTGATCACGTTGCGCTGGTTCTTGGCCCGCTCGAGGTCGCCCCGGGCGAAGGCGTGCCGCTCACGGACGAACCAGAGCGCCTTCTTGCCCGAGATGGTGACCTTGCCCTTGGGATAGGTGTACCCGTGGGAGGTGAAGGCCGTCTTGTTGCGAACGGTCACCCCCCCGAGGTCCTTGGTCAGGCCGATGAAGCCCTCGAAGTCCACGAGCACGACGTGGTTCATGCCGACGCCGGTGAGGTCTTCGAGCGTGCTCACGGTGAGGGCCGGGCCGCCGAAGGAGTACGCGGCGTTGATCTTGTTCTTGCCGTAACCAGGGATGGCGACGTACATGTCGCGCGGGAACGAGACGATGTAGGCCTTGTTCCGCGCCTGGTCGAGGTGGACGACCATGATGCTGTCGCTCCGCCCGTTGGCGTCGTTACCGGGGTCTCGGCTGTCGGACCCGAGCAGCACGTAGTTGAGTGGCCCGGTCTCCTGCGGCTCGGTCGAGGGCCCCACCGGCTCGCCGCCGCCGCTGGGCGTGCTGCCCGGGAGGTCGATGCCGCGAGTGATGTTGGAGGTGATGCTGCGGTCGATCTTGTACGCGTAGACCGCGCCCGCGGCGAGCGCCACCACGAGCAGGGCGGCCACCGCAGCGAGGATCCGCGGCCAGCGGCGGCGGGCGCGGCGACGGGAGCCGACCGGGGTGGCGCCGGCAGGCTCTGAAGGTTCGGCGTCGGGCGCCTGGCGGTCGGTCATGGAGTCCTAGGTGAGAAGCAGCCGCAGTGTAGTCGCCGGCTGAGGGTGGCAGGTTCGGTTCGGGGCCCCTGGTCCACCCCCAGAACGCCCCAGCGGGGCGAAAAGAGCCCGGTCGGTGCATCGAGGGGTCGATTCTCGCCGGTGGCCCCTGGGTAGCCCGGTGGCTGCCGGACTAGCGTGAGGGCGTGTCCCGTGCCGAGGAAGCCGCCCGCCGCGCCGAGCTGGCCGCCGCGCAGGAGCGGGGGGAGTCCCAGCAGGCGCAGCGGCTCATCGACGCCTTCGTGGTCGACGCCCGAGCCCGTGGGCTGGCTCCCGAACCGCTGCGCGCCACCCTCTACACCGGGCAGGTGGTGAAGACCGACAAGGTCGGCTGGTACCTGCGCAAGAACCAGAGCCTGGCCATCGGCGACGACGGTGCCTACTACGTCTTGACTGTGCCGGGCGGCTTCCGCGAGCGCTTCACCGGCGTCCGGCTGTCGCCGAGCCCACCGCCGCTGATCGTGGGCAAGGGCGGCCGCGACGGCGAGTCCGGCTCGCTCAGCGACTTCCTCGCCTGGCGGCTCGCCGCAGGTTGAGCGACGGCCAGGCTCAGATGTCCTCGTCCGTCGTTGCGGACTGCTTGACCTTGACGAAGTCCATGTAGGCCTCGACGACCTCGTCGGGCGTGCCGTGCATCATCAGCTGGCCCTTGTTCAGCCAGATGGCCTCGCTGCACATCTCCTTGATGCTGCCGAGGCCGTGGCTGACCAGGAACATGGCCCGGGCGCTCTCCCGCAGCTCGGCCATCTTCGCGTTGGCCTTCTCGCGGAACTTGGCGTCGCCGGTGGACAGGGCCTCATCGATCATCAGGATGTCGGGCTTCATGTGGACGGCGACCGAGAAACCGACGCGGGCGGCCATGCCCGAGGAGTAGGTGCGCATCGGCATGTCGATGAAGTCGCCCAGCTCGGTCCACTCGGCGACGTCGTCGGCCCGCTCCTCGACGTCGCGGCGCGAGAGCCCGGCGGCGAGACCGCCCAAAATGATGTTCTCCCGGCCGGACAGGTTCCTGTTGAAGCCGACGCCGAGCGCGAGCAGCGTGCTGGCCTTGCCCCAGACCTCGATCGACCCGGTGGTCGGCGGCAGGATGCCCGCGATCGCCCGCATCAGCGTGGACTTGCCCGCACCGTTGGAGCCGATGATGCCGAGCGCGGTGCCGTTGCGGATCTCGAAGCTCACGTTCTTGAGCGCCTGCACCTCACGGACTGCGCGCTGACCCCGGCCGAACCGGACCAGGGCCTGCTTCAGCGTGGGCTTGCGCTCGAACGTGGTGCGGTAGGTAATCGAGAGGTCTTCGACCTTCACCGCGAGCGGCGTGAGCGCCGGTGTGGTGGACCGGGTCTCAGGTGAGGCGGACAGCGAACTCACGCTCCCTCGAGATGAAGTACAAGAAGCCGGCGGCGGCCGAGGCCAGCGCCCAGGCGGCGGCCGCGACCCACATGTACGGCGGCGGGAAGTGGCCCTCCTGCACCGCCTCGGCGTAGCCGCCGAGCATCGAGTACAGGGGGTTGAGCTGAATCAGGGTCAGTGCGGTCTTGGAGAACTGGGTGATGCTGTCGGGCAGCCACAGCACGGGCGACAGGTACATCCAGATCCGGACGAAGTAGGGCAGGAAGCTGGCCGTGTCGCGGAAGTAGACCTGCAGCGTTGCGAAGAAGGCGGCCAGGCCCATCGAGAACACGATCATGCAGCCGAGGAAGTAGACCGACACCAGCATCGACCAGCTCCACTGCCGCGGCATCAGGATCAGGTGGAAGACGAAGTAGAGCGGGATCGTCGGAAGGAAGCGGAAGAAGGCGGTCCGGACCGCCGACAGCGGGATCAGCAGCCGGGGGAATGCGGTGTTGATCAGCAGCTTGCCCGACGTGGTGACCGACTTCGACCCACTGTTGATCGACGTCGAGATCATGGTGAAAGCAAACAGCGTGAGCAGCAGGTGGGTGAAGAACGACGGGTCGTGCCGGTTCCGGATGATCGTCACCAGCAGGTAGTAGACCCCCGCCAGCAGGAGCGGGTTCAGGACCAACCAGGCCTGGCCGAAGAAGGTGGCGGTGTTGGCGCTGCGCATCGTGGAACGGCTGAGCTCGGTGGCGAACTCCCGGCGCGCCCACAGCTCGCGGAAGTACGTGACCATCGGGGGCAGCCCGGCCCGGTGCGGACCGTAGTGGTGGTAGATCGGCTCGAAGTCCGACTCGCTCTCACGGACGGCCGTCATGGCAAGACCGGTTTCATGGGCGTTCCTGCTCGTTTGAGAGTTGACTGCGGGTCAGTGCGCGGTACGGGTCGGTGGGTCAGTCTGCCACGCCCGGTCGGACTGCCGGCCCAACCGCCGGCGTGGCCCCGCCAGGTCTCGGCAGCGCTGGACGGGGCGGTCGGCGACCGATCCGGCGGGTGGCCACCAGCAGCACGACTACGCCCAGGGCGGCCAGGCCGAACAGGACCGCCAGCAGCGGGATCAGCACCCGGTCCTCCCCCTGCAGCCGGGCCTGGCCAGGATCGGACGGCAGATAGCGGACGGCGACGGTGTCACCCACCCGCAGCCGTTGCCGGTAGCGGCCGTGCGCGGCGGTGTAGGTGAAGGTCTGCCCGCCCACGGTGTAACGGACCGTCGGCGCGGTGGGCATGCTGCGCACGGTCGGGCTCGGCTCGCGGGCCGAACCGGCCGCGGCCCGGGGCACCAGCTCGACCACGGTTCCGGTCGTGGTGGCAGCGTGGGTGATGAAGGTGGCGTTGCGGTCGGAGAAGGCCGCGAACAGCAGACCCATGGCCACCAGGTAGCCGCAGATCACCACCCCCAGCACCCGGGGGAACCGCAGCCACGTCACGGCGTCATCGTAGGGCGCACGTCGGTGGAAGAGGGCACGTACGGCCCTCGCCGGCGCCGAGGTCGGGCCGGCTTTCCGGCTCTCGCGTGCCGGACGGTGACATAAGGTCGGGCCCATGACCAGCCCTCCGGCCGAGACCGCGGCGGGCGCCGAGCTCGCCGCGTCTGGCGGGGTGCTGACCCGGATCGCGCGGCTGCTCGCGCCCTACCGGGCCAAGATGGTGCTGGTCGGTGTCGCCGTGGTCACCTCGGCGGTGCTCAGTTCCGTCGCCCCGTTCCTCACCCGGGCGGTCTTCGACGATGCGCTCTTCCCGATCGACCGGGGCCCGGCGGACCTGGGCCTGCTGGGCTGGCTGGTGCTGGGGCTGTGCGTGATCCCGCTGCTGACGGCCCTGATCGGCATCGGTCAGAACCTGCTGACCTCCACCATCGGCAATTCGGCCATGGCCGACCTGCGCAGCACCCTGTTCGCGCACTTGCAGAAGATGGAGCTCGCCTTCTTCACCGCGACCAAGACGGGGGCGATCCAGTCCCGGCTGGCCAACGACGTGAGCGGCGTCCGCACCGTGCTGACCGACACCGCGACCACCATCCTGCAGAACTCGGTGACCGTCCTCTCGGCGTTCGCCTCGATGTTGCTGCTGTCGTGGAAGCTGACGATCCTGACCCTGGTGCTGATGCCGCTGTTCGTCCTGGTCCAGGTACGCGTGGGCCGGCGTCGGCAGCGGCTGGCCCGGCGCACCCAGGAGTCGCTGTCGGAGATGACGGCGATCACCGAGGAAGCGCTCTCGGTCTCGGGCATCTTGCTGGCGAAGGTCTTCCACCGGGCTGACTCGGAGGTGGCGCGCTACCGCGAGGAGAACGCGCGGCAGACCAAGCTGCAGGTCGAGCAGGCGATGACCGGCCGTACGTTCTTCGCCCTGGTGCAGACGTTCTTCGCCATCACCCCCGCCCTGATCTACCTCTTCGCCGGGCTCATGATCACCGGCCGGCTGGGTGGGGGCGCCGGGCTGACGGCCGGCACGCTGGTCGCCTTCACCACGCTGCAGGCGCGGTTGCAGATGCCGCTGATCCAGCTGATGCGGGTCACGCTGGACGTGCAGACCTCGCTGGCCCTGTTCCGGCGGATCTTCGAGTATCTCGACCTGGTGCCGGCCATCACCGAGCGGCCCGGGGCCGTGCCGCTCACGGCGAGCCGTCAGGGCGGGTCGGTGGAGTTCCGGGACGTCTGGTTCCGCTACCCGGAGCCGCGCGAGCTGACCGGTGGCCGGGTCGGCGCTTCCCGGTTCGCCCGGGTGAGCGGCCCCGAGCCCGAAGCGCCCGAGCCCGAGCGCGAGGCCGGGGACGGCTGGACGCTGCGGCACCTCAGCCTGGACGTGCGGCCGGGCCAGCTGGCGGCGATCGTGGGCCCGTCCGGTTCGGGCAAGACGACGATGACCTACCTGGTGCCGCGCTTCTACGACGTCACCGAAGGCGCGGTGCTGATCGACGGCGTCGACGTCCGCGAGGCCACTTTGGGCTCCTTGGCCGAGAGCGTGGGCATGGTGACCCAGGAGCCGTACCTGTTCCACGGCACCATCTACGACAACATCGCCTACGCCCGGCCCGAGGCCACCGAGGCTGAAATCCACCAGGCCGCCCGCGACGCCAACATCCACGACCGGATCGAGAGCTTCGCCGAGGGCTACGACACCGTTACCGGTGAGCGCGGCTACCGGCTCTCCGGCGGTGAGAAGCAGCGCCTCGCCATCGCCCGCGTCTTCCTGATGAACCCTCGGGTGCTGATCCTCGACGAGGCGACGTCGGCCCTGGACACCGAGACCGAACGCCTGGTCCAGGACGCGCTGGAGCGCGCCACCCAGGGCCGGACCACCATCGCCATCGCGCACCGGCTCTCGACCATCCAGAACGCCGACGTCATCTTCGGCCTCGAGGACGGCGAGCTGGTCGAGCAGGGCAGCCATGCCGAGCTGCTGGCGCTCGGCGGGCTCTACTCCCGGCTCTACACCGAGCAGTTCGGCAGCGGTTCGGTCGAGGCCCGCTTCGCCGACGGCGTCCGCTACAGCGACGGCAAGACGGTCTGCGAGACCCGCGACCGGGTACGCGCCGACGTCGCCGTCTGAAGCTGTCCGAGACCCTGCAGTTGCGCGCCCTGAGCCTGTCGAAGGCCTCGAAGAGGTTGCGTACCTGGTCCAACCTCCAGCCGGAGTTCAGGCTGGGGTGAGGACGTCGTCCCACTTCCCGCGGGTGTAGGCGGCAGGGTAGGGCGCCTCGCGCCAGTTCAGGCCCAGCTCGGCGGCGGCGCGCAACGGCCAGGACGGTTCCCGCAGCGCGGCCCGGGCCAGCAGCACGACGTCGGCCTCACCGGCAGCGAGCACGTCCTCAGCCTGTTGCGGGGTCGAGATGAGGCCGACCGCACCGGTGGGGACGGCAGCCTTGGCGCGGATCGCGGCGGCGAACGGCACCTGGTAGTTCGGGCCCACCGGGATGTCGGCCAGCACGTTGCCGCCGGTCGAGGTGTCGACCAGGTCGACGCCGTGCTCCTTCAGCAGCGCCGAGAGCCGGACCGAGTCCTCGAGCGCCCAGCCGCCGTCAGTCCAGTCGGTGGCCGACAGCCGGACCAGGACCGGCTTGGCCACGGGCCAGACCGCGCGAACGGCGTCCACGATCTCGAGCAGGAAGCGGGTGCGGTTCTCGAAGCTGCCGCCGTAGCGGTCAGTGCGGGTGTTGGACAAGGGCGACAGGAACTCGTGCACCAGATAGCCGTGCGCCCCGTGGATCTCGACCACGTCGAAGCCGGCCTCGTCGGCGCGGCACGCGGCGGCCGCGAAGGCCCCGACCGTGGCGGCGATGTCGCCGACGGTCATCTCCTGCGGGTCGGCCAGGCCGGGAAATGGGGTGCCGGAGGGGCCGACGGGCGTCCAGCCGCCGAGCTCGATAGGGACCGTGCCGGTGGGCTCGCCCGGGAAGCCGCGGTAGGTCGAGCCCTTGCGGCCGGCGTGCGCGAGCTGGACGCCGATCGCGGCCTGCTGGGAGTGCACGAAGTCGACGATCCTGGCCCACGCGTCACGCTGGTCGTCGTCCCACAGGCCGGTGTCCTGCGGGCTGATCCGGCCCTCGGGCACCACGGCCGTCGCCTCGGTGAGGATCAGGCCGAAGCCGCCCTGAGCGCGGGCGCCGAGGTGCACGAGGTGCCAGTCGGTGGGGACACCGTCCTCGGCCATCACCGAGTACTGGCACATCGGCGCCAGCCAGACGCGGTTCGAGACGGTGAGGTCGCGGAGGGTGAGCGGTTCGAAGAGCAGGGCCATACGGTGTTCAACCGGCCCGTCCAAGACTCGATTCCGCAGGCCTTGGGTGGCGCCGCTCACACCCCTACGCTCGGTCGGGTGAGCAGGGACGACGAGCGGGCCGCCGACGACCGAGAGCGCGAAGACCTGGTGAGCCGTTACCGCCAGCTGGTGCTGCGCGAGCTGCCCCGACGGGCCGCCGCCGAGCGCTGGGTGGTCCGCTCCGACCACTGCTTCGGCCGGATCGTCCTCGACCACACGGTGGGCCGCTGCTGGTACGACGTGCTCGACCGGACGCGGTCGCCGGCGTTCCAGCAGCTGGATGACGGCCAGCTACGGTACGCCGTCGAGCTGGCGGAGCGGATCGAGGCCGAAGGCGACCTGCTGCTGCACCGGCTCAACAAGCAGAGCCTGGCCTGGCGGGGCCACCTCCCCGCCAGCGGCTGAGCCCGGCAGCCCAGGAGGTACCGCGGGGCACCCCTGGGACGGTCGAGGCGCCCACTGCTGGGGGTGCCGCAGCCGCGTGCGGGGTGCCTCGACGACGGTGAACGTGAAGACGCCAGTGGCGGTGAAGCGGACAACACCAGAGGCGGTAGGACAACACCGTGGGCGGGTCGCACAACACGTGCGCCAACACCGGCTCGCCATCCTCGATCCATCAGATCGAGGAGGTAGCAATGGCAGGAAGCGTGACGAGCGTGGTGGGCTCGCCCCGACGGATCGTCGACATGCTCAACGCAGACTGGCAGCAGCTGGTGGAGGGCCATGGCGTCGGGCTGCAGGAGCGTTTGGGTCGCGCCAGCCGGGGCTGCGACGTCACCCTGCACGCCCTGCTGGTCGAGGTCCAGCACGGTGACGCGCTCGCGGCTCGGACGGTGCTGCAGTCGCTGCTCGGCCGGCTGGTCAAGATGGCGTCGCGCGATCCTCGGGCGCCGGTGGACGACTACGTGGCGGCTGCCTGGTGCGTCCTGTCCTGCTACCCGCTGGCTGCGCGGCCCGTGCGGATCGCGGCCAACCTCGCGCTCGACACGCTCAAGGCCGTCAGACGCGAGACGGACGGACGAAGCGGCAGCGCCCTCTGGCTGGCCGGGGAGCAGCTCGAGGAGCTGGCCGAGCACGAGGCGCAGCGACGCCTGCTCGACCATGGGGTCGCCGCCACCGTCGACGCCGTCCGAGTGATCAAGGCCGGTCGGCGGCTGCGCCTGCTCGACGAACCGGCGGGCCAGCTGCTGGAGCAGGTCTACATCCGCGGCCTGAGCGGTGCCGATGCCGCCCGGCACCACGGGTCGACCGCTGCTTCGGTCCGAGTCCGTTGCAGCCGGGCTGTCCAGGTCCTCGCCGCGCACGCCGTCGAGCTGGCTGAGGCGGCGTGATGGCTCGTGAAGGGAGGCGGCTGAATCACATCAAGGTCATTCATGCGACCTCTGGAAACGGCCCAGAAATGTGGGGTCGTCGATCACACCACTTCTTTGATTTGGCCACGCGAACCGTGTTCCCAAGGGATGCTGTTCACTCGCGTGCGGGGGCCACCGGTGGCTGTGAGAGGTGTTTGCCCGACCCTCGCTTGCTCTCCCACCGGCAGTGTCGCCGGTTCGATCGCCGCACCCTCGGGGGTTTCGTGGTCGTGACACCGATCTCGGAAGGACACTGGATGAACGTCAAGACGCTGGCTCGGACCGCCCTGGGCCTACTCGTACTGCTGCGCCACCCACCGACTCGCGACGAGCGGGGGCTCAGCCAATCCACCGAGAACGCCATCCTGCTGGCGGGGGCGGTGACCGTCGCTGTCATCGTGCTCGGCGTGATCACCGCCTACGTCAAGAGCCACCTGCCGAAGTAGTGGTGCGGCTCCCCTCCCAGGACCAGCGCGGCCTGAGCGAGAGCATCCAGCTCGCCGTGGTCTGGCCGGTCCTGATGTTGGTCACCCTCGGCATCATCCAGGCCGGAATCTGGCTGCACGCCCGGAACGTGGCCGAACGGGCAGCCGACGGCCGTGGTCGACGTCGCTCGCGGCAGCGACGGCACCTCCGGTTCAGCGGAGGAGCTGGGGAACGACCTCGCCCGCTCCGGTGGCCTCACTGAGGTCTCGGTCACTGTCGTTCGCAGCCCGACCCAGGTCTTGGTCCGGGTGAGCGGCAGGGCACCTCTGTTGCTCGACCTGGGCTTGGCCGGGATCAGCGAGACGGCCGCTGCGCCGCTCGAACGGGTGACTGTTCCATGAGCGGCCGATCGCTTCGTCGTGGCGGCTCCCCGAGCCGCCGACCGCGTAGCCAACGGGGTTCGGTCACGATCGAGCTGACGTTGCTGGTCCCGGCTCTGGTGCTGGTTCTCGGCCTCCTGGTGGCAGGCGGGCGGCTGTGGTTTGCCCGCACCACGGTGGCTGAGGCCGCCCAGACCGGGGCCCGCGCGGCCTCCCTGGCCCGGACCGCAGGCGCGGCGACGAGTGCTGGCCGACAGGCCGCCGAGGCCTCGCTCGCCACCGCCGGCCTTCGCTGCGACGGCACGTCGGTGCAGGTCAGGACAGCCGCCTTCGCGGTCCCGGTCGGCACCCCGGCCACTGTGGGGTCGACCGTTCGCTGCACCGTGCCGTTGGCCGACATCTCGCTGCCCGGCCTGCCCGGCTCCATCGTGCTGAGCGGGACCGGCGCGGCCGCCCTCGACACCTACCGGAGCCGGTGATGGCGAGGCCGGTGCCCGACGAGCGGGGTCAGACGACCACGCTGTTCGTGTTGATGATGATGGGCTCACTGTTCCTGGTGGCGGGGCTGGTGATCGACGGAGGTCAGAAGGTCACGGCCGCCACCCTGGCCGAGTCCTCGGCGGCTGGGGCGGCTCGTGCCGCAGGCAACGCGGCCGCCACCCAGCAGCCTCGGCGGACGGGACCCGGCGTCAGCAGCCGTGCTGGCGGCCAAGGCCTACCTGGCCGGTCAACCGTCGGTCCGCGGCTCGGTCAGCGTCTCCAACGGCGTCGTCACCGTCACCACGTCCTCCTCCGCCGACACGATCTTCCTCAACGTTCTCGGCCTCGACACCGTCACCGGAACGGGCTCAGCCCGATCCGCCATCGTCCCCACCGGACGCACCCGATGACAGGCCTCTGGTCGCCCAAGCCCAGACCAGGCCGTGACTGGACACCAACGCCGCAGACCGCAGCAACCCCGCAGCCCAGACGAGGACCTGAATGAGTACCGACACCGACGCGCGGCCCGCACCCGCCCCGACCCTGGCCCGGGAGGGTGAGCAGGCAGCTGAGTTGCCCCGGCTGCCCGGTCGCCGCGACCCGAAGTGGATCGCGCTCGGCGTGGTGGCTCTTTGCCTGGGTGCGCTGCTCTCCTACGTGGTCTACGCCCGCGTCGCCTCCGAGACCGCCGTCGTGTCGGTCGTCACCACGATCTACCGAGGTGAAGTGCTCGAGGCGGACGACCTGACCACGGTCCGGCTCCAGGGCGGTGCGCTGCCGGGCGCCGTGCCCGCGAGCGAGCTCGACGCTCTGGTGGGCCAGCGCGCGGTCTACGACCTCCCCGCCGGCAGCGTCGTCGCGGGGACATCGGTGGCGGCAACCACTCTGCCCGCCGACGGCAGGTCCGTCGTGGGGATCCTGCTGCCAGGGGGCACGGCGCCGCAAGGCCTGTTGTTGCCGTCCTCGCCGATCCGGCTGGTTGCGCTACCGCCGGCCTCGAGCAGCACGGCCACCGAGGACCAGCTGGCCGGCAAGACCTATGCCGCCCGCGTCGTCAGTACCGCTCCGGCACCCGACGGCACGTCGCTGATGGTCGACGTGGACGTGCCGCAGGCCCAGGCGGCGAGCATCGCCCTGCTTGCAGCATCGTCTCGGCTGGCGGTCGTCCGCGACTCGGGGCGGTGACCTGATGGCGATCCTGCTGCTCACGTCCGCGAACGGGGCTCCTGGCGTCACCAGCATCGCCGTCGGCCTGGCCTTGAGCTGGCCCCGGCCGGTGCTGCTCGCCGACTGTGACCCGGGCGCCCACCAGTCCGTTCTCGCCGGCTACCTGACCGGACGCTCAGCCCGAGGCAAGGGCCTGCTCCGGGTCGCCGAGGCGCACCGCGACCGGCGACCGCTGAGGGAAGTCGTGGTGGACCAGTGCCTGCCGCTGGTCGACGCGGATGGTGACCGTCGGCTCTTCCTCCCCGGCTTCACCAAGCCCACCAGTGCGGCGCACTTCGCCGGAGTCTGGGAGGAGCTCGCCGAGACCTTCGACCGGCTCTCCGACCTGGACGTCGACGTGATCGTCGACCTCGGTCGGATCGGGTCGCTCGCTCTGCCGCCCGCTCTGCTCGATCGGAGCGCGCTCAGCCTGCTGGTGCTCCGGTCCGATCTCCGTTCGGTGATGTCGGCCCGGGTCCACCTGCCCGCGCTGTCCGAGGTCCGCTCTGCCACCGCGTCGCCCAGCCGGACAGGGCTCGTGCTGGTGGGACCCGGACGGCCGTACGCGGCGGCGGAGATCAGCAAGGCGCTCGGACCGTCGGTGCTCGCCCAGCTGCCGCACGACCCGACCACCGCCGCCCACTTCTCCGACGGGGCGCCGCAGCACCGCAAGTTCGAGGCCTCACCGCTGCTCCGCGGCATCCGTAACGCCGCATCCACCCTGGCTGAGGCGTTGCAGCGCTCGACCGAGCTGGTGAGGAGCTGAGATGGACGACACCGCGCTGGCGCCGACCGCTCTGGACGCCATCCCCGTCCTCGCCGACTACGGCGACGAGCTGCCTGCTGGTCCGACCAGCCCGCCCAGTTCGGCCGCGCCGGGCCTGAGGGTGGCCGTCGGTCCGGCCGAGGGCTTCGGTCGCTATCCACGTGAACAGCTCGCCCCCCGCCTCGGGGCCGGGTCGGCGGCGTTGGAGTGGTCGCAGGTCGCGGAGCTGCGTCGGCGCGCGTCGGAGCTCATCACCGAGGAGAGCGAACGGTCCCACCAGGCCACGGGCCGCCCGCTCGCCGGCGACGACAGGCTGCTGCTGGGCCGGTCGATGATCCGACGCGTCGTCGGTGACCACGTCCGCGCCCTGCATCGCGAAGGAGCCGAGCTGTGGTCGCCGGAAGCCGAGCAGACCTACGTCTCCGCGGTCGAGGACTCCGTCTTCGGCTACGGCCGGCTGCAGCCGCTGCTCGAGATACCGACCGTGGAGAACATCGAGATCCACGGCTGGGACTCCGTCTTCGTCCAGTACGGCGACGGACGCCGGGAGCGGATGCCGCCGGTCGCCGACAGTGACGAGGAGCTGGTCGAGGCGATCCGGTTCCTCGGCCAGAACAGCCAGCCGGCGCGTCCCTTCGACGACACCCACCCGTCGATGACGCTGGCGCTGGGAGAGCGGTTCCGGCTGCACGCCATCGGCTTCGGGCTGTCCTACCGGCCCAGCGTGGTCATCCGGCAGCACACGCTCACCGACGTCTCGCTGGCCGACCTCGCTGCTGGCGGGCTGATGCCGGTTGAGGTGGCCGAGTTCTTGGACGCGGCCATCCTCGCCCGCCGCTCGATGGTGATCTCGGGCGACCAGGGTGCCGGCAAGACGACGCTGCTCCGAGCCTTGATCAACGCCATCCCGGCGCACGAGCGCTTCGGCACCCTGGAGACCGACTACGAGCTGATGACGCACCTGCAGCCCGGCCGGGAGAACATCTTGGCCCTGCAGGCGCGCACGGGTCACGGTGAGACCAGTGGCGGCACCCGGGTCGGCGAGGTGACCATCTCCGACCTGATGCCGGAGGCATTGCGGCAGAACCTGTCGCGGCTGGTGGTCGGTGAGGTCCGCGGCGGGGAGGCCGCTGCCATGTTCGAGGCCATGCAGGCCGGTACCGGCACCCTGTCCACCACCCACTCGCACTCGGCTGAGTCGACCATCGACCGCCTGGCCTCCCGCGTCGCGCAGGGTGGCGTGCTGACGATCGACGAGGCGTACCGCCAGATCGCACACAACATTCATCTCCTCGTCTACGTCCGGCTGCTCGACGAGACCTGGAAAGGCGGGGTCCGGCGCCGCTTGGTGTCCGAAATCCGCCAAGTCACCCGAGCGACCGAGAACGGACGTCCGGTGACGCACCTGACGTACACGGCGACCGGCACGCCCACCCAGGCGGCCGGCTTCTACCCCGACGCCGGGTTCGCCCGCGAGCTGGAGCCGTTCCGGCGGCCGTTGCCTGCTTCGGGGCACCCGGGCTCGGGGAGCCCCGGCCGCCGCGCCAACGGCAGGGAGCGCTCGTGACCGGACTGGCCATCGCGGCCGGGCTGCTGCTCGTCGCCGGGATGTGGGCGCTGGTCACGGGTCTGAGACGCCGTACGCCGCAGGCCGTAGTCCGCTCGCACCGAGGTGTGACCGCCGCCGACCGGTGGGCTCGACTGACGCGCCGAGCGCCCGGACCGCGAGGTCGGCGGCGTGACTACCTGCTGGCGGGCAGCCTGCTCGTCGGGCTGGTCATCACCACCGTCACCGGTTGGGTGATCGCCCTCGTGGTCGTACCGGCCCTGGTGCTTGGTCTGCCCTACCTGCTGAGCGCCCCGCGGCAGCGTGACGTCGCCCTGCTCGAGGCGCTGGACCGGTGGGTACGAGGGCTGAGCGCCACCTTGGGCACCGGTCGCTCGGTGACCGACGCGATCCGCGTGTCCCGCCGTACCGCCCCGCCCCTGCTGGCGGAGGAGGTGGGCCTGCTGGTCGCGCGGCTGAACAACCGCTGGGAGACCCGGGAGGCCCTGCTGCGAATGGCCGACGAGCTCGACTCGCCCGACGCCGATGCCGTACTGGCCGCCCTCATGCTCGCCGCCAACCGGGGCGCGAACGGCGCCTCGTTGACCATGGAGGCCCTCGCGGACTCCATCCAGGCGTCGCTCAAGGGTCGTCGCGCGATCGAGGTGGAACGGGCCAAGCCGTACGTCGTGGTGCGCCAGGTCACGGTCATCTCGCTGTTGACCCTGGCCGCGACGTTCGTCGTCTCGCCCTCCTTCTTCGCGCCGTACCAGACCCCCACGGGGCAGCTGGTGCTGTCGGTGCTGGTCGTGGCCTACATCGGGTCATTGCTCCTGATGCGCAGCAAGGCTCAGCAGCGACCGCGGCAACGCGTCCTGGTCGGAGCCGCCAGATGACGTTCACCCTGGTCCTGGCCGCCGGAGCGCTCATGGCAGCCGGCGTGGTCGCTCTGGTCCTGGCGCTCGCTCCGACCGCACCCGACCTGCAGGCGGCCCTCGCCCGAGCGGGCGGGGGCGCGCCGCCCCGCAATCGTGGCCGGGACCCCGGTCCGCTGACCAGCCGGTCCGATCGTCTGGGGGCCGCGGTTTACCGCCGCAGCCCGGTCCCGATGTCGGAGGCCTCTCGGCGAGCGCTGCGGCTGCAGAACACCTCGATCGCGAGCTTCTACGCCGACAAGGCCGTGCTGGGGATCGTCGGCGCCCTGCTCCCAGCGGTGGCCGGTGGGGCGCTCGGCCTCATCACCGGCTCCTTCAGCACCTGGCCGGCTGTGCTGTCCCTTCTCGGTGCGGTGATCGGCTTCTTCGTGCCCGACCTGCTGCTGCGCCGCGCGACCGTCGCCGTCCGGGCGGGGGCCATGGAGGCGTTGCTGCTCTACCTCGAGCTGGTCACCCTCGAACGGCTGACCAACGCCTCGGCTCCGCAGGCGCTGGCCAACGCTGCCCAGCTGAGCGAGACGCCGCTCTTCGTTCAGATCCGCCTCGCCCTGGACCGGGCCCGGCTCGAGCAGCAGGCGCCGTACGCCGAGCTGCGTCGTCTCGCCGCCCAGCTGGACCTGCCCGAGCTCGGCGACGTAGCCGACGTGATGCAGCTCGACGAGACCGGAGCCGCGCTGTCCGGCACGCTCCGGGCCCGGGTGCGCGAGCTCCGTGACGGTCACCTGACCGCCGAGCAGATCCTCGCCAGCGCAGAGGCGGAGGGGATGACCATCTACATGACCCTGCCGGCCCTGATCTTCGGACTGATCTTCCTCGTGGCCGCGATGTTGAAGATCTTTCTTGTCTAGGGAGCAGAACGGACAACACCAGCTCCGCACGGACAACACTCGACGGTTCCGGTGGGCGACCCTCCTGAGCCAGGCTGGGGATGACCGATGAGAGGGGGACGGCCGGTGTCCCGGAGGTGGCGGAGTCTGGGCGCCTTGTTGGTCCTGGTGACCGTCATGGTCGGGGTGCCCGCGGCGCTCGTGGCGCTGGGTGGCCCCCTGCTGCCGGCTGCGCCGGGCTGGCAGGCCGTGGTCCGCGCGCTGACCCGGCCGGACGACGGGTCCATCGTGCTCGGGCTGATCACCCTGGTGGGGTGGCTGGCCTGGGCGGTCTTCGCCCTCTCGGTACTGGCCGAGCTCGTGGCGGTCCTGTCGCGCTCCCGGGTCCGGATCCGGCTGCCCGGGCTCGCCGGCCCCCAGCGGCTGGCGGCCGGCCTGATTCTTGCGGTCCTGGCCATGTCGGCGGCCCCAGCCGTCTCCGCTGTGCTGCCGCTGGCTCCGCCCGCCCAGGCTGAGACCCTCCATCCCGCCAAGGCCACCGCGGCGCCGGTGCTGGCCCCCCAACGGGTGGTGCAGACCGTCGCCGTCCCGGCGCCGGCCGGACCGACCAGGACGCACGTGGTCGAGCCGGGCGACGACCTGTGGAGCCTCGCCGAGCACTACTACGGGGACGGCCAGCAGTGGCGCGCCATCGCTCGGGCCAACCCCGACCTGCTCACCGGAGGACCCGATCGGTTGACCGTGGGCTGGCGTCTCGCTGTGCCGCAGCCCCGGGAGAGCGCTGATGCGGCCGCCGACAAGGGACGCACGGTGACGGTCCGGCGCGGGGAGACCCTGTCCGACATCGCGGACCGCGAGCTCGGCTCGTCGCGGCGCTGGCCTGAGCTCTACGCAGCCAACCGATCCCAGCTGAACGACCCCGACGAGCTTGCGGCCGGGATGCGGCTCTCGATACCCGTACGCAGGGCCGAGACTGCCAGCAAGAGCACCAGGCAACACGAGCCGCACGGCTCCACCTCGGCGCCGGAGCCCGACCAGCACACCCCCGCTCCGACCGCCGACCCGACGCCCACGCCGCCGCCCCCGGGGCCCGAACTCCCCTCGGCCGAACCGACGGTGGCCGAGCCCACGATGACGGCCGGGGCCCAGCGGCCGGTCACCGAGGCGCCTGCCCAGGCTCCGGCTGGGGACCAGCAGGTCACGACCGAAGCCGTGCTGCCGCTCGCGGGCGTGGGCGGACTGCTGGCGGCAGGTCTGGTCGCCGGCCTGCGGCGCCGCCGCCAGCTCCAGCTGCAGGTACGACCGGTCGGCCGCCGCATCGTGCATCCGCCGGCGGCCACCCGGCCGGTCGAGGTGGCGCTCGGCCGACGGCAGCGTCCGGTCACCCTACGGACGCTCGACCAGGTCCTGCGGGCCATCGGCGCGCACTGCCGGGCTGGGCAGCTCCCGCTGCCCGCGTTGCGGATGGTGCTCGTCGGCGAGCAGCAGATCGAGCTCGTGATGGCCGAGGCCGACTTGGCGGCCCCGGTGCCCTTCCGCGTCGAGGGCCGGTCCTGGTGGCTCGATGGCGCCGACGCCGACTACCTGCGCTCGGTGCCGGGGGCCGACGAAGCCCTGCGCCCGTGGCCGGCGCTGGTGACTCTCGGTCGGGGCGCAGACAACCGTCAGGTGCTCGTCGACCTCGAAGGTCTCGGGCTTCTGCAGGTCGAGGCCGAGGAGCTGGCGGCCGCCGGGATCCTGGCGGCGTTGGCCGTCGAGCTGTCGTTCTCCCCGTGGGCCGAGGAGATGGCGGTGACGCTGGTCGGCGGTCCGGACCGACTTCCGGCCGCTCTCGGTAGCCACGAGGTGAGGTATGCCCGCGACGTCGACGAGCTGCTGGCCCGGCTGGAGCGACGCGCAGCCGAGCAGCGGCAACACCAGCCGCACGGTGTCCTCGGCCAGCACCGGCTCGACCCGGATCTCGCCGGCCCGTGGGCGCCTGAGGTGGTGCTGGTGAGCGACTCGATGACCGCCCCCCAGCGGCAGCGGCTGCAGCAGGTCGTCTCCGTCGAGCCGCACGTCACGATCGCCGCCGTCGTAGTCGGTCGGGACAGCACGGCCCCCTGGGTGCTGCGCTGCGGTTCGGAACAGCAAGCCGAAGCGGTGCTGCTGCCCGTCGACGTGCCTCTGGTGCCCTCGCGGCTGGCGGCAGCAGAGGTCGACTCGGTGCTGCAGCTGGTCGAGGCCACCGGTCGGACAGACACGACCCCCGCTCGGTGGTGGGCCGGTGAGATCGCCGAACCCGATCCTCCTCCCGACAACGTGACCTATCTGGGCGCGAAGCTCGAGGAGGCAGCGGCGGACACGACAAGGAGCGAGGGGGGAAGCGAGGTGGCAGCACAGGCGGCGGGACGGGCAGGTGACCTCCGCGCCGGCGACCACCCCACGCTGCTGCTGCTCGGACCGGTCGAGCTGCTCGGTGCTGCCGGGGTGCTGCCACCGCGCGCCGGCAAGCAGTGTCTGGAGTACTGCGCCTGGCTGCTGGAGCACCCGGGCCGCACCGCCCAGGGAATGGCGGCCGCGCTGGGTGTAGCCGAGGGCACCCGCCGGTCGAACATGAGCCGGCTCCGCAGCTGGCTGGGCGAGGGGGGCGACGGCCAGGCGTACCTGCCGGACGCCTACACGGGCCGCATCGCCCTGCACCCCTCGGTGAGCTCGGACTGGCAGCGGCTGCAGATCCTCACGGCGAGCGGCGTGGACCGGTCGAGCGACGAGGCGCTGCGCGCGGCCCTGCAGCTCGTCCGCGGAGCCCCGTTGGCCGATGCCGCGCCGGGCCAGTGGCACTGGGCCGAGGAGCTGCGGACCGACATGATCTCGTGCGTTCGCGACGTGGGGGTCGAGCTGAGCCGGCGGGCTCTCGAGGCGGGTGACCTGGACCTGGCGAGGTGGGGGGCCGCGCGAGCGCTGGTGGCAGCACCGGGCGACGAGCAGCTGCTCACCGCCCGGATCCGCACCGAGCATCTCGCCGGCAACCCGGCCGAGACCGAACGACTGACGCTCCAGCTGGCCGCCCAGGCGCGCCGGCTCGGCGTGGATCTCGACGAGCAGACGGTCGTCCTGCTGCAGGAGGTGGTGGAGGGACGCGTCCGGGCCAGGCTGGCCTGACCACCGAACGGTCAGCCGAGACCGGCGACGATCGCACCAGTGGGTCGCCCAGCTGTTGGGCGATGGTCAGCGGAAGCGACGCAGCCGCAGGCTGTTGGTGACCACGAAGAGCGAGCTCAGTGCCATGGCGGCACCGGCGTAGAGCGGGTTCAGCAGCCCGGACGCGGCGAGCGGGATGGCGGCGACGTTGTAGGCGAAGGCCCAGAACAGGTTGCCCTTGATGGTGCGCAGGGTCGCCCGGGCCAGCCGGACGGCGTCGGCCGCTGCTCGCAGGTCACCCCGGACCAGGGTCAGGTCGCTCGCCTGGATGGCGGCGTCGGTTCCGGTCCCGAGGGCAATGCCGAGGTCGGCCTGGGCTAGCGCGGCGGCGTCGTTCACCCCGTCGCCCACCATGGCCACCCGATGTCCCGCGGCCTGCAGCCGCTGCACCTCGGCCACCTTGCCCTCGGGCCGGACGTCGGCCACCACATCCTCGATGCCCACCTGAGCGGCCACCGCGTCGGCTGCCGCCCGGTGGTCCCCCGTGAGCAGCACGGGCCGAAGCCCCAGGGCGCGCAACGCTTGGACGGCTTCAGCCGAGGTCGGCTTCACCGTGTCGTTGACGGCCAGCACCCCCCGGGCCGAGCCGTCCCAACCAACCAGCACCGCGGTCTCCCCGGCGGCCCGGGCGCAGTCGTACGCGGCGGTGATCTCCGCTCCGACGACCAGGCCCTCGGCTCTCAGCAGCTCCGGCTGACCCACGACTACCGACGTGTCAGCGTCAGAGGTCGTCCTGGCCGCCATCGACGCTGACAACTCCGCCAGAACACCCAGCCCGGGTCGGTTGGTGAGCGAGCGAACGGCGGGCAGCGTTCCCTGTCCGGCCGCGTGCGCGGCGATGGCCCGGGCGATCGGGTGCTCCGAGCCGGACTCGGCCGCGCCGGCCAGCCGCAGCACGTCCGCCTCGTTCGCGCCGGCGGCGGTGACACCGACCACGCTCATCCGGCCCTCGGTCACGGTGCCGGTCTTGTCCAGCACGACGGTGTCGATGCGCTGGGTGGACTCCAGCACCTCGGGACCGCGGATCACGATCCCGAGCTGAGCGCCCCGTCCGGTGCCGACCAGCAACGCGGTCGGTGTGGCCAGCCCGAGAGCGCACGGGCAGGCGATGATCAGCACGGCCACCGCCGCGCTGAAGGCGGTCGAGGCGTCGGCGCCGGACAGCAGCCAGCCCGCCAGGGTCAGCAGGGCCAGCCCGATCACCACAGGGACGAAGACGGCCGAGATGCGGTCGGCCAGCCGCTGCACCGCGGCCTTGCCGCTCTGCGCGGCCTCGACGAGGCGCGCGATCTGGGCGAGCTGGGTGTCCGCGCCCACGTGGGTCGCGGTGACCTCCAACCGGCCGTACGTGTTGAGGCAACCCCCGACGACGGCGTCGCCGACGACCAGCTCGACCGGCACCGGCTCCCCGGTGACCAGGGAGGTGTCGGCGGCACTCTGCCCGGCGACGACGGTGCCGTCGGCGGCGAAGGTCTCGCCAGGCCGAACCACGAACCGGTCCCCGGTACGCAGGGTCGCGGCCGGGACGCGCTGCTCCACCCCGTCGCGCAGCAGCGTGGCCTCCGCCGGCGTCAGCTCCAGCAGAGCCCGGACGGCCGCACCGGCGCGACGCTTGGCCCGCGCCTCCAGGAAGCGGCCGAGCAGCACCAGTGCGGTGACGCCCGCGGCCACCTCGAGGTAGAGGTGTCCGGTCCCGGCGAGCAGGGCGTAGACCGACCAGACCGTCGCGGCCAGCGTCCCCAGCGAGACCAGGGTGTCCATCGTGGTGCTGCCGTGCCGCAGGTTGACGGCCGCCGCGCGATGGAACGGCCAGCCGGCGTATCCGAGGACCACCAGCGTCAGCGACAGGGCGAGCCAGGTCGAGCCCGGGAACGTCACCGACGGCACCATGCCGAGTACGACGACCGGGATCGCGAGCAGCGTGGCCACGAGCATGCGGCGTCTCAGCACCCGTAGCTCGTCCTCGGAATCGTGCCCGTGCGGGACGGGCAGCGACGCGGAGTAGCCGGTGCGCTCGATCGTGGCCATCAGCGCTGTGGCGTCGACGCCTGCCGGGGCGTGGACCGTCGCCCGCTCGGTGGCGTAGTTGACGGTGGCCCGCACGCCGTCCATCCGGTTGAGCTTCTTCTCGATCCGGGCGGCGCAGGAGGCGCAGGTCATGCCGCTGACCTCGAGCTCGATCAGCTGGAGTGCCGCGGGCGGGCGGGCGCCGACGCTCACCTCGCTGTCGGCGCTCACGTCAGGACTCCGCGAGGACGTAGCCGGCCTCGTCGACGGCTGCCGCCACCGCGCCGCGCGGCACCTCGGGTGCGCTGGTCACGTGCAGCAGGCCGGCGGGCAGGTCGATGTGGACGCCCACGACACCGGGTAGCGCCACCACCTCCTCGGTGACGGCGTCCACGCAGTGCTGGCAGGTCATGCCCTGCACGCGGTACTCGGTCTCGTGGACGGACTGGTCGTCGCTGGACATCAGGAAGAGCCTTTCGTAGGTCAGGAGCGGACGAGACGGGCGATGGCGGCGGAGGCCTCGGCCAGCTTGGCGTCGGCCTCGTCACCGCCGCGGGAGACGGCACCGGCGACGCAGTGCGCAAGGTGCTCGTCGAGCAGGCCGAGGGCCACCGACTGGAGGGCGCTGGTCATCGCCGACACCTGGGTCAAGATGTCGATGCAGTACTTCTCCTCCTCGACCATCTTCTGCAGACCTCGGGCCTGGCCCTCGATCCGGCGGAGCCGGCGGAGGTGGTCGTTCTTGTTGGCGATGTAGCCGTGGGTCGCCGGAAGGGCGTCCAGCTCGGAAGGCGTCGTCATACGAGAAGTGTACCCCCCGGGGGTATGCAGCCCAAGCGGGCAACGGCGTCCTGGTCAGGTCTTCCGTCCCGGTCAGCGCTCCCGACGTGTTGTCCACAACCCAAGCGAACCGCTGTGGACATAGCCGTCCTCCGGCAGCCTGTCAAGCCGCGCCGAGCCTCCGGGACTGGGGCCAAAAAACTTGCCCGCGAATCTTCTCCACCGGGCTTCTTCAGCGTCACCCCTGGTCACAGCCATATTGTTCCTCGTTGGCCGGCACTGTCCCCAACTCGTACCCACACCCTGCACAGGGCGATCGCGTGTCCCCCACAGATACTCGGCGGTTGTGCACAACCCCTGTGGACAACGCTGTTGGAGAGGCCTGGCCACCGGCGTACGGTGTCGGAAGATCTCGCCGGGGGGCAACGCCCGCAACGAAAGTGTCAGCGGGGCGATCTAGCTTTTCCGACGTGGATGCAGGGCAGCCGCGTCCCGTTCGAGCGACCCCTCAGTGGCCGGTGTGGACGGGGGTGCCTGCCGGAGAAAGGGAGGGGACCGCGTGAGCCTGGCCGAGGTCATGACGTCGTACCGCGACGAGGTGCCGCGGAGCTCGGCTGCGAATGCGGACCGCGTACCGCCTCAGGACATGGACGCCGAGCAGTGCGTCCTGGGCGCGATGCTGATGAGCAAGGACGCGATCGCCGATGTCGTCGAGGTGCTGCGCGGCAGCGACTTCTACCGGCCCGCGCACGAGCAGGTCTACGACGCGGTCCTGGACCTCTACGGCCGCGGTGAGCCCGCCGACGCCATCACGGTCGCCGCCGAGCTCGGCAAGCGTGGGGAGCTCGTCCGCCTCGGTGGCGCCCCGTACCTGCACACCTTGCTGTCCGCGGTACCCGTGGCCGCGAACGCCGGCTACTACGCCGAGATCGTCCGCGAGAAGGCCATCCTGCGACGGCTCGTCGACGCCTCGATCCGGATCGGTCAGCTGTCCTACGCCGGCGAGGGCGATGTCGACGGGATCGTCGACCAGGCCCAGGCCGCCGTCTACGCCGTCACCGACCGCAGCGCCAGCGAGGACTACAAGCCGCTGTCGGAGCTGATGCAGCCGACCCTGGACGAGATGGAGGCCATCTCCTCCCGCGGCGGCAACCTCGGCGGCGTCCCCACCGGCTTCGCCGAGCTCGACGACCTCACCAACGGGCTGCACCCCGGCCAGATGGTGATCGTGGCGGCTCGACCTGGAATGGGCAAGTCCACGATCGCTCTGGACATCTGCCGGTCGGCCTCGATCAAGCACGGCCTGACCTCGGTGATCTTCAGCCTGGAGATGAGCCAGATCGAGATCACCATGCGGCTGCTGTCGGCGGAGGCGTCGATCCCGCTCTCGCACATCCGCGGTGGTCGGATGAGCGACGACGACTGGAGCCGGGTGGCCACCAAGATGGGCCAGGTGTCGGAGGCGCCGATGTTCATCGACGACTCCCCGAACCTGACCATGGTGGAGATCCGCGCGAAGGCCCGCCGGCTCAAGCAGCGGCACGACCTCAAGCTGGTGGTCATCGACTACATCCAGCTGATGACCTCGGGCAAGAAGGTCGAGTCCCGCCAGCTGGAGGTCAGTGAGTTCTCCCGCCAGCTCAAGCTGCTGGCCAAGGAGCTCGAGGTTCCCGTAGTGGCGCTGTCCCAGCTCAACCGTGGCCCTGAGCAGCGCACGGACAAGAAGCCGATGCTGTCGGACCTGCGGGAGTCAGGTTCGCTGGAGCAGGACGCCGACATGGTGGTGCTGCTGAACCGGCCCGACATCCACGACAAGGAGTCCGACCGCGCCGGTGAGGCCGACATCGACGTGGCCAAGCACCGCAACGGGCCGACCAAGACCATCACCGTCGCCTTTCAGGGCCACTACTCACGCTTCACCGACATGCAGCACTGAGCATGCACAACGAAGCCGCGGGGACGGCGGTGCTGCGGCCCTGGAGTCTCCAGGACACCGACGACCTGCGCACGGCCGCCAGCTCGGCCCCGGACCTGGAGCGCGAGCTCGGCGGCGTCGACCTCCGCGACCGTCGGGTCTGCGCGCAGTTCCTGGCCGAGAAGCTGGTCCCCTCGAGCCCGGCGCACCGGCACTTCGCCATCGCCGTCGAGGGTCGAGCGGTGGGGAACGTCAGCGTCAGTCGGATCGAGCACCGCCATCACACCGCCTGGCTGTCCTACTGGCTGGCCGCTCCCGCGCGCGGCCACGGCCTCGCCACCCGGGGCGTGGCGACCGCGGCGTCCTGGGCGTACACCCAGCAGGGATCGTTCCGCCTCGAGCTGGGCCACCGCACCGACAACCTGGCCTCCTGCGCGGTGGCGGTGCGCGCCGGCTTCGGTGCCGAGGGGATCGAGCGCTCCAAGCTCGCCTACGGAGACCTGCGCTTCGACGCCGAGACCCACGCCCGGCTGCTGACCGACCCCGGTCCCGGAGTCCCGCTGCTGCCGGTCCTGGACAGCGGGCAGGACTGACACCATCGGCGCTCAGCGCCGATGCGCCCCCAGCGCCAACCGGGTCAACAGCCGCTGGTGCCGGACCGGGAGCAGTCGCGCCAAGACGTCGATCAGACGAGCCGTACGGGTGATCAGCACTCGGGCTCGGCGTCGCTCGACGCCGGCCAGGATCTCGGCTGCCGCGCGGTCGGCCGGGTAGGTCAGCAGCTTGGCCATCCGAGCCAGGCCCGCCTCGGCGCGCGCGGCGGGCACGGCGGCGGCCGTCCGGGCGCTCTCGGCGATCCGGGTGCGGATCCCGCCGGGGTGCACTGTGGTCACGCCCACCCCGTGCTGCTCGAGCTCGCCCCCGAGCGCCTGACTGAAGCCGCGCAACGCGAACTTGCTGGCCGCGTAGGCGGTCTGGCCGGCCGGGGCGATCAGTCCGTACAGGCTGGAGACGTTGACGATGTGGCTGCCGGGCGAGGCGAGCAGCGCCGGGAGCAGCGCGTGGGTGAGCGCGACCGGAGCGGCGAAGTTCACCTGCAGCACCCAGTCGAACTCGGCCATGGTCAGCTGCTCGAACCGCCCGCCGAGGGCGACGCCTGCGTTGTTCACCAGCAGCGTGAGGTGCGGGTGCTCGGTGAGGATCCAGCCGGCGAGCGCGGTGACCTGCTCCGGCTCGGCCAGGTCGGCGACACGGGAGTCGACGTCCAGACTCGGGTGGGCCGTTCCGATCGCGGCCACGACCGCGGCCAACCGCTCGGCCTCCCGGTCCACCAGCACCAACGCGCTGCCGCGTCCGGCGAGCTGGTGCGCCAGCTGCTCGCCGATCCCGCTGGCGGCGCCGGTGACCACGGCTGTCCCACCGGCGAAGACGTACCGGTCCAGTCGGGTCACCCGACCGCCTCCGCCCGGACGTCCCGGCGGGCGGCGAGAGCCTCGAAGCGCATGTCCCGGGCCACCCGGGCGCGGCGCATCCGCAGAGTGTCCAGCAGGTAGTTCTGCGGCACCGCCCAGGGGTCCGCCGAGCCCTGCACCGGCAGGAAGGACCGGGCTCGTTCCACGTAGCCAGCGCTCAGCGGCATCACGGGACGCTCCTCCAGCCCGGGAGGGCGGACCGGCGCGCCGGAGGCCCAGCCACGCCGGTCGAGGTAGCGCAGGTAGCGGCAGACGTAGCGGCTGGAGATGTCGGCGCGGAGCCCCCACGAGGCGTTGACGTAGCCGATGACGAGAGCGAAGTTGGGTACCCCGTCCAGCATCAGCCCGCGGTAGACGGCCCGCTCGGGCAGCACCACCGGGGCGCCGTCGACGTCGAGGGAGTACCCGCTGAGCAGCTTCATCGCCAGCCCGGTGGCGGTGATGATGACATCGGCCTCGAGCACCCGGCCCGAGGTCAGTCGCACTCCCTCGGAGACGAACGAGTCGATCCGATCGGTCACCACCTCGACCTCGCCGCGGACTGCCGCCTTGAGCAGGTCGCTGTCGGGGATGACGCAGAGCCGCTGGTCCCAGGGGTCGTAGGTAGGGGTGAAGTGCTCGGCGGCGTAGGCGGCGCCCATCCGGCGGACGATGCGCTTGCTCAGGAACTCTCGCGCCCGGTCCGGCCGACGGCGGGTCAGCTGGTAGAAGCCCTGCGAGATCACCAGGTGCCGGGTCCGGATCAGCCGGTGGGCCAGCCTCGGCGGCAGTCGCCGCTTCAGTCGCTGCGTGAGCGGGTCGTCCTGGCGCTGGGAGACGAGCCAGCTCGGCGTTCGCTGCAGCATCGTCACCTGGGCACCCTCGCGGGCCAGGGCCGGCACGAGCGTCACTGCGGTGGCGCCCGAGCCGATCACCACGACGCGACGACCGCTGGTGCGGAGGTCCTGCGGCCACGCCTGCGGGTGCACCACCTGACCGGAGAAGTCCGCCAGGCCGGGGAACTGCGGGGTGTAGCCGCCGGTGTAGTCGTAGTAGCCCGAGCACGCGTAGAGGAAGCGGCAGGACCACGTCTCGGTCTCGTCCCCGTGCTGGACGGTGACCGTCCAACGGGCGGTCACTGAGGACCAGCTCGCGTGTCGGACGCGGCGGCTGAAACGGATCCGGTGGCCGATGCCGTTCTCCACCGCCACCTGCTCGAGATAGCGGCGGATGCTTTCGCCGTCGGCCAGGGTCTGGTTGCCCTCCCAGGGCCGGAACGGGTAGCAGAAGGTGAAGATGTCGGAGTCGGAGCGGACGCCGGGGTAGCGGAACAGGTCCCAGGTGCCGCCGATGGCCTCCCGGGCCTCCAGCACGGCGTAGCTGTGGTCGGGACACTCGGTCTGCAGCCGGTACGCCGCCCCGATGCCCGAGAGCCCCGCGCCGATCACCAGGACGTCGACGACGTGGTCAGCCATGCCCCTAGTCTGCGCTTGGCGCCTCGAGACGCCAGGATGGTGGCGACCGCGGGTTGCCCCGGGTTCTTCCCCGAGTCCGCGCACGATGGGTCCGGGCCGCCCGTGGTCTGAAGGACCGTGCGGCTAGATTCGGTAGCCACCTGACCGCACCTAGCGGCTGGGTCTTAAGAGGAGGACGACATGGGTTTGGTTCGAGGGCTCGTCAAGGGTGCTGTTGTCGCGAAGGTGATCCAGGTGGCGCAGCGCGAGCTGTCCAAGCCGGAGAACCAGCGCAAGATCAAGGACGGTCTGTCCAAGCTGGCCGGCTCCAGGAAGAAGTAGTGCCGGCGGGATTCACCGTCAGCTCGGGCTGAGGTCGGGTCGGGTCGTCTCCTGACCCACCCGGCCCGGCCGCCGGAGCCGGACCCCGTCTTCGTACCCGAAGCTGGCCACGGCCAGGGCCAGGCCGAGGACTCCCAACCCCACCCCCACCCAGCTGGGTGCGAGATAGCCGTAGCCGGCGGCGATCACCGCTCCGCCCAGCGCCGCACCGAGACTGTTGGCCACGTTCAGGGCTGAGTGCACGAGCGCGGCCCCCAGCAGCTGGGCCTCGCCGGACACCGCGATCAGCCGAGCCTGGACGGCTGGGATCAGCAGCATGTTCGCCGCCCCGACCGCGAACGCTCCCACGAAGACGCCCCCACGAGTGCCGCCGATCAGAGCCATCGCCGCCATCGCCGCCAGGAAGACGGGGTAGCCGACCAGCACCGTCCGGCGCAGGTTCCGGTCTGCTGCCCAGCCGCCGACCACGTTGCCGACCACCATGCCGAGGCCGAAGACCGCGAGCACCCACGGCACCACGCGGGCCGGGAGTGACGCCTCGACCACGACGACCTGCGCAATGTAGGTGTAGACGGCGAAGAAGCCGCCGAAGCCTATCGCTGCGACGCCCATCATGAGCCACAGCTGCGGCAGCCGGAACACCCGCAGCTCCGCCCGGACCGACGCCCCGGGCGAGGCCGGCTGGCGCGGGACAGCGAGGGTGATGGCGGCGAGGGTCAGCACGAACAGCCCGGCCACCACCAGGTACGCGATCCGCCAGCCCGCCAGCTGGCCGATCCAGGTGATGACGGGTACGCCGACCACGTTGGCCAACGTCAGGCCGCTGAGCACGAAGGCGATCCCCTTGCCCTGGTTGCCGGGACCCATCAGCCGGGCTGCGACGAGAGCCGCGGTCCCGAAGTACGCCCCGTGTGGCAGTGCGGCGACGAAGCGGGCCAGCAGCACGAGCCCGAAGCTGGGCAGCAGGGCCGACGCGACCGTGCCGCCGGCCAGCACGGCCATCAGCAGCAAGAGCAGCGTCTTGCGCGGCAGCCGCACCGACAGGACGGCGAAGACCGGTGCCCCGACGACCACACCCAGGGCGTACGCGCTGATCAGCCAGCCGGCGTGCGCCACCGCGCCGGCCGGGTCGGCGGCGGCGAGCCCGGGCAGCAGGTCACGGGCGAGGTCTGGCAGCAGGCCCATGGCCACGAACTCGGTCGCGCCGATGCCGAAGCCACCAAGCGCCAGGGCTAGCAGCGCGAGCCGACGACGGGCCGGTGACAGGGCAGCCGGGGCGGAGGCTGCCGGGAGGGTGGTGGAGAGGGACGTCGTCATGTCGACCTTCGGGTGGGTGGCGTACCGGAGAGGTCGGCAGCGTCCTCGACCCGGGCAACCTCGCGGACCGCGCGGGCATTCCCGCCGATCAGCCCTCGGCTGCGATAGTCCGTCAACGAAGGCGGCGAGTATGCCCCCGTCGTCTACGATCTGTTCCAACGTCGACGCAGAGGGGCCGGCCATGGCTGTCCGACCGAAGACCGCACCCGCGGGAGCACTGGCCCTGCTGGTCGTGCTGCTGGGCGGATGTGCCGCGCCCGCGCCTGGAGGGAGCAGCGACCCACAGCCGTCGGCGTCGGCTACCTCGACTTCACCGACCGTCACTCCCACTGCTACGACGAAGCCGAGCGCCCCGCCGAAGCCCAGCGGCCAGCCGAGACCCACCACCAAGGCCGCGCCGGCCGCGCTGCTCAGCTCGGGTGACCACGGCACCAAGGTGCGGGAGCTGCAGCACCGGCTCCGGCAGCTCGACTGGTACTCCGGCAGCATCAGCGGCCGCTACCGCTCCTCCACGGTCACGGCGGTCCGAGGTTTCCAGGACAAGCGTGATCTGGAGGCGACCGGTGCGGTGGACCAGAGCACCTGGACGTCGTTGGTGAACCGGACCCGCAAGCCGTCCGACGACGAGCTGCACAACCGCCTGACGCCGGGACCGGCCCTGATGCGCTCGGGCTCCTCGGGCGACCGGGTGCGGGAGCTGCAGGCCCGGCTCAAGCAGATCGCCTGGTTCTCCGGGTCGGTCACCGGCACCTACGGCTCGGTCACCGTGGCCGCGGTCCGCGGCTTCCAGGGCAAGCGGGAGATCCCGCTGACCGGCGAGGTGGACCAGCGCACCTGGGACCGGCTGACCGCCATGACGCGGACGCCGACCTCGGACCAGCTGCACAACCGGACCCCGAAGCCGTCGGCCGGCGGCCTGGACTCCCGGTGCCTGACCGGCCGGGCGCTCTGCATCAGCAAGAGCAGCAACAGCCTCGTCTGGGTGGTCGACGGGCGCGCGCAGCTGCGGACCGACGTCCGCTTCGGCTCAGCGGAGCTGCCGACCCGCGAGGGGTCGTTCCAGGTGGGCTGGAAGTCCCGGAACCACGTGTCGACGATCTACCACACCCCGATGCCGTACGCGATGTTCTTCAGCGGTGGCCAGGCCGTGCACTACTCGCCCGACTTCGCCGCTCGCGGGTACAACGGCGCCTCCCACGGCTGCGTCAACGTCCGCAGCATGTCGGCGATCCAGACCCTGTTCGCGCAGGTCAGGGTCGGCGACAAGGTCATCGTCTCCAGGTAGGCTGACGTCTCCCGGGGGAGGACAGACCCAGCGCGCACGACGTGGGTGAGGCGATCCGACCGAGGAGACAGGCTCGTGGAAAATGGCTCGGTCTACCGTCGGGCTGATCAGTTCGACCGCGTCCTGACTGCCCACCACGTGCTGGTGGCCGAGCTGACGCCGGACGGTGTGCTGCACCGGCTGGTCGAGCTGGCCCGAGACATCTTCGGCGCTGAACAGGCAGCGATCCTGCTGCGCGAAGCCGACACCCGGACGTACCGGATCATCGACACCGGCGTCGGGGCAGACACCCGGACGGCGTCGAAGTTGCCTGAACCCCTTCCGGTGCTGATGTCGGCGCCCGTTCGGCACGGGTCGAGCCACTTCGGCCAGCTGCATCTGCTGGGCACCAGCGCCCTGTTGCCCACCGATGATGAGCAGGAGCTGCTGGACTCACTTGCCGCCACTGCCGCCATCGCCATCCAGAACAGCCTCCTGCACGAGGAGGCGAAGCGGCAGCAGGACGCCCTGCTCGCCTTCGGGGCAGTCAGCCGGGAGCTGCTCGCCGGCCGCCCCCGAGCCGACGTCCTCCAGCACATCGGTGAAGCACTGCTGGGCATCACAGCCGCGGCCGGCGTGCTGGTGCTCGCCCCGAACCCGGCCGATCCCGATCTGCTCGACGTTGTGGCGCATGCCTCGACCAGTGGCGAAGACCTACGGGGTCAACAGCTGCTGGGGGAGGAGAGCGTGGCCCGCGTCGTGGTCGCGAGTGGTGAGGGCGCGATCCTGCCGAACGTGGCCGGTCAGATGGTGCGCGAGGCGGTGAACGGCGAGGTCGATCCCCGAGTCTTCGATCACCTCATGGCCCTGCCGCTGCTGGGTGATGCCGTTGCCGGGAGCGCAGTGCTGATCTACCGGACGAGCGGTCGCCCTTTCAGCGAGGCCGAGTTCGAGATCGCCACCGCCCTGGCCCGGCAGGCGGCGCTGGCCCTCGAAAGGGCCGAGGACGGCGCCGCCCGCTCGCGGCTGTCGGTGCTCGAGCTACGTGGCCGGATCGCCGAGGAGCTGAACCGTCAAGTGGTGCAGTCGATCTTCTCCATCGGGCTCACGATCCAAGGCATCGCCAGCCTCGCGCCCACGGAGTCCAGCCGTGAGCGCCTCGCCGCCACGGTCGACAGCCTGGACGAGGCGGCTCGGACCATCCGGGCCACAGTGTTTCCGCGACCGGCCGCCAAACCCAGCGGGCGGGGCCCCGTCGCGCTGAACGAGCCCGTCCTGGCTGTGCTCGAGGAGGTGGCGGAACTGCTCGGGTTCGAGCCCGCCCTCTCCCTCGCCGGGCCCCTGAACGCCGTGGCCGACGCGCGGCTGGCTGACGACGTCCTGGCTGTGGTCCGGGAGTCCTTGACCAATGTGGCCAAGTACTCCCGGGCCACCGAGGTGAGCGTGGAGCTGAGAGCGCAGCACGAGAAGCTGCTGGTCCGGGTCGTCGACAACGGTGTGGGACTGGCCCTGACCGGACGCCGGAGCGGTCTGGCGAACCTACGCCGCCGGGCGGAAGCACGCGGTGGGTCGCTCACGGTCGAGGAGCCGTCCGGCGGCGGCTTGGCCCTGAGCTGGACCGTCCCAGTTCAACTAAGCTGACGCCTGCCAGGTATGGCCAGGATTTTCTAAGAACTTCCGGCAGATTCAGTGTGAATAGAAGAAATCACGGTGGAGGGACTATTTCAGCCGGGTCAAAGAGACTATTTTGAATGCGGATCCAACATCCAACTCACGGACTTGGAAAGAGCCTCGCGGGGGGTGAGAAATGACTGGTCAAGCCCCTTGGAGTGCGCATGGTCCCGGAGGCTTCCTCGCCGCACAGCGACGTGGCCGAGAAGCGATTGCACGATCTGCTGGCCGCCAACCGGGCGATCGTCGCGGAGCACTCGCTTCCTGATCTGTTGCGGCGCATCGTCACCTCGGCCCAGTCGATCGGGGACGCGCGGTACGCCGACCTCGCGCTGACCGGGGAGGACGGTCTCGTCGAGCAGTTCATCCACTGCGGCGTGGGCGAGGAGATCGTCACTGCGATCGCCGAGCCCTCCAAGGGACTGGGGACCGTCGGTGCCGTCGTCAGTGAGACGGAACTGATCGAAGTCCGCTCCAGCGCCGACGGCTTCCGCTCCTCAGGCTCGCCCTTGCACCACCCGCCGATCAGCTCCTTCCTCGGCGTCGCCTTGCGGTCGACCAGTTCGGTGTACGGCACCCTCTACCTCACCAACCGTGTCGGCGCAGATGAGTTCAGCAGCGAGGACAAGGCGCTGCTCGGGGCGCTGTCGGCCACCGCGGGTATCGCGATCGAGAACGCCCGCCTCTACGCTCAGGCCGCCCGCCGCCAGGAGTGGTTGCGGGCGTCGGCAGAGATCAGCCAGCGGCTGCTGCAGAGCGACGACGTAGGCGACGTCCTCAACTTCGTGGTCGACACGGTCTGGGCCCTCGCCCCGGCCGACACGGTGAGCCTCGTCGTGCCGACGCTCGACGATCCCGAGCTGATGCAGGTCGCGGCCGCCTCGGGCCGGGGCGCGGAGCAGTTACGTGGGATGCGCTATCGGGGAGAGAACAGCCTGGCGCGGCGGGTGATGCGTGGCGAGCGAGGGCTGCTGGTCGAGTCGGTCGCGCAGCGCCCGGACATCCTCGTGCACGTCAGCCTGGTCGTTCCGGTCAGCGAGGTGATGGTGATCCCGCTCCAGGGTGAAGGGGCGCCGCTCGGCGCGTTGGTCGTGGCGCGGGTGCAGCCCACGCCGTTCACCTCCGCCGACCTGGAGATGACCGAGGCCTTCGCCGAACAGGCGACGCTGGCCCTGGAACGGACCGAGGCACGCGGCGATCGCTACCGGCTGGAGATGCTGGAGGACCGTGCCCGGATCGCCCGCGACCTGCACGACCATGTCGTCCAGCGGCTCTTCGCTGCCGGGCTCACCGTCCAGGCCGCCTCGGCCACCGTGACAAACCCCGCGCTCCGCCGCCAGATGACCGAGGTGATCGCGAACCTGGACACGACCATCCGGCGGATCAGGTCCTTCATCTTCGAGCTCACCGACATCGACTCCCGGACGAAGTCGCTGCGGTTGAGCGTGATGGCCGTGGTCGCCGACGTGGCGCCTCTGCTGGGCTTCGCCCCGAGCGTGACCTTCCGGGGTCCGCTGGACGTGCTGGTCGGGGACGAGGTGACGATTGAAGTCGCGGAGCTGATCCGGGAGCGGCTCACGGAGCTGGCCCGGCGCGGAGGACTCTCGACCGTCCAGGTCGAGCTCGTCGGAACCAGCGCCGACCTGAGTGTGATCGTCGACGACGACGCCGGCAGTTCCGCCAGCTTCAGCGACCGCCTTGCCGGACGTAGGTTGCGCGGCGCCCGCCCGCCCGCCGAGGTGTCGCTCGTGTCTTCCCCGCTCGGTGGCACTCGGTGGCAATGGAAAGTCTCGCTCGGACTCTGAAGCCGTCACCCGTCCCGGCTCAGATCCAGATGGCACAGGTGACTTCGTCGGAGTACCGGTCCGGCGGGTCGGGCAGCGAGCGAGCCGAGCCGTCGCGGTGACGGCGCGCGGTCCAGGCTGCCGCCGCCGCGTCGAGCACGTCGTCGACACCGGCCCGGCCGGGGTCGGGCCCGAGGTCGGAGCCGATCACGATGTCCTGCTCGGCAAGCCGTGCCTGTCGCTCCACCGCACCAGCCCAGGTCTTCTTGCCGTGGACCAGCGGCGCACCCGCCATGATGGCGAAGCTGAGCTCGGGGTGCACCTCGAGCAACGGTCCGCCGGCGGGCAGCGGCGTCGTAGGGTCCCGGACCAGCGCGTCGACCTCGAGCACCTTGGCGCGCAGGCCGTAGGCCTGGCGCGAGAAGCCCTGACCCGTCAGTTCCCGGTTCACCAGGACTGCTGTCGCGTAGTCGGGCTCGACAAGCGCGGCGCGGACGGGCGTGGCGAAGATCGATGACCGTCGCGGTCCCAGCAGGGCGGCGGCCAGCACGTCCGCCTGCCGAGGCCCGTCGTCGGGTAGTCCGATCGGGATGTCGACGCAGACGGTGCCGACCGGCCCGTCCGCCACGACGGTGTGCAGCAGCTCGATCAGCGTCCCCGCGGCGTAGACCCGGGCCCGGTCGGGGTCGGGGGCCACGCCCACCCAGCCGCCGGGGCAACCGTCCACGCCCAGGACGCGGCCCTTCGACTGGCTCAGGGTCATCGACAGTCTCAGGGAACGGGGATCAGCGGGCCGTCAGGACCAGCGGGCCGTCAGGGGTGATCGCGATCGTGTGCTCGGAGTGGGCGCCCCGGGATCCGTCCCGGCTACGCAGCGTCCAGCCGTCAGGGTCGGTGTAGATCTTGTCGGTGGAGTGACAGAACCACGGTTCGATGGCGATCACCAGGCCGGGCCGCAGGGGCAGACCGCGACCGCGACGACCGTCGTTGGGGACGTGCGGGTCGCCGTGCATGGTCCGGCCGACGCCGTGGCCGCCGAAGTCGGTGTTGATCTTGTAGCCCGCCTTGCCGGCCACCCGGGCGATCGCGAACGAGATGTCGCCGATCTTGTTACCCGGCTGGGCCGCCTCGATGCCCGCCAGCAGCGCCTGCTCGGTGGTCTTGATCAGCTCGAGGTCCTCGCTCCGGGGCGTCCCGACCGCCACGGTCAGGGCTGAGTCGGAGACCCAGCCGTCCACGGAGGCCGCGAAGTCGACACTGAGCACGTCCCCGTCGACCAGGGTGTAGTCGTGCGGCAGGCCGTGCAGCACCGCGTCGTTCACCGACGTGCACAGCACCCGACCGAACGGGCTGGCGCCGAAGGAGGGGTGGTAGTCGATGTAGCAGGACACGGCGCCGCGGTCGGTGATCATCTGGTGGGCGAGCGCGTCGAGCTCCAGCAGGTTCACCCCGACGTCGGCGGCGTCGCGCAGGGCGTCCAGCACGTCCGCCACGAAGCGGCCGGCCGGCCGCATCTGCTCGATCTCGGTGGGGGTGCGGTACTCGATCACCGGACCAGTCTGCCGCATGGGGCGAAGCGGGCCGGTCAGTCCAGCAGCGTGCAGTCGACGATCACAGGGGCGTGGTCGGAGGGCAGCTTGCCCTTACGGGCCTCGCGGTCGACGTACGCGTCGTCGACCTGGACGCCCTCGCTGGCGAGCACGTAGTCGATGCGCATGCCCTGGTCCTGGTGGAACCGCCCAGCGCGGTAGTCCCAGTAGGTGTAGGGCCGGTCGTTCTTGCCCGGCCGGGCGACCACGTCACTGAGGCCGGCCTCGACCAGGGCGTCCATCGCCGCCCGCTCCGCCGGGGTGACGTGGGTCGAGCCCTGGAAGAGGGCGGGGTCCCAGACGTCGGCGTCGGTGCGAGCGACGTTGAAGTCCCCCATGACCACCTGCCGGGTGCCGGCCGGGACCTCGTCGAGTGAGGACCGCAGCGCGGCGAACCACTCGAGCTTGTAGGGGTACTGCGGGTCGTCGACGGAGCGCCCGTTCGGCACGTACACGCTCGTCACGCGCAGCCCGGCGCAGTCGGCGGCGGCGTAGCGCGCCTCAGTCATCCCGGGCAGCCCCGTTGCCACCGGCTCGAGCCCGACCCGCGACAGGACGGCCACCCCGTTCCACCGGCCGTCGCCTACGTGCATCGCCTCGTAGCCCGCCGCCTGGATCTCGGCGAAGGGAAAGCCGGCGTCGGCGCACTTGGTCTCCTGCAGTGCCGCCACGTCAGGCTGCCGGGTGTCCAGCCAGTCCAGTAGCCGGGGCAGCCGGGCTCCGATGGAGTTGACGTTCCAGGTCGCGATCCGCACCGACCCATCATCCCAGCCCGTTCTGGACCCGACCGGCCGTCCGGCGGCCGGTCGGTGGGCGGGCGGGCGTCAGGCCGTGGACAGGTCCACCTCGTCGGCCGGAGCGGGTCGGGCGAACAGGTAACCCTGGGCGTAAATTGCGCCGAGCTCGCGCAGCATCTCGGCCTGGCTCTCGCGTTCCACCCCCTCCACGATCACCCGCAGGCCGAGGTCGTGCCCCAATGCCAGCAGCGCCTGCAGGAACCGTTGCGTCCGCGGGTTGGTGTCCACGTCGGCGGTGAAGCCGCGGTCGATCTTGACGGCGTCCAGCGGGATCGACCGCAGGTGAAGCAGCGAGGAGTAGCCGGTCCCGAAGTCGTCGAGGACCAGGTCGAAGCCGGTGATGTGCAGCTCCGCGGCTACGGACCGAGCGGTGTCGAGGTCGCGCAGCAGGGCGTCCTCGGTGATCTCCAGGACGAGGCTGCGCGGGTCCAGCCCGGCGGCGCGGACCTGTGCGGCGATCCGCGCGGGGAAGCCGCGGTCGGTCAGCAGCCCGGGCGGGATGTTGACCGCAACCCGCAGCTGGTGGTGGCCTTGGTCCTGCCAGCGCCGCAGCTGGGCGCAGGTCTGGTCGACCATCAGTGTGGTGAGGGCCGGCAGCAGCTTGATCCTCGCCGCCAACGGGATGAAGACATCGGGGCCGACGGCGACCCCCTCGTGGTCCCAGCGGGCCAGGCTCTCCAGGCTGGACACGACCAGGCTGTCCAGGTCGACGATGGGCTGGTAGTAGGCACGGATGTCCCCAGCGGCGATGGCGGCCCGCAGCGGTTCCCGCAGCCGGAGGTCGCGAGCCTCGGGCAGCTGCATCAGCGGGTCGTAGACCATGGACTGGAACTTGCCTGCCCGCTTGGCGGCGTAGAGCGCGACGTCGGCATGGGTGAGGAGTGCGGTCGCGTTCGCCGAGGCGCTGCCGGGTTCGACCTGCGCGATCCCCACGCTCACGCCGACGTCGATCCGCCGGACGCCGATGAGGAACGGCACCCCTAGCGCCTCCAGGATGCGGTCGGCGACGGCTGCGGGAGCAGCGACGTTCTCCTCGTTCGCACCGGGCTCGAACAGCACGGCGAACTCGTCGCCCCCCAGCCGGGCCAGCGTGTCGCCGGACCGGACGGCGCCACGCAACCGCTCCGCCAGCCGAACCAGGAGCTCGTCACCACCGGCGTGGCCGAAGGTGTCGTTCACCGCTTTGAAGTCGTCCACGTCCAGGGTCAGCACCGCCAGCGGCCGCAGGTCGCGCTGGTGCAGGTCGAGGGCGTGGCTGAGACGGTCGTTGAAGAGCGCCCGGTTGGGCAGACCCGTCAGCTCGTCGTGGAACGCTCGCCAGCGCAGGGTCGCCTCCCGTTCCTCGGCCTGAGCTTGTAGCCGTTCCGCCGCCAGGATCTGGCCCAGCAAAGTGGCGAGCAGGTGCAGCAGCGGTTCGTGCTGCACCAGGTCAGCGTGTTGGATTGCGGGGTCGAGGCCGCAGATGGTGCCGAAGAGGTGGCCGTCCCCGGCACGGATCGGGATGCCGACATAGGCCCCGATGTCGATGAGCTGACTCACGGCCGCTCCCGCGTACTCGGGAATGCTCATAGCGTCCGGAGCGATCCGCGGTGCAGCTCCGGTGACCATGTGCTGGCAGAAGGAGTCCGACCAGGCGTGGTGGCCACCTTGCCGCAGGCCGTAGACGTTGTCGCCAAGGTGCAGGTAGACCTGCCGGTCCTTCTCCGCGTCGTACTGGCTGATCGACCAGAACCCGAGCGGGATGATCGCTCGCAGATACGCCAGCACCCGCTCGGCCGCCTCGTCGAACGACATCAACGTCGTGGTGAGGCCCTCGAGCACGGCATCGTCGGCGCTCAGGACGTCCATGCGGCTCTCCTTCGTCGAGTACCGGATCTACCGGACCTACCCCCCGACGCACCTGAGCCGCTGATCAGCGCCATCACCCCCTGGGGTGTGCGGGATCAGGATAGAGGTTCCTGGCCGACCAGGTCACCCAGGAGTGCAGCCAGCTGCTCCGGGTAGACCCTTTCCCTCGTCGTGACCAGCTCGGCCAGCGGCCACCACCGGTACGCCGAGACCGACCGGCGCTCCACTTCCGTCCAGCCGGTGGTGACCACGACCTCGGAGTCGACCCGGGCGAGGTAGAAGTCCTCGGTCTGGAGGTAGTGGACGCCGTCGAAGTCGAACTCGGCCGTGCGGTGCAGCACCACGGGACCGAGGTCGGCGGGCAGTCTCAGCCCGGCCTCCTCGAAGGCCTCCCGACGCGCGGCCTCGGCGGTGGACTCCTTGCCCTCGCAGCCGCCGCCGACGGTGAACCACCAGCGGCCGGCCTCCGGCCGCGTCGGGTCGGAGCCCTCCAGCAGCAGGACGTCGCTGCCGTGCACCGCGATGACCCGGCCGGCGCGACGGCGTTCGACCGGCAGGTTCGCGATCAGACGCTGACCCTGACCGAGTGGTAGCCGGTCGCGCCGTCGGGGGCGGGCGGGGCCTCGGCCACGACCTGCAGGTTGCCCTCGGTGTCGTACGCGCGAACGCTGAGCGTGTGGTCTCCGCTCATCGCCAGCCACTCGTAGCGCCACTGCCGCCAGGTGTCGGTGCTGGTCACCTCGGCCAGCTCGGCCTCGTGCCACTCACCGTCGGTGAGGACCTCGACCTTGCTGATGCCGCTGTGCTGGGCCCAGGCGACGCCGGCCACCACGACCGGACCGGCGTCCGCCTTGCCGGTCGGGACGTCGATCCGCGAGGCCAGCTTGATCGGCCCCTTGGCCGACCAGCCGAGCGGGGTCCAGTAGCCCTGGTCGGCGGCGAACGTCGTCACCTTGAGCTCGGTCACCCACTTGGTGGCCGAGACGTAGCCGTAGAGGCCGGGCACCACCATCCGGACGGGGAAGCCGTGCTGCAGCGGCAGCGGCTCACCGTTCATCCCGATGGCCAGCAAGGCCTCCCGGTCGGGGTCGTTCAGGGCGCTCAGGGGCGTACCGGCGGTGAAGCCGTCCTGGCTGGTCGAGAGCACCATGTCGGCGCCCGCGGTCGGCTTGGCGCGGGCGAGGAGGTCCCGGATCGGGTAGCCCAGCCACAGGGCGTTGCCGATCAGGTCACCACCGACGGTGTTCGACACACAGGTCAGGGTCGCGACGTGCTCGACCAGCGGCAGCGCGGACAGCTCGGCGTAGCTGATGGTCACCGGCGTCTCGACCATGCCGGTGATCGAGAGGCTCCAGTCGTCCGGGTTGATCACCGGCACCTGAAGGGCGGTGTCGATCCGGTAGAAGTCGTCGTTGGGCGTCAGGTAGGGACTGAGCCCCGAGACGCCGAAGTCCGCGCCCGCCGGAACGGGGGCCGCGGCCTTGGCGGCGCCGGGCAGCCGGAGCGACTCACGCGCGGCGCTGATCCGGTTGGCCGCGCTGACCAGGGCCTGACCGGCGACGGCGGCCACGACGGCGAGGCCGCCGGCCACCGCGGTCCAGCGGAGGAAGCCGCGGCGTTCCGGGGAGCGCGCGCGATCGGTCTCGAGGCGGGTGGCGGCGGTGCCCTCGGCGCGAGGGGCCCGCCAGGACTGCAACCGCTCGACCAGCGAGCGCAGCAGGAGGTAACCGAGGACCAGGCCGATCACCGTGGGCAGGAAGGCGGTCAGCTGGCCACGGGCGCGGTCGGCGACCGCGAGCAGACCGACCACGGCGACGAGGGCGAACACCGCTCCGCCCGCCAGGCGCCGCCGGTACTCGGCCTGACCGGCCAGGGCGCAGAGCACCAGCACCCCGACGGTGATGATGGTCAGCAGGATGGGCTTGTCAGCGGTGCCGAGGGTGTCCTTGCCGAAGTTGACGAGCGACGCGGGCAGGTGGGCGATGATCACCTCGCCGACCGCGGAGACCGGTGAACCGGCCGGCCCGGTCAGCCAGGCGGCGAGGTTTGCCAGCCCGAGTCCGGCGACGCCGCCGACCGCTCCCGCCAGCCACGCCCAACGACGGCCCGTACGGGTGCCCGAGGTCGTGGTGGTGGCGGCGCGTTGGTGCATGGCTCCATAGTGCGCCTCGGCGCGAACTGCGGGAGCCGAAACGAGCGCCAGCCGGTTCGGCGTTCGTCACGTGTCATCACCGATACGCGGTCCTCACGTGACCGACCCCGGAACGATTGCCAAACCCTGCCTGAGATCCCTATGTTATACGTATGCACTTGACGCCAGCCGACAAGAACCGGGTCTCCGGGACCTTCACGGTGGTCCGCGAGCCGGACCGGCCGGACGTGGCGGCACAGTCGGACCCCGCGGTGATCGCCACGGTGTCGACCATGCTCAGCGAGATCGAGCGCGACGGGCTGGCGGCAGTCCGGCGCTACGCGGAACGGCTGGACGGCTGGACCGGGGGCGAGGACTTCGAGATCCCGGCGGAATCGGTCGAGACGTTGACCGCCGGGCTGCCGGCCGACCTGCGGGCGGCCCTGGACGCCGGGGCCGAGCGCACCCGCCGGTTTGCCGCGATGCAACGCGCCCACCTCACCGACTTCGAGGCCGAGGTCATCCCGGGCGTCGTCTGCGGACAGCGCTACGTACCCGTCGGCAACGTGGGCGCCTACCTGCCGGCCGGCCGGTTCCCGCTGCTGGCCAGCGCCTTCATGACCATCGGCGTGGCCCACGCGGCCGGCGTGCCGAACATCGTCTCGGCCACCCCGCCCTCGCACCTGGGCACCGCCCACCCCGCCGTGCTCTACGCCGCCCGCGCCTCCGGGGCCCAGCGCATCTTCGCTCTCGGCGGCGTCCAGGCACTGGCCGCCATGGCCTTCGGGCTGCTCGACGGCGTGGCGGCCGACATGATCGTGGGGGCGGGCAACGCTTTCGTGGCTGAGGCCAAGCGCCAGCTGTACGGTCGCGTCGGCATCGATGTGCTGGCCGGCCCGTCGGAGGTCGCGGTGATCGCGGACGAGACCGCGAGCGCCACCATGGTGGCGGCGGACCTGCTGGCCCAGGCCGAGCACGGCCCGAGCTCGCCGGCCTGCCTGGTCACCACCTCCCCCGAGCTGGCCGCGGCCGTGGAGATCGAGATCGCCCGTCAGCTCGACGGACTGGCCACCCGCGACATCGCGGGAGCCGCGTGGCGCGACTGGGGTTCGGTCTACGTCGCCGACTCGGCCAAGACGGCGATCGAGATCATGGACCTGCTGGCGCCCGAGCACCTGGAGATCCTGGCCGCCGATCCTGACTTCTACCTCGACAACCTCCGCAACTACGGGTCGCTCTTCCTCGGCGAGTGGTCGACCGTCGCCTACGCCGACAAGGGCATGTCAGGAACCAACCACGTCCTGCCCACCGCTCGCGGCGCGCGCTACACCGCGGGCCTCTCGGTGACCGGTTACCTCAAGCAGCTGACCTACCAGAAGGCCACCCGCGAGGCCACCGAGGCCCAGGCCGGTCCGGTGGTCACCATCGCCGACTTCGAAGGTATGCCGGGGCACCGCGACAGCGCCCAGCTGCGTCTGGACCTGCTCACCACCGACTGATGCCGCCCGCCCCTGAATCCGTCGAGCACCTCCGCCTCAGCATACGTATACCCATCTACCAGACCCCCGCCCCGCCCACCCGAAGAAGAGGTTCCATGCGCGCTTCCCGTTCGTACCGTCTGCTGGCCGTCGGCCTGCTCTCCGTCTCCCTGGTCGGCCTCACCGCGTGCGGTGCGGGTTCGCGTACCGGGGCGGCGACCGCCACCAAGGTGGCGTGCGACTTCACCAACCCGTCCGCACCCACCACCGTCAACGTCCTGGCCTACAACTCCTCGGCCGTCGACCCCTTCTCCAACACGATGGTCTCCAGCTGCACCCACGACAACCTCACCGTCAAGCACGACCCGATCGACTTCGCCGGCCAGCTGGAGAAGACCACCGCCACCCTGGCGGGGGACTCCGGGACCTACGACGTCATCGAGACCTACACCTACGCGATCCCGGACCTGGCCTCGCGGGGCAAGCTGGCGCCTCTGGACGACCTGTTCGCGAAGTACAAGGACAAGTACACCCTCGGCGACCTGGACCCCAACACGGTGAAGTCGATGACGTACGACGGCAAGATCTACGGGCTGCCGATGCAGTCCCAGCTGCTCACGATGGTCTACCGCAAGGACTTGTTCGACAAGAACGGGCTGACGCCGCCGACCACCTTCGAGGAGATGCGGACAGACGCGAAGAAGCTGCAGGACGCTGAGGGCATGAAGTACCCCATCGCGTTGCCGCTGCTCAGCACCGCCGACCTGGACACCGCGTTCGCCGCCACCCTGGGCTCCCAAGACAGCGCGTTCTTCGTCAACCCGGACACCAAGAAGCCGAACTTCGACCAGGAGCCGACGGCCAAGGCGTTGGAGCAGCTCAAGTCGCTGCTGCCCTACATGGACCCGCAGGTCACGACCTTCGACCAGCCCAAGGTCCAGCAGCAGCTCTACAACGGCAAGGCAGCGGTCGCGGTGATGTTCTCCGGCCGGATGAGCGACATGGTCAACCAGAAGAACACCAAGCTGTACGACAAGTTCGCCTTCGCGGCCCCGCCCGCGGTGTTCGAGGGCGGCAAGGCCTACAGCACGGTCTCCACCGACGGCTGGTCCATCCCGTTCAACGCCAAGGCGGACAAGGACCTGCTCTTCCAGCTGATGGCTGCGTCGGTGAGCACAGGAGGCCTCGCAGGCCTCGGTCCCGGCCGCCTTCCCGGCCCGCACCACGGTCGACCAGAGCTCGTCGCCGTACGCGGCTGCGGCCAAGGACTCGCTGGCCAAGGGGCCGACCAAGGAGATCCAGCCCTACGTGCCGGCGGTGAGCGAAGCCATCCGACCGGTGCTGGCCAACTACATGGCGGGCAAGATCGACATCCCGCAGGCGCAGCAGCAGATGCAGGCCGCGGCCACGAAGGTCATGGCTGCTCAGAAGTAGGTGGCTGACGTGGGGGCCGGGTGCCCGGCCCCCACCTCGGCTCCGCACGCCGAACCCGGGGTCTTCGGACCCGCACCCCCTCCAGTCACCGCCCGCACCTGATGAGGAAGCGATGCCATGAGACGACGGCAGTTCTGGGCGCTGGTCGCACCCAGCGTGGTGGTGATGTTCGGCTTCATGCTGGTGCCGCTCTACCGGACGTTGCGCTGGAGCTTCGAGCGGGTCAACTACGGCGAAGCCGGAACCTTCATCGGGCTGCAGAACTACCGGACGGCCCTCGGTGACCCCCGGCTGGGGCATGCGGTCGCGTTCACGGTCTGCCTGACCGTGGCGGTGGGTGTGGTCTGCATCGTGCTCGGCTACATCTTGGCCACGCTGGTGAACCGGCTCGGTCGGATGCGCCCCCTGGTGCTGGGCATCCTGCTCATCTCCTACGTCTCACCCCAGGTGGTCGGGGCCGTCGCCTTCTCCTGGCTCTTCGACTCCAACTTCGGCGGGGTCGTGAACTACCTGCTCAACGCGGTCAGCGGCGGTGCCTTCGGCGAGCCGCTGTGGTTCACCGCCACCTGGCCCAACCGGCTGATCATCGGCTTGAACATCGTCTGGTTCATGCTGCCCTTCGCCATGCTGCTGATCCTGGCCGGGCTGCAGGGAGTCTCGGCGGAGATGATGGAGGCGGCGGAGATCGACGGCGCCTCGCCCCTCCAGCGGCACCTCTACGTGATCATCCCCAGCATCCGCGGGGTGCTCGGCTTCGTGGTGCTGATCTTGACCATGGACGTCATCCGCGTCTTCGACTCCCTCATCCCACTGGCGCCCCAGTCGCTGACCAACGGCAACGAGTCGCTGATGGTCTACATCTACCGCGTGGCCTTCAGCGAGGCCTCGCGCAACCTGGGTCTGGGCAGTGCGATCAGCGTGCTCACGATCCTGCTCATCCTGATCCTGCTGTACCCCTCCATCCGCAGCGTCGTGAAGGAGGCCCGGGCATGACTTCGCTCGGTGACCGCGCTCCGCGATCTGCGGTCCCGGAATCCCTCCTCACTCCCGAGAGGCTCCGCCCATGACCGTCGAGGTGCCGGCGACCGATCACCACTCCTCGCGAGCTGCCCTCGCGGTCGCGGACGATGTCAGCCGGCCGCGGCCCCGGCTGCGTCGCTCACGGGTCGCCCTGGTCTCGGGGATCCTGCTGACCATCACGTGCGTGCTGATGGTGTTCCCCTTCCTGTGGGCGGTGCTGTCGAGCACGAAGCCGACCAACGTCGCCTTCGCGAACCCTCCGGTGTTCCGCTTCAGCCCCACCTTCAGCGCCTACGTCGACCTGTGGCAGACCACGGACTTCTACCTCTACCTGACCAACACGATGGTGGTGGCGGTGATCAGCACCCTCGTCGCGCTGCTGGTCGGCATCCCGTGTGCCTACGCGTTGTCGCGCTACGGCGGCATCGCCTCGGTCGTGCTGCTGGTGCTCGCGCTGATCTTCCGGGCGCTGCCGCGGTTCGCGGTCGTGCTGCCGATGTACGACATCACCCGGAGCCTGGGGATCTACGACACCACGTACGCCATGGCCGGGGCCCTGATCGTGATCAACCAGCCCTTCACCATCTGGTTGCTGCGCAACTTCTTCGCCGACATCCCGCCCGAGCTGGACGAGGCGGCGATGGTGGACGGCTGCACCCGGGTCGGCGTCCTGACCCGGATCATGATCCCGCTGATGGGACCCGGCATCCTGACCGCGGGCATCTTCGTGTTCCTCTTCGCCTTCCAGGAGTACCTGACGGCGGCGGTGCTCACCGACACCTCGTCGAAGACGGTGCCGGTCTTCATCGCGACCCAGCTCGGCCAGAACCTGCCGCTGCTGCAGCAGGCGTCGGCCGCGACCGTGCTCCTCACCCTGCCGGTCGTCGGTATCGCCTTCATCGCCCAGAAGTACCTGGTGGCGGGGCTCGCCTCCGGTGCCGTCAAGGGGTGAGCACGTCCACCACCCCCTTCCCTGAGCCTGGTGGCCTGCCGCTCGTCCTGCTGCCCGGGATGGGGTGCTCGCCCGACCTGTGGGCCGATCTCGAGCTGGACGCCGAGCCGGTGACCCCGGTGCTGTCCGAGCCCGACCTCGACGCCGAGGTGGACCGGCTGCTGGGGCTGCTGCCCGAACGCTTCGCCCTGGCCGGGCTGTCCCTCGGCGCGATCGTGGCCATGGCCCTGGTGCGGCGCGCGCCCCAGCGGGTCAGCCGGCTCTGCCTGATGTCGACCAACCCGTACGGGCCGACGCGCGAGCAGCGCGCCGGCTGGACCGAGCAGCGCGGCACTCTCGCCGCGACCTCGGCCCGTGGGCTGCAGGCTCATCTGCTCCCGCTGTTGGTGCAGCGACCAGACCTCGAGCCGAGGGTGCTGGCCATGGCCGAGCAGGTGGGTGAGGCCCGCTACGACGCCCAGCTGCGGCTGCAGGCCACCCGGCTGGACGAGCGCCCCGGCCTGGGGAGGGTCAGCTGTCCCACCCTCGTGCTGGCCGCCCGGAACGACCGCCTCTGCCCGGTGGCGCGGCACGAGGAGATCGCCCGGCTGGTCCCCGGTGCCCGGCTCGTGGTGGTCGAGGACTGCGCTCACCTCTCCCCGCTCGAACGACCCGCCGCGGTCGGTAGCCACCTCCGTGGGTGGCACAGAAATGCTCGGGACTGAGGCCATCCGGGCTGGTCGGACGACTAAGGTTGGCTGATGAGCCGCGCTCGCGCCCTGCTGAACCTGCTCACGCTTGCACCTGCGCTGACCGGTCTGAGCTGTTCGGCCGCGACGGCCGGGGACGCACTGTCACCGATGAGCCGGACCCCGCCCGCCACGGCGACCGCCGCCGGTTCTCCCACTGCTGGCCGGGCCAGCACGTCCGCCAGCGGCTCGTCGGTCGACGACGCGGTCACCATGGTGCTGGCCATCTCGGTCGACGGCCTGAGCACGCGGGCCATCCGGGACCTCGGGCCGAAGAAGACGCCCGCGCTGCACCGGATGATGGCCGAGGGCGCGGGCACCCTGAACGCCCGCACCGAGCGGGAGCAGACCCGGACGCTGCCCAACCACACCGGGATGTTGACCGGTCGTCGGATCGAGGCTGCGCGCGGCGGGCACGGCATCACGTACAACACCGACCGCGGGTCCACGGTGCACAAGGCCGCCGGTCGGTACGTGCCGAGCGTCTTCGATGTGGTGCACGACCGGGGAGGGCGGACCGCGTTGTTCGCGGCCAAGACGAAGTTCCGGACGTTCGACCGCAGCTGGAACACCTCCGGCGCTCCCGACCTGGTGGGTCGGGACCACGGCAAGGCCAAGATCGACCGGGTCCGCATCGACGCGAACAACCTGCGGCTGGTCAACTCCGTCCGCGCGGAGCTGCAGCGGAGCCCGCGCAGCTTCACCTTCCTGCACCTCTCGCTGCCCGACGCCGCCGGCCACGAGGACGGCTTCACCAGTCCCCAGTACCGTCGGGCCGTGCAGCAGGCCGACGCCCGCGTCGGCCGAGTCCTGCGCACGATCGCCGCGCGGCCGGCGCTGCGCGACCACCTGCTGGTCGTGCTGACCGCCGACCACGGCGGTGTCAGCGGGAAGTCGCACTCCGACGAGACCCGGCTCGACAACTACCGGGTCCCGTTCCTGGTCTGGGGGCCTGGCGTGGCCCGCGGCGCCGACCTCTACGCCCTCAACCCGCAGCGGCGCGACCCGGGCACAGCCCGCACCAGCTACTCGGGCCGCCAGCCCGTGCGCAACGGCGACGTTGCCAACCTCGTCACCGACGTCTTGGACCGCCCGGCCGTAGGCGGTTCGGAGCTGAACCGGAAGCAGGATCTGCTGGTCTTCCCTCGGTGATGCCACCCGGGATACCGGGTCTCATCAAGTACCTTGACTGAGACAGTACCCTGAGCTAGCGTTCGCGGCGGAGGTGCTGATGAGCACGAGCAAGATCACGTCCGACCTGCTGCGCGGCAACACCGACACGATGGTGCTGCGGCTGCTGACGGAGTCCGACCGCTACGGCTACGAGATCGTCAAGCTGATCGCCGACCGTTCCGGCGGTGGCTACGAGCTCAAGGAAGCCACGATGTACTCCAGCGTCAGGCGGCTGGAGGCCGAGGGCGACATCGCCTGGTACTGGGGCGACGAGTCCCAGGGCGGGCGCCGCAAGTACTTCCGCATCACCGACCGGGGGCGGGCGACCTACGCCCAGAACAAGGCCAACTGGGAGTACGCGAAGCGCGTGCTCGACACCCTGCTGTGAGAGGCGCGACCCATGACGGCACGGCCCATCAGGAGACTGGGATGACCGAGAGACTGGACTCGTACGTGGATGGACTCTTCGCGTCCTACGAGAGCGTGAAGAGCGCCCAGGACCTGAAGGCCGACCTGCGCGCGGACCTGCAGGAGCGGTTCCGCGACCTGTTGGCCCAGGGCAAGGACGATGAGACTGCGTTCACGTTGACCGTGGACGGCATCGGCGACATCGAGCAGACGGTGCGCGAGGTGGCGAACCTCTCCCGGTCCCTGGAGCACAAGCTCGTGCTGCGGGTCCATGACAGCGACCTGAGGGGAGGCGACTTCGCGGGCACGTCGGTCCGGGAGCAGCGGTTCACCGGCAGCGCGTTGCGCGGCTCGAGCTTCACGGGCGCGGACCTCACCGGCAGCACGTTCGCGGGCAGCGATGTGAGCGACGCCGTCTTCGACGGTGCGGACCTGACCGGGGTGAAGCTGAAGGGCGTCTCACTGGCCCGGGCCAGCTTCGTCCGCAGCGTGGTCGTGGGTACCGACTTCAGCGACTCCTCGCTCGGCGGCGCACGCTTCGTCGAGGTGGCTCTGACCGACGCCGGGTTTCGCAACACCGACGTCAGGCGCATCAGCTTCGAGCGGTGCACGTTCACCGGGGTCGACTTCTCGAACTCCGACCTGCGAGGGATGGCGCTGGAGGACTCAGCGTTCACGGGGGTCCGCTTCGACGGGGCGGCGCTCAACGGCGCCACGTTCCGAGGGTCGACCCTGCGGAACGTCTCGTTCAGCGCCCCGATCCGCAAGGTGGTCTTCGACGGGGCCCGGATGGACCGGCCGACCTCCACCCTGCTGCGGGCGCTCGGCGCCGACCTGTCCTCCGTGCAGGTGGACCGATGACCGCGCTCGCCCCGCCCGGTCCGGGCATCCGTGTCCACGCCCTGCGGAAGTCCTACGGCCCGCTGCAGGTGCTGAAGGGTGTCGACCTCGAGGTGGCTCGCGGCAGCATCCACGCGCTGCTGGGCTCCAACGGGGCGGGGAAGACGACGATCATCCGGATCCTGGCCACGCTACTTGCGGCGGACGAGGGTTCGGCGTCGGTCAACGGGTTCGACGTCGCGTCGGAGCCGGCGCGCGTCCGGGAGTCGATCAGCCTGACCGGCCAGTTCGCCGCGGTCGACGAGATGCTGACCGGCCGGGAAAACCTGGTGATGATCGCCCGGCTCCGGCGGGTTGAGAAGCCCCGGCGTCGTGCGGACGAGCTGGCGGAGCAGTTCGGTCTCACCGAGGCCGCCGGTCGTCGGGTGTCGGTCTACTCGGGCGGGATGCGGCGGCGGCTCGACATCGCCATGAGCCTGCTCGGCGACCCGCCGGTGATCTTCCTCGACGAGCCGACCACCGGGCTCGACCCGGAGGCGCGGACCGAGGTGTGGCGGGTGATCCGGAACCTCGCTCACCGCGGCACGACGGTGCTGCTCACCACCCAGTACCTGGACGAGGCCGAGCACCTCGCCGACCGGATCGCGATCCTGCACGACGGCACGATCATCGTGTCCGACACCCTGGCCGAGCTCCGGCTCCTGCTGCCGTCGGCGAAGGTCACCTACGTCGAACGTCAACCCAGCCTGGAAGAGATCTTCCTCGCCATCGTGGGCACCTCGGCGGCCGGGAACCAGGAGGAGACGCGATGAGCACGCACGTTCTCGGCAACACCGCGGTGATGCTCGGGCGATCCGTCCGCCACGTCACCCGCAGCATGGACACCATCATCACGGTCACGATCATGCCGATCGCGTTCCTGCTGCTGTTCGTGTTCGTCTTCGGCGGGGCTATCCAGTCCGGTTCGGACAACTACGTCAACTACCTGATGCCGGGCATCCTGCTGATCGCCATCGCCAGCGCCATCTCCTACACCGCCTACCGGCTCTACAACGACCTGCAGAGTGGCATCTTCGAGCGGTTCCACTCGATGCCGATCGCCCGTTCCTCCGTGCTCTGGGGCCACGTCCTGACATCGTTGGTGTCGAACGCGATCTCGGTGGCCGTCATCATCGGCGTTGGGCTGGTGGTCGGCTTCCGCTCGTCGGCGGGGGTCCTGGCCTGGCTCGGTATCGCCGGCATCCTGCTGCTGTTCACTCTGGCGCTGACGTGGGTGGCGGTGGTCGCCGGACTCTCCGCCTCCTCGACCGACGGGGCGACGGCCTTCTCCTACCCGATCGTCTTCCTGCCCTTCGTGAGCTCGGCGTTCGTCCCCACCGCCACGATGCCGGGCCCGGTTCGGTGGTTCGCGCAGCACCAGCCGGTCACCTCGATCGTGAACACGATCCGCGCCCTGCTGGAGCGGCAGCCGGTCGGGGCTGAGATCTGGGTCGCGCTGGCCTGGTGCGTCGGGATCCTCGTCCTGGGCTACGTCTTCGCCATGGTCGCCTACCGGCGCCGGGTCAGGCGCTGAGGGCGCCCTCGCCACCGCCGGTTTGGACACCGCGCAGCTCGCCCAGGTGGGCCATCACGGTGGCGGTCAGGTTGTAGACCACCAGCTGGGCGCCGCCCGCGAACGAGGCCTCGGCCTGGCCGCGGCTGTTCACGATGTCCATCCGGTGGCTGCCGGTCGAGGCCAGCGTCCGGTGCACGCTGGCCAGGGCCTCCACCGGGTCGGGGTCGGTGGCCGTGCTCGAGGCGCGGAGGTCGGCGGTACCGACCATGATCCCGTCCAGGCCGGGAGTCCGGGCGATGGCGTCGGCCGCGGCGACACCGGCCGGTGACTCGATCATCCCGAAGACCAACGTCTGCTCGGCGGCGGCGCGGGCGTGCTCGTCGGCGCTGACCAGGCCGAAGCGTCCGGACCGGCCGTACGTCGCGAAGCCGCGGAGGCCGGCAGGTGGGTAGTGGGCCGAGGCCACGAGGGCAGCCGCCTGTTCGGCGGTGTCGAGGTGCGGGGCGACGACCCCCTCAGCGCCCGCGTCCAGGACCCGTAGCACCAGGGCCGGCTCGTTCCCGCCGACCCGGACCAGCACGGGGACGCCGTGCGTCTCGGCCAGCACCAGGTGCCGACGGAGCTCGCCGACGTCGGCCGGGCCGTGCTCGGTGTCGAGCAGCACGAAGTCGAAGCCGCTGACCGCGACCATCTCGACGAGCTCCTCGCTGCCCAGCCGGATCAGCGCGCCGAGCAGCCGATCGCCGTTGGTCAGCCGGGCCTTGAGGGGCGTACGGGGCAGGGGAACATTCATCACGCCACCATGCCAGCCGACAGGTCGATGTCGGCACCGCACAGCCCCGGCATGGCCAGCATCGCCACCACCGCCGCGCCGACCTCCTCCTCGGTCACCATCCGGCCCAGCGCAGCGCGCGAGACGAACGCCTCCTCAGCGGCGGCCTCGGTGCCGCCGGTGCGCTCGGCCTCGAGCCGGAAGTTCCGTTCCATCCGTGGCCCGGCGACGGGACCGGGAGAGAGGGTGTTGACGGTGACCCCGGCCGGGCCGACCTCGAACGCCAGCGTCGAGGTCAGGCCGATCACGGCCATCTTCGACGCCACGTAAGGGGTCCGCCGGACCAGCGGTCGCTTGCCCGACACCGAGGCGACGTTGATGACGTCGCCGCGACCGCGCGCCACCATCGGCGGCAGGAAGGCCCGGCAGGCCAGGAAGACGCCGCGGACGTTGACGTCGAAGACCTCGTCCCACTCCTCGACGCTGATCTCGGTGAGCGGCGCGACCGGTCCGGCCACGCCCGCGTTGTTGACCAGGATGTCGACCTCGACGGCGGCGAGGGCCTCGGCCAGCGCCGCGACCGACGCCGGGTCGGTCAGGTCGCAGGCCTGCCAGCTCGCCCGCTCGCCGAGCTCGGCGCAGACCTGCTGCAGCGGTTCGGTCCGACGGCCGGCTACCACGATAGTGGCGCCCCGTTCGTGCAGGGCGCGCGCGATGGCCGCGCCCAGGCCGTTACCCCCGCCGGTGACCAGAGCCGTCCGGCCCAGCAGGTCGGTCACGCCTGGCCGGCGGGCTCGGGCGCGAGGGCGGCGTCGATCCAGTCGAACTGGTCGCCCAGGTGCCGGGCCGCGCGGGCGTCACCCGAGCGGGCATGCCCCTCGAAGAGCTCGACGCGGGAGGCGCGACCGCAGACCCGGCCCAGCTCGCCGCTGGAACCGGTGTCGCGGATCTCCTGGTACGTGGCCGTGCGCAGGTACTTCCCCACCCAGAGACCACCGGTGTACCGGGCGGCGCCGAGGGTGGGCAGCACGTGGTTGGTGCCGATCACCTTGTCGCCGTAGGAGACGCAGGTGTTCTCGCCGAGGAACAGGGCGCCGTAGTGGACCATCTTCTCCAGCGCCTGGCGCGGCTCGGCGGTGAAGATCTGCACGTGCTCGGAGGCGAAGGAGTCCGCGACCGCATAGGCCTCGTCGAGGTCGCTGGTGAGGATGACCTGGCCGTAGTCGCGCCAGGCCGGACCTGCGTAGTCGGCGGTGGGCATGCCGGGCAGGATCCGCTCGACGTGGGCCATCGCCTCGCGGGCCACCCGCTCGCTGGAGGTGACCAGCACCGCCGGCGACTCGGGTCCGTGCTCGGCCTGGGAGAGCAGGTCGACGGCCACCAGGAACGGGTCGGCCTCGTCGTCGGCGACCACGAGGATCTCGGTCGGCCCGGCGAACAGGTCGATGCCGACCTCCCCGAAGAGCTGGCGCTTGGCCTCGGCGACGTAGGCGTTCCCGGGCCCGGCGATCAGGTCGACGCGGCCCATCGTCTCGGTGCCGACGGCCATCGCCGCCACTGCCTGCACGCCACCGAGGATCCAGATCTCGTCGGCGCCGGCCAGGTGCATGGCCGCGACGGTGGCCGCGGGGATCTCGCCGCGGATCGGCGGCGTGCAGGCGACGACGCGGGGGACCCCGGCCACCTTGGCGGTGACGATGGTCATGTGCGCGGAGGCGGTCAGCGGGTACTTGCCGCCCGGGATGTACGCGCCGGCGGCCTGCACCGGGACGTGCCGGTGGCCGAGGAAGACGCCGGGCAGCGTCTCGACCTCGACGTCGGTCATCGAGGCGCGCTGCACCTCGGCGAAGTGCCGGACCTGGGACTGGACGAAGACGATGTCGTCGATCACCTGCTGCGGCAGGGTGGCGATGATCTCCTGGACGCGCTCGGGCGACAGCCGGAAGTCCGGCTCGGTCCAGCGGTCGAAGGTCTCGGCGTACTCGCGGACGGCTGCGTCGCCCCGCGTGCGGATGTCGGCGATGATGCCCTGCACCCGCTCGCGGACGTCGTCCTGGCTGGTGTCGGCGAACGACTTGCTCCGGCCGGTCTTCAGGTGGGTGGGCACGCGAGCTCCTCGGTTGGGTGGCGCCGCCGGAGCAGCGCCTACATACGTATGCCAGCAGTAAAGCCGGAAGCCGGTCGTGCGGTCAAGGTCGAGCGGCCCGCCGGCCGCTATGCTGCCTCCACTTCGCCGGAAGGAATGACCTGCATGGTGGTCACCAGCCACGACGTCGCGCGCCTGGCCGGGGTCAGCCAGCCCACCGTCTCGCGGGCGCTCCGGGACAACCCGAAGGTCTCCGAGGACACCAAGCGTCGGGTCCGGGAGGCCGCCGCCGCCCTGGGCTACGTCCCCAGCGAGACCGGACGGGCTCTCTCCAGCGGCCGTACCCGGCGGATCGGGCTGCTGCTGACCGATCTGGAGAACCAGTTCTACCCCCACGTCATCGCCCCGATGCACCGCGAGCTCGAGGCCCTGGACTACCAGCTGGTCCTGCAGACCGAGTCCTCCGACACCGGCCGGGTGGCCGAGCGGCTGCTGGCCAACGGCCTGGACGGGGTGCTGCTGGCGACCACCACGGTCGACTCCGTGCTGCCCGTCCGGCTGCGCGACCGGGGCGTCCCCTTCGTCTACTTCAACCGGACCGCGGACTCGGTGGAGGCGGACTCGGCCGAGGTCGATCCGGCGCTGGGGATCAACCAGCTCGCCGCCCGCATCCTGACCCTCGGCCACCGGCGGGTCGGGGCCATCTTCGGCCCTCGCAACACCAGCACGGGCGAGCAGCGCGAGCGGGCGCTGCGCGAGGCCCTCGCTGCCGGTGGGGTCACCATCAGCGGCGCCAACAGCTACCGCGGACCGTTCGACTTCGACACCGGGTACGCGGGCGCCCGCCAGCTGCTGCAGCGCGACGGCCCGCCCAGCGTCATCGTCTGCGGCAACGACGTGGTGGCCTACGGCGCGCTCAACGCCGCCCGTGAGCTGGAGCTCAGCGTCCCCGCCGACGTGTCGGTCGTGGGCTTCGACGACCTCCCGGCCGCCCGCTGGCCGCTGCTGCAGCTGACCACGGTCTCCTTCGACCTGGACGCGATGGCCCGGCGGGCGGCGAGCCTGCTGGTCGAGCGGATCGAGCAGCCCGGGACCCGCTTCCGGCACGAGCAGTTCCCCAGCCGGCTGGTCGAGCGGGCCACCCTGGCGCCCGCCCGCTGATCCTCTTCGCTGGTTGGGGCCGGAACGCGGGGTTGAGGTCGGTTGATGCATACGCATACACTGCTGCTGCACGTCCAATACCTTGACCAGGAGGCCCCATGCCGTTGGACCCGGTCGCCTACCAGCCCTACACCGACCCGGACGACTTCATCCGTGAGGTGACCGACCTCATCTGGGTGAACCGTTCGATCGGCCACATCTACGAGAACTACGAGCCGGACTCGATCGTGCATGGCGCCTACGGAACCTCCGTCGGGGTCGATGAGGTGGTCGCTGGGACCCTGATGCGGATCGCGGCCACGCCGGACCGCGTGGGCCAGGCCGAGGACGTGATCTGGGAGGCCCGCGGTGACGACGCGTTCCTGAGCTCCCACCTGGTGCTGTCGGTCGACCCGGCATGCGGGTTCATCCACCGCACCATCGCCAACTGCCTCTACCGCCGCGGTCGGATGGTGGAGGAGTGGGTCGTCCGTGACTCCCTCGCGATCGCTTTGCAGCTGGGCCAGGACCCCGACGAGGTCGCTCGCGAGAAGGGCTATCTCGGCTTCTCGGGCAGCATGGCCGAGGCGCCCCCGGCCGATGTCCTGGCCGCGGGTGACTCCGGTCCTCGCCCCGACAGCTTCCGCCTGGAGGTCGCTCAGGTGCTCGAGATGATCGAGCGGGTCTGGAACGGCCGGGACCTGAACGCCGTCGAGGACTACTTCGTCCGCGACCTCACTCTGCACACGGTCGGCTACCACACCGCCATCCGACCCGAGAACTATCGCCGCGCCCTGCTGCGGATGCTCCGACCCTTCCCCACGGGACGGTTCGAGGTCCGCGACGTGGTCACCAACGACGACCCGCGCTACGGCGGCCTGCGCGTCGCCGTCACGTGGGTCTTCCACGGCCTCTACAACGGTGTCGCGGACTTCGGACCGCTGACGGGGACGCCGGTGGAGATCCTCGGCTCCTCGCAGTTCCTCGTCCAGGGCGGCCGCATCGTCCGCGAGGTCCGGCTCTACGACGAGATCGCCGTCCGCACCCAGATCGCCGTGCAGCGCGGCGACACCCCCTACGACAGCACCAACATCTACTGACGTCCCCTCCCTGACGTGCCCGAAAGGAAACCCATGACCGACGTGGTCGTCCCCTCCACCGAGGTGACCCGACGGACCATCCGGCGCTCGGACTGGGTGGCCGAGAACGCCGCCTTCATCGACTGTCGGACGCCCGGCTCGAACCGCAAGTCCAACTACGCCTTCATCGGCCCGGGCGTCTCCCAGAACGCCAAGCAGTTCATCAACCTCAGCGAGCCGCACGGCTACAACGTCGGCGCCGCCGGGATGCCGAACGGCGTCAACAACAACCTGCACCTGCACTTCACCGCCGAGGTGTTCATCAACTTCGGCGGCACGTTCCGGGTCCGCTGGGGCGTCGATGGCAGGCAGGGCGAGTACGTCAGCTCCGACGGCGACATCATCTCCGTCCCGGCGTGGATCTTCCGCGGCTTCACCAACGAGGGCCCAGACGAGGGACTCCTGCTCACCGTGCTCGGCCAGGACGTGACCGGCGGGATCATCTGGGGGCCGTCGGTGCTCAAGGAGGCCGAGTCCTACGGTCTGCACCTGACGGCCGACAACCGGCTGATCGACACCGTCGCCGGGGACGAGCTGCCCACCGACGTGCCGCTGATCAAGCCGATGAAGCAGGCCTACATCGACGAGCTGACCACGTACAGCGTCCAGGAGATGCGTGGGCGCGTCACCCAGGCCGGCGACCGCCGCTACAGCGCCCACGCGACGCTCAGCCACGCACTGCCCGGCGGCGCCGGCGAGCTGGCGCTGGTCATCGGCTACGGGATGAGCGAGGACCGGCGGCAGGTGCCGCGGCTGCACGAGCCGCACAGCTTCAACTTGGCGTGGCTGCGCGCGGTGCCGGGTGAGGGGCTGCTGCGGCACCGGCACGACGCCACCCAGACGCTGCTGGTGAAGTCCGGCCGTTGGCAGGTCACGCTGAACTCCGGGGCCGAGGAGGAGACCGTCGTCCTCGAACCCCAGGACATGCTGTCGGTGCCGCCGGGCAGCTGGCGACGCTTCGAGCTGCTCGAAGCGGGCGGAGATTCGGCCACCGAGGGAACCGGTGAGCTGCTGGTGGTCAACGCCGGCGACGGCCGGGTCCGGCTGGAGTGGGCACCCGAGGTGGTCGAGGCCGCGTTCGACGCGGGCTGGATGATCGACCCGAACGGCTACCTCGCCCCGGTCGCGGTGATGGTCACGGCCACTGAGGACGACTGAGCCTTGGCCGTGGTCGCCGCCTGCCAGGTCCCGGTCGACATCGACGACCCCGACCGCACCCGTACCGCGGTCGTGGCGGCGGTGGCCGAGGCGGCCGCTCGTGGCGCCCAGCTGGTGGTGCTGCCCGAGCTGACGCTCTGCGGCGGGATCTTCCGCGACGCAGCCGAGGCGACGGAGCGGGCCGAACCAGCGTCCGGGCCGTCGGTCGAGCTGTTCCGCGACCTCTCCCGGCAGCACGGGATCGTGCTGGTCGCCGGCTTCTGCGAGACGTCCGGGCTGGACCTGCCGTACAACAGTGCCGTGGTGGTGGACGGCGGCGAGCTGCTCGCCGTCTACCGCAAGACCCATCTGTGGAACACCGAGCTCGCGCACTTCACCCCCGGGGTTGTGCTGCCGCCCGTGGTCGCCACCCGGGTCGGGACGGTCGCACCCCTGATCTGCTACGACCTGACGTTCCCGGAGGTGGTCCGCAGCGTGGCGCTCCGCGGAGCGCAGGTGATCGCGTCGCCGGCCAACTGGCCGGATGCGGGCCTCCCGAACACCCGGCCGCCGGAGGTGAGCACGGCGATGGCCAGCGCGGCCACCAACCACCTGGTCGTGCTGGTCGCAGACCGGGTCGGCCCCGAGCGAGGCGTCCGCTGGGTCGGCGGCAGCGTCATCTGCGACGTCGACGGCTACCGGCTGGCGGGACCGGAGTGGGGTGCTGCCACCGTCCTGGTCGCCGAGGTCGACCTCGAAGCCGCGCTGGACAAGCGGATCAGCGCCCGCAACCACGTCTTCGACGACCGGCGGACCGATCTCTACTGAGAGGTCGGCGTTCAGGCAGGATGGCGACCATGACGAGCGTCGCTGCCTGCCAGCTCTGGATCGACATCGAGGACCCGGACGGCAATCGCCGGCGGGTGGTCGCGGCCGTCGAGGACGCGGTCGCCCGCGGCGCTGAGCTGGTGGTGCTGCCGGAGCTGGTCATCTCGGGCTACGTGTTCGCCGACCTCGCCGAGGCGGTCGCCCGTTCCGAGCCGGTGGACGGACCGACGGTCACCCTGCTGGCCGAGCTCTCGGCGCGGCACGGGATCGTCCTGGTGGCCGGCTTCTGCGAGCGCGGGGAGGGCGAGCGGCCCTACAACAGCCTGGCCGTCCTGGACCGGGGCCGGTTGCTCGCGGTCTACCGCAAGACCCACCTCTGGGGGACGGAGAAGAACGTCTTCGCCGTCGGCAACGTGCTGGCGCCGGTGGTGCAGACCAGCGTCGGCGTCGTCGCCGCCATGATCTGCTACGACCTCGAGTTCCCCGAGATGGTCCGCGACGTGGCCCTGCGCGGCGCGCAGATCGTCGTGGCGCCGTCGAACTGGCCCAGCAACTCCCCACCGCGCGGGGAGCGGGCGCCCGAGACGGTGAAGGCCCAGGCGAATGCCGCCGTGAACCGGATCTTCGTCGTGGTGACCGACCGCGTCGGCGCCGAGCGGGGCGTGGAGTGGATCGGCGGCAGCGTCATCTGCAACGTCGACGGTTATCCCGTGGCCGGTCCGGCCCAGGGCGAGGCGACGACCCTGCTGGCCGAGCTCGACCTCAGCGAGGCGCTGGCCAAGGACATCGGCCCGTACAACCACGCCTTCGCCGACCGGCGGCCCGACCTCTACTGAGGCCTCAGAGCGGCAGGTCGACTCCGTGGTCGGCCTCGCTGCGGGGTCCGAAGATCCGCCGCTCGGTCTCGAGGATGGCCACGTCATTGATGCTCGCCTCGCGGCGGCTCATCAGGCCGTCGGCGTCGAACTCCCAGTTCTCGTTGCCGTGGCTGCGCCACCACTGGTCCGAGGCGTCGCGCCACTCGTACTGGAAGCGGACGGCGATCCGGGCGTCGGTGAAGGCCCAGAGCGCCTTGCGCAGCGCGTAGTCCTGCTCGGTCGCCCACTTGCGGGTGAGGAACGCCTCGACCTCGGCACGTCCGGTGATGAACTCCGAGCGGTTCCGCCAGCGGGTGTCCGGGGTGTACGCGGCCGCCACCCGCTGCGGGTCCCGGCTGTTCCAGGCGTCCTCGGCGGCCTGCACCTTCTGGGCGGCGGTCGTAGCGGTGAACGGGGGCACGGGTGGGCGCACGGCGGTCCTTCCGAGGTGAGTGACGCGCCCCATTGTCGTCCCCCCGGCTGGGGACGGCCTTCGCGGTCCGAAGACACCCGACGGCGGGTCGACGACGAGAAGGCGCTGTAGTCGCACGCCGCCAGCCTCGTCCAGGTGTCAACAGATGAGATGCGTCGACGTCCTCGTTAACATCGGCGCCGTTTCTCGGGCCCTCCCTTGGTATGAGGGCTACGCAGGACGACATCAGCAGGATCTTGACCGAGCAGGGGGTGGTGGTACGCCGTCGGCACCCGGAGCTCGCCGGTGCCATCGGCTGGCGGGTGCGCCAGGGTCAGCTGCGAGCTGTGCTGCCCGGGGTGTACGCAGCGGCGGCGAGCGCAGACGACCTCCAGGTCCGGATGCTGGCCCTGCGCCAGACCGACCCGGACGCCGTCTTGGTCGGGGCCACCGCGGCCCGGGTGTCCTTCTGGCCGGGTATCCGCTGCGAGGTCGTCGAGTGCGCCAGCCAACGTCGGCACTCCCCGCGCTCGGGCTTCGACTTCTGCCGGGGCGTCGTCCCGGCTGAACTGGTCCAGGAGCGCGGCGGACTGAGGTTCAGCGCGCCGGCTCTGACGGCACTGGACTTGTGTGACGTGGTCGGCGGAGACGGCATCGACCAGGCGCTGCGCACCCGGACGGCGACCTTGCGCGGACTCTGGGAAGCTTTCGAGCTCACACCCAACCGTCGCGGCAACCGACTGCGCCGCGAGCTGCTCCTCGACTCCCGGGACAAGCCTTGGTCGGCGGCCGAACGGCTCGGCCACCGGCTGCTGCGGGCGGCAGGGATCGACGGCTGGAAGTCCAACCACCCGGTCGTCATCGACGGGCTGCTGTACTTCCTCGACGTCGCCTTTCCGAAGCTCCGGCTGGTGATCGAAATCGACGGGCGCCTGCACGAGGACGACCCAGAGGTATTCGAGAACGACCGTTGGCGGCAGAACGCGCTAGTCCTTGACGGATGGATCGTGCTGCGCTTCACCTGGCGGATGCTCGAGGAGGAGCCTGCGGCGTTCGTTACCGCGGTGAGAGCGGCGGTGGCGCAGGCGGGGGTTCGCTGACAAGCCCTCATTTTGCGCCACTCGTTCTGGTCGACGCGGGCGTTTCGCGCTCAGAACTCAGACTTGAGCGCCAACTCGAGTCAAATTATGAGGGGACTCCGCCGGGTCCTCGTCCGTCGGCGCCGCGAACTGGGAGTTGTAGAGGTCGAAGTAGGCCCCGCGGGACTCGAGCAGAGCGTTGTGGCTGCCCTGCTCGACGATCTGGCCGTCCTGCATGACCAGGATCAGGTCCGCGTCGCGGATGGTCGACAGCCGGTGGGCGATCACAAAGCTGGTCCGGTCGGTCCGCAGGGCGGCCATCGCCTGCTGGACCAGGACCTCGGTGCGGGTGTCGACCGAACTGGTGGCCTCGTCCAGGATGAGCAGCGCCGGGTTGGCCAGGAAGGCGCGGGCGATGGTGATCAGCTGCTTCTCCCCGGCGCTGACGTTGCTGCCCTCCTCGTCGATCACGGTCTCGTACCCGTCCGGCAGGGCGTGCACGAAGCGGTCGACGTAGGTGGCCTCGGCGGCGGCGAGGATCTCCGCCTCGGTCGCGTCCGGGCGGCCGTAGGCGATGTTGTCGCGGATCGTGCCGTGGAAGAGCCAGGTGTCCTGCAGCACCATCCCGATCTTGGAGCGCAGCTCGGCCCGGGGCAGCGTGGCCACGTCGACGCCGTCCAGGGTGATCCGGCCTCGGTCGAGCTCGTAGAACCGCATGATCAGGTTGACCAGGGTGGTCTTACCCGCGCCGGTCGGTCCGACGATGGCCACCGTGCTCCCGGGTTCGGCGACGAGCGAGAGGTCGGTGATCAGTGGACGGTCCTCCTCGTAGGAGAAGGCGATGTGCTCGAACTCGACCCGGCCCTGCGTGGCGACGCCGCTGCCGGGGCGGGGAGCCGGTTCGGCGGACTGCTCCTCGGCGTCCAGGACCTCGAAGACCCGCTCGGCCGAGGCGATGCCCGACTGCAGCAGGTTGGCCATCGAGGCGACCTGGGTGAGCGGCTGGGTGAACTGGCGGCTGTACTGGATGAAGGCCTGGACGTCACCCAGGTTCAGCGTGCCGCTGGCCACCCGCAGGCCACCGACCACCGCGATCACCACGTAGTTCAGGTTCCCGATGAACATCATCGCCGGCATGATGATGCCGGAGACGAACTGAGCCCCGAAGCTGGCGCCGAACAGCCGTTCGTTGCGCTCGGCGAAGACCGCCGACACCTCGGACTGGCGGCCGAAGACCTTCACCAGCGCGTGGCCGGTGAAGGCCTCCTCGATGTGGGAGTTGAGCTCACCGGTCGACTTCCACTGGGCGACGAACAGCTTCTGCGAGCGCTTGCCGATCAGCGACGTGATCAGCACCGAGACCGGGATGGTGATCAGGGCGATCAGGGCGAGCATCGGCGAGACGACGAACATCATCACCGCGACCCCGATCACCGTCAGCAGCGAGGTCAGCAGCTGGCTGAGGGTCTGCTGCAGCGACTGGGCAACGTTGTCGATGTCGTTGGTCACGCGGCTGAGCAGCTCACCGCGGGTCTGGCGGTCGAAGTAGCTGAGCGGAAGCCTGTTGATCTTGGTCTCGACCTCGTCCCGCAGGGTGCGGATCGAGCGCTGGACCGCCCCATTGAGCAGGTAGCCCTGCACCCACAAGAACATCGAGGACAGCAGGTAGAGCCCGAGGGCCAGCAGCAGCCAGCGGCTCAGCAGGCCGAAGTCGATGCCCTGCCCCGGGACCACGTCGAGGCGCGATACGAGGTCGGCGTAGGTGCTGTTGCCCTCGGCGCGCAACGCCGTGACCACCTGCTCCTTGGTGGCTCCGGCGGGCAGGTTGAGGCCGACCAGCCCGGTGAAGATCACGTCGGTGGCGAAGCCGAGGATCCGGGGCCCGTAGACGCTCATCACGATGCCCACCACGGCCAGGGCGATGACGGCGATCAGGATCATCCGCTCCGGCGCGAGGTGACCCAGCAGCCGTCGTAGCGAAGGCCAGAAGTTGGCGGACTTCTCCACCGGCGCGGGTCCGCCGAACGGTCCGCCGCTACGGCGCGCCGGCGCGTACTGGGGACGCTCGGGCGCCTTGACCGGCGGTGTGGACGTGCTCATGCGGCGGCCTCCGCGGCGCTCAGCTGGGAGTAGACGATCTCGGCGTAGGTGGGGCAGTCGGCCAGCAGCTCGGTGTGGGTGCCCGTGCCCACGATCTCGCCGTGCTCGAGGACGACGATCTGGTCGGCGTCGGCGATGGTGGCGACGCGCTGTCCGACGATGATCACGCAGGCGGACGCGGTCTCCCGTCGTAGCGCCGCGCGCAGCCGCGCGTCGGTGGTCACGTCCAGCGCCGAGAAGGAGTCGTCGAAGACGTAGATCTCGGGCCGCTTGACGAGGGCGCGGGCGATCGAGAGCCGCTGCCGCTGGCCGCCCGAGACGTTGTTGCCGCCCTGGCTGATCTCGGCGTCGAGCTGGCCGGGCATCGCGCGGACGAAGTCCTCGGCCTGGGCGACCCGCAGCGCGTGCCACAGCTCGTCGTCGGAGGCGTCGGGCTTGCCGTAGCGCAGGTTGCTGGCCACGGTGCCCGAGAAGAGGAACGGCTTCTGCGGGACCAGCCCGATCCGGCTCCACAGCAGGTCGGGGTCGAGCTCGCGCACCTCGGCGCCGTCGACGGCCACGGACCCGGCCGTGACGTCGATCAGCCGGGGGATGAGCGAGACCAGGGTCGACTTGCCGGCACCGGTCGAGCCGATGATCGCGGTGGTCTCCCCGGGCCGGGCCAGCAGGTCGATACTGCGCAGCACGGGGGCGTCCGCGCCGGGGTAGGTGAACTCGGCGCCGCGGAGCTCCACGGTGGCGCGTCGGGTCAGCTCGGTGACCGGGCGCGCGGGCAGCACCACGGAGGAGTCGGTGCCCAGCACCTCACCGATCCGCTCGGCGCAGACCATCGCCCGGGGCGCGATCATCAGGAGGAAGGTGGCCATCATCACCGACATCAGGATCTGGATCAGGTAGCTGAGGAACGCGGTCAGCGAGCCGATCTGCATCTGGCCGGACTCGATCCGCTGCGCGCCGAACCACAGCACGGCGACGCTGGAGACGTTGAGGATGAACATCACGATCGGGAAGATCGTGGCAGTCAGCCGGCCGACGGAGGTGGCCGTGGCGGTCAGCTCACCGTTGGCCGCGGCGAATCGCGCGCTCTCGTACGGCTCACGAACGAACGCCCGGACCACCCGGATCCCGGTGATCTGCTCGCGCAGGACACGGTTGAGAGTGTCGATGCGGGTCTGCATGACCCGGAACAGCGGCCCCATCTTCCGGATCACCAGATAGATCGAGCCCACGAGCAGCGGGACCGCCACCCCGACCAGCCAGGACAGGCCGACGTCTTGCCGCAGCGCCATCACGACGCCACCGACCATGGTGATCGGGGCCGCGACGAACATGGTGGCCGACAGCAGGACGAGCATCTGCACCTGCTGCACGTCATTGGTGTTGCGGGTGATCAGCGACGGTGCGCCGAAGGAGTTGAGCTCGCGGGAGGAGAAGGCCAGCACCCGGTCGAAGACCGCGCCGCGGACGTCCCGGCCGAAGCTCATCGCCGTCCGCGCCCCGAGGTAGGTGGCGGCGACGGCGCAGACGATCTGGACCAGGCTGACTGCGAGCATCACCCCGCCCGTACGCCAGATGAAGTCGGTGTCACCCCGGGCCACGCCGCGGTCGATGATCGAGGCGTTCAGGCTCGGCAGGTACAGCGCCGCCATCGTGCCCACCAGCTGCAGCACGAGCACCCTGGCCAGCAGCCGGCGGTACGGCGCCAGGAAGCGGCGCAGGAGGGAGATCAGCACAGCGGCTCCTCGAGGGGCGATCGTTCGGTGCGGGCGAGTCCGTGCAGCACGAGGTCGGTGATCTGCTCGGGGGTGCTGACGTCCCCCTCGCTGAGCATCGGGTGACTGAGGGCGAAGGTGATGGTCCGGAGGGCGGCCGCCGCGTCGTGCGGGGAGTGCCGCAGCTCGGCGGAGTGAGGCGTCAGCACCGCCTCCAGCGCGTGGGTGAGCTGCTCGGTCTGCGCAGCCTGTCGCGCCCGGAAGTCGCTGAACCGCTCGGCTGAGGGTGGGGGCATCCGGCGGGCGTGGAAGAGGGCGATCACCCGTCGGAGCCGCTCCTGGACGATCGTGACCGCGGCCAGGACCGCCGACTCGACGTCCAGCCACGGCTCGATGGCTCTCAGCTGGTCGCAGGTGGGGCGGACGTCGAAGGACTCCTCCAGGCAGGCCTCGACCAGCGCGTCCTTGCTGGCGAACACCCGGAAGATGGTGCCCTCGGCGACGCCGGCGGCCTCGGCGATCTGTCGGGTCGAGACGTCGCGGCCGTGGCGCGCCAGCAGCGGCTCGGTCGCCGCGATCAGGGCGGCGCGGCGCTCGTCCGGGGGCAGCGGAGTGGCTCGTGGCACCAGGCCACTGTAGTGAGTGAGTACTCACTCAACAAGCGGAAATTGCGGACTGGTTCGGCCAGGGCCGGCGACTCGGCGAGAATGGGCCGTCGGCAGAGCACAGGAGGAGAACGCGGTGGGTCTGGACGGGTTGGCGGACGAGGTCTTCGAAGGCGTCCTCTTCGACATGGACGGGACGCTGATCGACTCGACCCCGGCCGTGGTCCGGGCGTGGAGCACCTGGATGGGTGAGTTCGGGCTGGACCCGGGCCAGGTGGGGCGCCACCATGGCATGCCCTCGGCGCAGGTGGTGCGCGCGCTGCTGCCCCCGGACCGGCAGGCGGAGGCGATCCGACGGATCGACGAGCTCGAGCTCGCGGACGTGCACGACATCGTCGTGCTGCCCGGCGCTGCTGAGGCCCTGGCCAGCCTGAGTGAGGCGAAGAGCGCCATCGCGACCTCGTGCAACCGGCCGCTGGCTCAGGCCCGGATCGCCGCGGCCCAGCTGGTGCCGCCGTCGGTCCTGGTCACCGTCGATGACGTGGTTCGGGGCAAGCCCGCCCCCGACCCGTTCCTGGAGGCCGCGCGCCGCCTCGGCGTGGACCCCCGCCGCTGCCTGGTCGTCGAGGACGCCCCCAAGGGCCTGGAGTCGGCCCGGGCTGCCGGCTGCGCCACTCTGGCGGTCGTCACCACCACCGCTCGAGCCGACCTCGACGCCGACGCCGTGGTGGGGGACCTCTCCGAGGTCGAGTTCGTCCCGGGCTCCGACGGGATCCGCGTCCGGCTGCGCGGCTGAGCGCCCCCTCCGACAGGCTCAGGGAACAGGGGTCTCAGGGCGCGGGAACCCGGACCGGGCGACCCATCGGGATCTGGCCGTGGTGCGCCAGCTGTGCCGGCGGGCAGCCGCAGGTCTCGCGGACGCGGAAGACCGGCTCGATCCGCTCGGTGACGTACGGCAGGTCCGGGTCCTTGATCCGGGCCAGCAGCAGCTCGACGCTGCGCCGGCCCATCAGGTCGATCTGCTGCCGCATGGCGGTGGGCCCGGGTGTCACCAGATCGGCCCAGTCGAAGTCGTCGTAGCAGACCAGGGCCACGTCGTGGGGTGCGGAGAGGCCGAGCTCGCGCAGCGCCCGGAGCACCCCGAACGTCATGGCGTTGTTGCCGCTGACCAGGGCGGTCGGTGAGTGGTCCGTGGTGAGCAGGGCGTGCGTGGCCAGCCGCGCGGGCTCGGCCTGGGAGTCGCCGTGCACCACCAGGCCCGGATCAGCGTCCAACCCCCGTTCGGCCACGACCCGTTGGTAGCCGGCAATCCGTTCCTCGGTGGTGCTCCAGCCGCGGAAGCCGGCGACCAGTGCGATCCGGCGGTGGCCGTGCTCGGCCAGGTGTCGGGTCAGGGCAGCAGTCGCATCGACGTTCTCGGGTCCGATCTGGTCGTGCGGCTCGTCGCGCAGCCGGTCCACCAGGACGGTGGCGACCGCGGGTCCGACGGCGTCCGCCGGGGACCCGCTCGACGCCCAGATCATGCCCTCGATGCGCTGCGAGAGGAACTGCGTGAGCACCAGCTGCTCGGTGTCGCCCTGGTCGTGGGTGTCGGCGTAGGTGAGGGTGTAGCCGGCCTGCCGGGCGCTGGTCTCGACCGCGTGGGCGAACTCGGCGAAGTAGTTGTCGCGGCCCAGCATCGACATGGCCAGACCGATGGTGCGGCTGCTCGAGGTGGCCAGCGAGCGAGCGACGTGGTTGGGGCGGTAGCCGGTGGCGTGGATGGCGTTCTCGACCCTCGCCCGGGTGCGCGGGTCGACGGCCCGAGTGCGGTTGAGCACGTGGGAGACGGTCGACGTGGAGACGCCCGCGAGGGCAGCGACGTCGGCCATCGTGGCCATGCGATCACCTCTCCGTGTCGGCCCCCGCAAACGCTTGCGGGGAGTCTATCGGCCTGTTACGTTCGGCCGGAAGCCATTGCGCAAGCGGTTGCGCCGGGCAGGAGTGACTTCTTCAGGGAGTGAACATGGGCGATGTCGCCCGTTGGTCTTCAGTCCCGTCCGGCATGCCCTGCGGCCCCCGGACAGCCAGCTCCGCCGCATTCCTTTGGCCCACCCGGTCCAGGGGCCTCCGGCCTCGGCACGTCCTCGGCCGCCACCATCATTCAAGGGAGAGTCATGCGTAGGAGAGAGTTCCTGTGGGCCACCGCCGGTCTGGGCGCCACGGCGGGCCTGGCGGCCTGTGGCCAGAGCGGTAGCCCGGCCCCCGGAGCCTCCGCGAGCGGCTCGGCTGCCGCCATCACGGGTGAGGTCAAGGTGACCTACCAGCAGTTCGGCAACTCCAAGATCCAGGCCAACTTCCTCGGCGACATCGCCAAGCAGTTCAGCGCGGCCCACCCGGGGGCCACGGTCAAGCTGCAGCCGATCACCGCCTCGGAGAACGACTACTACACCAAGCTCCAGCTGGCGATGCGCTCTCCGCGCACCGCGCCGGACCTGGCGTATGAGGACACGTTCCTGATCAACTCCGACATCGCGGCCGGCTACCTGAGCCCCCTCGACGACCAGATCAGCAGCTGGGCGGACTGGAGCCAGTTCAAGGACACCGCGAAGACGGCGGCCCAAGGCCTCGACGGCAAGACCTACGGCATCCCCGACGGCACCGACGTCCGCGCCATCTGGTTCAACAAGACCATCCTCACCAAGGCCGGGCTGGCGGAGGACTGGGCGCCGAAGTCGTGGCAAGACATCCTCGACGCCGCCCAGGCCGTGAAGGACAAGGTGCCGGACGTGATCCCGCTGAACGTCTACGCCGGCACCGGTACCGGTGAGGGTGCCACCATGCAGGGCTTCGAGATGCTGCTCTACGGCACCGACGGCGGCACGCTCTTCGACAAGGCCAGCCAGAAGTGGGTGGTGGGGTCACAGAACTTCGTCGACGCGCTGACGTTCCTGCAGACGATCTACTCCTCGGGGCTGGCGCCGACCCCTCAGCAGGCGCTGAACCCGACCTGGGCCAACACCGTGGGCCAGGAGCTGCTGCCCAAGGGCGGCCTGGCCATCGCCGTCGACGGCAGCTGGCTGTCCGGCAACTGGGCCTCGACCGGCGCGGCACCCTGGCCCGAGTGGAACAAGGTGCTGGGCAACGTCGCCATGCCGACCCAGAACGGCCAGGGCAGTGGCAAGGTCACCCTCTCGGGCGGCTGGACCTGGGCGATCCCGAAGAACGCGCAGAACCCGGCCACCGCCTGGGAGCTGATCAAGCTCCTGACGGCCAAGCAGGGCGAGCTGGACTGGGCGATCAAGAACGTGCAGATCCCCGTCCGCACCGACGTGGCCAAGGACCCGACCTACACCAAGGCCAACCCGACCAACGCCTTCTTCTCCGACCTGGTCGAGAGCACGATCTACCGCCCGGCCTACGCCGAGTACGCCAAGATCAGCCTGCTCATCCAGCAGGCGGGCGAGAAGGTCATCACCGGCAGCGCCGATCCTGCCGCGGCCGCCCAGTTCTACACCGACGGCGTGACCAAGATCGTCGGCGCCGACAAGGTCATGACGAAGTGACCGTGTCGGCGCCTGCGCGGCTGCCGACAGCACCGCCTCGCCCGAGGCACCCGAGCCGCACCGCTGTGCGGGGGCTGCCGCTGGGTCCTGCGGTCATCCTGCTGGTGGTCTTCCTCGCCGGCCCGATCGCCTACTGCGTCTACGCCGCGTTCACCGACATGGCCCTGACGGGCCGTACGGGTACGAACTTCGTCGGCATCGCCAACTTCACCCGGGCGCTCGGCGACCCCGCCTTCCGCTCGTCGGTGGGGCTGACGCTGGTCTTCACCTTCATCTCCGCCATCGTCGGCCAGAACATCCTCGGGATGATCTTGGCCCTGCTCAACCGCTCGAGCTTCATGATCGTCCGAGCCTTCTGCTCCGCGGTGGTGATCGGGGCGTGGGTGCTGCCCGAGGTGGTGGTGGCCTATCTGTGGCAGGCGGTCCTCGGCGACGGCGGGTCGTGGAACTCGATCATGGGCTTCTTCCACCTGCCCACCCAGGAATGGCTCTACAGCACACCGATCCTGGCCGTCTCGATCGCCAACATCTGGCGGGGTACGGCGTTCTCGATGCTGGTCTACTCCGCCGCCCTGTCCGAGGTGCCGCGCGACATCGAGGAGGCGGCCCTGGTCGACGGCGCCGGTCCCTTCCGGATGCTGACCGCGATCACCATTCCGATGGTGCGCCGCAGCATCGGGACCAACCTGATGTTGATCACGCTGCAGACGCTGTCGGTCTTCGGGTTGATCTACACCATGACCAAGGGTGGGCCCAGCGACAAGAGCATGACGCTGCCGCTGTTCGCCTACAACCAGGCCTTCATCGCCTCCGACCTCGGCTACGGCACCGCGATCGCGCTGCTGCTGCTGCTGATCGGCGGGATCTTCTCCCTCATCTACCTGCGCACTCTCAACCGGTCGGAGACATCGTGACCGCCGCCCTCGCCGAGCAGGCCTCCGAGACCACGCTCACCAGCCCGCCCGCGCACCGACGCAAGCGGCTCTCGGGCCGGATGATCGGCAGCATCGGCCTGTTGATCATCGCCGCGGCGTTCATCGTGCCGCTGCTGTGGGTGGTGCTGGCCGCGTTCAACGGCGACCCCTCCCAGGGCGTCAGCATCGTGTGGCCGAAACCGTTCAGCCTGGGCAACTTCCGGGCGGTGATGAACGAAGAGACCACCTACCGGCCGCTGCTCAACGGAGCGCTGCTCTGCATCGGGGGCACGGTGGTCACCATGGTCTGCTCCACCCTGGCGGCGTACCCGCTGTCGCGATACCGCTCGCGGCTGAAGCGCCCCTTCATGCTGACGATCCTGTTCGCCACCGGGCTGCCGATCACCGCGATCATGGTCCCGGTGTACGGGCTGTTCGTGCAGCTGGCGCTGGACGACTCGATGGTTGCCACGATGGTCTTCATGGCGACTACCGCCCTACCCATCTCGATCTGGTTGACCAAGAACTTCATGGACGGCGTGCCGATCGAGCTGGAGGAGGCGGCCTGGACCGACGGGGCCACCCCGCTGCAGAGCCTGCGCCGGATCATCATGCCGCTGATGGCCCCCGGCCTCTCCGTGGTGGCGATCTACACCTTCATCGGGCTGTGGGGGAACTTCTTCGTCCCCTTCATCTTGCTGCTCAGTCCTGAGAAGCAGCCGATGTCGGTCACCATCTACACCTTCTTCGGCCAGTACGGGCAGATCATCTACGGCCAGCTGGCCGCCTACGCCCTGCTCTACTCGCTGCCGTCGGTCCTGCTCTACCTGGTGCTCAGCCGGCGCCTGGGCGGGGCCTTCGCCTTCGGCGGCGGCGTCAAGGGCTGACGCCCTCCTCACTTCCCCCGTCCGATCCGGCGGACCGTTCTTCCGCAACCACCAGGAGCAACCGCGCATGCACGACCAGAAGACCCTGCTCGAGAACCGCCTGACCCGGTTCGTCGCCGAGTACGTCGAACCGGCGCTCTACCGGGCCACCGCGCCGCTGGACCTGTCCTGGTGGCAGGCGCCGGGCGAGCCCGTCCCGGTCGGGGAGGCGCTGGCGCAGGAGTACGTGCCGGTGCAGGAGGGGATGCCCTGGGGTCGCGCGTGGAGCACGACCTGGATCCACGTCACCGGGTCGGTACCCGCGGAGTGGCAGACCGTCGCCGACACCAGCGTCGAGCTGGTGGTCGACCTCGGCTTCGACGGCCACTCGGCCGGGTTCCAGTCCGAGGGCCTGGCCTGGACGCCGCAGGGCACCACGATCAAGGCGATCTCGCCGCTCAACAACCACGTCCCGCTGGACCCGGCCGCGCCGGTCGACCTGTACGTGGAGGCGGCGGCCAACCCGAACGTCGCGCTGACCCGCCGCGTCGGTGGGCTGGACCTGCAGCAGCCGACCCCGTACGGCGACCCCGCGACGGCGGGAGACGAGGAGCTCTACGAGCTGCGGCTCTGCCGCCTCGGCCTGCTGGACGAGCAGGTCTGGCAGCTGCTGGGCGAGATCAGCTCCCTCGACGGGCTGATGCGCGAGCTGCCCGAGACCCTGCCCCGGCGGGCGGAGATCCTGCAGGCCCTGCAGCGGATGCTCGACGTGCTGGACCCCGACGACATCGCCGGCACAGCGGCGGGGGCCCGCCTCGAGCTGGTCGAGGTGCTCAGCCGGCCGGCGTACGCCAGCGCCCACCAGCTCACCGCCGTCGGCCACGCGCACATCGACTCCGCGTGGCTGTGGCCGGTCCGGGAGACCATCCGCAAGTGCGCGCGCACGTTCTCCAACGTGGTGGCCCTCGCCGACGCCGACCCGGACTTCGTCTTCGCCTGCTCCTCGGCGCAGCAGTACGCCTGGATCAAGGAGTTCTACCCCGAGCTGTTCGAGCGGATTCGCGACTGCGTGCGACGGGGCCAGTTCGTACCCGTCGGTGGCATGTGGGTGGAGGCCGACACGAACATGCCGGGCGGTGAGGCGATGGCGCGGCAGTTCGTCGCCGGCAAGCGTTTCTTCCTGGAGAACTTCGGCGTGGAGACCCAGGAAGCCTGGCTGCCCGACTCGTTCGGCTACTCCGCGGCGATGCCGGGCATCGTCCGCGCGGCCGGGTCGAAGTACTTCCTGACCCAGAAGATGTCGTGGAACCAGACCAACAAGATGCCGCACCACACCTTCTGGTGGGAGGGCATCGACGGCTCCCGGGTACTGACCCACTTCCCGCCCGTGGACACCTACAACTCCGACCTCTCCGGCAGCGATCTGGCGCGGGCCGAGCGGCAGTACCGCGAGAAGGGGCTGGCCACCATGTCGCTGGTGCCCTTCGGCTACGGCGACGGCGGCGGCGGACCCAACCGGGAGATGGTGGCCACGGCCCGCCGGCTGGCCTCGCTCGAGGGCTCGCCGACGGTGACCATGCAGTCCCCGCTCGCCTTCTTCGACGCGGCTGCGGCCGAGTACGAGAACCCGCCGGTCTGGAGCGGTGAGATGTACCTGGAGCTGCACAGCGGTACCTACACCAGCCAGGCGCGGACCAAGCGGGGCAACCGGCGCAGCGAGCACCTGCTGCGTGAGGCCGAGCTGTGGGCGACGACGGCTGCGGTCCAGCTGGGCACGGACTACCCGTACGCCGAGCTGGAGGAGCTGTGGCACCTGGTGCTGCTGCAGCAGTTCCACGACATCCTGCCCGGTAGCGGCATCGCCTGGGTGGCCCACGACGCCGAGCGCAACTACGCCGCGATCGAGCGGCGGGCCGAGGCCCTGATCGGTGCCGCCACCGGTGTGCTGGCGGGTCCGGGCGAGCGGGAGCTCGTGTTCAACGCCGCGCCGCACGACCGTCGCGGAGTACCCGCGCTGGGCGCGGGCGCGGTCGTGACGGCCGAGCCGGTGACATTGACGCGGGACCGCGGCAGCGTCGTGCTGGACAACGGGATCGTGCGGGTGGTGGTCGACGAGCGCGGGCACATCAGCTCCCTGGTCGACGCGGCCAGCGGGCGCGAGGCCATCGCACCGGACGAGACGGCGCTGCGGCTGCAGCTGCACCGCGACCTGCCCAACAACTGGGACGCTTGGGACGTCGACGTGCACTACCGGCGCAGCCTCACCGAGATCGACGGCGTGGACGCGATCGAGACCGAGGAGGACGCGGCCGCCGCGGCCGTCGTGGTCCGACGCAGCTTCGGCTCCTCCACCGTCTCGCAGCGGATCGCGCTGGCCGCCGGTGCGCCCTCGGTCGAGGTGCACACCGAGCTGGACTGGCACGAGAAGCACAAGCTGCTCAAGCTCGGCTTCCCGCTGGACGTGCACGCCGGCTGGGCGTCGGCGGAGACGCAGTTCGGGCACGTGCAGCGGCCCACCCACGCCAACACCTCGTGGGAGTACGCCCGTTACGAGACCTGCGCCCAGCGGTGGATGCACGTGGCCGAGCCCGGTTACGGCGTGGTCATCAGCAACGACTGCCTCTACGGCCACGACGTGAACCGCACCGCTCGGGAGGACGGCGGCAGCACGACCACCGTCCGGTTGTCCCTGGTGCGCGGCCCCGAGTTCCCCGACCCCGAGGCTGACCAGGGCCGCAACGTCAGCAAGGTGAGCATCCGGCCCGCAGCCGCGATCGCCGAGGCCGTCGAGGAGGGCTACCGGACGAACCTGCCCGAGCGTGTCGTCACCGGGGCGAACGACGTCGCCCCGGTGCTCACGGTCTCGAACCCGGCAATCGTGGTCGAGGCGGTCAAGCTGGCCGAGGACCAGAGCGGCGACGTGGTGGTGCGGCTGTACGAGTCCCGCGGCGGCCGCGCCACCGCTGAGCTGGTCGCCGGTTTCGCCGTCTCCTCGGTCGAGTTCACCGACCTGCTCGAGCGCGCGATCGGGCACGCGTCCTGCGCGGCCACAGCGACGGGCGCCACCCTGGCCCTGCGTCCGTTCGAGATCCTGACGGTGCGGCTGACCCGGGCCTGACGTCTTGCCCCCCGGTCGCAGGGCGTGGGGGCCTGCTCTAGCCGGTCTTGCGGCGGAAGGTTCGCTTGGTCTCGATCCGGCCGTGGGCATGGCCGGGCTGCTGGCCGCCGTCGATGTGGTCCTCGCCCTGGCGGCCCTTCTTCGCGGCGAGGGCCTCGCGGAACTTGCGCTTGGTCTCATCGGCCGGGCTGGTGGTCTCCGGCTGCTCGTCGCTCATGAGCCCATTGTGTCGCGCTGCGAGGTGCGAGGCCAGCGAGTACGGCCGCTCAGACCTGAGGGGCCGGCTCGCCGGCGAGCTTGACCGCCGTGCCGTAGGCGGTCACCTCGCTCAGGGACTGGGTGATCTCGCTGCAGTCGAAGCGCAGCCCGACCACGGCGTCCGCGCCCGCTGCCACGGCCATCTCGACCATCCGGCTGACGGCGTCCTGCCGTGAATCGGTCAGCATGGCCACGTAGCCGTCGATGGGGTTGCCCTGGCGCAGGTCGGGCCGCAGCTCTCGGCTGCGGGCCACCACGCCCAGCACCTCTCCGAGCACCTCGGTGATCTCCTGGCCGACCAGCATGTCCATCGTCACCACGGGCAGCGCATGCTTGACCATCGCAGGCTTGGGCGCAACGGGCGGCTGCGGGGTCCACTGACCCTGCTGGCCGTAGCCCTGCGGGGGCTGCTGCCCGTACCCCTGCGGCGGCTGGCCGTAGCCCTGCTGGGGCCGCTGGCCGTACGGCTGCTGCGGCTGACCGTACGGCGGCTGCGCGGGCTGGCCGTAGGGCTGAGCCGGCTGCTGGTAGGGGTTCGGCTGCTGGCCGTAGTTGCTCATGGCCGACACGATAGTGCCGGCCACGCTGGTCGGCAGAGGGTCAGCCGAGCTCGGTCAGGGACACCGTGACGAACATCGAGGACGAGCCACCGGAGTAGGTACCGCGCAGCGGGGCGACGTCGCCGTAGTCGCGGCCGTGGCCGACGCGGACGTAGGAATCGGTGAGGCGGCGGCCCAGCGTGGGGTCGTACGCCACCCAGGTCCCGCACCACCACTCGATCCAGGAGTGGCTCTCCCCGGTCACGGTGGTGTTGGGCTCGCGCGGACCCGGGTGCAGGTAGCCGGAGACGTAGCGGGCCGGCAGCCCGATCGAGCGCAGCGCGCCCAGGGCGACGTGGCTGAAGTCCTGGCAGACGCCGCGGCCCAGGTGCCAGACGTCGGTGGCCGCGCTGGTCACCTCCGTGGAGCCCCGCTCATAGGCCAGGTGCTTCCCGACCAACGCGCAGACGTCCAGCCCGGCCAGCCGTGGCGGCTGGCCGGCTGCCTCACGGGCCAGCGCCCGCAACTCCTCCGGCGGCTCGGTCCGTCGGGTGACCGTCAGGTACTCCGCCATCTTGTCGATCACGCCGCGGTCGTGCAGAGCCGGCCAGCCGAGGTCGCTGGGCGCCACCCGGCGGTCGGTGTCCCAGGCCAGCTCGTCACCGCGGGTGTCCACCACGGCCTGGGCGTGCACGGTCAGTCGCTCGTGCGGCTCGTGCAGCTCGAAGGTGGTGACCCGGGTGCCCCAGTAGTCGGTGTAGGTGAAGCTCCAGGCCGCCGGCTCGATGCTCACCCGGCTGCTCCAGATCGTCTGGTGCTCGGTAGCCGCCGGCGTCATCCGGGCCTCGTTGTAGGAGGACTTCACCGGGGACGCGTAGCGGAAGCCGGTCGAGTGGTCGATGCTCAGTCGCACGTCAGCGCGTCCCCTCGGTGATCCACGCCGTCGGGTCCTCGGCGGCGAAGTAGTTGTTGGCCACGGCAGCCGTCACCTGAGCGGCGACGTCCTGCACCCAGGTCATCTCCGGATCCAGGTTCTCCAGCAGCTCACCGATGTCGGCGTACTCCAGTCGGGCGCGGAGCTGGCCCAGGGCCCGCGCCGGGAACTCCGACTGCAGGGCGGTCTGGCCGCTGGTGGTGGTGAGCCGGCGCAGGCAGTCCGAGGCGGCGGAGAGCCCGTGCATCACCGAGCGTGGGAACCGGGAGTCCAGGATCAGGAACTGGGCTGCCTCCTGGTCGGTGTGCAGGCCGCGGTACGTCCGCAGGAACGCGTCGTGGCCGCCGCAGCCGCGCAGCACCGAGGGCCAGTTGGTGCTGCCGGTGCTCAGCGACGCCGAGGCCACCAGCCGGGACGTCATGTCGACCTGCTCCAGCGAGCGGCCGAGCTGCATGAACTCCCAGCCGTCGTCGCGCACCATCGTCCCGCGGGCGAGCCCGGAGAAGAGTGCACTGCGCTCCTGTGCCCAGTCGAGGAACGTGTGCGCGCGGGCCGTACGGAAGCGTCCGGACGGCAGCTGGTGCCAGGTGGTGTTGATGCATTCCCACAGCGCCAGCGGGATCACCTCGCGGGCCCGCCGGGCGTTGTCGCGGGCCGCCGCCCAGCAGGCGAAGATCGACGTCGGCTCCTTGGCGTCGTAGCCGAGGACGCGCAGCAGGTCTTCCAGGGTCGGGTCCTCGACGTGGTCCACGCTCATCAGCGCCAGCAGGTTGCGGCAGGACTCGACCTCCGACGAGGTGTCCTCGACCAGCAGCCGCAGATGGGTCTGCAGCAGCCGCGAGGTGTCCTCGGCCCGCTCGACGTAGCGGCCGATCCAGAACATCGACTCCGCGATCCGGCTCAGCACGAGTGGTCCTCTCCCGAGCTGGTCGCGCCGTCTACTGACCCTTCGACCGGCTCAGGGATCGAGCTCTGCTGCTGCTGCTCCTCCTGGGCGCGCTGGACGCCCTGGCGGATGGCGGCCGAGCTGATCAGGGCGCTCGGACGACGACCCAACGGGGGTGGGGTGGGCGGTCGTGGAGCGACGCGTTCATCCTCGGGGGGCGGCTCGTCGTCGACGGGCGCCCGGTGGGCCGGCGGGCTGAGCACCCAGGTGTCCTTGCTCCCGCCGCCCTGGCTGGAGTTGACCACGAGCTCGCCCTCGGGCAGCGCCACCCGGGTCAGGCCGCCGGGCAGCACCCACACCTCGTCGCCGCTGTTGACCGCGAAGGGACGGAGGTCGACGTGCCGCGGCTTCAGCTGGTCGTCGATCAGGGTCGGGACCGTCGACAGCTGGACCACGGGCTGAGCGATCCAACCGCGCGGATCCGCGGTGACGCGGGCTCGCAGCGCGTCGAGCTCTTCCTTCGTGGCGCGTGGCCCGATCACGATGCCCTTGCCGCCGGAGCCGTCGACCGGCTTGACCACCAGCTCGTCCAGCCGGTCCAGGACCTCCTCGCGGGCGTCGTCCTCCTCCAGCCGCCAGGTGTCGACGTTGGCGATGATCGGTGACTCCGAGAGGTAGTAGCGGATCAGGTCCGGGACGTAGGTGTAGATCAGCTTGTCGTCGGCCACGCCGTTGCCGATGGCGTTGGCCAGCACCACCCCGCCCGTGCGGACGGCGTTGACCAGTCCGGGGACGCCGAGCATCGAGTCGCTGCGGAAGTGGACCGGGTCGATGAAGTCGTCGTCGATCCGCCGGTAGATCACGTCGACCCGCTGCAGACCGGCCGTGGTGCGCATGAAGACCTTGCCGCGGCGGCACTCCAGGTCGCGGCCTTCGACCAGCTCGACACCCATAGTGCGGGCCAGCAGCGTGTGCTCGAAGTAGGCGGAGTTGTAGACCCCGGGCGTCAGCACCACCACCGTCGGGTTGTCGGTGCTGGCCGAGCCTGCCTTGCGCAGCGCGGCCAGGAGCCGTTGCGGGTAGCCGGCCACGGGGCGGATCCGCTGGTTGGAGAAGGCGTCAGGCAGAGCGGTGATCATCGCGCTGCGGTTCGTCATCACGTACGAGACCCCGCTGGGCACCCGGACGTTGTCCTCCAGCACCCGGACGTCGCCGGCCGGCGTTCGGATCAGGTCGACCCCTGACACGTGGATCCGGACGCCGTTGGCGGGCTGAATGCCCCACACCGCGCGGTGGTAGTGGTTGGAGGAGGTGACTAGCTGGCTGGGGATGACGCCGTCGCTGATCACGCGGGCGTCGGAGTAGACGTCGGCCAGGAACGCCTCCAGCGCCCGGACCCGCTGGGCGACGCCGGCCTCGATCGTCTCCCACTCGGGCGAGGCGATCACCCGGGGCACGAGGTCGAGCGGGAAGGGCCGCTCGACCCCGCCGATGTCGAAGGTGACGCCCGCCTGGACGTAGTTGCGGGCGAGCGACTCCGCGATCTGCTTGAGCTCGGCGGGGGTCGAGCGGTCGAGCGTGCTCTGGATGGCACGGTAGGAGGGCCGGACGTTGCCCTCGGTGTCCATCATCTCGTCGAATGCCGCGCCGGGGGAGTAGCTCGAGAGGACGTCCGCCATAGCCGCACCCTACTCAGAGCAGGGTTACCCCCGTGTGACTGCGTCCCCCAGCCCGCTGGCCCGCTCGGACCGCACTCCCTCGATAGGGTGGCGCGGTGGCAGAACAGGCACGGCCGTCAGGCGGGGAGAGCGAACCCGAGCAGATCCGCGTCCGGAAGGACAAGCGCGAGCGGCTGCTGGCCGAGGGCCGCGAGCCGTACCCGGTGGTGGTGCCGCGGACGCACGAGCTGCGCGAGGTCCGCGCGCAGTGGGGCCACCTGGAGACGGGTGCGGAGACCGACGACGTGGTGGCCGTCACCGGCCGGGTCGTCTTCGTCCGCAACACCGGCAAGCTCTGCTTCGCGACCCTGCAGGAGGGGCTGTCCCAGGGCGACTCGGGCGTTCGACTGCAGGTGATGCTCTCGCTGACCGAGGTGGGCGAGGACGCGCTGGCCGGCTGGAAGGCCGACGTCGACCTGGGCGACTTCGTCTGGGTGCGCGGTCGGGTGATCTCCTCGCGCCGGGGCGAGCTGTCGGTCCTGGCCACGGAGTGGGGGATGGCGGCCAAGGCGCTGCGGCCGATGCCCACGCTGCACAAGGAGCTCTCGGACGAGACCCGGGTCCGGCAGCGCTACGCCGACCTCACCGTCCGTGAGGCGGCCCGCGACATGGTCCGCCGACGGGCCGCGGTGACGCGCAGCATCCGCGAGACCCTGCACGGTCATGGGTACCTGGAGATCGAGACGCCAGTGCTGCAGCTGGTGCACGGCGGGGCGAACGCCCGGCCGTTCCACACCCACCTGAACGCCTTCGACACCGGCATGACGCTGCGGATCGCGCTCGAGCTGTTCTTGAAGCGCGCGGTGGTCGGTGGCGTCGACAAGGTCTACGAGCTGGGCCGGATCTTCCGGAACGAGGGGATCGACTCCACCCACTCGGCCGAGTTCACGATGCTGGAGTTCTACCAGGCGTGGGGTGACCAGCGCACCGTCGCGGCCCTCACCCAGCAGATCATCGTCGACGTCGCCGACCTGCTGGGCTCGCGTCAGCTCCAGACCTCCGCGGGCGTCATCGACCTGGACGGCGAGTGGCCGTGGCTGGGGGTCTACCCCGGACTGTCGGGCGTGGTCGGCGTCGAGGTGACTCCGGCGACGAGCGACGAGGAGCTACGGGGGATCGCGGCGCAGCACGACGTTGCCGTCGAGCCCGGCTGGGACGCGCAGAAGCTGGTGATCGAGCTCTTCGGCGAGCTCGTCGAGCCGACGCTGCTGCAGCCGACCTTCGTCTGCGACTACCCGCCGCGCGCCCAGCCGCTGGCCCGTCCGCACCGCAGCGACCCCGACCTGATCGAGGCGTGGGACCTGATCATCGGCGGGATGGAGCGCGGCACCGGCTTCTCCGAGCTGGTGGACCCGGTGATCCAGCGCGCGCGGTTGACCTCCCAGTCGCTGGAGGCGGCGGGCGGCGACCCGGAGGCCATGCAGCTGGACGAGGACTTCCTGGGCGCGCTGGAGTTCGGCGCACCCCCGATGGGCGGGGTCGGGCTGGGCATCGACCGACTGGTGATGTTGTTCACCGACGTCGGCATCCGCGAGACCATCCTGTTCCCGCTGCTGAAGCCCGGTCCGCCGGACTGACGTCAGCTCACCCCAGCAGCTCGAGCGGCACCGCGAGGCAGTTCGGGCAGCGGTGCGGCAAACCGTCCCAGCCCCGGCGGATCAGGACCTCACTGAGCTGGAAGGCCACCGAGCAGGGCTCGCCGTACACGTCGACCGACCCGTACCGGAGCGGGACCTCTCCGCTCAACGCGGCCAGATTGTCCCGGCGCATGTCTCGGAAGCGGCCCATCCCCTCGTGCCCGAGGCGGCCGTCGAGCTCCACCACCGTGGCGTACACGTCGTAGTAGACGTCTCGGATGTCGGGGGAGCGGGACGAGACCTGTTGCCGGTCCGCGCAGGGTAGGCCGTGCGCACGCTCGACGTCGCGCAGGTAGGCCACCTCCAGTGGTGTCTCTGCCCCCTGGGCGACGTCCTCGAGCAGGCCGGTGAGCAGCCGCCGGTGCTTCAGCCTGCTCCGCCGGCGCAGGGCCAGCCGGAGTCGGGGGACGGTCGTGCGGCGGTTCTGGACCGCTGCCGTGACCCAGCCGATAGCCTCGCGGGCTCCGCCCTCCTCGGTGAGATCGAGCACCGTGTCCTCGATCGTCGTGCTGGGCGGCGAGCCCGGGGAGCGCGCTTCTCGCACCCCCGGGCGCTCTCGGTGGAAGTGCCACTGTGGCCGGGAACTGGCGGGCAACGTGTGCGGCACCAGAACGGGGATGGGCCAGGGCTCCGTCGCGGTCTCCTGCAGACGGTGCACCCGCGCCGCCGCCTGGCCTGCGAGCCTCGCGTCGGGTCCACCCAGGAGCACCCCCGCCCAGGCCCAGCTCAGCCAGGGCGGCTTTCCGGTACCGGTGAAGTAGACGGAGCGTCCCATCGGGTCCCAGCGCCCTGAGCCGGTGAGCCGGGCGATCGCGTGCCGCCCCACTCCTAGCAGCAGGGCCTGTTCCCGGCTGAGCACCCCGGCTTGGGCGGCCGCGAGGTCGAGCAGCCGCTCGTCCGGGTCCTGGCGCGAGTGCACCCAACCAACCTTGGAGCATCTTTCGGCCCATCAGCCGGGTCAGAGGCCGATCTGTGGATGACGGAAGAAGATTGGGAAGAGTTTGGCCGGGTACTCGCGGTCGTTCTCTACCCAATGAGTCCCGGCCGGGCCAGATCGACCACGGTCATGCCCGCGGTGGCGGCCGCAGGCGTGTCCATGGCGGCGAGCGCGGCCGGAACATCGGCCAGGCTGACGACCGCACCGACGAGCGCGTCCAGCCGGACGCCGCCCGAGACGACGAGCTCGAGCATCGGCGGGTAGTCGGCGGCGGCCATGCCGTGGGAGCCGTAGAGCTCCAGCTCGCGGCCGATCACCACGTCCATCGGCAGGGCGGTGCCGGCCGGGTCGAGCAGCAGCCCGACCTGGACGTGCCGGCCTCGGCGCCTCAGGCTGCGGATCGACGCGGCGGCGGTGGCCGGCGAGCCGTACGCGTCCACCGAGGCGTGGGCCCCGCCGCCGGTGACGGCGGAGAGCTCGGGGACCGGGTCCGCCGAGCAGATCGTGGCCTGCGCCCCGAGCGCGCGGGCCAGCGCGAGGGCCGCGGGGGACAGGTCGACGGCGACGACCTTCGCGCCCAGGGCGGCGCCGATGGCCACGGCGGACAGGCCGACCCCACCGCAGCCGTGGACGGCCAGCCACTCATCCCGCTGCAGCCGGGCGTGCGCCGTCAGGGCTCGGTACGCGGTGGCGAACCGGCAGCCGAGCGCCGCGGCCTCGACGAAGCCCAGGGCGTCAGGCAGCCGGACCAGGTTGAGGTCGGCGGCGTGCAGGGCGACGAGGTCGGCGAACGAGCCCGGGCCGGTGAAGCCTGGCTGGGTCTGGTCCGGGCAGACCTGGGGGTTGCCGGCCGCGCAGACCTCACAGCGTCCGCATCCGTTGACGAACGGTGTGGTCACCCGGTCGCCGACCGCGAAGCGGCGTACCTCCGGCCCCACGGCCTTGACGGTCCCCGCCAGCTCGTGTCCGCCCACATGCGGCAGCTGGACGGGGTCGTGCCCGCGCCAGGCGTGCCAGTCCGAGCGGCAGACCCCGGTGGCCGCGACGGCCACGACCACCCCGTCGGCCGGGCAGGCCGGCTCGGGCACCTGCTGCAGCCGGGGCGGTGCGCCGACGGCGTCGTAGACGAGCGCCCTCATCGCCTGTGGGGACCCGTGCCCTTCTCGTCCGGCTCGCGCAGGTCGGAGAAGCCGAAGTCGTCCTCCTCCTTGGGCCGGCGCCCGCGGCGTCGGCTCTTGGTCGGCTCAGCGGTTGCTGCGGCTTCGGCCGGCTTGCTGTCCTCGGTCTGGTCCGGCTCGAGGTGAGTCTCAGGCTCGGGCCGACGCCGTCCGCCGGTGTTGCTGGCCCGGACGACGGCGACGCCGATGGCGGTCGTCAGCGGGACAGCCAGCACCAGCCCGATCGAGCCGACCAGCGTCCGCACGATCTCGCCGGCGAACTGCTCGGTCTGGATCACCTGCAGCAGCGGCCGGTCGTACACCGCGATCAGCAGCAGCACGGAGAGCGAGGCGCCGGCGGTGGCGAAGGCGATGGTGTAGACGGTGGAGGCGATGTGGTCGCGGCCGATCCGCATGGCCCGCGCGAACAGCCGGCGACCCGCCCGCGGTCCTGACCGTTCGCCGCTGTCGGCCAGCTCCCAGACCGCGGAGGCCTGGGTGATGGTGACGTCGTTCAGCACGCCGAGGCCGGCGACGATGATCCCGCACATCACCACCGAGGTCAGCTTCAGGTTCGGCGCTGCGGCGGCCAGCACGTAGTCGTCCTCGGCGGCCACCCCGGTCAGGTGGGCCCACCGGGTAGCCCCCCAGCCCAGCAGGGCGATCAGGATCAGCCCCGACAGGGTGCCCACCAACGCGGTGGTGGTCCGGGCGCTGAAGCCGTGCGCCGCGTAGAGGACCACGAACATGATCGCCGACGAGCCGAAGAGCCCGACCAGGATCGGGTTCGACCCGGCGACCAGCGCGGGGAACATGAACTTCACCAGGATGAAGCCGGCGAAGCCGAGGCCGACCAGGGAGGCGAAGCCCCGCCAGCGGGCGACGGCGACCACGACCACCGCGAAGGCCAGCGCCAGCAGCAGCAGCGGGGTACCGCGGGAGAAGTCGGAGAACTGGTACTGGGCGGCCTGGCCGTCGGCCGGCGGCACCCGGATCAGCTTGACCTCCTGACCGACCTTGGTGCCGGAGCTGAAGATCGCGTCGGTCAGCGGGACGCTGACGGAGAGGCCCTGGTCGTCGCCCTCGAGCAGGGTCGCGGTGATGGTCGCGCAGCGGGTGTCGGTCACTCCGGGCGTCGACCCGGAGAGGCCGTCGCAGGACATCTCGGAGATTCCGGTGATGCGTGCGCTCGGGTAGGTGACACCCGGGACGCTGTAGCCGGCCACGTCCGGGTTGACCACCCGGGAGATGTCGCCGGGCCAGAGCGCGACCAGCCCGACCACGGTCCAGATGGCCAGCGGGATGAGGACGACCACGAGCATCCGCAGGGCCCGGCGGTGCCGGCGCAGCTCGTCGGCGTCCACGACCGTCAGCGGCGAAGCACCGCCCGGACGCGCCGGTCGGGAATGCGAGTGAGCCACGGTCTCCGCCTAGAGTTTGCTGGTCATGAGTCCTTCATCGTCGGCCGACCCCGACCCCGGCGCGAACGGCTCACAATCTAGCCGAGCGGCCGGCTACCGGCCCCCGACGACAGTCCTGGTGCTCGCCGGCGTCACCCTGGTGGTCCTGGTCGCGTTGGGGCTACGGCTGGCTCCCGACGCCGGCGGTGCTGCTCTCTCCCCTGCCGTCCCCCCGGTCGTGCCCGCCGCGACGCGCGCCGCGAGCCCGCCGGCCGCGACCCCGGCGGCCTCCTCCGAGCAGCCCGCCGCCCGTGCGCCGAAGCCGAAGCTGGTGCGGACGGCGACGCAGCAGGCCGCCGGTCTACGGGCGGACGGTTCAGCGACCAAGGTCCCGGCCGGGGGCTCTGGTGAGTACGAGGCTGCGCGCGTCGGGCGGCGGACCTCGGCCACCAGCGGCCGCCTGGTCCGCTTCGACGTACGGGTGGAGCACGGCCTGGCGGTGGACCCCGACCAGGCTGCACTGCTGATAGCGCGGGTGCTGGACGACGAGCGCAGCTGGCGCGGCCTGGGAGTCGGCCGCTTCACGTTGGTGCCCGTCGGTGCGGCTGCGGACGTGCACGCCTACCTGGCCACACCGGGGACCACGGACCAGCTCTGCGCCCCGCTGCTGACCCGCGGCAGGGTCTCCTGCCAGAACGGCCCGCGGGTGGTCCTCAACGCCGAGCGCTGGGTGAACGGCGCCGCGGCGTACGGCGACGACACGACCGGCTACCGGCGCTACCTGGTGAACCACGAGTTCGGGCACGCCCTGGGCCGCCAGCACGTCGGCTGTCTCGGACGCGGCCGGCCGGCGCCGGTGATGATGCAGCAGACCAAGGGTCTGAACGGCTGCCGCGCCAACTCCTGGCCGACGAAGACGGGCGGATGAGCGATCCCGCGGTGACCCTGCGGCCCTGGCCGTGGGACGCCGCCCGGACGCTGCTCGCCGGACAGGCCGTGGGGGCGGCCGACTGGCACGAGGCCTACCCGCTGCCCGACACCGTGGACGCGCTGGCGATGGTGCTGGCCGCGTCCGAGGTCGACGGCCCGTTGACGACAGCCCCGCGCTGGTGGGTGTCTCAGGTGCTGTACGCCGGGCAGGTGGTCGGCGACGTCGGCTTCCACGGTCCGCCGGCGGTCGAGGGGCCGGTGGAGGTGGAGCTCGGCTACGGCATCGTGCCGCCGTGCCGCGGGCGCGGGATCGCGACCGCCGCCTGCAGGCAGCTGCTCGCGCTGGCCTGGCGACAGGGGGCGGACGCGGTGCTGGCCGAGACCGACCCGGACAACGCAGCTTCTCGACGGGTGCTCGCACGCCTCGGCTTCGGCGAGCGTCCCGGCGGCGTCTTCGCGATCGCGCGGCCGGAATGAGCAGCACCGCCGGCCTGACCCGGCAGCTGCGGCTGGACCGCCCGCCGCTGCTGGGCTCGACCTTCGCGCTGCACCGCCGCGGGGCCGGTGACCCGACCCACCGCAGGATCGGCGACATCCACCTCCGAGCGACCCGGACCCCTGTCGGACCGGCGCTGATCAAGGTCGTCGCAGTCGGTTCCGACGTCAGCGCCCGAGCCTGGGGCGAAGGCGCCGCGTGGGTGCTGGACCAGCTGCCGCGGCTGCTCGGCGAGGCCGACGACGTGGCCGGCTTCAGCCCGCGGCCCGAGCACGAGCTGCTCGTCGAGGCGACCAAGCGCCACGGGCACTACCGGGTCGGCCGGACCGAGGCGGTGTACGAGGCGCTGGCCCCGGCCTGCATCGAGCAGGTGGTGACCGGCGTCGAGGCGTTCCGCGCCTGGCGGCTGCTGGTCACCGAGTTCGGCGACCCGGCGCCGGGTCCGACGGACGACCCGGCCTCGGCGGCGTACGGGATGCGGCTGCCGCCGACCCCGCAGGCCTGGGCCCGGGTGCCCAGCTGGACCTTCCTCGCGGCCGGGGTAGAGGAGCGGCGCAGCCGGACGCTGGTGACGACGGCCAAGCGCGCCACCGCCCTGGAGCGGACCCTCACCGGCCCGTACGTCGAGGCGGACCGGGCGCTGCGCAGCCTGCCGGGGGTGGGGGCGTGGACCTCGGCCGAGGTACGGCAGCGCGCGCACGGTGACCCCGACGCGTGGAGCGTCGGGGACTACCACGTGGGCAAGAACATCAGCTTCGCCCTGACCGGTGAGGTGCTGGACGACGACGCGTGCACCGAGCTGCTCGAGCCCTACCGCGGCCACCGGTTCCGGGTGCAGACCCTGCTCGCGATGATGGGCGGCGCGGCCCGCCGCCCCCGTCGTGGCCCCCGGATGACCCTGCCCACCCACACGCCGTACGCCACCCGCGGCCGCTCCTGAGTCGGGATCGAGAGCCTCAGGTGGCCAGCAGGAGCAGCACGACGAGGAGCACGTTCAGCGCCACGATGACGGCGGCGACGACCCAGGCGACAGCCAGGGTGGCGCGTCGGGTGGGGACCAGGGCCATCAGCCGCCGGTCCTGGGCGATCCGGACCAGGGGGATCAGCGCGAACGGGATGCCGAAGCTCAGCACCACCTGGGACAAGATCAGCAGCCGGGTCGGGTCCAGGCCGATGCTGAGCAGCACCAGGGCCGGGATGGTGGTGGCCAGCCGCCGCCACAGCAGCGGGATCCGCCGGTGCAGCAGGCCGTCCATGATCACGGCGCCGGCGTAGCCGCCGACAGAGGTGGAGGCCAGGCCGGAGGCGAGCAGAGCGAGGGCGAAGCACACGGCGATCGCCGGCCCCAGCTGGGCTCCGAGGGCCGCGTGCACGGCCGGCAGACCGTCCAGCGAGAGCCCGAAGAGCGCGCTGCCGGCGAGCAGGAGCATCCCGATGTTGACGCTGCCGGCGACCAGCATGGCCAGCACCACGTCGGCCTTGACCGAGCCGAGGACCGAGCGCGCGTTGGCGGCGGTGGCGCGGCCGTGCCGGTCGCGGACCAGGGCGGAGTGCAGGTAGACCGCGTGCGGCATCACGGTGGCCCCGAGCATGCCGACCGCGAGCAGCGCGCTGTCGGTGCCGGCCAGCCGCGGCACCAGGCCGGCGGCGGCCGCGCCCGCGTCGGGCGGGGCGACGACGAGACCGGCGAGGAAGCCGACGGAGACGATCGCCAGCAGCCCGACGATCACCCGTTCGAAGCTGACCTGGCCGTGGCGCTGCACGTAGAGCAGGGCGGTCGAGACTGCAGCGGTGACGACGGCACCGACCACGAGTGGCAGGTTGAAGAGCAGTTGCAGGGCCAGCGCGCCGCCCACGATCTCGGCGATGTCGGTGGCGACGGCCACCAGCTCGGCCTGGACCCAGTAGGCCAGCCGGACGCGTCGGCTGGTGCGCTGGCTGACGAGCGCCGGCAGTGACTCACCGGTCAGCCAGCCGACCTTGGCCGACAGGTACTGGATCAGGCCGGCCATCAAGGTGGCTCCGACCAGCACCCACAGCAGCAGATAGCGGTAGGAGGCGCCGGCGGTGGTGTTGGTGGCGACGTTGCCCGGGTCGACGTAGGCGACGGCGGCGACGAAGGCGGGCCCGAGCAGCCGCGTCCGTTGCAGCAGCGGCGGGCGGGCGGGCGCGGTCAGCAGGGCCATCGGGTCCCGAGTCTCGCCACGCTCATCTGGTACCTCTTCTGCGCTCGTTATCGCCCATCCTGTCACCGGCCGGCGACCTGCGCCGGCGGTACGGAGCCGGCCGGACGGCTGCAGCCGCCCGGCCGGGCCGGTCATTCAATCCAGCTGGTCGAACAGGTCACGCCTTTCCGGCGCTCTTGTTCACCTCGCCGTTGACGCCGGACGGGAAGAACCCGCCCTTGGTCACCGACTTGGGGTTGAGGTAGACGATGTTCAGCACCGCACCGGGCGACCGGCTGTAGACGATGCTGTTGCGGTCCGTGGGGACGAGGTTGCCCCGCTTCTTGCTGCCGATCCCGCGGTCGTCGTCGGACTTGCCGTCGAGGCTGTCCCGCGCGTCCGACAGCTTCTGCACCTGCGAGTACAGGCCCTTGGCGTAGAGCGAGGTGCGGACGATGCCGGCGTGGTAAGCCTCCACCGCCAGGATCCCGGCTGCGGCCTCGAGGTAGTCGGGGTTGTCGATCAGCGGCGCCGCCCCCTTGTACGCGGTCACGCCGACGTCCTCGAAGAGGAAGGCGGCGAGCAGGAAGTTGTTCTCGTTGGCGAACGGGTCGAAGGTCTGGTGCGAGTTGATCAGACCGGCCGCCCGTGCCGCTGCCGTGAAGCTTCCCTTGAGGTCGATCTTCGGACGAGAAACCGCGGCTTTTCCGAGCGCTGCGCGCAGGAACTCGACGTGGTTGAGCTCGTCGTGGGCGATCTCACGGGCGTACTGGGCGATCGCACGGCTCTTGAACGAGACCTTGTGACCACCGGTGACGCCACCGCGGGTGCCCTTGCCCTCGGTCTTCTCGTGGGGGATACCCGAGCCGTAGTAGGCGTGCAGGTAGAACTCCGCCTCGAGGTACTCCAGGTTGAGCGCGAAGTTCAAGATCGCGCCATCGCTGGGGCCTCCGGCCCGGGGGGCGGCGGAAGCCGTCTGGCTGCCAACGCCGCTGAGGGCCGTCGCGCCGACGACTCCGAGACCGGCCAGGCCGGCGTTGCGCAGGAAGACCCGACGGTCTGCCTCGTTCTCGGCACTGCGGTTGATCATGTCAACCACAACTTTTCTTCCGAACATGCTGCTCCTCGTGATGAGGGTGGTGCTCCGAGGACCCGCGACCGACGGCGCCCTGAGTGTACGGAGCACACAAGGAGGGCAGGAGAGCATGCAGGACGACCACCAACGTCGTCGTCGTCCGGCATGAACCGAGGTCGCGCAGAGCAGGGAAAAAGGCTGGCGCGGGTACCACGGCCCCCGAATCCGTACGCTCTATGTCTTTTTCGGAGCCGGTCGCGGAGTGGATGGGCCAAAGGTGAGAAAATCTGGGCGGCGCCTCAGGCAGGGGCCGCAGTCGAGCGCTCAGGCCGGAAGCGACGGCTCCAGATCGCGAGTCGGTTCGAGTCCGCTCAGCTTGGCCAGCCCCTCCAAGGTCGTGGCTCCCGGTAGCTGGATGGTGAACTCCGCACCGCCCTGGGCGGAGCGGCTGGCGCGGACCCAGCCGCCGTGCCGGGTCACCGCCTGGGCCACGATCGAGAGGCCCAGACCGGTGCCCGGGGTGTTTCGCGCGGTCTCCGCACGGAAGAAGCGGTCGAAGACGTGCGGCAGGTCGGAGTCGGCGATGCCCGGGCCCTGGTCGGCGACGCGCAGCCGGCCGCCCTCCAGCTGTACCCGGACGGTGCCGCCCGGCGGGCTCCACTTGACCGCGTTGTCGAGCAGGTTGGTCACGGCGCGCTCCAGGGTGTCGGCCTCACCGACCACCCAGAACGGGTTCAGCTCGACGTCGAAGCCGATACCGGGGCCGCGGCGGCGTACCCGTTGCAGGGCGGAGGTGATCACCGTCCGGAAGTCGATCGGCTCCGGGGAGGGGGCCACCGCATCCTCGCGAGCGAGCTGGACCAGGTCGTTGACCAGGGAGCCGAACTCGGCCAGCTGGGCGTTGACGTCGGTCAGGATCTCCACCCGGTCCGACTGCTTCAGCATGCCGGTGGTGGCGTCGGCGGACAGCAGCTCCAGGTTGGTCCGCATGCTCGTCAGCGGCGTCCGCAGCTCGTGCCCGGCGTCGGCGATGAGCTGCCGCTGCCGGTCGCGCGAGGTCCGCAGCGAGGTCAGCATCCGGTTGAACGCGTCGGTCAGCATCGCCAGGTCCCCGCTGCCGCTGATGGCGATCGGCTGCAGGTCGTCGGTCTCGGCCACGTGCTCGACCGCGGCCGAGAGCTCGCGGACGGGCCGCAGGCTGGAGCGGGCGATCGTCGCCCCGGCGAAGGCAGCGACGAGGATCCCCGAGCCACCGAAGATGATCAGGATCAGCCCGACGGAGGCGAGCGTGTTGTTGGTGGGGTCCATCGGCCGGCCCAGCACGAGCGCGTAGTTGCCGAGCTGGGTCATCGGCACGGAGACGATCCGGTACTCCTGGCCTTCGACAGAGGAGCCGGTGCGGGCCGATGCGCCGCGCTGCAGCTTGGCGACCGCCAGCTCACGGGACCCGAGGACCAGGTGGTCGCGCTCGTCGGGGACGTAGAAGACGCGACCGTCGGAGCGAATCGCCGCCACGCTGACATCACCGGCGCGCAACGCCCGTTCGGTCAGGCCCCCGAGGTTGCGGATGTCGTTGGCAACCGGTACCGCCAGGGTGCTGGTCACGCCGATCAGCTCGTCGTCCAGCGCGTTGTAGAGCGAGACCCGCAGCGTGATGTACGCGGCGACGCCGGTGGCCGCGACGGCCAGCGCGACCGCCACCGTGGTCAGCAGGAACACCCGGCGTTGCAGCGGGAAGCTGCGCAGCCACGCCCTCAGCCGCTCCACGCTCGTTCCCTGAGCCTGTCGAAAGGCCGGATCACGGCGGGGTCTCCCGCAGCACATAACCGACGCCGCGCACGGTGTGGATCAGCCGCGGTTCGTCCCCGACCTCGGTCTTGCGCCGCAGGTAGCCGATGTAGACCTCGAGGGAGTTCGCGGTGGTCGGGAAGTCGAAGCCCCACACCTCGTTGAGCAGCCAGCTGCGTTCGAGCACGCGCCGGGGGTGCTGGAGGAAGGCCTCGAGCAGCGCGAACTCCGTCCGGGTCAGACTGATCGAACGCGATCCGCGCAGCACCTCGCGGGTCTGGGTGTTCAGGACCAGGTCCGCGAAGGACAGGCTGGAGGTCGAGGGGTCCGTCGACTCCGCGACCGTCCCGGCCCGGCGGACCAGGGCCCGTAGCCGCGCCAGCAGCTCATCCAGCGCGAACGGCTTGACCATGTAGTCGTCGGCGCCGGCGTCGAGCCCGTCGACCCGGTCGCCGACCGCGTCCCGGGCCGTCAGCACGAGGATCGGGACGTCGTTTCCGGCGGCGCGCAGCATCCGGGTGGTCTCGAGGCCGTCGAGCCGCGGCATCATCACGTCCATGATGACCGCGTCCGGACGGACCGCGGCCAGCCGGGCGAGCGCCTGCACGCCATCCTCGGCCGTGCTCACCTCGTAGCCGTTGTACTCCAGCGACCGCTTCAGGGAGTCCCGGACGGCCTGGTCGTCGTCGACGGCGAGGATGTGCATGCCGCCCAGCCTAAGGCGCGGACGCCTGCGGCCCCGGCATGCGCCGCAGCGGGACGCCTGTCGGCCTGGTGATCGTCAGCACCATCCGCTCCAGGGTCGGCGTGGCGTCATCGTGGAAGAGGGAGGCGATCTGCGCGTGGTCGTGGGCCGCGGTCAGCAGGTCGAGGGCCTCGTCGAAGGGCAGCGTGAACTCCAGGCCGGCGGCTGCGAGGGCGTCGGTGATCAGCCCTTTGAGCTGCTGGGCGCAGGCCTGGACGAAGGCGGCGTACGGGGCGCGCAGGGCCGGCACCCGCGCGGCGTGCAGCATCAGCTCCTGCTGCACCAGTACCGCCTCCCGGCTCGAGCGGCCGCCTTCGTGCTGGCGGCCCAGCGCGTCGAATCGGCTCAGGGTGCGCGACACCAGCTCTTCGGGGGCCGAACCCGGAGCGGCAGCAGCCAGGCTGGCGAGCGCACCTTCGGCCGCGGCGTACTGGGCGGCGACGCCGGCCTCGATCAGGGCCAGCACGAGCGCGTCCTTGTCGGCGAAGTTGGAGTAGAAGGCCCCGCGGGTGAACCCGGCGGCCTCGCAGATCTCTTCCACGCTCGCCCCGTTCACCCCGCGCTCGGCGAAGACGTTCGCCGCCGCGGCCATCAGCCGGTCACGCGTCTGGGCGCGGCGGGCGCTTGGCGGCGGCGCCTCGTGGCCGGGCACTGCAGTCTGCTCCCCGATCAACGCTGGCCTCCCTCAGTCTGGTCTGACGCCCCGCGCAGCCCAGGCGGATACATTGGTGTATCGGATACAGTACTGTATCGGCCGGGGATGGCCCCCGACCGACTGTTGAGGAGTTCTGTGTCCTCGTTCCTCTACGGCCTGGGTCGGACAGCGTACCGGCGACGGCTCGCCGTGCTGCTCGCCTGGCTGGGCGCGCTCGTGCTGCTGGGTGGGGTGACCCTGACCGTCAGCGGCTCGTTCGACGAGAAGTTCAGCGTGCCCGGCACCGAGTCGCAGACGGCGCTGGACTCCCTGGGTCGGACGTTCCCCCAGGCCGGCGGGACCACGGCCCAGCTGGTGGTCGTCACCCCGGTCGGGACGAGCGTCCGCGGTACGGCTGCCCGCGACGCCATCACCGCCAGCGTCAAGCGCCTCGACCGGATCGCCCAGGTCGATGACGCCATCTCGCCGTTCGACTCCTACGCCAAGGGCGTCATCGCCCCGGATGACCGGGCGGCGATCATCTCGGTCCGCTTCGCGGTGCCGGTCGCCGCGATCACGCCGGCCAGCTACGACGCGATGGACGCCGAGACCCGGGCACTGGAGGACGCGGTCCCCGGCGCCCAGGCCTCGATCGGCGGCGACGCGTACAACAACAGCTCGCCCGGGGTGAGCCTCGTCGAGGGCCTCGGCGTGGTGATCGCCCTGGTCGTGCTGTTCTTCACCCTGGGGTCGCTACGGGCGGCCGGGCTGCCCCTGGTCACCGCGCTGCTCGGGGTCGCGCTCACCATGATTCTGATCTTCGGCGCGACGGGCGTCGCCACCATCTCCTCCACCACCCCGCTGCTCGCCCTGATGCTGGGACTGGCCGTCGGCGTCGACTACGCCCTGTTCATCACCTCGCGGCACCGCGACCAGCTGCGGGACGGGATGGACCCGGAGGAGTCGGTCGCGCGGGCCGTCGCGACCTCGGGGTCGGCGGTGGTCTTCGCCGGGATGACGGTGGTGATCGCCCTCTGCGGCCTCGCCGTGGCCCGGATCCCGTTCCTGACCACGATGGGAGTCGCCGCTGCGGTCGGGGTGGCGATCGCGGTGCTGATCGCGCTCACCCTGCTGCCGGCGCTCCTCGGGTTCGCCGGCGAGCGGCTGCGGCCCAGGCCTCGCAGGGTCCGGCCCGTCAAGGCCACGGCCGCGGCGCGCGCGGTCAACCGCCAGCCGCGCGTCGGACTGGCGCGGCGCTGGGTGCGGCTGGTCACCAAGGTGCCCCTGGTGACGGTGCTGATCGTCGTCGCTGGCCTGGGCGTCATGACCTGGCCCGCCCAGGACCTGCGGATCTCGCTGCCCACCAACGGCACGGCCGACCCCGGCAGCCCCGCCCGCGTGACCTACGACCTGGTGGCGGACCACTTCGGTCCCGGCTACAACGGACCGTTGATCGTCTCCGCCAACATCGTCGGCTCCAACGACCCGCTCGGCGTGATGGACGACATGGCCGCCGAGCTGCGCCGGGTCCCCGGCGTGGCGAGCGTGCCGCTCGCCACCCCGAACCAGGGCGCGGACACCGGGATCATCCAGGTCAACCCGACCACCGCCCCGGACGCTCCCGAGACCAACGAGCTCGTGCGCCGGATCCGCGACCTGGAGCCGCACTTCCAGGAGAAGTACGACATCGCGACCTCGGTCACGGGCTACACGGCCGTAGCCATCGACATCTCCGACCGGTTGGGCGCGGCGCTGGTGCCCTTCGGCATCCTGGTCGTCGGGCTGTCGCTGGTGCTGCTGGCCATGGTCTTCCGCTCCATCGCGGTGCCGCTCAAGGCGACCATCGGCTACCTGCTGAGCGTCGGCGCCGCGTTCGGCGCCACGGCAGCGGTCTTCGAGTGGGGCTGGTTCAGGTCGCTGCTCAACGTGGCGCAGACCGCGCCCGTGATCAGCTTCCTGCCCATCTTGCTCATGGGCATCCTCTTCGGGCTCGCGATGGACTACGAGGTGTTCCTCGTCTCGCGGATCCGCGAGGAGTTCGTCCACGGCGGGGACGCCCCCGAGGCTGGAGCACAGAGAGCCATCGAGGACGGTTTCGTCGCGTCCTCCCGGGTCGTGGTGGCGGCCGCCATCATCATGTTCGGGGTCTTCGCCGCCTTCGTGCCCGAGGGTGAGGGCCCGATCAAGACCATCGGCTTCGGCCTCGCGGTCGGGGTGTTCGTCGACGCCTTCGTGGTGCGGATGACGCTCGTGCCGGCGGTCCTCGCGCTGCTGGGCCGCTGGGCGTGGTGGCTGCCGCACTGGATCGACCGTCGCCTGCCCTCCTTCGACGTCGAGGGCGAAGGGCTCGCGCACCAGACCTCGTTGGTCGACTGGCCCCGCGCCGACGACCCGCACGTGGTCTACGCCGGGCTGCAGGTCGGCGCCGAGGCGAGTGCGCTGGCCCTGCTGCCCGGCGACATCGCGGTGGTCGACGGACCCTCGCACAGCGGCAAGACCGCGCTGCTGCTCACCCTCGGTGGCCGGATGCGGCTGCAGAGCGGCCAGGTCAAGGTGGCCGGCCGGGTGCTCCCCGAGCAGGCGGCCGAGGTGCGGCGCGTCGTCGGCTACATCGACTGCGCCCAGACCCCGGCGCTACGCCGCGAGCTGGCCGCAGTCCGCCGCTTCCGGCCGGTGCTGGTGCTGGTCGACCACGCTGACCTGGTCACCGGGCACGACGACCGCGCCGCGCTCGCCAGCCTGCTGGACGACCTGGCCGTCGGCGCCAGCGACCTCGCCGTCGTCCTCGGCGTCCGCGACCGGGATGCGGTGGCCGACCTGCTGCCCGCCCGGAGCTCGACCCTGACCCGCGGACTGACGTCGGACGTCGTCGCGGCCCCGTCCGCCTGAAACCTGTTCCGCCCTGCTCTCGGGAGACCTCCTCATGTCCAGCCTCGAACGTGCCACCGGCGCCCGCCGCGTCGGCACCCTCTCCCTGGTCGGCCTCGTGCTGCTGCCGCTGCTCGTGGCCGGCGGTTTCCTCTGGGCCACCTGGAACTCCACCACCCGGCTGGACCGGGTGCAGGCCGCCGTGGTCAACCTCGACGAGCCGGTCGAGGTGCAGGGCCAGACGGTGCCGTTGGGCCGTCAGCTCTCGGGCGGCCTGGTGGCGGGGAACGCGGAGCAGAACTTCGACTGGTTGCTGACCGACGCCGACGACGCCACCGCCGGACTGAAGTCGGGGGCCTACGCCGCCGTGGTCACTATCCCCAAGACCTTCTCCGCCCGGGCCACGTCGTTCTCGAAGAAGGATCCGGCGGACATGCGGGCCGCGACGATCGACGTCCAGACCTCCGAGGTGACCGGCATCGCCGACCCCGTGGTGAGCCAGGCGATCACGGCCGCCGCCACGAAGACGCTGAACACCTCGCTGACCAGGTCCTACCTGCAGAACATCTACCTGGGCTTCAACCAGCTGGGCAGGCAGTTCGGCACGGTCGCCGACGCCTCTGCAAGGCTCAGCGACGGCACCACCAAGGTGGCCGAGGGTCTGGACGGGGTGAGCTCCGGCACGGTGGCGCTCGCCGAGGGCCTCGACCAGCTCGGGACCGGCGCCGGCCAGCTCGCCACCGGCACGAAGGGGTTGAGCACCGGCACCGCCGGTCTGGCCAGGGGACTCGACCAGCTCGCGGACGGCACGAAGGCCCTGCCCGGCGGGGCCCGGAAGCTGGCCACGGGGACGAAGACGTCGGCCGACGGCGCCGACACCCTGTCCGACGGCGCCGACCAGCTCGCGGGTGGGGTCAAGACGCTGCGGAAGGGCACCATGGCCAACGCCGCCGGGGTCCAGCAGTTCGCCGGCGGCGTGAAGACCTACCGCGACACCTTTCGCGGCATCACCAGCCTGAGCGACACCCAGCTCGTCGAACGCTTCCCCCAGCTCTGCCCGGCACCCGCCACCGTCGAGCAGTGCGGACCAGTGCTGCAGGGTTTCCGTGGCGGCATCACCGCCACGCTGACCGGCTTCGAGAACACCAAGGACGCCGAGGGTCGTACGGTCCCGGGGCTGATCCCGTCCGCCGAGCGGATCGCCGCCGGTGCGTCGGGCATCGACAGCGGGGTGCAGAAGCTGTCCACGGGGGCCTCCGGCCTGGCGGGTGGGGCCAACCGGCTCGCCGGCGGGCTGGACAAGCTCGCCGACGGCACGGACGCCCTGGCGGACGGTCTCAAGCCGCTGGCCAAGGGGATCAGCGCGAGCGCTCGGGGGGCCGACAAGCTGGCTGACGGCGCGTCCGACCTCAGCACCGCCACGACCCAGCTCGCGACGGGTACGAAGCAGTCGGCGACCGGCGCGGGCAAGCTGGCCGACGGCACCGACAAGCTGACAGACGCGACCCACCAGCTGGCCGACGGCTCGCAGAAGCTCTCCGACGGCCTGGCCAAGGGCGCCAAGGCGGTGCCCACGTACGACAAGACCACCCGGCAGCGGCTGTCGACGGTCGTCACCACGCCCGTCTCGTCCAAGGCGCCGACCTCGGCGTTCTCGAACGTCACCACGACCACCTTCTTGGCGGTGCTGGCGTTGTGGCTCGGGGCACTGGCCAGCTACCTGGTGCTGCGCGCGGTCTCGTCCCGGGTGCTGTCGTCGATGAAGCCGTCCTGGCGACTGTCGAGCGAGGCGCTGCTGCCGGCGGCCGTCATCGGCGTCGTCCAGGCTGTCGCCCTGGCGGTGATGCTGCAGCTGCTGCTGGACCTGCCTGCCGGTCGGGCGGTCGCGCTCGGGGCGTTCGCGCTGCTCACCGCGACGACGTTCGTGGCGATCAACCACGCCCTGGTGGCCTGGTTCGGCGGCGTCGGCCGGTTCGTCTCGGTGGCCCTGGTCGTGGTCGGTGCGGCCGGAGCTGTCACGTCGGCGGTCCCGAAGAGCTTCGACGCGCTCCGGCCGTTCCTCCCCCTGACCCCGGCCCTGGACGGGTTCCGGGCCATCGCCATCGGCGGTACGGGGGCTGACGCCGCGGCGGCGCTGCTCGGCGCCTGGCTGGTGCTCGCCCTGGTCGCCGGCGTCCTCGCCGTCAGCCGGCGACGCGTCCTCGCGCCGCTGGTGTCACCCCTGCCGGCCTGACCGTGCTGCCGATGTCTCAGAACGTGAGGGTGCTCTGACCCCCTGACGTTTTGAGAAGTCAGGACTGAGACAGCTCGCGCACCCGGTCGAGCACTCCCGGCATCGCCGCCTCGACGGTGGCGAGGGTTCCCTCGAAGCCGGCCGGGGTGCCGTACCAGGGGTCGGGGACTCCCGAGCCGGGCTCGGCGTCCGGGTCGTAGTCGGTCAGCAGGCTCAGGTTGGAGGCGCCCGGGGCCATGGTCCGCATCCGGCGGACGTGGATGTCCTCCATGGCGATCACCAGGTCGGCGGCTTCGATCTCTGCCGCGTCGACCTGGTGCGCGCGGTGCCCGTCGCTGCGGTAGCCGTGGTCGCGCAGCACGGCGGCGGCGCGGCGGTCCATCGGCCGGCCCAGCTCCTCGGTGCTGGTCGCGGCGCTGCTGAACTCGACGCCGACCAGCCCGGCCTCCGCCGCCTGGCGCTCGGCCACTCGTTCGGCGATCGGGGAGCGGCAGATGTTGCCCCAGCAGACGAAGACGACCCGGATCGGCTCGGCGGCTCCGGCCTCAGGCACGACGCCGCTTGCTGCCGCTGTCCGGGACGAAGGCGTTCAGGAAGAAGCTGACGATCGAGACGATCAGGGCTCCGAAGACCGCCGTGCCGAAGCCGTCCACGAACCAACCGAGGTCGACGCGGGTGGAGACCCACGAGGTCAGCAGCAGCATCAACGCGTTGATCACGACCAGGAACAGGCCGAGCGTCAACAGGACCAGCGGCACGGTGACGAGGGTGAAGATCGGCTTCACGACCGCGTTCACCACCCCGAAGATCAGGGCGACGATCAGCAGGGTGATGACCTTGCCCTGGGTGGTCGGCTCGGTGAGGCGGATGCCGCTCAGCAGGAAGGTGGCCACGGCCAGTGCCGCGGCGTTGGCGAGGAGCCGGAGGATCAGTCTCATACCCTCCAGCGTTCCACGTCCGGCCGGCTTGCTCCGCCCGTCGACCCGAGCAAGCCGGGTGTCGTCGCGTCGGCCGCGGCTCAGGCGGCCAGTGCGGCCTCGATGTCGCCGGCGATCTTGTCCGGAGTGGTCGTGGGGGCGTAGCGCTTGAGCACGGTGCCGTCGCGACCGACCAGGAACTTGGTGAAGTTCCACTTGATCGCGTCGCCGAGGATGCCGCCCTTCTCCTGGCGGAGCCAGTGGTAGAGCGGGTGCGCCCCGTCGCCGTTGACCTCGATCTTGGAGAACATCGGGAAGCTCACGCCGAAGTTCAGGGTGCAGAACTCGCTGATCGCCGCTTCGTCGCCCGGCTCCTGGTGGCCGAACTGGTCGCACGGGAAGCCCAGCACGACCAGCCCTTGCTCGCGGTAGCGGCCGTACAGCGCCTCGAGACCTTCGTACTGCGGCGTCAGCCCGCACTGGGAGGCCGTGTTGACGACCAGCACCACCTGATCGGCGTAGGTGGCCAGCGGGGTCTCCGTACCGGTCAGGGAGCGGGCGGAGAAGTCGGAGAGCGTGGGCATGCGCCCAGCCTAGGAGGGACCTCACCAGGTGGCGACGGGCTGCCCCGGTGGGACGAAGCGGTGGATCAGCTGCACGCCGTGCTGGGCGCGGCTGAGCCGACAGTAGGCGCAGGCCTCGGGGTCGGGCGGCGGGCCGGCAACGCGGCCCGACCCGAAAGCCGGCCGGAGGACCTGACGAAGACGGGAGACGAGGGGGGTGGGGGGCATCCAAACTCCTGGACAGACGACTTCCCCCGAGACCGACGAGCCGGAACTCGACACCAGCAACGGTAGTCCCCTGGTGTGTCGGTCCGGTGACTCGCGCGTTGCGTGGCCGTACCAGCCACCGTGGGCCGCGCCTCAGCCGGCGAGGATCCCGGCGCGCTCGTCGGCCATCGTGGTGTCGTCCCCGTGCCCGGTCTTGACGATCGTCGTGCCGGGCAGCGCCAGCAGCTGGTCGGTGATCGAGCGCAGCAGCAGGTTCCGGTCGCTGAAGCTGCGTCCGGTGGCCCCCGGTCCGCCGTTGAACAACGTGTCGCCGGTGAAGACGACGCCGAGCTCGGGGGCGTAGAGGCAGACGGCGCCCGGGGCGTGCCCGGGCGTGTGCAGCACCCGCAGCGTGGTGCCGGCGACCTCAATCTCCTGCCCGTCGGCGAGGTCGCCGTCGGGCGGCAGGTCGCCGTGGGTGAGGCGCCACAGCGGCAGGTCGTCGGGGTGCAGCAGGATCGGTGCGCCCACCGCCCGGGCCAGCGCGGGCGCCACCCGGACGTGGTCGTCGTGGGCATGGGTGCACAGCACGGCCCGAACGCTCCGGCCCGCGACCAGCTCCAGGATCGGTGCGACGTCGTGGGGTGCGTCGATCACCACGCACTCACTGTCGTCACCGATCACCCAGACGTTGTTGTCGACGTCGAAGGTCTCCCCGTCCAGGCTGAAGGTGCCGGAGACCACCGCGTGGTCGATCCGGGCGGTCATGCGCCGGCCCCGGGCTGGTCGGCGAAGATGACGACGGAACGGAGGACGCCGCCGCCGGCCATCTTGTCGAACGCCGCCTCGATGTCGCCGATACCGATCTCCTCGCTCACGAAGGCGTCCAGCGGCAGCCGACCCTGCAGGTAGAGGTCGATCAGCATCGGGAAGTCGCGCTCCGGCAGGCAGTCGCCGTACCAGCTCGACTTTAGCGAACCGCCGCGGCCGAAGACGTCGAGCAGCGGCAGCTCGAGCGTCATCTGCGGCGTGGGGACGCCGACGAGCACGACGGTGCCAGCCAGGTCGCGGCCGTAGAAGGCCTGGAGATAGGTCTCGGGCCGGCCCACGGCGTCGATGACCACGTCGGCGCCGAAGCCGCCGGTCAGCGCCTGGATGCCTTCGACGGCGTCGGTGTTGCGCGAGTTGATGGTGTCGGTGGCGCCGAGCTCGCGGGCGGTGGCGAGCTTGCGGTCGTCCACGTCGACGGCGATGACCTTGGCCGCTCCGGCCAGGCGGGCTCCGGCCACCGCCGCCGCCCCGACGCCGCCGCAGCCGATCACGGCGACCGTGTCGCCGCGGCCCACGTTGCCGGTGTTGATCGCCGCACCGAGGCCGGCCATCACCCCGCAGCCGAGCAGACCGGCAGCAGCCGGGCGCGCGGCCGGGTCGACCTTGGTGCACTGGCCTGAGGCGACCAGCGTCTTGTCGGCGAAGGAGCCGATCCCCAGAGCGGGGGAGAGCTCGGTGCCGTCGGTCAGCGTCATCTTCTGGGTCGCGTTGGCGGTGTCGAAGCAGTACCAGGGCCGGCCCCGCTTGCACGCCCGGCACTGGCCGCAGACGGCCCGCCAGTTGAGGATCACGTAGTCACCGGGCTCGACATCGGTGACGCCCTCGCCGACCGACTCGACGATCCCGGCGGCCTCGTGGCCGAGCAGGTAGGGGTAGTCGTCGCCGATGCCGCCCTCGCGGTAGTGCAGGTCGGTGTGGCAGACGCCGCAGGCCTGGATCGCGACCACGGCCTCACCCGGCCCAGGATCGGGCACCACGACGGTCACCAGCTCGACGGGAGCGCCCTTGCTCCTGGCGATGATCCCCTGCACCTCTTGCGGCATCCGTGCTCCCTCGTTGCTGGATCCGTGGCCCGATCGTCCTCGGTGGTCGGGACCGATCTTAGGAGAGCGGGCTGACGAGGAATACCGGTTGGCCCCGCAGCGCTTGGGATTGGATAGTAGAACTGTGTTCTTAATCGGTTCAGCACAGCGAGCCCGCTGAGCCGCCGACGCGGTCCAGCGCTGAACGGTCGTCCTGCGACCGCCGCCACACCATCGAGCCCGAGGACGACACCGCATGCCAGCCGATGCCAGGGTCACCGCCGGTGACGAGGTCACCCCGACCGACCGTCCAACGACATCGACCCGCACCCGCACCGCACGGGACGCACCGGCCGCGATCGCCGCCCCGAGCCCACCGCGGTTCGGTCGCGACGGTCAGGCTCGCCCGCGCCGCGCCAGCGCGAACCTCTGGCGGCTGCGCTACTACATGCTGCCGTTCCGTGGTCGCTTCCTCGCCACGGCACTCTTCGCCGCGGTCGGGACCGGCGCCACGATCGTCGTCCCGCTGGTCACCAAGGCTGTGATCGACGGCCCGATCGCCGACTCCGACCGGGTTGGCCTCTACGCGCTCGGCCTGCTCGCCCTCACCCTGGGGGTCGTCGAGGCGGCGCTGACGTTCCTGCGCCGCTGGGTGGTCTCGCGCGCGACCAACGGCGTCGAGTTCGCCATCCGCACCGACATGTACGCCAAGCTGCAGACGCTGCCGATGAGCTTCCACGACCGGTGGCAGTCGGGCCAGCTGCTGTCACGGATCATGAGCGACCTCGCGACGATCCGGCGGTTCCTGGGCTTCGGGCTGCTGTTCATCCTCACCAACATCGCCCAGATCCTGGTCACCACCGCGATCCTGCTGAACATGTACTGGCCGCTGGGCCTGGTGGTCCTGGCCTCGACGGTGCCGATCACCGCCCTCTGCCTGCGCAACGAGCGCGCCTACACCCGGCTCTCGCGCCGGGTGCAGGACCAGGCGGGCGACGTCGCGTCCACGGTCGAGGAGGGTGCGTACGGGCTGCGCGCGATCAAGGCGTTCGGCCGTGGCCGCCACGTCTACCGCACCTTCGACGCCCGCAGCGTGGCGCTGTACGAGACCTCGGTCGAGCGGGTCCGGCTGAGCGCGCGCTTCTGGACGGTGCTCGCCGTCATCCCCAACATCACGCTGATCATCGTGCTCGGTCTGGGCGCGGTCGCGGCAGGCCAGGGCCGCCTGACGCTCGGCACCCTGGTCGCGTTCATCACGTTGATGCTCTCGCTCGTGTGGCCGGTCTCCGCGCTCGGGTTCCTGCTGGCCCAGGCCCAGGAGGCCATGACGGGGTCGGACCGGATCGCGGAGATCTTCGACTCCGAGAACGAGATCGCCGACGGTGAGCTGGGGCTGGACGAGGTGGCCGGACGGCTCACCTTCGACGGTGCTGGCTTCCGCTTCGCCGACGGTGACACCGACGTGCTGCACGACCTGCACCTGGACATCGCCCCGGGGGAGACGGTTGCGCTCGTCGGGGCGACGGGCTCGGGCAAGAGCGTGCTGACCTCGCTGGTCCCCCGGCTCTACGACGTGACGGCCGGTGCCATCCGCATCGACGGCACCGACATCCGCGACCTGCAGCTCAGCCAGCTGCGTCGGATCGTGGCCATCGCCTTCGAGGACCCGACGCTGTTCTCGATGTCGGCGCGGGAGAACCTGACGCTGGGCCGGCCGGACGCGAGCGACGCCGACGTCGAAGAAGCGATCGAGGTGGCCCAGGCCCATTTCGTGCACGACCTGCCGTGGGGGCTCGCCACCCGGATCGGGGAGCAGGGCATGAGCCTCTCCGGCGGCCAGCGACAGCGGCTCGCGCTCGCCCGTGCGGTGCTGGCGAAGCCTGCGGTGCTGGTGCTCGACGACACGCTGTCGGCGCTGGACATCCACACCGAGGCCCTGGTCGAGGAGGCGCTGCGGCGCGTGCTCGTCGGGGTGACCGGCATCGTCGTGGCCCACCGCGCGTCGACCGTGCTGCTGGCCGACCGGGTGGCGATGCTGACCAACGGCACGATCAGCCACGTCGGCACCCACGCCGAGCTGCTCGCCGAGGTGCCGGCATACCGGGCCCTGCTGTCGGCGGAGTACGACCTGGAGGACGAGCTCGAGAGTGAGCTGGAAGACGAGCTCGCGAGTCGGGCCGGCGAGCTGGAGGAGGTCCGATGACCGCGACGAAGACCGAGCCGACGTCGTCGACCACGGCTGACCCGGCGATCGAGGAGTGGCGCGGCGTCGCGGCCGAGGGTGACGAGGGAATCACCGAGCGTGGCACGGTCTTCCTGCGCCGGCGCAGCCGAGCCCTGCTCGGGGACCTGCTGCGGCCGTACGCGCGCTGGATCTGGGTGCTCGTCGCCGCCGTCGTGCTCGAGAACCTCGCCCGGCTCAGCATTCCCTGGCTGGTACGGCGCGGGATCGACCTGGGCGTCCCGCCGCTGCTGGCCGGGGGCAGCGGGCGCTTCCTCTACGAGACCGTCGGGCTCATGCTCGGGGCCGTCGTGCTGCAGGGCGCCAGCCGGATGTTCTTCCTGCGCAACTCGGGCACCGTCGGTCAGAAGGTGCTGCTGGAGCTGCGACGGCGGCTGTTCCGCCACTTCCAGGACCTCGACGTCCGCTTCCACGAGCGCTACACCACCGGCCGCGTCGTCTCCCGGCTGACCAGCGACGTGGACGCGATCATGGAGCTGCTGGCCAACGGCTTCGACAGCCTGATCACCGCGGTGCTGACGATGGTCGGCGTCGGGGTGCTGCTGCTGGTGCTCGACCTCAAGCTCGGTGCCGTGTGCCTGATCTGCTTCCCGGTGCTGATGCTGCTGGTGCGCTGGTTCTCCCGAGCCTCGTCCCGGACGTACCGGCGGGTCCGCGAGACCTCAGCGCTGACCATCGTCCAGTTCATCGAGACGATGACCGGGATCAAGGCCGTCCAGGCGTACCGCCGCGAGCACCGTAACTCCGAGATCTTCGAGGGTGTCGCGGGTCGTTACCGCGAGGCCAACATCGAGTCGTTCAAGCTGGTGGCGATCTTCATGCCCTCGATCAAGCTGATCGGGAACCTGACCATCGGCGTGGTGCTGGTCTACGGCGGGTACCTGGTGATCACGGGCGAGATGACCGTCGGCGTGCTGGCGGCGTTCCTGCTCTACCTGCGGATGTTCTTCGAGCCGATGCAGGACATCAGCCAGTTCTACAACACCTTCCAGTCCGCCTCGTCAGCGCTGGAGAAGCTGTCCGGCGTGCTCGAGGAGCAGCCTTCGGTGGTCCAGCCGACGCACCCGACGCCGCTGCCCAGCGCGCGCGGGGACGTCCACCTCCAGCACGTCCACTTCGCCTACGCGCCTGAACGGCCCGTGCTGCCCGACCTGGACCTGCACATCCCGCAGGGTCAGACCGTCGCCCTCGTGGGGACGACCGGGGCCGGCAAGACGACGATCGCCAAGCTGATGGCGCGCTTCTACGACCCGGGCGAGGGCCGGGTCACCCTGGACGGCATCGACCTGCGCGACCTCGCCGACGACGACCTGCGGCGGGCGGTGGTGATGGTGACCCAGGAGAACTTCATGTTCGACGGGACGATTGCCGACAACATCGCCTTCGGCAACCCGAGCGCCGGCCGGGCCGAGATCGAGAGTGCGGCGCGAGCCGTCGGCGTCCACGACTTCATCCTGACCCTGCCGCAGGGCTACGACACGGACGTGGCCAAGCGGGGCTCGCGGCTCTCGGCCGGACAGCGCCAGCTGATCACCTTCGCGCGGGCCTTCCTGGCTGACCCGGCCGTGCTGATCCTCGACGAGGCCACGTCCAGCCTCGACGTGCCGAGCGAACGGCTGGTGCAGCGGGCGCTGCAGACGATTCTCGCCTCGCGGACGGCCGTGATCATCGCCCACCGGCTGAGCACGGTGGAGATCGCGGACCGGGTGCTCGTGCTCGAGCACGGCCGGATCGTCGAGGACGGCTCGCCGCGCCAGCTGATGGCCGCCGGCTCCGGCCGCTACGCCGCCCTGCACCAGGCCTGGGAGTCATCACTGGCCTGAGTCCGCCGACTTGTCAGAACGTGGGGGTGCTGGGGCCCACGCAGGGTCTGACAAGTCGGTAGGCCTCGGCCACGGTGGGGACCAGGGAAACCCCAGCCGGTGCGGGCGGACGTTCGATCACCACTACCGGCACCCCCAGGTCGGCGGCCGCGTCTAGCTTGGCCGCGGTCAGCGGACCGCCCGAGTCCTTGGTGAGCAGGCAGTCGACACGGTGCCCGGTCATCAGGTCCCGCTCGGCTCGGCGCTGGTACGGTCCGCGGGCCAGCAGCACCGTCCAGCGCGGCGGCAACCTGACATCGGGTGGGTCCACCACCCGGGCCAGCACGTCGCGGTCGGTCCAGGCGAGGAAGTCGGGCAGCGACTGCCGACCGGTGGTCAGGAACGGACGGGCGGCTCCCGAGGCCGCGAGCCGGGCCGCCGTCGCGTCAGCCACCCAGCGCCAGCGGTCGGCGTCCGGGTGCCCACGCCAGCCCGGACGCTGCAGCCGGACGAGCCGGACCCCGGTCAGCTCGGCCGCCCGTGCTGCCGACGCGGAGATCCGCGCGGCGAACGGGTGCGTGGCGTCGACCACAGCGGTGATCTGTGCCGCACGCAGGTAGGCCGCCAGCCCTTCCGGCCCGCCGAACCCACCGACCCGGACCTCACCGACCGGCCGCACCGGCCGTGACACCCGCCCGGCCAGCGAGCTGACCACGGCTACGCCGTCCGCGTGCAGCTGCACGGCCAGCTCCCGGGCCTCGCCGGTACCCCCCAGGACGAGGATCCGTTGACCAGTGCTCCCCAGATCGCTCTTAAGGGCGTTCACGGGCTGACCTCGCGATCTGCGGAGCCTTGGTCAGCGGCATGAGGCGGAGCAGTGCCGCCAGCACGGTCGCCACGGCACCGACAAGCAGGCTCAGCCGAGCGGCGGGGGCGATGTCGGCGGCGGTGACCGGTCGCGAGCCGCCCAGGGTGCCGCGGTCCTCGGCCACACCCTCGTACACGTTGGTCCCGCCCAGCTGCACCCCCAGCACCCCGGCGACGGTGGCCTCGACCACACCTGCGTTCGGGCTGGGGTGGCGGGCCGCGTCGCGCCGCCATGCGCGCCAGCCACCGGCCGCCGAGCCGCGGACGGCTGGTGCGACCAGCAGCGTCAGCAGCCCGCAGACCCGGGCGGGCAGCCAGTTCGCCCCGTCGTCCAGCCGGGCCGCCGCCCAGCCGAAGCGGAGGTAGCGGGGTGAGCGGTGGCCGACCATGGCGTCCAGGGTGTTGACCGCCCGGTACGCCAGCAGGCCGGGCACGCCGGCGACCGCGCCCCAGAACAGCGGCGCGACCACGGCGTCGGAGGTGTTCTCGGCTACCGACTCGACGCAGGCGCGGGCGATCTCGGCGGCGTCCAACCTGGACGGGTCGCGGCCGACGAGGTTGCGGATCTGGATCCGCGCCGCGGCCAGGTCGTCGCGCCCGAGCTGGCCGGCGATCATGCCGGCCTCGCGCTGCAACGAGCGGCCGCCGAGGACTGTCCAGGTCGAGGCCGCGACCACCAGCAGCCGCAGCGCCGGCCGCTCCCGCGTCAGCCGGTCCAGACCCAGGCCGAGACCGGCCGCCCCGCCGACCAGCAGCCCGACGTGCCCGGCCCCTCGGAGGCGCGAGTCACCGTACGTACGTCCCTCGAGCCGGGCGGCGAGCTGCCCGAAACCGGCCACCGGGTGAGCGCGTCGAGGGTCGCCGAACAGCTGGTCGGCGAGGAAGCCGAGAGCCAGCCCGGCGGGCAGCGGTAGCGTGCTCACCGATGGCTGCCGTACAGAAGGTCCTGGTCACCGGCGGGGTGCGGTCGGGCAAGTCCCGCTACGCCGAGGCGTTGCTGGCCGGCCGCGACGACGTCCGCTATGTGGCCCCGGGCCAGCCGGCCGACCCCGCCGTCGACCCGGAGTGGGCGGCGCGGGTGGCGGCGCACCAGGCCAGCCGGCCCGCGACCTGGCAGACGGTGGAGACGCTCGACCTCGGTGCCGCCGTCCGGACCGCGCCCAGTGCGGTGCTGATCGACTGCCTCGGCACCTGGGTGGCCGGCGTGGTGGACGCTCTCGGCACCTGGGACCAGCCGCTTCCTGAGTGGCGCGACCGCTTCGACGAGCGGGTCGACCAGCTGCTGGCCGCCTGGCGCTCGCACCACGGGCTGCTCGTGGCCGTCACCAACGAGGTGGGCTGGGGCCTGGTCTCGGAGCACCGTTCCGGCCGGGTCTTCACCGACCTGCTCGGCCGGGTCAACCAGGCCGTCGCCGCCGAGTGCGACGACGTCGTGCTGGTGGTCGCCGGGCGTGCCCTCCACCTCTAGCTGCCTCACCACGCCGTCACCGCCCCGAGCAGCAGGACGGTGAACGTCACCTCGACGCACGCGCCCATCACGTCGCCGGTCACCCCACCCAGCCGGTGGACGCACCAGGCGAGCAGCGTCGATCCGGCGACCAGGGCCAGGAACGCCGCCAGCACGCCCCCCGGGACGCTCCCGTCGAGCAGGGTCCACCCGAGGCCGAGGACCAGGCCGACGACCACCCAGGTCAGGACGGCCCCGGCGATGGGCACCGACCCGGCCACCGCGGCGCCCAGGCCGCCAGGGCGCGCAGCGCGGACGCCCTGCAGGCAGACCACCGACAAGACGGCCCGGGAGCAGCACACCACGACGGCGACCGCCACAGCCGACCACCAGCCGCTGACGAAGGAGCCGATGGCCGCCGCCTGGATGCCGATGACCAGCACCAGGGCGACCACGCCCATCGGTCCGACGTCCCCGCGCCGCATCACCTCCAGCGCCCGCTCCCGGTCCCAGCCGGTGCCGAGCCCGTCGACGGTGTCGGCGAGCCCGTCGAGGTGCAGGGCCCGGGTACCCAGAGCCAGCCCGGCCACCGTGACCAGCCCGACGACCAGCCCCGGCCAGGACAGCGCCTCGCCCACCCAGCTGAGCGCGCCCGCCAGCAACGCCAGCGGGAGCACGGCCAGGGGCGCCAGCAGCATGGCCCACCGGGCGACGGAGGCGTCCACCCGGTCGATACGCCCGGTCGGCAGCACCGTGAGCGTGCCGACGGCCAGCCGGAGACCTGCACCGGCCGAGCGCAGGGTCTTCGTGGTGTTCAGGGCACCAGGTCCGACAGCAGCGCCATGCCGGCCAGCAGCAGCGCCGCGGAGCGGACCAGCGGCAGCGCGGTGAGCGCACCTGTTCCTTCACCGAGCCGCAGCCCGAGGTCGAGCAGCGGTTCAAGACCCAGCTTGTCCAGGGCCAGCCGTTGGGCGGGCTCGGTCGAGCGGTGGCCCGCGGCGCACCAGGCGACGACGCCGGGCTCCAGATCCGCCGCCACGCACAGCTCGGCGACGGGCACGATGCCGTCCAGCAGCACGGGCACCCCGGCTCGGGCCGCAGCGACCAGGAAGGCGGCCCCGGCGGCCAGGTCGGCCGAACCCAGGGCGGCCAGCCGCTGCCGGGGGTCGGTGGCCCGGTCACCCGTACGGCTCAGGGCCCGGGCGATGACGTCACTCTTGTGCGCCAGCCGGTCGTCTCCGACGCCGGTGCCGCGGCCGACGACCTGCTCGGCGTCGGCGCCCAGGCTCGCGGCCACCAGCGCGGCCGCGGGGGTGGTGTTCCCGATGCCCATGTCGCCGAGGATCAGCAGGTCCGCGCCGGCGGCGATCTCCGCCTCGGCGATCGCGGTGCCGGCGGTGAGCGCGGCCTCGGTCTCGGCGGCGCTCAGGGCGTCCTCACGGTCGATGGCGCCGGAGGAGCGCCGCACCTTGTGCTGCCCGACGGCTGGTCCGAGGTCGGACAGGTCGGCGTCCACCCCCAGATCCAGCACCCGCAGGCTGACGTCGTGCTGCCGGGCCAGGACGCTCGCCCCAGCCACGCCACCGACGAAGGCACGCACCATCGCGGCTGTCACCTCGCGTGGATAGGCGGAGACACCGTCGAGGGACACCCCGTGGTCACCGGCCAGGATGACGGCCCGGACGGCGGACGGCGGCCGGGGCGGGCAGACGCCCTGGCAGGCGGCGAGCCAGGCGGCGAGGTCCTCGAGCCGGCCGAGGGCGCCGGTCGGCTTGGCCAGGGCGGCGAGACGCTGCTCGGCCTCGCGACGGGCGGCGGTGGAGGGGGCGGAGAGCACGTCAGCTCCCGGTACCGACGAGGCTCGGCGGCTTGGACGCGAGGGCGTTGGGCCGTTCCACCAGCCGGTGCGTGAGCTCGGCCAGCGTCAGCCCGAGGACCGACCACAGGCTCAGCTGGGTGACGAAGCTGGCCGTCCGGAAGCCGTAGAGCACGGTGGCGGGAAAGTCGCTCGGCACCTCGTCGTAGGTCGGCAGCAGCTGCAGCGCGACCAGCGTGACGACCAGGTAGCCGGCCACGGCGGCGAGCCCGGCGTACCAGGCACCCCAGCGGCGCGCGAGGTGGCGGCCGGCGAGCAGGGCGGTCACTCCCGCGATCACCGAGATCGCCAGCATCGTGAAGTAAAGACTCGTGCGGTAGCCGATGGTCGCTTCCTGTCCGACCGCCGGCGGGTTCGGCGGGTAGGCCACGAAGGGGAGCACATAGACGGTCACGAAGCCCGTGGCCGCCACCAGCAGCGTGCTTCCGCGCACCCCGAGCCGGCCGAACCGACCCAGAGCCAGGGCGCTGAGTACGCCCACGAGCCCGCCGAGGGCGACGCCGGTGACTGCGGTCGCGGTGAGCAGTCCCAGGGTGGACTGCAGGGAACGAGGGACGACGGTTCCTGTCTCGTCGTGGTCGCCGTGACCGGCGTCCGCGGGCTCCGTGCCGTGGGCGTGCTCGGCCCCCCCGGACTCCTCGAGGCTGATGGCCGACCGGACCGAGGGCTCCCCGACCACGTAGGCGACGGCGAAGCAGAGGATGCCGGCGACCAGGCCCGCGAGCAGGCCGCGCAACAAGAACTGTCGAGCGATGCTCACCCCGCGACTCAGTGGCAGGGAAAACCGAGCAGGTGTCGGCCGTCGTGCAGCCACTCGTGCACCGCGTTGCCGGCGATCATCGAGGTGGCGCCCTGCTCGGCCGAGACGAAATACCACCCGACCAGCAGCAGCAACCCGGCGAACAACAGCCAGGGCAGGATCTGCCGGACCGGGATCGGGCCCAGAGCGGGCAGTGCGGCCGGGCTCAGCAGCTCGGGCGCAGCGGTGGTGGTGGTGTCGGTCATGGTTCCTCCTGGGGTTACGGCGACCCGCATCTGACTCCTGAGGCAGGGTCTGGCTCGAGTGGCATCCGGGCCGGTGGGTCTCCCCACCTGTCCGGGCCGCTCCCACAGTGGCGCGACCGCGTCGGGTTCTGACCGACTTCCTGGTCCCTCAGGTGCTCGAACTGTAGCCCCCGGCCCCCTGCCCAGCAAAGGCGCACCACTCGGGTGCCCGACGAGTCGTCGGGGCCTGCCCGGCTGAGTGCCCGGTCTTCTGGGACCGAACCCGGGCGGGTGCCCGGACCAAAGGCCCGACCGATGGTCCTGCCCGGGGTGACCGAACGGCCCATGCCTTTGTGTGCTTTGGCCTCTGAGGCGGGAGCGCCCGGGACGACAGTCTTGGAAATGCGAGGTCCCCGGGGGAAGTCGACAGCGCGAAGCACTGCACCCGAGGAGCCCATCATGCGCATCACCACCGCAGCACTTGCCCTTTCCGCCGTCACCGTCGCCAGCTCCCTGCTCGCGGCCCCGGCTGTTGCCGCCCCGGCCTCGCCGGCCGGCACCTCGGTCAGCAGCGCCACCTCCGCCACCTCCCGGCCGAAGCAGTTCGTCCGGGTCACTGCCGAGGCCGGCTCCGGCGAGGTGACGTTCCGTTGGGCCCACGACGGCCGCAACACCACCGGCTACGTCTTGGAGACCGCCCTCAGCCAGTTCAGCAAGACCAGCAGCAGCCTCCCCGCCAAGGGTCGCCACGACCGGGTCTGGGCCATTCCGGCCTCAGCTCGCTCCTTCACCCTCTCGGGCTCCCAGCTGGCGGCCGCCGGCGCGCCGGTCGGCTCGGGCAACCACCTCTTCTTCCGCCTCTACGCCCGCAACGCCAACGGCAAGGGCGTAGCCGCCGAGCGCGCCTACCCCTACCTCGGCGCGGTGATGCCGACGGCAGAGCCGGCCCAGGGTGATGAGGTGAGGATCGCCAGCTTCAACGTCCGCACCGCCCGGGCCACGACCGACTCCCGCACCTGGATGCAGCGCCGGGTCGACATCGCCGCTCAGATCATCGACTACGCCCCGAAGGTCGTCGCCCTGCAGGAGCTCGGTCCGGGCCGGGCCGACGGCAAGGTCGGTAGCACCACCGGCACCATGCGTCAGACCACCAGCCTGCTGGCCTCCCTGGCCGACCAGGGTGGGAGCCACTACAAGATGGTCCGCACCACCCCCTACGTCGAGCCGGGCGTGGCCACGAACACCCAGGGCATGCGTCTGCTGTACGACTCGAGCCGGGTCAGCCTGGTGAGCAACTGCGCGGAGACGACGGGCAAGCGCAGCTGGTCCTCGTCCTGCATGTTCCACCTCCCCCTGCTGTCCGGCGACAGCGGCTCGCTCCGGCGCCACGCCGCGTACGCCCAGTTCCGCGACCTGAGCAGCGGCAAGCGCTTCTACGTCGTCTCGGCGCACCTCGACGTCCGACACGGCAGCAGCCTGGCGAAGGAGAAGGTCTACACCCACCTGCGGGCCGTGCAGATGAAGACGATCGTCGACCGGATGGCCGCGATCAACACCGACGACCTGCCTCTGGTGGTGGCCGGCGACACGAACTCCTGGCAGACCCTCTCGGCCGGCAACGGGCCGCACGACGCCCTGGTCACGAGAGGCTTCGCCGACACCGCTGCTGCCCCCCACGCTGTCAACCTGGAGTACTCGACCTTCAACGGCTTCGCCACGAACCAGCACCGCTACCCGCAGGGCTTCGGCAGCCGGCTCGACCTCATCATGACGAAGGGCTTCGCCGGGGCGAGCAGCTTCGAGAACGTCACCAAGGCGAGCGACAGCTCCCGCCCGTCGGACCACAACATGATCGTGGCCGACACGCTCCTGTAGCCAGCACACCCACGGCCGCCCAGCGGCCACCCGATCCCCTGCGATGCGCAGGTGTAGGGGGAGCAAGGAGCCCGGCACCGCAGCAGCGGTGCCGGGCTCCTTGCCGTCGGCCCGCCCGTCGGGTCAAGGCGGTGCCGATTCCGACATTCGGGACCAAAGTCCCGAGCATTCGGGACGATAAGCCCTACGGGCCCGATGGTCAGCGGGAGTTCAATCGACCCATGAGCCAGGAGACGGTGGTCGAGCACCGGGGTGACGTGCCCCTCGAGCTCGCCCGCGGTGCCTCGGGCTCCGAGCTGGTTCCCCCGTACCCCGTCCCGTACCTGCTGCTGACGCGCTGAGGTAGCGGGATGCCGGAGCTGACCGGCCGCCGTGCCGGCGAGGTGGGTGTAGATCTCCTCAGCCCCGGTGGCCGGTCCTCCCGGCCTGATGAGGCCTCCGGCCCGACCCCGGCGTATCGCTGGCTTTACCTTCCTTCCCCACTTAACGTGGGTGCGGTGATCCCCCCGAATCGCAGCGCGCCGTCGACCCCCGAGCCGACGCCTGCGCCGGTCGGGCCGACCATGCCGGTCGAAGAGCTGATGGGTCAGCTGGCTCACCGGGCGGCCGACATCATCGCCTCCCAGCAGCGGCTACGAGCCCTGCTCGCGGCCAACCGGTCGATCGTCGCGGAGCTCTCGCTGACCGAGGCCTGCCAGCGGATCGTCGAGGCTGCCCGCGAGACCGCTGGTGCGCGGTATGCCGCCCTGGGGGTGCTCAGCCCCGACGGCGCCCTGGAGACCCTCGTGCACAGCGGCATGGACGAGGCCACCGTGTCCGGGATCGCCAGCTTCCCCGTCGGCCACGGCCTGCTCGGGGACCTGCCCGGCTACCCGGAGCCCGTACGCGTGGCTGACGTCGCCGCCGCTCCGCTGACCTACGGCTTCCCTGAGGGTCACCCCCCGATGAGCTCCTTCCTCGGCGTGCCCATCCGGGCGAGCGGAGCCGACTACGGCCGCCTCTACCTCACCGACCCGGTGCACGGCGGGGGGTTCAGCGACCAGGACGAGCAGCTGGTGTCGGCGCTGGCCGCCACCGCCGGAATCGCGATCGAGAACGCTCGGCTCTACGAGGAGTCGCGGCGCCGCCAGGAGTGGCTCCTCGCCTCCAGCGAGGTCAGCCAGCGGCTGATGGGGCTGGGCGAGCGCCAGGAGGAGGACGGCGTCTGGCGGCTGATCTCGGCCACCGTGCTTCAGCTCGCCGACGCCGACGTGGTGACCCTGATCGTCCCTGCCGTCGACGACCCGACGCAGCTGCAGATCACCGTGGCCTCGGGTGCCGGCGCCGAGCAGCTGGAGGGGATGCGCTACCCCCGCGAGGGCAGTGTGGCGGCAGGCGTGATGGACAGCGGAAAGCGGGTGGTGCTGGACTCCGCGGCCGGCGGTCGGCTGCGGGACCTGCGGGACACGGGGGCCACCCCCGGGCCGTCGATGGTGCTGCCGCTGCGGGGCGAGTTCGGCTCCCGCGGGGTGCTGGCCATCGGTCGCCGCTTCGGCCAGCCCCACTTCACCCCGGCCGACGTGGACATGGCCGAGGACTTCGCGGCTCAGGCGGCGACGGCGACCGAGCTGGCCACGGCCCGTTCGTCCCAGCAGCGGCTCGGCGCGCTCGCGGACCGGGAGCGGATCGCGCGCGACCTGCACGACCACGTGATCCAGCGCCTCTTCGCCACCGGCCTGACCTTGCAGAGCACCGTCGGGTTGTCGAGCAGCGGGGTGGTGCGCGAGCGACTGAGCCACACCGTCGAGGAGCTGGACGAGACCATCCGGCAGATCCGCACGTCGATCTTCGCCCTCAAGTACTCCAAGCCCACCGTCCACTCGATCCGGGCGACCGTGCTGACCGCCGTCGGCGACGTCTCGCCGGTCCTCGGCTTCATTCCCGCGACCCACCTGGTCGGACCGGTCGACACGCTCGCCGACGACAGCGTCATCGCCGACGTGACGGCCGTCCTGCAGGAGGCCCTGAACAACGTCGTCCGGCACGCGTGGGCGTCGGCCGCCTCGGTGACCGTGACGGCGGAAGGTGAGCGGCTCGTCGTCGTCATCGTCGACGACGGCCGCGGCATGCCCAACCAGCCGCGGCTCAGCGGATTGGCCAACCTGCGGGCCCGGGCCGAGGCGCGTCACGGAGCCATGACCGTCGACCAACCACCGGAAGGAGGGACTCGTCTGACATGGTCGATCCCGTTGGTGTGATGACTGCCGGAACGAGACCCCGGACGATGAGTGTCTTCATCGTGGACGAGGAGGAGCTGGTCCGTCGTGGTCTGGTCGACCTCCTGACCAGCTACGAGGACGTCGCCGTGGTCGGGGTCGCCGGCTCCGCCGGCGAGGCACTGTCGCAGATCGCCAAGGCCGAGCCGGAGCTGGTGCTGCTGGACGCCCGGCTGCCCGAGGGTGCAGGCATCGCGGCCTGCCGGGCGTTGCGCGCGGCGAACGCCGACCTGCGCTGTCTGGTCCTGACCTCCTTCGACGACGACGAGGCGCTGCTGGCCGCGGTGCTGGCCGGCGCCGCCGGCTACCTGGTCAAGCAGATCGCCGGCTCGAGCCTGGTGGACGGAATCCGGCGCATCGCCCAGGGTGAGTCGCTGCTGGACGCGACCGCCACCGAGGCGCTGCTGCAACGGTTGCGGCTGGCGTCGCAGGGAGAGCCGGGCACCGTGCCGCTGCGGGCCGAGGAGCGGCAGGTCCTGGACCTGGTCGCCCAGGGTCACACCGACCCCCAGATCTGCGCCGCGCTCGGCATCTCGGCTGAGGAGGTGGGCCGTCTGGTGTCGAGCATCTTCGTGAAGCTCGGTCCGCGCGGCCTCGCCCCCAGCCCCCTGCTCGCCGCCGGCCGACGGGAGATGCCCTCGCCGTCCCAGACGGAGGCCGCTCCCGCCTGACCCGCTGGGTAGGGTTCCGGCCATGACGGGACGGGCGCTGGCCGCTCCGGACGCACTCCGGACAGCACCGGGCTCGAGCTCGCGTCCGCGATCGTGCACGCGCTGTGCTCCTTCTGGGCGGCGGGCAACCCGGCTGGTGGGCCCGACGCTGGTGCGACACCGGTGACCGGGCGTCCGCAGCGGCTGCGCGTCAAGGCGCACGCGGCCACGGCACGCGCGTCGGCCCTGGTCTTCGGCGATGACGGGCCGCTGCTGTCGTCGCCGCCGGTCCGGGCTGCCGGTTCGGGTGGGGCTGGCCTGGCCCTCTGCGGGCCCGAGCCTGCCTGCGCCCAGACCGCCGCCGCGGCGGGGTGGGCGGTCGAGGTCTCGGCTTCGCTCCGCGGTCCGGACACCGGCAGCTGGACCGGCCTCGGCCTCGGGGACATCGCCGCGGCCGACCCGGTGGGTCTGGCGGCCTGGCTCGGCGACCCGGACGCCCGGCCGCACGGTGGTGAGACGTTGACCGAGCTGGTCCTGCGCCTCGGCGACCTGCTGCAGCACGGGGTGGAGGCCGATGACAACGGCTCCGGCGCGGGCCGGCGGCTCTGGGTGGCTCCGCCCCTGGTCGTCCGCGCGCTCGTCGTGGCGGCGCTGGGCGCACCGGCAGCAGTGATCTTCGCCGTCGACGTGGGCTTCGGCGGCGAGGTCCTGCTCTCCGGCTCCGGTCGGAGCTGGCGGCTGCAGGGCCTCAGCCAGCGCGAGAGGCGCCCCTGACACCGGAGAGGATCAGGGGCGGAAGCCGGCGACCGCACCGATGACGGTGACCGCAGGCGGGCGCAGGCCCGCGTGCGCTGTGAGAGCGGCGATGTCGGCGACCGTGCCGCGGACCTCCCGTTGGCTGGGCAGGCCGGCGTCGGCGACGGTCATCGCCGGCGTGGTCGGCTCCATCCCGGCGGCGGTGAGGGCTTCGGTGATGGCCGGCAGGGTGGCCACCCCCATCAACACGACCAGGGTGGTGTTCGCCCTGGCCAGCGCGGCCCAGTCGAGCGTCGAGCCGGGGTCGCCGGGTGGCAGGTGCCCGGAGACCACGGTGAAGCCCTGCGTCAGCTGGCGGTGGGTCAGCGGTACGCCGGCGAGGGCGGGAGCGGCGATGGCTGAGGAGACGCCCGGGATGACGCGGACCGCCAGCCCGGCCGCCGCGCAGGCTTGCCACTCCTCGCCGCCCCGGCCGAAGACGAAGTTGTCGCCGCCCTTCAGGCGCACCACCCGACGCCCGGCCAACCCGTGCTCGACGAGCAGCTCGTTGATGCGTTCCTGGGAGGTGAACGCGCCGCGCGGGATCTTGGCCACGTCGACCACCTCGGCGCCGGGCCGCACCTGCTGCAGCACCGCCAGCGGCGCCAGCCGGTCGCAGACCACGACGTCGGCGGTCCGGACCGCCTCCAGACCGGCGATCGTCAACAGGCCCGGGTCGCCCGGGCCGCCGCCGACGAGCACGACCTCGCCGCCCTCGTGCGACGGACGGCTCGCGTCCGGAGCAGGTCGGACGGCGGCGGCTCCGGCCTCGGCCGCAGCCTGCATCGTGGCGTGGTCGGTCGCAGGATCACCGGAGGCGGGTACGACCAGCGCGGCGCCGGTGAGGACGTCGGTGGTCAGCGCGGGCTGGACCTGGAGCAGGCCGCGGTCGACCAGGTCCGCGACGGTCGTGCTCAGCTCGGTGGCCACCACGGTGACGTCGGCGTGCGCCTGCAGCAGCGCGGTAACAGGGGCCAGCGAGGCCGCTCCGCCGCCCACGACCACGACGCGTCGACCGCTCAGGTCGAGGTCGGCGACGTAGCCGCTCATCGGCGCACCGCGGCGACCGAGCTCAGGGCGTCGAGCAGTCGACCGGTGGTCTCCTCGTCGCGGACGGCGATCCGGACCCAGTCCGGGCCCAGCCCGGGGAAGGTGTCGCCTCGACGGACAGCGAAGCCCAGCGTCCGCAGCGCCTCGCGGACGCCGCCCGCCGGCCGGCCGCCGCGCACGGGCCTGGTGTCAACCAGTACGAACGGGCCGGCCGGCGTGCCCGCCACCGGCAGGCCGAGCGCGGCGAGACCGTCGACCAGCACCGTTCGGCGGTCGGCGATCGCCTCGGCCTGGCTCCGGGCCAGCTCCAGCGCGAGGTCCGAGACGCAGGCGGTGATGGCGGCCAGCGCCGGCGTGGAGACCGACCACGGCGGCTGCTGGGCGCGGAGCCGGGCGACCAGCTCCGGATCACCGACCACGTAACCGGCGCGGAGGCCCGCCAGCCCCCAGGTCTTGGTCAGGGACCGCAGCACCAGCAGCCCGCTCATCTCGGCGCTGACCAGCGAGGGCGGGGATCCGACGACCGCATCCAGGAAGGCCTCGTCCACCACCAGCACCCGACCGGGTCTGCGGAGGCGTTCGAGCGTCTCGACGGGGTGCAGTACCGACGTCGGGTTGGTCGGGTTGCCGACCACGACGAGGTCGGCCTCGGCCGGCACCTCGTCCGGGTCGAGGACGAAGCCGGACGCGGCGACGAGCAGCACCCGGGTCGGCGCGTGGCCGGCAGCGATCAGCGCAGCCTCCGGCTCGGTGAACTGGGGGTGCACGACGACGGGGTGCTGCGGCTGGAGGGCCCGGGCCAGGAGGGTGAACGCCTCGGCCGCGCCGGACGTGAGCAGCACCTGCGTGGTGTCGACTCCGTGGGCCGCGGCGACGGCCGCCGTCGCTTCGGTGCTGTCCGGGTAGGCCCCGAGCTGGCCGACGGTGGCCGTGATGATGTCCGCGAGCCAGGGTAGGGGAGCGGTGTGCTGGACGTTGACGGCCAGGTCGACCAGCCCCTCGCCCGTCTCGGCGTCCCCGTGGTGGTGCAGGTCGATCCCCGTCCCCTGAGCCCGCCCCGCTCCCTGAGCCTGTCGAAGGGCGTGCGCGTGCACCGCATCGGCGAAGCGTTGGGCCAGGCGCGGGTGGCCGGCCCAGTGCAGGTGCAGGTAGCTGGCGTGCAGCGTGGGCTGCCCCGTGCCGGCCGGGTCGGCGGAGAAGCCGACCGGCTGCCCTCCGACCAGCCAGGCCGGGTGGTCGCCGGCGGCCGGCTCGACGTGGGTGCGGTGGAACTCGTGCCCGGTCACCCGTCGACCCGCCTCGGCCAGCAGGCTCTCCGCGTCGGCCACCACGGTCCGGTAGCCGAGGGTGAGCCTCGGTGTCATCGCCCCCCGCGCCCCGATGGCGCCGACCATCGGCGAGCCGTCCACCTCGTCGCAGAGGTAGAGCAGCCCGGCGCACTCGGCCACCGTCGGCGTCCCGGCCTCGATGGCAGCACGCAGGGCGCTGCGGAGGGAGGCGTTCGCGGCCAGCTCGAGCGCGTGCACCTCGGGGAAGCCGCCGCCGAGGTAGATGCCCGCGGTGCCGTCCGGGAGCGAGTGGTCGGTCAGCGGGTCGAAGACGACCGGCTCGCAGCCGGCGGCCCGCAGCAGCTCGTCGGTCTCGGCGTAGCGGAAGGTGAACGCCCGGCCGGCCGCCACCGCGACCACCGGCCGCTGCGCCGAAGCCGGTTGGACGACCTGCTCGGGCGACCAGGCCTCGCCGGTGAGTGGCGCGGCGCTGTAGGCCAGGGCCAGCAGCGCGGTCAGGTCGAGGTGCTCGTGCACCTGGGCGGCGAGCGCGTCGATGCTGGCGGCGGCGTCCGCCCGCTCGCTGGCCGGGACCAGTCCGAGGTGTCGTGACGGGGCCTCGATCCCGGCGTTCCGTGGCAGCACGCCGAGCACGGGCAGGCCGGTGGCCTCCATCGCCCGGACGACCTCGTCGCTGTGCCGGACGGACCCGGCCTTGTTCAGGATGACCCCGCTCAGCAGGAGGTCCGGCTCGAAGGTGTGCAGCCCGTGGACCAGGGCCGCAGCGGTCCGCGAGACCGAGCTGATGTCGAGGACCAGCACGATCGGCGCCTGCAGCAGGCCGGCCACGTGCGCGGTGGAGGCGTACCCGTCCCCCCCGATCTGGCCGTCGAACAGCCCCATCACGCCCTCGACGACGGCCACGTCCGCTGGTCGCGGGGCGAGCAACCCGTGCAGGAAGAGCGGCACCATCGAGGCCTCGCCGCACAGGTGCGGATCCAGGTTGCGGCCCGGCCGGCCGGTTGCCATCGCGTGGTAGCCCGGGTCGATGTAGTCCGGCCCGACCTTGAACGGGGCGACCTCCAGCCCCTCCTGCCGCAGCGCGCCCATCAGTCCCGTGGCCACCGTGGTCTTGCCGTGCGACGAGCCCGGCGCGGCGACCACCAGCCGCGGCGCGACGGCCGGGGTGGCTACCACTCGATCCCCCGCTGGCCCTTCTGGCCGGTCTGGAAGGGGTGCTTGACCATGGTCATCTCGGTGACCAGGGTGGCGGCCTCGAGCAGCCGTGGGTCGGCGCGACGGCCGGTGATGATCACGTGCTGGGTGCCGGGACGGGAGGTCAGCGTCTCGATGACGTCGTCGATGTCCACCCAGCCCCAGGCGATCGGGTAGGTGAACTCGTCCAGCACGTAGAGCCCGTGGGCCTCCCGGGCGAGCCGGCGCTTGATCTCCTGCCAGCCCTCGGCGGCCTCGGCGGCGTGGTCCTCGGCCTCACCGGGCTTGCGCGACCAGGACCAGCCGGCCCCCATCTTGTGCCACTCGACCGGTCCGCCGCGGCCGGTCTGGGTGTGCAGCTCGGCCAGGGTCTCGAACGCCGTCTGCTCCCCGATCCGCCACTTCGCCGACTTCACGAACTGGAACACCCCGACCGACCAACCCTGGTTCCAGCCGCGCAGGGCCAGCCCGAACGCCGCGGTGCTCTTGCCCTTGCCGTCGCCGGTGTGCACGATCAACTGCGGCCGGTTCCGTCGCTGCCGGGTGGTCAGCCCGTCCTCCGGCACGGCCTCGACGCGTCCCTCGGGCATCAGGCGGCCGCCCTTCCCTGGGCCTGTCGCAGGGCGTGGGAATGGACCACGGTCAGCAGCTGGTCGGCCGCGACCTCACCGACGGGTACGTGCTCGGCGCCGAGGTGCGTGCTGAGCACCCGCGCCAGGCCAAGGCCGAAGCCGGTCTCGCAGTCGATCACCACCGAGCTCACGCCCGAGTCGCGGAGCAGGGCCGCGGCCTGGCGGGAGCGGGCGACCGCGTCCGGCCCTGAGGTCGCCCGGCCGTCGGTGACCAGCACCAGCAGCGGACGGCGACGGGGGTCGCGGATGCGCTCCAGCCGTAGGGTCTCGGCAGCACAGAGCAGGCCCTCGGCCAACGGGGTCCGGCCGCCGCTGGGCAGCTCGTCCAGCCGGCGGGCCGCGACGTCGATCGACGAGGTGGGGGGCAGGGCCACAGTTGCTCCGGCACCCCGGAAGGTGATCAGCCCGACCTTGTCGCGGCGCTGGTAGGCGTCCAGCAGCAGCGACAGGGCGGCCGTCTTGACCGCCTCCATCCGCCGCCGCGCGGCCATCGAGCCGGACGCGTCCACCACCAGCAGCACCAGGTTGGACTCGCGGCCCTCGGTGACGGCGGTCCGCAGGTCGGATCGGACGAGTCGCAGGGCGGCGCCGGCCTCCCGGCCCCGGTCGCACTGGTGGGCGGCAGCGGCCCGGATCGTCGCCGGCAGGTGCAGCGGTCCCCGCGTACCGGGCGGGGCCGCGCCGACCGTCCGTCCGGTGGTGGTGACCGCCCGGCTGCGACGACCGGCCGTCCCCGCGCCCACGCCGGTCGCGGTGAACAACCGGGTCCGGTACGGGGCGGCGGCCCGGGTCAGCGTCGTCGGCTGGACGGCGGAACCGCCGGGTGCCGGCTCGGCCCGCTCGGCAACGGGAGCGGGCTCGGGTGCCCGGTCGGGAGCGCCGCCGGGCGTCGACTCAGCGCCGCCGTCGTCGCTGCCGGCCGGGCCGTCGGAGTCCTGCGGGCCGGAGCTGTCCTCGGGCGAGGTGGTGGGACTGGGGTCGGGTTCGGGCTCGTCCTCGCCGAGCAGCCGGTCGAGCAGGTCCTCGTCCAGGCCGGGCGCGTCGAACGGGTTGCGGCGGCGACGGTGCGGCAGGGCCAGCCGGGCGGCGGCGCGGATGTCGGCCTTCGTGACGCTGGTCCGCCGGTTCCAGGCGGCGTGGGCCACCGCGGCGCGCGCGGTGACCAGGTCGGCCCGCATGCCGTCCACCTCGAACGCCGCGCAGACCTCCGCGATCAGCAGCAGCTGGTCGTCACCTAGCTCGACATCGGCGACCAGGGCGCGGGCTGTGGCCAGCCGGGCGGCGAAGGCGGACTCCTCCTCGGCGTACGTCGCCGCGAAGGCCGCGGGATCGCGGTCGAAGGCCATCCGGCGCCGGACGACCTCCGCGCGCAGAGCCGGGTCGCGCGGTGCGGCCACCTCGGCGGTCAGGCCGAAGCGGTCCAGCAGCTGCGGCCGCAGCTCGCCCTCCTCCGGGTTCATGGTGCCGACCAGGACCATCCGCGAGGCGTGCGCGACCGAGACGCCCTCGCGCTCCACGGTCGAACGGCCGGTGGCCGCCGCGTCCAGCAGCAGGTCGACCAGGTGGTCGTGCAGCAGGTTGACCTCGTCGACGTAGAGGAGGCCTCGGTGGGCGGCGGCGAGCAGTCCCGGCTCGTAGACGACCTGACCGGCGCCGAGCGCCTGCTGCAGGTCCAGGGAGCCGATCACGCGGTCCTCGGTGGCGCCGACGGGCAGCTCGACGAGCCGGGCGGGCCGCGAGGTGGTCGCGGCGTCGGCCGCGTGCGGACCGTCGGGGCAGCCGGGATCGGGGTCGGCGGGGTCGCAGCTGAAGCGGCAGCCGGCCACTACCCCGACCGGGGGCAGGATCCGGGTCAGCGCGCGCACCGTGGTCGTCTTCGCCGTCCCCTTCTCACCGCGGACCAGGACGCCGCCGACCTCGGGCGACACGGTGGTCAGCACCAGGGCGAGCGTCATGTCGTCGGAGCCGACGACGGCGGGAAACGGGAAGGTCCGCTGCTCAGTCATCTGGGTCGGGCCCTTCTGCGCGGATGTCCACGTCCGCACGTAGAGGAGCCGTCGACGCGGCTGCGCGGCGGCGGCGCAGCAGACAACCTGACTTCCCGCACCGCTCCTGCAGGGGCCGTGCGGGTCACAGTGGCGGGACCGTTCCGGGTTCGCACCGGATTCCTCTGCTGACGCCGGCTCGATGATGCCACAGCGGCGCGGGGTTAGGGTCGTGCGGTGGTGACGGTGGAGCGGTGGTCTGAGGCGGAGCAGCGGTTCGAGGTGAAGCGGTGATCGAGGTGGTCGGCATCGGCGCCGCCGGCTGGGACTCCCTCGCGCTGCCCGAGCAGGCGCTGCTGCTGCGCGCCCGTCGGGTCCTCGGCGGTTCCCGGCACCTCGACCTGCTGCCGGCGGTGCCAGGCCAGGAACGGACGCCGTGGCCCACCGACCTGCGCGACGCGCTGCCCGCGCTGATGGCCGGGCACGAGGACGAGCCGGTGGTGGTACTGGCCAGCGGCGACCCGCTGGTCGCCGGCGTCGGCTCGACGCTGGTCGACCTCTTCGGCGCTGACGCCGTCCGGGTGCACCCGCACGTGTCCTCGGTCGCCCTCGCCGCGGCCCGGATGGGTTGGTCGTTCGAGTCCTACGCCGTGGTCCGGTTGCGGGGCGACGACGTCGACCTGCTCCGACGCGAGCTGTACGACGGCCGCCGGGTCCTCGTGCTCGCCCGCGACGCCCGCACTCCCGGCGAGGTCGCCACGCTGCTGGTCGAGGCGGGCTACGGGGAGAGCCTGCTCACCGTGCTGGGCGATCTCGGGTCGGCGACCGAGAGCCGCCGCGAGATCACCGCCTCGGTCTGGACGGGCACGGCGCCCGACCTGCACGTGCTGGCTGTGTCCTGCGTGGCCGGGCCTTCGGCGAGCCCGGGGTCGCTGGCTCCGGGACTACCGGACACCACGTTCGACCACGACGGCCAGCTGACCAAGCGCGACGTCCGTGCGTCCGCTCTGGCGCACCTGCAGCCGCGGCCCGGCCAGCTGCTCTGGGACATCGGCGCCGGCGCCGGGTCCGTCGCCCTCGAGTGGTTGCGCAGCCACCCGACGTGCCGCGCGATCGCGGTGGAGCAGCAGGCGCCCCGGGTCAAGCGGATCATGGCCAACGCGGCCGCGTTGGGGGTCCCGGGCCTGCAGCCCGTGCTGGGCTCCGCACCTGAGGTCTTGGCGGGGCTGCCCGCTCCGGACGCCGTGTTCGTCGGCGGCGGCGCCAGCCAGCAGACGCTCGACGTGGCCTGGGCGGCGCTGCGACCCGGCGGCCGGCTGGTCGTGCACGCCGTCACGCAGGAGACCGAGATGCTGCTGGCCTCCTGGTGGCGCGGGCACGGCGGCGAGCTGACCCGGATCGCGGTCGAGCACCTCGAGTCCATCGGCCGCAGCCATGGCTGGAAGCCCGCCCGGGCCGTCGTGCAGTGGAGCTGTGTCAAACCACGGGGCCGGGTCAAACCGTGACGGTGCACTTCATCGGAGCCGGTCCGGGAGCGGCGGACCTGCTGACCGTACGGGCCGTCCGGCTGCTGCAGACCTCGCCGGTCTGCGTCTACGCCGGCACGTACCTGGACGCGGAGGTGCTCGCCCACTGCCCGCCCGGCGCGCGACTGGTCGACAGCCAGCGGCTGGACCTCGACCAGATCACCGACCACCTGCGGGAGGCGCACGCCGAGGGCTCGGACGTGGCCCGGCTCTGCTCCGGCGACCCGTCGCTCTACTCCGCGCTGGCGGAGCAGACCCGCCGGCTGGACCGGCTGGTGATCCCGTGGGACGTCACGCCCGGCGTCCCCGCGTACGCGGCCGCCGCCGCGGTCGTCGGCCGTGAGCTGACCGTGCCCGAGGTGGCCCAGTCGGTGGTGCTGACCCGCGTCTCCGCGGCCTCCACCGCCATGCCCGAGACGGAGTCGCTGACCGCTTTCGCCGCGACCCGCGCCACGTTGGTGCTGCACCTGGCCATCCGCCGGACCCGTGAGCTCTGCGACCAGCTGGCCGGCACGTACGGGGACGACTGTCCGATCGTCGTGGTCGCGAACGCCAGCCAGCCTTCTGAGGTGGTCCTGCGAGGGACGCTGGCCGACATGGCCGGCCAGGTCGAGGCCCGCGGGCTGCGTCAGGCGGCCGTCATCATGGTCGGCGAGGCCCTGCGGGCCGAGGACTTCGTCGAGTCCCACCTCTACGGCCCGCGGACGCGCGGATCGTGAAGCCGAGAGCCGCGACTACGCGGCACGGGGCTTCGCGATCGCTCCTTCTCCCGTTCAGACTGCGGTCGTTGCCTTCGGTGTCCTTGAAGGGGCGATGCGGCCCCACGGGTGGTCGCTGATCCCTCCGGTGAACTCCACGCCGGCCTGGGTAAGCTGCTCGACCTCGGCGGCGATGCCACCCTCGGGCGTGAAGGTGATGACAGCGCCGCCGTCAGCGCGCTGTGCGCTCGCGCGCGTTCAGCCCGACGGTGAGGTTGCCGGCGTCGATCTCGGACCACTCGTCGGTCTGCTTCGAGACCTCGAGGTCGAGCTTCTCGACGTAGAAGGCGATCGCTCGCTCCATGTCGTCCGCGGGCACCCGACCGGCGGCCACGTTCTTGGCCATGGTCGTCTTCCTCGGTGCTGCACTGCCGGTCAGCGGCGCATCGGTCTCATGCACACCTGCCCCGGTCGCGCCGGGTCACACGCGCCGCGGCGTCCTGGGTGCACCTAGGCGTGACCGAGGGCGAGCACCTGTCGTAGCCCGCTCTCCACCCGCCTCAGGAGGTCGCCGGCCACCATCCCTGCTCGCTCCCGCAGGTCTGACTTGTCCAGCGTGAGAAGGCCGGTCACGTTGACCACGGAGTCCCGCGGCAGACCCGTCGCACCGGCCGGCAGGAAGACGTTCCCCGGGTGACTGGCAGCGTCGGTGTTGGACGTGATGACCGCAACGAGGACCGTGGCCACCCTGCTGGCGTTGTAGGAGTCCGCCGACACCACGAGCACCGGTCGGCGCTTTGCGGGCCGGCTGCCTTCTGCAGGGCGGAGGTCGACCCAGTAGACGTCACCACGCCCGATCACCAGTCCTGATCGCTCTCGACGAGTCGCCGCTTGCCAGCCTCAGAGACGAGGGCGATGTCATGATCTGGGCCTACGTGGTCCAAGGCAGCGTTGATACGAGCCGTCAGCGACTCCGCCTCCAGCTGATCCAGGTAGCTGATAGCCGCTCGTACGAACAGCTCCGACCGGCTGACGCCGAGCTCGGCTGCGCTACGGGTCACGCGCTCGTACGTCGCGTCAGGCATCGAGATGGCTGTCTTCACGGTCTGAGTATAACTCGGTATGACAGCCAATCAGGGGTGGCTGCGCGAGGTCCAGACAGCGCCGGACGCGGTGAGGTGGGTCTGGCTGGAGCCGATGATCAGCAGGCAGGACATGTCGATGGTGTCGGGGTCAAGATCATCGAGGGTGGTGATGATCATCTGCTCGCCCTCGCGGCCGACATGCTTTCCCACCACCACAGGGGTCCCGGGCTTGCGGTGCTCGAGCATGATCATCTTCATCTGGGCGACCTGCTCGCGCCGGCTGCGTGAGGCCGGGTTGTAGATCGCCAGGACGAGGTCGCCGGCGCCGATGGCGTGCAGGCGCTGCTCGACCAGCTCCCACGGCTTGAGCCGGTCCGACAGCGAGACGACGGCGTAGTCCCCGCCCAGCGGGGCTCCGGCCCGGGCAGCGACAGCCTGCGCGGCCGTCACCCCGGGCAGCACCTCCACCCTCACGTCGGCGAACCGTGCGTCGGCGGCCACGGCCTCGTACACGGCCGAGGCCATCCCGAAGACCCCGGCGTCGCCACCGGAGACCACGGCCACCCGTTCACCGCCCAGGGCCAGGTCCAGCGCGAAGGTCGCCCGTTCCACCTCGACGGTGTTGCCGGACGCGTGCCGCTGCAGCCCGGGACGCTGTGGCACCCGGTCCACGTACGGTCCGTAGCCCACGACGTGCTCTACCTGCGCGAGAGCCGCGGTGACCTCGGGCGTCACCCAGCTGTCCGGACCGGGGCCGAGCCCGACGACCAGCAGCCGTCCCGTCGCCACCGCCGGGGCCTCGGCGTCCGAGGACAGCACCCGCTGCGCCGCGTCCGCGCGCCGGTCTCGGCCGGGCACCAGCACCATCGAGAAGTACGGCACGGCGGCGGGATCGACCTCGGTGACCGGCAGCCGACGCTCGCGGTCGGTGCTCGCCCGTTCGACATACCAGGCCTCCTGCAGCCGGCCGGCCTGGCGCAGCGCCTCGCGGACGCCGGCGAAGGTCCGGCCCAGCTTCATGATCGCGAACCCACCGCCGTCGGCCAGCCGCCGCGCGAGCTCGGGCACCGCCATCGTCCCGGGCAGCACCGTGAAGGTGTCCTCGTGACGGCTGACGGGCCGCGCGACGGCGGCCGAGGCTGCGCTGACCGAGGTCACCCCCGGCACGATCTCGCTGGGGTAGCGGCCGGCCAGCCGGTCGTGCAGGTAGGAGTACGAGCTGTAGAACATCGGGTCGCCCTCGGCCAGCACCACCACGGTCCGGCCCGCGTCGAGATGGTGGCCCAGTCGCTCGGCCGACTCGTCGTAGAAGTCCTCGATGGCCCCGTAGTAGCCCAACGGGTGCTGGGTCGCCCCGGTGGTCACGGGGTAGATCAACAGCTCCTCGGTTGCGTCGGGGCTGATCAGGTCGGCCACGATGGTCCGCGCGATCGAGCGGCCCTCCGTGCCCGAGTGGTAGGCCACCACGTCGGCGTCCCGGATCAGCCGAGCCGCCTTGAGGGTCACGAGCTCGGGATCGCCCGGACCGACGCCCACCCCGTACAGCCGTCCGGTCACGCGATCTCGTCCTCGCAGGCCAGCGCGTTCAGGGCGGACGCGCACAGCGCCGAGCCGCCGCGGCGGCCGTGGGCCACCAGGTACGGGATGTCCCACGGGTTGCCGGCCAGGGCGATCTTGGACTCCGCCGAGCCCACGAACCCGACGGGGATGCCCAGGATCGCGGCCGGCCGGGGGCCGCCGTCCGCCACCTGCTCGAGCAGGTGGAACAGCGCCGTCGGGGCGTTGCCGATTGCCACCACCGCGCCCTCCAGCTCCGCACCCCAGAACGACACCGCGGCCGCGGACCGCGTGGTCGCCCACGCGCGCGCCCGCTCGGTCACCCGCGGGTCGGACAGCAGGCAGTGCACGGCGTTGTCGGCCGGTAGCCGACGCCGGGTCACGCCCGAGGCGATCATGTACGCGTCGGTGAAGATCGGTGCCCCCGCCCGCAGCGCCGCGCGGGCCGCGGCCACGAGCCGCGGGTGAAACGCCAACGAGCGGACCAGCTCGAGGTCCCCGCTGGCGTGGATCATCCGGACGGCCACCGTGGCCGCGTCCGGAGCCAGGCCCGAGAGGTCGGCCTCCGCCCGGATCTCGGCGAACGAGCGCCGGTAGATCTCGGCCGGGTCGGTGACGTAGTCGTAGCGCCGCGGCGGGGGAGCGGTGTCCCTCACGACCTCAACCATGCGACACCAGCTCCGGGACGCTCACCGCGAGCAGCTCCTCACGGGTGGGCGCGACCAGATCCTGGTGGGGCCCCAGGGGAGCACCGCAGCGCCGCTCGCAGCCACTCACGTGGGTCCGCGGCCAGCGAGCCTCGAGGCGGGTCACCGAACGGACGAGCGCCTGGGTGTCCACCCGTCCCTGGGCGCACCAGGGTGCGCCGACGCAGGCGCTGATGGCGGTCCAGGGTGAGTCGGGGTGACCCACGAGCCCCGTCTCGGTCAACTCCGACAGCGAGGCCGCCGCGCCGGCGACCACCAGTCCGCGCCACGGCGTGACCACCACCGACCCGGCCCCGGCCGCCGAGGTCACGGCGCGCCGCTGGTCGGGGGACAGAAAGCCGAGCGGGACGGCGACGCTGGCGTGCGCACCGACGGCACCGACCGGCATCGGCTCCGGCTCGGGGAGGGTGACCGGGCGCCAGCCGGCCAACCCGGCCGACCAGCCCGGCAGGTCACTCGCCCGCCAGGCGCCGACGGGCCCAGCTGCGGCGGCGAAGTCCAGGGCCAGGGCGACGAGCGCGGCTACGGCGTCACCGGCAGCGACCTCGCGGCCGCGGCCACCGACCAGCAGCAGTCCGCGTTCGCCGTCGGTGGCCAGGTAGGTGAGATCGGGCTGCAGCGCCACCACGTCGCCGCGGCCGTCGTCGAGCCCGAAGAGAAAGCGTCCGGAGAGCGAGGCGAGGGCCGGTTCGGCGGTGACGGCGTCGTCCAGGGCGGCGACCAGCGGCCGCAGGTCGGCCTTCCCACCGTGCAGCCCGGTGAGGGGCGAGCAGACCACGTTGCGCACCCGCTCGTGGCTCGCCGAGGGCAGGAAGCCGGCGGCGGCGACTGCATCCTCGAACGCGGCGGGCAGGTCGGCCGGCAGTCCGCGGACCTGCAGGCTGGCTCGCGAGGTGAGCTGCAGGACGCCGCTGCCGAAGCGGTCGGCCGCAGTGCCGAGCAACGCGAGGGCCGTGCCGGTCGTCCGCCCGCCGGGGATGCGGACGCGGACCATCGCGCCGTCGGCCGCCTGGTGGGGCCGGAGCACGCCGGGGCAGCGGTCCGCAGTCACGCCAGCCATCGTAAGCAGGGACCGCGGCCGGGCTAGATTCCTGGCGTGGCCACGTTCGCGTTCACCGCTGTCGACGTCTTCGCCTCCGGGCCGCTGAGCGGCAACCCGCTCGCCGTGGTGCACGACGCGGAAGGCCTCTCCGACAGCGCGCTGCAGGAGTTCGCACGGTGGACGGGGCTTTCCGAGACGACGTTCCTGGTGCCCCCGTCCGACCCGGGTGCGGACTACCGGGTGCGCATCTTCACCACCGAGCGCGAGCTGCCGTTCGCCGGCCATCCGACCCTCGGTTCGGCCGCCGCCTGGCTCGGGGCCGGGGGTCAGCCGCAGCAGCCGGGCCGGGTCGTCCAGCAGTGTGGTGTCGGGCTGGTCCGGGTCCGCACCGACGGCGACCGGCTGGCCTTCGCGGCCCCGCCGCTGAGCCGGTACGAGCCCGTCGAGGACGAGCTGCTGGCCCGCGTCGCCGACGCGTTCGGACTGGCCGTCGACGACGTCCTCGATGCGTCGTGGTTGGTCAACGGCCCCGAGTGGCTGGGTATCCGGGTCCGCGACGCGGCCCAGGTGCTGGGTCTGCGGCTCGACCCGGTCCCGGTGGCGGGCCTCGACATCGGGGTGGTGGGGCCCTACCCCGCAGGCGGAGAGGTCCAGTTCGAGGTGCGCGCCTTCCTGCCGCGCGACGTCGTCCTCGAGGACCCGGTCACGGGCAGCCTCAACGCCGGTCTCGGCCACTGGCTGATCCAGACCGGCCAGGCGGACCCCTCCTACGTCGCCGCGCAGGGTCAGGCCCTCGGCGCCGCCGGGCGGGTGCACGTCGACCAGGACGAGGACGCGCTCTGGGTGGGCGGGCGCGTACGCACGGTGGTCCGGGGCTTCGTCGAGCTCTGAGCCGACGGGGTGAGTCCAGACCGGCCGCTCCGGGCGAAGGACAGGCATGACCACCGACACCTCGCCCGCCGACGCGGGAGCCCAGAAGATCGCCGAGCTCGCCAAGGGCATCACCTTCGCCATGCTCACCACCGTCGATGAGGACGGCGCCTTCGTCAGCCGACCGATGGCCCAGCAGGACACCGACTTCTCCGGCGACCTGTGGTTCCTCTCCTCCCGCGACTCCCGCAAGGTCTCCCACATCGAGGCGAACCCGCACGTCGGCGTCGCCCTGACCTCGCGTGACGTCTGGATCTCCATCAACGGCACCGCCGAGGTGGTCGACGACCGCGAGAAGGTCTCCGAGCTGTGGTCGCCCCAGATGGAGGGCTGGTTTCCCCAAGGGTCCGAGGACCTGTCGGTGGTGGCGATCCGCGTCGACGGGGAGACCGCGGAGTACTGGGACACCCCGGGCGGCCTCGTCGCCTCCGCGCTCAGCCTGGTCAAGGTGAAGACCACCGGTGAGCGGTACAAGGGCAACGACCACGACGAGGTCGACCTCTAGCGCCGAGCGGAGCGGCTGGGACTGTCCGAGGCAGCGTCTAGGGTCGGACCCATGACGCGCATCGCCCTGGTCTCCACCTCCGACACCGACCTGCTGTCGGCCCGGGCCTCCGGCGCGGACTACGTCTACGTCAACCCGAGCAAGACCGCCCACACCGAGATGGCAGCCGCCTTCGCCGCCGCGGACCTGATCGTGGCCCGGATCCTCGGCTCGGCGTCCTCGCTCTGCTCGGGCTTCGCCCGGATCCGGGGCGAGGGCCAGCCGATGATCGTCCTCGGTGGCGAGCAGGCGCCGGACGCCTCGCTGATGGAGCTCTCCACGGTGCCGATCGGGATCGCGGCGGACGCCCACGTCTACCTCGCCCAGGGCGGTCCGGAGAATCTGGCGCAGCTGCACGCCTTCCTGTCCGACACCGTGCTGCTCACCGGCGTTGGCTTCGAGCCGCCGGTCGCCCAGCCGGTCTGGGGCGAGCTCGCGCGTCCTGCAGTGACGCCGGTGGAGCAGGTGCGGCCGCGTGTCGGCATCCTCTTCTACCGAGCCCAGCAGACGGCCGGCAACACCGCCTACGTGCACGCCCTGGCCGACGCGGTCGACGCAGCGGGCGGGGTCGGGGTGCCGATCTTCGCGGCGTCCCTGCGCGACGCCCCCGACGACCTGCTCAGCCACCTCGGCACGCTCGACGCGCTGGTCACCACCGTGCTGGCCGCGGGCGGCACCCGTCCGGCCACCGCGTCCGCCGGTGAGGACGACGGCGCCTGGGACGTCCAGGCCCTGGCCGCCCTCGACATCCCGATCCTGCAGGGGCTCTGCCTGACCACCTCCCGCGCCAGCTGGGCCGAGTCGGACGAGGGGATGAGCCCGCTCGACGTGGCCACCCAGGTGGCCGTACCGGAGTTCGACGGCCGGATCATCACCGTCCCGTTCTCGTTCAAGGAGACCGACGCCGACGGCCTGCCGGCCTACGTCGCCGACCCCGAGCGCAGCCGCCGGGTGGCCGAGATCGCCGTCAACCACGCGCGGCTGCGCTACCTGGCCCCCAGCGAGCGCAAGATCGCCCTGGTCCTCGGTGCCTACCCCACCAAGCACGCCCGGATCGGCAACGCCGTCGGCCTCGACACCCCGGTGTCGGTGATCCGGCTGCTGCGCGCCATGCGCGAGGCCGGCTACGACCTGGGTGAGCCGGGGGAGATCCCGGGCACCGGGCCGCTCGAGCCCGTCGAGGGTGAGTCCGCTGACACCACGGCCGGGAACGCGCTGATCCACTCTCTGATTGCGGCCGGGGGGCAGGACCCGGAGTGGCTGACGTCCGGACAGCTCTCGGGTCAGCCGGCGCGCGTTCCCGCGGGGACGTACCGACGCTGGCTCGCCGACCTCCCAGCCGAGCTCAGCGACTCGGTGACCGCAGCGTGGGGCCAGGCACCGGGTGAGCTCTTCGTCGACCACAGCCGCGTCGGCAGGGGCGGTGACCCCGACGGCGATATCGTCGCGGCCACTCTGCAGGCCGGGAACCTGGTGATCCTGGTCCAGCCGCCCCGGGGCTTCGGTGAGAACCCGATCGCGATCTACCACGATCCCGACCTCGCGCCGACCCACCACTACCTCGCCGTCTACGGCTGGATCCAGCACGAGTTCGGCGCGCACGCCGTGGTCCACGTCGGTAAGCACGGCAACCTCGAGTGGCTGCCCGGCAAGAACCTCGGCATGTCCGCCGCCTGCGGCACCGATGCGGCGATCGGCTCGCTGCCGCTGGTCTACCCCTTCCTGGTCAACGACCCGGGCGAGGGCAGCCAGGCGAAGCGTCGGGCGCACGCCACCGTCGTCGATCACCTGATCCCGCCGATGGCGCGCGCCGAGTCCTACGGCGACATCGCCCGGCTCGAGCAGCTGCTGGACGAGTACGGGAACGTCCGGGCCATGGACCCGGCGAAGGCGCCGGCGCTGCAGGGCGAGATCTGGACGCTGATCCAGGCCGCGCAGATGGATGCCGAGCTCGGGCTCAGCGACCGGCCGGACGACGAGGCGTTCGACGAGTTCGTGATGCACGTCGACGGCTGGTTGTGCGAGATCAAGGACGTGCAGATCCGCGACGGGCTGCACGTGCTGGGTCAGGCGCCCACCGGGGACGAGCTGGTCAACCTCGTGCTCGCCGTGCTCCGCGCGAACCAGGTCTTCGGCGGCCAGGTCAACGGTCTGCCCGGGCTCCGGGTCGCCCTCGGACTCGCCGAGGGTGAGGCCCCGCTCGCCCAGGTCGACGCCGTCGAGGAGCAGGCCCGCGCGCTGGTCATCGCGCTGGCCGAGACCGGCTGGTCACCCGAGGCGGTCCCCGCCGTGGCCCTCCAGGTGCTCGGCGAGGACAACGAGCAGGTGCGCGCGGCCCTGACCTTCGCCTGCGTCGAGGTGGTGCCGCGGCTGGCCGCGACCACCGACGAGATCGACGCGACCCTGCACGCGCTGGAGGGTGGCTACGTCCCGGCCGGGCCCTCCGGCTCGCCGCTGCGCGGGCTGGTCAACGTGCTGCCGACCGGGCGCAACTTCTACTCCGTCGACCCGAAGGCGATCCCGTCCCGGCTCGCCTACCAGACCGGCCAGGCGATGGCCGAGTCGCTCGTCCAGCGGCATCTGGACGACACGGGCACCTACCCCCAGTCGGTCGGCCTGAGCGTCTGGGGTACCTCGGCGATGCGGACCTCCGGCGACGACGTGGCCGAGGTGCTGGCGCTGCTCGGCGTGCTCCCCGTCTGGGACGAGGCGTCCCGCCGGGTGACCGGGCTGGAGGTGCTGCCGCTGGCCGAGCTGGGCCGGCCGCGGATCGACGTCACCGTACGCATCTCCGGCTTCTTCCGCGACGCCTTCCCGCACGTGCTGGCCATGCTCGACGACGCCGTCCGGCTGGTCGCCGAGCGGGACGAGCCCGAGGACCAGAACTACGTCCGCGCCCACGCCCAAGCGGATCTGGCGAGCCACGGTGACGAGCGCCGGGCGACCACGCGCATCTTCGGCTCCAAGCCAGGCTCCTACGGTGCGGGCATTCTGCCGCTGATGGAGGCGGGCAACTGGCGCGACGACGCCGACCTGGCTGAGGTCTACACCGCCTGGGGCGGGTTCGCGTACGGCCGAGACCTGGACGGCGCGCCGGCGCGGGAGGACATGGAGGCCAACTACCGACGGATCAGCGTCGCGGCCAAGAACATCGACACCCGAGAGCACGACATCGCCGACTCCGACGATTATTTCCAGTACCACGGCGGCATGGTGGCCACCGTTCGGGCGCTGACGGGGACGGCCCCCAGGGCCTACGTCGGCGACTCGACCGTGCCCGACGCCGTGCGGACCCGCAGCCTGGGTGAGGAGACCGCGCGCGTGTTCCGGGCCCGCGTGGTCAACCCGCGCTGGATCGGCGCGATGCAGCGGCACGGCTACAAGGGCGCGTTCGAGCTGGCGGCGACGGTGGACTACCTGTTCGGCTTCGACGCAACCGCCGGTGTGGTGCCGGACTGGATGTACGCGTCGCTCGCCGAGTCCTACGTCCTGGACAAGACCAACCAGGACTTCATGAAGCACGCCAACCCGTGGGCGCTGCGGGGCATCATCGAGAAGCTGGGCGAGGCGGCCGAGCGCGGGCTGTGGGCAGAGCCCGACCCCGAGATCGTCGAACAGATGCAGCAGGTCTACCTCGACGTCGAGGGTGACCTCGAGGACGCCCCAGGCGCCTCGTGAGCCTGGACCTGACCGCCCTGGACGAGGATGTCCTCACCTTTCTCACCGAGCGGCATCTGGCCACCCTGACCAACGTCCGCGCGGACGGCACCCCCCATGTCGTCCCCGTCGGCTTCACCTACGAGCCGGCCACCCGGCTGGCCCGGGTGATCACCAGCGGCGAGTCCGTCAAGGCCCGGCTGGCCGGACGACCGGGCGCGGTCGGCGCCCTCTGCCAGGTCGACCGCGGTCGTTGGCTCACGCTCACCGGCCCGCTGCACGTCGACGGCGACCCGGCCACGGTCACCGACGCCGAGCGCCGCTACGCCGAGCGCTACCGGGTCCCGCGCGACAACCCGCTCCGGGTCGTCGTGGTGATGCAGGTGCAGCGGATGCTCGGCCGCGGCTGAGCCTTGGCCGCTGTCAGTGGGCTGCGGCAGGGTGAGCCCATGGACATCTCCTTCGTCGCAGGCTTCGGCCCCATGTCCCGCCCCGACACCGCTTCGCTGCCGTTCTGGTCCGGCACCTTCGGCATCGGCTTCGAGGAGCCAGGTCCGGGCTACTTCCATACCGAGCACCTGGAGGGCGTCAAGGCCTTCGCCATCTGGCCGCTCGAGCACGCGGCAGAGGCCACCTTCGGCACCCCTGCCTGGCCCGAGCACCTGCCGGTTCCGCAGGCGTGGGTGGAGTTCGACGTGGCCAGCGCCCAGGCCGTGGCCGACGCGGCCGCCGAGCTGACGGCGGCAGGTCACGTCCTGCTCAAGGAGGCCTCGGACGAGCCCTGGGGTCAGACGACCTGCCGGCTCCAGAGCCCCGAGGGCCTGCTCGTCGGCGTCAGCTTCACGCCCTGGATGCACTGACCCCGCGGTCAGGCCTCTGGCCGGTGGCAGACGGCCTCCAGGCTGATGCCGTTGGGGTCGAGCACGAAAGCGCCGTAGTAGTCCGGCTGGTACTCCGGATGGACGGCCGGCGCCATCTGCGACGTCGCGCCGGCGGCCAGCGCGGTGGCGTAGAAGGCGTCGACGGCCGCCCGGTCCGGGGCGGTGAAGGCGAGGTGCATGTTGGTGCCGACCTGGCCCTGCTCGACCAGCCAGAAGAACGGTTTCGGGTGTTGGCCGAAAGCGTGCATCCGCAGCTGGTCGGCGTCCGGGTCGGCGGGGATCTGCAGCAGGGTGACGATGTCCAGAGGCTCGAGCGCAGCGGCGTAGAACGCGACCGAGCGGTCCAGGTCTGGCACAGCAACGTTCGGGTGGTCGATCAAGGAGCCGGTGTATTCGGGCATGCGTCCTCCAGTAAGTCTCTGTCGTAGTATCTACGTGACGAAGATACCCCCTCGCGAGGTAATCTCCAGGGCCCGACGAGCCGAGGAGGAGCAGTGGAGCCGGATAAGGTCTTCGCCCACCGGGTGCGGCTGCTGGGCGGCCTGCGCAGCTTCGGGGCGAGCTACACCGAGCTGACGCAGGAGTTCGCGCTCTCACTGGGTCTACGGGCCACCGACGCGAACGCCGTCGTGGAGATCATGTACGCCGAGGACCTGGGCGTACCCCTGACCCCGGCCCGGCTCTCCGAGCGGATCGGCCTCACGTCGGGAGCCACCGCCCAGCTGCTCAACCGGCTCGAGGACGCCGGCCACATCACCCGGACGCGCGAGGAGACCGACCGCCGGAAGGTCACGCTCCGCACCAGCCCGAGCATCGTGCGGCCCGCGGTCGCCTTCTTCGCCACCCTGGGTGACCACCTCGACGAGCTCGTCCGGCGTCACGACGCCGCCGAGCTCGACCTGGTGTCCACCTTCCTCGACGAGCTGACTCACACCATGGCCGCCGCCATCGAGCAGAGCCGGGTCACCCCTCGCTGACCTCAGCGGGCAAGCATCCGCTGCAGGTCACCGGCGTCGCGGGAGAGGAAGCCGGGGACGGCGCCGAGCCGCCCGGGCGAGCGCCCCTGACGCGCGGCGTCGCCGAGGACGCGTAGACCGTCGGCCGTTGGCGCGGCCGGTTCGGGTCCGTGGCGTACGGGGGTCCGGGCGGCAGCCTCCTCGAGCCGCCAGGTCTCGGCCAGCACCCGGTAGGCCAGCCGTTCGACCGCGACCACCACGGGCCAGGTCCTCATCGACTCGGAGCGCTGCCGCGCGAACCCGTTGACGCCGTTCTCGTACGCCTCGCTGAGTCGGATCGCGGCCCGCTGCAGGTCGCGCCGTGTAGTCAGCCCCGACCAGGATGTGACGGTGACCGGCGTCAGCTGCTCGCAGGCCGCCGCGGCAGCGTAGAGCGTCTCGGACAGCGCCTGCGGCAGCCAGCCGGTGGGGGAGCGTTTGGCGATCGCGGTGAAGACGACGATGGCGACCACGCAGCCGAGGGCGGTGTCGAGGCCGCGGGCCCGCAGCAGCACGGCGGTGTCGGCCGCCGGCTGGCCCGCGACGGCCATCAGCATGGCCGAGCAGGTGATGAACGTCGCCGCGAGCACGTAGTTGCGCGGGACCAGCAGTTGCGCCGTGTAGAGGATCACCGCCAGCACCACAACGAGCGGTATCTCGGTGAGGCCGAGGCCGAGCAGCAGCGCGACCACCCCGAGCCCCAGGAACGTGCCGGCCGTCCGTTCCAGCCCACGCTGGACGGTGGCCCGCTGGTCGGCGCCCTGGCTGAGCACGAGCACGGCGGCCGCGATCGCCCAGTACGCGTGGCTGAGGCCGACGGCGGTCCCGATGGCCCCGGCCAGCGGGCGGCGACCGCGACCCGGACCAGGACCAGCAGGGAGCGGAGCCCGGGCGACGGTGTTGCGCAGCAGCGCCGTGGCGTCCGGCGGCCAAGCGGAAGTGCGTGCAGCGTCGAGGTCCCGCCGGAGCTGCCGCGTCGTCGGGCCGAGGCGCCGAGCCGCCGGATGCGGGCCGCCGCCGCGGGGTCGGGCCGCGGCTGCGCTGGGCGCCCGGCGAAGACCAGCTGCAGCGTCCGCGTCGACTCGCGCAGCCGGACCAGGCCGGCCGGGGTGTGCCGGCGGTACTGCTGCTGGTTGACGAGCACGATCCAGGCCTGGTGCAGGGCGGTCGCGGCCGCGTGCTGGCGGTCGTCGGCGTCGCCTGAGTTCGCCCCTTCGACGAAGTGCGCGACCGCCTCCGCCGCGTCGCCGACGGCTGCCCGCTCTGGTCCGTGGGCGTCAACCAGGGCGCCCGTCAGCTGGACGGCGGTCGCCAGCAGCCCACCCGAGAGCACCAGCAGCCCGCTCTCCAGCGGGCCGAACCCCTGCTCGTGCAGGGCGGTGCCGCTCGCACAGGTCAGGGCGATCTGGTACGAGCCGGGCTGGATGGCGAACGCGTTGCAGACCCAGGTGGCGAGCACGGCGATCACCGTGACGACGGCGATCCCCACCCAGGGCGAGGCGCTGGCGCTGGCGCCGAGCGTGACCACCAGGCCTTGGGCGAAGGCGACAGCGAGCAGCAGCCGGGCCCGGTTCCGGTAGGGGCGTCCGCTGCCGTACAGGCTCGCGAAGCCGCCGACCCCGGCGAGCAGACCGGCCGCGAGATTGCCTGCCAGCACCCCGACGAGCACGGGCACCGCGACGCTGACCGCGGTCCGCAGCGCGACCGGCCACTGCCGCGACGTCGTCCGGACCCCGAACATCGCCCGGACCCCGCGCGGCCGGGGTCGGTGCGGCGCCGGTGCTGTGGGAGGTGGAGCCAGAGCGGGCATCAGTCGACGGGCCGGGGACGGTCGGCCCGCAGCAGGTAGGTGTCCATCACCCAGCCTCGCTCGGCCCGGAGCGCCAGCCGGGTGCGGCGGATCTCGTCCAGCACCTCGGCGAGCGGTCCGGCGACCAGGGCCTCGTCCGGCAGCCCGAGCTGGGCGCCCCAGAAGATGTGCAGGTCGGGGTGGTCGTCCAGCAGCCGGGCGCAGGTCAGCGTGCCGTCCAGCATCACCACGACGTCGCCGAGCCTCGGGTCGTACTCCTCGACGAGCCGACGACCCGTGGTCACGTGGATGGAGCCGCCAACCCCGTTCAGCACCAGCCGGTGCCGGGCCGCCAGCAGCTGGACGCTGCTGATGCCGGGGATGACCGTTGCGCGGAGGTCGACCCCGAGCTCGGCGACCGACTCGACGATCCGCAACGTGGAGTCGTAGAAGGCCGGATCGCCCCAGACCAGGAACCCGACCGTGCCGCCGTCGGGCAGCTCACGGCGGATGACCTCGGCGTAGCGCTCGGCGCGGGCCCGGTGCCAGTCGCGGACGCCGGCCTCGTACGCAGTACGGTCCCGCTCGGCGTCCGGGCCGCGTTCGGGGTCGGTCACCTCGACCACCCGGTAGCCCGGGTCGGTGATCACGGCGGCGCAGAGCTCGGTCCGCAGTGTCCGGAGGTCGGCGGCCGCCGCGCCCTTGTCCGCCACCAGGAAGACGTCGACCCGGTTCAGGGCAGTCACCGCCTCGCCGGTCAGGTGGGCGGGCAGCCCGCTGCCGATGCCGACCACCAGCACCTCGACGCTCATCTCCGGGCTCCCAGCGAGACCCGGGTGCCGGCCAGCAGCAGCTCGAGGTCGACGTGCTCGTCGAGAGCGTCGGCCAGGGTCTCGATCATCTCCTCGCGCCGCGCCCCGTACGCCGGGGCCGCTGGCTGGGCCTGCCAGCTCGAGCCGGCCGCGGCCGCCACCTCGGTGAGCCAGGCCCGACGGAAGTCATCGTTTTCCAGCGAGCCGTGCCACATGGTGCCCCAGACCTGACCGCGCCGGAACCCGTCAAGGAAGGGCTCTGCGTCCCCGACCACCGAGGCGACCCCGTGGTGGATCTCGTACGCCTCGACCCGGTGACCGTGCCAGGCACCGACCGGCCGGCCGAGCACCTTGACGGGGGAGACGTCAACCCGGGTGGGCAGCAGCCCGAGCCCGTCGGTCGCCGTCCGCGAGGCCTCGTCCGGGTCCTCGATGGTGCCCGCCAGCATCTGGTACCCGCCGCAGATCCCCAGCACCGGAGCTCCCCGACGAGCGCGGGCCGCCACGGCCGTCGCGATCCCGGCGGACCGCAACCAGGCGAGGTCCGAGACGGTGGCCCGGCTGCCGGGCAGCACGGCGAGGTCAGCCCCGTCCACGACGTCCGGCTCGGTGGTGACCAGCACGTCCACGCCCGGCTCGGCGGCCAGCGCCTCGACGTCGGTCAGGTTCGAGACCCGGGGCAGCCGGACGACCGCCACCCGCAGCCGTCCCGTCGACTCCGCCCGCGATCCAGAGCGCCGCCAGGCGCCCACCTCGAGCGTGTCCTCGGCGTCCAGCCAGACCCCGGTGAGCCACGGGATCACGCCCGCAAAGGGGACGTCCGTCCGCTGCGTCAGCTCGTCCAGGCCGGGCTGCAGCACGGCCGGATCGCCGCGGAACTTGTTGACCACGAAGGACCGGATCGTGGCCCGGTCCTGCGGCGCGAGCAGCGCGACCGTGCCGTAGAGAGCGGCGAAGACGCCTCCCCGGTCGATGTCGCCGACCACCGTCACAGGCAGCCCGAAGCGGCGGGCCAGGCCCAGGTTGACGTAGTCCCCGGCTCGCAGGTTGATCTCGGCGGGGGAGCCCGCCCCCTCGCAGACCACCAGGTCAAAGCGGGCGGCCAGCTCCTCGTACGCCGCGTACGCCGCCGCGGCCAGGTGCGCCCGGCCGGTGGCGTACTCCCCGGCCTCGAGCGTGCCCGCCGGTCGGCCGCGTAGCACGACGTGCGCGCGTCGGTCGGAGCCGGGCTTGAGCAGCACCGGGTTCATCGCCGACTCGGGCTCGACCCGGGCCGCCTGGGCCTGCAGGTACTGGGCGCGCCCGATCTCGGCACCGTCGGCGCAGACGGCGGAGTTGTTGCTCATGTTCTGGGCCTTGAACGGGGCCACGGCCACCCCGCGGCGGGCCAGCGCGCGGCAGAGACCGGTCACCACGAGCGACTTGCCGGCGTCGGAGGACGTGCCGGCCACCAGCAGACCCGATGCGCTCACCGGGACCACTCTAGGGAGCCCGCCGGATCTCGGGGCGACGCACGGGCTCAGACCGGCGGCCGGCCGAGGTCCCGCATTCGTTCCAGCTGCTGCCAGTGCCGAGCGCGGGCGGTCCGGCCGAGCGGGGTGATGGCCAGCGTTGTCTGCGGGAGGTTGCGGACGAAGGCCTTGTGAGCCGTGACCAGTCCGGCGGCCTCGAGCTTGGCGAGGTGCGCCGAGAGGTTGCCCTTGGTCAGGCCGAGGACCCGCTGCAGGAAGGTGAAGTCGGCCTGCGCGACGCCGTCGAGGACGCTGAGGATGCCCATCCGCGCCGGCTCGTGAACCAGCCGGTCGATGGCCATCGGGTCGAGCTGGGGCTCAGCGCTCATCGCCGTAGGTCCGGTCGACGGGAGAGAGGGCGCGGACGAGGCGACGGTGGTCGACGAGCCCGATCACGACCAGGGCAAGCCCGGAGACAAGCAGGATGTACGGCAGCAGCGCGTTGCCGCGGCCGAGCCCGACCAGCGGACCGCCGGCGGCGAGGGCCACGAGGACGTAGACGACCTTGTGCAGCACGGTAAGCCCCATCCGCCGCAGCAGCAGGTACTGACCGACCCCCAGGCTCAGGGCCACCGCCAGCAGGGTCAGCAGAACGGGTCCCTGCAGCGCCCGGTCGAGCGCGTACCCGCCGAGGAACAGCAGGCCCGCGACGACGCTGCACAGAGCGGCCCACGCCGCCCGGTCTGCTGTGGGCTTGACGGTGCCGAACCGGCGGGCGTACCAGCCGTTGGTGGCAGAGACCAGGCCGGCGGCCAGCAGGATCCAGATGACGGGTTGGTCGGTGGCCGCACCACCCACCAGGCCCAGCCCCATCACCGCAGGGGCCAGGCCCTGCAGGGCGTCGTACTCCTTCGCCACTGCGGAGGCCCGCTCAGGGTCGACGGCCATCAGTGCCTCGCCATCGGCGGACTGGTTTGTCATGCAGACCAGTCTGCCATCCCCTAGTTTGTGTTGCAAACCAGAAAACTTCAGCGCGTGACGCTGAGCAGCGTGCCGACGAGGTCGCCCGCGCTCAGTAGCCGGCCGATGGCGCTGGACTGCCTCTCGGCCACCTGCCAGTCGGGGTCGTGGGCGTAGCGGCGCTCGAGCTCGGCGTCGACAGCGGCGGCGTGCTCGTCCCACAGGGGTGGTGCGGCGGCGAAGTCGGCGGCCGAGGCGCTGTCCCGGCTCCGCAACCCGGCCCCGGCCAGCAGCTGGGCCAGCCGCTCAGTGGTCGGGAAGTCGTTGCCGACGGGCTGCTCGGGCAACGGCCGGGTCGCCACGAACACCAGCAGCCCCAGCCGGCCGCCCGGCGCCAGCACCCGGCCCAGCTCGCTCACCAGCTGCTGCTGGTCGGGCACGGTGCAGAGCACGCCCAGGGACCAGACCACGTCGAAGGAGCCGGACGCGAACGGCAGCTGCGACCCGGCCTGCACCACGGGCAGCTCGAAGAGGCGCTGAGCCGAGCGGCAGGCCCCTGCCTCGGGTTCGCTGAGCACCGGACGGACGCCGGTCTCGGCGGCCGCGAACGCGGCGGGTCCACCAACTCCGGCGCCCGCGTCGAGCATCCGCAACCCCGGACCCACCGCCAGCCGGTCCAGCAGCCAGCGCAGGGCACCCGGGCTGCCGGAGCCGCGGCAGCCCGCCGGCAGGTAGTAGTCCGGTCCGAGGTCGGTGGCCACGTCGGCCGTCCAGGCTGCGACGGTGTCGAACTCCGCCTTCATCTCGCTGGTCACGGCTGCCTCTTACCCCCGAACGGGCCTGCCGTCTCGGATCCGTTGACCGATCTCTGCCTGCACGCCGGCGGCGTAGGTGGTGCCCCGGGCGGAGGCGAGCCCGGACAGGTTCACCCCGACGACGCCCTCGACCGCGAGCAGCGCCTCGGCCTCGGCGACGGCCGCCTCGATGCCGGCCGCGACGGGGTCTGCGGCCCTCAGCACAGTGGCCACCGTCGCCGGCTCGATCTCCAGGCCCGGCAGCCGGGTCAGCACGGCGGCCGACCGCTCGTCGGTGTAGACGGCGACCGAGGCGATCACCGGCATGGTCAGGCCCAGGCCGCGGGCGGAGGTCAGGAAAGCGGCCACGTCGGTAGCGGACCGGACGTGGTTGAGGACCGCTGCCGCAGCGCCGGCCTGCTGCTTGCGCACCAGCCGCTGCGGCCGCAGCCGTACCGGCGGGGCGGTTGGAGTCTCGGCCACGGCGGCGGTCAGCCCGAGCGAGGCGGCCAGCCCGGCCAGCCGGGTGCCTTCGAGGTCGAAGACCTGGGTGACCTCGGGCCGAACGTCGTACGCGCGGCCGTCGCCGGTGACGCACAAGACGGTCGCCAGCCCGTCGTGGCGCAACCCCTGCAGCTCGGTCTCGAGCACCACCCGGTTCCTGTCACGGCAGGCCAGCGTCACCCAGGGCCGGCTGCCGGCGTCGGCGATCAGCCGGGCCAGCATCGTGGGCGGGAAGTCGGGGCGGTCCTGGTGGTCGCCGACGAGCAGCGCGTCACAGCTCGGCGCGAGGCGGCGGGCGGTCGCGGTCAGGGCAGCCGCATCCGCGGCCGGCACGCTGAGGTCGGTGAGCACCAGCGGCAGGGCTGTCGCCGCAACGGCGGGGACGTGCCGGACGGCTGCTACCTCGTCCAGGTCGACGAACGAGCAGGGATGGGCCGCCATCTCGCACCCGAGGTCGGGACGGACGCCGCCGCAGGGTCCGTGGACCATCCGCTTCGGGCAGCTGGTCGACACCACCCCAGCCTTCCATGCAGGATGCCTCAGCAGGAGGCGTGATGGCAGACGACGTCGAGCAGGTGCACGCGGAGACGCGTGCCGAGTGGCGGGCCTGGCTGGTCGAGCACCACGACCGTGTCCGCGGGGTGAACCTGGTCTCCTGGCGATCGGTGACCGGGCGCCCCTCGGTCGGCTACGAGGACAGCGTCCGGGAGGCCCTCTGCTTCGGCTGGGTAGACAGCACCGGCCGTCGGCTCGACGACGAGCGGACGATGCTCTACTTCGCGCCCCGCAAGCCTCGCAGCGGCTGGTCGCGGCCCAACAAGCGTCGGGTCGCGGAGCTGCGCGCGTCCGGGCTGATGACGGAAGCGGGCGAGCAGGCCATCGCGCGGGCGGAGGCGAACGGCGCCTGGAGCCTGCTCGACGAGGTCGAGGACGCCATCGAACCGCCCGACCTGCTGGCAGCGTTGCGCGCCCGTCCGGGCGCCGAGGAGCAGTGGCAGAGGTTTCCGCCGTCGGCCCGCCGCGCCCTGCTGCAGTGGATCGTCCAGGCCCGCACCGCGCCTACCCGGACCAAGCGCATCGAGGAGACCGCCGCTCGGGCCGCCGTCGGCGAACGCGCCAACCAGTGGCGCCCGAAGGCCTAGGCCTGGACGCCTGGCGCAACGGCGGTCCGGGCCGACCCGCGCTGCACGACCCCGATCCCGGCCAGCACCAGTACCCCGCCGACGAGCTGGGTGGGCGTGGGCTGCTGGTCGAGGAGCACGACCGCGAAGACGACGGCGAACAGCACCTCCGACAACGAGACGAAAGAGGCCACAGACGTGCCCAGCCGGCGAACGGCGACGATGCCGGTGAGGTAGGCCAGCGCCGCGCTCACGGTGACGAGCAGCAGCACCGGCACCCACCAGGGGATGCTCGTTGCGGCCAGCTGGGTGTTGCCCGTCCGGGCGGCCAGCGGCAGCACACCGACGGCGGCCATCCCGAGGAGCACCAGCGCGCCGACCCCGAGCCCCACTGTGGTCAGCAGCAGCGGCGGGATCTCCGGGCCGCGGCCGCTGCTCTGGCTCAGCACGAAGTAGCAGCACAGGCAGAGGGCCGCCCCGAGCCCCCAGAGCACACCGACCGCGTCCAGGTCCACCCCGCCGCGCAGGTCGAGGACGAAGGCCAGACCGAGCAGCGAGAGCAGCGCGCCCACGAACACCGAGGCGGCCGGACGCCGTCGGGTGCTGCCCCAGGTCCAGAAGATCAGCAGCACCGGGGCCAGGTACTCCAGCAGCAGCGCGACGCCCACCGAGAGCCGTTGCACGGCGCTGAAGTAGCAGAGCTGCGCCCCCGCCACCGCGACCACGCCGTAGACGAGCAGCTTGCCCGACTGGCGCCTCGTCGGCAGTCCGGTGCGACGGAGACTGAGAGCGCAGGGGACGGCGAGCAGACCGAACGCGCCCGAGATACGGACGGCGACCACTGCCGCGGGCGTCCACCCGAGGTCGAGCAGCGCCCGTGCCAGCGGTCCCGACAGCCCGAACGCGGCGGCTGATCCGACGGCGATCGCCAGTCCCGCCGCAACGGACCCGCCGGCACGGGACCTGCTCGTGCGGGACTCGGTGGGCAGCGCGGTCGTGGTCACGGTGATGGGCTCCTGTCGAGTGTCATCACCGAACGGTGACTACACTCGTGACGTTATCCCGGGTCCTCGTCAGGAGTCAACGTGCACTTTGCTCATGACACCGTGATTGCGCTGGCGGACGCCGCCGCGCTGGTCAACACCGACGACCCGGACGACGGCGACACCCTGACCACCACGGAGCAGCTGCACCGTTGGCTCGACGTCCACCACATGTCCGGCACCCGTCGCAGGACCCGGGCCGAGCTGGACGCCGTACGCGCCTTGCGTGCCCCGCTCCGCGCACTGTGGTCGACCGCGGACCGCGACGACGTCGCCGCCCGGGTCAACGAGCTGCTCGAGCAGTCCGATGCCCGGCCGTACCTGAGCCGGCACGACCAGTGGGACTGGCACCTGCATGTCACCCGCCCGGACGCCCCGGTGGCCCATCGGCTCGCCGCCGAGTTCGCGATGGCGTTCTTGGACCTGGTTCGCGGAGACGACCTCGGCCGGCTCAAGCACTGCGCCGCCGACGACTGCTCGGCCGTCCTGGTGGACCTCTCCCGTAACTCTTCCAAGCGCTACTGCGACGTGGGTAACTGCGGGAACCGGGCCAACGTGGCGGCCTACCGGGCTCGCAAGCGGGAGGCGGAGTGACCGCCTCGCGCCGGGGCCAGGTGCCGCCGTTCGCGGTGATGAGCATCCTCAACCGGGTCGCCGAGCTACGGGGTGCGGGCCGCGACGTCTTGTCGCTCTGCGCCGGTGAACCGTCGGGCGGTGCGCCGTCGGATGTTCGCCGGGCGATGGCCGACCTGATGATCGGGGCGGTCCCGCTCGGCTACTCCGCGACCTTCGGCCTCCGGCCGCTCCGTGAGGCCCTGGCCAGGCACTACCAGCGCTGGTACTCCCTCGACGTCGACCCGGACGCCATCGCGGTGACCACGGGCTCCTCGGGTGCCTTCGCCTGCGCCTTCCTCGCCGCCTTCGACGTCGGCGACCGGGTGGCGCTGGCCCGGCCGGGCTACCCCGCGTACCGGAACGTGCTCGCGGCCCTGGGGTGTGAGGTCGTCGACCTGGACTGCGGCCCGGCCGCCCGCTTCTCACCGGACGTGGCGATGCTGGAACGGGCGCACGCGGTGGCCCCGCTGGCCGGGCTGGTGCTGGCCTCGCCGGCGAACCCGACCGGCACCATGGTCGACGCCGCGCAGCTGGCGGCGCTGGCCTCGTGGTGCGCTGACCACGGCGTCCGGCTCGTCAGTGACGAGATCTACCACGGCATCACCGCCTCCGGCGCGGTCGGCGACTGCGCCTGGACAAGCGACCGCAATGCCGTTGTCGTGTCCTCCTTCTCCAAGTTCTGGGGGATGACGGGCTGGCGCCTGGGCTGGTGCCTGCTGCCGGAGGACCTCCGCGGACCGGTCGACGCTCTGGCCGGCAACTTCGCCCTCTGCGCGCCGGTCCCGGCCCAGCACGCAGCGATCGCCGCCTTCACCGAACGCTCCTACGCCGAGTCCGCCCGTGCTGTCGAGACCTACGCCGACGCCCGCCGGCTGGTCCTGGACGCACTGCCGACGCTCGGTTGGGGAGCCGTGGCCCCCGCCGACGGCGCCTTCTACGTCTATGCCGAGCTGGGCGAGGCCCTCGGCCCGCACGCCGACTCGGTTACCTGGTGCTCGGCGCTCCTGGAGTCCGAAGGCGTCGCACTCACCCCGGGTACCGACTTCGACCCCGTCCACGGCGGCAGCGCTGTCCGGATCTCCCTCGCCGCCGGCCCCGAGATCGTCGAGGCTGCGCTGGTCCGGATCCACCGCTTCCAGGACTCGATCTGACCCACCCTGAAATTTCGACTCTCGTTACGGCCGCCGACGTGCCTCCCGCCTCAGCCCGGCCGCTCAGCCGCAACGAGTGGCGGATTTTGAGGGCGGGACACTGGGCGGGTGCCCACCGAACCCACGCCCGACCCGCTGACCGTCTTCGCACGTGAGCCCTTCATGTCCCTGACCACGTTCCGCCGCAACGGTGAGGGCGTATCGACTCCGGTCTGGGTGGTCCGGGACGGGGACGTCCTGCTGGTCACCACCGTCGACGGCACGGGAAAAGTGAAGCGGCTGCGCCGCGACGACCGGGTCGAGCTGGTGGCCTGCAGCCGGAGCGGCCGGGTGGCCCCCGAGGCGCCGCGGTTCGCCGGCCGGGGCGAGGTGTTGACCGCGCCGGCCGACGTGCAGCACGTCCGCGACATGCTGGCCCCCAAGTACGGCCTGCAGTACCGCCTGGTGACGCTCCTCGAACGGTTGCCCCGGCGCAATCCGCGTGCCCGCGTGGGCCTACGGATCACGCCGGACGCGCCTCAGAACGCGTAGGACAGCACGTCGGCGAGCAGCTCACCGCCATCGACGTCCAGACCGCGGGCGGTGAACCAGGTGGTGACGTTGGTGCAGTCGCGGCTCAGGTACTCGACCCCTTGGGGGTTGGCGACGATGTCCACCGCCTGCGGCAGGTCGATCAGGACCAGCCGGTCGTCGGTGGCCAAGATGTTGTACGGCGACAGGTCCCCGTGGGCCAGGCCGAAGGCCGCCATCGCGCGGACCGCATCCACCAGCTGCTCCCAGTAGGCCTCGAGCAGCGGCCGCGGCGGCCGTGTCTGGGCCAGCCGTGGTGCGCTCGTACCGTCGGCCAGGGTCACCAGCTCCATCAAGATCTCGGTGCCGTCCAGCTGCACCGGGTAGGGGACCGGCAGCCCGGCAGACCAGAAGCGGCTCAGGCAGTCGAACTCTGCCGCCGCCCACTGGCCGGCTTCGACGCTGCGGCCGTGACGGGTGCCCTTGGCGGTGGCTCGTCGGTCGCGGGTGTTGCGCAGCCGGCGGCCCTCGGTGTAACCGCCGTCGCGGTGGAACAGCCGGTGGTCGAGGCCCCGGTAGCGCTTGGCGGCCAGCACGACGCCGTGCTCGGCGTCGGCGCGCTCGAGCAGGAAGACATCGGCCTCCTTGCCGGTCTTGAGGATCCCGAGCTCGGTGTCCACGGCGGCGTCGGTGGTGACCAGCCAGTCCGGCCAGGGTTCGGGACCGGCGAGCACGCCGATGTCGTCCCAGGTGGACCAGCGCTGGCCAACCTGGAGGTCGTCGGTCTCGACGTAGTCGACGTCGTCGGGAAAGGCCGGGTCGACCGGTGTCAGATCAGTCGGTGCGGCGGAACCGGCCGGATGGGATTCGGAGTGCAGCATGAGGGAGGAGAGCTCCAGAGTGAGAGGGGTGGGTTGTGGGCAACCCGGAGACGTCGATGAACACGTCGCACCTCCTCCTCGTCTGGGCTCGGTCGCCGAACGCAACCTGCCCTCCGGTCACCCTGGACCGAAGAACTAGGACCCGCAACTTGTTTTCTCCCGGCCCAGACGTCGGCGGTACGTTGACCGGGCCCCAACGGAGGAGGAGATGGTGAGCGAGAGCCCACAGCAGGAGCTGATCCAGCTGCTGACCCCGGACGGCGAGCGCCGCGAGCACCCCGAGTACGCCTTCACCGGTACCGACTCCGACGTCCGCGGCTACTACCGCGACATGGTGCTGAGCCGTCGCGTGGACGCCGAGGCGACGGCCCTGCAGCGTCAGGGCGAGCTTGGCATCTGGGCGTCGAGCCTGGGCCAGGAGGCCGCGCAGGTCGGCTCGGGCCGGGCGATGTACCCGCAGGACTTCGCCTTTCCGACCTACCGCGAGCACGCCGTGGCCTGGGTACGCGGGGTCGACCCGCTGCGGCTGCTGGCCATGTTCCGCGGCGTCGACCACGGCACCTGGGACGCGCTGGAGACCAAGTTCGGCCCGTACGCGATCATCATCGGCGCTCAGACCCTGCACGCGACGGGCTACGCGATGGGCATCGAGCGCGACGGCCTGGTCGGCACCGGCGACCCAAAGCGTGACACCGCGGTGATCGGCTACTTCGGCGACGGTGCCACCAGCCAGGGCGACGTCAACGAGGCCTTCATCTTCGCCAGCTCCTACAACGCACCGATGGTCTTCTTCTGCCAGAACAACCAGTGGGCGATCTCGGAGCCGAGCGAGCGGCAGTCGCGGATCCCGCTCTACCAGCGCGCGTCCGGCTTCGGCTTCCCCGGCGTCCGGGTGGACGGTAACGACGTGCTGGCCGTGCACGCGGTGACCTCCGCAGCCCTCGATCGGGCGCGGTCCGGCAACGGCCCGACGCTGATCGAGGCCTACACCTACCGGATGGGCGCGCACACCACCTCCGACGACCCGAGCAAGTACCGGCTGGCCGACGAGCTCGAGCACTGGCGGCTGAAGGACCCGATCTCCCGCGTCCGCGCCTACCTGGAGCACCAGGACGCGGCCAACGAGGCCTTCTTCGCCGACCTCGAGGCCGAGGCCGACACCTTGGCCACCGAGCTGCGGGCCGCCTGCCTGGCCCTGCCGGAGCCGACGCTGACCGAGACCTTCGACTGGGTCTACGCCGAGCAGACCCCCTACCTGGCGGGGCAGCAGGCCGCGTACGCGGAGTACGTCGCGACCTTCGACGACGAGCCGGCTGAGGCCGCGGGAGGTGCGCGATGACGAAGCTGACCATGGCCAAGGCCCTGAACGCGGGGCTGCGCCGGGCGCTCGAGGCCGACCCCAAGGTCGTGCTCGCCGGTGAGGACATCGGCAAGCTCGGCGGCGTCTTCCGGGTCACCGAGGGCCTGCAGAAGGACTTCGGCGAGGACCGCGTGATCGACTCCCCGCTCGCCGAGTCCGCCATCATCGGTACCGCGGTCGGGATGGCGATGCGCGGCTACCGACCGGTCTGCGAGGTGCAGTTCGACGGCTTCGTCTACCCGGCGTTCGACCAGATCGTCAGCCAGGTGGCCAAGCTGCACTACCGCACCCGCGGCAAGGTCAGGATGCCGATGGTCATCCGGATCCCGTTCGGCGGCGGCATCGGCGCGGTCGAGCACCACAGCGAGTCGCCCGAGACCTACTTCGCGCACACCGCCGGTCTCAAGGTCGTCACCTGCTCGAACCCCGTCGACGCCTACTGGATGATGCAGCAGGCCATCGCCTCTGACGACCCGGTGATCTTCCTAGAGCCCAAGCGCCGCTACCACGAGAAGGGCGAAGTCGACGAGTCGGCGACGCCGCTGCCGCTGCACGCGGCCGTGGTGCGGCGCCCCGGCCAGGACGCGACCGTGATCGCGTACGGGCCCATGGTCAAGACCTGCCTGGACGCCGCCGCCGCGGCTGCGGACGAGGGTCGCGACCTCGAGGTGATCGACCTCCGCTCGCTCTCCCCGCTGGACATGGCCGTGGTCGCGGAGTCTGCCCAGCGGACCGGGCACGTCGTCGTGGTGCACGAGGCCCCGATGAACCTCGGGCTGGGCGCCGAGCTCGCCGCCCGGATCAGCGAGCAGTGCTTCTACTCCCTCGAGGCCCCGGTGCTGCGCGTCGGCGGCTTCGACACCCCGTACCCGCCGAGCAAGGTGGAGGACGGTTACCTGCCCGACCTGGATCGGGTGCTCGACATGGTCGACCGCTCGTTGGCGTACTGAGAAGGTTCTGATGGCGATTCGTGAGTTCCGGCTGCCCGACCCCGGCGAGGGGCTGGTCGAGGCCGACATCGTGACCTGGCGGGTGGCCGTCGGCGACACCGTCAAGGTCAACGACATCCTGCTCGAGATCGAGACGTCCAAGTCACTGGTCGAGCTGCCCAGCCCGTACGCGGGCAGGGTCACCGCGCTGCTGGCCGCCGAGGGTACGACGGCCGACGTCGGCTCCCCGATCATCGCCATCGATGACGGTGTCGCGCCTGCTGGACCACCCAGCACGCCGTCCGCGCTCGATCCCGCCGAGACCGACACCGAGCGGGCCGTCGAGCCCAGCGATGGCATGGCCGGCGGCGGTGACGGCGGCAAGCGAGTGCCCAACCTGGTCGGCTACGGTCCCCGGACCGGAGCCAGCGCCCGTCGCCCCCGCAAGGGCCGCACGCCCGACCCAGCCCCTCAGCAGACCCACGACCAGCTCGCCGGGACCTTCGCCACCGACGTCCCCGTCTCGCGCCGCGCCGACGACCGTGAGCCGCTGCACGCCAGCCCGACCCCGGCCGCCGCCACCGCACCGCTGCCCAGCCCGGGGCCTGCGGCGCCCGAACCGGCGCTGGCCGGTGGCGCCGTGCTGGCCAAGCCGCCCGTCCGCAAGCTGGCCAAGGACCTCGGCCTCGACCTCGCCACCCTCACGGGCACCGGCCCCGGCGGCGTGATCACCCGCGACGACGTGACCACCGCTGCCGCGCCGAGCGCGGAGCCTGAGATCGAGCCGGCACCCGCCGTCGCCGGCAGCGGAGCCGACGTCCGCATCCCCATCCGTGGGGTCCGTAAGGCGACGGCCGAGGCGATGGTCCGCTCGGCCTTCACCGCCCCGCACGTCACGGAGTGGCTGACCTGCGACGTCACCGGCACGATGGAGCTGGTCGAGCGGCTCAAGGCCCGCCGGGAGTTCCGCGAGGTACGGATCTCGCCGCTGCTTATCGTGGCCAAAGCGGTCTGCCTGGCGTTGAGCCGGACGCCCGAGCTCAACTCCTTCTGGGACGAGCCGGCCGGTGAGATCGTCCAGCTCGGCTCGGTCAACCTGGGGATCGCCGCCAACACACCGCGCGGCCTCGTCGTCCCCAACATCAAGAACGCGCAGACCCTGCCGCTGCTCGAGCTGGCGCAGGCGATCAACGCCCTGGTCGCCACGGCGCGCGAGGGCCGGACCACACCGGCCGAGATGGCCCAGGGATCGTTCACGATCACCAATGTCGGCACCTTCGGAGTCGACGCCGGGACGCCGATCCTCAACCCAGGGGAGTCGGGCATCCTCTGCCTGGGTCAGGTGACCCGCCAACCGTGGGTGGTCGGCAGCGGCGCCGACGAGCGGATCGAACCGCGTTGGGTGACCACCCTGGCGGTCTCCTTCGACCACCGCCTCGCCGACGGGGCCCAGGGTTCGACCTTCCTGGCCGCCGTTGCCCAGATCCTCAACGACCCGGGTCTGGGTCTGCTGTTCTGAAGCCAGCGCGACCCGGCTGAACAGGTCGAGGTGCGCGATCAGTCCGGCCCCGGATGCCCTCAGCAGCGGTCGCGGCTCCTCGACCAGTCCTGGCCTAGCGAACTCCTCAGAGGCCCAGACCTCCGGCGTTGGCCCCAGCCGCCCCGGCAGCACCGGCCCCGGGAGCCGCTCGGTCGTGCTCACGGTAGGCGTCGCAGCGCAGGCAGACCTCGTAGCGGTCACGCGTCTCGGGGTTCTCCCGCTCGTCCCAGTCGTGGCGACCGAAGCGGCACTTCGTCTTTTTCTCCATCCTCCATGATGCGCTGATCGCGACCGATCCGCCACGGCTCTTGCGCGGCGAGGGCTCGTCCCGGGAGAGTGAGCCCGGCGACGACGCCATCCGAGAAGGAGCTCCCCCCGCATGCGCTCTCCCCAGTCATCCCGCTCACCCCGACGCCGCATCCTCGGTGCCCTCGTCGCGCTACCGCTGGTCGGCCTCACCGCGATGGCGGGCACCCCGGCGGTGGCAGCCGCACCGCCGACCGACCGGGCCGTGGCCCTGGGCGACTCCTACGCCTCAGGCGAGGGTCTCAGCCCTTACCTCGATGGCACCAACACCGGCACCGACCAGTGTCACCGCTCCGCCCGCGCCTACCCCGAGCTGGTGGAGTCCTCGCGGGACCGGCGGTTCCGCCACCTGCGCTCCGTCGCCTGCTCGGGCGCCACGACCGGCGGGGTCGCCCTCGGCTCGACCGCGGAACCCTCCCAGCTCGCCGCGCTGGGCGCGAAGACGCGGACGGTGACCCTGACGGTGGGAGGCAACGACGTCGGCTTCGCCATGGTGCTCGGCGACTGCGTCTACAGCCCGCTGGCCCCCGAGCTGGTACCCGGCCGCCCCGGGTGCGCCGGTCGCAACAACGATGCGGTGCAGGGCGCCACGGCCTACCTGGCCGGGGCGCCGGGTGCGGTGCGGCCGACACCGAGCGCACTGAGCATGGCGGAGCTGCTGGGGACGATCCAGGCGAAGGCCCCGAGAGCACGGATCTTCGTCACCGGGTACCCGCGCCTCTTCGGCCTCTCCTTCACCGACCCGGCCGGCTGTCGCGTCGGCAACCTGGCCCAGGTGCCGCTGTACGTGACCGAGGCCGACGCCCGTTGGATCCGCGAGAAGAGCGACGCACTGAACGCGGCCATCGCCCGCGGGGTCGCGCAGGCCCGGCGGGCGGGTGTCCGGGCCCGCTACGTCGACGTCGCAGACCGCTTCAGCACTCACAACGTCTGCAGCAGCGGCACGCCCTGGGTCAACGGCGTGGTCTTCGACCTCGGCAGGGTGACCACGGTCGCCAGGGCCAGCTTCCACCCCACCGCACGCGGCCAGCGGGCGTACGCCCAAGCGCTCGCCCAGGCGTCCGTCGGAGGGCGTCACCGCTGGTGAGGCCGGACGGCCCGGCTGGGCGGCCTTCCCGGGTTCAGGTGGCTCGAGTGGCGAGGTAGACCGTGTTGGTCGCCTCGCGGTCCTGCAGCGGGTTGGGGAAGCGGACCACCTCGGCGGCCACGTCGACGAAGACCGCCTGCAGCACCTCGAGGTAGGCCTCGTCGGGTGGGTCGTTCGACCACAGCCCGTACACCCCGCCGGGCCGCAGCTGCCCGGCCAGCGCCCGGGTGCCGGCAACGGAGTAGAAGCCGGCGCCCGAGAGGTCGCCCCCACCCCGGGCCAGCAGGTGCCGCGGGGCGTGGTCGATATCGACGAGCACGGCGTCGAGCTGACGGTCCGGTCGGCTGGGGTCGAAGCCAGGGCCGTCGCTCAGCGCGAAGAAGTCCCCGAGCACCACCTGGCATCGGGCGTCCGCGGTGAGTTCTGCACCCAGCGGTACCAGGCCCTGGGCGTGCCAGCGCGCGACCGGCTCCAGTGCCTCGACCACGAAGAGCTCGGCCACGCGGTCGTCGGCCAGCACGGCGGCCGCGGTGTAGCCGAGCCCGAGGCCTCCGACAGCGACGGAGAGGCCGGTGCCGTCCGGGTCCGACTCGGCGAGGCGCGCCAGCCCGAGCCGGGCCAGCTCGACCTCGGCGGCGGTGAACAGGCTCGACATCAGGTACTCGTCGCCGAGCAGCACCTCATAGATCTCGAGGTCGGTCACGGGGTCGAGGCGACGACGCAGGCTCACGTCGCCGATCGGCGTCGGACTCCAGTCGAGCTCGGCGAAGCGTCTGCTCACCCGGTCAGGGTCTCAGAAGGACGCCTCGTCCAGGTCCATCACGGCCAGGTCGGTCGCCTCGGCGATCGCCACCTCGGCGGTGATCTTGGGCAGCACGGTTCGGGCGAACCAGCGGGCCGAGGCGATCTTGCCCTCGTAGAAAGCCTGCTCGGCCGGGGACTGCTCCCCGTTGAGGGCCTGCAGGGCCACCTCGGCGCCGCGCAGCAGCAGCCACGCACAGATCACGTCGCCCACCGCCATCAGCAGCCGGGTGGTGTTCAGCCCGACGAGGTAGACGTTGCGGGCGTCTCCGCCGGAGCGTGGGTCGGCGTCCATCAGGTAGCCGGTCATGGTGGCGACCAGCCGGCCGACGTCGGTGAGCGCCTGGGACAACAGCCCCCGCTCGACCTTGAGCTGGCCGTTGCCACCTTCGGCCGCGAGGAACGCACCGACCTGGGCCGACAGGTCGCCCAGCGCCTGACCGCGGTCGCGGACGATCTTGCGGAAGAAGAGGTCCTGGCCCTGGATGGCGGTCGTGCCCTCGTAGAGGGTGTCGATCTTGGCGTCGCGGACGTACTGCTCGATGGGGTAGTCAGCCAGGAAACCCGAGCCGCCGAAAGTCTGCAGCGACTCGGTCCCCAGCAGCACCCACGAGCGCTCTGAGCCGTAGCCCTTGACGATCGGCAGCAGCAGGTCGTTGAGCCGGGTGGCTGCCTCGTCGTCGACGCCGTCGGCCTTGGCCAGCGCCAGTCGGTCCTGGACGCTGGCGGTGTAGAGCACCAGGGCACGCAGGCCCTCGGCGTGGGACTTCTGGGTCATCAGCGAACGCCGGACGTCCGGGTGGTGCGTGATCGTCACCCGCGGGGCGGTCTTGTCGGCGGCGCGCACCAGGTCGGCGCCCTGCACGCGCGTCTTCGCGTACTCGAGGGCGTTCAGGTAGCCCGTGGACAAGGTGGCGATGGCCTTGGTGCCCACCATCATCCGGGCGTGCTCGATCACCTGGAACATCTGCTGGATGCCCTGGTGCACCTCACCCAGCAGCCAGCCCTGCGCCGGCTGGTCGCCGTCGCCGAAGGTCAGCTCGCAGGTGGCCGAGCCCTTGATGCCCATCTTGTGCTCGAGGTTGGTGGCGTAGACCCCGTTGCGCCCGGTCAGCTCGCCGGTCTCGGCGTCGAAGTGGTGCTTGGGCACGACGAACAGGGACAGCCCCTTCGTGCCGGCCCCGCCGACGCCCGGCACACCCACGGGTCTTGCCAGCACCAGGTGCACGATGTTCTCGGACAGGTCGTGCTCACCGGCCGTGATGAATCGCTTGACGCCCTCGATGTGCCAGCTGCCGTCGGCCTGGGGCAGGGCCCGGGTGCGACCGGCGCCGACGTCGGAGCCCGCGTCGGGTTCCGTCAGCACCATGGTGGCGCCCCAGCCTCGCGCGATCATGATCTCGGCGAGCCGGCGGTCACGCTCGGTCCCGTTGGCCCAGATCATCGACGCGAACTTGGGGCCGGCGGTGTACAGGTGGACGGCCGGGTTGGCCCCGAGAGCCAGCTCGCTGACGGCCCACTGCACCGACGGCGGGGTGACCTGGCCGCCCAGCTCGGCGGGCAGCTCCAGCTGCCAGGCGCCAGAACTCATCAGCGCCCGGTACGAGGCCTTGAAGGAGTCCGTCAGAGTCACCGTGTGTGTGGTGGGGTCGAAGACGGGCGGGTGCTGGTCGGCCTCGGCGAAGGAGGCGGCCACCAACGTCTTGGCCAGGTGGTCGATCTCGGTCAGGATGGCGTCGACCGTCTCGACGTCCAGGTCCTCGTACGGGCCCTCGCCGAGGATGGCGTCGCGCCCCAGCACCTCGAAGAGGTTGAAGCGGATGTCCCGCAGGTTCGACCGGTAATGACTCATGGGAGACCTCTGACTGACGGGCGGACGCCTTAGTTACTGACCAGTAACTTACAACATGTTACCCGTCAGTAACTGCGGATGCCGACGACAGATTCCAGCGCAGTCAGAAAAGGCGGGGGGCCAGGTCGAGCTCGCTACGCGGCGGTGGAAATCGGCTCCTCGCGGCCTGCGGACCCCGGCCGCAGCCGCCCCGGCGCTGACGGCAGCCACCACCGGGTGAGGGGGGTTCCGGGCCGCGCCGAGCCTGGTGCATAGTGACGCTCATGACCAGGCTCGACACGAACCTCTTCGACTACAGCATCCTCGCGATCTACTTCATCCTGGTGGTCGCTATCGGTGTCCTGGCGCGTCGGGCGATCGCCACCAGTGAGGACTTTCTCCTGTCGGGTCGGTCGCTCCCCGCATGGGTGACCGGCATCGCCTTCATCTCGGCCAACCTCGGCGCCATCGAGATCCTCGGCATGGCGGCCAACGGGGCCCAGTACGGCTTGTCGACGGTGCATTTCTACTGGATCGGCGCCGTCCCGGCCATGGTTTTCCTGGGCCTGGTGATGATGCCCTTCTACTACGGCTCACGGGTGCGCAGCGTGCCGGAGTACCTGCGCCGACGGTTCAGCCGGGCCGCGCACCTGTGGAACGCGCTGAGCTTCGCGGTGGCCGCGGTCCTCAACGCCGGCGTCAACCTGTACGCCATGTCGATCATCATCGAGGCGCTGCTGGGCTGGCCGCAGTGGCTGGCGATCGTCGTCGCCGCCGGGTTCGTCCTGGCCTACATCCTGCTGGGCGGCCTCTCGGGCGCCATCTACAACGAGGTGCTGCAGTTCTTCGTGATCATCGCCGGCCTGATCCCGCTGGTGATCATCGGCCTGAAGGACGTCGGCGGCTGGGACGGCCTGAAGGAGAAGGTGGGGGCCACCGCGCTCGGCGACAAGGCCTTCTCGACTTGGGGCGGGACCAGCATCGGCAGCTGGACCAACCCGCTCGGTGACTGGATCGGCATCGTGATGGGCCTCGGCTTCGTGCTGTCCTTCGGCTACTGGACCACCAACTTCGCCGAGGTGCAGCGTGCCCTGAGCGCCAAGGACCTCTCCGCTGCGGAGCGCACCCCCCTGATCGGCGCGTTCCCCAAGATCTTCATCCCCGCCCTGACCATCATCCCCGGGCTGATCGCCATCGCGGTGATCCCGAAGCTGGGCTCCGGCGAGGCGGGCTCACCGACCTACAACGACGCCATCCCGGCTCTGATGAACCACTACCTGCCCAACGGGACCCTGGGAATCGCGCTCGCCGGTCTGCTGGCCGCATTCATGGCCGGCATGGCGGCCAACGTCAGCTCGTTCAACACGGTCTTCACCTACGACATCTGGCAGACCTACATCCGGAAGAACTTCCCCGACGGCTACTACCTGAACATCGGCCGGATCGTGACCGTCGTGGGCATCGTGGTCGGCATCGGCACGGCGTTCATCGCGGCTCAGTACGACAACATCCAGGTCTACATCCAGACCCTGTTCGGCTTCTTCAACGCCCCGCTCTTCGCGACCTTCATCATCGCGATGTTCTGGAAGCGGACCACCCCGTGGGCCGGCTTCTGGGGCCTGGTCGCCGGTACGGCGGGTGCCGCGGCCTTCCAGTACCTGATCAGCCCGAACTGGTCCTACATGAACGCCGGCCAGACCGCGGACGGCGAGCCCAACGCCCAGATGATCAACTTCTACGCCGCCGGGATGGCCTTCGTGGCCGATGCCGTCGTCACCGTGGTCGTCACGCTGGTGACCACCTCCAAACCGGTGAACGAGCTGGCTGGACTGGTCTGGGGTGTCCCGGACCCGGCAGCCGGCGACCCCTACGAGGGTCACGTCCGCCGGTGGTGGGAGTCGCCCAAGCTGCTGGGCTTCACCGCCCTCGGTATGGTCGCCGTCTTGTCCATCCTCTTCATCTAGCGCGAGAGTCCTCCTATGACCGACTCGAGTCCCAAGGCCACCTCCGCCGCGGCGAAGCTGTTCGACATCCGGTTGATGATCGGCGCCCTGTTCGGCCTGTACGGGGTGATGCTGACCGTCTCCGGCTTCTTCACCACCGACGCCGAGATCGCCAAGGCGGCCGGCATCAACATCAATCTCTGGCTGGGCCTCGGCATGCTGGTCCTCGGCCTGCTGTTCCTGCTCTGGCGCCGTCTCGACCCGTTGGCCGCGGCAGCCTCACCCGACGCGGCTGCCGAAGTGCCCGGCGAGCAGCGGCGCTAGCTCGGCAGGCTGGCTCTGGCCGACCCAGGCCCCGGCGAGCCCCCGAGCCCGTTGATCACCCACCGCCGCCTACGGCCGCTGCCGGGCCCGCGAGCCCGGGGGTAGCTGGCCGGTCCGGCTGAGCTCCTCGGCGACGTCACGGAGCTTCAGCTGCGACTGCTGGCTCGCCTGCGACAGCAGCACGAAGGCGCGCTGACCGCTGATCCGGTAGCGCTCCATCAAGATCCCCTTGGCCTGGCCGATCAGGTCGCGGGTCTCCATCCCGCGTTCCAGGTCGCCGCGCCGCTGGACCCCGGCGAGCGCGACGGCGGCGTGGGTCGCGAACAGCAGCCCGACGTGCTCGGACTCCTCGTCGAACGCAAACGGCGTCCGCGCATACAGGTTGAGGGCGCCCAGGTTGTCGCCCTCCACGTAGAGCTGGAACGTCAGCATGCTGGCGGCACCGGCAGCCGCCGCCCGGGCCGCGAACCGCGGCCAGCGCTTCTCGTGCGCCATGTCCGGCACCCGTACGGTCTGCTCGGTGTAGACAGCATCCAGGCACGGGCCCTCGCCGGTCTCGGCCTGCAGTGCGTCCACCACGCGCGGCAGCTCACCCGAGGGGTTGCGCGAGATGATCCGTTCGCGGTCGACGACCATGCTGATGGAACCGTCGTCCACCCCGGGGATGAGGGCTACCGCTGCTGCGACCACGTCATCGAGCAGGCTGTTGGTGTCCTCGCGACCCTGGAGGGACCGGGCCAGGTGACCCAGCTGTCCGGCCAACAGGTCGGGATCGGCCCTGCCCTCGGAGGCGTCCGCGGGCAGGTCGGCCGTGCCGTCGATCATCAGCAGGCCTCCCCGTGCGGAATCTGTCCTGCCCCATGGTGGCACGGTTACGAAGCGGGAGGGTGCCCGCGTGCGGTCGTCCGCCGCACGACGTCCTCCGCCAGGTCGCGGAGCTTGACGTTGCGGGTCTGGGAGAGCCGGGCCAACGTGGTGAAGGCCTCGTCCGGGTCGCCGCCGTTCTGCGCCATCACGATGCCCTTGGCCTGCTCGATGACGGCCCGGCTGGCCATCGCGAGGCGCAGCTGGTCGGCCAGGTCGACGGCGTCGGTGTACATCGCTGCGTTGGCCAGCAAGATCGCGACGTAGCCGGCGAGGCTGCTGACATCGACCTCAGCCTCCTCGTCGAAGGGCTTCTCGCCGGCGCCGTAGAGGTTCATCGCCCCGACGACGCGACCAGGGATGGGCAAGGGGACCGAGAGCGTGTGGCGGATGCCGTTGCGACGTGCGGCCTGGGCGAAGGCCGGGTAGAGGCCGTCGGGATCCGCGGTGTCGGTGCGGATGGTCTGGCCCGTGGCGGCGGCGCCGAGGCACGGCCCGAAGCCGGTCTCGTACTGACGTTCGTCCAGTGGCACGGCCAACGGGCCGGTGAAGGCCGCCGTCCGGGGCCGGTCGTTCTCCACCAGCGTGATGGACACCTCGGTGGCCATGGGCACCACACGCCGGGCGAGCTCGGCCACCTGCTGCATCGTCTCGCTCAGGCTGCGGACACCCAGAACCTGCTCACGGAGCTCGGTGAAGGCGGCCTCCATCGACAGGGCGTCGACCTGGTGGCGGTCGCTTGGGCTCATGGGGGTCCTCGAGGTTGACGCAGATGCTCGCCCGCTCGCGCGGACCAACACTGCGAGAGCCTCTGTTTGACCCCATGCCGTCGCTCGGAGCGCCGGTTTGTTCCGCCGACCTGCGGCAGCAGCAGCGAGTCCCAACTTATACCGTGCCGGCCGCGTTGAGCGACGAGAGGAGGTCGGTCCCGCCGGCTGTGTGCTCAACCGGCGGGACCTGGGGACGATGAGTGCCCGGGGCGCGCGTCGACCTTGTGCTAAGGCTACGGCCCGTCCCGACGAGGGAGCGGCTGGCTCAGTGCTGGGGCTCGGGAGCTGGAAGACGTCATTGTTCCCAGCCCCCGGTCCAGGCCTCGGCGCACCACGGTGAGGTGGGTGCTCGAACGCGTCCCACTGCGATCATCGACCTGTGGCGAAGGTCACGTCAAGCAGTGCAGAGCGTGATCTGTCCCCTTACGCCCCTCCGGTCTGCCGACGGACAGCCGTCGGAGGTGCACTAACGTGAGTATTCGTACTCTGGCCACCACCCCGCTACAGGAGATCGATGAGCGACAGCGCCGAGCGCCCAGCCGAGGCCACCACCGAGGCGCACGAGCGCAGCGAGGTCAGCTACGACGAGCAGCGCTACCCGGCCCGACCGAAACGGCTCCGGCCGCGGGCGCGGCTCCGTGGGCTCTTCCTGCGACCGCGGACCGAGCGCAGTGGTAAGCCGAGTGGCGACAACGCCCTCTACGTCAGCTGGCTGGCCGAGCAGTCCATGCTCGCCGACGCCATCGACTTCGCCCGGCAGTTCTCCGGCCAGGGCAGCATGTGGCAGAACCCGTTCGCCAACCCCGACCCGCGGGCCGCGATCGAGAAGGCGTCGGTGTGGTTCACCGCGTACCCGATCTCGATGATCACCAAGAAGGGTGCGTCGTTCCTCGGCACCCTGGGCGATGAGGACCTGTGGGCGGCGTTCGAGGCCATCGGCATCGACGGCGTGCACACCGGGCCGGTCAAGCTGGCCGGCGGGATCAGCGGTTGGGACCCGACGCCCAGCGTCGACGGTCACTTCGACCGGATCAGCACCCAGATCGACTCCGCGTTCGGCACCGAGGAGGAGTTCCGCACCATGACCGAGGTGGCCGCCGGCCACCTCGGGATGATCATCGACGACATCGTCCCCGGCCACACCGGCAAGGGCGCGGACTTCCGGCTGGCCGAGATGAAGGTCGGCGACTACCCCGGCATCTACCACATGGTGGAGATCGACCCGAAGGACTGGCATCTGCTGCCCAAGGTCCGTCGCGGGGACTCCATCAACCTGGACGTCGAGGCCGAGGACCAGCTGGCCAAGGCCGGCTACATCATCGGCCGGCTGCAGCGCGTCATCTTCTACGAGCCCGGCCAGAAGGACACGAACTGGAGCGCGACCGCGCCGGTGCTCGGCCCGGACGGAGTCGAACGGCGCTGGGTGTACCTGCACTACTTCAAGGAGGGGCAGCCCTCGATCAACTGGCTCGACCCCTCGTTCGCGGGTATGCGTCTCGTCATCGGTGACGCCCTGCACTCGCTGGGCGACCTCGGCAGCGGGGCGTTGCGCCTCGACGCCAACGGCTTCCTCGGCGTGGAGAAGAGCTCCGAGGACTCCCCGGCCTGGTCCGAGGGCCATCCGCTCTCCGAGGCGGCCAACCAGCTGATCGCCTCCATGGTGCGCAAGGTGGGCGGCTTCACCTTCCAGGAGCTCAACCTCACCATCGACGACATCAAGTCCTCGGCCGAGCGCGGCGCAGACCTCTCGTACGACTTCATCACCCGGCCCGCCTACCACCACGCCATGGCCACCGGCGACACCGAGTTCCTGCGGCTGACCCTCAACCTGGCGATGGAGTACGACATCGAACCGGCGTCGTTGGTGCACGCTCTGCAGAACCACGACGAGATGACCTACGAGCTGGTCCACTTCGCGACCCTGCACTCAGAAGACCTCTTCCACTTCCGCGGTGCCGAGGTGCGGGGCGGGGATCTGGCCACCACCATCCGGCAGGACCTGCTGGACCACCTCACCGGTGAGGCGGGGCCGTACAACGCCACCTTCACCCAGAACGGCATCGCCTCCACGACGGCCACGATCATCGCGGCGTCGCTCGACTACGACACGATCGAGAACCTCGCGCCGAGCCAGGTCGAGACGATTCTCGAGGCCCACCTGCTGCTGGCCATGTTCAACGCGATGCAGCCCGGCGTCTTCGCCCTGTCCGGCTGGGACCTCTGCGGCATGCTCACCCTGGACCGCAAGGCGGTCGGCTGGCTGCTGGCCGAGGGCGACACGCGCTGGATCCACCGCTCGGCGTACGACCTGATGGACTACCGGCCGGACGCGACCGAGTCGCTCTCCCGGCTGCCGCGGGGCGTCAGCCTGTACGGAAGCCTGCCCGCACAGCTGGAGGACCCGCGCTCGTTTGCCTGCCGGCTGCGCGACATGCTGGCCGTGCGCAAGCGGTACGGCATCGCCACCGGCGTCCAGCTGGACGTGCCGCAGGTGTCGAACAAGGCGATGCTGGTGATGGTGCACCAGCTCAGCGACGCCGAGCAGGTGACCGTGCTCAACTTCTCCGACGGCGAGATCTCCGGCACCGTGCGCTCGGAGCACCTGGTGCCGGGCAGCATGCTGATGGACATGTTCACCGAGGAGACCGTCGGCGAGGTCGACGACCTGCACAGCTTCGCCGTCTCGCTGGCCCCGTTCCAGGGCCTCTCGCTGCTCGTCCTCTGCCCGGGTGACCATCTGGTCAGCAGCCACCGCTACGCCGACCGGCCCAGCGTCCGGGCCTGAGATGGGCGTTCGCCCGGTGCTCCGACCGATGCTCGCGCTGGTGAACGCCGCCGCCGCTCGGTCGCCGTCGGGGGAGGCTCGGGGCACGGTGGCCGAACGTCGTCATGCCTTGGCCGGTGGGCTGCAGCAGATGCGCCTGGTCACCTCGCGTGGCCGCACGCCGGTGGTCACCGACGACCACCAGGTGCCGGTCGAGGGTGGCGAGATCGGCGTCCGCCGCTACCGACCGGCCGGCCGGACGGGGCCGCTGCCGACCTACCTGTTCCTGCACGGCGGCTCCTACTGGCTGGGCAGCGTGGCCGAGTACGACCCGATCTGCCGTGCCTACGCTGCGGGCGCGGACTGCCAGGTCGTCTCGGTGGACTACCGCCTCGCGCCGGAGCACCCCTTTCCCACCGGGGTGGAGGACTGCTACGCGGCGCTGCTCTGGCTCACCGGGCACGCCGCCGCTCTGGAGGTGGACCTCGATCGGCTCGCGGTGGGCGGCATCTCCGCGGGCGGCGGTCTGGCCGCGGCGCTCACGCTGATGGCCCGCGACCGCGGCGGCCCGGCGCTCTGCTTCCTGGCGCTCGACATCCCGTCCCTCGACCTGACCCTGAGCCAGCCCTCGATCTCGGAGTTCGGCGAGGGCCACCTGCTGACCCGACGCTCCCTGGTCGAGGCGGTCGGCTTCTACCTCCCGGATCCGGATCTGGCCCGCCACCCGTACGCGTCGCCACTGCTGGCCGAGGACCTGACCGGGCTGCCGCCCACCTTCGTGCTCACGAGTGAGTGCGACCCGCTGCGCGACGAGGGCGAGGCGTACGCGCGGCGGCTGGTGGAGGCCGGGGTGGCCGTCTCGACCTACCGTGCCGCGGGGCACGTGCACGGCTCGATCTACATGACCCGGTTCCTGCCCTCGGCGCGAGCGGCGGTCGGAGCCACCACCGGGGCGCTGAGCGCGGCCCTGCACGGGTGACCTGGTGGCAGCCGGGTAGCGTCGAGGACATGATCTCGCTGCGCAAGCATGACGACGCCGACGACCAGGCCGACGGTGAGGTGTCACAGGGGCCGAACAGCTTCAGCGACGCCGAGACGTCGGCCGGCGGTGCTGACTCCGTGAACGGCACCCCGGACGCCACCCCGTCCACGCGGCTCTCCGACGAGGACCCGCCGGCCGCCCCCGCCGCCTCCTGAGCCTCGATCTCGGGGCCGGCACGACCGGCTTGGCGGCTTACCTGGCCACCAGGCGCGCCGCTACGAGGTGGGAATCGCACATCACACCTACGGCGTCGTAAGTTACGGAGCCGTAGGTTATTCTTGGGGACATGAGCCCGCTGTTCCTCGCACCGCCGAAACGGCTGCGAAGTGTCGTCTCAGCCCTCACCTCGCTGGCCGAGACGGTGGCCACGCCGCTGGTCCCCGCGGACTACCTGGACCTGGTTGCGCCCCTGCGCAGCGGCGCCGACCTGCGCGGCCGCGTGCTGTCGGTAGAGCCCGAGACCGCCGACGCCGTGACGGTGACGATCCGTCCCGGCCGCGGGTGGAGCGGGCACCGGGCGGGGCAGTACGTCCGGATCGGCGTCGACGTGGACGGCGTCCGGCAGTGGCGCGCCTACTCCCTCACTTCAGGCCCGGACGTGGCAGACGGGTCCCTCGCCATCACCGTCAAGGCCATCCCCAACGGCCGGGTCAGCACGCACGTCGTGCGGCAGCTCCGGCCGGGCGCAATCCTGCACCTCGACCAGGCGGCGGGGGATTTCGTGCTGCCGCGGCGGCTGCCCAGGCGGGTGCTCTTCGTCACCGCCGGCAGCGGGGTGACGCCGGTGATGGGGATGCTGCGGCACCACCTGGACGGGCTGCCGGACGTCGTCGTAGTGCACTCGGCACCGACGCCCGCCGACGTCGTCTTCGGCGCCGAGCTGCGTGAGCTCGCCGCTGCGGGCCGGATCCGGCTGGTGGAGCGGCACACGGCGTCGGTCGGCCTGTTGCGTACGGCCGAGCTGGATGAGCTCGTCCCGGACTGGCGCGACCGGCAGACCTGGGGGTGCGGACCCACCGGTCTGCTGGACGCTCTCGAGCAGCACTGGGCCGATGCCGGTCTGACCGACCGGCTGCACACGGAACGTTTCCGTCCCGTCGTGATCACCACGGGTGAGGGCGGCACGCTCACCTTCGCCCGCCAGGGTCGCGTTGTGGAGTCCGACGGCACAGCCCCGATCCTCGACGCCGGCGAGGACGCCGGGGTCACGATGCCGTCCGGCTGCCGGATGGGCATCTGCTTCGGCTGCGTCGTCGGGCTCACCGAGGGCGCCGTCCGCGACCTCCGCAACGGCGAGCTCACCACCGCGACGCCCGGTGACGGCGTCCGCATCCAGACCTGCGTCTCGGCCGCCGCCGGCCCCTGCACGATCGACCTCTAGGAGACCCCGATGACTGCCACCACCATGCATCCGACCAGCACCGAGCGGCGCATCGTGCTGAAGCCCTCAGGCAAGCCCGATCCCACCGCCCACCTGTCGGCCGAGCAGGTCGAGGAGCTCGGTCGCGAGCTCGACGCCCTGCGCCAGGAGGTGCTGGACTCCCGTGGCAGCGAGGACGCCGCGTACATCCGGAAGATGATCAAGGTCCAGCGCAGCCTAGAGCTGAGCAGCAGGGTGGTGCTGCTGTTCTCACTCTTCCCTCCTGCTTGGGTTGCGGGCACCCTGGGCCTGTCGGTGGCCAAGATCATCGAGAACATGGAGATCGGACACAACGTCATGCACGGTCAGTGGGACTGGATGCGTGACCCCAAGATCAACTCCGAGGTCTGGGAGTGGGACCACGCCTCGCCCGCCGACCTGTGGAAGCGGTCGCACAACGAGACCCACCACCGGTACACCAACGTGCTGGGCCGGGACAACGATCTTGGCTACGGCATCATGCGGGTGGACGAGGACCAGCGCTGGGTGCCGATGTACCTGGGCCAGCCGCTGTGGAACTTCGTCAACGCCTGCTTCTTCCAGTACGGCATCGCCGCCTACGACCTCGAGCTGGGCAAGAACCTGTCGCGTCGGGCCAAGGAGGAGGACAGGGAGCAGTTCCGCCGGGACGCGCACGCGGTGCTGGCCAAGATCGGCCGGCAGGCGCGCAAGGACTACCTGGTGCACCCCGCGCTGTCCGGCCCGTCCTTCTTCCACACGATCGCGGCTAACGCGACGGCCAACCTGGTCCGCAACCTGTGGTCGCATGCGGTGATCATGTGCGGCCACTTCCCGGCCGGCGTGGAGACCTTCGCGCGGGAGTCGATCGAGGGCGAGACCCGCGGTGAGTGGTACCTGCGGCAGATGATCGGCTCGGCCAACATCGAGGGGAGCCCCGCGATGCACGTGCTGACCGGCAACCTGTCGCACCAGATCGAGCACCACTGCTTCCCCGACCTGCCCAGCAGTCGCTACAGCGAGATCGCCCCGCGGATGAAGGAGATCTGCCAGCGCTACGGCCTCAGCTACACCACCGGATCGCTGCCCCGCCAGGTCGCCTCCGCCTGGGGTCAGGTGATCAAGCTGTCGCTGCCCGACGACTTCGGTTCCCTGAGCCCGTCGAAGGGCGCGCGGCGACTCGCGCACGCGGTGACCACACGGGCGATCAGGTCGAGTGGGATCGTGTCGCGGTACCGGAACCGCAAGGTGTCCTTGGTCGAGCGGTAGGGCGCGAGCAGCTCCTCGAGCTCGCCCTCGGTCACCGGCACCGGGTACACCCCCAGGTGCGACTTCCAGGCGCCGTAGGAGATCAGTGGCCGGCCTTCGAGCATGACGGTCGGGATCGCGTAGCTGATCTTCTCGGTGCTGGTCGGCAGGGCGGCCATGATCCGCTGTCGCACCTCGCGGATCATCGGCTGGATGTCGGTGGGTAAGGCGGCGAGGTAGTCCTCGACGGTAGCGGGAGGGGCCATCGGCTCAGCGTGCCACAGCGTCGCGGTGGTCAGGCGGGGATGCTGAGCAGGACGCGTTGTCGGTTGTCGGTGTCCACCTGGTCGTGCGATCGCGCCGCTTCGTCGAGGGGTAGCGGGTCGGCGAACGCGATGCTGAGGTCGCCGGCTGCGGCGGCCGCCGTCAGCTCGGACGCCGCTTGGTGCTTGGCCCAGGCGGGGAAGTCGTCGCTGCCGAGCAGCCGGATGGTGAGGTTGTCGAACAGCATCGGCCAGAAGGGTAGGTCTGGTCGCTCGGCGCGGGTGGCGTACGCGGCAATGACCGCCCCGTTGCGCGCGACCGCGGCGTCGAGGTCAATGTTGTCAGAGAAGGCGACCTCGACGACCCGGTCGACACCGGCAGGAGCCAGCGCGCGGACCGCGGCGACGGGATCGCCGACGTCGAGGGCGAGGGCTCGTTCGCGAAGCGATGCGGGCAGCCGGTCGAGGTCGGCGGTACGGCGGACGGTGGAGATGACGGTGGCCCGGTCGCGCAGGGCGAGCTGGGCGGCCAGGGAGCTGACAGCGCCGAGTGCGCCGTGCACGAGGACGGTCTGGCCCTTGACCGGTCCGTCGGCGAAGACCGCTCGGTGGGCGGTGATCCCGGGAATGCCCAGGCAGGCGCCGATCTCGTCGCTTACCTCCTCGGGCAGGGGCACGGCCAGGTGCTCGGGCAGGACGGTCATCTGGGCTGCGGTGCCGAGAGCTCGGTACGACTGCGCCCCGTATACCCAGACCCGCTGCCCGAGCCGGCTGGTGTCAACACCCTCACCGACCTGGTCGATGAAGCCGGCTCCGTCGCTGTGCGGGACCACGCGCGGGTAGGGCATTGAGGAGCCGAGCCAGCCACGCCGCTTCTTGGTGTCGCCCGGACTGATCCCGGAGAAGCGGAGCCGGACGCGAACCTCTCCGTGCCCTGCCTCGGGGTCGGGCAGGTCGCCGACATGGAGTACCTGGTCGGCGGGGCCCTGCCGGTCGTACCAGACGGCGCGCATCAGCTGTCCTCTTCGGTGGGACTGACAGTCTGCCCGATACGTTGGCGGCATGCGCCACAGGTACCGGCACCGGCCGTGCTGAGTGCGTTGGGTTGGGGTGCGCTGGCGGCCGCCTCACTGGTCATCGGGGCGTTGCTGGCGTTGGCCCGCCACTGGCGGGACGGGGTCGTCGGCGCGGTGCTGGCCTTCGGCGCGGGCGCTCTGATCTCGAGCGTCGCCTTCGAGCTCGCGCAGGAGGGCCTCTCGATCGGCAGCCCCACCAGCGTCGCGCTCGGTCTGGCCCTCGGTGCCGTCACGTTCTTCCTCGCCGACCGTGCCGTCGAGAGGATCGGCGGCCGCAAGGGCGGCGGAGCGGCGGGCCTACCGCTGGCCCTCGGCGCGCTGCTCGACGGCATCCCGGAGCAGGCGGTCCTCGGCATCGGGCTCGCCACCGGCCAGGGCGTCAGCGTGGCCCTGCTGGTGGCCATCTTCGTGTCCAACCTTCCCGAGAGCGTGGGTTCGGCCGCCGACATGCGTGCGGCCGGCAAGTCCGGCGCGGCCATCATCCGGCTCTGGGTTGCGGTTGCGGTCGTCTGTACCCTCGCCACTCTCGGTGGCTACGCCGTCGCTGATCTCGCCGGCGGGGAGGTCAAGGGCGGCATCGACGGGTTCGCCGCCGGGGCCCTGCTCGTGATGCTCGTCGACTCGATGGTGCCGGAGGCCAAGGAAAAAGCCGGCAACCGCGCCGGTCTGGCCACCGTGCTGGGTTTCGCCGTCGCCGCGGCCCTGTCCAACCTCACCTGACGTCCGACCTCACCTCAGACCGGGGGGCCGTCGTAGGCTGGTCTGGACGCAAAGGAGCGAGCATGCAGGTCGGGATCAAGGACGGCGGCGACGGGGTGCGGTGCTGGAACGCTGCGGCGATCGCGTCCTACGCGGACGAGGTCAACCGCCGCGAGCAGCAGGTCACGCAGCACAACCCTGATGTGGCCGTGCTGCCAGGACGGCTGGTCTGCTACGGCTGCGAGGTGATGGAGTACGACTACGGCGTAAAGTGCACCGCGACCCTGACACGCACCCGGTACGCGGTGCAGGACGAGATCGAACCGCGGGCCGAGGACGCGAAGGGCTCGCTGCTCGACATCCGGGGCTTCGAGGGCCGGGCCCCCGCCGACATCGAGGCCGAGGCCAAGGCGACGACCGCGTCAGCAGCTCCTTCGAGCAGTTCCTACACCCCGCCCGCACAGGCCCCAGACAGCAGGCGCAGCGGTCTCCGCGGGCTGTTCAACCGCTGACAGGGTACCGATGACGCGCAGGGCGACGGTCGATGACGTGCACGCGCTGGCCGCGGCCATGCCGCACGTCAGCGTGGTCAACGGCTCGTCGGACAATCCCGTCTACCAGATCGGTGGCAAGAGCTTCGTCTACTTCCGGACGGCCCGACCGGATGCCTTCGACCCGGAGACGGGCGAGCGCTACGACGACGTGATCATCTTCTGGGTGCCCGACGCAGAGGACAAGGATGCCCTGGTCTCCGACGACGGCCTGCCGTTCTTCACCACGCCCCACTTCAACGGGCACCCGTCCGTGCTCGTCCGCGCCTCCCGGCTGGGCGAGCTCAGCCACCAGCAGCTGACCGAGGTGGTGGAGGACGCTTGGCTGAGCCGGGCGTCAGCCCGGCGGCAACAGGTGTGGCTCAGCGAGCACCCGCGCGGCTGACCAGGGGCAACACCTCTCTGCCGAGGAACTGGACCAGGCCGAGCAGGTCCGGCTCGTCCTCGGTGGGCTGAAAGCAGACCGAGGTGGCACCGGCCGCGACCAGCCGGTCCACCGAGGCGGCGATCGTGGTGGCGTCGCCCGCGATGCCGATCCCCCGTGCGTAGGGGACGCCCCACCGCGGCACCTCCTGCTCCAACCGCTGCTGAGCGCCCTCGCCGGTTGCCACCAGGTGGCTGGCGACCAGCGCGTGACCGGGCTTCGTCGCGGTGGCGAAGACGAGCCCGGCGATCTCGGCCACCTCGTCCTCCGCGATGGCGGCCGCCAGCAGGTTCCCGTCACCCAGTTCGGCCGCCAGCGTCAGCGACTTGGGACCGGAGCCGCCGAGCATCAGGGGGGGCGGGCTGGACGGCGGCCAGTCCAGCGCCACCTCGCGCAGCTGGACGTAGCGGCCCTCGGTGCTGACCCGCTCACCACCGAGCAGGGCCCGCATCGCCACGGTGTGCTCGCGGAGCAGCGTCAGCGGGGAGGCGACCCGGGTGCCCGTCTGTTCCATCCAGCTCTGCACGCCGTGGCCGATACCGGCGATCAGCCGACCCGGGAACATGCGCTCCAGGTTGGCGAACTCCATGGCCGTCAGGGCCACGTTGCGCAGCGGCACCGGGAGCAGCCCGATGCCGACGGTGATCCGCTCCGTCCAGGCCAGCGCGGCCGCGGCCGAGGCGACACCGCTCTGCTTGAAGCAGTCCTCCCAGACCCACAGCTCGTCCAGACCGCTCGCGTCAACGGCCCTCGCCAGGTCGCGCAGTCGCTCGGGCGGCAGCGTGGGCACGTAGGCGATGCCGAGGGTGGGGCGACGGCTGTCTGTCATACGGTCATTCTGCCGGTGGACACTGACAGGCATGAGCGACCTCCGCCATCCCCCGATCGAACCGTACGACTCCGGCCTGCTGGAGGTCGGCGACGACAACCGCGTCTACTGGGAGACTTCAGGCAACCCGGACGGCAAGCCCGCGCTGGTGGTGCACGGCGGGCCGGGTACGGGCTCGCGGCCCGGGGCGCGGCGTTCGTTCGACCCCACCCGGTACCGCATCATCCAGCTCGACCAGCGTGGCTGCGGCCGGAGCCTCCCGCACGCGTCCAACCCGGCGACCGACATGAGCGTCAACACCACCTGGCACCTGGTCCGCGACATGGAGCTGCTGCGTGAGCACCTCGGCGTGGAGCGGTGGCTGCTCTTCGGCGGTTCCTGGGGCTCAGCGCTCATCCTGGCTTACGCCGAGCGGCACCCCGAGCGGGTGAGCGAGATCGTGCTGATCGGGGTCACTACCGGGCGGCAGTCCGAGCTCGACTGGCTCTACCGAGGGGTCGGACTCTTCTTCCCGGAGGCGTGGGAACGCTTCCGCGATGCGCTGCCGGTGGCGGACCGTGGCGGCGACCTGGTCCAGGCCTACGCCCGACGGATGGAGCATCCCGACCTGCCCGTCCGGGAGGCCACCGCAGCGGCTTGGTGCGCGTGGGAGGACAGCGTGCTGTCGCAGGAGGAGTACGGCTCAGCGAGCCCGTATAGCGACCGTGTCGACGAGGCTCGCCTCGCCTTCGTCCGGATCTGCTCGCACTACTTCGCCCACCGGTGCTGGTTCGAGGAGGACCAGATCATCCGCGGTGCCGACCGCCTGGCCGGGATCCCCGGGGTCCTGCTGCACGGCCGGCTCGACCTCAGCGGTCCGGCCGGCAATGCATGGGCATTGCACCGGGCTTGGTCGGGCTCGGAGCTGACGGTTTTTCCCAGTTCGGGCCACAAGGGCAGCGACGCGACGGCGGATGCGCTGCTGGAAGCCATCGACCGTTTCGCCCGCTGACCACCTCTGTCGGGGGCTCGCTGTGGCCGTGGGGGTGCGGAGATGAGCGATGTGCTGATGACTGGCCGGCCCCCGAGGTGAGCGAGCGGTCTCGGCGTCGACCGCTGGTCGTCACCCTCATGGTGCTCGCGGTGGTGACCCTCGTCGCCTCGACCGCTCTCCCGGATTGGCGCTCGCTCCCGATCTGGGCTTTGGCCATGGGCGCCGCTGCCGCCGGCTGGACACCGCACCGCGCCCTCTGACGCCCGAGCCCTGAGCCCGTCGAAGGCCTCGAAGAGGTTGCGCCTTCAGTTCTCCGTCCTCGCGAGAAGTGTCAGTGGTCCTCCGTAGAGTTGCTCACATGTTCGAATCGGCAGGGTCGGTGGAGTTGGCGGGGTGTTCGCGGACGCGGCTGGCCGAGTTGTTTGCTCAGAACCAGGCGGAGCTGGTGGAGCGGGAGTGCCGCGTCCTGGTGCTGGCCGCGGCGTGGGCGGACGCCCACGACCTGGACATGGAGTCCGATAACTACCAGCCGTTGGTCGAGCGGGCGTCTCAGTGGGGTGGTGAGGGGACACCGTTGGTGTCGGAGTTCTGCGCCGCCGAGCTCGGAGCCCTGCAGGGGACGGGCGCGTTCGCGGCCCGGTTGTTGATCGCCGACGTGTTGGATTTGCGGCACCGGCTGCCCAGGCTGTGGGTGCAGGTGGTGGCCGGTCAGGTGCGGGCCTGGCAGGCGCGGAAGGTCGCGCAGCAGACCCGGAGGTTGTCATGGGATGCGGCCGCTGAGGTCGACGAGGCGGTGACCGGGCTGGTCGGGATGTTGCCGTGGCCCCGCTTCCAACGCGTGCTCGCGGCAGCGATCCTGGACGCGGACCCTGAGCAGACGGCCGAGCGGGCGCAGCGGACCACGACGGACCGGGACGTGTGGGCGGTGCAGTCCGAGGACGGGTTGAAGCTGCTGCTGGCCCGCGTCGAGCACGGTGACGCCGCCTGGTTCCTCGCGACGGTGAACCGGATCGCCGACATCCTTGAGTTGGACGGTGACACCGATCCGGTGGGGGTGCGTCGGTCGAAAGCGGTCGGGATCCTCGCGCGGCCTGCTGACGCCCTCCAGCTCCTGCTCGCGCACCAGCACGACACGGCCACCGACGTTGAGCCTGGCCAGCTGGATGAGCAGCCCGAGGACACTCGTCAGTCGTTGGATCTGCGGCCGGTGGCTGCGGGCGCGGACCTGAAGGCGGCCCGGCCGCGGGTGGTGTTGAACTTCCACCTGAACGCGGCGACGGTCCGGGACGGTCACGGGCTGGTCCGCCCCGAGGGCGGTGAAGCGCTCACCCTGGGCGAGTTCACCGGCTGGTTGGCCCGGTCGGGCTGCTCGGTGACGGTCCGGCCGGTGGTGGATCCGGCGCACCTGGCGCCGGTCGACGGCTACGAGACCCCGACCCGTATCCGCGCCGCCCTGAGGCTGCGGCATCCGGCTGAGGTGTTCCCCTACGGCGTCGGGACCAGCGCCCACCTCGACCTCGACCACATGACTCCCTACTGGCCACCCGGCCGGGGTGGACCGCCCGGCCAGACCGGCCTCGTCAACCTGGGTCCGTTATCAAGGTCGAGTCACCGGGCGGTCACCCATGGGGGTTGGCGACGTCGACAACCCGAGCCGGGCCGGTACGTGTTCCGGTCCCCGACCGGACACGTCTACCTGGTCACCAACCAGGGCACCCTGCCGCTCGGCCGCAACCGCTTCGCCGACCAGATCTGGCACGCCGCCACACCGAAGCCTGCCCTCGCCGCCTGAGCTGTGATCCCCATGACCGCATGGGTGCCGAGTTCCGGCAGGACCCGTATCGGCCCGTGGCCCAGCGTGGAACTGCTCGTCGAGCCGGTCGAGAACATGTGCGTCGAGCTGGGTACGGGCTTCGCTCGCGTCAACTCGAGATCCTCGGCACACCGACGTCTTCCTGCGCGCTCACATCTGGCCCCGGCTATGACAGGGACCCGCACGGGCGCATGACCAAGCCGGTCTCGCTCTACTCTGCCGCGAGCTGATCACCGGACGCCCTGCGGCTCGGAAGCAGCACGACGATCTGCGCCGCAGCATCGTCGAACACCTTGACCGGCAGGACAAACACCCGATAGCCGAACCTCACGCGGCTCGTCGTCGAGACCGGCGAACCAGCGGCTCTGCCCCGGCACGAACTAGTGCGGGCAGCGGCGGATCGGCTGGCCGCCGGCGATGAGAAACAGCTCTCGCGCCCGGGCCTCGGTGGCGCCCGCGCTGCTTTTGGTCGTCTACGCCGTGACCCATTGTGGTCGGCGCCGAGTTGTCCGCCGCGATCCGCACACCGATGCCGGCGACGGCCGGCTACCCGAGGCCGGCCCGGCGGACCCGTGCGGGCCCGCCGGGCTGGCGTCGAAGCTACCGCTGCTCGCCGGGCGAGGCGGAAAGGCGAGGGCTACTTGATCGACGCCGAGGCGACGCCGATCCTGATGTTGGTCCCGACGGCGAGGCCGCCGACCGGGTTCGTCACCACCAGCTCGATCATCCGGACCTCGGCGGTGCTCTTGGTGAGCAACACCCGGCGCAGGTAAAGGGTCCCGATGCCAGCCAGCTCCACCTTGGTATTGGGCGCCACGTTCGCGTCGAGCTCGGCATGTCCGGCGATCGAAAGGGACTCGAAGGCGGAACCGTCCCCACTCGTGTTGGAGGTGGTGCCGTCGAAGGAGGCGTGGGCGGAGGCCTGGATGCCCGTGGCCTTGACCAGCCCATTGAGCAGGTTCGCCGCCTGCACGGTGGAGCTCGTGTCACCGCTCGCTGAGGAGCGGGTGACCGTTCCTCGTACGGTGTCGGTAATCGTGCCGGTGCTCAGCGCGGCGCCGGCGGTGGCGCCCGCTCCGACGTTGGTCTGAGCCGCTCCTCCGGTGCCGAGACAGGGCATGTACCGGGGGAAGCTGGCCCCCGCCACCACGGCGCTTCCCACCATGGCCCTGGAGCCGTAGGCGCTGCCGCCCAGGGCGGCGGCGACCGGATCGGAGACCCCGCTCACGGCCTGGGAGACGGTCACGTCGGTTCCGACGGCCAGGCCGAGGAGGTTCCGCTGGCTGACGACCAGGTGCAGGCCCCTCACGGTCAGCCCTTTCGTCGAGCGGATCTGCTCGTTGACAGTGATGCGCCCGATTCCCGCCAGCTCGATGCGGGTGTTGGGCGCTGTGTCCGCTGCGATCCGTTTACCCGCCACGACCAAGCCCGTCAGGGTCGTCCCGGTGGCGCTCAGCTCGTACCCGGTCGACGTACGCGTGGTTGCGCTCACCGCCTTGACTGCGGTGGCCCGAACCAGCCCGCTCAGCAGGCTGACGTCGGCCGTGCTGGCGGTGGTCACCGAGCGGACAGGCGAGGCGTAGGTGTCGGCCGTCGTGGACACGGCACCGGCCTTGGCCAACGGCGCGAGGCTGAGCCCAGCCGCGGAGTTGGTCGCGTGCCGGTCGCCGTCGGCGGTGCAGCTCAACGTCGTCAGCGCCGACTGGCCGGAGGTGACCGTCGAGCCCAACGACACCGAGGTGCCGAAGGCGGAAGCGGTGTAGGAAAAGCGTGGGGTCGCGGCGGCAGCGGGGGTGCTGCTCACCGCTGCGCCGGCGACGGTCAGCATGACCGACGCCGCGGCGACCAGGGCGATCCGGGGCGTGGCGGAGGTGAGGAGTCCCCGGACGCGTCCGGAGGTGGACCTGGCCACGACCGAGGAGGGGGATGGGGGCGACACGTGAGGGTGGAGCGTAGGCGTTGCAGGCATGGAACTGTCCTTCTTCACGGGGGGTGGGAATGAAGTTGGAGCCCCTGCAGGGAGAACTCTGAGGCTCAACATAAGTCGTGCCATGAATCACTGCGGTTGACTTGATCAATCCCTGAGGCAAACCTGAGTGGTAGGTACCCGAGGCAGCCACCGGGTTACCGGCGGCCCGCTGACGCTCAGCCTTGCGGCCGCTCCCACACCACGTCGCCTGGGGCCTTGTCCGGCCGCAGCCCCCGCCAGACGGGGTGCCGCATCCGACCCGGGCCGGTGAGCTCGCCGTAGGTCACCTCGCCCACCAGCAGGGCCTCGACCCAGTGAGCGTCCCGCGACTCCTCGCGGGGGACGTCCAGGAACGGCGAGGCCTTCCGGGCCAACGGCGCCAGGGCGGCGGCGATCTCGTCGAGACCGCGGTCGTCGAAGCCCGAGCCGACCCGGCCGACATAGTGCAGCCCGTCCTCGGTCGGCACACCCATCAGCAGCGATCCGACACCCCCATCGCGGCGGCCATGGCCCGACCGCCAGCCGCCGACCACCACCTCCTGGGTTCGGGAGTGCTTGAGCTTGCGCCAGGAGCCGCGACTGCCGGGCGAGTACGTCGAGTCGTGCCGCTTGGCCACCACACCCTCCAGACCCAGCGTCTGACTGGTGGCCATGGCCGCGGCCAGGTCGCCGTCGAACACCGGCGGCACCTGCAGCCGGGAGCCGGGTTGCTGCGGTACCAGCTCCTCGAGGATGCTGCGGCGCTCGTCGTAGCTGCGGCCGAGCAGCGACTCCCCGTCCAGCTCGAGCAGGTCGAAGAGCATCACCTGAGCCGGGTACTTCGCTGCCAGCCGCTGGATGTCGGCCGGCCTGGTCAGGTTGATCCGGTTCTGCAGCAGGCCGAAGCTGGGCCGACCGGTCGGGTCGAGCACGACGACCTCACCATCCAGGACGGCGCTGCCGACCCCGAGGGCGGCCAGCGACGGCACCACGTCGGCGTACGCCGCCGTTTCGTCCCTGCCGCGTCGGCTGCGCAGCTCCACCTGGTTGCCACAGAGGTAGGCGACGACACGGACGCCGTCCCACTTCATCTCGAACGCCCAGCCCCCCTCAGGCCCGAACCGCGCCGGGTCGGTCAGTGCGGCAAGCATCGGCTCGATCTTCGCCGGGGCTGCCTCGTTCCCTGAGCCTGTCGAAGGGCGGTCTTCGTCGTCGGTCTGCATCAGGTGCATCAGCCAGTTCCGCTCGCCCCGTCCGCCACCGCCACCGGTGTGGATCAGGGCGAACTTGCGGACACCGCCCAGCCCCCCGTCCGGCTGCCCGAAGCAGGTGACGATCACCTCCTTCCCCTCACGCCACTTGTGCAGCCGGAAGCTGCCGGAGTCCCAGATCTTCACGTTGCCGCCGCCGTACTCACCCGCCGGGATGTCCCCGGAGAAGGAGCCATACTCCAGCGGGTGGTCCTCGGTCTGCACGGCCAGGCGGTTCACTCCCGGGTCCGTCGGCGGCGCCTTGGGCACGGCCCAGCTGACCAGGACGCCGTCGTGCTCGAGCCGGAAGTCGTAGTGCAGCGCGCGGGCGTGGTGCTCCTGGATGACGAAGCTCTGACCGGCCCGGTCCGAGGGCGCCGTGGCCGGCACCGGTTCCGGCGTCTTGGTCGCGTCGCGCATGCTGCGGTAGGTGCTCAGCCGGTCGGGCGCGTCCGGAGCTCCGGCCAGGTCCACCAGCAGGTCGCCGTGCGCCTCGATCCGGGCCAGCACCTCCTCGTACTCGAGCTGGCGCAGGTCGGGGGACTCGAGCTCGGCCCAGGTCCGCGGAGCGGCGACAGTCGGGTGCGCCCGGCCGCGCAGCGAGTACGGGGAGATGGTCGTCTTGTTGCCGTTGTTCTGGCTCCAGTCCAAGAACACCTTCCCACCGCGGTCGGCGCGCTTCATCGAGCTGATCACCCGGTCGGGCTGCTCGGCCTCCAACGCCAGGGCGAGCTCGCGGGCGAGCTCGGTGGCCTGGTCCGGCGTCACCGAGCCGTCGAGCGCCGCGTACAGGTGGATGCCCTTGCTGCCGCTGGTCACGGGGTACGGGTCGTGGCCGATGCCGTGCAGCACGTCGCGGGCTTGGCGGGCGATCTCGGCGCAGTCGGCCAGCGTCACACCCTCCCCCGGGTCGAGGTCCAGGACGAGCCGGTCCGGGTTCTGCGGCTCGCCGTCGGCGGCGAACCGCCACTGCGGCACGTGCAGCTCGAGGGCGGCGAGCTGGCCCAGCCAGGTCAGGGTGGCGCGGTCATTGACCACCGGGTAGGAGTTGTCGTGGTCGCGGTGGGCGATCGCGTACCGCTGCACCCATTCCGGTGTCCCCGCGGCGAGGTCCTTGGCGAAGAACACGCTGCCGGGTTTGACGTCGGAGCCGACCCCGTCGGGCCAGCGCTTACGGGTGGCCGGCCGCTGCCGCAGGTGCGGCACCATGACAGCCGCGACCGCGGCGTAGTAGTGCAGGACGTCACCCTTGGTGGTCCCGGTCTCGGGGTAGAGCACCTTGGTGAGGTTGGTGAGCTTGACCGCGCGGCCGTCGACGTCGACGACCTGCTCCGAGGAGGATCTGGCCATGTGCCCAGTATCGCGGCACTACTCTCGGCGCGTGCCGCAGATGTCGTGGGAGACCGTCCTGGTCATGGCGACCGCTGCGCACGCGGGCTTCCAGCTGGCCGTCACGACCGTGGTCTACCCGGCGCTGGCTGAGGTGCCCGAGAACGACTGGACACAGGCGCACCTGCGGCACTCGCGAAGGATCGTGCCCCTGGTCGGCGTCGTCTACGGCGGGGTGGTCGCCAGCGCGGTCTTCTCCGTGGCGCGACGGCGTCCGACGACGCCTGCGCTCGTCTCCGCTCTCGCATCGGCCACGTCGCTCGGCACTACCGCGCTCGTCGCCGCCCCGCTGCACGGCCGGCTCGGGGCGGGCCGTGAACCCGAGCTGATCGCACGCCTGCTGTGGGCAGACCGGGTACGCAGCGCCGGCGCGGTGGTCGCGTTCGTCGCGGCCCTGGTCAGCTGGGCCAGGCCAGGTCTGTGAGCTTGCCGGCCGCGGCCGTGGACCTCGGGCGGCTGGTAGCGGGAGTCCAGCAAGGTGCCGTCGATGTCGAAGTTCGCGGTGTCAGCCATGCCCGCCCCGCACCCGCCGGATACGCTGCTGCCTCACCAGCGAGTCGGGGAGGTGCCGATGACCCAGCCCGATCTCTCGGCCCCGCCGTCGGGGCGGCCCTCGGCGCAGGCCGTCCGGCGCTGGCGGCAGTACCTGGCCGACGAGCGCGCGGAGGCGGCGGTCTACCGAGACCTGGCGGCGCACCGCACCGGTGAGGAGCGGCAGATTCTGCTCGCGCTCGCCGAGGCCGAGGGCCGGCACGAACAGCACTGGGTCGACCTCCTGGGCGACCAGGCCGGCCGACCCCGACGGCCCGACCTCCGGACGCGCGTGCTCGGCCTGCTGGCCCGCCGCTTCGGCTCGGTGTTCGTCCTCGCCCTGGCCCAGCGGGCGGAGGCGCGGTCGCCGTACGAGCAGGACACCGACGCCACCGCGACCATGGCCGCCGACGAGCGGATCCACGAGGAGGTCGTCCGCGGGTTGGCCGCCCGCGGCCGGAACCGCCTCTCGGGCACCTTCCGCGCGGCAGTCTTCGGAGCCAACGACGGTCTGGTCAGCAACCTCTCGCTGGTCCTGGGCATCAGCGCCAGCGGCGTGGCCAACCACATCGTGCTGCTCACCGGGCTCGCCGGGCTGCTGGCCGGCGCGCTCTCGATGGGCGCGGGGGAGTACGTCTCGGTCCGTTCCCAGCGCGAGCTGCTCGAGGCGTCGGCCCCCGCGTCGGACACCCACGCGCTGCTTCCCGAGCTGGATCTCGACGCGAACGAGCTGGCCTTGGTGTACCGGGCCCGGGGGATGGAGGCCGCGGAGGCTGAGCGGCACGCCACGGAGGTGCTGGGTCGGCCCGAGCCCGACCTCGCCGACGCGCCCCCGGTCGAGGACGGGGAGGAGGTCGACGAGCACGAGGCGATCGGCACCGGTCTCGGCGCCGCCGTCTCCAGCTTCTGCTTCTTCGGCTCCGGCGCCGTCATCCCCGTGCTGCCGTACCTGTTCGGACTGTCCGGCCTCACCGCGGTGGTCGTCGCCGCCGTGCTGGTCGGTCTGTCCCTGCTCGCCACCGGGGCGACCGTCGGCCTGCTCTCGGGCGCGTCCCCGCTGAAGCGTGGCCTCCGCCAGCTCGTCATCGGCTACAGCGCCGCCGCGGTGACCTACCTGCTCGGCCTGCTCCTCGGGACCGGCAGCGCCTGAGGCGTGGGTTGCTGGACAGCTCAGCCGGGGGTGACCGTGGCGGCCAGCAGCCGCCGGGCGCGGCGGCCGAGGTCGCTGAGATCGACCCGGCCGGCGTCTGCGGCGGCGGCGAGCCGCGCCGCCAGGTCGAGCGCCTCCTCGACGAGCGGAGCGTCGGCGGCGGCCTCCTGACCCATGTCCCGCAGGATCGTTCCCTCGGTCCGCGAGGCGACCACGGCGTCCGGGATGCCCTCGACCCAGACCTTCGTCCGGCGCCCGTCGCCGCGCTGGTCGCCGACCAGGGGCTCGAGGGCGTAGATCTTGTCGGCGCGGGCGAACTTGCCGAACCCGAGCGAGACCATCCGCGGTTCTGAAGGCACACCCTGATCCTCGCAGGCCGCTGTCAGCAGCGGGGGATAGCCTGCGCACGATGTCTCACTACCTTCGTTACCCGCACCTGCACGCCGGTCTCGTCACCTTCGTAGCCGCGGACGACCTGTGGCTGGCCCCGGTCTCCGGTGGCCGGGCCTGGCGGCTGACCGACGACCGCTCTCCGGCGAAGAGCCCGCGTTTCTCACCCGACGGCACCCACGTGGCGTGGACGTCGAGCCGCGACGGCCATCAGGAGGCGTACGTGGTCGACGTCGAAGGCGGCGAGCCCGGGCGGCTGACGTGGTGGGGCAACGGCACCACCGACGTGCTCGGCTGGACCGCGGAAGGACGGGTGCTCGTGGCGTCGGCGGCGCACGAGGCGAACCTGCGCCGCCAGGTCGTGCACGCCATCGGCCTGGACGGCTCGGTCGAGCGGCTGCCGTACGGGCCGGCCTGGGGCCTGGCCACCCGCGCGGACGGCGCCACCGTGCTGGCGACGGTGGGCAGCCGGCCGCCCGCGCTGTGGAAGCGTTACCGCGGTGGCACCGCCCCCAAGCTGTGGCTGGACCGCACCGGCGAGGGTCGCAGCTGGCGGCGGCTGCTGGCCGAGGAGGAGGCGTCGCTGGTCGACCCGATGTGGGTCGGCGACACGTTGGTCTTCACCAGCGACCTGGCCGCCACGTTCCCCGACCACGCCGACGAAGTGGCCAACCTCTACGCACTTGACGTCGACGCCGACGCTGCCGCTCCGAGGCGGCTGACCGAGCACACGGCCGCGGAGGGCTACGTCCGCGACGCCACCACCGACGGCGAGCGGGTGGTCTACGCCGCGCACGGCACCCTCTACCTGCTGCCGAGCCTCGATGCCGCGGCCGCCCCCCTGAGCATCACCCTGCCTGGCAGCCTCGCCGGTCGGCGGCCCCGTCAGCTCGACCCGACCAAGAACCTGAACGAGCTACGGCCCGACCACGGCGGCGACGCCAGCCTGGTCGAGTGGCGTGGCAAGGCGTTCTGGCTCAGCCACCGCGAGGGACCGGCGCGAGCGCTGGCCGCGGACTCCGGCGTCCGGGCACGGCTGGTCCGGTCGCTGGCCCGGACCGGAGCGTCCATCCTGGCCAGCGACGCCGAAGGCGAGGACGCTCTGTGGCTGTACCCGGCCGCGGGTGCGCCGCGGCGGCTGGCCGGCAGCGAGCTGGGCCGCGTGCTCCACCTGGAGAGCGACCCGGCTGGTGGCCGCGTGGCCACGGTGTCTCACGATGGAGCCGTCCGCCTGGTCGACGTGGAGACGGGCGCTGTCCGGCTGCTGGGCACCTCGACCGAGGGCGAGGCGGCCGGCCTCACCTTCTCCCCGGACGGGCGCTGGCTCGTCTGGTCCGAGCCGATCCGCTCCCAGGCGCAGCACCGGCTGGTGCTGGCCGACCTCGACCAACCCGGGGACCCGGTCCCGCTGACCAGTGGGCGCTTTGACGACACCTCGCCCGCGTTCACCGCCGACGGGGCGTACCTCGCCTTCCTCTCCGCACGGACCTTCGACCCCCGCTACGACAGCCACGTCTTCCAGCTGGGCTTCAGCGCGGCCGTCCGCCCGTACCTGGTACCGCTGACCGCGACCGGAGCCGCACCCTTCGGCCCCAGCGCGAACGGCTGGCGGCTGAGCAAGAGCCCGGACCCCAAGCCCCCGGCGGCGCATTCCGTGGCGCCGGTCGCGCTGGACGCCGAGGGCTTCGAGCAGCGCATCGTCGCCTTTCCTGTGCCGTCCGGCAGCTACCGCGACCTGCAGGCCGCGAGCGGCGGCGTGCTCTGGATCCGCGAGTCCGGCGACGCCACGCCGCTCCGCGCCCACCGTGCCGGCGTCGAGGGCGAGCCTCCCGGTGACGTGGTCGAGATCTACTCCTTTGCCGACCGCGCCGTGAAAGAGCTCCTCGACCGGGCCGACAGCGTCCGGGTGAGCGGGGACGGCGAGCAGATGGTGGTCAGGTCAGGTGACGACGTGACGGTCCGGCCAACCGCACGGCCGCTGAAGCCCGAGGACGACGACCTGGTCACCGTGGACCTGGCCCGGCTGCGCTTCGAGCTCGATCCGGTGGCCGAGTGGCAGCAGATGTTCGACGAGAACGGGCGCATCATGCGGGACCACTACTGGCGCTCCGACCTGAACGGGGTCGACTGGGACGCCGTGCTGGCGCGCTACCGCCCCCTGGTGCAGCGGCTGGCCAGCCACGACGACCTCGTGGACCTGCTGTGGGAGGTCGGCGGCGAGCTGAACACCTCGCACGCCTACGTGGACCCGGCCGACGAGCCCGGCGACACCGACCGGCGCCTGGGCCTGCTCGGCGCCGACCTCAGCCCGGCCGAGGGCGGGTGGCGGATCGACCGCATCTTGCCGGGGGAGAGCAGCGACCCGTTCGCCCGTTCGCCGCTGCGCGCCGCCGGGGTGGGGGCGCGCTCGGGTGACCTGATCGTCGCCGTCAACGGCCGACCCGTCGATCCGGTGGTCGGACCCGCCGCCGGTCTGATCGGCACCGCCGACCACCCGGTCGAGCTGACGCTGCGGTCCCCGGACCCCACCGACGGCGACCGTCGCGCCGTCGTCGTGCCGCTGGCTGATGAGGAGGCCCTTCGCTACCAGGACTGGGTACTCGGCCGGGCCGCGTACGTCCGCGAGCACAGTGGCGGCCGCTTGGGCTACCTGCACGTCCCCGACATGATGAGCCTTGGCTGGGCGCAGCTGCACCGCGACCTGCACCTGGCCACCGAGGCAGAGGGTCTCGTCGTCGACGTCCGCTACAACCGGGGCGGACACACGAGCCAGCTGGTGCTCGAGCGGCTGGCCCGCCGGGTGGTGGGCTGGAGCATCGCCCGGCACGTCCAGGTGGCCACGCCGTACCCGCAGCTGTCACCGCGGGGGCCGGTCGTCTTCGTGGCCAACGAGTTCTCTGGCTCCGACGGTGACATCGTCAACGCCGGCGCGCAGGCCATGGGCCTGGGGCCGGTGGTCGGGATGCGTACCTGGGGCGGCGTGGTCGGGATCGACGGCCGCTTCGACCTGGTCGACGGCACTGGCGTCACCCAGCCTCGCTACGCCTTCTGGCTCCGCGGCTACGACTGGGCGGTGGAGAACCACGGCGTCATCCCTGACATCGAGGTGCCGCACACCCCGGCCGACCACGACAGGGAGCCGACCGCCGACCCACAGCTCGACCGGGCGATGGCCGAGGCGCTCGCCCGGCTGGAGGAGAACCCGGCCGCCACGCCGCCGACCGAACCGCCTGCGCGGGTGCGCTGAGCGTTCTAGAGTGACGTCCATGGGAATCGGAGTCGGCATCGTCCTGATCGTGATCGGCGCGATCCTGCTGTTCGCGCTGAACGTCAACCTTCCGTTCGTCTCTGACGACACGCTCGGAATCATCCTGATCGTGGCGGGCATCGTCGCGGTCATCCTCGCGCTGGTGTTGAACGCCCAGCGTGGCCGGACGCGGCACATCCAGGACAGCCGCTACTCCGGACCGCCGCCGGCAGCCTGAGCGTCAGCCCTGGAAGAGCCGGGGCAGGACCAGCAGCATGATCGTCGACCACGTGATGTGGGTCAGGATCGGGGCCAGCACCCCGCCACCGGCGCGGCGCTGCAGACCGACAACTGTGCCGAGCACTGCGGCGGCGAAGACCAGCGCGGGGTTGCCGCCGGCAATGGTGGCCACGGCGTAGATGATCGTCGAGATCAGAACCGGCCGTTTGCGACCGATGGCGGCGAAGAGCGCGCCACGGAAGAACAGCTCCTCGGCGATACCGTTCACCAGCGTGATGACCATCAGCAGGTACAGGTTCCCGGCCTTGGCGTAACCGAGCACATCCTCGATGTAGGCGGCCAGCGGCGGGATCTCCCGCGTCACCAGTCCGCCGACGACGAAGACCGCGCCGAGCGCCAGCCCGACCAGGATCGGGGTGATGATCGGGCGGCGCCGGACGCCGAGAATCTGGATGTGGCCCAGGTGCAGTGGTCCCGAGACGAGGCTGCCCACCGCCCAGGTGGCCGCGAGGCCGAAGGTCAGCGGGTAGAAGGCCGGGTCGCCCTGCTCGGTGGCGAAGGACAGGCCCAGCAGGGTGGCCCCGACCACCAGCGTCGCCGCCACCACGATCCGTCGGTAGCGGAACGCCCGGTCGCTCTGGGCGTGGTCGCGTTCGACCTTGTCGATCAGGATCGGTCGAACGACGCCCAACGTCCGGCCCAGCCAGCGGGTCCGGGCATCGGTCACGTACTGGCCTCTGTCTTCTGAGCCTCCGCCCGCTGCGCGTAGGCCTCGCGGACCGCCTCGGTGTAGTCCATCGGCTCGCCGGGGACGACCTCGCGGATTGAGTGCTCGTGCACCACGACCTCGTTGCTCATCGAGTCGATCAGGTTGCGCGCGGTCTCGGTGTCCACGTCGGTGACGAAGGCGAGCCAGTGTGAGGAGAGCCGTGGGGTCAACAACGGCACGGTGACCATGGGCAGAGTCCGGTTGTGGTGCAGCTTGGCCACCCGCTGCATCATCTCCGCGTACGTGAGCACCTCGGTGCCGCCGATCTCGAACACCCGGCCGCGCGCCGCCGCGGGCTCCAGCACCCCGACGAGGTAGCGGACGACATCGGCCAGCGAGATGGGCTGGGTCTTCGTGGTCGCCCAGCGCGGCACGATCATGGCCGGCAGGTGCGCCACCAGCTGGCGGGTGATCTCCCACGAGATACCCCCGTGGCCGATGACGATGGCTGCTCGCAGCACGGTGACCGGCACCCCGTCGCCGCCCAGCAGCTCCTCCACCTCACGGCGCGACTTGAGGTGGTCCGACAGGTCCGCACTCTCGTCGCCGAGCCCGCCGAGGTAGATGATGCGGTCGACCCCGGCCTGTGCGGCGGCGGCGCTGAAGTGGCGCGCGGCCTCGGCGTCCTTCTGGACGAAGTCGGCGCTGTCGAGGGAGTGGACCAGGTAGTAGGCGGCGTCGACGCCGACCATCGCCCGGTCCAGGCTGGCCCGGTCGCTGACGTCAGCCTCTACCGGGTCACCGGCCCCGGAGTAGTCGGCTGGATGGCGGGTCATGGCGCGGACGGTGTGACCAGCCTCGACCAGCGCTGTGGCGAGGTGGGAACCGACGAAGCCGGAGGCGCCGGTGACGAGCACGGTCAGGGGCATCTGAGGGCCTCCAGGGTCGTCGGGAAAGTCGTCCCGAGCCTACGCTGCGCAGTCGACGCCCAGGCTTCTGCTCCAGAGCGGTCAAGGGATGCAGACGCGCAGCGCGGCCGGTTTGATGACGGCCTCGAACGCGCGGCACTCACCGGCCACGTCGCCGTCCAGCTGGTACGGCTCGGGCTCGCGCAGCTCGACCAGGACCCGTGTCGCCTGCCAGGTGTCCACCTGGTCGCCCCGCTGGCTACGGCGGGTCAGCACCCGAAGGACGAGCCGGAGCCAGTGCCGTACTCGCTGAGGGGAGGCGACGTAGACGTCGAGGTGGCCGTCGTCTGCTTCGGCGTCGGGGATCAGCACGACCCCGCCGGGTAGCGAGCCGACGTTGCCGACCAGGCACATCATCGCCCGGCGGCGCCGTGGCCGACCCTGGTCGATGGTGATCTCCATCGACATCGGCACCCGGCCCAACGCCTTGCCCGCGGCGAGGAAGTACGCCGCGGGGCCGACCTTCGCCTTCAGGTCGGGGTCCACCTCGTCCATGATCATCGCGTCGACGCCCACTCCGGCCATCACGGCGAAGTGTTGCCTGCGCTCGCCGTCGACGGTCAGCTCGATCAGGTCGATGTCGCGGGTCCGGCCCGCGAAGGCGACGTCCAGGGAGCCGGCCTCGGTCAACGGCACCTTCAGGTTCCGGGCCAGCAGGTTGGCGGTGCCGGCCGGCACGACGGCCATGGTCACACCGGTGCCGGCCAAGGCGTCGGCGACCACCCGGATCGTCCCGTCGCCGCCCGCGGCGAGCACCAGGTCCACGCCGGCGTCCACAGCCTGCCGGGCCATCCCGTGGCCCGGGTCGTCCTCGGTGGTCTCGAGCCACAGCGGTTCCGGCCACCCCGCGTCCGCTACTCGTTTCCGCACCTGGTCGTCGAACGTATCGGACACCTTGATCGGGTTGGCGATCACGGCGAGCTGACGAGTGGGCGAGTCCGGCACCACCCAAGTTTCCCAGAGATACCCGGTTCTCGCTGCACCCTTGAGGATGGGTTTGTCGATCTCAGCCCTGGCTGTCGAGGGCGGCGACGGCCTGCTCAGCCTCGGTGGCGGCCTGGCGTATCTGCTTGAGGTGCTGCCGAGCCGTCCGGGCCAGCTCGCGGGCCTCCCGTTCCTCGGCCTCGGTGGCCGCCAGCTCGGTGCGCAGCTCCTCGATCCGTACGGCCAGGTCGTCCGCTCGCCCGGTCGCCTCCTCAGCCTCACGCTGAGCCTCGGCCTCTGCCTGCTGGGCCGCCTGCCAGGCCGCCTCAGTCCGTTCCCGCAGCTTGTCCTTCTGTTCGCTGAGCCTGTCCGAAGGCGGCTCCGTCTCGTCGGGCTCCGTCTCGTCGGGCTCCGTCTCGTCGGGCTCCGCCTCGTCGGGCTCGGGCTCGGCTGCGGGCATGGTGAACGGCCCGAAGCCCCCGTAGCTGAGGGCGCTGGTGAGCCGGCCGGACCGCAGCTGCTCGCGGTTGGCTTCATCGCCCAGCGCAGCCTGCAGCGTCTGGCTCACCTCCTGCAGGGCGGCGTCGGGGGCTGCGTACCCGTGCGCCGCCCCGAGGGTGACGGCCTGCCGCGCGAGCCGGTCGACCAGCTTCCGCCGGTCGCTGGAGAGCCGTCGCAGGTCAGTGCCCGACCCTCGACGCTGCGCGTCGGCCAGCGCCTGGCCGAGCTCCAGCAGCTGGTCGACGTCGGCCGAAGACTCCCGGGCCAGCAGGTTGACCAGCCAGGCCGTCCGCGTCGGCCGCCGCAGCGCCCCGATCTGCTTGACCAGCTCGCGCTCGCGCGCCTTCCTCGCTGCCGCCACCAGCGCCGTCCGCAGCCCGACAAAGTCGTCCGGCGACGCGCCGTACAGCTCTTCGGCCGCCGCGTCCAGGTCCACGGACCCATCTTGGCCCGTCCCGCGCCCCGCAGCCCACGTCCGAGCCACTCCGACGCGATCTCAGCGAGCCACCCCACAGGGAGCTGTCCATGCTCAGACAGCGGCTCAGGCGTGCAGCTCGACCGAATCCTGGGGGTCGGTCATCGCGGCGGGGAAGGTCAGCGGCATGTTGTCGATCAGGCGGGTGCTGCCCACCTTGGCGGCGACGACAAACAGTGTGGGGCCGGTGTGGTCCTCGGCGACCTCGACGAAGGTGGCTGGGTTGACCATCACGGCGTAGTCGAGCTCGAAGGCGGGCTCGAACTGGACGCGGTCGAGCACCTCGTCAGCGGCGATCCGGGCGGTGGGGACGCTGTCGGCCAATGCCGCCTTCTCCAGCGCGGCGGAGAGGCTGCGGGCCATCGCGCGCTCGGCCGGGGTCAGGAAGACGTTGCGGCTGGAGAGGGCCAGCCCGTCGGCCTCGCGGACGGTCGCCTCGCTCACCACCTCGACGTCCAGGTTGAGGTCGGTCACCATCCGAGACACGCAGGCGACCTGCTGGGCGTCCTTCTGGCCGAAGAGGGCCACCTGGGGGCGGACGAGGTGGAGGAGCTTCAGCACGACCGTCAGCACGCCGTCGAAGTGGCCCGGACGTGACGCCCCCTCCAGCACGGCGCCCATCGCCCCGGCGTTGACGCTCACCTGGCGACCGGCGGGGTAGAGCTCGGTGACGGTCGGCGCCAGGACCAGGTCGACGCCCTCGGCGTCACAGACCTCGAGGTCGTCCGACAGCGGGCGCGGGTAGCGGGCGTAGTCCTCGCCGGGCCCGAACTGCAGCGGGTTGACGAAGATGCTGACCACGACGGCGTCGCCGCGCTCGCGCGCCGAGCGGATCAGCGTCCGGTGGCCCTCGTGCAGCGCACCCATGGTGGCGACGAAGGCGACGCGCCGGCGCCCGGCAGTGTCCAGCTCGTTCCGGGCCTCCACGAACTCGGCGAGGGTCTGGGCGACGATCACGTAGGTGCTCCTGGTGCGGCGATGGGGCCGGGCGCGGGGGAGCCGTTGGCGTTCTGGGTGGAGTCGAACGTGTGCTCGGCGGCGGGGAAGGAGCCGTCGCTGACGTCGGCGACGTAGGCCGCCGCGGCGTCGGAGATGGTCTGGGCCAGGTTGGCGTACTGCTTGACGAAGCGGGTGACCTTGCCCTGGCGCAGGCCCAGCATGTCCTGCCAGACCAGCACCTGCGCGTCGCAGCCCGCACCCGCCCCGATGCCGACGGTGGGGATGTCCAGCTCGGCGGTCACCTGGGCGGCCAGGTCACCGGGGACCATCTCGAGCACCACCCCGATTGCCCCAGCCTCGGCCACGGCGTGCGCGTCCTCCAGCAGCTGCGCCGCCCCCGCGCCCCGGCCCTGGACGCGGTAGCCGCCGAGGCGGTGCTCGCTCTGGGGGGTGAAGCCGATGTGACCCATCACCGGGATTCCGGCGTCGCTCACCAGCCTGATCTGCTCGGCCACCCGGACGCCGCCCTCGAACTTCACCGCGTGACAGCCACCCTCCTTCATGAAGCGGATGGCGGTCTGCAGAGCCTGCTGAGCGCTGACCTCGTACGAGCCGAAGGGCAGGTCACCGATCACGAAAGCCCGCCGGGTGGAGCGGACGACTGCGCGGACCAGCGGTAGCAGCTCCTCGACGGTGACAGGAAGCGTCGTGTCGTAGCCGTACACGTTGTTCGCGGCGGAGTCGCCCACGAGCAGGCTCCACACGCCGGCGTCGTCGAAGAGCGCCGCCGTGTACTGGTCGTAGCTGGTCAGCATGGCCCAGCGCCGACCGTCCCGCTTGGCGTTGACGAAGTCGGTGACGCGGATACGTCGCGGCGGTGCCGTCGGTTCAGGCACGACTCGACCTCATCTACTCGCTCCCCCACATCAGTTCGCCGTACGTTTCTCGCGGATCTCCTCTGCGCGTCGCTTCCTGCGAGCGCCGACCTGCAAGCGTGCTCCAGCCCGCCAAAATTCCTTGCGGCCTGGTCCAGACCTACCCGGGCGGATACCCACGTCGGGGCGTCGTAGTCCGGTCGGCCGTACCGGGCATGAGCCGCGTTGATTGTTTCACCTGCAGGCCGATTCTGGGCAGGGCCGCCCGCTAAGTGAATGGGGTCACATCGCGAACGGCGGGAGCGGTCACAGGTGAGACAGCACGACCGCGGACCGCGTCCTGCTGACGCCCGGGTAGTTGCGGATGACGCCGAGCACCTTCTCGAAGTGGGCGGCGTCGGAGGCGCGGACCAGCAGGATGCCGTCGGCCTCGCCGGTGACGGTGTAGGCGTCGCTGACCTCGGGAATCGTGCGGGCCATCTCGCGCATCCGGTCCGGCGGCACGCGGCCCTCGCAGTACAGCTCGACGAAGGCCTCGATGGTCCAGCCCAGTGCCGCCGGCTCGATCTCGGCGGTGAAACGCCGGATCGCGCCGCCCACGCGCAGCCGGTCCACCCGTCGCTTGGTGGCCGCGGTGGACAACCCGATCTGGTGGCCCAGGGCGGCGAAGCTCTCTCGTCCGTTCTCCATCAGACGAGCAATTATCTTGCGGTCTAGGTCATCGAGACGCAATGAAATCACGCAATCTTCGTACACTACCTACCTCGTATTGCGCAAGGAAGCATTTACGCTTTCGGTATGACCTCGAGCGTGCTGGCCCGCCCGGCGCCAGCGGTCCGTCGTGCGTCACCGAGGCACTACCTGATGTGTCCCCCCACCTTCTTCGAGGTTCGCTACGCCATCAACCCCTGGATGCGGCCCGGTCCTGCGGTGGACCGCGAGCGAGCCGTCGCGCAGTGGTCGGCGCTGGTGCAGAGCTACCGCGGCGCCGGCCACCGGGTGGACGTCCTGCCGGCCGTTCCCGGACTGCCCGACATGGTCTACGCGGCGAACGGAGCCACCGTCGTCGACGGGCACGTGCTGCAGGCGCGCTTCGCGACGGCCGAGCGGGCGTTGGAGGCCTGCCACCACGGGGCCTGGCACGCGGACCACGCGAGCGTGGTGACCCAGCCGGAAGCCGTCAACGAGGCCGAGGGTGACTTCGCTGTCCTCGCCGACCGGCTGCTGGCCGGGTTCGGCTTCCGGACCAGCCCGGACGCCCACGCGGAGCTGGCCCGGCTCACCGGGCGCCCGGTCCTCAGCCTCGAGCTGGTGGACCCGTACTTCTACCACCTGGACGTGGCGCTCACCGTCCTCGACGAGACCCGGGACCACATCGCCTACTACCCGCCGGCCTTCAGCCCGGCCAGCCGGGCCCTGCTCGCCGGGCTGTTCCCCGACGCCCTGATCGCCGACGCCGCTGACGCCGCCTGCCTGGGGCTGAACTGCGTCAGCGACGGCCGGAACGTCTGGGTGCCAGCCGGCGCCCGACACCTCGTCGGCCTGCTCGCCGAGGCCGGCTACGTCCCCCTCGAGACCGACCTGAGTGAGCTGCTGCGAGGCGGCGGCAGCGTCAAGTGCTGCACCCAGGAGATCCGCCCCCGCCGCCCCCGTACGCCCTCTCCGGAAGGACACCACCCGTGCTGACCATGGATGCCCCCACTGCTGCTGACAGCCTGCTGCGATCCGAGGCGGCCCACGTCGCGCACAACTACCACCCGCTCGCGGTCGTGGTGACGTCCGGCTCCGGGGCGGTGCTGACCGACGTGGCCGGCAGGGAGTACCTGGACTTCCTGGCCGCGTACTCCGCCACGAACTTCGGCCACGGCCACCCGGTGCTGCTGGCTGCGGCCCGGGAGCAGCTGGAGCGGATCACGCTGACCTCGCGCGCCTTTCACCACGACCAGCTCGCGCCCTTCGCCGAGGGCCTCGCCGCCCTGGTCGGCAAGGAGATGGTGCTGCCGATGAACACCGGCGCCGAGGCGGTGGAGTCGGCGGTCAAAGTCGCCCGCAAGTGGGGTTACGAGGTCAAGGGCGTCCCCGACGGGCGGGCCGAGATCATCGTCGCCGGCGGCAACTTCCACGGCCGGACCACCACCATCGTCAGCTTCTCCGACGACCCGGACGCCCGCGACCACTTCGGCCCGTACACACCGGGCTTCGTCACCGTCCCGTACGGCGACCTGACCGCGCTGGCCGCCGCCATCACCGAGCACACCGTGGCCGTGCTGCTGGAGCCGATCCAGGGCGAGGCCGGCGTCCGCATCCCGCCGCCCGGCTACCTGGCCGGGGTCCGTGAGCTGACCACCCGGCACCGGGTGCTCTTCGTCGCCGACGAGATCCAGTCCGGCCTCGGCCGCACCGGCCGCACCCTGGCCTGCGAGCACGAGGGTGTCGTCCCCGACATGTACCTGCTCGGCAAAGCGCTGGGCGGCGGCATCGTGCCGGTCTCGGCGGTCGTGGCCGACGCTGACGTGCTCGGCGTGCTGCAGCCCGGCCAGCACGGCAGCACCTTCGGCGGGAACCCGATGGCCTGCGCCGTTGGCCGCGCCGTCGTCGGGCTGCTGGAGACGGGTGAGTACCAGGAGCGGGCTACCCGGCTGGGGGCTCAGCTGCGCCGACGGCTCGAGGCCATGCTCGGTCGGGGCGTGGTCGGTGTCCGGGTCCGTGGGCTGTGGGCCGGTGTGGACATCGACCCGGCGCTGGGCAGCGGGCGCGACGTCTGCGAGGCGCTGGCCCGACGCTTCGTGCTGGCCAAGGACACGCACGGCTCGACGATCCGCCTCGCGCCGCCGCTGGTCATCTCCGAGGAGCAGCTGGACACCGGGCTCGACGCCCTGGACGCAGTGCTCGCCGACCTTTCTTGAGGCCCTGGGTCTCGGCGTGTCTGTCCTGAGCCGGAGAGGTCGACCTGATCCGGTACGCCATCGGGGTCGGTGCTCACGGTCTCAGGCGGTCGGCTGCAGGGCGTCGTAGCGCAGGAACTTCCGCTGCACGGCCACCACCACGGTCAGCACCACCATGCAGGTCAGGCCACCGACGACCGCGGCCCAGCCCTCGCCGAACCAGCTCGACTCCGCGCCGAGCACCAGGTCGCCGAGTCGGGGGCCGCCGGCCACCACGACGATGAACACACCCTGCAGCCGTCCGCGCATCTGGTCCGGGGTGGCGGACTGCAGGATGGTCTGGCGGAACACCGAGCTGACCGAGTCCGACGCGCCAGCGAGGGCCAGGAACACCATCGCCAGCACCAGGGCGCCCAGCAGGACGGTGACCGGACGGGTGTCGCCGACCACCACCAGAACACCGCCGAACGCGGCCACCGAGGCCCCGAAGGCGAGGATCGACGCGACGATCACCTTCGCCTGCGCCCGGATCGCCACCAGCCCGCCGGAGAACACCAGGCTCAGCACCGCCCCGGCGGCGTACGCCGCGCTCAGCAGGCCCGTCGTGGTGGCCCCGCCACCCAGGAAGAGCACGCCGACGGCTGGGAACAGCACCCGTGGCATGGCGAAGACCATCGCGATCAGGTCGACGACGAAGGTCATCCGGACGTTCGGCCGGGTGGCCAGGTAGTGCAGTCCCTCGACGATCGAGGCGAGCCCGCGCTTCGGCGCTACCTGCTCGGCGGCGTCCTGGGCCGCCGTGACGGGCGGTAGGTCGGGCAGCCGCCACAGTGCCCAGAGGGCAAAGGTGAACAGGGCCGCGTCGATCGTGTACGCGGGGCCGAAGTCGGCCACGGCCACCAGCACCGCGCCGATCAGCGGTCCGACGGTGAGCGCGATGTTGGTCTCGATCGTGGTCAGCACATTCGCCGCCGGTAGCAGCCGCGGCTCCACCAGCCTCGGGATGATCGCGCTGCGGGCCGGGTTGTTGATGGCGAAGCCGGCCGACTGGACCGCGACGAGCGCGTAGAGCAGCAGCACCGAGTCCACGTGCAGCCAGGCCTGGGCGGCCAGCCCCATGGTGACGACCCACAGGCCGAACGAGGAGTAGAGGGCGACGCGGCGGCGGTCGTAGGCGTCGACGAGCGCACCACCGTACAGGCCCAGCAGCACCAGGGGCACCAGGGCGCAGATGCCCAGAACTCCGACCGAGAGGGTGGAGCCGGTGATCTTGTAGACCTGCAGGCCCACGGCCACGACGGTCAGCTGGGAGCCGAGGTTGGAGATCCCCAGCCCGATCAGCAGTCGTCGGAACGGGAGGCTCACCCGGAGGGGAGCGAGGTCGAGGAGCAAGGCCATGCTGAAGGCAAACCTACGTCGCCGGACTTGGCAGCAGTCAGTCGGGGCGAGCCGGTCCCGTTAGGGTGTCGAGTCAGCCGTCCCCGAACCCGCAGGAGTAGCACCCGTGACGACCGTCATCACCTTTGGCACCTTCGACGTGCTGCACGTCGGGCACGTACGCGTGCTGAACCGGGCTGCGGCGCTCGGTGACCGGCTGGTGGTCGGGGTGTCCTCCGACGCGCTGAACTTCGCCAAGAAGGGCCGCAACCCGGTCTTCGACCAGGACGAGCGGACCGAGATCGTCTCCAACCTCAAGGTGGTCGACGCTGTCTTCGTCGAGGAGAGCCTGGAGCAGAAGCGCGAGTACGTGCTCGAGCACGGGGCCGACATCTTGGTGATGGGCGACGACTGGGCCGGCAAGTTCGACTTCTTGAACGACGCCTGCCAGGTGATCTACCTGCCGCGGACACCCTCGGTCTCCACGACCGCGATCATCGAGCACATCTCCAGCACCGCCGGCGGCTGACGTCGTCTGCTCCCTGAGCCTGTCGAGGGGACCCCCGACAAGCCCAGGGAACAACGTGACTAGCGCCCCGCGATGTCGTTCGCCGCGTCCTTGACCTCGCCCACGGCCTGCTTCGCGTGGCCGCCGACCTGGTCGCCCTGGCCCTCGGCCTGGAGGTCGGCGTTGTCGGTAGCGTCGCCGACCTTCTCCTTGGCCGCGCCCTTCAGCTCGTCGGCCTTGCCCTCGAGCTTGTCGCCCAGTCCACTCATGTCGTGCTCCTTCCGCTGGCGACCCGGGGCGGGCGCGCCATCTGGCCACGGTAACCCCGGGGTTTACCCTGTAAGCGCGAGGGGGGGAGGTGTTGATGATGACCGACCAGCCGGCCGAGGACGCAGGTCCGATGACCGCGTCCCGGCCCAAGAAGCCGGCAGGACCGGAGCGGGTCCGCACACCTCGCGATCGCCGTCCGCTCGATCAGGGCGTGATCCTGCGCGCAGCCGTCACCTTCATCGACGAGCACGGCCGGGACCGGCTGACCATGAGGCGGCTGGGCGCATCGCTGGGCGTCGAGGCGATGGCGCTCTACCGCTACATCCCCGGTCGCGACGAGCTGCTGGACGGGGTCGTCGAGCTGGTGATGGACGAGCTCTACAGCATGACGATGGGCCGCGACCGTCCCGCCACCTGGCAGGAGTTCCTGCAGCAGGCGGCCCACGGAGTGCGCACCATCTCGATGGAGCACCCGAGGATCTTCCCCCTGGTGGCCAGCCGGCCGCCGGCCGCGCCGTGGCTGCGGCCGCCGCTGCGCAGCCTGCGCTGGGTCGAGGCCTTCCTCGAGGGACTGGATGCGTACGGCTTCGGCGAGACGGAGAGCGTCCGGGTCTACCGCTCCTTCTCGACCTTCCTGCTCGGCCACCTGCTGCTCGAGTCGGCGATCGACGCCGTGGAGCCGCGGGCGATGCCGGCCGCGGACATCGAGTTCATCGAGAGCAGCGACCTGGCCGAGTACCCGCGGCTGATGGCCCTCTCGCCACAGCTGTCGCTGGACAACTTCGACAACGAGTTCGAGGACGCGCTGGAGGAGTTGATCCGTCGGGTCACCGTCGCCATCGACTGAGGACCTAAGGTGCACGGATGAACGCCGATGCCGACGCGGATCCCGGTGACGGCCGCGACGAGACGGTCAGCGAGCGGATGGACCGCAACTGGGGAGACATCCTGCAGGAGCTGCGCGTCACCCAGACCGGCACTCAGATCTTCACCGGTTTTCTACTGTCCGTCGCGTTCCAGCAGCGCTTCAGCTCACTGTCGTCCTTCCAGCGGAACACCTACCTGGTGCTCGTGCTGATCGCCGTCCTGACCACCGCCATCGGGCTGGCCCCGGTCAACCTGCACCGCAGCGTCTTCCGTCAGCACGCCAAGCTGCTGGTGGTCACGGTGGGGCACCGGGTGCTGCGCACGATGCTGTTCGGCGTGGGCCTGCTGCTCGTCGGTTCGGTGCTGCTGATCTTCGACGTGGTGAGCACCCGGTTCGCGGCGCTGGTGGCGGCCAGCGCGACCGCCCTGGTCATCGCGGCCATCGCTGTACTACCCAGGGTGCTGCGGGCGCGGTCCGCACCTGCGTGACCGAGGTCCGCGTCGGCACCTCCGGCTGGAGCTACGACCACTGGGAGCACGTCCTCTACCCGCCCGGGCTGCCCGCCCGGCAACGGCTGGAACGCTACGTGGGCTCGTTCGGGACGGTCGAGCTCAACGCCAGCTTCTACCGCTGGCCGCGTGAAGCCGCGTTCGCCTCCTGGCGCAGGCGACTGCCGGAAGGCTTCCGGCTGAGCGTCAAGGCCCCGCGCGGGCTGACCCACGCCAAACGTCTCTACGCCCCGGAGGCCTGGGCCGAGCGGATCGCGTCCTGCTGGCACGAGCTCGGAGATCGACGCGGCGCCCTGCTGGTGCAGCTGCACCCGGCTCACGAACGCGACGACCTCCGGCTGCGCTACTTCCTCGGCCGGCTGCCGTCGTGGATCAGGGTGGCGGTGGAGTTCCGGCACCCCAGCTGGGTGGACGACCACGTCTTCGGCCTGCTCGCCGAGCACGGTGCCGCCTACTGCGTGATGAGCGGCGCCCGGCTGCCCTGCGTGCTGCGGACGACCACCTCGTGGGCGTACGTACGGTTCCACGGCCCCGACCACGACCACCTGTACGCCGGCAGCTACTCCGAGGCCGACCTGCGCTGGTGGGCGATGCGGATCGGGGAGTGGCGGGCTGCCGGGCAGGACGTCTACGCCTACTTCAACAACGACGGGCACGGCCACGCGGTCCGCAACGCGGGCCGCCTGGCCGAGCTCGTCAGCGGCTGAGGGCAGCTCAGCTGGCGCTGAGGTCATGGACCCGGACCCCCGCCGACGGTGGTATCAACGGAGATCGGTGCGAGAACGTGCTCGTTTGCGGTGTCGAGGTGCACATCCTTGACTTTTCCGCGGCACGGACGTCTGCTGCATAGGTACCAATAGCGCAAAGGAGCTGCTTCGGTGACCGCAGTCGAACACGAACAACCCCCGACGGCGTTGCCGGTGGGCGAGCTGGCTTTCCGCGCGGTCGGGGTGAAGAAGTACTACCCGGGCGTCAAGGCCCTCGACGGGGTCGACCTGGAGGGGTACGCGGGCAGCGTGCTCGGCATCTGCGGCGCGAACGGCGCGGGAAAGTCGACGTTCGCCAAGCTGCTGGCCGGGGTGGACACGCCGACCGACGGCGACATCACGATCACCGGCTACCCGCACGCCGTCCGCAACGCGGCCGAGGCTGAGCAGGCCGGGGTGCTGATGATGCACCAGGAGCCGCTGATCATCGACGACTTCACGGTCGGGGAGAACGTCTGGCTCTACAAGCTGCGCCAGGGTCGCGACATCCGTCCCTGGGCGCAGAAGATCGACACCAACAGCGCCGAGACGCGCCAGGTGCTGCGCGGAGTCGGCCTCGGCCACCTGAAGACCCGGGAGGTCGCCCGCACCCTGGGACCTGGGCAACGTCAGATGCTGTCGCTCAGCCGGGCGGCCGTCACGCACCACAAGATCATGATCTTGGACGAGACGACGGCCTCGACGAGCGAGGAGCACTTCAACGACATCCTCGACCTCGTCCGGCGCGAGAAGGAGGCGGGCACCTCGATCATCTTCGTGTCGCACCGGCTCAACGAGGTCTTCGCGATGTGCGACCGGATCGCCGTCCTGCGCAACGGCAAGCTGGTCAAGACCCTCGACGCTGCCGACAGCAACCCCGACGAGGTCACGAACCTGATGATCGGCCAGGCCCTCAAGGCCCTCGACCGGCCGACTCCGGTCCAGGTGTCGGAGAGTCAAGTCCCGGTGCTGAGCGTCACCGACCTCTACGGCGGGACGGCCGAAGGCGTGTCCTTCGACGTCAACCCCGGCGAGATCGTCGGTCTCTACGGGCTGGTGGGCAGCGGGCGCTCGTCGGTGGCCCGCACGATCACCGGTCAGCGGCCGGCAGCCAGCGGCTCGATCAAGCTGCACGGCGAGGAGGTCCGGCTGCCGAGCCCCACCGCCGCTGTGGCGAAGGGGATCGCGTACCTGACCGAGGACCGTCGGCTCGAGGGCTTCGTCAAGGACTTCGACAACGGTCAGAACATGAGCTTGGTCGTGCTGCCCAAGATGGCGAAGGGTGGCGTCGTCGACGCGAAACAGGAGAAGAAGCGGGTCCGCGAGCTGATCGGTGAGTTCCAGGTCAAGGGCGGTACGAAGACCTACACCCGCTCCTTGAGCGGGGGTAACCAGCAGAAGGTCGTCGTGGCCAAGTGGCTGGAGTCCGATCCGGAGTTCGTCGTCCTGGACGAGCCGACCAAGGGCATCGACGTCGGTGCCCGGTCCAACATCTACGAGATCATCCACGCCGTCGCCGCCCGCGGCAAAGGCGTGCTGGTCGTCTCCAGCGAGGCCGAAGAGCTGCTCTCCCTCTGCCACCGCATCCTCGTGATGCGCAACGGCAAGATCGTGGCCGAGTTCGACCCCGAGGAGTCCGACACCGACGACCTCATCCGCACGGCCCTCAGTCACACCGACTGACCCACCGACTGACCCTCTCCGCAGACTCAACGAGGAGCTCCGTACATGGCAACATCTGTCGCACCACCCCCCGCCGTCCACGCCTACGAGGAGGACGACTCCCGCGGCTCGGCGATCACCGGCTGGCTGAAGAGCCAGTACGCCCTCTACATTCTGGTCGCCCTCCTCCTGGTGGCCACCATCACCAAGGGTGGGGTCTTCTGGGGTGGCACCAACCTGACCAACCTGCTGCTGCAGATGTCGATCATCGGCGTGGTCGTCCTGGCCGAGCTGATCGTCGTGCTGACCGGCGGCATCGACATCAGCGTCGGGTCCGCGCTGGGCCTGGCTGCGGTCATCGCCGCCGGCCTCTTCCAGGGGCCGTCGGTGCTGCTCGCCTTGGTCGTCGCCGTGGTCATCGGCGGCATCATCGGCGCGGTCAACGGCTGGCTCGTCGCGTTCCGCGGCCTGGAGCCGTTCATCGTGACCCTGGGCATGCTGGCCCTGGCCCGCGGACTGGTCTACGCCTACGGCAACGGCATCCCGATCAACCCGGACGCGGCGTCGTCCTTCGCCAAGCTCGGCCAGACGACGGTCATCGGCATCCCGGTGCTCGCCATCATCTGGCTGGCCATGGTGGGCCTGGTCGCCTTCCTGCTCTACCGCACCGTCTGGGGCCGTCGGGTCTACGCGATCGGCTCCAACATCGAGGCGGCCCGCAGCTCGGGCATCCCGGTGAAGACGACCCTCTGGTCGGTCTACATCCTGGCCGGTCTGCTCGTCGGGCTCGGCGGCTGGATCTTCCTGAGCCGGTTCGCCAGCGGGACGTCGACCGCCGGCAACCTGCTCGAGCTCGAGGCCATCGCCGCCGTCGTGATCGGTGGTGCACGCCTCTCGGGCGGCTACGGCAAGGTCTTCGGCGCTGTCGTCGGCACGATCATCTTCGCGGTGATCGCCAACCTGCTCTCGCTGCTGAACGTCTCCACTTTCCTCCAGGACGCCTTCCGCGGCGCGCTTATCCTGGTCGCGGTCACGCTGGCCACCGTCCAGTTCACCCGCAGGCGCAAGGCCGGCGCGACCACGCCGGACGCCACATGACCGCGGTACGGCGCAGGACCGCGCTCGGCGCCGCCGGTGCGGTAGGAGTGCTGCTGCTGAGTGCCTGCGGCCAGATCTACCCGTCGTCAACGCCGGCGCAGGGCCCGGCCAACGGGATCAAGTCCGACGTGCACCAGGTCATCGTGGGGTTCGCGCAGCAGCAGCTGCAGGCGCCCTACTTCGCGGCGATGCAGGTGCAGGCGCAGCAGATCGCGGACCAGCAGGGGTTCAAGATCTTGATCCAGGCGGCCAACAAGGATCCGGTCATCCAGATGAACCAGATGCAGGCAATGTTGGCCCAAGGTGCGGACGTCATGATCGTGAACGCCACCAGCGTCAAGGGTCAGAAGCAGATGATGACCCAGGTCGCCTCCAAGATCCCGGTCATCTACATCGACACCTCCGTGCCGGGCACCGGGACCACCAGCGTCCAGTCCGACAACCTGACCATCGGCCGCGAATCCGGCAAGATCACGGCCAAGCGGTTCAAGGACATGGGCAAGACCAGCATCAAGATGGTCATCCTCACCGGCCCGGCCACCGACGAGTTCGTCGGCCCGGCCCGCCGGCAGGGCTTCCTGGACGGGCTCAAGGAAGGCGGCATGCCGTTCGAGATCAAGGGCGAGCAGTCCGGTGACTACGCCCAGGACAAGGGGCAGGTCGCGGCGGAGACCATGCTGGCGGGCAACCCGGACACCGACCTGGTCCTGGGGCTCAACGACTCGATGGCCCTCGGCGCCTACAACGTCGTCAACGGCAACCCGAAGTACAAGAACGTGTACGTCGCCGCCTCCGCGGACGGCCAGAAGGAGGGAGAGGCGCTGATCAAGTCCGGCGGTTGCACCGGGAAGTACCTCTCCACCGGTCTGAACTCGCCCTCCCTGGCGGCGGAGCAGGCGCTGCAGATCGCCGTCGACATCGCCACGGGCAAGAAGAAGCCCAGCGACTATCCCGAGCAGAGCTTCACCAAGGCTGTCGGGATCGGCTGCGAGAACATCGACGAGTACTACGACCCGAACAGCGTCTTCTGAGCCCTGAGCAGGTGCGGCAGACTCGGACGCGTGGACGCGTGGGCAGCACCGGCCGAGGAGGTGGCGCCGACCCTGCTCGGGGCGCTGCTCCGGCACGGCCCGGTGGCCGTCCGGATCACCGAGGTCGAAGCGTACGGCGGGGGGACCGACCCGGCCTCGCACGCCTACCGCGGTCCGACCGCCCGCACCGAGGTGATGTTCGGTCCGCCGGGAAGGCTGTACGTCTACTTCTCCTACGGGATGCACTGGGCCGCGAACGTCGTGTGCGGACCGGACGGGACGGCGTCGGCCTGCTTGCTCCGCGCCGGCGAGGTCGTCGCCGGCCTCGAGGTGGCTCGCTCGCGGCGGGGACGCTCGGCCGACCGAGACCTGGCGAGGGGACCGGGTCGGCTCTGCCAGGCCCTGGCCCTGGGCGCCGAGCAGAAGGGGACCTCGGTGCGGGGGGACGGGCCGGTCACGCTGCACCGCCACCCGCAGCCGTCCACCGCGATCAGCACCGGTCCCCGGGTCGGCGTGTCCGTCGAGGCCGAGCGTGCCTGGCGGTTCTGGCTCACCGGCGACCGCTTCGTCTCCGACTACAAGCGCAGCCCGAGGGCCCCGACCCCGACCTGAGCGGGCGTCAGTCCAGCGGCTGGAGGGACGTGAGGATCGAGGGGATGTACTCGGCCACCGTCGGGTGGATGGGCAGCGCGTCCCGCAACGTGGGGTAGGGAACGCCCGCCTGCATGGCCATGCCGACCACCTGGATGACGTCGTCGGCCTGCAGCCCGAGGATGGTGGCACCCAGGATCTCCTCGGTGTCGCCGTCGACGAGGATCCGCATCACGCCTGTGGTCTCGCCCTCGAGGATCGCGCGGCTGACCCTGGCCATCGAGATCTCGGCCTTGAGTACCCGCCGCCCGGACGCGCGGGCCTCAGCGCTGCTCATCCCCGCCCGGCCGAGCGGCGGGTCGGTGAACATCGCGAACGTGGTGATGCGTCCGTCGGCGGTCCGCTCCGGAGCGAGCAGGATCTGGGAGTCCTGGTAGGAGGTGTGCGTCCAGGCCCCGCGCCCGTTCACGTCGCCGAGCGCCCAGACCCCGGGCACCGACGTCTGGTAGCGGCCGTCGGTCACGAAGAAGCCGTGGTCGTCGGTCTCGACGCCGTGCTCGCCGAGGAGGTCGGAGTTCGAGCGGCGGCCGACCGCCATCAGCAGGTGGCTGCCGGTGACGGAGCTGCCGTCCTGCAGGCTCACCTCGATGCCGTCGGCGACGGCCGCCACCCGGGAGGTCCGGCCGTCGAGGACGCGGATGCCCTCGTCGGCGAAGGTGTCGGTGAGGATCTGCCGGACGTCCGGATCCTCGCGCGCGGCCAGCCCGCCGCTCGCCACGATCGTGACCTTCGAGCCGAAGCGGGCGAACATCTGGCCGAACTCGCATCCCAGGTAGCCGCCGCCGACGATGACCAGATGGGTGGGCAGCTCGGTCAGGGCGAGCAGCTCGACCTCGGTCATCGCCTCGACCGTGTCCAGTCCGGGCAGCGGCGGCACGGACGCGCGCGCCCCGAGGTTCAGGTAGACCTGGCCGCTGGTCAGGGTCCGGCCGTCGACGCTGACCTGGTGGGCCGATCCGCTGGGGTCGGTGGTCAAGGTGGCGGCGCCGTGGATGAGCTCGAGGTTCTCCACCCCGTCGATGTAGTCGGCCAGACTCTGCACCTGGTCCTCGATCATCCGGTGCACGCGGGCCATCGCGGCCGCGAAGTCGACGGTCACCTCGCCGGTGTGGACGCCGTACTCCGCCGCCCGCCGGGCCTGATGGGCCACCACGCCGCTCGCCCGGAGCGCCTTGGTCGGCTTGCAGCCATGGTTGAGGCAGGTGCCGCCGACCCTCGCCATCTCGACCAGTGCGACCCGGGAACCCTGGCCGGCAATCGCTGCGGCCACTCCGGGACCCGCCTGACCCGCGCCGATCACGATCGCGTCGTAGCGCTCGGTCTCATCGGTCGTGGTTGTCACGGTGCACCCCTTCGTCGCTCGCTTCTGGTCACCCTAGACCAGCCGCGGATTGGCCAATGCCTTCCCGGTCTGCCTAGACTCGCCAGCCGGTAGATAACGATTCGATCTCGACGCGTACGGCTCGGGGGAGCGGAGGGTCCGTGGTTGCAGCACGCCCACGTCGGGCGGCGCGGCCGTCGACAGCAGTTCGGGTCGGCCGGATCGCGGTCCCCGGCGTCCTGCTGGCGCTGGCCACCACCGGCGTGGTCGCCGCCGCCAGCGGGGCCTCGGCCCCGCAGGCCGCCGCCATCCCTGCGCCGGTCCGGTCCACGCCTGCGACGGTCGTCCGCGAGCAGGCCGTGAGCCGCAGCGACTTCCGCGAGGCGCTGCCGAGCCCGACCCCGACGAAGGGTTCGAGCAGCCCGTCCCCCAAGGCCAAGCCGAAGGCGGCCGCCAAGGCTGAGCCGAAGTCCACGGCCAAGCCGGAGCCGAAGGCCAAGCCGAAGCCGCCCCCGCTCACCGTGGTAGACCGGAAGTACACCCGTGTCGACCTGAACGTGCGGGCCGAGAACAACGCCGACTCCAAGCTGGTGACGGTGCTCGACTCCGGCTCGAGGCTCTCGGTCACCGCGACCGTGCGAGGTGCCTGGCGCTACATCTCCTACCGCGGCGACGGCGGCTGGGTGAAGAACCAGTATCTGGTGGACAAGAAGCCTGCGGCAGCCCCGGCCGGCCTCTCCGGCGCGGTCTGCTCCGGCGGATCGTCCGTCGAGAACGGCCTCACCAGGGACGCGGTCCGGGTGCACCGGGGCCTCTGCGCCCGCTATCCCTCGGTCAAGGCCTACGGCGGCGTCCGGGCCGACTCGCTGCCCGAGCACCCTTCCGGCAGGGCTCTTGACGCGATGATCTCCGACTCCGACACCGGGTGGGCGATCGCGAAGTGGGTGCGCGCCAACGCCAAGCAGCTCGGCGTCAGCGAGGTGCTCTACGCCCAGCACATCTGGACGGTGCAGCGCTCCGGCGAGGGGTGGCGGAGCTTCTCCGACCGGGGCTCGGCGACGGCCAACCACTACGACCACGTGCACGTCACGGTCTACGGCAACTCCGGAGGGTGACGGGGAACTCGGTCGCCCGACTTGTGGCGACCCTGTGGGCGACCTAAAATTCGGTCATGATGGACAAGTACCAGGTGGTGCTGGGCGCGATAGCGGTGTCCATCATGGTGCTCGTCCCCATCCTGTGTGTGCTGAGCTATGACGTGCTCGCCGGCCGGTGGGACCGCAGCATCGCCGCCTGGCGCGAGCGGCGCCTCGAGGTTCACGAGCACCGCAAGTCGGTCCGGGCGCTGCGTCGCCAGGCCGGCCTCCCGCTCGAGGACGTGGTGGCCAACCTCCGCCGGCTCCGGCTGGCCGTAGGTGAGGATGCCCGGCGTTCCGCCGCCCACCAGATGGGCAACCGGCTCGCGTACGACCGGCTGCTCGCCCAGGCTTGCGAGATGCTCGACATCGAGCACGAGCTGAGCCAGGAGACGGCCGGCATGGAGCGCGACATCGAGCGTGTCCGGATCGAGGCGGAGCTCGAGGGTGCCGGCGTCTACGTCACCGACCGCCACTTCGGACAGGCCGCCTGAGCGGGTACGCCCGCTTCAGCTCACCTGCCAGCTCACGTCGGAACGGGTTCAGCTCGGTCCAGGTGCGCGAGGGGTGCACCCGGTTCGTCAGCATCGCCGCGACGAGGTCGCGCTCTTCGTCCAGCACGAGTGACGTCCCCGTGAACCCGGTGTGGCCGTACGCGCGACCGCGCCCGGCTAGCGGACCGAGGAACGCCGCGTCGTCGATCCGCCAACCGAAGCCGACGCCGAAGGCCGCGCCGGTGCCCGGTGCCTGGTCGGTGACCATCGCCCGCGCCGTCGCCGGTGACAGGGCCAGCGCGGTCCGGCGTCCGGCCAAGAGGTCGAGCATCGCCCGACCCAGTCCCAGCAGGTCGGTGGCGGTGCCGAACAGGCCCGCGTTGCCCGCCACGCCGTCCCAGGAGGCGGCGTTCTCGTCGTGCACCACCCCGCGGATGTCTCCGGCGCCGGGCCGCAGCTCGGTGGCGGCGATCCGGTCCGGGTCGACCCCCCGGTCCCGTGGTCGGTAGCTCAGGTCGGTCAGCCCGAGGGGGCCGGCAACCTCCTGCTGGACGAGCTGGTCGAGGGGTCCCGCCACCTGCTCGACGAGGAGACCGAGCACCAGGAAGCCGACGCAGGAGTAACGGTAGGTGCTGCCTGGCTTGTCCAGCAGCGTCTCGGCCAGCACCGCGGCCCGCCGCGTCTGCGGGTCGGGCTGCTCCCGCCAGGCGAGGGTGTCGGCCGGCAGGCCTGCGGTGTGGGTGAGCAGGTGCCGCACCGTGACGTCCAGGCGGCCGTCGGCAAACGCGGGCAGGTAGCGCGCGACCGGGTCGTCGACGGCCACAGTGCCGCGTTCGGCCAGCACCACGACCACCGTGGCCGTGACGAGCTTGGTCAGCGACGCGAGGTCGTAGAGGGTGTCGGCGCGTACGGGGACGCAGTCCGCGGGCGGTAACGGGGTGCCGTCGGAATCTGCGTAGGCCCGGGTCACCCCGGCGGCGACCAGGGCACGTTCGCCGCCGTGGTCCAGCCCGAGCACGGCGCCCGGATACCGGGGGTGCGGTAGGGCCGCGCTCCCGCCCTCCACCAGGGCGGCCAGCCGGTCGGTGCTCATCGGTTCAGCCTAGGCCGGGCGTCGGGCCGGAATATTGCGCCGGCCTGTGTGGTTGATCTGGTAAGTTCGAAATCGAAAGCTTCGAGGTCAAAAGAGGTCTCGAAGACGTAACGAAGGGAAGCACCACATGTCTCGCCTCGCGAAGGCCGTCCGTAGCCACCGTGAGCTCAACCGCACCCGCCGCGAGCTGGCCCGTGCGATCAGCAACGCCTCCACCCCGGCCATGCGCGATGAGCTGATCATGGTCGCCCAGCGCAACGGTGGCGTCTTCCCGCGCTGACCCCGCCCCTCACCGGGCCAGGGTGGCCAGCGCCGGCACCAGCAGCACCGCGCCGAGGGCCAGCCCGCCGAGGTTGAGCGATGCGAACAGGCCGAGCCAGAGCGCGACCGGCAGCCGCGTCAGCCGGGAGAGCTGGCCGGCGTCGGAGTGGCCGGCCCGGCCGGCCCGGTGCTGCCGGGCCAGCTCGACGACCGGTTTGGGTGCGGCGAGCAGTAGCACCCAGGTGAGCAGCGTCGCCGCCGCGGTCTGGGGGCCGGCCCCGCCGTACCAGCTCAGGATGGTCAGGAGCGCGCCGGCCGCGACGACGACCGCGAAGCCGTACAGATTTCGGATCTGCAGCAGCATCAGCGCCAGCAGCAGGACGAAGGCCCAGAGCAGGCCGAGTGCGTGCCCGTTGAGCAGCAGCGCTGCCGCTCCGAGGCCGACGACCGCCGGCCCCAGATAGCCGGCCAGCAGCATCGCCACCATTCCCGGTCCGGCGGGACGTCCGCTGGAGACGGTGAGCCCGGACGTGTCGGAGTGCAGCCGGATGCCTCGCAGCCGGCGTCCCACTACCAGTGCCGCCACGGCGTGCCCACCCTCGTGCGTGATGGTGACCAGCAGCCGGGTGGCCCGCCACAACGTCGGGTGCAGGACGAGGGCCAGCGCCACGACCGCCGCACCCGCGATCAGCTCAGCGCTCGGCGCCGGCTGAGTCGACGTGGCACGTTGCCAGATCTCGACCAGCACAGCCCCGACGGCCACCACTCAGCCGAACAGGACGGTACGGGGGTGCCGGCTGCGGGCCGCCCGCAGCACGAGGACGGTAAGGATGAGCAGCAGAGCGAGCACGGCGGCGACCCGGACGGTGCCGGCGTCGGTGGCCACCGCCACGGCGACCAGGGCCCAGCCGGCGGTGAAGGCGAAGCCCGCCACGGCCACCAGCCGGCCGATTGCGACGATCGAGACGGCTGTGGCCAGCAGTACCAGCAGCAGCGAGAGGACCGTCACCCAGCCGGCCCGCTCGGGCATCCCGAGCGAGCGGAACGTGGTGCCGAAGCCGGCCGCGGAGGCCAGGGTGGCCCAGCCGAGGTAGATCGTGACCGGCAGCCGCAGGGCCAGCCGCTCTGCCGTCGTCTTCGCCGGTCCGATAGCGGCGAACCGACGCGCGGCCACAGCCAGGCAGGCCACCAGGGCGAGGATGACCACCTGCGAGACCCAGATCGCCCCGCTGACGAAGATGGGCACCCAGCTGGTGCTGGCGGTGAACGCCGCGACCAGCCACCAGCCGGTACGCCGGTGCACCTCGCGCCCGCGCTGGCTCGGCAGGGCCTGGTAGCCGGCGAGGACCAAGGCACCGACGTAGATCAGCCCCCAGATGGCGAACGCGTAGCCGGCCGGCGTGACCGGACTGCGCAGCCCGTCCGAGATCGCGCCGACATCGCCCCCCACCGTCGCGCTGAGTGAGCCGACCACCACCTCCGCTACGGCGGTGATGACGACAGCGACACTGCGGGTTCGGTCGGACGGCATGCGCCCAGTGTGACCGTCGGTCACTACAAACCCCCGTTGGTCCACAGGGACCCGCTGGTGCCGGTGAGAGTGGCGGCGAAGGCGACGGCCTGGGCGTCGGTGAGGCTGCTGACGAAGTCCACGATGCCGCGACCCCGGCCCATGCGGGCGAGCTCGGCGTCGGAGGTGCGGCCGTCGAGCCACTCGGGGTGGCTGGCGGCGATGCGGTCGTAGCCGTAGGTGGCGGAGTTGACGAGGTCGAGCAGCCGGTGGGGCGCGCGGGCGGCATCGCTGCGGTCCGACAGCCAGTGGTCGAAGCCGATCACCAGGTGCCGGATCGTCTGCGCCTGACCGCGCTGGAACATGGCCAGATCGGGCCGGTCGAGGATGAAGTAGGAGTTGACGAACTTCAGCACTGAGACCTCGTGCCAGGTCTGGCGGCTCATCCGCGCGTAGCCCGACCGAGCCGGCGGGTCGGCGTCCAGGGTGACCGAACCGACGAGGTGGTTGATCCAGCGCGAGACGAAACCCGAGATGGCCCGGTCGGCCACCATCGACCCGTCGTGCGGCGCGGCCAGCACGCCGTCCACGAACTCGTCCCCGACGGCGGCAACGGCGGCGATGAATGTCGCCTCGTCGAACATCCAGGCATCCCGCGACTGCAGCCGACGCCGGAGCCGCTCGAGGCCGGCTCCCGGCTCCCGCCCGACCGCGGCGAGACCGCGCGCCTCCAGCGTCGCGAGCGCCCGACGGTCGGCCAGCCAGGTACGGAACTCCCCAGAGACCGGGGAGAACTGCAGCACGCCTGAGCGGTGGAAGTCCTCGACGTCGTGCAGGGAGTAGGCGATGTCGTCCGCCAGGTCCATCACCGAGCACTCGAGCGTCTGCCGGCCCGGCGGCAGGTGGGGAAAGGCCTCGAGCGCCGCCATCATCTCGGGCAGGTCGATCAGGTAGCTGGAGAACTTGGCCGCGCCGGTCCCGCCGCTGCCGTGCCCGGCCCCGCGCGGTGGCTCCGACCAGTCCGTCGGGTGCGGGTCGGGGTGGTGGAAACGGGCCCACGGGTACTTCAGCACGGCGGCCCGGACCGCAGCGGTGAGGTTCAGGCCGTTGTCGCCGGGTCCGAGGACCTCGAGCTCGGAGAGGATCCGGAAGGTCTGCGCGTTGCCCTCGAAACCGTCGGTCAGCCCGAACCGGTCCCGGGCCAGCTGGTCCAGCGCCCCCTCGCCGAGGTGGCCGAACGGCGGGTGGCCGAGGTCGTGCGCGCCGGCGGCGGCCTGGACGACGACGTGGTCGAGCCCGCCCATCCGACGTAGCTCGTCGCGGTCCTCGGTCCGCAGCAGCCGGACCGCAATCGCCCGGGCCACCGCGGTCACCTTCAGCGTATGGGTCAGCCGGTTGTGCACCACGCCGTTGGTCGCGCCGGCGGTGACCACCTGGGTGACCTCGGCGAGCCGGGAGAACGCCTGGGCGAAGCGGATGCGTTCGAGGTCGGTCCGGAACTCCGACTCACCAGCCGCGTCCGGCCGCTCCGGCTCCGGCCACGCGCGCTGGAGTCGAAGGTCCATCCCGCCACGGTATGCCAGCGGCGGCTGGCTCAGCGGTCCGCCGTGCGCGCGATGACGTCGCTGAGCACAGCGTGCAGGCCCTGCAGCTCGTCGACGCTCATGCCCAGTCGCGCCATCATCGCCGGCGGGATCGCCAGCGCCTGTTCCCGTAGGGCCCGGCCCTCCTCGGTCAGCGTGACGTCCAGCGTGCGCTCGTCCTCGGGGCGCCGCTGCCGGCGGAGGTAGCCGAGCGCCTCCAGCCGCTTGAGCAGGGGGGACAGCGTGGCGGGCTCCAGTGAGACCAGCTCGCCCAGCCGGCGGACCGAGAGCGGCTCGGTCTGCCACAGCGCCAGCATCACGAGGTACTGCGGGTGGGTCAGGCCCATCGGCTCCAGCAGCGGCCGGTACTCCGCGATCACCCGGCGGGAGGCCACGGCCAGCGCGAAGCAGACCTGGCTCTCCAGAGCGAGGGGGTCGGCGCCGGTGGTCGTCGTCATGAACTTCAGCGTACGGTACCCTAACCATTAGTGTACGAACTAAATGGAGGAGTGCGCATGAGCGGGGTTCCGAGGCACGAGCGGTACGGCTGGTTCTGGCGGCTGCGCTGGAACGTCGAGTACGCGCTGATGCACGTCTACGGTCCGGCCGACCTCGACGAGGAGCGCGACCCGCGGGCCGAGATGCGCCGCGACCGCGACCGGCGCAAGGCCGCGCACGAGGCGCGGCAATCGGCTCGGGCGGCGCGCTGAGGGCCGGCCCGAGCCTGTCAGCCGCCCATCGCTAGGCTGCCGACGACAGCCAGAGGCGACGAGACGAGGGACTGAGATGAGCGCACCGGTGGACCCGACGAGCACATCGGCGTGGCAAGGACTGACCGCCGCCCGCGAGAGCTTCGTCCCTGACCTGCGGGGCTGGTTCGCCGACGACCCGGACCGTGCCGCGCGACTGAGCTTCACCGCCGGCGACCTGTTCGTCGACCTCTCCAAGAACCTGGTCGATGAGGCCGTGCTCGGCCACCTGCTCGAGCTGGCCGACCAGGTCGGGCTCGCCGAGCGACGCGCGGCCATGTTCGCGGGCGAGCACATCAACGTCACCGAGGACCGGGCCGTGCTGCACACCGCCCTGCGCGCGCCGGCCGGCAGCAGCCTGGAGGTGGACGGCGTCGACGTCGTGCCGCAGGTGCACGGGGTGCTCGACAAGGTCTACGCGTTCGCCGACAAGGTGCGCAGCGGCGAGTGGGTCGGCGTCACCGGCAAGCGGATCTCGACCGTGGTCAACATCGGCATCGGCGGCTCCGACCTCGGCCCGGTGATGGTCTACGAGGCGCTCCTGCCGTACGTGCAGCAGGGTCTGACCTGCCGGTTCGTCTCCAACATCGACCCGACCGACGTCGCCGAGAAGACCGGGGACCTCGACCCCGAGACCACCCTCTTCATCGTCGCGTCCAAGACCTTCACCACGCTGGAGACGCTGACCAACGCGCGGCTCGCGCGGGCCTGGCTGCTGGAGGGTCTCCGCGCCTCCGGGGTCGTCGGCGAGGGCGAGGATGCCGCTCGTGACGCGGTGTCCAAGCACTTTGTGGCGGTGTCGACCGCGCTGTCCAAGGTCGCCGACTTCGGCATCGACCCCGACAACGCCTTCGGCTTCTGGGACTGGGTCGGCGGACGCTACTCCGTCGACTCCGCGATCGGCACCTCGGTCGCCGTCGCGATCGGGCCGGAGGCGTTCGCGGACTTCCTCGCCGGCTTCCATGCCATCGACTCACACTTCCTCCAAGCCCCGCCGGCGGAGAACGTCCCGCTGCTGATGGGCCTGCTGAACGTCTGGTACAACAACTTCTGGGACGCCCAGACCCACGCCGTGCTGCCGTACGCGCAGTACCTGCACCGCTTCCCGGCGTACCTGCAGCAGCTCACCATGGAGTCCAACGGCAAGGGCGTCCGTTACGACGGGACGCCTGTGACCACCCCGACGGGCGAGGTCTTCTGGGGGGAGCCCGGCACCAACGGCCAGCACGCGTTCTACCAGCTGATCCACCAGGGCACCCGCGTGATTCCGGCCGATTTCATCGCGGTGGCGAACCCGGCGCACCCGCTCGAGGACGGTGACGCGGACGTGCACGCGCTGTTCCTGGCGAACTTCTTCGCCCAGACCGCCGCGCTGGCCTTCGGCAAGACAGCCGATGAGGTCCGCGCCGAGGGTACGGCCGAGGCAATCGTCCCGGCCCGGGTCTTCACCGGCAACCGGCCGACGACCTCGATCTTCGCGCCCGCGCTGACTCCGTCGGTCGTCGGCCAGCTGATCGCCCTGTACGAGCACATCACCTTCGTCCAGGGCGTCGTCTGGGGCATCGACAGCTTCGACCAGTGGGGCGTCGAGCTCGGCAAGCAGCTGGCCCAGCAGGTCACCCCCGCCGTGAACGGGGACGCCGAGGCCCTGGCGAAGCAGGACCCCTCCACCCGGTCCCTGATCGGCTGGTACCGGGCTCACCGCAGCTAACTGCTGAGAGGTCGGTTCGTCGGAGCCCTGGGACGGCGCAGCCTTCAGCAGTCTCCGTGGGCCTATCCACAGATGCGTCGCCGACCGTAGCCGCGGGCTCCCGCGCTTGCCCACACTGCTCCGATGACGAGCGTGCAGGGGCGGCGGCCGGGGGCGGCATGGACGCGGGTGGGCTATGGCCTTTACCTGAACGGTCCTGACCAGACACTGAGGGCTCAGCTGAACGCCTATGCCGATCTGCTGCCCGCGTCAGCAGTCTTCACCCACCTGACGGCAGCTGAGGTGCGGGGCTGGTGGCTTCCGAAGCCGAGGCCGCACTCAATCCAGGTCGCGGTTGCCGCCACTGATCGGCACCCCCAGCGGCGCGGGTTGGCAATAACACGGCTCAGCGCCGCTCCCGAGATCGAGATCGTGCAGGGACTGCATCTGGCGACTGCTGCCGAGACCCTCCTGGCCGTGGCGTGCGATGTCGGAGTCCTCGATCTCGTGACGATGGCGGACTCGGCACTGCGGGCGGGCGACTGCACTCTCGACCAGCTGTCCGTCGTCGCGGCTCAGCGGCGACGTGGAGCTCCTCGGTTGCGGGAGGTGGTGCCGTTGCTGGATGCACGCAGTGAGTCTGCGTGGGAGTCGATACTGCGGACGCTGCACGGCGCTGCGGGAATAGCGGTTGAGCCCCAGTACGAGATCTTTGACGCCAACCGCCGGTTTGTGGCGCGGGCCGACCTGTGGCTGGTCGGCACTCGACGGATCCACGAGTATGACGGCGAGGTGCACCGCGACCTGAGTACGCATCGCAAGGACCTGAGCCGGGACCGCCGGCTGATCGAGACCGGCTGGCAGCGGCACGGCTACACCGCTACCGAGGTCCTTCGGCAGGGCGGGCCGATCATCGCCTCCGTGGACGCCTTGTTCGGGCGACGGTGGGACCCCGAGCGGCTGGCCGGATGGCGCGCGCTAGTCCGCTCGTCCTCATACGGCCAGTAACTGCTGAGAGCGGAGGCTCCCGAGGGCTCGAATCGGCTCCCCTCTCAGCAGTTAGTCGGCTACAGCTCCGGGCCCGTCGACCGGAGCTTGTCGACCTCCTGCATGGCCGTCCGCAAGTCGGCGAGCCAGGTGTCGGCGTGCTCACCCACCAGCTTGACCGCCCAGGAGAGGGCTTCGGAGCGAGAGCGAGCGACGCCGGCGTCCACCAGCGTGTCGAGCACCTGGCGCTCGGGCTGGCGCAGCCGAGTCATCACCGGGACCGAGATGTGGGTGAACAAGGCGTCGACCTCGCCGAAGCGGGCGCCCCATGAGACCTTGCGGCCGTAGCGGGCCTCGGCCTCCTCGGCGATCTCGATCCGGGCTGCGCGGCTCTCGGCCCGGAAGCGCGAGACGCGCCCCTCGGCCGTCGCGCGGTCCGGCGCCGGGTCGTCGGCCAGGGTGCCCACGACGATGATCTCCTCCCGGTCGACCGTCACCGTCAGGTCGCTGAACCAGTCTTTTGGCAGCCGCCCCTCGAACCAGCCGGGCGCGTCGTCCGCCGGCGGAGAGTCGACGTTCTGCCAGCCGCCGGGCCGGCCGAAGCCGCGACCGCGCGGACCCCGTCGACCCCGTCCGGGTCCTGCTGCTTCGCCCTCGTCCTGAGGACCGTTCGACCCCGCCATCCCGTGCCACATGTCGTTCTCCTCCGTTGTCCCTGCAGTAATTACATGATTACACCACTACGCAAGGGCTTTTCGAATGGCGTCGTCCGGCGGACCGAGCACGGGCTCACGCGCCGTCGTCAGGTCGACGACCGTCTTGACGCAGGCCACCTGGTCGCGCACGAGCCCGCGCAACCACGCGCGGCTGGTCCGGCGGACGGTGTCGTCGCCGACGCCGATCGCGTCCAGCCCGACTGCGCGCGCTGTGGCCACCGCTCGGGGCAGGTGGTAGGTCTGCGTCACCACGACCACCCGCTCCAGGCCGAACACCTCCCGCGCGCGCACGCAGGAGTCGTAGGTGTCGTAGCCGTGGCCGTCGAGGACGAGCCGCTCGACGGGCACCCCGGCGGCCACCAGGTAGGCGCTCATCGCGACCGGTTCGTCGTACTCGGGGGCACTGGCATCGCCGGAGAGCAGCAGGACCTGGACAGTCCCCGCCTCGAGCAGCCGGCGGCCCAGCTCGAGGCGGGCGGCCAGGAACGACGACGGCGTCCCGTCCGGGTACACCTGGGCGCCGAGCACCAGCCCCACCGGAGCGGACGGCACGTCAGCCTCGGCGTACCGGTGGCCCGCAGCGCCACGCCGGACAAAGGCCACCGAGCCGAGCACGGCGCCGAGCGCGCCGGTGGCGCTCGTGAGCAGGAGGGTGAGCAGGAGGCGGAGACTACGCGGCATCCCGGCAGCGTACGAGCCCTGTGGACAACCCGGGAACTGTCGGTCCTGCGCCCCAGCATGGAGCCATGACCAGCTCCCCGGGCACCCTGACCACGTCGATTGCCGTCACCCGCCGAGGCCGAGCGTGAGCTGCAGCAGCTGCCGTCCGCGGTCGAGGAGCTCGACGGCATCGACCACGAGCTGGCGGCCCTTCCGCACGTGGGTGATGGTGAGCGCCCGCGCGTTGGGAGGTCGCCGGGGTAGCAGAATGGGCCGGTGCCCGAAGGAGACACCGTGTGGCGGTCCTGCCGACGGCTCGACGAGGCGCTCGGCGGTCAGCAGCTGACCCGCTGCGAACTTCGAGTGCCGAGCCTGGCTGCCACCGACCTGACCGGGGCGACCGTTCGCGAGGTCGTGTCCCGCGGCAAGCACCAGCTCTTCCGGTTCGACAACGGGTACACGCTGCACACGCACTTCCGGATGGAGGGGACCTGGCGGATCTTCGACCGTGGCCGGCGCTGGAGTGGCGGGCAGGAGTTCCAGATCCGGGCCGTGCTGGCCACAGCCCACCACGACGCGGTCGGCTACCGGCTGCCGGTGGTCGAGCTGCTGCCCACCGTCGAGGAGGACAGCGTCGTCGGCCATCTCGGTCCGGACCTGCTCGGACCGGACTGGGACCTGGACGAGGCGGTCCGGCGGGTCAGCGCCCAGCCTGAACGCACCATCGGCGAGGCGCTGCTCGACCAGCGGCTGCTGGCCGGGATCGGCACGCTCTACCGCTCCGAGCTGCTGTTCCTGCAGGGGCTCCACCCCCGGACGCCGGTCGCTCGGGTGACCAACCTGCGGCGTTTGTTGCAGCGCGGTCAGCTGCTGCTCTACGCCAACCGGTGGCGGACCGAGCAGTCCACCACGGGCGACCTGCGCGCCGGTCGCAGCCGGTACGTGTTCGAACGGCCAGGCCAGCCGTGCCGGCGTTGCGGCACCCCGGTGCTCACCGAGGAGTTCGGTCCCAGCGGCCAGGAGCGTCGCAGCTACTGGTGCCCGCGCTGCCAGCCTGCACCCTCACCAGCGGCACGCACCGTTCCCTGAGCTCTCGCGCCGTTCCTGAGGCTGTCAGTCGCGTTCGACGTAGTCCGGGCGACCGGACGGCCGCTCACTCGGCTCGGGCCAGAAGTCGACCATCCGGGTGATCCGCTGCTGATCGTCGAAGGTGAGCAGCGACAGGTTGTCCATCGGCTCGCCCTCGTAGGTGACCGTCAGCCGGACGGCGGCCTCACGGTCGCCGTCAGCGATGACGCGGTCCACCTCCAGATGCCACTCACCCGGGTAGTCCTGGTTGAAGCGCAGGTAGTTCTCGCGACCGTGGACGCGTTCGTGGCTCTGTGGGAGCTCGTAGACGAAGTCGGGGGCCAGCAGGGACCCCACCGCGTCCCAGTCGCGAGCCTCGAGAGCCGCGTAGTAGCGGCGTACGGGATCAGCCATGCTGCACCCTAAACGGACGTCGTCACCGCCGGTCATGAGGGGCTGCCAGCTTCGGACCAGCGCGCGATCAGCCGACGCAGCAGGCGGACGGAGATCCCGGCCATCTCCCAGCGCGCCTGCTCTTCCTGGCCGCGGTAGATGCCCTCGAACGACACAGCCAGGTAGACCAGGTGCGGGACGGCTGCGAGGCGTAGCGCGGCGGCAACGTCCAGCTCAGGGAGGGACCCCGCCCAGACCTCGGCGTACGCCTCGAAGATGGCCTGTTCATGCTCGCTGCCAGCGCTCTGCGCCAGCATCACCGCGTCGAACACGGGGCACGTCAGGGCGCCGTCGGACCAGTCGAAGATCCGAACATCGGCTGCGTCCGCAACGTAATTGCCTAGGTGGAGGTCGCCGTGCGCGATGCTGTCCGGCACCCCGATGGCGGCGAGTGCGTCGAACTCGGACGCCACCCACGGCAGCAGCATCACTGCCTGCTGCCGTTCGAGGCCATCCAGCTTGGGGAGCTCGATGCTGTCCGTGACCAGCTGCTCGAAGGCAGCCAAGGTAGGGACGAGACGCCGGTCGGGAGCGCCGGTGGCGAGCAGGTCCTGCTTGCTTGCGAGCAGCTGCAGCTGCAGTCGCGCCATCGCCCGTGCGGCCGCCGGGGCGGTCTCCGGCCGCCCTTCGACCTCGCCCTCGGTGAGCGGCCGCATCAAGGTCCAGATCCGCGCGTCGTTGGTGGCCAGCACCTCCGATACCACCTCCGGGGCGAGCGACGCCATCAGCCGAGTGATCGCCGGCTCGGCGCGGAAGTGTGGGCAGGTCGCCTTGACGAACACCGACGTCGCGCCCTCGCCAGACGCAACGGGTATCCGGAGCACAGCGGACAGGCTCCAGATCTTGACCGACTCGCTCTTGCCGGTGCGCGCCAGCCCGAGGGCGGGCAGCTGCTCGTCCACCCACCACTCGACCTCCGCCTGCCAGCCGGGCCGATACCAGTCCGGCCGTCCCCTCGGCCACGGCGCCTCTCCCGAGTATTCACCCAGCCCGGTACGGATCGCGGCCGCCACCCCCGATGGGTGCGCGAGTCGGTCGAGGTCGGCCAGGTCGAGCCAGCCGGCGTCGTCCAGCCACGGCTCGCATCCCGGCGCCAGGCCCAGCAGGTGCACCGTTGTCGTGGGCTCGCTGCCCAGCCGGGCGGCGGGGGCGAGCACGGTCGCGGCGGCGACGCCGACCGTACGGATCACCAGCGGCGTGTCCGGCCAGCCGTCGCCGCCCGCGACCGCCGGTAGGGCCGGTCCGGAAACGCCGTCCAGCACGAGCACCCGCTCCCTGCTGACCGCCGCGACGAGGTCGACGCCGCTCATCTGAGGGCCGCAGCCACGACCACGGCAGCGGCGGCCGACCAGGCTTGCGGACGACAGCTGGCCGGGTAGGGGACAGGTTCGCCTTCGCCGCTCCACAGCTCGGGCAGCCGCTGGTCGAAGGCGACGGAGGCCCGCAGCAGGCCTTCGACCAGCCCGTCGGCGTACTCGGTCAGACCGGCGCGGAGCAGACCGGACACGACGATCGCGGTGTCGTGCGGCCAGACCGAGCCGCAGTGGTAGCTGAGCGGGGAGTAGCCGCGATCGGTGGCGGCCATCGTGCGGAGCCCGAGACCGGAGTCCAGAGCCGCGCCCGAGACCCGTCGCGCGACCAGGCGCTCTTCCTCGGCGTTCAGCAGGCCGGTGCCCAGCAGGTGCCCGATGTTGCTGGTCAGGGAGTCGACGCGGCGCTTCGCCCCGTCCAGGGCCAGGGCCGGGTAGCGGTCCTCGCCGGTCCCGCACCAGAAGGACGCCCGGAACCTCACGGCCAGCGCGGCCGCCCACGCCCGCAGCTCCTCGCCGCCGGGCCGGCCGTACGCGTCGAGCAGGTCGGCGCCGGAGACCGCCGCCTCGTGGGCGTAGCCCTGCACCTCACACAGGGCCACCGGGCCCTCGGCGACGGTGCCGTCGGCGAACCGGACGGAGTCCGCGGAGTCTTTCCAGCCCTGGTTGGCCAGCCCGTGGCCGGTGGCGTCGAGGTACTCCCCGAAGCCGTCACCGTCCGCGTCGAAGGACTCCGTCAGCCAGGTCAGCGCCCGTTCGAGGTGCGGCAGCAGCGCGGCGGCGTCGGCTTCTGGCAGCCCGGCCTGCCAGGCGTCGTGCAGCAGGCAGACCCACAGGGGGGTGGCGTCGATCGTGCCGTAGTAGAGGGGCGGCAGCCTCATCGTGCCCAGGGCGAACGCGGACCGGCGTAGCTCGTGCATGATCTTGCCGGGCTGCTCGGCGAGCTCGGCGACGGTTCGTGACCCCTGCAGCGCGGCCAGCGTCCGCAGCGTGCCCCGAGCCGGCGCGAGGTCGAGCGGCAGCACCATCCGCGCCGCCCAGATGCTGTCCCGGCCGAACAGGGTGAGGTACCAGGGCGCACCGGCCGCGAAGAACACGTCGTCGGGGGCCTCGGGCCGCGCCATCCGCAGACTGTCCAGGTCGGCCAGCGACCGCTCGAGCCAGGGGCGGAGGCGCTGATCCACCTCGGGCGCCAGCAGCCGCTCGAACCCGACCTGAGGCGCCGACGCTGCGGCCACCACGGCGGCGCCCGTGTCGGCCAGGGCCAACGACCAACCCACGTCGACCTGCCCGTGCGCCGGTAGGGACACCCGCCAGCGCGCCGTGGCGGTTGTCCGGTCCGCGGCCAGTACCAGCTCGGCCCCGGTGGTCGTCAGCGTCGCGGTCGATGCACCGTCTCCCCAGGTCAGCACCGTCCCCTGGGGGTCCGCGGGGAAGGCCCGCGGCGCAGATCGCTGCCCCGTCTTGATCGACTCGACGCCCGCGAGGTCGGCGGCGACGGTCAGCTCCACGTCGACCGTCACGGGCACGCTCAGTACCGAGCCCAGCTGCAGCCGCTCCTCGACGGAGCCGGGCTCGACCCGACGGATCCGGTCCAGCCGCACCTGCGGATCGGGTGCGTCTCCGAGGCCCGCCCCGACGTGCCGCAGCAGCCAGGTGAAGGTCGCTTCGCGACCGCTCACCCGGGTGGCGATGTGCTCACCCGGACCGCCGTCGACGGTCACCGTGGCGCGGCTGAGCACCCGGACGTCGGCGTGCAGGACGCCTTCGGCGCTGGGCCCGCCTCCGAGCCGAAGGGCCGTGGCGTCGATTTCGCCGCTCGGCGCTGACAGCGCCTGGGTGGGGGCGGCGAACACCGTGACCAGGTCGTGCAGGAAGGGTTGCCGGGGCTGGGGCACCGGCTCATCCTGCCAGTCGTCGGAGAAGTGGGATACTTCCTCTTCGTGCCCTCTCTACCGTCTCTGCTGAGCTCCCGGATCGAGGCCGTCGCCGGTATCGACCCCGAGCTGCGGCCGGCCACCAAGCCCCAGTTCGGCCATTTCCAGTCGAACGTGGCTCTGCGCCTGGCCAAGAGCGAGGGCCGTCCGCCGCGCGAGGTGGCCGCCTCGATCGTCGAGCGTCTCGACCTCGGCGACCTGTGCGAGCCGCCGGAGATCGCCGGCCCCGGCTTCCTCAACCTGCGGCTCAAGTCGTCGGTGCTGGCCGCGTGGGTCACCGACCAGCTCGCCGACCCCGCGACGGGCATCGCCGTCGCCAAGCAGTCGAAGGTGGTGGTCATCGACTACTCCGCGCCCAACGTGGCCAAGCAGATGCACGTCGGTCACCTGCGGACGACGATCATCGGCGACTGCTTCAACCGGGTGCTGACCGCGGTCGGGCACCGGGTCATCCCGCAGAACCACATCGGCGACTGGGGCACCCAGTTCGGCATGCTGGTCGAGCAGATCCTGGACGAGGGCGTGAACCCCGACGACCTCGACCTGCCGGCGATGGCTGAGCTCTATCAGCGGGCCTCGACCCACTTCAAAGGTGATGAGGAGTTCGCGGTCGCGGCGCGGCGACGGGTGGTCGCGCTGCAGGCCGGCGACCTGGAGACGCGTTCGGTCTGGCGGCAGCTGATCGAGTCCTCACTCGTCGGCTTCAACGCGGCCTACTCCCGGCTCGGGGTGCTGCTGACCGACGACGACCTCGCCGGCGAGTCGATGTACAACGACGACCTGGCCGTCGTGGCCGAGGAGCTCGAGAGCACTGGCGCCGCCGTGATCGACGACGGCGCGCTCTGTGTCTTCGTCGACGGCTTCAACGCGCCGATGATCGTGCGCAAGCGCGACGGTGGCTTCGGCTACTCCGCGACCGACCTCGCAGCCATCCGGCACCGGGTACGCCACCTGCACGCCAACCGGCTGGTCTACGTCACCGATGCCCGCCAGAGCGACCACTTCGCCCAGGTGTTCGCCGTGTGCCGCAAGGCCGGCTACCTGCCCGCGGAGATCTCGGCCGAGCACGTCGGTTACGGCATGGTGCTGGGGCCCGACGGCAAGCCGTTCAAGACCCGCGAGGGGACAGCCGTACCGCTGACCAGCCTGCTGGACGCCGCGGAGGCCATGGCCTCGCCGCCGGTCGCCCTGGCCGCGATCAAGTACGCCGACCTGTCCACCGGGCTCAACAAGGACTACGTCTTCGACGTCGACCGGATGGTCCAGACCACCGGGAACACCGGCCCGTACCTGCAGTACGCCCACGCGCGGATGGCTCAGGTGCTACGTCGTGCCGAGGCCGACGGGCTGGCCGCACAGACCCGGGTGACCGTGCTCGACGAGCCGGCCGAGCAGCAGCTGGCGCTGCTGCTGTCCCGCTTCGGCGAGGTGGTCGCCGAGGTGGCTGACACCCTGCAGCCGCACAAGCTGTGCACCTACCTCTACGACCTGGCCAGCGGCCTGTCGACCTTCTACGAGGAGTGCCCGGTGCTCAAGTCCTCCGGTGAGGTGCGCAACTCACGGCTCGCCCTCTGTGCGGCGACCAAGAAGGTGCTCGCCAGGGGCCTCGACCTGCTCGGCATCGAGGCCCTCGAACGGATGTGAGGGGCTACTTGAGCAGGTCCGGGTGCAGCCGACGGTCATTCGCGAGCCACGCGGCTCCAACGATGCCAGCGGTGTTCAGCAGCTTGGCCGGCACCAGCTCAGCGTGCACGCTGATCTTGGACAAGAACTTGTCCGAGTCCTTGCTCACGCCGCCGCCGATCACGATCAGGTCCGGCCACAGCAGGGCCTCGACCGTCTCGTAGTAGCGCTGCAGGCGCTTGGCCCACTGGCTGTACGACAGCCCTTCCTTGTCCTTGATGCTCGAGGCGGCCCGGGACTCGGCGTCGTGGCCGTCGATCTCCAGGTGGCCGAACTCGGTGTTGGGGACCAGGACCCCGCGGTAGACCAGCGCTGAGCCGATGCCGGTGCCCAGGGTGGTCAGCAGCACCAGGCCGGGGTGGTCCTTGGCGGCGCCGTAGTGCACCTCGGCCACTCCGGCGGCGTCGGCGTCGTTGACCAGGTAGATGTCGCGGCCCAGATGGTCCTCGAAGATCTTCTCCGCCTCGGCGTCGATCCAGGACTTGTCGATGTTGGCCGCGGAGCGCGTCCGACCGTGCGTGACGACTGCGGGGATGGTGACCCCGATCGGGCCCTCCGGGTCGATGGCGTCGGCGAAGTGCTCGACGATGTCGCCGACCACCTTCGCCACGTTCTCGGGCGTCGACTTCACCGGGGTGGCGATCCGAAGTCGCTTGCCCACGAACTCGCCTGTCGTGAGGTCGACCGGTGCTCCCTTGATGCCGCTTCCGCCGATGTCGATGCCGAGGACGGGACTGCTGTGCACGGGTTGGTCAGTCATGGCAGGAGCCTAGCGACAACCAACTCCCGCTGGGAGGGCGGTGGCTGGCGCACTGGCGCCGTGCTGACCGCTCCTCAGCGGCGCAGCTGCCGCAGGCACCAGGCGTAGAGCTCGGGCTGGTCGAGGCAGCTGTCGGAGAAGTAGAAGCCGTAGAACCGTCGGTAGACGCCCAGCCAGCGGGCCAGCTCACCGGCCGCCAGCGGCAGACCCCCGTAGCGTTCGAGGACGAGGCGCTCCAGCCAGGCCGCGTCGTCGGTCGCCTCGGGGTAGGGCTCGAGCTCGATGCAGGCGACCGCCAGGCTCAGGTCCATCAGCGGGTCGGCCTGCATGGTGTGGGGGCTGAAGTCGCCGAGACCCGTGACCACCGGGCCGGCCGGGCCGAGGCTGACGTGAGCGTTGGGTGGGCAGATGTCGCCGTGCACGACCACGGGGGCGACCTGGCGCTCGAGCAGGTCGGCCTGCAGGCGGTCCCAGATCTGGGCGACGTCGGGCAGGTCGCGCTGCAGGACCTCGCTGCTGCGGGCCATCGGTCCGGCGAGCATGGCGTTGGCCAGCTCGGCCAGGCTCCCATAAGGCCGGGGCCCCTCCGGCCCGACCAGCCGGGCGAAGCCCTCCATTGGCATCGGCAGCCGCGAGACCGCGGTTGCCGCGTCCAGGTAGGTGGCCAACGCCGGCCGCCGCTGCTCCGGAGATGCGCCCGCCAGCCAGCCGGAGAAGTTGCGGCCCGAGAAGCGGCGGTCGACCGTGAAGTGGCGCCCGGCCCGCTGGCCGACCTCCACCACCTGGGGCACCTCGATGCCGACGTCGACCCCACGCCACCGCCCGTACAGGTCCTGCAGCTGCGCCGCGACCGCCGCCGGCGCCTCGTGCCCGCTGCGGTAGAGCCGCAGCACGTGCTGCCCGTCCGGCAGGGCGAAGACCTCGCTCTCCGAGCCGGCGCCGAGCAGCTGGCTGCGGTCGATCGAGAAGGAGCGCAGCACCTGTGCCTCACCCGGCGGCGTCGCGGCCTCCCGCGTGCGGCGTTCCTGGTCGGCCTTGCGGGCGGCTCGAGCGCGGTCGAGCTGGCCCATGGCCAACTCGCGTGCGTCGGCGGCGTCGAGGTGGTGGGCGACCACGTTGACGGGACCGCGCGGGGTGTCGCCGTGCACGTCGGCAAGGTGTAGCCGTCGCTGCAGCGGGCCCTGCTCGATCCGGACGGACTGGGTCTTGGCGTGTGGCAGGACGTCGCGGACGTGGGTCAGCCAGCCGTGCTCGGTGACCAGCGCGTGCTCGTCCCAGCCGTAGCGCAGCGTCCACCAGTCGAACCAGCGGATCCAGCGGGCCCGGCGCGGCACCGGGCGCAGCTCGATGGCGGCCAGGTCGACGCTGGGCAGCACCTGATCCAGGGCCAGGGAGACCTCGGCGGCCGTCGCCACCGGCAGCAGCACGCCAGTGGCGCCGCGCTCGTTGTTCTCGCTGTCGCCGCTGGCGTAGCCGACGATGTCGACGTCGACCCGGTGCCAGCCGAACGGCTTCCAGAGCAGGGGCTGGCTGACCTTGACACCCTGGATGCGGTCGACCGGAACGGACTGGCTGGTCAGGTTGGTCAGGCCGCGGGTGACCCGCAGCCCGCGGGGGGACGCCGACAGGGTGAACCCGTACATCTGGAAGATGCGGCGGCCGACCACCGACACCGCGCTGATCACCAGCGGAATCAGCCCCGGCACGGCGTAAGCGACGACGTCGAAGATCGACGCGACGACGAGCAGTGTCACGGTCAGACCGGCCGAGACGAGCCACTCGGTCGAGACCAGAAAGCTGAGCACCAGCCGGCGCGGCGAGATCGTGACCAGGGGACGGTCGTCGGCGCCGCGGTCGGTGAACGCGCTGGCCGGCTGGTTGAGGTCAGGGTCGTCCAGCTCGTGCCGGCGGCCGGAAGCGCGGGCCAGCAGGTACTCGCGCAGCCGGGTGGCGCGGGCGCGGCTCAGGTAGCGGAGCCGCAGTGAGCTGTCGCCGGCACCCACCTCGAGCCGCAGCTCCGCCAGACCGAACAGTCGGGCGGCGAACGGCTGGATGATGTCCACCGACTGCAGCCGGTCGAACGGCACCCGCTTCGAGCTCTTGAAGACGGCCCCGGTCTCGAGCCGGAGCTCGTCGGCGTCGATGACGAAGCGGGTGAAGTACCAGCTGACCAGGCCGATCGTGGCCGCCAGCAGGAGAAAGCCCGCGAGGTAAGGCAGGAACCGGACCAGGTCGCTCGGCGAGAAGCGGTCGTCGTCCCCGTTGGGGATCAGTTCGCGCGAGAAGCTGAGGATCAGGGCCACGAACACGATCCAGCCGCGGATGAACGGGCTGAGCGGGTGGGGCCGCTCGGTCTTCTTGACCGCGGGTGCACCGGCGACCGCCGGGGCCAGCTCCGTGGGTGGTGGGGACGTGGGCGGCGGAGGCGACAGGGTCATAGCCCGGAGGCCTGGGCCTCGCCCCGCTCGGTCAAGCGGTCGCGGAGGCGGGCGGCCTCCTCGGGTGGCAGGCCTGGGATGGTGGCGTTGGTGTCGGGGCTGGCCGTCTTCAGGGTCACGCTGGCCAGCCCGAAGGCACGCTCCAGCGGGCCCGACCCCACCTCGACCAGCTGCATCCGCCCGTACGGGACGGCGACCAGGGTCCGGTAGAGGACGCCGTGGGTGAGGTAGAGGTCGTCGTCACGTTCGACGTAGCCCCAGCTGCGCCAGGTGCGCTCGACGAGGCTGAGCCGGATGCCGACGATCACGGCGGCGAGGGCCCAGATCAGCGCGGCCACCCACCACAGACCGAAAACCCACCCGACGACCAGGGCCGGGATGGTCAGCATGATGGGCGCCACCAGCACGGTGGTCAGCCGGCGCAGCGACCGGTAGCGGGGAGAGAGGCGTCGCCACTCGTAGGCAGGTGGCGCGAAGAGGTCGTCCATGACGCCTCCAGGCTACGGCTCCGCCCTGACGGTCTCAGCGACCGCGGTGCCCGCCACAACCGGACGAGCGGTGACCCAGCGCCGAGGCGCCCCGCCTCTTGGGCTGGCGCGGGCCCTTGACGGCGACGCCGCCGAAGATCGCCATCCCCTTGATCACCAGCACCGGCGCCCCTGAAATGGGGTCGCCGACGTTCTTGACGTCGCTGCCGCCGAAGATGCCCATGGTCTGGTCGCGGACCTCCATGCCGGCCGGCACCTTGACATCGAGACCGCCGAAGCACCAGAAGCCGCTGATCTCGGTGACCGCGCTCTCGAACGTCGCCTCACGCATGTCGAGGTCGATGCCGCCGAAGACTGCGTACGACTCGATCTTGCGGCGCACCCGCCACGTGCCCTTGCGCTCGACGCCGGAGAAGATCGCAACCATCAGGTCGGTCTCCTCGCTCGCGGCCACGGTGTCGACTCTCGGCCCGACGGCCGGGGTTGTCGTCGGTGTCGCCGGGCCGACCAGATCGCTCGTCAGCCCGACGAGGTCGTCGAACGTCTTGGCCCTGAGCAGGGCGTCCAGCCGTTCGTCGTGCTCCTCCAGGCTCAGTCGGCCCTCCGCGTACGCGGTGCTGAGGACGGTCGAGACCTGGTCGCGGTCGCGGTCGGAGGCACGCAGGTGACCCCCCGCCACAGGTCCTACGCCGGTGGGTTCGAAACTGCTGTCGGTCATGGCCTCACGCTAGGCCCGCCGCCCGGCCCTGACGAGAGGGAGCGGGCTGGTTCCGGGGTCCGGGGGGTGTCCTCAGGGGCAACCCTGAGGCACCTGGCCGAAACTCGCGCGGGCCGGTCGGGGTGCTCCGTGGGCTACACTTCGGGTCGCGGTTCGCCGCACGCGGACGTCGTACAATGGCAGTACATCAGCTTCCCAAGCTGAGAATGCGGGTTCGATTCCCGTCGTCCGCTCCACGACCAAACCCCTAGCCACCCTCACGGTCGCTAGGGGAGCGCCAATCGAACGCCTCTCAGATTGCTCAGCCCGTGCCCCCAACGTGCCCCGAGGGTCCCGGTCGGCAGCCTCCCGAGCCCGCCAGCATGGCGTCGAGCGCATCCGCGATCGCGCGATCCCGAGCCGCCGTCGCGTGCTGATAAACCAAGGCCGCATCGACGCTGACGTGACCCATCCGACCCATCAACTCGCGTGTGCTAGCCCCCGACGTCGCTGCGAAGTGGTTGCCCGTGTGGCGCAGATCGTGGAGGTGGACTCCGGCAAGACCAGCAGCACGGAGCGCTCGCGCCCAAATTGGCGAGAAGTTCGGTCGGGCCGGCGTTCCGCCGTACGGGCCCACGAACACCCGTCTCTCGCCCTCGCCCTCGGAAAAGACTTGAAAGTGCTGCCTCAACTGCGGCAGCAGCCACATCGGCAGCGCTACCGTCCGCACGCCGGCCGCCGTCTTCGGCCGCTTGACCACCTGACGAGCGCCCACCAGCGAGATCGACCGTTCAACCTTTACAAGACCCAGGTCCAGGTCGAAGTCCGACTGCCGCAGCCCCACCAGCTCGCCCCACCGCAGCGATCCGAAGACCGCAAGTAGGACCAGCAACCGGTATCGAGGCTCGATTGCCTCCGCGAGCCGCATGACCTCCTCAAGCGTCAGTACCGGACGCTCGGCCGGGTGCTCGACCCCAGCGCCCTTGATCCGGCACGGGTTCCGTCGGATCAGCTCGTCGTCTGCGGCTGTGTTCAACACCGAGCGCAGCAGCCGGTACGCCTTCGACACCGTGCTCGGCCCGACGCCGTCGTCCAAGAGGCCCCGGCGCCAAGACCGCACCAACGCAGGCGTGATCCTGCGCACTCCCACCTTCCCCAGACCTGGTGCGATATGAAGCCGCAATAGCCCTTGGTACAACAGGACAGAGCGTTCCGAGAGCCCGGGCCGCTCGGCAATCCACCGCGCAGCGTAGAACGCCAACTGCTCGCCGTCGGATGTGTCCTCCCATGTCCCGCGAGCGAGGTCGGACTCCACCATCGACAGCCACCGACGCGCCTCGGTCCGTGTACCGAACGTCATCGGAGCGGTGTGCCGCAGGCCGTCACCGCCGATGTAGCGCGCCTGGATTCGTCCCGACGGCAGCACTCGCAGTGACCCGAACGGGCGTCCCCGGCTCACCGTCGACTCCTCAGCACCAGCGGCTCGACCGTGGCCGCCGCGACAAACTCCTCCAGGGCCGAGAGCGGTATCCGCACATGCCGGCCGACCCGGACAAAGCGAATCCGTCGCTCAGCGATGAGTCGTCGCGGAAAACGATCAGTCGTGCCCAGGGCCGCAGCCGCATCAGCGACGCTCAGCAATCGGTCCATCACAGTCCTCCTGCATCAGTGCTCGGGATCGGGGCTCGGTCTCCCCGACGGGTGAGTGTCTGGTCTCCGGTCCGGCCGTCAAGGGCCCTTCGGGTCCTGCGGATTCGCTGCGCTCACCCTTGACGACCGGACCGGAGACCAGAAGATCGGCGGCTATTGGGGAGCCCGAGCAGCGTGGTCGCTCAGCCGGGGTCGCGCGGGGGAGTAGTTGCCGGACGTCTGTCCACAGAGGAGCCGGCTGCTCTCGCGGTTTCGTACTGCTGCCGCCACCTCTGTCGTTCGGCGATCGAGGCGAGGAGGACACGGGCGTAGGTGCGGGCGTCGGGCCGAGTGTCGGTCCAGACGAATCGCGGCGATCCATCGGCCAGGATGACCGTGGTGGCAAGCCGTTCGGTCTCAGGGGCGACTAACCCGGCGGCCAGGAGAGCCTCCCGGACGACCGTCGCCCGGTCTGCCTTGTGCTCAGCCAGCCGCTTGCCGGACCACTGCCGCGAGACGAGAACGCGGCGCCCGCCAAGGCCGAGGTGTTCGCGGTCGTGTGCCTTTGACGGGCACCGACCTGGCTGCAGGCCGGGGCCAGCCCGGTCGGGCTGGATGCCGTAGCGCAGCCAGTTGGCGCACCGTTCCGAGCAAGGGAGGTAGCGCAGCTCCACGTGGAGACGGTCGACGTGCGCATCAACGGCTGGGTCCGGCTCGGTGTCGGGGTCGATGTGGGCGTCAGCGACCGCTTTAGTTAGGTACTTCGTCAGGTAGCGGACGGCCCGATCTGCGTCCTCCGACGGCGCGATGATTCCGGCCATATCGACCTGTCGGCCGAACCGCATCACGTGTGCCGGCCTGGCCTCCGGGTCAGCGACCAGCTGGTCGAGAGCCTCGTCCCAGGAGGGCAGCACCTCCCCGGTGTCGGCGTCGATGTAGGACTCGCCGTCCCAGACGGGGGTTCGGCGGACGTAGACGGGCCGGTCGAATGAGGGCCACCACAGCTGCAGATAGGTCGCCGCGACCACTTCCCGAATCGTCGCCCTCGGGATCGCGCCGCGAAGGGCCGCGTGCAGGTGCGGCACGAGGCGGCCTTGAGGTTCGACGGCACCGAAATACTGCACCTTGTAGCCGGCTGCCCGTCGGAGGTTCTGCCAGAAGCGGTCGACCAGCCGGGCGAAGTGCAGCGCATCAAGCGCCTGCCGTCGGTAGTTGTATTTCGACGAGTCGGCGGGGACACCGGCCGAGGTGACAGCCCCGTAGGACGGCATGGTCAGGGTCAGGAACATGCTGGGCCGGTACTCCCGTCCGTCGGGGGTGGCGAACACGCGGCCGACGGTGCGGTCCTCCTGCGGCACCCGCGGCAGGTCGGGGGCATCCTGGCGGCGGCGTGTGGACCGGACCCGGCGGTCGGCGTCGTCGTCGGCCTGGTCCTCGTCCTCGAACTGGTCGTTGAGTGGCGGTGCGGGGCGATGTTCGGGTTCGTCGGTGCGGTGCCAGCCTGCGGTGCACTGCTGCATCCGGAGTACTCGGGCCTTGTGTGCGCAGGGCGGGCAGACCGCTTCGCGGGTGGACCCGCAGGGGAGTGCGACGACGTCCTCGGTGTCGTTGTGGCGGTCGTGGACGCGGCGGAGCAGTGGTCGGATGCAGACCTTCTGCGAGAGGGCGAGCTCGCGGGCCATGTCGGCGGTGATGACGGGGCCGTCGAGGACCGACGTCATGCCGAACCTCCGGGCACCAGCTGCTGGGGCGCGGCGACCAGCTGCGCGATGTCTCGGTCGGTGACGTGGGAGAACCGGACCCGGACGGGTTCGGCGGTGCCGTCGACGGTGACGTAGCCGACCCCGGGGAGGGTGTCAGGGATGAGATCGGCGTGGGCGCCGCGGTTGCGGGCACCAGGCCCGAGGACGAGGTTGACCTGTTCGGCTTCGTTGAGCCGCAGCGCGATCCGGGTGGGGAACAGGTCCCGCATTGGCAGGACGTCCTTGCGCGGGTCCTGCACCGCCCCGACGACGACGACCCCGACCGCCCGGCCCTGCGAAAGGAGCAGACCGAGGGCGGCTTCGATGCGCTTTTTCGCGGTCCGGTCGGTCACCCAGCCGGTCAGTGCCGCCAGCTCGTCAACAACCAGGACCACCAGCGGCTCGCTGGTAGACGGTTCGTGGAGGCGGGTGACACCCCGGAGCCGGTCCTGTCGGCGGCGCATCACCGCAACCGCGTCCTCGAGCACCTCAGCGAAGGTCGACTCGTAGCCGGCGGCAGCATCGGAGTCGCCGTGTGCAAAACGAGCGAACAGCGACCGCCCGCCTGCGAGTTCCATTCCGCCCTTCGGGTCAACCGCCCACACGCTGACCAGCCCGGACCGGATGAGCGGGGCTAGGTGCAGCAGGAGCGACCAGATCACCGATCCCTTCCCTGCCCCGGTGGCGCCGACGACGAGGACGTGGGACCCGACCAGCTGCAGCCGCCACGTCCGCCCGTCTTCTGCGAGCGCCAACGGCAGTCCTGCGGTGAGGACCTGGTCCTCGACCGGCAGCGGCTCAACCACCTTGATGAGCGGATCCACGGTGAGCAAGCCCATCTCGACGTGATGCGGGCGCTGCGGCACCGAACGGACGCGGACAGCGGTCGCGCCAAACGTCTGAGCGAGCCGGTCGCTGACGGCGGCGTAGTCCTCAACCGTCTGACCGGGCAGCATCCGCACCCGCACCCGATCCACCGACAGCGTGCTCGTCACAGTGAGGACGGTCGGGTTCCACAAAGTGCCGCGCCAGCTCGTGGTCAGACCGGCGGTGTCCATCGCCGCCGCCCACCGGTGTCGGTAGATGAACCAGCCCCGCCACCAGCTGCGAAGCGGCAGCCGCAACGATGCCAGCCACCGCTCGGGCCAGATGAGCCGACAGCCGACCACCAGTGCTACGAGGACAGCGACCGTCCCCAGCAGGAGCAGCGGCGACACCGACCACAACAGCACCCCGACCACGACGAGGACCAGGCCGCCGATCGCGGCCGGCGTCGCCGCGATGACCACCACCAACCGCCACAGCCGGCGCAGCAGCCAGCCCGACGCCACCACCCCGGCGCTGACACGGACGGCCGGAGTGCGCAGCTGAACTGGCTGGTCCGAGCGTGCCGACGATAAGCCGGCCATCAGAGGCCCGTCACCGCGTCGGACAACCACGCGCCGACCGCCGCCACACCCGCGTAAAGTCCGTCGCCGATCGGCGTCGCGCCGACCACGAGGCCGAACAGCACACACACGACCACCACGACCGGCCGCGCCGTCTTCATCTTCACCAACGCCGCCACGATCAACCCGAGGATGATCGCCGCCCCCACAACGCTCACGCTGCAGCCTCCACGCCAGCCCGGCCGGCCTTGCTGACCGGCTTGTTCGTGAGGAGAGCGACCACCAGCGCCACCAGATGCCGATCGGCCCCGCGGAGCCGGCCCTGCAGCTGGGTCAGCGGCCCAGCGTCCAGGCAGAACCACCCGAGCCGGCCACACGCCTGCACCCACGGACACGACCGCTGGATCAGCCGACCGTCCGCCACCAAGGCCAGCAGCTCAACCGCCGCCGCGTCCGTCGCCGATCCCGCCGACCAACGACGCAGCCCGACCAGCACCTCAGACGACACCTCAGGCCGCCTTGCCGGAATCAGAGAGCCGCTTCGGCGCAGCAAGACCGGTCGCCTTCAAGCTGTAGGCGATCCGCGGCCGAGCACCCCGGTCGTCCAGCCACGGCATGACCGTCAGCCCCTCCAGGACCACCGGCCGGACCGGCACCCCCTCCACCGCCTCGGGCGGGACCGGCTGCACCGGTGCGGCGATCTTCACCCGGAACGTCCGCTCCCGCGCCTCCGGGTCGAAGTCCATGACATCGACCTGCCACAGCGGCAGACCCGACTCCTTGTCCCGCGCCTGCACCCGATTCTCCCTCGTCGACGCATCGAAGTCAGCCGAGGCCGACACCGCCCCCACCACCCCAGCCCGTGCGGGAACAGATCCCCGCACGCCACCCTGAAACCACCCTGCATCGCCATGCCACACCTCCTGATCGGTCGCGCAATTTGCGCTGAACCAACCTTTGGCAGGAACTACAGCAAGACCCCGCACGCCGGTACTACCCGCACGAAAGTGCGGGTAGGGGCGTCGCCGGGCTAGCGAGCTGGTGCCGGCAGAGCGTTCGCCCAACCAGTAACCCAAGCCGGGCTGAACCGGGTAGTGACTTCTTCGCCAGTGCCGGAGCGGAGGGGTTCGATCGCACCGGTTCTACCGGTCGACGGGTCAAGGAACGTCACATTGAGGTGGCTTAGCCATGTGACCGTCTCCGCCCACGCCGGATGGTCGACTAGACGCTCACTGACCATCGGAATGACTAAGAGCGGGAGCTGCTGACCGATCGCATCGTTGAGCACGCCAAGCGCCGGAGTGTCTGAGATCCCACCTCGCAGCTTGTTCAACGTGTTGAAGGTGGCAGGCGCGAGAACGACGGCTGACGCAGGTCGAGGACGCGGTTTACCAGGTGAGCGGTTCTCTGTTGCCGTGCTCACGGCTGCGAGGGCGTTTGCGTCTACCCAACTGATCGCGTTCAGCGAGGTGGTGGCGGTGACGGCCCAGCCAGATGCCGTCAGATGTGCGGCGAGATCGTGGGCCCGACGAGCCAGGGGTGCCGCACAGACCACCAATTCAAGTCGTCGCTCGTGCACGACTAGTCGAGAACGCCGGCGCGAACGGCGAGGTCGTGAAGCATGGTGGTGCTGCCCTTGGAGCGAGCCAACATCTCCCTGATATGTTCCCGCACCAGCGGGTTGTACCGAAGCAGTTGCGGGGCGATCTTCTCGGCTTCCAGCAAGTGCAACGTCGCCTCCGAGTCACGCTTACCCTGCGCGTTGGCCCAGGCCAGCTCGACGTGCAACTGCGCTCGCCGTCCGGTCAACCCATTCGGAAGATCGTCCAGATGTACTAGTGCAGCAGCTGCAAGAGCTTCGCCGGGGTCGCCGAGCTCAGCCGCAACCGACACTCGGTGAATAGCCACGTTGGTGGGTCCAAACGCAGTCCAGCCGTAGTTTCCGTCCCGGCCGAGCAGTTTCGCAAG